>NZ_JBSGZA010000003.1:0-1145696 GCF_053610745.1 Streptomyces sp. NPDC054866
CGGTTACATTCCGAACCCGGAAGCTAAGCCTCACAGCGCCGATGGTACTGCAGGGGGGACCCTGTGGGAGAGTAGGACGCCGCCGAACTATTATTGACGGGAAACCCCCGCACCCTCTGGGTGCGGGGGTTTTCTGCGTTTAGGGTCGAGTTATGCGATACGACTTGGTCATCTTCGACAATGACGGCGTTCTCGTGGACAGCGAGCCGCTTTCCAACACCATTCTCGCCGCCTATCTGACCGAGCTCGGCCACCCCACCACGTACGAGGACTCCCTCCGTGACTACATGGGGGCCGCCGTCCATCGCGTACACGATCTTGTTCTTGAGCGCAGTGGGCAGCGGCTGCCCGAGGATTTTGATGTGACCTTCCATGCTCGTGTCTTTGCCGCCTTCGAGCGGGAGTTGCAGCCCGTGGCGGGGGCCGTCTACGTACTGGAGAAGCTGGCGGCTGACGGAGTGCCGTACTGCCTTGCCTCGTCCGGGAGTCATGAGCGGATTCGTGTCGGGCATCGGCGGACCGGGCTCGACCGGTGGTTCGGGGACGAGCGGATCTTCAGTTCCGAGGATGTGGGTCGGGGGAAGCCGGCGCCGGATCTCTTTCTGTACGCCGCCGAGCGCATGGGAGTGGCGCCTGAGAGGTGTGTGGTGATCGAGGACAGTCCGTTGGGGGTGAAGGCGGCTGTGGCGGCGGGCATGGATGTGTACGGGTTCACCGCCATGACGCCGGCCGAGCGACTTTCGGGGGCCACTGAACTCTTCGGGGACATGGCGGAGTTGGCTGACCTGCTCGTATGACGTGGGGCGGGGGGAGCGGGCTGACATTTGTCATTGTCAGGTCCGGACGATCGTTTCTGTCGGCCGATGGGCGGCCGCGGCGAAGGTGAGTACGTCGAGAACGAACGCGACGCACCCAGTACGCGACGCACCCAGTACGCGACGCACCCAGTACGCGACGCACCCAGTGACAGTGACGACGGAGGACCGATCGCCGTGAGCCAGCTCGCCACCTCAGCCATAGCCGCAGGTACTGAAAAGACGCCTGCCGTTCGGCAGTCCCGCTGGGAGTCGCTGAAGCCGCTCGTCCTTGACGCGGTGGTGCCCACAGCCTCGTACTACCTGCTCAGCAAGGGTTTTGGGATGGGCACGATGGCTGCGCTCGCCTGGAGCAGCGTGGTGCCCGCCGGGCGGACGCTGTGGGGCGTGGTCAGGGAGCGGAGGGTCAATGGCCTCGCGGCGCTCATCCTGGCCGCCAACATCGTCGGGCTGCTGCTCAGCCTGCTTTCCGGTGACCCGCGCCTGATGCTCGCCAAGGACAGTGGGATCACCGCGACGATCGGGATAGCCGTGCTGGTGTCCGTGGCTGCGGGGCGGCCTTTGATGACCGTGGCGCTCAAGCCCTGGGTGACCAAGGGGAATCCGGTGCGGACCGCTGTGTGGGAGCGGCTGATCGCCGAGCGGGGGCGGTTCGCGCGGATGGAGCGGATGTTCTCGGTGATGTGGGGTGTGGCGCTGTTCGGTGAGGCGGTGGTGCGGGTCGTGGGGGCCTACACGCTGCCGGTCGACACCATGGTGTGGCTCGGTGGCGCGATCGCCGGCGTCACCATCACGGCGACGGTTTTCGCGAGCGGCCGTCTGGTCGTCGGCCCTATGGAGAAGGTGGTGAGCGAGGAGGTGAGTGAGGAGCTCGGCGCGCTCGGGCGGTGAGGACGTGGCGGGAAGGCGTCGCGGGACCGGCCGTCGGAATTGGGTGAGTGATCTATCTACCCACTGGTAGTCAGGGGTCCTACGCTCAGCAGCCATGACAGATGAGCTGCGGCGCGGCAGGGCCTCTTTGGCGTTCAGCTTCCTGGTGCAGGGCGTCACCTTCGCGTTGCTGGTGACGCGGATTCCCGCCATTCAGGATCGGTACGGGATATCCGACGGCCTGTTGCCGGTGTTCCTCGCCGCTGTGCCGATCCTCGCGGGGGTCGGAAGCGTCAGCACGGAATGGCTGGTCAAGAGGGTGCCGCCCAGCCGCGTGCTGCGGTGGTCGCAGCCCGTGGTGCTCCTGGCGCTGCTCGGGGCCGGTGCCGGCGACGCGCTGTGGCAAGTGGCCGTGGCGCTGGGGGCGTTCGGGCTCGCGGTGGGCGCGCTGGACGCGTCCATGAACATGCTCGGGGTGAGTCTGCAGCGGGCGTACGGGCGCAGCATCATGCTGGGGTTTCACGCGGCGTACAGCCTGGGTGGGATCGCGGGGGCGTCGATCGCGTGGGCGGGGGCGCACTGGGATCTGTCGCTCTTCGTCTCGTATCTGCCGGTGGTCGTGGTGCTGTTGCCGGCCGCTCTGGTGGGGAGCCGGTGGTACGTCGACGCCAATGTCAACGCCAATGTCGACGCCAATGGGGATACGGGGGGCGGCGCCGCTGATGCCGGTGAGGGGAAGGGCGGGCCCGTTGCCTTCAAGCTGCTCCTGCCGCTCTGCCTGGTGATGACCTTCGCGTACATCGGGGATTCGACCGTCTCCAACTGGAGCGCGAAGTATCTGCAGGACGTGCTGGGGAGTTCGGAGGAGGTCTCGACCGTCCCCTACAACGTCTACATGGTCATGACCTTGCTGGGGCGGGGCCTCGGGGACCTGGGCGTGCGGCGGTTCGGGGCCGTGGCGGTCGTGCGGGTCGGGTCGGTGGTGGCCGCTCTCGGGTTCGCGCTTGTGGCCGTGGCGCCCGGGGCGTGGACCGGGATCCTGGGCTTCACGGTGCTCGGGTTCGGGTTGAGCGTGATCGTTCCGCAGACCTTCGCCGCGGCGGGGCGGCAGGCTTTTGAACGTCACGGCCCTGGGGCGTCGGACGCCGCTGTCGCGCGGCTCAATGTCTTCAACTACGTGGGGTTCCTGATCGGTTCACCGCTGGTGGGCGCGCTGGGTGATGCCTGGAACTACCGCGGGGCGATGCTCGTTCCCATGGTGTTGGTGCTCGTGACCTTGTTGTACGCCCGGTCTTTCGCCCCCGGAGCGGACCGATACGGTGACGGGCATGAGCGGCCGCGCACAGCTGATGTGGGACGAGGCAGTAACGGGCTATGACTTCGGTCCTGAGCACCCGATGGACCCGGTCCGGCTCGCGCTGACCAGAAGCCTGGTCGGTGCCTTCGGGCTCGACCGTGAGTTGGACGTGGTCGCGGCCAAGCGTGCCGGTGACTCGACGTTGCGGCTCGTGCATCGCGAGGACTATGTGGAGGCGGTCAAGGCCGCGTCCGCCGATCCGGCGTCGGCGGACGGCAGCTATGGCCTCGGGACCATGGATGATCCCGCCTTCGCGGGGATGCACGAGGTGTCGGCGCTGATCGCCGGGCAGTCGGTGGGTGCGGCCGAGGCGGTGTGGCGCGGGGAAGCGCTGCATGCGGTGAACTTCGCGGGCGGGCTGCATCATGCGATGCCGGGGTCCGCTTCGGGGTTCTGTATCTACAACGATGCCTCGCTGGCCATCGCGCGGCTCCTTGAACTGGGCGCCGAGCGGGTCGCGTACGTGGATGTGGATGTGCACCACGGGGACGGGGTGCAGGCGTCCTTCTGGGACGATCCGCGGGTCCTGACGATCTCGCTGCACGAGCATCCGCGGACGCTGTTCCCGCAGACCGGGTGGCCCGAGGAGACGGGTGCGGCCGGGGACGCCGAGGGGACGGCTGTGAACGTGGCGTTGCCGGCCGGGACCGGGGACGCGGGGTGGCTGCGGGCGTTTCACGCCGTGGTGCCTGAGTTGTTGGCGGAGTTCCGGCCGCAGGTGCTTGTCACTCAGCATGGGGCTGATACGCACTTCGAGGATCCGTTGGCGCATCTTGCCGTTTCGCTCGATGCTCAGAGGGCCGTGCAGGTGGCCTGCCATGAGCTGGCGCATTCGTACGCCGATGGGCGGTGGGTCGCCCTGGGTGGGGGTGGGTACGCCGTGGTGGATGTCGTGCCTCGGTCCTGGACGCATCTGACCGCTATCGCCGCGGGGCGGGAGATCGATCCTTCGGAGATGATTCCGGAGGCCTGGCGGCAGGAAGTCTTCGCTCGTACGCGGCAGTTGGCTCCTGCGCGGATGACGGATGGGCGGTGGCCTGTCTCCTGGGCGGAGTGGGAGGACGGGTACGATCCCGCTGATCGGCTCGACCAGGCGGTGCTTGCTGCTCGCCGCTCGGCGTTTCCGCTGCGGGGGTTGTTGCCGTAGGGGGCGGTGCGGGTCGGGTGGGCCCTGCGGGGCTTTCCCCAATCCCGCCCCTTCCCGAAACTGGGGCTCCGCCCCAGTCCCCGCCTCTGACCTGGCGCCCTGTTGATCGGTGCTCGGGAGCTTCGGTGTTGTGCCCACCCGTTCCGCCCTGCGGAACGTCTGCCCACAACGGTACGGCGTGTTAGCCCAACTGTGGGGGTTTTTCTGGGTTTTAGAGGTATGCGGCGGCTCTCTGCGGCACGCTCGCAGCGTGTTGAGCACCGGAGCGTTGCGTGCGCATCTGTTGGCTGCCCGGCTGGCCGGGCCCGTAGCCACCACGCGGGAAGAGAGCCTGCGGAGCTATCGGCTCTTCGCGGCCCGTGACCCGCGGATACTGCTCGGTCTCGATCCCGAGTGGAGCTGGGGGCCCGGTGACTTGCTGGGGCTCATGGCCGACAAGTGCGGGGTCTCCGCCGATCCGCGGCACACCTCGGGGGGCGATGTCATCGACCCGGAGCGGACGCTGGCCGCGCTCGACGCCTTCGCCGAGAGGCTCGCGGACGCGGCGCGAAGGCGGCTTCCGGTGCTCTTCGGGACGGGACATCCGCACCGGCTCATCGGCTTCTACGCCGCCCTGGCGGACGCTTTGTCGGCGGCCGGGTGCACCGTTCTCACCCCCGCGCAGGGCAACAGTGTCGACATAACGACCCGGTTCGGCCTACGCACGTACAACCTTGACTACGTACAAGGAGTCGCGCTGGTGCGGGAACCCGGCGCGCGTCCCACCGGGAGTGAGACCGGCGCACACACCCACTCCCCGCTCCCGGTTCGAGCCGCTCTCGCGGCCGCCGCGGAGGGTGAAGGACCGCTTCCCGAGCTCGTCATCGGGGACCACGGATGGGTCTGCGGGGCAGGTCAGCTGGGGTTTGAGGCGATCGGTCTGGCGGATACGGACGATCCCGCGCTGTTCGTCGGAGAGGCCGAGGGGCAGGTGTCCGTCGTCGTTCCGCTTGATGACGCTGTGCGGTCTGATTACTACCGACCGCTTACTCGCTATGTACTCAATCGAGCGTGTCTGTCACAGTAGGCGGCCGATCGCTACTCCTCTTCCCCACTCGCATCATCCGCCCCTAGTCTGGGGAGTGAGCGCGCAGCGACGAAGCGTCACCGGAAGGGGAAGCCGGTGCCCGTCATGTGCGGAAGGTTCAGGTGGGGTGTCATGGCTGCAGACCAGAGGCCGCTGAACGAGGTTCAGTTCTTGACCGTGGCGGAAGTCGCCTCGGTGATGCGAGTGTCCAAGATGACCGTGTACCGCTTGGTGCACAGCGGTCATCTGCCCGCCATCCGGGTCGGAAGGTCCTTCCGGGTCCCGGAGCAGGCGGTTCACGAGTACCTCCGCGAATCCTATGTAGGAGTCGAGGCGGGCTGACCGGAGCCGGTCGATCCCCCTCGATTACGTCCCTCACCCGGGGGCGGGTAGGCTAGGGCCGACGTAGGTCGTGTGGGCCCAGTCAGCTGCCCCGCACCGAGTGATGAGAAGTGAGCGAGGGTAGTCGTGGGCTCTGTTATCAAGAAGCGGCGTAAGCGGATGGCCAAGAAGAAGCACCGCAAGCTGCTGAAGCGCACTCGCGTTCAGCGTCGCAACAAGAAGTAAGCGACAGCTGTTCAGCGCGTATCGAAGCCCTCCCGCCATCCGGCGGGAGGGCTTCGGCGTTTCCAGGGTTTCCAGGGGTACCCTCCAGGGCGTCTTCCGGCCGGATTTCGGGCCTCGGTGGGTTGCCTGGGGGCTTGTTTGGAACGTACGTACTAGGCAGGATGTGCGTCCCGATCCGGCGTACGTCCTGGTCTGGGCGTAGGGCCTGGTCTGTGCGCTTGTATGTGGCTGTCGTCACTTCCTGCATCAGGCGGTCATCACAGCGCAACATCGACCCGCTAGCGTGTGCCGGGAGAGAAATGATGGGGCGCGGCAGGACTTCGAGGGCTGGGGAAGGCAGGCGCTGATCTTGGGCAAGGTCGTGCTCGTGACCGGGGTGGCCCGACAACTGGGCGGACGGTTCGTCCGACGTGTCCTGCGCGATCCCGAGGTCGACCGGGTGGTCGCCGTGGACGCGGTCCCTCCCGAGCACCATCTGGGCGGTGCCGACTTCGTCCAGGCCGACATCCGGCAGCCCGCGATAGCCAAGGTGCTCGCCGAGTTCTCCGTCGACACCGTCGTGCACATGGACGTCACGGGCACGGCGCTGGCCGGCGGCAATCGCGGCTCGCTCAAGGAAACCAACGTCATCGGCACCATGCAGCTGCTCGGTGCCTGCCAGAAGTCGCCGACGGTCAAGCGGCTCGTGGTGAAGTCGAGCACCAACGTGTACGGCTCCGCGCCCCGTGACCCCGCGGTCTTCACCGAGACGACGCCGCCGAAGTCGCTGCCGAGCGGCGGCTTCGCCAAGGACACCGTCGAGGTCGAGGGCTACGTACGCGGCTTCGCGCGCCGCCGCCCGGACGTGGCGGTCTGCGTGCTGCGCTTCGCGAACATCCTGGGGCCCACCGCGGACTCCCCGCTCGCCGAGTACTTCTCGCTGCCGGTCCTGCCGACCGTCTTCGGCTATGACCCGCGGCTGCAGTTCGTGCACGAGGACGACGCGATCGAGGTCCTGCGCCTGGGGGCGCACGACCCGGCGCGCGGGACGCTCAACAGCGGCACGTTCAACATCGCCGGTGACGGCCTGCTGCTGCTCTCGCAGTGCTCGCGGCGCCTGGGGCGCCCGACGCTGCCGGTGTTCATGCCCGCGGTCACCTGGGTCGGCCAGGCGCTGCGCACCGTGGGCGTGACGGACTTCTCGCCCGAGCAGATCAGGCTGCTCACCCACGGCCGGGTCGTGGCCACCCGGCAGATGCGCGAGACACTGGGCTTCAGCCCCAAGTACACGACCGCGGAGACCTTCGCGGATTTCGTACGCAGTCGGGGTCCGGGACTCTTGCCGCCGCAGGCCGTCGCGGGGGCCATCGACCGGATCGCCACGCTGCCCTTCGCGGGCAACCAGAGCGCCAACTGAGGAGAGCGTCAACGATGGCGGACGCCAAGGTCATTCCGTTCGACGACGACCGGTCGCGCACGGGTGCGCAGCGCCCGTCGCGGCGCAGGGGCGCGGGCCGGCGCAAGAACGATCCGGCAGCCGTGCGTGAGGTCACGGCCATGCCGGGCCAGCAGGACGGAGAGCCGAAGATGGAGCGGGCCGAGCCGCAGCCTTCGCGCCGGGCGGCTCCTGAGGCCGGTGCCGGTGCCGGTGCCGAACCGGAGACGCGGGGCGGTGGCGGTGGTCTGGAGCGGCGTATCGCGGGTGGCCTCGCGTTTCTGCGCCGGCGGCTCACGGGTGACTACGAGGTCGACGACTTCGGTTACGACGAGGAGCTCACCGACCAGGTCCTGATGTCCCTGGTGAGGCCGCTGTACGAGAAGTACTTCCGCGTCGAGGTGAAGGGCATCGAGAACATCCCGTCGGAGGGCGGGGCGCTGATCGTCGCCAACCACTCGGGGACGCTGCCGCTGGACGGCCTGATGATGCAGGTCGGCGTGCACGACAACCACCCCGAGGGGCGGCATCTGCGGCTGCTCGCGGCGGACCTCGTCTTCATGCTGCCGGTGGTCAACGAACTGGCCCGCAAGGCGGGGCACACGCTGGCGTGCGCCGAGGATGCCGAGCGGCTGCTCGCGCGGGGCGAGCTGGTGGGGGTGATGCCGGAGGGGTTCAAGGGCATCGGGAAGCCGTTCAGCGAGCGCTACAAGTTGCAGCGGTTCGGGCGGGGCGGGTTCGTCTCCACGGCGCTGAGGGCCGGGACCCCGATCGTTCCCTGCTCGATCGTGGGGGCGGAGGAGATCTACCCGATGATCGGCAACGCGAAGACGTTGGCGCGGGTCCTTGGCTTCCCCTACTTCCCGATCACGCCTACGTTCCCTTGGCTCGGGCCGCTGGGTGCGTTGCCGTTGCCGACGAAGTGGACGATCCAGTTCGGGGAGCCGATTCCCACGGACGGTTATCCGCCGGAGGCTGCGGAGGATCCGATGCTGATGTTCAACCTGACCGATCAGGTCCGGGAGCAGATTCAGCACACGTTGTACAAGCTGCTGGTGCAGCGGCGGTCCGTGTTTTTCTGAGGGCCGCCATGCCCGCGTTCTTCTGAGGGCCGACATGAGGGAGGGCCGGACCCACCGGGTCCGGCCCTCCCTCATGCGTACCGCTACTTCGCGTCCTCTTCGTCGATCCCCAGGCCCGGCAGCAGACCGGGCAGGATCGGCGGCACCGTGACATCCGGCTTGGCCGACGGGGACTCCTTGGCGGAGGAACCGCTGTCCAGCGGGTTGCTCGGGGTCGTGTCGGACTTCGGGGGGTCCAGGAGACCGCCCGTGTTGCCGCCGAGGAGGCCGTCGTCCTCGCTGCCGCCGTCCGATGTGGAGGGGCGAGGCCTGCTGTTGTCGGCGCTGGAGCCCTCCCTCGGAGACGAATCCGGGGACGCGGGGCGGTCCGGGGCCGAGGAGCCGGAGGAGTCGCCCTGGCTCGGCTGTCCGGGGGCGTCGCTCGTGTCCGGGGTGCTGGGGAAGAGGGAGCGGAGGGGGTCCACTTCCTGGTCCATCGCGTCGAAGACCGAGGTCACCTCCTCGCCCACGTCGCCGAGCTGGACGGGCAGCCGGCTCTGCAGGTCGCTCCAGCTCCTGCGGTGCGACTCGGCGAAGGCGGACAGGGTCTGGATGTGGCCGAGCGAGCCGTCTCTCTCGTACGCCTGGTGGAGAAGGCGGTGGCCTTCCGTGGCGTCGTGCCGCATGCCCGAGAGGGCTCGCCTGACCTCGCCCAGGGATTCGTGGTCGAGGTCGCCGGTGCGGCCACGCTCCATCAGCCGACGGGCTTCGTTCAGGCGCGTCGACGCGTGGTCGAGATAGACCCCGCCCTTGTCGCTGTCGCCGTCGGCCATGCCCAGCTTGAGGTCCTCCATGCCGCGCTTCAGGCCGTACAGCGAATCGCCCGGCAGCGCGTCGGAGCTGGCCGCGGCCACCCCGCTGAACGCGCCGGCGGCCACGCCGACGGTGAGCCCACCCGCGGCGATGCCTTTCGACAGCCGGGAGCGCGGCTTCAGTTTGCGCAGTCCCGTGGCCCGGTGGGCACCCTTGCGGGACCGCTGTTCGGGCACCGAGGTGCCGATGGTCCCACCGCCCGCGGCCGTGCCCTCAAGGAGCATGGCCTCCATGGCAGCTACGAGCTGGGCCCGCTGGACCACTTTGACCTCGGGATCAAGCTCCGGCTTCGGCAGCTCGCCGAGGCCGGTCGCCAGGGTCAACATCCTGTCCGGGGCCGCCTTTTCGGACGGCATGGGATCAGGCGTGACGGAACCTTCGGACTGCTCGGCCGCCGGGCTCTGGTCGGATTGCTCCTCCAGGGCCTGGGCGAAGGCGTTCGCCCGCCGGTGTGCCGATACGTTCGCGATCACTGGCGGCACCTCCTCTCGTCATGACGGTCGACTCCCCAGGGGGTCCTGAGGGTTGCCCGACCTGAACACTTCCACACGAAAGAGTGAGCGGAGGTAGTCAGGGGGCGACCACAGGGAGCCTGCATCCCGCACAACGAGCGTCGCGGCACTTGGGTTACGGACGGAGGATGATCGGACCGCCCAAATTCCGTGACGGCCATCTGGCCGCCACGGAGCGTGAGTTGAGCGCTCCGTACGGCTACAGAGGGCGATGGACGGCGTACGGCGCTAGCGCACGTCGTCGGGGAGGAGCCGGGCAAGCGTGCGCACGGCGCGGTACTGGAGGGTCTTGATCGCGCCCTCGTTCTTGCCCATGACCCGAGCGGTCTCGGCGACCGAGAGGCCTTGCAGGAAGCGCAGGGTCACGCACTCCTGCTGCTGGGGGTTGAGGCGGCGCACGGCGTCGAGCAGTGCGGCGTTCGAGAGGGACTCCAGGACGGAGTCCTCGGGGCTGCGCTCGACCTCGTTGGCGTCGAGCATTTCGCCTGTGGTCACTTCGAGGCGGAAACGGCTCGATTTGAAGTGGTCGGCGACCAGATTGCGAGCGATGGTGACGAGCCAGGCGCCGAAGTCGCGGCCCTGCCAGGTGAACGTGCTGATGCGGCGCAGGGCGCGCAGAAAGGTCTCGCTGGTGAGGTCCTCGGCGGTCGCCTTGCCGCCGACGCGGTAGTAGATGTAGCGGTAGACCGTGTCGCTGTACTGGTCGTAGAGACGGCCGAAGGCGTCGGACTCGCCCGCCTGGGCGCGCTCGACGAGGTCCATCATGCGGGCGCTGTCGCTGTCCGCGGCGGGACGGCGGGGGGTGGGGGTTGAGGTGGCGGCAGAGGCGGAACGAGCCCGTCTGCTGACCGCCGCGCCGCTGTCCGCCAGGGCATAGACGGGCCCGGCGGGTGTGGGGACGGCAAATGCGGGGACGGCGGGGCCGGCGTACGCGGTGGGGACGAAGCCGCGCAAGCGGTCGGCGACCGTTGCGCGCAGCGTAGCCAGGCCCGAGGCGTCAACCCCGACGTGTGGGTACACGGGACTCCCAGAGGCAGAGCTTCCATCACGTGCAGTGCGGAACCGTTCACCCGTCGTAGCGACGTGTGGGGTCCGTAATGCGTCTGAGGAGAATAACGCTTCGTACAGGCGGCACTACACCCAGTTGCTCAAATCACCGATTACGTCGCTTCTGTTACCGGTCTATGCCCGTTCAAGTAGCGCACAGTGAACGCTTGTTGATCGAAAAGGGTCACATTCCGTCTAAGCACAGGGCGTGTTGTGGCCGAGTGCTACCAACGTGACTGGCGAGAGCCCGGGCGGGGTAGGACCGAGAGAATGTTCAGTGGCGGCGGCGGTGCAGGGCGATGGCCGCGGCCGTGCCGCCCGCGATGGCGCCGACGCCCGCGGCGGCCGGGATGCCGACCTTGGCGGCCTTGCGGCCGGTGCGGTAGTCCCGCAGGCGCCAGTCCCGCTCACGTGCGTGTTTGCGCAGCTTGGCGTCGGGATTGATCGCGTACGGATGCCCGACGAGCGAGAGCATCGGGATGTCGTTGTGCGAATCGCTGTACGCCGCGCAGCGGGCCAGGTCCAGGCCCTCGGCCGACGCGAGCGCGCGTACCGCCTCGGCCTTCGCCGGGCCGTGCAGGGGCTCGCCGACGAGCTTTCCCGTATAGACGCCGTCCACGGACTCCGCGACCGTGCCGAGCGCGCCCGTCAGGCCGAGGCGGCGGGCGATGATCGTCGCCGTCTCCACCGGGGCGGCCGTGACCAGCCAGACCTTCTGGCCCGCGTCCAGGTGGGCCTGGGCCAGGGCGCGCGTGCCGGGCCAGATGCGCTCGGCCATGTACTCGTCGTAGATCTCCTCGCCGATGGACATCAGCTCGGCGACGCGGTGGCCCTTGACGATGGACAGGGCGCTGTCGCGCGCGTCCTGCATGTGCTCGGGGTCCTCGACCCCCGCGAGCCTGAACCACGCCTGCTGCCAGGCGAATCTGGCCAGCTCCTGGCGCTCGAAGAACTTCCGCTTGTAGAGGCCTCGGCCGAAGTGGAAGATCGCGGCGCCCTGCATCACGGTGTTGTCGAGGTCGAAGAAGGCGGCGGCCTTGTCGTCGCCGAAGACCGGGAACTCCGGCTCCTGCTCGGCTTCGTCGGGCGCGGCGGCCTCCGCCAGTTCCTCCAGCTCCTGCGAGGACTTGCGCGCTGCCTCAGCCGAGGCCTCGCCTGCCAACACGCTCCGCGCGGTGGCGGAGCGCCTACGGGGGGTGAGCCATCCGAGAGCGGCCATGTCGTGAGCATAGCTAGTTCGTTCGGTCGTTCCGGAGTCGGCAGGATTCGGTGCTGTGAACTCTGCGCGACCGCACCGTTAAAGGGGCGCCCGAAGAGGCGACCGAAGAGACGGCCCGTGCGGCGCGTCGGCGGGGCGAGAATGGTGTCATGAGCCCGATTTTTCGCCGTACGGAGAAGAAGAAGCCCCAGGACCGGACGGTCACCCTGATCGGAAAGCCCGGCTGTCATCTGTGCGATGAAGCACAGCTGGTGATCGAGAAGGTCTGCGGCGAGCTGGGAGTCGTATGGGAGAAGAAGGACATCACTCAGGACGAAGAGCTCAACCGGGCCTACTGGGAACAGATTCCGGTGGTTCTGGTCGATGGGGAGCAGCACACCTTCTGGCGCGTGAACGAAGATCGACTGCGCCGCGAGCTCGCTCCGTAGTCCGAATCGTCACTGACCGACGAGTCCAAACGGCCCGAATGGTCCCTTAGGATCGTGGGCGGTTTTGGTCTCGGGGGCGATGATCGTGAGGAGAGTGTGCGGTTTTGCCCCCATCAAGTGAGCGCCGCAGCCTCATGTGCGCCGGTTCCCGAAAGGTGCGCCGGGGGCGCGTGACCCCGGTCACGTTGGCCGGGCAAATCGGACACCATCTTTGTGCACGCGTTCACAAAGACATAGCCTGCATTCGACGGGGCGGTCTGGGGACGTGTGACCGCCTGCAGCCCCGCTCTACCCGCAGGAGCACCGTGGCAACTGGCCGAACTCACCGACCGGCGACCCGCAGCCGAGGGATTCCCGAGGCCACCGTCGCCAGGCTTCCGCTGTACCTCCGAGCCCTCACCGCACTGTCGGAGCGCTCGGTGCCCACGGTCTCCTCCGAGGAGCTCGCGGCCGCCGCGGGGGTCAACTCCGCGAAGCTGCGCAAGGACTTCTCCTACCTCGGTTCCTACGGGACGCGTGGTGTGGGCTACGACGTCGAGTACCTCGTCTACCAGATCTCACGCGAGCTCGGCCTGACGCAGGACTGGCCCGTCGTGATCGTCGGCATCGGTAACCTCGGTGCGGCGCTCGCCAATTACGGCGGGTTCGCCTCGCGTGGCTTCCGCGTCGCGGCGCTGATCGACGCCGACCCGGCGATGGCGGGCACCCCCGTCGCGGGCATGCCGGTGCAGCACACGGACGACCTCGAAAAGATCATCAGCGACAACGGCGTCTCCATCGGCGTCATCTCCACCCCGGCGGGCGCCGCCCAGCAGGTCTGCGAGCGGCTCGTCGCCGCCGGCGTGACCTCGATCCTGAACTTCGCGCCCACCGTTCTCTCCGTGCCCGACGGCGTCGACGTACGCAAGGTCGACCTCTCCATCGAGCTGCAGATCCTCGCCTTCCACGAGCAGCGCAAGGCCGGCGAGGAAGCCGCGGCCGACGGTGCCGTGCCGCCCGCTGCCGCCAAGCAGCAGCGGAAAGGACCCGACGGGGACGTCCCCGCCGTGATGCCGGCATGAGTCTCCTCGTCGTAGGGCTGAGCCACCGCAGTGCTCCGGTGAGCGTCCTGGAGCGGGCCGCGCTCAACGTGGACGCGCAGGCCAAGCTCCTTCAGGACACGCTCGCCGCCGAGCCCGCGGCCGAGGCTGCCGTGCTCGCCACCTGCAACCGCATCGAGCTGTACGCCGACGTGGACAAGTTCCACGCGGGCGTCGCCGAGCTGTCCACGCTGCTCGCACAGCACAGCGGTGTGGGCCTCGAAGAGCTCACCCCCTATCTGTACGTCCACTACGAGGACCGAGCCGTCCACCACCTGTTCTCGGTGGCCTGCGGCCTGGACTCGATGGTCGTCGGCGAGGGGCAGATCCTCGGCCAGATCAAGGACGCCCTCGCGCGCTCCCAGGAGCTGCACACCGCGGGGCGCCTCCTCAACGACCTCTTCCAGCAGGCCCTGCGGGTCGGCAAGCGCGCGCACTCGGAGACCGGCATCGACCGGGCCGGGCAGTCGCTCGTGACCTTCGGCCTCGAACAGCTCGCCGGGCGCCAGCCGGTCGAGACCTGGGCCAAGGGCAAGCGCGCCCTGGTCATCGGCGCCGGCTCCATGTCCTCGCTCGCCGCGGCGACGCTCGCACGCGCCGGGGTCCACGAGGTCGTCGTCGCCAACCGCACCCTCGACCGGGCGCACCGCCTGGCCGAGATCCTCTCCGAGGGCGGCACGGGCACCATCGCGCGCGCCGTGCCGATGGACCAGGTGGCGGCCGAACTGACACGTGCAGATGTCGCGGTCTCCTGCACCGGCGCCACGGGTCTCGTCCTGACCGCGGAGGCCGTCGCGGCAGGCGTGGCCGACCGCACCGGCGCGCCCGTCACCGTGGGCGCGCCCCGCGTGCCCGCGTCTTCGGCCCCCTCCGCCCCGCACACGCACGACGCTGCCGCCGACTCCGACGAGGCGTGCCCGCTCGGACTCTCCGGCGACGGGGCGGCCGTGCCCCGCGGCGTCGGGTTCTCCGTCATGGGCGAGGAAGCCGTCGCCGGGATGGACGCCGCCACCCTTGAGCAGCACGCCGCCTGGGTGGACAACGCGCCCGCCGAGCGCCGCGACGACCCGGCGAGCGAGGCCGACACCATCACCGCGCTCGCCGCTGCCGTGACCGCCACGGGGCGTGTGCCCGAGCGGCGCCGCGGCCCCTCGATCGTCGAGACCGGCAACGTCCTGCTCGCCCTGCTCGACCTGGCCATGCCCCGCGACATCGACGGCGCCGTGCACCGCATCGACGGCGTACGCCTCGTCGACATCGAGTCGCTCGCCGAGGCCTCCGCAGACGCCCCCATGGCCGAGGACGTGGAGCGGGTCCGCGCGATCGTCTCCGACGAGGTCGCCGCCTTCGGCGCGGCCCAGCGGGCCGCGCACATCACGCCGACCGTGGTCGCCCTGCGCACCATGGCCGCCGACGTCGTCGCGAACGAGATCGCGCGGCTCGACGGACGGCTCCCCGGACTTCCGGAGAAGGAGCGCGCGGAGATCACCCAGACCGTCCGCCGCGTCGTCGACAAGCTGCTCCACGCACCCACCGTGCGCGTCAAGCAGCTGGCCAGCGAGCCCGGCGGCGCCGGGTACGCCGACGCGCTGCGCACCCTCTTCGACCTCGACCCGCAGACGGTCGCCGCCGTCAGCAGGGCCGACAAGATCAATGAACCCACCGATCAGAACGCATCGCAAACAGATCCGAATCGAGGCCGGGCATGACCGAGAGGGCACTGAGGCTCGGGACACGGCGCAGCAAGCTGGCCATGGCCCAGTCCGGGCAAGTGGCCGAAACAGTGAGGCAGTTGACCGGCCGCCCCGTAGAGCTCGTGGAGATCACGACGTACGGCGATACGTCCCGTGAGCAGCTGGCACAGATCGGCGGCACCGGCGTCTTCGTGACCGCCCTGCGCGACGCGCTGCTCGCCGGCGAGGTCGACTTCGCCGTCCACTCGCTGAAGGACCTGCCGACCGCGCAGCCGGACGACCTGGCCCTGGCCGCGGTCCCGCTGCGCGAGGACCCCCGCGACGTACTCATCGCGCGCGACGGGATGACCTTCCCCGAGCTGCCGAGCGGCGCGCGCATCGGCACGGGCTCGCCCCGCCGCATGGCGCAGCTCAACGCCTACGCCCGCAACCACGGACTCGCCATAGAGACCGTGCCGATCCGCGGGAACATCGACACCCGCATCGGGTTCGTGCACAAGGGGGAGCTCGACGCCGTCGTGCTCGCCGCCGCCGGGCTCCACCGCGTCGGCAGGATCGACGAGGTGACCGACTTCCTGTCGGTCGACACAGTTCTGCCCGCCCCCGGCCAGGGGGCACTGGCGATCGAATGTGCCGCGTCCAACGCGTCACTGACCGCCGCGCTCGCCGAGCTCGACGACCCGTACACCCGGGCCGCCGTGACCGCCGAGCGATCCCTGCTCGCCGCCCTGGAAGCCGGTTGCAGCGCACCTGTGGGTGCGTTGGCCGACTTGCTGGCCGACGGGCAGATTGTCAAGGAAATGCGCCTGCGCGGCGTCGTCGGGGCAACCGACGGCTCGACGCTGGTGCAGCTGTCCACCACCGGTCCCGTGCCTGAGACGCATGACCAAGCCATGGCGCTCGGCCGCGAACTCGCTGCCGAGATGCTTGCCAAGGGCGCGGCCGGTCTGATGGGGGAGCGAGCACTTTGAGCCCCACCTCGAACCTTCCCGGCCTTCCCGCACACGGGCACGTCACCTTCCTGGGTGCCGGACCCGGAGATCCGGGACTACTTACGCTGCGCGCCGTCGAGGCGCTGGCCCGAGCGGACGTACTGATCGCCGAGCCTGATGTGCTCGACGTCGTTCGCGCGCATGCCAGGGGAGGTGTGGACACACCTCAGCCAGGGGCAGTTGACGACGCGTCAGCGATCGCCGAAGCCTCGTCATTGCGAGCCGCCACCAATCTTGTCATGGAGGCAGCGAGGGGCGGCAAGCGGGTCGTGCGTGCCGTCAGCGGCGACGTCGGCCTCGACACGTACGCGGCCGAGGAGATGCTCGCCTGCGCCGCCGAGGGCATCTCCTTCGAAGTCGTGCCCGGCATCGCGGCGGCGGTCGGTGTACCCGCCTACGCGGGTGTTCCGCTGCGCGACGCCCAGGGCACGGACGTGCGTTTCGTCGACGCGCGCACCGCGTCCGACCGCTGCTGGAGCGAGGTGGGGGCATCCGACGGGACCGTGGTCGTGTCGACCTCCCTGGACTCCGTAGCCGCGGCCGCCGGTGAACTCGTCTCGTCCGGACGCAAGCCGGACACCCCGATGACGGTGACGATCGCCGGTACGACGACGCGTCAGCGCACCTGGCAGGCGACCCTCGGCACCATCGCGCAGGTGCTCAAGCAGGCGAAGGTGCTGCCGTCGCCCGACGGGGGGCAGCCCGTCATAGCCGTGGTCGGTGAGCGGTCCGCCGCCGCCCAGCGCGACCAGCTGTCGTGGTTCGAGTCGAAGCCGCTCTTCGGGTGGCGCGTACTCGTCCCGCGTACGAAGGAGCAGGCGGCCTCGCTCTCCGACCAGCTGAGCTCCTACGGAGCGGTGCCGCACGAGGTGCCGACCATCGCTGTCGAGCCGCCGCGTACGCCCCAGCAGATGGAGCGCGCGGTCAAGGGCCTGGTCACGGGCCGCTACGAGTGGATCGCCTTCACCTCCGTCAACGCGGTCAAGGCGGTGCGCGAGAAGTTCGAGGAGTACGGGCTCGACGCCCGCGCCTTCGCCGGGATCAAGGTCGCGGCAGTGGGCGAGCAGACCGCGGCGGCGCTGATCGCATTTGGTGTGAAGCCTGATCTGGTTCCTTCGGGTGAGCAGTCGGCTGCCGGCCTGCTGGAGGACTGGCCGCCGTACGACCCGGTCTTCGACCCGATCGACCGCGTCTTCCTGCCGCGCGCCGACATCGCCACGGAGACGCTGGTAGCCGGGCTCATCGACCTCGGGTGGGAGGTCGACGACGTCACCGCCTACCGGACCGTGCGCGCGTCGCCGCCCCCGGCGGACACGCGTGAGGCGATCAAGGGCGGCGGCTTCGACGCCGTGCTCTTCACCTCCTCGTCCACCGTGCGGAACCTCGTCGGCATCGCCGGCAAGCCGCACAACGTGACCGTCATCGCCTGCATCGGCCCTGCCACCGCCAAGACCGCGGAGGAGCACGGGCTCCGGGTGGACGTGATGGCTCCGGAGCCTTCGGTCCACAAGCTGGCCGAGGCGCTGGCGGAGTTCGGAACCCGGCGTCGGATGGCTGCGCTCGACGCGGGGGACCCCGTCACCCGGCCCAGCGAGCGGCGGCCTGGTTCCCGTAGGCGGCGTACGGCACCCTGAGGCTCAGGCGTACCGTTGATCACCGGCTTCGCCGAGTTCGTCCTCAAACGCCGGACAGGCTGGATATCCCAGCCTGTCCGGCGTTTGAGGTTGGGTCTGGGGCGGGCCGGAGTGCCAGACACAGCGTGAGGTGAGAGAGACAGTGACCACCAAGTACGGATCCTTCCCCGGGGCCAGGCCCCGCCGCCTTCGGACGACCCCCGCCATGCGGCGCATGGTCGCCGGGACGCGCCTCCACCCGGCCGACCTGATCCTCCCCGCGTTCGTGCGCGAGGGGATCAGCGCCCCCGTGGAGATCGGCGCCATGCCCGGCGTCGTCCAGCACACCCGCGACAGCCTGAAGAAGGCCGCCGTCGAGGCGATGGAGGCCGGGGTCTCCGGGATCATGCTCTTCGGGGTGCCGGAGGAGGAGAAGAAGGACGCCGCCGGGACCGTCGGCACCGACCCGGACGGGATTCTCCAGGTCGCCCTGCGCGACGTACGCGCCGAGGTCGGTGACGACCTCATCGTCATGTCCGACCTGTGCCTCGACGAGTTCACCGACCACGGTCACTGCGGTGTCCTCGACGCCGAGGGGCGCGTCGACAACGACGCCACCCTTGAGCGGTACGCGGAGATGGCGCAGGTCCAGGCGGACGCGGGCGCCCACGTGGTGGGCCCGAGCGGCATGATGGACGGTCAGGTCGGCGTCATCCGCGACGCGTTGGACCAGGTCGGGCACGAGGACGTCTCGATCCTCGCCTACACCGTCAAGTACTCGTCCGCCTTCTTCGGCCCCTTCCGCGAGGCTGTCGGTTCGTCCCTGAAGGGCGACCGCAAGACCTACCAGCAGGACCCGGCCAACGCCCGTGAGTCCCTGCGCGAGCTGGCGCTCGATCTCGACGAGGGTGCCGACATGGTGATGGTGAAGCCGGCGGGCCCCTACCTGGACATCCTCTCCAAGGTCGCCGACGCGGTCGACGTGCCGGTGGCGGCGTACCAGATCAGTGGCGAGTACTCGATGATCGAGGCCGCCGCCGAGCGCGGCTGGATCGACCGGGACCAGGCGATCATGGAGTCACTCACCGGCATCAAGCGCGCGGGCGCGAACATGATCCTCACGTACTGGGCCACGGAGGTGGCGCGGAAGCTGTGAAACGGGCGGCCGCTTGACCTCAAGTTTGGTTGAGGTCGCAGGGTGGTGTGCATAGACGTTCTGTCGACGTTCTGAGGAGGACGTATGCGCGCCGTTGTGCTGCACGAGTTCGGGCCCGCCGAGAATCTGACGTACGAGACCTGGCCCGACCCCCTCGCGGGGCCGGGCCAGGTGCGGATCGCCGTACGGGCGGCGGGAGTTCACTACGTCGAGACCGTCATGCGGCGCGGCGACGCGAGTGACATGGCGCCGCCGCTGCCCGAACTGCCCTCCGTCTTCGGCGGGGAAGTCGCCGGAGTCGTCGACGCGGTGGGGCCCGGGGTGGATCCCGCGTGGCTCGGCCGGGCCGTCGTGACCCCGCGCAGTGAGCCCGGCGGGTACGCCGAACTGACGGTGGCCGACCTCGCCCAGCTGCACGAGGTGCCGGACGGGCTCGGGTTCGAGTCAGCCGTGGCCATGGTGATGACCGGTTCGACGACCATGGGGCTTCTGGATGTAGCCCAACTCACCTCCTCCGATGTGGTGTTGGTGACTTCAGCCGCCGGTGGCATCGGGCGGCTCGTGGTGCAGTACGCCCGTGGCGTCGGGGCGGTGGTGATCGGTGCCGCAGGCGGGGCCGACAAGGTCGAGGCCGTCCGGGGGCTCGGCGCCGATCTCGCCGTCGACTACAACGAGCCCGGCTGGGCGGATACCGTGCGTGAGCGCCTCGACGGGCGCCAGGTGACGGTCGTGATCGACGGGGTGGGCGGCGAGAAGTCGGCCGCCGCGTTCGGGCTCATCGGCGATGGCGGGCGTTACGTGGTCATCGGCTGGTCCTCGCAGGAAGGGTTCGAGCCGGACGCGGGTGTCGTGGAGGAGCGGGGCATCACCGTCACGAACGCGCTGATGCAGCTGCTAGCCCGACCCGAGGACGGTCCCGACCGCGAGCGGCGGGCCCTGGAGGCGGCGGCCAAGGGGGAGTTGGTGCCTGCGGTGCAGACGTTCCCACTGGCGGAGGCGGCGCGGGCGCATGCGGCGATGGAACGGCGGCAGACTACGGGGAAGGTCGTGCTGGTGCCTTAGCTCTAGCCTCAGCCTCAGCCTCAGCCTCAGGCTGGCATGGCCTGGCTCTTCTTGAGGAGGGTCGCCAGGCGCGAGAGCCCGTCCGCCGCGTGGCCCTCGGCGATCGAGCGGTCCAAGAGGCCCTGGAGCGGCCTGAAGAGTTCGTCGCTGATCCCCGCCTGGGCGTATGCCGTAAGGAAGTTGGGGAGCGCGGCTTGGTTGATCTCCAGGGACGATACGTCCGTGAGGTGCTGCCCGGAGTCCAGGGCCTCGGCCATGCCGGGCACCAGGCCGTCCGTCATGGCGTTGACCCACTCCCTGAGCAGCGGCGCGAACTCCCGGGCCGGTACGCCTCCGCTGCCGATCAGCGCGTACGCCTGGGCTACGCCCATCACCATGCCGTACATCCCCGTGAGCAGGGACAGGTCGTAGAGCGCTGCGCCGCCGGGGTCGTCGCCGACCCACTTGGTGTCCGCGAGCGCCTCCAGGGTGGGGCGGTGGGTGGCGAAGGCCGCCTCGTCCGCGCCGCTGTAGAGGATGTACGCGCCGGGCGTCGCGATCATCTGGGGGACGGCCATGATGCCGCCGTCGATGTACGCGATGCCGTGGGCCGCCGCCCAGTCCGCCAACTCCCTTGCCTGGTTGGGCGTTCCGTTCGTGAGGTTCACGACCGTACGCCCGGCGAGGGCGTCCACCTCGGGGGCGAGGAGGGCGCGGACGTCCGCGTTGGTGGTGAGGCAGACGATGATCAGGGGGCTCGCGGTGATGGCTTCCCTGGGCGTGGTCGCGGGGGCTGCCCCCTGGGCGACGAGGGGCCCGGTCTTGGAGGCGGTGCGGTTCCAGACCGTGGTCGGGTGACCGGCTTTGATCAGGGCGGCGGCTAGGGCGGTGCCCATTCGGCCTAGGCCTAGGAGGGTTGTGGGGGGTTGGGGGGTGGGGGTGGGGGTGTCAGTGGGGGTTGGCATGGGGGCTCCTTGAGGGGGTGCTTCTCGGCGCTTTTGGGTACGCCCTTGATCCTCGTGGGGCCCTGCGGTTGCGACAAGTACCGACTAATTAGTGCGGTACTTACCTGCTGGTGAGTGGGTGGCTGGGGCGAGTTGCAATGCATTTAGCGTGGTACTTGGGGGTGGGTGGCTGAGCGAGCCTCCATCCCATGGGGGGACACTCGGGTCCGGTGGGGGCTGACTTTCGTCGGCTGATGTTCGGACGTGGCCATGGATGGATTGAACTCTGGGTTTTCACGTCATTGCCCCTAGCGTGGCTGGCAACAGCAACAGCAACAGCCAGAGACGCAGCAACAGGGAGGGGGGAGGGGCGCGGCGGCCGTCGCCTGTCCGCCGGTCGTTGGTGGGTTGAGGTCCAGAGGTCCAGAGGTTCAGAGGTCCAGAGATCCATTGCAGAGAAATCCCGGGCGCTCCGGAGGCGAGCTGGGTGTTTGCGGGGAGGGGTGGGATTTTCTTGCATTCCGCCCTCATGGCCCGCCACTCGCAGCACATCCGCAACTCGCAGCACCCGATGGGCCCGCGATGGGCCCGCGATGGGTCCCCGACGGGTTCTCGATGCGCGCCAATCGGCGCCAGATGGCCGGCAGAGCGTCGGCAGGTCGAAGCTAGAGCGCCGGTAGATCGCTGGCAGAGCGACGCCCATTGCCTATTGCCCACGCCCATTGCGGCAAATTCCCTCGCTCCCCCGATGCGAGCTGGGGTTTTGCGGGGAGGGGGTGGGATTTTCTCGCATCTCGTCCCCATGGCCCGCCACTCGCAGCACATCCGCAACTCGCGCCTCCGATGGGCCTGTGATGGGTCCCCGATACGCGCCAATCGCCGACAGACCGTCAGCCGGTCGCAGCTAGATCGCCGCCAGGCCGCCGCTAGATCGCTGGCAGAGCGAAGGCCATGACCTATTGCCCATCGCCCGTTGCAGGAAATTCCCACGCTCTCCGGATGCGAGCTGGGGTTTTGCGGGAGGAGGTGGGACTTTCTTGCATTCCGCCCCCAGGGCGCACTGCTTGCCCCCACCCGCACCACTCGCCCCCCCCAGCCCGCGCCCGCAATGAAAGTCCCGCCCCCAGCCCCGCCCGCAACGAAAGTCCCACCCCGACCCCCACTCCCCCTCCTCGTTGCTGCTGTCTTTTGGCGCGAGTGGCGCGAGTGGCGCGAGTGGCGCGAGCGGGTCGTTGGTTGTTGGTTGTTGAGGGATTGCTGAATCTGGGGCCCGTTCGGACATCAGCCGACGAAAGTCAGCCCCCACCGGGCCCGAGTGTCCCCCCAAGGGATGGAGGCTCGCTCAGCCACCCACCCGCAAGTACCACGCTAATCAGTAGTTCCCTACGGTTGCTGCTTCGCTGCGGCGAGGGGCTTCACCGCAGCGTCACCACATCACCACATCACCACATCAGCGCGTCCGACGCCGACGTCTGCCAGTACGTTACGAACGCCGAGCTGTCCACGTACACGCCTGCCTGCGGAAGCTTCGCGTCCGCCGGGGTGCCCACGCTGCCGTTCATCGCGCTGTTGGAGAAGTGGACCTCCAGCTTGTGGGCCTGGGAGCCGTTCGTGCCCTCGGGGGATGACGTGCCGATGGCCGCGTACGCCGTCTGGCCCGGCTTGAGGGTGACGACCGCCTGGGGCATGCTCGCGTCGAGCCACGGAGTGGCCGCTTGGGCCTCGTCGAAGCGGAGGAACGGGGCGCCGTACGCGTAACACGTCTTCGTGCCCGTGTTCTTGGCCTTCAGGAGCAGGTGGTTGATGGGGCGGTCGACCTCCTGCACGGTGACCTTTGTGGTGGCGGCCGTGCACGTGACCGGCGCCGCCTTCGCGGCGGGGGTCGCGGCCGACGCGGCGCTGCCGAGCGCGGTGAGCGAGAGGGCCGCGGTGAGGGCTGCGGCAGTTGCGGTTGCCTTGGTGCTGAATCGCATGGCTGGTCTCTTTCGGTGTGACGGGAGCGACGCGAGCCGCGCCGAGAGGCTCCCGGATGTGGCGTGCTTGTATGGCCACAGCTTGTGCGGGGTTTTGTCCCAGGGGCCAGCGTGGGACGGCAGTTGGGGACGTTGGGACAGTCGTACGGCTGTGAACTGCGGAAACTCCGTTCCATGGAACGGCCGGATGGGATGGAGAGAGCGTGGGGGCGGGCGATCTCGCGGAGTTGCTGCGGGAGCTGAAGGAGAGGTCGGGGCTCAGTTACGGGGCGCTGGCCAAGCGGTTGCATGTGTCGACCTCGACGCTGCACCGGTATGTGAACGGGTCTGCCGTACCTACGGAGTTCGCTCCGTTGGAGCGGCTCGCCCGGGTGTGCGGGGCCTCGCGGGAGGAGATGGTCGAGGTCCATCGGCGGTGGATCCTGGCCGATGCGTCGCGAGGGGATCGGGAGCGGGGCCGTAGGGAGGGGACGTCCGCTCCTGCTTCTCCTGCTGCTGGTGGTGTTGTTGCGGCTGCCGGTGCCGTGGGCGATGGGGGCGACGAGAGTCCCCGTGATCGTGCTCCCGGCATCGTTATCGGCCCTGTCCCTGCCGTAGTTGGGAAGCGGGTGCCCCGGGCCCGTGTGCTCGTTGCCGTCGGTGTTGTTCTTGCCCTTGGTGCCACCGTCGTCGCCGTGCAGGCCTCATCCGGCGGCGGTGACCGTGACCATGTCTCCACCGGCTCCCCGAGCGCGGAGGGTGGGGAGTTGGACCGAAGCCCGGACGCCGTGTCCGCGTCGCCCTCCGAGAAGGAGCCCGGCAAGGGCAAGGGCGGCAAGGAGACGGCGGCATCCGACAAGCCGGAGAGCGGGGGCAAGGGCAAGGGTGAGGGCAAGGGTGGTGGGGGCGAGCCCCGAGGGCCCGGGGGTGCCGGCGGGGGCACCGGTGCTGTTCCGGTGACCGTTTCCACTCAGCCTCAGTACTGGGATGCTCCCTGCGGCCATCCCTACCTCGTCGACAAGGGCCCCGGCAGTCTCTCCCCGCCCCCCAATGAACAGGACGCCCCCGGCTGGGTGTCCGCGAACGGCGCGGTTTCCGCCCGGGATCAGACCGTGAAGCTGACCGTGCAGGGGACGGGCAAGGACACCGTCGTCCTGGAGTCCCTGAACGTCCGCGTCGCCGGAACCAGCGCGCCCCTCGCCTGGAACAACTACAAGATGGGTTACCTCGGCGTCGGCTGCGGCGGCAGCGTGCCCCAGCACTCCTTCGACGTCAACCTGGACGCGTCGGTGCCCCGCCCGACGCCACAGGGTGGGGAGAGCGGCTTCCCCTACAAGGTGAGCGCGAGCGACCCCGAGGCGTTCTACATCAACGCGACCGCCAACACCCACTACGTACGGTGGTACTTGGAGCTGGAGTGGTCGAGTGGCACCCGGCACGGCACGGTTCGCATCGACGACACGGGCAAGCCGTTCGCCACGAGCGGCGACCAGGGCCGTCCCGTCTTCGGGTACTCGCTCGACAGCAAGAAGTGGATGAAGACCAATCGCGATGACGACCAAGGGGCTGACTCAGCCCAGTAGTTGCTGGCCAGCTGGGGCCTGACCGGCGGAGTCCGCATTCCGGAATGGCGTGTGTAGACCGCACTTACGTGCCTAGGGTGCGAATCGAGCCATCCGACCGTGCCGAAGGAGCCGTCGCCGTGACCGTCACCGAGCCCGCCCCCGCCGTCGCACCCACCCCGCCGCTCGCCTCGCGTGCCGCCTCGGTTGGGGGCTCTCCGGTACGGGACATCCTGGCCGTGACCGCTAGGCCCGAGGTCATCAACTTCGCGGGCGGGCTTCCCGCCCCCGGTCTCTTCGACAAGGACGGCATCGCCGCGGCCTTCCACGCCGTGCTCACCGAGCAGCCCGAGCGCGCGCTCCAGTACTCCACGACCGAGGGCGAACCCGCCCTGCGCGCCGCCATCGCCGAGCGGTTCTCCGTGCGCGGGCTCGCGACCGGAGTCGACGACCTCCTCGTCACCACCGGATCGCAGCAGGCGCTATCCCTGCTGGCCACCGCCCTCATAGAGCCCGGCGAGGTCATCCTCGTCGAAAGCCCCTGCTATCTGGCCGCACTTCAGGCGTTCGGCTTCGCGGGCGCCCATGTCGTGCCCGTGCCCTGCGACGAGGCCGGGATCGACCCCGACGCCCTCGACGAACTCGTCGCCCTGCACCGGCCCAAGCTGCTCTACACCGTCCCCACCTTCCAGAACCCCACCGGCCGCACCATGCCCGCCGGGCGCCGCGCCGCGATCGCGGACGTCGCCGCGCGGCGCGGTCTGTGGATCGTCGAGGATGACCCGTACGGGGAGCTGCGTTTCGAGGGTGAGCGCGTGCCGTGGATCGCCTCGTACCCCGGGGCCGAGGACCGCACCGTACTGCTCGGCAGCTTCTCCAAGGTCATGGCGCCGGGCATGCGGCTCGGCTGGCTGCGGGGGCCCGCCGCGCTGCTGCGGGCCTGCGCCATCGCCAAGCAGGCCGCGGATCTGCACACGCCCACAGTCAACCAGCTTGCCGCGGCGCGGTACTTGGCGGACAGCGACCTGGACGCGCATGTCGCGCACGTCGCGGGGGAGTACCGCGTGCACCGTGACGCGATGCTCGCGGGGATCGGGGACGCGTTGCCCGAGGGGTCCAGCTGGCTCCGGCCGGAGGGCGGCATGTTCGTCTGGGCGAAGCTGCCCGATGGGTACGACACCGCCGCGCTGCTCCCCGAGGTCGTCAAGCATGACGTGGCGTACGTGCCGGGGGCGCCGTTCTTCGCCGGGGAGCCGGACCCGGCGACGCTGCGGATGTGCTTCGTGACGCAGTCCCCCGACGAGATCGCCGAGGGACTGCGCAGGCTCGGGGACGCGCTTCGCGGTTAGAGGCGCTCAGGCGTCCTGATGCCGAGGAGCGCCATGCCCTGGTGCAGCGTGCGGGCGGTGACGTCGCAGAGGAACAGGCGGTTCTCCGCGATGTCCTGCGGCGGCTTCGGCTTGATGACCGGGCACTTGTCGTAGAACGTCGTGAACAGCGACGCCAGTTGGTACAGGTACGCGGCCAGCTTGTGCGGCGCGTACTCCTGCGCGACCTCCGCGATCGTCTCCGCGAACTGGTCGAGGTGGAGGCCCAACGCCCGCTCGGCGTCCGCCAGTTCGAGCTCCGGGTGCGCCTTGGGCGAGACGTCGTCGGCCTTGCGCAGGATCGACTGGATACGGGCGTACGCGTACTGGAGGTAGACGCTCGTGTCGCCGTTCAGGGACACCATCTGGTCCAGGTCGAACTTGTAGTCGCGCACCGCCGACGTCGACAGGTCCGCGTACTTCACCGCGCCGATGCCCACCTGGGCGCCGCGCTCGGCGATCTCCTCCTCGGTGAGGTCCTTGGCCTTCTCGCGGACGATGGCCGACGCCCGGTCGATCGCCTCGTCGAGGAGGTCGATGAGGCGTACGGTCTCGCCCTCACGCGTCTTGAACGGCTTGCCGTCCTTGCCGAGGACCGTGCCGAAGCCGAGCTGCACCGCTTGGACGTCCTCGGTCAGCCAGCCCGCCCTGCGGGCCGTCTCGAAGACCATCTTGAAGTGCAGGGACTGCCGCGCGTCCACCACGTACAGGAGCGTGTCGGCCTTGAGGTTGAAGACGCGGTCGCGGATCGCGGAGAGGTCCGTGGCCGCATACCCGAAGCCGCCGTCGGACTTCTGGACGATCAGCGGGGACGGGTTGCCGTCCGGGCCCTTCACGTCGTCGAAGAAGACGCACAGCGCGCCGTTCGACCGGACCGCGACGCCGGACTCCTCCAGCATGCGGCAGGTCTCCGCCAGCATGTCGTTGTAGCCGGACTCGCCGACGATGTCCTCGTCGGCGATCTCCACGTCCAGCTTGTTGAAGACCGAGTAGAAGTAGACCTTCGACTCGTCCACGAACCGCTGCCAGATCGCGAGGGTCTCCGGGTCGCCCGCCTGGAGGTCGACCACCCGGCGCCGGGCCCGCGTCTTGAACTCCTCGTCGGAGTCGAAGAGCACCTTCGACGCCTTGTAGACGCGGTTGAGGCCGGACATCGCCTCCTCGCCCGCCTGCTCGGTTCCGTCGGCGGCCTGGTGGCCCAGCGCGTCCGGGTGCTCCAGCAAGTACTGCACGAGCATGCCGAACTGAGTGCCCCAGTCGCCGATGTGGTGGCGGCTGACCACCTTCTCGCCGGTGAACTCGAGGATCTTGACGACCGAATTGCCGATCACCGAGTTGCGGAGGTGGCCGACGTGCATCTCCTTGGCCACGTTCGGCTGGGCCCAGTCGACCACCGTCGTGCCGGGCTTCTCGGCGTACGGCACGCCGAGGCGGTCGCCGTCGGCGGCGCGCGCGGCGAGGTTCTCGGTGATCGCCTTGTCGGTGACCGTGACGTTCAGGAAGCCGGGGCCCGAGACCTCGACGTCCTTCAGCAGGTCAGGGGCGTCGATCGCGTCCACGACCTTCGTCGCGAGCTCGCGCGGGTTCGCCTTCGCCTTCTTGGCGAGGGCCAGGATCCCGTTGGCCTGGTAGTCGGCCCGGTCGCTTCGTCGCAGCAGCGGGTCGGCGGAGCCGGCCTCCGGCAGGGCAGCCGAGAGGGCGTCCGCGAGGCGCTGGTGGACGGAGGCGGTGAGGGACGTGACCGAGGCCATGAATGGGTGCCGTTCTGCTCGGGTGCCTGGTTGCTGGGGGTCTAGAAATTCGAGTATCCCACGGGGTGAAAAGCGGTTTTCGCGGTTGCGGGGCGACCTGGGAGAATGACTCCGACAAGCGGTACTCACGTAGAAGCAGAGCAGAAGAAGAAAGGCGTGCCGATCGTGGCTCAGAGCACTGATACCACCGACTGGGTCTCCCGCTACGCGGACGAGGTCATCGCCGAGTCGGAGCGTCGTGCCCCGGGCAAACCGGTCGTCGTCGCCTCCGGGCTCTCCCCCTCGGGCCCGATCCACCTGGGCAACCTCCGCGAGGTCATGACCCCGCACCTGGTCGCGGACGAGATCCGGCGGCGCGGGCACGAGGTCAGGCACCTGATCTCCTGGGACGACTACGACCGGTACCGCAAGGTCCCGGCCGGCGTCCCCGGCATCGACGAGTCCTGGGCCCAGCACATCGGCAAGCCCCTCACCTCCGTGCCCGCCCCGGCCGGTTCCGCGTACGCGAACTGGGCCGAGCACTTCAAGGCGGCCATGACCGAGGCGCTCGACGAGCTGGGCGTGGAGTACGACGGGATCAGCCAGACCGAGCAGTACACCTCGGGCGTCTACCGCGAGCAGATCCTGCACGCGATGAAGCACCGCGGTGACATCGACGCGATCCTCGACCAGTACCGCACCAAGAAGGCCCCCGGGAAGGGCGGCCAGAAGCAGTCGCAGAAGCCGGTCGACGAGGCCGAGCTGGAGGCCGCCGAGGGGTCCGGCGCCGCGAGCGAGGACGACGGCAGCGGCGGCGGCAGCGGGTACTTCCCGTACAAGCCGTACTGCGGCGCGTGCGAGAAGGACCTGACCACGGTCACGTCGTACGACGACGAGAGCACCGAGCTTTCGTACGTGTGCGCGGACTGCGGGCACACCGAGACGGTCCTGCTGAGCGAGTTCAACCGCGGCAAGCTGGTCTGGAAGGTCGACTGGCCCATGCGCTGGGCGTACGAGGGCGTCATCTTCGAGCCGAGCGGCGTGGACCACTCGTCTCCCGGTTCGTCGTTCGTGGTCGGCGGGCAGATCGTGCGCGAGATCTTCGACGGCGTGCAGCCGATCGGTCCCATGTACGCGTTCGTCGGCATCTCCGGGATGGCGAAGATGTCGTCGTCGAAGGGCGGCGTGCCGACTCCGGCCGACGCGCTGAAGATCATGGAGGCGCCGCTGCTCCGGTGGCTGTACGCGCGCCGCAAGCCGAACCAGTCCTTCAAGATCGCCTTCGACCAGGAGATCCAGCGGCTCTACGACGAGTGGGACAAGCTGGACGCGAAGGTCGCGGACGGGACCGTGCTGCCCGCTGATGCCGCCGCGCACTCGCGTGCGGTGCGGACTGCCGCGGGCGAGCTTCCTCGGACTCCGCGTCCGCTGCCGTACCGGACGCTCGCGTCCGTCGCGGACGTCACGGCGGGCGCCGAGGACCAGACGCTGCGGATTCTGCGGGACCTGGACCCGACGGACCCGATCTCGTCCCTGGACGAGGCGCGGCCCCGCCTGGACCGCGCCGAGAACTGGATCACCACCCAGGTCCCGGCCGAAGCGCGCACGATCGTCCGCGCGGAGCCGGACACGGAGCTGCTCTCGTCCCTGGACGACGAGGGCCGCGAGTCGCTGCGGCTGCTCCTGGACGGCCTTGACTCGCACTGGTCCCTCGACGGGCTCACGCACCTGGTGTACGGCGTGCCGAAGGTGCGGGCAGGGTTCTCGGCGGACGCGACGGCGAAGGAACTCCCCCCGGAGATCAAGGTCGCGCAGCGGTCCTTCTTCGCCCTGCTGTACCGCCTCCTGGTAACCCGGGAGACGGGCCCGCGCCTGCCCACGCTGTTGCTCGCCGTGGGCGCGGAGAGGGTGCGAAAGCTGCTGGGCGCGTAACGCTAACCGCTTTGGCGGTACGGGGTAGGGGGCGCCGTCCAGTGACCTGGGCGGCGCCCCCTTCGCGTGCCGTGGGGGGAGGCCTGGGGCTTGGGGCTGCCTCGCTTCGCGTGCCGTGAGCCAGGCTTCGGGTCTGGCGG
Organism: Streptomyces sp. NPDC054866; assembly: GCF_053610745.1. Taxonomy (NCBI): domain Bacteria; kingdom Bacillati; phylum Actinomycetota; class Actinomycetes; order Kitasatosporales; family Streptomycetaceae; genus Streptomyces; species Streptomyces sp. NPDC054866. The sequence goes on from NZ_JBSGZA010000003.1 coordinate 29,579, forward strand.
CGTTGGTCGGGCGTTGCCCGCCTTTGCGTGCCGTGGACTGGACCGCCGCTTCGCGGCGGAGTTCTCCCACCCACCCACCCGTTACCCCGCGGGGCAATCGGGTGGGTGGGCGGGAAGGCCTGTTCGGGAACGGGTGGCCGTGGGGTGATCGGGCGGGTGGGTGGGAGAGGCCTGTTCGTGCAGGGGCGCTGCGGGGTGATCGGGTGGGTGGGCGGGAAAGCTTGTTCGGGGCAGGTGAGGCTGCGGGGCAATCGGGTGGGTGGGTGGGGGACATCCGCCGCGAAGCGGCGGGCTTGGGAGGGGGCGCGGTGGCGTTCTCGCCGTCCAGCGGCGGGCTTGGCAGGGGCGCGGCGTGGGGACGCGGTGGAGTTCGGGGCGCGCGGCCGTGGGGGAGGGAGCTGCATCCTTTGGTGTACGTGGAGATCGATCCCGGGCAGGACGCGCAAGGCCCCGGGGCCCGTGATCGTGGACGTATGAAGGAAATCATCGCCATCGTCGGATGGGTCGTCGGTATCCAGGGAGCCCTCGGCGCCGCCGGCCGCATCTTCGGGGACGAGTCGTGGGGCCTCATCCACAAGTGGTGGGACGTACCCACCCCCGGATACATCGCCCTCTTCGCCGTCGGCGCCGCCCTCGCCATCTGGGGCGAGACCTCCAAGAACCGCGCCCGCAGCAGGACCTGAACCCCGCTAAGCGCTGTACTGCGAGTCCAGCTCCTCCTGGTAGCGGCCCCGGAAGTCACGCAGGTACGGGCGCAGCGTGCTCTCCGCCGGAGGGCCGCCCGCCTGGCCCGTGACGCCGTACAGGTCCATCAAGTACAGGCCGAACTGCCGGGCGTTGGGGTAGTCCCCGAGCTCGCTCACGTACTTGCGGAACGCCGCGAAGTACGCGTCGTCACGCGAGACGTCCTCCGGGAGGCCGGACGCGTCGGGCAGCTCATCCAACTCGGCCTCCACGGCCCCCGGCACGGCCTCCACCGCTTCCGCGGACTCCTCCCGCGGCCCCGGAATCAGATGCTGACCCCCCAGCGGGCGCGTGCGGCCCGGCCCCGCGGGGACCGGGAACGCGGGCTCGGGAGCAGTCGCCGCCCCGCCCTGCTCGTCGAAGTACGCCTGCTGCTGCTCCAGGTACTCCTGCTGCTCGACGTAGGCCTGCTGTTCCGCATAGGCCTGCTGGTCCGCGTACCACTGGTCGTGCGGCTCTTCAGGAACGTACGAAGGCTGCTGAGCCGCGAACCACGGGCTCACGTGCGCCCCCGGGGCCTCCGGCTGCTGCTCCTGCGGCTCTGGCTCGGGCTCCGGCTGGGCCTCGGCCTCCAGCCGCGGCGCGGGCGCCGACGGCGTGGTCAGCTCCGGGCGCTGCTGCACCTCCGGCGCCGGCGGCAGCAGGGCGGGCTCGATGCCCGCGGCCGCGAGCCCCGCGGGAGCCGTCTCCGCGAGCGGTACGCCGAAGCGGGCCAGGCGCAGTGGCATCAGGGATTCGACGGGGGCTTTGCGGCGCCAGGAGCGGCCGAAGCGGGCCTGGAGGCGGGCCTGGTAGATGAGGCGGTCCTGTTCCAGCTGGATGACCTGCTCGTAGGAGCGGATCTCCCAGAGCTTCATCCGGCGCCACAGCTTGAACGTGGGTACGGGCGACAGGAGCCAGCGGGTGAGGCGTACGCCTTCCATGTGCTTGTCGGCGGTGATGTCCGCGATCCGGCCCACCGCGTGCCGCGCCGCCTCGACGGCGACCACGAACAGGATCGGGATGACGGCGTGCATGCCCACGCCCAGCGGGTCGGGCCAGGCGGCCGCGCCGTTGAAGGCGATCGTCGCCGCCGTCAGGAGCCACGCCGTCTGGCGCAGCAGCGGGAAGGGAATGCGGATCCAGGTCAACAGGAGGTCGAGCGCCAGCAGGACGCAGATGCCCGCGTCGATGCCGATGGGGAAGACCACCGAGAAGCTGCCGAAGCCCTTCTGCTCGGCGAGCTCGCGCACGGCCGCGTACGACCCCGCGAAACCGATGCCGGCGATGACGACCGCACCGGCGACGACCACGCCGATGAGTATTCGGTGCGTGCGTGTCAGCTGCATCGCGGCCACCCGCGAACCCCTCCCTGTTCGGTTTGTTGCGAGCGACAGCCTGGCACACGCATGCGGAAGCCGGTGTGCCGGTACGGCAGGAGCCCGGCCACCAGGGGGCCGGGCTCCACAACTTCCGTGCAATCGCCGCGAGTTGCGTGCGAGTCACGCGCGAATTACGCGCGAGACGCGCACGCGGGCGCTACGCGCCCGGCGTCAGCTCTTGGGCTTGGAGCTGGACTTGGACTTGGAGCCCGAGTCCTTGGAGCCCTCGGAGGCCTTCGGGTCCTCGGAGCCCTTCGGGTCCTCGGAGCCCTTCGGGTCCTCGGAGCCCTTCGGGTCCTTGGAGCCGCTGCCCGAGCCCTCGCTCGTGCCGCCCGCCTTGTTCGCGGAGACGACCGCCTCGGCGGCCTCCTTCGCGGCCTTCTCGGCGTCCTTGGACAGGTCCTTCGAGCTCGGAGCCTTGTCGCCCGCCAGGCCCGCGCCGTTGTAGTCGATCGTGACGACGGCGTTCTCCACGCGCGTCACGACCGTCTGCTGCTTGAAGTTTTCCTTGTCCTTCTTCAGGTCGTAGTGCACGACCGTCGTCTGGTCGCCAAGACCAGGCACCGGCTCCGTCTTGACGCTCTTCGCGCCCTCCGTCGCCTGAGCGTCCGCGACCTGCTTCGCGAAGTTGCTCTGCGCGCGCTTGGCGCCGCTGCCGAGCGACGCGTCCGAGTCGAAGCGCATCAGCGAGACGCGCAGCCAGCGGAACTGCGAGCCGTCGACGCCGTTGTTCTCCAGGCTGTCCCAGGAGCAGGTGCCGCGCGCCGACGTGTCATCGGACGTGCCCGCCTTGCCCGACTTGTCCTTCGCCTCCGGGACGAGGTCGCCGAGCGTCTTCTTCGACAGGACGTCGCAGGGCTCGGGCAGCTTGCCGAACGCCGCCTTCTCCACGGTCGCGGCCTTGTCCTTGCCCGGGGCGGAGGCGGAAGCCTTTGAACCCGAGTCCTTCTTGGCCCCGTCCGAGCCCGAGCCGGAGTCGGAGGAGCAGCCGGAGGCAATGAGGATCACCGGTACGGCGGCTGCGCAGGTGAGTATGCGGGTGAGTCGCTGTGCTGGTCGGTGCATGGTTCCTTCACTCAAGTCACTCAAGACGGCTGTCGTCGGTTCGATGGGCCACGGTACGCCGTGCCCGACGCGGACGACTCCGCTTCGGGACAGCCGACGGCCCGTCCGAACCATCCCTAATCGGAGAACCTGTCGGCCAGGCTTCCGGCCAGTTCCTGCGCCTTGTCCTGCATTTCCTTGCTGTCGGGCAGCTCGGTGCGACGCCCCGGCTGCTCGTCGTACTCGACGGTCACGATGACGTTCGACGTGCGGAACACCACAGTCACCGTGCGGTGCCGGGTCGCCGAAGCGGACGTCGTGAGCGCGTCGTCGACGAAGGCTTCGTCGCCCAGGTCGTCGAGGGTGCGGGGCAGGAGGGCGGGAGGGGTGACGGCGTCTTCCGACGAGTTGCTGGAGTCGCTGGAGTCACCGGAGGCGCTGTCACCCGCGTCACCCTTGTCCTGACCATCACCCTTGCCGGACTCGTCCGCATCTGAGGTGGCGCCGTCGGACGGCTTGGGGCCCGACCCCTCCTCGTCATCGGCGGACGGGGCGTCGGACGAGGTGCCGGACGAGGCGTCGGACGGGGTGTCGGAGGGCTCGGGCAGATCCGCCTTCTGCACCTTCGACGCGTAGACCTCCGTCGCACGGGTGTCATCGCTCACGGCGTTGTCGTACGAGACGACGCGCTCGAAGTCGACGAGCAGATGGTGGGTGGCGTCCGAGGACTCCACCTTCCAGCGGCAGCCCACACGCCGGTCGGTGTCGTACGTGACGGTGGGCGCACCCTCGTACGCCTTCTCCTGCTGCTCCTCGTCCGGCATCTCCTCGATGCCGGGCAGCATCGAGTCGAGCGTGCCGCGGTCGACCTGGCCGCAGGGCTCGGGGAGCGTGCGGTACTTGCCGGGCTCGGCGGCCGCGGTCGTCCCGCCGGTGTCGCCGGGCTTCGAGTCGTCCGGCTCCCCGCCGAGCGCGCCTCCGCCCGTACAGCCGGCGAGCAGCGCCGCGATGAGAGCCGCGACGCCTGGTACGTAGGCCTTCCGCTGCACCGTATGGGCTCCTTCTCGCCGGGGATATTGGGTTGCCGCTGGTGGGCGACCGGTGGACACAATGTGTATCGCACGCAATGCCGTGGACGCCGGTCCGTGATCCCTTTCGTTGACCTTGGCGCCGGTATTTGCGCTTCAAGACTTTCGATACTTTGATGCAACTACGGGGGAATGAGGACGTTATGTCGTACGTGGAGGTTCCAGGGGCAAAGGTACCGATCCGGATGTGGACGGACCCGGCCTCGGTGGAGGACGTCGCACTCCAGCAGCTCCAGAACGTGGCGACCCTGCCCTGGATCAAGGGCCTGGCCGTCATGCCGGACGTCCACTACGGCAAGGGTGCGACGGTGGGCTCGGTGATCGCCATGCAGGGGGCGGTGTGCCCTGCGGCGGTGGGTGTGGATATCGGCTGCGGGATGTCCGCCGTCAAGACCTCTCTGACGGCGAACGACCTGCCGGGGGATCTGTCGCGGCTTCGGTCGAAGATCGAGCAGGCGATTCCGGTGGGGCGGGGGATGCATGACGATGCCGTGGATCCGGGGCGGCTGCATGGGTTCGGGACGTCCGCGTGGGACGACTTCTGGTCGCGCTTCGACGGGATCGCCGATGCGGTCAAATTCCGTCAGGAGCGGGCGACGAAGCAGATGGGAACGCTCGGATCCGGAAACCACTTCATCGAATTCTGTCTCGACGAGTCGGGATCGGTCTGGCTGATGCTGCACTCGGGCTCCCGGAACATCGGCAAGGAACTGGCCGACCACCACATAGGGGTGGCTCAGAAGCTGTCGCACAACCAGGGACTCGTCGACCGCGACCTGGCGGTCTTCATCGCCGACACCCCGCAGATGGCGGCCTACCGGAACGACCTCTTCTGGGCGCAGGAGTACGCGAAGTACAACCGCTCGATCATGATGGGGCTCTTCCAGGACGTGGTCCGCAAGGAGTTCAAGAAGGCGAAGGTGACCTTCGAGCCGGTGATCTCCTGCCACCACAACTACGTCAGCGAAGAGCGGTACGACGGGATGGACCTGCTGGTCACGCGGAAGGGCGCGATCCGCGCCGGTAGCGGAGACTTCGGGATCATCCCCGGTTCGATGGGCACCGGTTCGTACATCGTGCGGGGCCTCGGAAACGCGGCGTCCTTCAACTCGGCCTCGCACGGCGCCGGTCGGCGGATGAGCCGGAACGCGGCGAAGAAGCGTTTCTCGGTACGGGACCTGGAAGAGCAGACGCTGGGCGTCGAGTGCCGTAAGGACTCGGGCGTCGTGGACGAGATCCCGGGTGCGTACAAGCCGATCGAGAAGGTCATGGATCAGCAGAGCGACCTGGTCCAGGTCGTCGCCAAGCTCAAGCAGGTCATCTGCGTGAAGGGCTGAACAGCAGGCTGGGCCGCCCTACAGCTCCCGGTGGATCTTCGTGTTGGAGGCCTGGGCGCGGGGGCGGACCACCAGGAGGTCGATGTTTACGTGGGGCGGGCGGGTTACCGCCCAGGTGATCGTGTCCGCCACGTCCTCCGCCGTGAGGGGGGCCGATACTCCTGCGTAGACCTTCGCGGCCTTCTCCTCGTCGCCGCCGAAGCGGGTCGTCGCGAACTCCTCCGTCTTGACCATGCCGGGGGCCACCTCGATGACGCGCACCGGAGTGCCGACGATCTCCAGGCGGAGGGTCTCGGCGAGGACGTGCTCGGCGTGCTTCGCGGCCACGTAGCCACCGCCGCCCTCGTACGTGCCGTGGCCGGCCGTGGAGGAGAGGACCACGACCGTGCCGTCGCCGCTCGCGGTGAGTGCGGGGAGCAGGGCCTGGGTGATGTTCAGGGTGCCGATGACGTTCGTCTCGTACATCTGGCGCCAGTCGGCGGGGTCGCCGGTGGCGATGGTGTCGGCGCCGAGCGCGCCGCCCGCGTTGTTGACGAGGACCGCGACCTTGCGGAAGGCGGTGGCGAACTCGTCCACGGCGGCGCGGTCGGTGATGTCGAGCGCGTACGCCATCGCGTCGTGCCCCGCGGCCGTGATCTCGGCGGCGAGGGCCTCGATGCGGTCCTTGCGGCGGGCGGTGAGGACGACGCGGTAGCCGGCGGCCGCGAGTCCGCGCGCGGTGGCGGCGCCGATGCCGCTGCTCGCGCCGGTGACGATCGCGATGCGGGTGGCGGCGGGCGCGGCGTTCGCGGCGGCGGTCATGGCTGCTCCTATGGCGTACGTACGTTCTGTCCTGATCCTCGGCCAAGGATAGGCGGGCCGCCCGTGGTCCTCAGCGGCCTCGCGGCGCGTACATGATGACCGCCATGCCCGCGAGGCAGATCAGCGCCCCGGTCACGTCCCAGCGGTCGGGACGGTAGCCGTCGGCGACCATGCCCCAGGCGATGGATCCCGCGACGAAGACGCCTCCGTACGCGGCGAGGATGCGGCCGAACTCGGCGTCGGGCTGGAGCGTGGCCACGAAGCCGTACACGCCGAGTGCGATGACGCCCGCGCCGATCCACGCCCACCCTTTGTGTTCGCGCACTCCTTGCCAGACGAGCCAGGCGCCGCCGATCTCGAAGAGTGCGGCGAGGGCGAAGAGGGCGGCGGAGCGGGCGATGAGCATGGGGGAATCGTGGCACGGGGCGGAGTCCGTCAGGGGGTGTCGGCGCTGCTCAGGTCGACGCTCCAGTCGTTGCAGCGCATCCAGTGGCCCTTGGGGTACTCGAAGTCGCACGTGCCCTGGAGCGTGAAACCGGCTTTCCTGCATACGCCGTTGGAGGCGGTGTGGTCCTGGGACGGGAACGCATGGAGATGGCGGCGGGGGTCGGCGGAGCGGGCCTCGGCGATGACGAGGCGTGCGGCTGCCGCCGCGATGCCGCGGCCCTGGAACTCGGGCAGTACGCCCCAGCCCGTCTCCCACGCGGGCTCGCCCTGCCAGGTGGTCTCCCAGTAGCCGATGGAGCCGACGGCGTCCGTGCCGAGGGCTATGCGGAACATCTGGCCGCGGCCGTTCATCGTGAGGTACCTGCGGTGCCGGGCCAGCAGCTTTTCTTCCGTCTCCGGCCCGCCCAAGTGGGCGGTCATCTCGGCCGAGTTGTTCGCGACCAGCAGGGGGAGGTCGTCCTCCGACCAGGGTTCGAGGTGTACGGGTGCGGGGGCTCGCGGCGGCGGGTTCTCCATGCCTTGACGCTAGACGGTGCCTCTGACAATCGCCCCGTGGCGGGTTCTCTCCCCCCGGCCACGCCCGCCCCAGCTCTCAGCCAGCCTGTGCGTACGCCGTCGGCGGTACGCCCACCGTTGTTGTGAAGTCCCTGATCAGGTGGGCCTGGTCGGCGTAGCCCAGCTTTGCCGCCAGTTCCGCCCAGTCCACCTCCGCGTCCGTTTCCGCGCGTTCCAGCGCCTCGTGGATCCGGTGGCGCAGGATCAGCCACTTCGGGCCGACTCCCACGTACGCCGAGAAGAGCCGCTGCAGGGCCCGGACCGACAGGCCCTCCGCCCGTGCGAACGTACCGACCCGGCGGATCCCGCGGTCCGTGCGGATGCGTTCCGCCAGGGCCATGGCGAGGTCGGCCTGGGGGTCGGGCGTGGGCCCGAGGCTCAGCAGGAAGGCGTCGAGTGCCGCCACGCGCGCGTGCTCCTCGGCGGGGGAGAGCACCGCGTCCAGCGCGCCCTCGGGGACCCCCCCGAACACCTCCTCCAGGGGCAGCAGCCGTCGCCCCGTCCACGTGGACACCGGCGCCGAAGGGGCGAACGGCCGGAAGCCGCCGGGACGGAACTTCACCCCGCACACCCGGCCCCGCCCTTCCAGCTTCTGTGTGAAGAGGCCGAGCCCGATCCCCGCCACCTCGGCGAACGGCTCCTGCCCGGGGAGCCGCTGGAAGACGACGTTCACGGACGGGTGCGGCACGATGTGTGAGGCGTACGGCTCGGTCAGGTCCCAGTCGATCAGCCAGTACTGCTCCACGTAGGAGCGCAGTACGTCCGCGCCCGGAGCGATGCGGCGGAAACGCACGCGGGCGAAGAGCCCGGCGGCGTCGACGATGCCGCGGGTGTCGGTCCGCGGCCCCGGCCCGGGAGCCGACCCCGAGGCGGAAGCGGAAGCGTCGGCCATGGCTGGATCGTATGCCGGGGCCTCTCGCCCGTGTCGTGTTTCTTCAAGCCACGGGAGCGGCCGCCGCCCTACCGTCACGCCATGAGTGAGAACAGCTTGGCCGACCTCCTGAAGGCGGCCACCACGCACGCCGTCCCCGTGGTCCGCGCCATCCCCGAAGAGCGCCTCGACGCCCCCACCCCTTGCGCCGAGTACGACGTAAAGGCCCTGGTCAACCACCTTCTCCAGGTGATCGTCCAGTTCCAGGCGCTGGCCGCGAAGCAGGACTCCGACTTCAGCGGATCCCCCGACTACGTGGCCGAGGGCCCCGACTGGCGCGACCGTTTCGCCGACGAGGCGGGGAAGCTGGTCGCCGCCTGGGCCGCGCCGGGAGCCGATGAGGGCACCACGGGCGCGATGTCCATGCCCGCGAAGACAGTCGGCTGCATGGCGCTGCTCGACCTGACGGTGCACGCCTGGGACCTGGCCCGCGCCACGGGGCAGGAGTACGAGCCCGCCCCGGAGAGCATCGGCGTCGTCGCCGTGCTGCGGGAAACGGTCGCGGGGCTGGGTCCGACCGCCCGGAAGATGGGCGTCCTCGGGGAGCCGGTCGCCGCACCCGAAGAGGCCTCCGAGCTGGAGCGGCTCCTGGCGGAGACGGGCCGGGACCCCCACTGGACCCCGCAGGCCCCCACCGCGACCTAGGCCTAGTCCTTGCCCGGCCGCCCCCGCCCCAGCCCCGTCTCCTCGCGAGCGCGCAGCTCTCCGTGGAGACGGGCGAACACCGCGCACACCAGCGGCATGACCAACGGCGGCAGCAGGAGCAGGCCCACGGCCGTGGGCACGATCATCACCAGCACGCCGGTGATCCATACGTTGTCGTCGCTGAGCCACAGCATGCCGAGCCCGGCGAAGTGGGCGAGAGGGGCGGCCGCGTACCCGGCCAGGAGGACGACGAGTGCCGCGCCCGCGGTGAGCAGCGTGCCGAGGCCGAGGGTGCGCGTCCGCGCGCGGCGGGTCAGTACCCACGAGCGGTACAGCGCCACGAACGGGGAGCGGCGCTCAAGGACCGTCTCGGCGGTGGCCAGCGACAGGCGGAAGTACAACAGCGGGCCCAGGTACATGACGGCGATCGGCAGCACCCACCCCACCAGCGTGTAGAGCGGGGTGGCGGTTTCGCCGATGGGCGTGGGCTCGACTCCGGGCACCTCGCCAAGTTCGACGGTCATCCACAGGACGTAGCCCGCCAACGCCATGGCGCCCACGGCCAGACCGCTCAGAGCGTTGACCGCGAGGGCGGCGGGAAGGCGCCGCCGGGTACGCCGCCACAGCTCGCGGACGGTCAGTGGCCCGCCGTCGCGCGCGTCGGCGTGGGAGTCGTGGGAGTCGTGCGAGGCGGCGACCGCGTAGGCGGTGTGCAGGACGGAGACGACGAGGAGGGCCAGGACGAGCAGCAGCAGCGACACCACGAGACCGACCCTCACCAAGGGGAACCAGCCGCCGTCGGCGTAGGCCACGTAGGAGTCCTCGTTGGCGATGTTGCGGTCCGCGTAGTCCCGGACGCCCTCGAAGGTGTCCCATGTCGCCGTGAATCCGCCGGCCACGATCGCGCAGCCGAGCACGGCTGTCAGGGCGGACACGCGGAGGGTGAAGCCGTACGGTGCGCCGCGGTGGTGTCCGGTGATGCCGAGTGCCCCGGCGATGCCGCCGCGCGGCTGGTTTCCTTCGTGTGCCATGAGCCGGCCTTGCCTCCGTACCTCCGTGCGGCTGTGTGGTGACTGCACGCAAGACGCTGTGCGGGGCGGGTGGGGTTCCCGGGGCGGACGAGTCCTGGGCGGTGTCCTGGCCGCTGTCCCGGGCCGGAGCGTGGCCCGGGAATACCCCCTGGCCCTCCACCGTTCCGTAGGTATAGTTGAAGTGTCAACAACCTGCGGAGAGTGAGTCAGCCATGCAGTCCGGATCCGGCATGCAGTTCGGGATCTTCAGCGTCGGCGACGTGACGCCGGACCCCACGACAGGCCGCACCCCCACCGAGCACGAGCGCATCAAGGCCATGGTGGCCATCGCGCTGAAGGCCGAGGAGGTCGGGCTCGACGTCTTCGCGACCGGCGAGCACCACAACCCGCCGTTCGTCCCCTCCTCGCCCACCACGATGCTCGGCTACATCGCCGCCCGCACCGAGAACCTGATCCTCTCCACCTCCACCACCCTCATCACCACGAGCGACCCGGTGAAGATCGCCGAGGACTTCGCGATGCTCCAGCACCTGGCCGGCGGCCGGGTCGACGTGATGATGGGCCGCGGCAACACCGGCCCGGTGTACCCGTGGTTCGGCAAGGACATCCGCCAGGGCATCAACCTCGCCGTCGAGAACTACGCGCTCCTGCACCGCCTGTGGCGCGAGGACGTCGTGACGTGGGAGGGCAAGTTCCGTACGCCCCTTCAGTCGTTCACCTCGACGCCCCGCCCGCTGGACGGCGTCGCGCCCTTCGTCTGGCACGGCTCCATCCGCTCCCCGGAGATCGCCGAGCAGGCGGCGTACTACGGAGACGGCTTCTTCCACAACAACATCTTCTGGCCGCAGGAGCACACCAAGAAGATGGTCGACCTCTACCGCCGCCGGTACGCGCACTACGGCCACGGCACCGAGGAGCAGGCGATCGTCGGGCTCGGTGGTCAGGTCTTCATGCGGAAGAACTCCCAGGACGCGGTGAAGGAGTTCAGGCCGTACTTCGACAACGCGCCCGTCTACGGGCACGGCCCGTCCCTGGAGGAGTTCACGTCCCAGACGCCGCTGACCGTCGGATCCCCGCAGGAGGTCATCGAGCGGACGCTGTCCTTCCGCGACGCCGTCGGCGACTACCAGCGCCAGCTGTTCCTGATGGACCACGCGGGCCTGCCCCTCAAGACCGTCCTGGAGCAGCTGGACATCCTCGGCGAGGAGGTCGTCCCGGTCCTGCGCGAGGAGTTCGCCAAGAACCGCCCGGCGAACGTCCCGGACGCACCGACGCACGCCACCCGCGTGGCGGCATCTCAGGCCGAGGAGGTCACCGCATGAAGCTCGTCGTCGTCTCCGCGGGACTGAGTGTCCCTTCCTCCACCCGCCTCCTGGCCGACCGCCTGTCGGCGGCCACCGGACGCCACGCCGACGTGGAGATCGAGGTCGTCGAACTCCGCGACCTGGCCGTGGAGATCGCGCACAACTACGTCACGGGTTTCCCCGGCCCGGAGCTGAGTGCGGCGGCCCAAGCGGTGAAGGAGGCGGACGGTCTGATCGCCGTCACTCCGGTCTTCTCGGCCTCGTACAGCGGTCTGTTCAAGTCGTTCTTCGACGTTCTGACCGTCCTGGACAAGGACGCCGTCGCCGGTACGCCGGTCCTGATCGCGGCGACCGGCGGCACCCCACGGCATTCGCTGGTCCTGGAACACGCGTTGCGCCCGCTGTTCGCGTACCTGCGGGCGGTGGTCCTGCCGACGGCCGTCTACGCGGCGTCCGAGGACTGGGGCGCGGACGGCCTGGACGAGCGCATCGAGAGGGCGGCGAAGGAATTGGCCGGAATCATGCGGCCCGCGCCGGTCCAGGACGAGGAGCTGATCGAGGGGTTCGTCCCCTTCGAGCGGCAACTGGCGGCGCTGCGGCCGGAGTAGATCCGGCGTACGCGCGAGGGTCGCGGGGGCGTCAGGGCCACACCAGGCAGTACGCCTGATGCCCCGCGTCATGCAGCCGGTGGCTGAAGTCCTGCCATTCGTGCAGCAGTTGGTAGACGTTGAACGCGTCGCGCGGGCCGCCGCGGTCGGGGACCGTGGACCAGATGAACGCCGCCGCGCCGACCGACTCCTCGCCGACGCCGCGCAGCGGGTCGACGACCGTCATGGGGAGCTTCACGACGGCGTAGTCGGGGTGCAGGACGACCAGTTCGAGCGGGGGCACCTTGTGCAGGGGTATGCCTTCGATGCCGGTCAGGACCATCGCGGCCACCGTCTCCGGCTTGATCTTCGTGAACATGCCGCCCATGCCGAGCTCGTCGCCGCCGAGCTCTTCGGGGCGCATCGAGATGGGCACGCGGGCGGCGGTCGCGCCGTCCGGGGCTCCGAAGTACTTGTAGGTCACCCCGCCCACCCGGCCACTCCTGGTTCCCGCCCGGTCCTGCTCCGAATCGCCCCGTGCCAAGGCCTCCGCCTCGGCCGCTTCCGCCTCGCGCCGGTGCTTGCCGATCCGCCGGGCACGCCGCGGACCCAGGCCGTCGGTCCCCTCGCCCAGTCCGCCACCGCGATGCATATCTCCACCCGACTGCTTTTCCAGGGCGCCCGCCCCTGCTTTTCTAGGCCTCGCGGCCCCCGCCGCGCAACCCGATCATCGTGTCAGTGACCTCCCCCACGGTCACCGGCTAAAACGTGGAGTGAAACACCTGTCCGCAGGATGTCCGAAGCCTCTGACACCATGGTTCATGTGAGCTTCCCGTATAGCGCCCCAGTTTCGCAGACTCTTTTCGACCGTGCGGCGGCCGTGACGCCCGGCGGTGTGAACTCTCCCGTGCGCGCTTTCCGCGCTGTGGGCGGTACGCCCCGCTTCATGGTGTCCGGTACCGGTCCGTACCTGACGGATGCCGACGGCCGTGAGTACGTCGACCTCGTCTGCTCGTGGGGGCCGATGATCCTCGGCCACTCCCACCCCGATGTGATCGCCGCCGTGCAGGAGGCCGTCGCCCGCGGCACGTCCTTCGGTACGCCCGGCGAGGGCGAGGTCGCGCTCGCCGAGGAGATCGTCGCGCGCATCGAGCCCGTCGAGCAGGTGCGGCTCGTCTCCAGCGGTACGGAGGCGACGATGTCCGCGATCCGTCTCGCGCGCGGGTTCACCGGCCGCGCCAAGGTGATCAAGTTCGCCGGGTGCTACCACGGCCATGTCGACGCGCTGCTCGCCTCCGCCGGGTCCGGTGTGGCGACTCTCGGGCTTCCGGACACCCCCGGAGTCACCGGCGCCCAGGCGGGCGACACGATCGTCGTTCCGTACAACGACCTCGAAGCGGTGCACGAGGCGTTCCACACGTACCCCGGTGAGATCGCGTGTGTGATCACGGAGGCGTCGCCCGGCAACATGGGCGTGGTGCCGCCGGGGCCCGGCTTCAACCAAGGCCTCAAGGACGCGTGCGCGAAGAACGGCGCGCTGTACATCTCGGACGAGGTGATGACCGGCTTCCGTACGTCGAAGGCGGGCTGGTTCGGCGTCGACGGGGTGCGGCCCGATCTGATGACCTTCGGCAAGGTCATGGGCGGCGGCTTCCCGGCCGCCGCTTTCGGTGGCCGGGCGGACGTCATGGAGCACCTCGCGCCGGTCGGTCCCGTCTACCAGGCGGGCACCCTGTCAGGGAACCCGATCGCGACGGCCGCGGGCCTCGCGCAGCTGCGGCTCCTGGACGACGCCGCGTACGACAGGGTCGACACCGCCTCCGGGCAGCTGCGCGCCCTTGTCACCGACGCGCTCTCCAAGGAGGGTGTCGCGCACCGGCTGCAGAACGCGTCGAACATGTTCTCCGTCTTCTTCACCGAGCGTGAGGTGCGCAACTACGACGACGCGAAGACCCAGGAGTCGTTCCGCTTCACCGCGTTCTTCCACTCGATGCTGTCGCAGGGCGTGTATCTCCCGCCGTCGGCCTTCGAGTCCTGGTTCGTGTCCAGCGCCCATGACGAGCAGGCGATCGAGCGGATCGCCGCGGCCCTGCCCGCGGCGGCGCGCGCGGCCGCCGAAGCCACTGAACCCACCACGGAGGCCACCGCATGAGCGCGGGCAGCGAGCTCACTGTCGTCCACCTGATGCGCCACGGCGAGGTGCAGAACCCTGACGGGATCCTTTACGGGCGCCTCCCGGACTACCACCTCTCCGAGCTGGGGCGGCAGATGGCCGACCGGGTCGCCGAGTACCTCGCCCCGCGTGACGTCACGCACGTCGTGGCTTCGCCGCTCGACCGCGCGCAGGAGACGGCGACGCCGATCGCCAAGGCGCAGGGCCTGGATCTGGCGACGGACGGGCGGCTCATCGAGGCGGGCAACGTCTTCGAGGGCAAGACCTTCGGCGTCGGCGACGGCGCGCTGAAGAAGCCGGAGAACTGGAAGCACCTGTTCAACCCCTTCAAGCCGTCCTGGGGCGAGCCGTACGTCGAGCAGGTCGTGCGGATGATGGGTGCCCTGGACGCGGCGCGGGACGCGGCCCGCGGGCATGAAGCGGTGTGCGTCAGCCATCAGTTGCCGATCTGGATCGTGCGGAGCTTCGTGGAGAAGCGCCGCCTGTGGCACGACCCGCGCAAGCGGCAGTGCACGCTCGCCTCGCTGACGACGTTCACGTACCGCGGCGACAAGATCGTCTCCGTGGGGTACACGGAGCCCGCGCGGGATCTCGTTCCCGCGCATCTCCTCGCGGGCGCCAAGCCGGTGAAGGGGAAGGCGAAGGCGTTCGGCGCATAAGCGCTCCGCTGGTATTGCCGTCGATTGTCTGCGGCGTCGTCTTGGCTGGGCGCGCAGTTCCCCGCGCCCCTTCGGGGCGCCCACGCCAGGTAATCGGCTCGCGACTGTATGTCCGTTCTCGGTAAAAGACACTCAATATGTGTCTACTTGTCGGAACCCCATTGTTCGTCGCGCCCTCTAACGGGGCGTCCCTCATGCATGGATGCGTGCAGGGCTGCAGGGCGCGACGAATGGGGATGGAATGCGCGACATCAGTCGCAGGGGAATACTCGGCCTCGGAGTCGGGACCGCGGCCGCTTTGGGACTCGCCGGCTGCGGCACGGGCGGCGGCAGTCATTCGGCCGGTTCCGCGGGGCGGGCGAAGGACGGCCAGGGCGGCGACAAGCACCCGGCGAAGCCGATCGGTGACGGTTCGACCTCGTACACGGGGAAGCAGCCCAACCAGCCGGGCAAGCCCGTTCCCCTGCAGCCGGGTGAGACGCCCCCGCAGTTCGTGATCTTCTCCTGGGACGGTGCGGGCGAGGTCGGCAACGGTCTCTTCCCGCGCTTTCTGAAGCTGGCCGAGGACCACGAAGCGCACATGACGTTCTTCCTCTCCGGGCTTTATCTCCTGCCCGAGTCGAAGAAGCGGCTCTACAAGCCGCCGAACAACGCGGTCGGCGCCTCCGACATCGGCTATCTCACCGACGGTCACATCAAGGAGACGCTGAAGTACGTCCGCCAGGCCTGGCTCGAAGGCCATGAGATCGGCACGCACTTCAACGGGCACTTCTGCGCGGGCAGCGGCTCGGTGGCCAACTGGACTTCCGCGCAATGGCAGAGCGAAATCGACCAGGCCACCTCCTTCGTCAAGGAATGGCGCACGAATACCGGCTGGACCGATCTGCCCTCGCTGCCTTTCGACTACGACAAGGAACTCGTCGGCGGCCGTACGCCCTGCCTCCTCGGCCAGGAGAACCTGCTGCCGACGGCGAAGAAGCTCGGCTGGCGTTACGACGCCTCGTCGCCCGGCGGCCGTCAGCGCTGGCCGCAGAAGAAGATGGGCGTCTGGGATCTGCCGTTGCAGGCGATGCCGTTCCCCGGGCACTCCTTCGAGGTCCTGTCGATGGACTACAACATCCTGGCCAACCAGTCGCAGAACTCCACGAAGGCCCCGCCGGCCAACTACCCGGGCTGGCGTAAGCAGGCCACCGAGTCCTACATCGCCGGATTCAAGCGCGCCTACGAGACCAACCGCGCGCCGTTCTTCATCGGCAACCACTTCGAGGAGTGGAACGGCGGCATCTACATGGACGCCGTCGAGGAAGCCCTGAAGCACATCGCGGGGAAGAAGGACGTACGCCTGGTCTCCTTCCGGCAGTTCGTCGACTGGCTCGACGTCCAGGACCCGAAGGTCCTCGCCGACCTCCAGGGCCTCGACGTCGGCCAGGAACCCGCAGGCGGCTGGAAGGGACTCGGAAAGGCCGTCTGAAATGGGACTTTCCGCAACCCCGGGGGGTGCGGAAGATCCCCGAAACAGACATGCGAAACTTTTCACATGAGTGCCGCCTGCCGCGCCCCCCACAGCACGAACCGCAGCCGTAGCCGCAGCCGCGCCGCCCTTCTGGGCGCTGGGGCCGCGGTCGCCGCGCTGACCCTGTCGGCGTGCAGCTCCGGCGGCACGTCGGGCGGCTCCGGGAACACGAACTTCGTCACCGGCTCCGACGGCATCGCGACCGCGGGCAAGGGCGAGCGCCAGGACGGGCCGAAGCTCGAGGGGGAGACCCTCACGGGCAAGCACCTCGACGTCGACGACTACAAGGGCAAGGTCGTCGTACTGAACGTGTGGGGTTCCTGGTGTTCGCCCTGCCGGGCCGAGGCGCCGAACTTCGCGAAGGTCTCGAAGGACCTCAAGGGCAAGGACGTGCAGTTCGTCGGGATCAACACCCGCGATCCGCAGAAGGGCCCCGCGCTGACGTTCGAGAAGGAGTGGAAGATCTCCTACCCGAGCCTGCACGATCCGATGGGCAAGCTGATGCTGCGCTTCCCCAAGGGCACGATGAACCCCAAGTTCATCCCCTCCACGATCGTCCTCGACCGCGAGGGAAAGATCGCGGCACGCTCGCAGCAGGCGCTCAGCGAAGAGAAGCTGCGCAAGATGATCGACCCGCTGATCGCGGAGAAGTGATCTCCCGGTGATGTCCACTCTCGCCGCCGTCGGCGAAGCGAACCAGACCGTCATGAACGGAGCGCTCGTCCTCGCGCTGCCCATCGCGGCCCTCGGCGGTCTCGTCTCCTTCTTCTCCCCGTGCGTACTGCCGCTCGTGCCGGGCTATCTGTCGTACGTCACCGGGGTCGGCGGCACGGACCTCGCGGAGGCCAAGCGGGGGCGGATGGCCGCGGGCGCCGGGCTCTTCGTGCTCGGGTTCACCGCCGTCTTCGTCTCCACGGGCGCGCTCTTCGGGTTCGTCGGGCAGAACCTCCAGGACTACCAGGACGTCATCACCAAGGTGCTCGGCGTCCTGATGATCGCGCTCGGCATCTTCTTCATGGGGCTCATGCCCTGGCTGTCCCAGCGGGAGTTCCGCTTCCACAAGAAGCCGGCCGCGGGGCTCGCGGGGGCTCCGGTGCTCGGCGCGCTGTTCGCCGTGGGCTGGGCGCCCTGCGTGGGGCCCACGCTGACGTCCGTCAACTCCCTGGCCCTCGACCAGGGCAGCGCGGGGCGCGGGGCCATACTGAGCGTCGCGTACTGCGTGGGGCTCGGGCTGCCGTTCATCCTCGCGGCGGTCGCCTTCCGCAAGGCGCTCGGTGCCTTCAGCTGGGTGAAGAAGCACTACGTCTGGGTGATGCGCATCGGCGGCATCATGATGATCGCGACCGGGCTGCTCCTCGTCACCGGAGTGTGGGACAGCATCGTGCAGCAGATGCAGGTCTGGTCCAACGGCTACACGGTGGGGATCTGATCCATGAGCAAGACCGAAGCCCCTGAAGAGCAGAGTGACCTGGGCGCCGCGGGCTCCCAGCTGTCCACCGCTCCCGTGGACCGGGCGATGCCGGGCTCCTTCGGGGGCAAGCGCGCTCCCGGCGCCGCCGGGTGGCTCGTCTGGACCGGCCGCGAGGTCGTCGGCTGGGTCCGGTGGATGTGGCGGCAGCTGACCTCGATGCGGGTCGCGCTGCTCCTGCTGCTGCTTCTCTCGCTCGGCGCGATCCCCGGCTCGCTGATCCCGCAGACCAGCATCGACGAGCTGAAGGTCCAGGACTTCAAGAAGGCGCACACCACGCTCGGACCGCTCTACGAGAAGTTCCAGCTGTTCGACGTCTACAGCTCCGTGTGGTTCTCGGCGATCTACATCCTTCTCTTCATCTCCCTCATCGGCTGCATCGTGCCCCGCACCTGGCAGTTCGTGGGCCAGCTGCGCGGCCGGCCGCCGGGCGCGCCCAAACGGCTCGACCGGCTGCCCGCGTACACCACGTGGCGCACCGAGGCCGGGCCCGACGAGGTCCACGAGGCGGCGCTCGGTCTGCTCAAGGGGCGGCGCTTTCGCGCGGACCTCACGGCGGGCAAGGGCGCCGCGGGGGCGTCCGTCGCCGCGGAGAAGGGCTACCTGCGTGAGGCGGGCAACCTCTTCTTCCACATCTCGCTGATCGTGCTCCTGGTGGCCTTCGCCGTCGGCGCGCTGTTCAAGTCCGAGGGCGGCAAGCTCATCGTCCAGGGGGACGGGTTCTCCAACACCCTCACCCAGTACGACAACTTCAAGTCCGGCAACCTCTTCAACACCGACGACCTGGCGCCGTTCAGCTTCAAGCTGGACAGCTTCGAGTCGTCGTTCGAGAGGAAGGGCCCCGAGAAGGGGACGGCCCGCACCTACCGGGCCAACGTCACCTACAGCGAGGGCATCGACGGCCCCGAGAAGAAGCAGGCCATCGAGGTCAACAAGCCGCTCGAGGTCGACGGCTCGAAGGTCTACCTCATCGGCCAGGGCTACGCCCCGACCGTCACCGTGCGGGACGGGAAGGGCAAGGTCGTCAGCAGGCAGTCCACGCCGCTCCTCCCGATCGACTCCAACGGCACGGCCACCGGCGCGATCAAGATCCTCGACGGCTACCGCGACAAGAACGGCAAGAAGGAACAGCTCGGCTTCAACGCCTTCTTCGTGCCGACGTTCGCGGGCGCGGGCCAGGGCCAGATGTTCTCCCAGTTCCCCGCACTGGACTACCCCGTGCTCGCGCTGTCCGCGTACCACGGAAGCCTCGGTGTGGACTCCGGTCTTCCGCAGAACGTCTATCAGCTGGACACCAGCAAGATGACCAAGTTCAAGGACTCCAAGGGCGAGCTCCTCAAGCAGCGGATGCGGCCCGGCGAGACGATGAAGCTGCCCGACGGCGCCGGCTCGATCACCTTCGAGAAGGACATCAAGCGCTGGGCGACCTTCCAGATCTCCCAGCAGCCCGGCAGCATGTGGGCGCTCGTCGGGGCGGTCTCCGCCATCGTCGGCCTCGCCGGATCGCTGTTCATCCAGCGCCGCCGCGTGTGGGTGCGGGCCGTGCGGGGCGTCGACGGCGTCACCGTCGTCGAGATGGCAGGGCTCGGCCGCAGCGAGTCCGCCAAGCTGCCCGAAGAGCTGGGCGATCTCGCCGCGCACCTTCACGAGAAGGCGCCGAGCGCGCCGGATCCAGACCATGCCGATCATGCTGATGCCGAGCATGCCGACTCCACCCCCGATGTTGTTCCTGCCGAAGGGGCTGAGAAGTGAATCTCGCCACCACCCTCGCCGCCGAACCGAACGAGAACCTCGCGAGCATCAGCAATGTGCTGGTGTACTCCGCGATGGCCGTCTATCTCCTTGCTTTCTTCGCGCACATGGCGGAGTGGATCCTCGGCAGCCGCAGCAAGGTCGGCCGCACGGCCGCCGCGCTGACGCCCCGGGCCGAGGCCGCCGCCAAGGCTCCCGGCGTCACCGTCAAGGCCAAGGGCGGCACCGCCGTCCTCGACCGCCCGAAGTCGGCCCCCAAGGTCGTCACCCGCTCCGTCACCGGAACCCGCGATGTGCCGGACGGCCCCGGCGCGGCGGCCGGTGACGAGAAGGGCGACCTCTACGGCCGTATCGCCGTGTCCCTCACCGTGCTCGCGTTCCTCGTCGAGTTCGGTGGTGTGCTCACCCGCGCGCTTTCGGTGCAGCGGGCGCCGTGGGGCAATATGTACGAATTCAACCTGACGTTCTCCACGATGGCCGTCGGTGTGTACCTCGTGCTCCTGGCGCTGAAGAAGAACGTCAGCTGGCTCGGCCTTCCGCTGGTCACCACGGTCCTCCTCGATCTCGGTCTCGCCGTCACTGTCTTGTACACCGCCAGCGACCAGTTGGTTCCCGCCCTTCACTCGTACTGGCTGTGGATCCACGTCTCCACCGCGATCTTCTGCGGCGCGACGTTCTACCTGGCCGGCGTCGCGACGATCCTCTACCTCTTCCGCGACTCCTACGAGAACAAGCTGGCCTCCGGCGGTAAGCCGGGCCGCTTCGCGACCTCCGTCCTGGAGCGCCTCCCGGCCGCGGCCTCGCTCGACAAGTTCTCGTACCGCGTGAACGCCGCGGTCTTCCCGCTGTGGACGTTCACGATCATCGCGGGCGCGATCTGGGCGGGCGACGCGTGGGGCCGCTACTGGGGCTGGGACCCCAAGGAGGTCTGGTCCTTCATCACCTGGGTCGCCTACGCCTGCTACCTCCACGCCCGCGCAACAGCAGGCTGGAAGGGCCGCAAGGCCGCCTACCTGGCCCTGATCGCCTTCGGCTGCTGGCTGTTCAACTACTACGGCGTGAACATCTTCGTCACCGGCAAGCACTCGTACGCGGGCGTCTGAGGCCCTTCTCGCACGGCTTCCGAGGCCGGTTCCCGTGACCCAGGTCACGGGAACCGGCCTTTGTCGTACGGACAGATAAGAGGGCGTGGAGACGAATCAGGGGGAACTTCAGGCACACCGGAGAGCGTTGCGCGTCCGCATCAGGGACGGGGACGCCGACGCCTTCGGTGAGCTCTTCGACGCGTACGCGCGCTCCGTCTACAACCACGCCTACCGGCTGACGGGGGACTGGTCGGCGGCGGAGGACGCGGTGTCGCTCACCTTCCTCGAGGCCTGGCGGCTCCGGGGCAAGGTCGACGAGGACGGCGGTTCGTTGCGGCCGTGGCTGCTCGGCGTCGCCACGAACGTGACCCGCAACGCGCGGCGCGCCGCCCGGCGGCACGCGGCCGCGGTCGCACGGCTGCCGCGCGACCAGGCCGTGGCCGACTTCGCCGACGAGGTCGCCCAGCGCATCGACGACGCGGAGCAACTCGCCCTCGTACGCGCGGCGTTGGCGACGCTGCGCCGTGCCGAGCGCGAGGTTCTCGCGCTGTGCGTGTGGTCGGGGCTCAGTTACCCGGCGGCGGCCGAGGCACTCGGGGTGCCGGTCGGGACCGTACGCTCCCGGCTGTCGCGGGCCCGTACAAAACTCGCGAAACATATGGAACCGCCTTCCGTGCGCGGACAGATGAGAGATGACCGCACCACCGCGGTCAGGCCCATCAGGGAGGGAAACCGATGAGTGATTTTCCCGAGCGCGACCTTCCGCCGGGCCGTCATCAACTGCTCAGGGAGCACCTGTTGACCGAGATCCGGCAGAACGAGAAACAGAGCGAAGAGAAGCCCCCGAAGACCCGCAAGAGCTGGTTCCGCCCCGCACTGATCGCGGGAGCGGTTGCCGCGTCCGTCGTGGCGGGCGTACTCGTCGCCTCGCCGTTCGGGGATCAGGCGGCGCAGGCGGGACCGCCCTCGAAGGAGACCGTGCGGATGCTGGAGGAGATCGCCGCGGCGGCGAAGGAGCAGCCCGCGCCCAAGGATGTCCGGGACGACCAGTTCGTCTACATCAAGAGCAAGGTCGGCTACATGGCGTCGGGGGAGGGCAAGACGCAGATCCAGCCCATCCACGAGAGGGAGTACTGGCAGTCCGTCGACGGCAAGCACACGGAGATGCTGCACGAGCCCCAGAACGACTTCACGAACGAGCCCATGCCGCCCGACCTTCCCCTGGTGGAGGGGGACGCCAGCTACCGCAGCCTGCAGAAGCTGCCGACCGATCCGGTCAATATGCTGGACTGGCTCCACAGGGTGAGCGACGGCGGCAAGAGCGAGGACCAGAACACCTTCGTCCTCGTCGGCGACCTCTCGTACGAGTCTCTGATGCCGCCGAAGCAGGCCGCCGCCCTCTACCTCGCCGCGTCGAAGATCCCCGGCGTCAAGCTGATCGAGGACGCGGTCGACGCGGAGGGGCGGCACGGCATCGCGATCGCCCGTGAGGACGACGGGGAGCGGCAGGAGCTGATCTTCGACAAGAAGACCAAGCAGTTCATCGGTGAGCGTCAGGTCGCGGTCGAGGACCTGCCGACCGGCTTCGAGAAGGGCACCGTGACCGGCCGCAGCGCCATCCTCGAGCGCACGATCGTCGACAAGGCCGGCCAGCGCCCATAAGCAGCCGCCCATAAGCGGTCCCCGGGAGTGCGGAACGGGGCGTACCGGGCCAGGCTTGGGCCATGACGGCGACCATCGGGCAGGGCACGAGCAGGACCGAGCGCTCCACCGGTGCCGGGGGGCCGACCCAGCACCTCCATTACGAGCTCCATCTTCCCCACCCTGTGGAAAAGGTCTGGGCGGCGGTGGCCACCCCGGAGGGTCTTCCGGGGTGGCTGGCCGCCGCCGACGTGTTCGAGCCGAGGCTCGGCGGCGCGGTCACGCTGCGCTGGCTCAACGGGGAGGAGTCGGCCGTCCACTCGGGGCACATCACCGCGTGGGACCCGGAGCGGGTCGCCGAGTACACGATCGACCTGCACGGGCGGTGCCGCTTCCACCTGGAGGCGGCCGACGGAAACACCGGTACGACCGTCCGCTTCACGAACGAGTTCGCCGGCGACGACGAGCTGCGCCTCGACTGCCTCGCCGGGTGGCACAACCACTTCGAGTTCCTCGTCGACGCGCTCGACGGCCGCCCGAAGGACTGGTCGACGTGGAGCCTGCAGCCATGGCGAAAGCTGCGCGACGCCTACAAGACGGTGTGATCAGCCCGCCACCCGCAGCAGCAGCTTCCCCGTGCTCGCCCGCGCCCCCATCAAGCGATGCGCGGCGGCAGCGTCCGCCAGCGGGAACTCCGCCGTCACCGGCAGCTCCACCGTCCCGTCGGCCACCTTCGCGAAGGCCCGCGCGGCGACCTCACGCAGGGCCTCGGGTGCCGACTTGGCGAGGGACAGGATCGAGAAGCCGGAGACTCCGAGCCCCGTCCCGTACAGCTCCGGCTGGCCCACCCGCCACGGCTCCGCCGAGCTCGCGTTGCCGAAGGAGACGAGCCGTCCGAATACGGCGAGCGCGGCGAGGCCGCCGCGGAAGGTGTCGCCGCCGACCGGGTCCAGGGCGAGGTCCACCCCTCGTCCGCCGGTCGCCGCGCGCACCTCGGCGGCGAAGCCGTTCCCGGATGCCCCGGAGCCCCCGGAGCCCCCGGAGCCCCCGGAGGCCTCGGAGTTCCCGATGAACATCTCGTCGTATCCGTGCTTCAGCGCGTACTCCGCCTTCGCCTCGCTCGATACGACGCCGTACACCGCGCCCGCGCCGCCCGCCTTCGCCAACTGGCCCACCACCGTGCCGATTCCGCCCGCCGCGCCCTGAACGAGAACCGTCTCGCCCGCTCGCAGCCTGCCCACCTCGTGCAGCAGCGCGTGCGCCGTGGGCAGGACCGTGGGCAGGGTGGCGGCCGTGCGCAGGTCCACGCCGCTCGGCACGGCGAACACCGTCGTCGCATCGGCGAGCGCGACCTCCGCGTACGCCCCGCCTTCGGTGAGCGCGGCGACCTCCTGGCCGACTTCGAAGCCCTCGACGCCCGCGCCGAGTGCCCGGACGTGCCCCGAGACCTCCAGGCCGGGTACGTAGGGGAGCGAGGGGACGCGGTAGCCCTCGCCGCGCGCCTTCAGGTCGGCGAAGTTCACGCCCGTGTAGGCGACGTCCACGGTGATCTGGCCCGGGCCCGGCTCGGGGATGCTCGTGTCCACCGCCTTGAGGACCTCGGGGCCGCCGTACTCCTGGAGCTGGATCGCGCGCATGGTGGGCATGGGTGAGCACCCTTCGAGTGGTCGATGCGAGTGTTCAATGAGAAGCGAACACTCGGAGTGTATGGTTTTCATCGAACACTCGGCAAGGGGCTGAGGGAAGGCCGGAAGGGATCGGACGTGGCGAACACCCACCACCGCGCGGCGCCGGTGCACGTCCACCCGGACGAGGTGCCCGTGCTGACCGCGCTCACCGCGCTGGCCGACCCCGTACGCCTCGAACTGGTACGGGAGTTGGCGTCGTCCCCCGACTGGAACCGCGCCTGCGGCAGCTTCGACGTACCCGTCGGCAAGGCGGCGCTGAGCCATCACTTCGGGGTGCTGAGGGGGGCCGGCCTCGTCGAGCAGCGGGATGAGGGGCCGCGACGGGTCAACCGGCTCCGCCGGGAGGAGTTCGAGGCGCGCTTCCCGGGGCTGCTCGCGCTGGTCCTGCGGCCCGACTAGTCGGCGCCGATGTCCTCGCGCCACAGCTCCGGCCGTGCCGCGACGAAGTCCCGCATCATCGTCACGCACGCGGGATCGTCGAGGATCACGATCTCCACGCCGTGCTCCGCCAGCCAGTCGTGGCCGCCGTGGAACGTCCGCGCCTCGCCGACGACCACCCGCGAGATCCCGAACTGCCGCACCAGGCCGCTGCAGTACCAGCAGGGCGAGAGCGTCGTGACCATCGTCGTCCCGCGGTACGTGCGCTGCCGTCCCGCGTCCCGGAACGCCGTCGTCTCCGCGTGCAGGGTCGGATCGCCGTCCTGGACGCGGCGATTGTGCCCGCGCCCCAGCAGTGCCCCGTCCGCGCCGTAGAGCGCGGCGCCGATCGGGATGCCGCCCTCCGCGAGGCCCTGCCGGGCCTCCTCGACGGCGGTCGCGAGCCACGCGCGGGCCTGTGCCTGATCCAAGTGGTCCATGTGCGCACCTTCCCTCCGGAGCCATCGTCCCCGCCGATGACCCCATCGGCAGGACGCCCCACTGGCTCGTGGACCAGCGCATACGTCCGCTCGTAGCTTCAGGGCATGAACTCCATGGCCTCAGAGAACAAGGGCACGCTCCAGCTCACCGCCGCGATGGTGCTCTCCGGCACCCTCGGGATCTTCGTCGTCGAGTCGGGTGCGTCGGCCTTCAACGTCGTGTTCTTCCGCGTGCTCTTCGGCGCCCTCGCTCTGGGGGCCTACGCCTTCGCCCGCGGCTACTTCCGCGACCACGGCCTCACCCCGAAGAAGCTCGGACTCGCCGCGCTCGGCGGCGCGTTCATCGTCTTCAACTGGGTGTTCCTCTTCAAGGCGTACGAGGCCACCTCGATCTCCCTGGCCACCGTCGTCTACCACACGCAGCCGTTCCTGCTCGTGCTGATGAGCGCCCTCGTCTTCCGTGAGCGGCTGACCAGGCATCAACTCATGTGGCTCGCCACCGCGTTCGCCGGTCTCGTGCTCGTCTCCGGGGTGCGTCCCGGCGACCTCGGCTCGCTCGCCGGCATCGGCCTCGCGCTCCTCGCCGCCCTGCTCTACGGCCTCTCCACGCTCGTCACCAAGCGCATCACCGGAGTGCGACCCCACCTGATCGCCCTCGTCCAAGTCCTCGTCGGCATACCGCTGTTGCTGCCCTTCGCCGACTTCGGCGCGATGAGCGGCACCGGTGCGGGCTGGGGCTGGCTCGTCGGGCTCGGCGTCATCCACACCGGCCTGATGTACGTCCTGATGTACGCGGCGTACGCCAAGCTGCCGACCGCCAAGATCGCCGTACTCGCCTTCACCTACCCGGCGGTCGCGATGGTCGCCGACTGGGCCGTCTACGGGCACCACATCGGCCTCGTCCAGGCGCTCGGCGTACCGCTGATCGTCCTTGCCAGCCTGAAGGTCAACCGCTCCAAGTCGCCCCAGGCGGTGGCTAGTTCACCGTCTCCGCTGCCTGCTCCCGCACCAGCCGCACCGACTGTTCGATGAACAGCCGCACATGCGCGGGAAGCCGCTTGCCCGAGCGCCACGCCAGCTGCGTGTGCAGGACGAACGGCGGCTCCCACGGCAGCGCGACGAGCACCCCCGAAGCCAGCTCGTCCCGCACCGCCATCCGCGGCAGCAGCGCCACCCCGAGGCCACCGGCGACACCCCGCTTGGTGGCCTCGATCGTGCCGAACTCCATGAAGGGCGGCGGAGCGCCGTTCCGCACCCGAAGCTCGTCCTCGAACAGATCCCGGTAGGGGCAGCCCGGCTCCGTACCGACCAGCTGCACCGCCGCCAGATCACCCGTGGCGAGCGAGTCCGCCCCGTGCGCGGCCAGCGGATGCGTCGGCGCGCAGACCAGGACCAGCGGCTCCTCGGCGAGGACCTCCGTCTCCAGGCCCGCGTGCTCGGTCTCCCGCTCCATCAGGAACCCGACGTCGTACGTACCCTGCCGCAGCGCATGGCGGGTCTCGTCGCCCAGCGTGGGGCGCAGGGAGAGCTGCACCTTCGGGTAGCGGTGGTGGAACAGTTCGAGCAGCGGGGGCAGGCGGTAGGACGTCAGCGACTCCATCGTGCCGACGGCGATGGCGCCGCTCGGCTCACCGGCGTCGACGACCGCGGTCCGCGCCTCGTCCGTCAGCTCGATGATCTGCCGTGCGTAGGGGAGCAGGCGCTCGCCCGCCTCCGTGAGGCGGATGCGGCTGCCGAGCCGGTCGAAGAGCTCGGCGCCGAGCGAGGACTCCAGGGAGCGGATCTGGCTGGTGACGCTGGACTGGGCGTACTTCAGCTCGGCCGCGGCCTGCGTGAAGCTGAGGACGGTCGCGACCTTCTCGAAGGTGACGAGCAGCCGTAGTTCCATCAGCCGTCGCTGCCCTTGTCCTTCTTCTTCCCGTCCGGGTCCTCGTCCCTGAGGGACTTCAGGAACTCGGGGTTGTCGTCCGGCGCCACCCACTGTCCGCCGCGTCCGCCGCGCCCGGGACGCGTGGCGCCCCCGGCCGCAGGCGTCTTGCGCACCTTGCCCGTGACGAACCAGGCGATCGGGCCGAGGAGAACCTCGCCGAAGAGCAGCACGATGATGACCCAGACCACCTTCGGCAGATGCCTGATCTCCTTCTCAGGAGTGTTCAGGACATCGATGAAGGCATAGATCCACACGGCCAGGACCAGCAGGAACGGCAGATACCTGAGCATGATTGCGCGATTCCCCAAGCGACGAAGGAAGGGCGGCGTGCGAACCCCGGTGACCCGGCCAGGGTAGCCGGTGGCCGATACTGGGACGCATGGCTTATGACGATCTTCGCTCCCTGCTCCGTGCACTGGAGCGCGAGGGCGATCTCAAGCGCATCAAGGCCGAGGTCGATCCGTATCTGGAGGTCGGCGAGATCACCGACCGGGTGCAGAAGTCCGGCGGCCCCGCGCTCCTCTTCGAGAACGTCAAGGGCTCCTCGATGCCCCTCGCGATGAACGTGTACGGGACGGACCGCCGCCTCCTCAAGGCGCTCGGCCTGAAGTCGTACAGCCAGATCAGCGAGAAGATCGGCGGCCTCCTCAAGCCGGAGCTGCCGCACGGCTTCGTCGGCGTGCGCGAGGCCTTCGGGAAGCTCGGCGCGATGACGCACGTACCGCCGAAGAAGGTGAAGTCCGACAACGCGCCCGTGCAGGAGGTCGTCCTCACCGGCGACGACGTCGACCTGGAGAAGCTGCCCGCGCTCTTCACCTGGCCCGAGGACGGAGGTTCCTTCTTCAACCTGGGCCTGACCCACACCAAGGACCCGGACACCGGGGTGCGCAACCTCGGCCTGTACCGCCTCCAGCGCCACGACAAGCGCACCATCGGCATGCACTGGCAGATCCACAAGGACAGCCGCAACCACTACCAGGTGGCCGCCCGCAGGGGCGAGAAGCTGCCGGTCGCGATCGCCTTCGGCTGCCCGCCCGCCGTGACGTACGCGTCGACGGCGCCGCTGCCCGGCGACATGGACGAGTACATGCTGGCCGGGTTCATCCAGGGCAAGCGCGTGGAGATGGTCGACTGCAAGACCGTCCCGCTCCAGGTCCCGGCGCACGCCGAGGTCGTCATCGAGGGCTGGCTGGAGCCGGGCGAGATGCTCCCCGAAGGCCCCTTCGGCGACCACACCGGCTTCTACACGCCGCAGGAGGACTTCCCCGCGCTGAAGATCGACTGCGTGACGATGCGGAAGCGTCCGCTGCTCCAGTCGATCGTGGTCGGCCGCCCGCCGACGGAGGACGGCCCGCTCGGCCGCGCCACCGAGCGCTTCTTCCTGCCCCTCCTCAAGGTGATCGTCCCGGACATCGTGGACTACCACCTGCCGGAGTCGGGCGGCTTCCACAACTGCGCGATCGTCTCGATCGACAAGAAGTACCCGAAGCACGCCCAGAAGGTCATGCACGCCATCTGGGGCGCCCACATGATGTCGCTGACCAAACTGATCGTGGTCGTGGACAAGGATTGTGACGTCCATGACCTGCACGAAGTGTCCTGGCGCGCGCTCGGCAACACCGACTACGCCCGCGACCTGACGGTGGCCGAAGGTCCCGTCGACCATCTCGACCACGCCTCCTACCAGCAGTTCTGGGGCGGCAAGGCGGGCATCGACGCGACGAAGAAGCTGCCCGAAGAGGGCTACACCCGGGACGGGGGCTGGCCGAACATGGTCGAGTCCGACCCGGAGACGGCGTCGAAGGTCGACCGCCGCTGGAAGGAGTACGGGCTCTAAAGATGAGTGCTGATTCAGCGACTCCGGAACTGTTCGGGCCCGAGCCCGCCCCGCCCGGCAAGGTCAAGGCGTTCCTGCGCCTCGTCATGATCGAGCACTCGGTCTTCGCCCTGCCCTTCGCGTACATCGCCGCGCTGACCGCGATGTTCCAGCTGGACGAGAACATCCACTGGGGCCGGCTGCTCCTGGTCACCATCTGCATGGTCGGCCTGCGCACGTTCGCCATGGCAGCGAACCGCATCATCGACCGGGAGATCGACGCCCGTAACCCGAGGACCGCCCACCGCGAGCTCGTCACGGGCGCGGTCTCGGTGAAGTCCGCCTGGACCGGCGCGCTGATCGCGCTCGTCGTGTTCCTCGGCGCGGCGGCCCTGCTCAACCCGCTCTGCCTGGCGCTCGCGCCCGTCGCGGTGATCCCGATGGTCGTCTATCCCTACGGCAAGCGGTTCACGAACTTCCCGCAGGCGATCCTCGGCCTCGCGCAGGCCATGGGGCCGATCGGCGCCTGGATCGCGGTCACCGGCGAGTGGTCCTGGCAGGCGGTCATCCTCGGCCTCGCGGTGGGCATCTGGATCGGCGGCTTCGATCTGATCTACGCCTGCCAGGACGTGGAGACGGACCGCGAGGTCGGCGTGAAGTCGGTGCCCGCGCGGTTCGGCATCGCGGGCGCCATCTGGGGTGCGCGCGCCTGTCACCTGGTGACCACGGCGCTGTTCGTCTGGTACGCGGCGGACACCGGAGCGGGCGTCTTCTTCTGGCTGGGGCTCGCGGTGGTCGCCGGGGCGTTCGTCTACGAGCACAACATCGTCAAGCCGCACGACCTCTCGCGGCTCAACCGTGCCTTCTTCCAGGTCAACGGCTTCATCGGCATCGCGCTCTTCGTCTGCGCGCTGCTCGATCTGCTGGTGCGCGGCCTGACCGTCTAGGCTCACAGCGTGAAGCAAGGAGATACGCAGCGTAAGCCTTGGATCGTGGGGGTGTCCGGAGCCTCCGGGACCCCGTACGCCACAGCCGTGCTGCGGGCGCTGCTCGCGGCCGGGGAGAGCGTGGACCTGGTGGTCTCGCGGGCCTCGCGGCTGACGATCCTCGACGAGACGGGCATCGCCTTCCGGGACGCGCACTGGCAGGACGACCTGCGGGAGTGGCTCGGGCGTGGTGCCGACGGGAAGCCGGGGACGTTCGACGTGCCGGTGGACGACGTGCGGTACTGGGCGGCGGGGGATCTGGCCGCCGGGCCTTCGTCGGGGTCGTACGCGACCAAGGGGATGCTGATCGTGCCCGCGTCGACGGCGTGCGTGGCCGGGGTGGCGCTGGGGCTGTCGAAGGATCTGCTGCAGCGGTCGGCGAGCGTGACGCTCAAGGAAGGCCGCCGGCTCGTGGTCTGCGTACGCGAGACGCCGCTGAACGGACAGACGCTGAAGCACTTGGTGACGCTGGACGAGGCGGGCGCGATCGTGCTGCCCGCCTCTCCGGCGTTCTACGCGGGGGCGACGCACATCCAGGATCTGGTGGACTTCGTCGCCGGGCGGACGCTCGACGCGGCGGGGGTGCCGCATCAGCTGTACCGCCGCTGGAAGGGGGAGCTCGGTTCGGGCTCCGCCCCTTCGGCGGACTAGCACCTGGCCACGCACTCCTGAGTGCCTTTTTCTGAAGATTCATAGGGCCTAGACCCTGTTGTACCTTAGATTCTGAACATAGACTCGCGGTATCGCTGAATAATGAAAGGCATCGCACCTATGGACGCCGTGGACAGGCAGCTCATCCAGGCTCTGCGCGAGAACGGCAGGGCCTCGTACGCCGAACTTGGCCGTCTCGTCGGCCTCTCGGGACCGAGCGTCACGGACCGGATCAACCGCCTCGAAGCGGCGGGTGTCATCACCGGCTACCGCGCGACCGTGGACTCCGCGTCGCTCGGCCTGGGCGTCATCGCCCTCATCGGCATCTCCCTCTCGGACGCCGCCGACCACGAGGACGTGGCGCGGCGCCTGAAGGACCTGCACGAGATCGAGGACTGCTGGTTCATCGCGGGTGACGACTCGTACATGCTCAAGGTCAGGGCCAGTGACGTGGACGGCCTGGAGAAGACGATCCGCAGGCTGAGCGGCACGAAGGGCGTCTCCAGGACGCGTACGACGATCGTGCTCTCCACGAAGTGGGAGAACCGCGTCGGGGAGCTGCCGGAGGAGGAGTGACCTCCGGGGCGTACGGTTGGCTGAGGTTTGTGGTGGGTCGTAGGGAGAGGTAAGGGCGAGGGCATGGACGCAGGTCTCAAGCGCGATCTTGAGCAGAAGGTCCGGGACGGTGAGCGGCTGTCCCGCGAGGACGGCATCGCCCTCTACGAGTCGGACGATCTCGCCTGGCTCGGCGGTCTCGCCCACGAGGTGCGCACCCGTAAGAACGGCGACGTCGTGCACTTCAACGTCAACCGCCACCTCAACATGACGAACGTGTGCACCGCCTCGTGCGCGTACTGCTCGTTCCAGCGCAAGCCGGGCGAGAAGGACGCGTACACGATGCGCATCGAGGAGGCCGTCCGCCTCGCCAAGGCGATGGAGGGCGAGAACCTCACCGAGCTGCACATCGTCAACGGCCTGCACCCGAACCTGCCGTGGCGGTACTACCCGCGTTCGCTGAGCGAGCTCAAGAAGGCGCTCCCGAACGTGTCCCTGAAGGCGTTCACGGCCACGGAGATCCACCACTTCGAGACGATCTCGGGGATGTCGGCGTCCGACATCCTCGACGAGCTGATCGAGGCGGGCCTGGAGTCGCTCACCGGCGGCGGCGCGGAGATCTTCGACTGGGAGGTCCGCCAGCACATCGTCGACCACCGCACCCACTGGGAGGACTGGTCGCGCATCCACCGCCTCGCGCACGAGAAGGGTCTCAAGACCCCGTGCACGATGCTGTACGGCCACATCGAGGAGCCCCGGCACCGGGTCGACCACGTGCTGCGGCTGCGTGAACTCCAGGACGAGACCGGCGGGTTCCAGGTCTTCATCCCGCTGCGCTACCAGCACGACTTCGTGGACATGAAGGACGGCAAGGTCCGCAACCGCCTTCAGGCGCGTACGACGATGGCATCGGGCGCGGAGGCCCTGAAGACCTTCGCGGTCTCGCGCCTCCTCTTCGACAACGTCCCGCACGTCAAGGTCTTCTGGGTCATGCACGGCCTGCAGACGACGCAGCTCGCGCTTCAGCACGGCGCGGACGACATGGACGGCTCGGTCGTCGAGTACAAGATCACGCACGACGCGGACAACTTCGGCACGCCGAACAAGCTGACGCGCGAGGACCTGCTCGACCTCATCCGCGAGGCGGGCTTCCGCCCCGTCGAGCGGAACACGCGCTACGAGTCGATCCGTGAGTACGAGGGCCCTGACCTGTCGCTGCGGGAGACGCCGCAGGCGATGCGGGTCTGACGCGCCCGCTGTACGTCATGTGCGAGCCCCGGCCCCTTCGGCCGGGGCTCGTCGCGTTGTCCGGCATGCGGAACATGGTTGAGGCCGGCCGTCTGTAATGGTTAACCTCGACTTATGGCACTTACCTTCCGGCTGGACCCGGAGATCGATCCCGCCCTCCGTGACGGCGTCCTCGCCCTCTGGGTCGACGTGTCCAACGCCGGCGGAGCCGTCGGCTTCGTACCGCCCGTGACGGTCGACGACATCCGGCCCGAGTGGCTGGGGCGCCTGGCCCAGCTGAGCAAGGGAGAGACCCGGCTGCTCGTCGGGTACGACGAGGGCGGCGCCGTCGCCGCGACCGCCTTCCTCGCGTACAACACGCACCGGCTGATGAAGCACTGGATCTGGCTGTACGTGGTGATGGTCCACCCCAAGCACCAGGGCAAGGGATACGGGCGCGACCTGATGGCCGCCGCGGCTGACGCGGCCCGCGGGCTCGACGGGATCGAGGCGATCCGGCTGACCTGCCGGGGCGGCACGGGAGTCGACCGGTTCTACGAGTCCTGCGGATACAAGGAGGTCGGGCGTGTGCCCGGCGCGATCCGCGTCGCCCCCGGTGACGACCGCGACGACATCACCATGCTGCTCCCGCTCGGCTGACGGTTCACGCGAGGTTCGCCGGAGGTGTGCGGGAGGTTCGCGCGAGGGCTCACCCCCTTGCCGGGCGCGACCCCTCCCATGCTTCACTGGAGGGGCTCGTCCTACTCGGGCCCATTTCGGAACGGAAGAGTGGATTGACATGCTCCGCTACACGCTGATGCGCCTCGGGGTCTTCGTGGGCTGCTTTTTCGCGGTCTGGGGACTTGTCTATGTCGGGGCCCTGCCGAAGGGACTCGGGGACTCCAACCTCCTGTGGGTCCTGCTGCTCGCCCTCGTCATCTCCGCGCCCATCAGCTTCGTGGTGCTGCGCAAGGAGCGGGACCGTGCGTCGATCCAGGTCGTCGAGCGCGTGGAGCGCACCAAGGCCAGCCTGGAGGCGAACCGCACCCAGGAGGACCTCGCCGACGACGCGGCCCGCGCGCAGTCGTAGCCGCTCGCGCGCGCTCGTAAGGTTCGTCACAGACATTTCAGCCCCGGTGCTGGAGCAGCCGCTCCAACGCCGGGGTTTCTTGCGTCCCGGGGGTGGCTCTGCCTCTGATTGACCCCGTCTGACCCAAACAAGACCTTTGATGTTCTCAAAGTTCAAGTGTTAACGTGTTCGACATGAAGACAGCAGCCGCGCACCGCATCGCCATGAGCGTCCCGCTCGTGGCGCGCCTGCATGTCGATCTCTGCCGCTGCATGTCCGCGGCCTGTCGTTGCCGTCGTTGACCTGCGCGAGCGAGTTGAACAGCAGCGCGAGCGACAAGCACCAAGTGACATCTGCATTGCGGCGGCGCCGTCACGGCCGTTCCTTCTGACCCCTCACGGTCGCCGCTCCCTCACGTCCCCCGCCATTACCCGGAGTGTGTCCGTGTCCGCGAACTCCCCCGTATCCCCGGCCGACAAGGTCGAGCAGCCGAAGTCCGGCTCCCGGATACCCAAGTTCCTCAAGCTGCCCTTCTGGGCCCAGATCCTCGGCGGTCTGGTCCTCGGTGTCCTGCTCGGCTGGCTGGCCCGCAGCCAGGACGTGTCCTGGCTCGTCACCACCCTGGACAAGGTCGGAAGCACCTTCATCGGGCTCCTGAAGCTGGCGGTCGCCCCGCTCGTCTTCTTCGCGATCCTGGTGTCCATCACCAACCTGCGCAAGGTCAACAACGCGGCGCGGCTCGCCTCGCAGACGCTGGTCTGGTTCATGATCACGTCGCTCATCGCGGTCGTCATCGGCCTCGCGATCGGCCTCATCACGAACCCCGGCGCCGGCACCGGCCTCACCCCCAAGGACGGCGCCAAGCCGGACGAGGCGGGCTCCTGGATCGACTTCCTCACCGGGATCATCCCGACGGACGTCATCACGCCGTTCACCGAGCTCAACGTCCTGCAGATCGTCTTCATGGCCGCCGTCGCCGGTATCGCCGTACTGAAGATCGGTGACAAGGCGCAGCCGATCCTGGACCTGAGCGAGTCGGTGCTCGCCCTCCTCCAGAAGGCCCTGTGGTGGGTCATCAAGCTCTCGCCGATCGGCACCATCGGCCTCATCGGCTTCGCCATCGCCGACTACGGCTGGGACCTGATCAGCAAGTACGCGACGTTCACCGCCGACATCTACATCGGCTGCGCCATCGTGATGTTCGGCGTCTACCCGCTGCTGCTCTCCACGGTCGCCAAGGTCAACCCGCTGC
This sequence comes from Streptomyces sp. NPDC054866, assembly GCF_053610745.1. Taxonomy (NCBI): domain Bacteria; kingdom Bacillati; phylum Actinomycetota; class Actinomycetes; order Kitasatosporales; family Streptomycetaceae; genus Streptomyces; species Streptomyces sp. NPDC054866. The sequence goes on from NZ_JBSGZA010000003.1 coordinate 63,776, forward strand.
AGTTCTTCAAGGGCGCCTGGCCCGCGATCCAGCTGGCCTTCGTCTCGCGCTCCTCGGTCGGCACGATGCCGGTCACCCAGCAGGTCACCGAGCGGCTCGGCGTACCGAAGGAGTACACGTCCTTCGCGGTGCCGTTCGGCGCCACCACGAAGATGGACGGCTGCGCCGCGATCTACCCGGCGATCGCCGCGATCTTCGTCGCGCAGATCTTCGACGTGCAGATGGGCATCAAGGAGTACCTGCTGATCGCCTTCGTGTCGGTGGTCGGTTCCGCGGCCACGGCCGGTCTGACGGGCGCCACGGTCATGCTGACCCTGACCCTGTCGACGCTGGGCCTGCCGATGGAGGGCGTGGGCCTGCTGCTCGCCATCGACCCGGTCCTGGACATGATGCGTACGGCCACGAACGTGGCGGGACAGGCCGCTGTCCCGGTGATCGTCGCCGCCCGCGAGAAGATTCTCGACCGTGAGGCCTACGAGAACGCGTCGGCTTCGCCGCTCGACGAGTTCGACGGGTCTGTCGACGAGCCGCAGACGGTGCCTGCCGCCGCCTGACGTCCCCCGGCTCGACCGCGACGTGCCCCCGTACCCATGTCTGGGTACGGGGGCACGTCCGGTGCGGGGGTCGTGTCTTCCGGCTACTTCGGGTCGCGGTTGTAGATCGCCTTCGACCAGTGGTAGCCGAGCGCGGAGAGCGCCACGCACCAGGCGATCGTGATCCACCCGCTGTTGCCGATCTCGCTGCCCAGGAGCAGGCCGCGCAGGGTCTCGATGGCCGGGGTGAACGGCTGGTACTCGGCGATCGGCTGGAACCAGCCCGGCATGGACCCGACGGGGACGAAGGCGCTGGAGAAGAGCGGCAGCAGGATCATCGGCATCGCGTTGTTGCTGGCGGCCTCGACGTTCGGGCTGGCCAGTCCCATGCCGACGGCGACCCAGGTCAGTGCCAGGGTGAACAGGACGAGCAGCCCGAACGCGGCCAGCCACTCCAGCGCCGTCGCGTCCGTGGACCGGAAGCCGATGGCGACCCCGACGGCGCCCACGAGGACCACGCTGGCGACCGCCTGCAACACGCTGCCGACGACGTGCCCGATGAGTACGGATCCGCGGTGGATGGCCATGGTGCGGAAGCGGGCGATGATGCCCTCGGTCATGTCCATGGAGACGGACACCGCGGTGCCGACTACGGTGCCGCCGATGGTCATCAGCAGGATGCCCGGGACGATGTAGGCGATGTAGTCGGCGCGGTCCGCGCCGCCGCCGCCGATGCCCGCGCTCATCACGTCGCCGAAGATGTAGACGAAGAGCAGCAGCAGCATGACCGGGGTGAGCAGGACGTTCAGGGTGAGGGAGGGGTAGCGCCGGACGTGCAGGAGGTTGCGGCGCAGCATCGTGTTCGAGTCGCGGACGGCGAGGGACAGGGCGCTCATCGGACGTTCTCCTTGGACTGGTTGGGGACGCCGGCCGGGCCGGTCAGGGCGAAGAAGACGTCGTCGAGGTCGGGGGTGTGCACGGTCAGTTCGTCCGCCTCGATGCCCTCCGAGTCGAGCCAGTCGAGGATGGAGCGCAGTTCGCGCTGGGTGCCGTCGCTGGGGAGTTGGAGGGTGAGGGCCTCGTCGTCGCGGGTCGCTTCGGTGAGGGTGCTGGATGCGTGCTGGTAGGCGGTCGGGTCGGTGAAGCGGAGGCGTACGTGGCCTCCGGGGATGGCCCGCTTGAGTTCTTCGGCGGTGCCTTCGGCGGCGATCTTGCCGTTGTTCAACACGGCGATGCGGTCGGCGAGTTCGTCGGCTTCTTCCAGGTACTGGGTGGTGAGGAAGACGGTGACGCCGTCGGCGACGAGTTCGCGGATGATGCCCCACATGTTGTGCCGTGAGCGCGGGTCGAGGCCGGTGGTGGGTTCGTCGAGGAAGATGATTCGCGGGTTGCCGACCAGGGTCATGGCGATGTCCAGGCGGCGCTTCATGCCGCCGGAGTAGGTGGAGGCTGGCTTCTTGGCGGCCTCGGTGAGGTCGAAGCGTTCGAGGAGTTCGGCGGTGACTCGTCGGCCTTCCTGCTTGGGCAGGCGGTGCAGGTCGGCCATGAGGAGCATGTTCTCCTCGCCGGTGATCAGGCCGTCGACGGCGGAGAACTGACCGGTGACACCGATCGCGGCACGTACCCCGTCCGGTGACGTGGCGATGTCGTGGCCCGCGACTTGGGCCTGGCCGCCGTCGGCGGTGATGAGGGTGGAGAGGATCTTCACGGCGGTGGTCTTGCCTGCGCCGTTCGGGCCGAGCAGCGCGAACACGGATCCCGCCGGGATGCGCAGATCGATGCCGTCGAGGACGGTCTTGTCGCCGTAGGACTTGCGCAGACCGGCGGCGGAGACGGCTGCCGAGGGCGGGGTGCCGTTGTTCTGACTGGACGTGGACATGACAGATGAAGGCATGGGCCCTCCCGATCGAAGGCTGAGGTGGGGTGAAGGGGTGCTGTGCGTCTGTGGGGCCTGCGTTGTCAGGCGAGGGTGCGGGCGCGGACGATGTCGATGTTTCCGTGCCGGGTGCGGGCGCGGATCTTGACGGTGTCCTCGGTCTCCTCCGGGCCCTCGGACGAGGTGAGCAGGTTGCGCACCTGCCCCTTGTCGGAGCTGACGTCGAGCCAGGCGGCCGTGCCCGCGCGGATGCCGACCTCGATGGCGCCGTAGTTGGTCTCCAACTGGACGGTGCCGCGGGCGGCTTCGGCGATGCGCAGGGCACCGTGGGCGTTGGTCGCGGTGACCGAGCCCTCGGCGCGCGCGATCTCGATGGCGCCGTTGGCGCCGCTCACCCGCAGGTCGCCGGTCGCGGTGCCGACGGTGGTGTTGCCGTGCGAGTTCTTCAGTACGGCGGAGCCTTCGACGAGGCCGACGCGGATGCTGCCGGAGCTGGTGGTGATCTCCGCCGCGCCCTCGGCCCGGTCGACGGTGATCGAGCCGTGGGAGACGGTCAGATGGAGCGGCCCGGTCGTGTCGAGGCGGACGTCGCCGGTCGAGGCCTTCACGCGGACCTTGCCGAGCCTGCCCTCGCCGAGCACCTGGGTCCAGGAGCCGCTCACCTCGACGTGGGAGCCCGTGGGCAGTTCGACCGTCACGTCGACGGCGCCGGTGGGACCGATGATGAGGCGCTCCTTCGTCCTGATGTTCAGAACGCCGCTCGCGTACGTGACCTCGGTCTGCTCTGCGGCCCGCACGTCCTTGTCCCTCTTCGGGTTCTGGGCCGCGACCTCGACGACGGTGTCAGGCCGGGCGCCGGCGGTGAACCGGATGGAACCGGCCCCCACGTGCGCCATGACCGAGATCGGTTCGGGAGTGTCGAAAGAAGGCATGGCTGTCCCGTCCTCTTGAGTCTTTGGGGCGTCCCCGCTGGTGGGACGTGGTGTGGGTGAAGTGGTGGGAGGGGCGGGGCCGGGGCGTGGCTAGCGCACCCAGCCCGTGATGCTCTGTCCGATCGTCTGGCTCTTCTGCGTCGTACGCGGCCGGGTGTCGCCGTCGACCGCGGCCGACACGGCGCGGATCAGCCACGCGTTGACCGAGAGGCCCTCGCGCCCGGCGGCCTCCTCGGCGCGGGCCTTGAGGTGGGCAGGCAGGCGGAGGTTGACGCGGGCGGTGCCGCCTTCGTCGCCGTCGGCCGGGGCCGGGGTCCTGAACGGTTCGACGGGCGCGGCCGGCTCCACGGTGGTGCCACTGTCGCCGGGCGGCAGCGTCACCACGAAGTCGGGGTCGAGCCCACGCAGCCGTACGTCGACCGAGCCGGGGGCGAGCTCGCGGGTGATCTCGTCCATGGCGGCCGAGAGTACGTTCAGCATGGTCAGCCGGGTCGCCGACTCCAGGGGAGCGGTGAGCCGGTCGGCCAGCTCGCGAGCGTCTTCCCCGCCGGCTTCGGCGGCCACCGCGAGTTCGCGGCGGAGGGTGTCGACATACGGGGTGAGGTCCATGACGTCATCATGGCACCACCGTGGCGCCATGCGCAACCCTGATGGCGCCGCGTGGCACCGCACGGCACCGAGTGGTGCCATCTGGTGCCGACCGTAGGCTGGCCCTTCTGTGCACAGGCTGTGTGGGAGGGGGCGCCGGGGTGGGCGACATGAAGGCCGGGGCGGTCGGGGCGGCCGGTGGTGGGGTGGCCGGTGGTGCTGCGGGGAAGCGGCAGAAGCGGATGCCGCGGGCCGTGCGGGAGCAGCAGATGCTGGACGCCGCGGTGCGGATCTTCGGGCAGCGGGGTTACCGGGCGGCCTCCATGGACGAGATCGCGGAGGTCGCGGGGGTCTCGAAGCCGCTGGTGTACCTGTACCTGAACTCCAAGGAAGAGCTGTTCACGGCGTGCATCCGGCGGGAGGCCGCGGCGTTGGTCGCGGCGGTGCGGGGCGGGGTGAGCGGGGGCGGGCCCGCCGACCGGCAGCTGTGGTCCGGCTTGCAGGCGTTCTTCACGCATACCGCGGAGCGGCCCGACGCGTGGGTGGTCCTGCATCAGCAGGCGCGGACGCAGGGGGAGCCGTTCGCTGCCGAGGTCACCGTGATGCGCGAGGAGATCGTGGCGTTCGTGACGTCACTGATCGCGGAGGCGGCACGGGAGGCACACCGGAAGCCGGAGCTCGCGGAGCGCGAAGTGGCGGGCCTCGCCCAGGCGTTGGTGGGTGCGGCGGAGTCGCTCGCCGGCTGGGCGAACGGGGATACGTCGGTGTCCGCGAAGGAAGCCGCGGCGACGCTGATGAACTTCGCGTGGGCGGGGCTGGGGGAGTTGATGGAGGGGCGGCGGTGGGTTCCCTAGTGGATGGTTCCGCTGAGGTGGATCTTTCCGGTGTTGCCGCGGAGCTCGAAGTGAGGGCCGTCGGTGGCGTAGGTGACGGTGCTGGGAAGCAGTACGGGAGCCTTGAAGTCGACGCGTACGTGCGCAGTTTGCTGCGTCTCGTGCTCCGCGAGGCAGCGGGCCGCGGTCCACATGCCGTGGGCAATGGCGCGGGGGAAGCCGAGGAGGCGTGCGGTGAGGGGGTACAGGTGGATGGGGTTGCGGTCACCTGAGACGGCGCCGTAGCGGCGGCCGAGGTCGCGGGGGAGGGGCCACTCGGCGAGGGCGGGGAGAGGCCGGCTGTCGGGTGTGCTCGGCGCTTTTGGTCCGCTTGGCGTGCCGGGGCGGTGGCGGGCGAGGTAGGTGCTGCTGGATGTCCATACGACGGTGCCGTCGACGCGGGCCTCGGTGATGAGGGTGGCTTCGGTACCGCGACGGTGGGGCGCCAACTTGCCTGCATACACGACGAGTTCAAGGTCATCGGCGATGGTCGGGGCGCGATGCTGGGTGATCTCGATGGACGTGTGGACGAGACCGGGGAGGGGGAGCGGAAAGGAGCGGGTGGTCATGAGGCGCATGGCCAGGGGGAAGCTGAGGACGTGGGGGTAGGTGAGGGGGAGGGTGTGCGGGGCGGTGCGGTAGCCGCAGAGGCGGGAGTAGGCGGCAAGGTGCCCGGCGTCGGGGCGTACGCCGCTGAGGGTCGGGCGTGAGGCGGGGAGGGGGGCGTCGGGCCGGGGCCGCTTGAACGGGGAGAGGATCGCGCCACGGAGGAGCAGGGGGGCGAGCATGGGGTCCTTTCGGGGTGCGGGTACGGCAACGGTCTGTCTGTGGGTGCGGGGCCGCGCCGGTATGTCCGTGCGGCCCGGCCTCCGGGGAGCCGTGCTCCGGGCAGACATACCGGCACGTCCCCTCCCGAGCGTCGCCGTCTGCAGCCGATCGTCGGCTGATCGATGGTGGCTGCGGGGCAATCGGGTGGGTGGGCGGGAAAGCTTGTTCGTTCAGGGTGGATGCGGGGTGATCGGGCGGGTGGGTGGGGAAGGCTTGTTCGGGGAGGGGACGCTGCGGGGCGCGTAGGGGGCGGTTCATACGAGGGCTACGCCCCGAGCAGGCTTTGGCCGCAGACCCGCACCACCTGACCGTTCACGGCCCCCGAAGCCGGGGAGGAGAGCCAGGCCGTGGTCTCCGCCACGTCCACCGGAAGTCCCCCCTGCGCAAGGGAATTCATCCTCCGGCCCGCCTCGCGGATGAAGAGAGGAACCGCCGCCGTCATCTTCGTCTCGATGAACCCGGGGGCCACCGCGTTCACCGTCACCCCGTACTCCGCCAGCGCCCCCGGCGCGAGCGAGCGGACCAAACCGATGATCCCCGCCTTGCTCGCGGCATAGTTCGTCTGGCCCGCATTCCCCGCGATCCCCGCGATCGACGCCGTGGCCACGACACTCCCGCCCCGGTTCAGCGTCCCCGACGCCAGCAACGCGTCCGTCGTACGCAGCACGCTCGTCAGATTCACGTCCAGGACCGGATCCCAGCGCTCTGCCGGCATGTTGGCCAGCTTCCGGTCCCGCGTGATCCCCGCGTTGTGGACGAGAACGTCAAGGCCGCCCGGCGCCAGCGCCGAAGCCATGCGCTCCCCGGCGTCGTCCGCCGTGATGTCCAGCGGCAGCGCCGTACCCCCGAGCCGATCCGCCACCCGTACCAAATCCGCCTGCGCGGAGGGCACATCGAGTACGACCACCCGCGCGCCGTCCCGCGCGAGCACCTCCGCCACCGCCTCGCCGATCCCCCGCGCCGCCCCGGTGACGAGCGCCGTGCGGCCGGACAGCGGGCGGGCCCAGTCGCACGGGGTCTCCTCCGCTTCCCCCACCTCGATCACCTGGCCGCTGACATACGCCGACCTCGGCGACAGCAGGAAACGCAGCGTCGACTCCGCGGCCGCCGCCGAGCGCATGCGGACCAGCGTCGCCGTGCGGCCCCTGCCCAGTTCCTTGCCCAGGGAGCGTACGAAACCCTCCAACGCCTGTTGCGCCGCCGCCTGGTGGTGGTCTGACGGCGAGACCGGGGCGCCGAGGACCACCACGCGGCCGTTCTCCGCCACCGAGCGCACCACGGGGTGCAGTGCCGCGTGGACCAGGGCGAGGCCCGGGGTGTCGCTTATGCCTGTTGCGTCCAGTATCGCGGCTGTCGGGTGGGTGGAATCGGGTACGGGCGTAAGCCCCGTGCGTTCCAGGATCTTTGAGAGGTCCGCCTCGTGGGCCGATTCGCCCGCCGTGAGGTGCAGCAACTCGCCGTCCAGATACGGGCGTTCCGGTGACCAGCGGCGCAGCGCCGACGGCTGGGGCAGGCCGAGCCTTCGAGTGAGGAAGCGGCCGGGTGCGGTGCCCGTGAAGTTCAGATAGCGGTCGGCCATTGTCCAACTCCCAGCTCGGTCGTAAATTTACTTCAGAGTAAGGTTACTCAAGGGTCAGGAGCTGGTCGAGACATGAAACTGCCCACCACCCGCCGCGTGGCGGTCATCGGCGGCAGCCGCATCCCCTTCGCGCGCTCCGACGGCCCGTACGCGACCGCGTCCAATCAGGAGATGCTGACCGCTGCGCTTGATGGGCTCGTGGAGCGGTACGGGCTTGAGGGGGAGGGCGTGGTCGGGGAGTTCGTCGCCGGTGCCGTCCTCAAGCACAGCCGCGACTTCAACCTCGCCCGCGAGACCGTCCTCGGCTCGCGCCTCGCGGCGACCACACCCGCGTACGACATCCAGCAGGCCTGCGGCACCGGCCTGCAAGCCGTCATCGCCGCCGCCAACAAGATCACGCTGGGGCAGACGGAGTCCGCCGTTGCGGGCGGAGCGGACACCGCCAGTGACGCCCCGCTCGGCGTCAACGACTCCCTGCGGAAGATCCTCCTGTCCGCCCGCCGCGCCAAGTCGGCGGGGGAGCGGGTCAAGGCGCTCGCCCGCGTGCGGCCCTCGCACCTCGTGCCCGACATCCCGCGCAACGCGGAGCCCCGCACCGGGCTTTCGATGGGCGAGCACGCCGCCGTGACCGCCCAGGCGTGGGGCGTCACGCGCGAGGCGCAGGACGAACTGGCCGCCGCCAGCCACCAGCGGCTTGCCGCCGCGTACGACAGGGGGTTCCTGGACGGGCTTGTCGTGCCGTTCCGGGGGCTTGAGCGGGATCAGAATCTGCGGCCCGGGTCCAGCGTCGAGAAGCTGGGGAAGCTGACGCCCGTCTTCGGGGTGAAGGGGGCGGCGAAGGTCCTCAACCCCACCATGACCGCCGGGAATTCGACCCCGCTGACCGACGGGGCCGCCGTCGCCCTGCTCGCCAGCGAGGAGTGGGCCGAGGCTCGTGGGCTCGAACCCCTTGCCTGTCTGACCGCGTACGAGACCGCCGCCGTCGACTTCGTCGGCGGTGACGTCGCCGGTGGCGAGGACGGACTGCTGATGGCGCCCGCGTACGCCGTGCCGCGGATGCTGGAGCGGGTGGGGCTCGGGCTCGCGGACTTCGACTTCGTCGAGATCCACGAGGCGTTCGCCTCGCAGGTGCTCGCCACGCTGGCCGCCTGGGAGAAGCGCGGACTCGGAGTCGTGGACCGGGAGCGGCTCAACGTCGCCGGGTCCTCGCTCGCCACGGGGCATCCCTTCGCCGCCACCGGTGCGCGGATCGTCGCCACCTTGGCGAAGCTCCTGGCCGAACGGGGGGCTCCTGGGCGTGGGTTGATCTCGATCTGTGCCGCGGGTGGGCAGGGGGTGACGGCGATTCTGGAGCGGGGGTGAAGGGGGGCGGGGCGAGTGGGTGTGGGGTGACTCGCCGTTGGCTCCCCAAGCCCGCCCCTTCCCCGAAACCGGGGGCACGCCCCCGGCCCCCAGCCCAAGCCCCTCCCCGCCCTCTTCGCCCCCAAGGAGTTCCACCGATGCCCCCCATCACCCCCCAGCCCGCCCTCGTAGAACCCCACCTGCGTCACCTCGACGGCGTCGTACGCGAAGTCTCCGTGCCGCCGTTCGCCCCCGTCGTCAGGAGTGGATCCCTCGCCGACATCCCCTTCGACAACGCCCGTGAAGCCCCCACCGAAGCCGTGCTCTCCCGCAAGGGCGAGGACGGGCGGTGGCGGGATGTCACCGCCGAGGAGTTCGCCGGTGAAGTCCTCGCCGTGGCCAAGGGGTTGATCGCCGAAGGGCTCGGCCCCGGCGACCGGCTCGCCATCATGGCGCGTACGACGTACGAGTGGACGCTCCTCGACTTCGCGGGATGGGCGGCCGGCCTCGTCACCGTGCCCGTCTATCCGACCTCCTCCGCCTATCAGACCCGGTGGATACTCCAGGACTCCGGCGCCGTCGCCCTCGCCGTCGAGACCTCGGCGCTCGCCGCGTCGCTCGGGCCCGAGCGCGACCGGATGCCCGACCTGGAGCACCTGTGGACCTTCGAGAAGGGGGACGTGCGGCGGCTCGCCGAGCTGGGGCGGCGGGCCGGGATCGCCGATGCCGAAGTCGAGGGCAGGCGAGCCGAGTTGGGGCCCGACTCCGTGGCCACCCTCATCTACACCTCCGGCACCACCGGGCGGCCCAAGGGCTGCGTCCTGACCCACGGCAACTTCTTCGCCGAAGTCGACAACGCCATCGAGCTGCTCCATCCCGTCTTCAAGTCCGTCAGCAAAGAGCCCGCCTCCACGTTGCTCTTCCTGCCGCTCTCCCATGTCTTCGGGCGCATGGTCGCCGTCGGCTGTCTGCGCGCGCGGGTGCGGCTCGGGCACGCGCCCAGCATTCAGACCGAGGATCTGCTGGCGGATCTGAGCGGCTTCCGGCCCACCTTTCTGCTCGCCATCCCGTACGTCCTTGAGAAGGTCTTCAACACCGGGCGCGCCACCGCCGAGAAGATGGGCCGCGCCTCCTCCTTCGACCGCGCCGCCCGCATCGCCGTCCGCTACGGCGAGGCGGTCGAGGCGGAGCAGCACGGCACAGGTCCCGGGCCTGCCTTCGGGCTGCGGCTGGCCCGCGCGCTGTACGACCCGCTCGTCTACCGGCGGATCCGCGCGGCCCTCGGCGGCAAGGTGCGGTACGCGATCTGCGGCGGCTCACCGCTGGGGCGCCGGCTCGCCGCGTTCTACGCGGGGGCGGGCATCGAGATCTTCGAGGGGTACGGGCTGACGGAGACCACCGCTGCCGCGACCGTGACCCCGCCGCTGAAGCCGAAGCTCGGGACGGTGGGGTGGCCGCTGCCGGGCACGCGCGTGCGGATCGCGGACGACGGTGAGGTGCTGCTCGCCGGAGGGCAGGTCTTCGGCGGGTACTGGGACGGGCAGGCCGGGCGTGCGGTGCCCGCGAAGGGGGAGTGGTTCGCGACCGGGGACATCGGCGCCCTCGACGCCGACGGATATCTCTCCATCACCGGGCGCAAGAAAGACATCCTCATCACCACCGGCGGCAAGAACGTGGCGCCCGCCCCGCTGGAGGACTGGCTGCGCGCCCACCCGCTGGTCGGCCAGTGCATGGTCGTCGGCGACGACCGGCCCTACATCACCGCCCTGCTCACCCTGGAAGCGGACGGCATCGCTCACTGGTGCCGCATGAAGAAGAAGGTGCTCACGGAGCACACGGGCCTTGCCGCTCTGGTGGATGACGCCGATCTGCGCGAGACGTTGCAGCGTGCCGTCGACGAGGCCAACAAGCTCGTGTCGCGGGCCGAGTCCATTCGGCGGTTCGCCGTGCTTCCCGTGGACTTCACGGAGGCGAGCGGGCATCTGACCCCGTCCCTGAAGCTGAAGCGGGACGCCATCGAGCGGGACTTCGCCGAGGAGATCGAAGGGCTCTACGGACACGCAAAGTGATACGGGGTGGACACGCACGGTAGTGAATGTCACTCGCTGTCACCTGAACGGGCGGGGCCGCTGCCCCGCGCTTAGGGTGATCGAGGGGCAGACCCAGGGAGGTTGCCGTGCGTGGAGCTGTAGCACTCGCCGGCGTGACAGCGCTGGCCGTCATGGGGACAGGGGCCTGGCTGCCGGGCACGGAAGCCGGGCTGCCTGGAACGGAAGCAGGGCTGCCTGGTACGGAAGCCGGGCTGCCGGACGAGAGCGCGGCGCCCGAGAGCTCCGCGGGCGATTCCGACCCTTCGCCCACCCCTTCGCCCAACCTCTCCCGCTACTACACGCAGAAGATCAAATGGGGCGCCTGCGAGGGAGACGGGGCGGGCCTCATGTCCGAGACCGACGCCACCGCCGTCCCCAAGGACAAGAGCATCCAGTGCGGCAAGATCACCGTTCCCCTCGACTACGCGAAACCCGGGCGCGGCACGGTCAAGCTGGCCATGATCCGCATCAAGTCCAGCGGCAAGCCCCGCGGCTCGCTCCTGCTGAACTTCGGTGGGCCCGGCGGCGCGGGGGTCTCCGGTCTGCTCAACTCGCAGAAGGAGTTCGAGTATCTCGGCAAGGGGTACGACGTGGTCTCCTTCGACCCCCGCGGCGTGGGCGAGAGTTCGCCCGTCAGCTGCGGGGACGCGGGTGCCGAGGAGCCGCAGATGGAGGGGGACTCCGATGACCCTGGTGCCGTACTCGACGAGATGCGCAAGATCGCCGAGGCGTGCAAGAAGGAGTCCGGGCCCGTCCTTCCGTACGTCGGGACCGTCAACGTCTCGCGCGACCTGGACGTCATGCGCCAGGTGCTCGGCGACAAGAAACTCAACTACCTGGGCTTCTCGTACGGGACGCGGCTCGGCGCCGTCTACGCCGCCCAGTTCCCGAAGAACGTCGGGCGGATGGTCCTCGACGGTGTGGACACGCTGACCGAGGACGTCGCGGAGCAGGCCCTGGTGAGCGCGGAGGGACGGCAGACCGCCCTCGACAACTTCATCAAGTGGTGCACAGACAATGCTGGTTGTGTGCTCGGCACCGACTCGCGTGCGGCACGCGACAACATGGTCGAAGTGATCAAGGGGCTCGACAGGTATCCGCTCCAGTCTTCGGACGGCGCGGAGTTCACGGGCCAGGACGTCGTGGACGTACTCGGCCAGGCGCTCTACAGCAGGCAGTCGTGGCCCGCGCTCTCGCAGGCACTCGGCGCGCTGCTGGCGGACGGGGACCCCAGGGCCCTGCTGCGGATGAGCGGGTCCTTGGCTCACCAGAATCCCGGCAGCGGACTCGCGGGGGTGCGCGGGCGGGCGCCGGAGGATGTTCCCGCCGACAACATGGCCGCCGCGCTGATGGCCGTGAACTGCGCCGACGATCCGGACCGGCCCGACGCGAAGAGCCTGGAGAAGGAAGTCGGCAAGCTCCAGGCGGAGTTCGAGTCGACGTCGGCGATCTTCGGGCAGTCGATGCTGATGCCGGTCCTCTTCTGTTACGGGCGGCCCGCCGGTACGGACTACATCCGCGATGATGTACGCGACGTGAAGAGCCCCGACTTCCTCCTCGTCGGCACCCGGGGCGACCCGGCGACGCCGTACCGCTGGACCGAGGAGACCGCGGAGCGGCTCGGCTCGGCGGCGGTCGTCCTGGACAACAAGGGCGACGGGCACACCGGTTACGCCGGGTCGAAGTGCGTGCGGGAGAAGGTGGACGGGTTCCTGCTGTACGGGGAGATGCCGCGCACCGGGAGTTCCTGCGGGGCGGACGAGGAGGAATAACGCCCCCCGGTGGCCGGAGGCCGCCCCGCGGGTACCGTTCCCGCATGCGGCTACCGTTCCCGCATGCGCCGACAAGCCGAACAAGATGCCGCCACTCCCGGCCCCGTGACCCCCGATGACCTCGATCGGGTCGTCCAGCTCGCCCTTGCCGCCCTCCGTGAGGCGCCCCCGGCCGCCTGGGACGGCAAGGCGGGGTCGTTGGAGTGGGACTGCTGGGAGACCGTGGAGCACCTCGCCGACGATCTCTTCGCGTACGCGGCCCAACTCGGCCCGCGGCAACCGCCCTTGGCGGGCGAGGTGCCCTTCGTCTGGGAGCCCCGCAGGCCCGGTGGCCCCGCCAACGCCATTCACGCGGACCGGGCCGCGGGTCCCGCCGGGCTGCTTCAGGTGCTTGAGGCGAGCGGGGCGCTGTTGATCGCCATGGTGCGCACGGTGCCTCCGGAGACCCGCTCCTATCACGGCTTCGGAGTCTCCGACCCTGAGGGCTTCGCCGCGATGGGGGCGGTGGAGACCCTCGTCCACGCGTACGACCTCACCGAGGGCCTCGGCCTTGAGTGGGCGCCGCCCGCCGATGTGTGCGCCAGGGTCCTCCACCGCCTGTTCCCCGATGTCCCCTCGGGCGATGAGCCCTGGCCGACGCTGTTGTGGGCGACGGGGCGGGGCGAGCTGCCGGGACAGGCGCGGCGTACGTCGTGGCGTTGGTACGGGGAGCCTCGGGGCTAGGCCCTGGAGCGGGCTGCTCCGGGGCCGGGAGACGGCGCGCCGCCCGGCCCCGGCTCACGTCAGCCGGTCGGTGTGGCCGACACCTCGGGGGAGAGGGCGGACTCCAGGCCGTCCGCGTTGACGGTGGCGACGGCGTAGTAGTACTTCGTGCCGCCCGTCAGGCCGCGGTCCACGTACTCCGTGCTGCTGGTGGAGTGGGTGAACTCGGCGTTGTCCTTGGTGATGCCGGGACTCGTGGAGCGGTACACGCGGTAGCCGGTCACGGGTGCCTCGTTGCCGCCGGACGGAACCCCGTACCAGTTGAGGCTCACACTGCCCGCGCCCGGCGTGATCTCGTAGACCTGGGTGGCGCCCGGCGGACGCGGCTCCGAGTACGTCGGCTTGACCGACGCGGAGGCGGGCGAGGCGACGGAGTACGAGGACGTGGCGACGACGGCGTAGTAGTAGTCCCGCTCGTCCGCGCCCTCGCCCACCGTGGCGGTGTACCCGGTACTCGTCGTGGTGGCCACGCGGTTGGCCGGGTCGGTGATGTCCACCGGCGAGGTCTTGGAGCGGTAGACGGTGTAGGAGGAGACCGGCACGTACGGGCTCTGCGTCCACGACAGCGAGAGCCGGTTGCCCACGAGCTGGGCGTTGCCCAGGGTGGGCGCCTTGGGCGCGGTGCTGGAGCCGACGGCCTTGGTGCCGTTCACGGCGTTCGACGCCTCGGACTCGTTCCCGACGGCGTCGACACCCCGCACCTCGTACAGGTACGTGCGGCCCGCCTCGCCCTTCGTGTCACGGAAGGTCAGCGACGTCGTCGAACCGACCTTCGTGCGCTGGGCGTTGGGGGACTCCGCCCGGTACAGGACGTACTTCACCGAGTCCGAGTCGCCGGTGCGCCACGTCAGCGTCACACCGCGCTCGTCCTCGCGGGCATTGGTGAGGTCTCGCGGCGCGAAGGGGGAGACGGTGTCCCGGGTGCCGCGGAGGGGTTCGGTGTAGGGCGAGAAGTGACCGGCGTCGTCCCGGGCGCGGATCTTGTAGGCGTACGAGACGTCGGCGTCGCCCGCGGTGTCGCTGTACGAGCTTGTGGAGACGGTGTCGAGCAGTTCGTAGGGCCCGACCTCGTCCGGTTCAGTGCCCTCCGCCTCGGCGCGGTAGACCTCGTAGCCGGTGGCCGCGGAGAGTGAACTCCAGGAGAGGGAGACGGACTCACGCCCGGACGTGACGTAAAAACCCTCGGGGGCGTCGTACAGGGGGTTCTCGGGCTGGTCCGGATCGTCACCGACAGCCTTGACGGAACTGGCGGCCGAGGCAGGCGCGGTCGCGTGCGCGGTGCCGGTTAATCCGAGGGCGAGAATGACTACCGCTGCCGCGGAGGCGACGGCTGCGGGTCTGAGAGGGCGGCGTTTGGACACGGCTGGCGTTCCCTTTCCGGTGGAACCACGTACGCAGTACGGGAGTTAGGGGTGCAGTCGTGGGGGGAGTTGGTGGTGCTGTGCTGTGCCGTGGGGGCAAGGAACTGTAGCTGTACATGACCGGGAGATGGGAGGCGGCACGAGCTACCACCTGTTGGTGGCGTGTTGGGGGTGGGTGGTGTTTCCGCGTCCCGATCACGGGCTCTACCCCCGCATCCGCGGCGGGCGGATGGCAACGGCTGCTACAAGGGCGACACGCTGTGCGTCGGAGACAAGAGGGCCGACGGACGGAACGTGACCGGCAAGCGGGTCGTGGTGCTGCCCGAGGGGCGTCCTGGTGGGCGGCCCCCGGGCGGCCCGTCAGCCGAGGCGGTGGCCTGCCGCCGCCGCCTGGGCGACGAAGGCGGTCCAAGTGGCGGGCTTGACCGTAAAGTTGGGGCCTTCGGGGTTCTTGGAGTCGCGTACGTGGATGGCGTGGGGGCAGGGGGATACCTCTACGCATTCGCCACCTTCGCCGCTGCTGTGGCTGGACTTGCGCCAGGCGTAGGCCACTTCGAGGCAGTCGCCGCCTTCGCCGCTGCTGTGGCTGGACTTGAACCAGTGCAGTTCCTTGGTGCTCATTGTTCCCCCAGCATCTTCTCGATCATGGCTAGGGACTCCCGCGGATTGAGAGCCATTCCGCGCATGCTCCCATAGCGGTCGGCGATGAGGCGGACCTCTTCTGGATCAGTGATCAGTCGGGGGTGTCCTTGGGTCTCTGTGTAGGCCACCTCTTGGTGCCCCTTCGGTGTGAGGAGGTTGAAGGCGCTGTCCAGGTTGGGGTGTTCCTCGCTGTCAGTAGGGAGCACATGGATCTCCACAGTCCGTTTCCGGGCCATGCGTAGCAGATGCCGCAACTGGGCTTGCTGGACGACTCGACCGCCGATCGGCCGCTGAAGTACCACCTCCTCCAGTACGTAACTGAAGGACGGCGAAGGCCAGCGCTCGAAGATCTGCTGGCGGGCCAGCCGGTCGGCAACTCGCCTCTCGACGGTCTCCTCATCCAGCAGTGGCCGCCGGTGGGAGAAGACGGCCCGCGCGTACTCCTCGGTCTGCAGTAGTCCGTGCACCGCCTGGTTGCAGTAGTGGTGCAGCTCAACCGCCTCCGCCTCCAGCTTCGCGTACCCCCGGTACCAGTCCGGGTGCCGCGTCCGCGCCCTCTTCTGCGCCTCCCGTACGTCATCCACAGCCGCCGCCAACACGCCCCTGGCGTCGAGCAATTCATCTGCCCTGATCAGAAACTCCGGCTGCGGAGTCCGGACCCCTCGTTCCATGGACGAGATCAGCGCCTCCCCGCAATGCGCCGCCTTGCCCAGATCCCGTTGGCTCAGGCCCGCGTGCTCACGCAGCACCTTGATCTGCTTGCCCAGCGCGCTGAAGAGATGCGCTGTGCCGTCCGCCTCGGCGGGCCTTTCCGGCCGCTCTTCCCGATCCGCACTCGCCATATCCGTACCGCCCCGCAGTCACGGTCGACACCTCATACGCCCAACCGAACGCACTCATACAGCTACGCTCCGTCGCGGCGTCGTACCTGGTCAGCGTAGAGCGCAACGACCACGCTCCGTTACATGAAATCCCAAATCTCCACCCCCCAAATGCAGTTCGCGCAGCGCCTAAGCCCCACCCGCAGAGGCGCCCGCCTCGCCCGGCGTCTCGCCGCCCACCAGCTGGAAGCCTGGGGCATCCCGCACGGCAGCGACCTCTCCGACGCAGCAGCGCACATCACCGCCGAGCTGGCTGCCAACGCCGTCACGCACGGCCACGTACCCGGAAGGGACTTCGAACTCCGCCTCACCTACACGGAGTCCGCGCGCACGCTGCGTATCGAGGTGTCGGACGCCCGCGGCGACCGCGTCCCGCAGTTGTGCCCGCCAGATCCCGAGGCGGAGTCGGGCCGGGGGCTGCGTCTCGTCGAAGCGACCGCCGCAACGTGGGGCGTCACGGAGCGACTGATCGGCAAGACGGTCTGGGCCGAGCTGCGGGCGTGAGCCCGATCGGACCGGGCACAGGATGTCGGGTCCGGCAGGGTGGGTCCTTCCTAGCGTGATGGGTGTGAAAGGGAAGGAGTCCGGGGTGCTGGAGCGGTTGAACCAGGCCATGGAGCACATCGAGGCCCACCTCGATCAGCGGATCGACGTGGCCGAGCTGGCGCGGACGGCGGTGACGTCGGAGTACCACTTCCGGCGGCTGTTCTCCGCGCTGGCGGGGATGCCGCTGTCGGAGTACATCCGGCGCAGGCGGCTGACCGTCGCGGGGGCCGAGGTGCTTGCCGGGGAGCGGACGCTGCTCGAAGTCGCCGTGCGCTACGGCTACTCGTCGGGCGAGGCGTTCGCGCGGGCGTTCCGCGGGATGCACGGGGTCGGCCCCGGCGAGGCCAGGCGGGACGGCGCGGCTCTGCGCTCCCAGCCGCGGATGTCCTTCCGCCTCATCGTCGAAGGGAGCAGCAGCATGCAGTACCGGGTTGTGGACAGGGACGAGTTCCGTGTCGTCGGCAGGAAGGCGCGAGTTCCGCTCGTGCACGAGGGCATGAACCCGGCCATCGCGGAGTTCATCCGGGGGATCGGCCAGGAGACGCTGCGGCGTATCGAGAGCCTGTCGGGTCAGGGGGCGGAAGGGCCGGAGGGGATCGTCTCGGTGAGCGACGATCTGGACGCTAGCCGCGCCGAGGGGACCGAACTCGACTACTGGCACGGCGTGGTGACCGGCACGGACGGCACTGTGCCGGACGACATGGACGCCCTCACCGTCCCCGCCGGGGCCTGGGCCGTCTTCGAGAGCGAGGGGCCGTTCCCGCAGACGCTCCAGTACCTGTGGCGGGACGTGTTCACGCAGTGGTTCCCGTCGAACCCGTACCAGAGCAGGCCGGGGCCCGAGATCCTGCGGACCCGCCTCTCGGACGACGGGACGCGGGCGGACGCGGAGCTGTGGATTCCGGTGAAGCGGACGGCGGCCTGAGCGTCGGTGCGCGGCGGGCAGGCGCCTGCCCGCCGCACACCGACGTCACCGGCTCACTCACGTCACCTCACGACACCTCACCTCAGCGCGTGCGACGTCCTGCCCGAGGCCTCGTCGATCTCGTCGTGCGCCTTCGTCAGGAGCTGCATCGCCAGCTCGTTCAGCGCCCGCGCCCCCGCTATCTCCTCGCCGACCCGTGGCTGGGACGAGTCGGAGGGGTGCCGGCTCGCGTATCCGTGCGCCCGCACCTCGTTCCCGTCGGGGAGTCTTACGAGGGCTGCCGCACGGGTGCGGTGGGCGTCCTCCTCGAATTCCATCTCCACGTGCCAGCCCACAGCTGTCTTCATCACCATGACCATCACCTCCGACCCCCTGCTTCCAGGGTGCGCCCGGCCGCCCGCGGCGGTCCAGCGGGCGGCTCGGGTGACTACTGGCAGTTGCCCCGCGCCGGTTTTCCGGCGAAGCGGTCGGCCAGCCAGTTCGCCGCCAGCGGTGACTGCGTGATCACCCCGGAGACGTGCTCGCCGAGCGGGACCGTGTGCCACTCCACGTTCGCGCCCTTGGCGCACCAGTCCGTGCGGACCTTCTTGCCCACGCCGTACGGGATCAGCTCGTCGGCGAGCGCGTGGTACTGGTAGACCGGCGCGTCCGGCGCCCGTGTGCCGACCGTCGACTCGCGCAGGCGCTGCTGCCAGTCCGGCTGGTCGAGGGGGTTCTTCACCGTCATGTCGGAGATCTTCTTGAAGGCGCCGAGCACCGCGCCGTCCGCCACACAGCTGTTGCGCAGGGTGCCGATCAGCTTCTTGCCCGCCGGGTTGAGGTACGACTCCAGGTTCAGCTCGGGGAAGGCCGCGTTCTGGCCGATGGCCGCCATGAAGATCAGGCCCGAGCCGTACGAACCGTCGTTGAAGTCCGCCACCTTCATCAGGTCGCCGGGGACGCCGCCGGTGGCCGTGCCCTTGACCTTCAGGTCGGGGGCGTACGAACCGTGCAGCTCGGCCGCCCAGCTGGAGGCCTGCCCGCCCTGCGAGTAGCCCATGATGCCGACCGGGGTGTCCTCGCCGAGCCCGGCGTCCGGGAGGCGGATCGCGGCGCGGGCGGCGTCCAGCATGGCGTGTCCCTCGGCCTTGCCGACCGTGTAGGTGTGGTCTCCGGGGGTGCCGAGGCCTTCGTAGTCCGTCACGGCCACGGCCCAGCCGCGCAGGGTGAGCTGCTGGATGAGGTTGGCTTCGAAGGTGGTCCCCCGGGGGAAGCCGGCGCTCGGGGCGCAGTGGTCGCCCATGCCGATCGTGCCGACGGCGTACGTGATGAGGGGGCGGGGGCCCTTCCTGCCGTCCTGGGGCACGATGACCGTGCCGGAGACGGTGTTCGGCTCGCCCTTCGCCGTCGTCGACCGGTAGTTGATCTTCCAGGCCTTGGTGTGGGTCGGCTGGCCGGGGAGGGGGTGGAAGCTGCTGGGTGCGGAGCTGACGATGTCGCCGGGGGCGGCGGCGTCCGCCGCCGGTGCGGCCTGCGCCGTGACCGGGGTGACGACCGACAGGCCGAGCGCGGCCACCACGGCCAGGGCTCTTGCGCTGGTTCTCGCACTGATTCTTGCGCTGGTACGAACGTGCATGCGGCTCTCCCAACTGTCCTCAGTGGCTGGGGCGTTCAGGCGACGACCGTAGTGACTCGCGGGTAAGTCCGGCGCTGGCGGGAGCGCTCAGCTTTGTTGACCCCGGTTCTCATAGGCCCGGTTCTCATAGCCCCGGTTCTCATAGCGGTAGGCGCCCGGCGTCGTCCCCGTCCACCGCCGGAACGCCCGGTGGAAGGCCGTGTCCTCGGAGAAGCCGAGCCGTGCGGCGAGGTCGGCGATGGGCTCCGTGCCCTCGGCGAGCCCCGCGATCGCCGCGTCACGCCGCACCGCGTCCTTCAACTGCTGGTACGAGGTGGACTCCTGGGCCAGGTGACGGCGCAGCGTCGCGGGGCTCACCGCGAGGCGGGCGGCGATCTCGCCGAGGGAGGGGAGCCGGGGGGACGTGCGCAGGGCGTGGGCGAGGGCGCGGCGTACCTGTTCCGCGACCGTCGTCCCGTACTCGCGCCGGGAGAGGAGGTCGAACGGCGCGCGGTTAAGCATCGCGTCGAGCGCCGCCTCGTCCCGTATCAGCGGCGCGGCCAGCCAGCGCTCGTCGAACCCGGCACCCGTGCGCGGCGCGCCGAAGCGGACCGGGCAGCCGAAGAGGAGTCCGTACTCGTCCTTGTGCGGGGGCGGGGGATGCCCGAACTCGGCCCAGTGGAGCGGGATGCGGCGCCCGATCAGCCAGCTGCACAGGCGGTGCCAGATGATGACGAGGCACTCGGCGAGGAAGTAGTCCCGTTCGAGGTCGTTGCGTACGGCGAAGACGGCGCTGCCCGTCCCGCGGTGCTCAAGCGTGAGGTCGGGGCCGCCCGGAAACAGCCCGTAGAAGGTGACGCCACGCTCCATCGCGGCGCCCAGGTCACGGCAGCCGAGGGACGCGTGGCACATCATCGCGAAGGTGCCCGGCCTGCTGACGGCCGAGCCGAGGCCGAGGAACTCGTCGCCGGTGGCGCGGTACAGCTCCCGGAAGAGGCGGGCGAACTGGACCTCGGTGATGCGGGCCCGGTCGTCGCCGAGCAGGAGCGGGGGGATCTGGGCGGTGCGGAGCAGCGGGACGGTGTCGATCCCGTGGCGCTCGGCGCCGTGCAGCATGGCGCGGACGTGGTGGACGGTGATGGTCCGGCTGGGCATGGGGTTTCCTTCCCCCGTCGCGCCTCTTCTCGAACCAGCCGCGCGGCGCGGCTACGGGGAGGTGCACCGCCCCATAGCCACGCCTCGGGTGTCAGACTCCGGCCAGGCCCGCGAGCACCCCGAAGCCCACGGGCAGCAGGAAGGCGATGCGCCCGTACTCGGGGCGCCCCTTGTCCGCCCGGCGCAGGAAGGTCGCGAACCCCGCGGTGACGATGCCGAACGTCACCGCGTACAGCAGGGTGTCGGTGGTCGACAACCCGCTCCAGCCGTCGGAGAACAGCGCCGTCAGCGTCATCGTGCCGCCGAACAGCGCGGCACCGGCCAGCGCGTCGCCGCCGGTGAACACGAGCGGCGACTCACCGCCGTGCCGCTCCTTGCGCCAGACCTGGAAGACCAGGACGGCGACCAGGACGACCTCGGCGGCGACGGCCAGCATGAACGAGGCCTTGAAAGTGGTCTCCATGATCTCCATGGTCTCCTCCCCCTTCCTCAGCCGCAGGCGGTGGCGACGGTGGAGATGCCGGTGACCTCGCCGAAGATGGCGACGAGCAGCTTGAGCCGCTCTTCCTTGTTGCCGGCCTGCACGATGAGCTTGGCACCCTTGAGCACGCCGCCGAACTTGGTGGCCTTGGTGACGAGCAGGGCATTGCCCGCGATGAAGGCGCCGATCGCGCCCACGCACTTGGTCACCTTCCAGGCGGTGTTCCAGCCGCGCAGCTGCACGCCCTGCGGCGCGAGCTGGGTGAGCGCCGCCTTCTGGGCCGCCTCGTCGCCCGGGTACATCGCTTCGACGAGCTGCTGGTTCGTCGGGTTCTGGGGAAGCGCCCCCAGTCGCTCCTCCAGACCCTCTTCGACGATCTCCGGGACGCTTTCAGCGGCTTGCTGTTCGGCGGCGCGGGTGTTGGCGGCCTCGGTGGCGGAGGCGATCGGTCCGGTGGCGGCGAGAGCGAGGGCCGCGGTGACGGACAACGCGGCGGTGCGCAGGACGGTTCTCGATATGGACATATGTGTTCCCCTTTTTGTTCATCGCGACGCGATGGCCGGCGCCGGTCGATACCGCCCTGGTCAGGGGCGGTTGGGCGGCGGGCTTGGGAGGGATACTGGTGCCGGGGCCCCTGGGGCAACAAGGGTTTTGAGGATCTTCTGAGGGTCCTCTGAGGGGCCGCTGAGGATCTTCGGGCCGCCGCGGGTTGAGCTTCGCGGCCAACCCCGCTGACGCTTCCCGTCATCCCTCGACCGCCCGCACTGTCCCTAGCGTCATACGCATGCAGCCCACGGAGCGTCCCGAGACCCTGGCCGTCCTCACCGAGTGGGCGGCCGACCGCCACGGCAAGCTGCCCGCCCTCCGGTTCAAGTCCGGAGGCGGGGCGTGGGAGGAGGTCTCGTACGAGCAACTGCGGGAGCGCGTACGGGACTGCGGGCGGGAGCTGCTGGCGCTCGATGTCCGCCCGGACGACCGCGTGGCGATCCTCGCCGAGACGCGCCCCGAGTGGACCTACGCCCACTTCGCCACGTTCGCGGCGGGCGCGGTGGTCGTCCCCGTCTACCCGACGGCGGGGGACGAGGAGGTCGAGTGGGTCATCGGGGACTCCGGCGCGTCGGTGGTGATCTGTGAGAACGCCGCGCAGGCGGCGAAGATCGAGCGCTTGCGGCCGCGGCTGGAGGGCGTACGGCACGTGCTGCTCATGACGGAGCGCGAGCGGCAGACGGAACTCGGCCCGCCGGACGCCCTGTTGGATCGAGCCCGGACCCGCACCCCCGCCGACCTCGCCACCATCATCTACACCTCAGGCACCACAGGCCTGCCCAAGGGCTGCCTCCTGACCCACGGCAACCTGGGCGCCGTCCAGTCAGCCACCCTCCCGCTGATCCAGGGCGGCCCCGGCGACTCCACGTACCTCTACCTCCCGCTCGCCCATCTCCTGGCCCAGCTCATCGAGTTCACGACGCTCATCCAGGGCGGCGAGCTGTGCTTCTTCGGCGGGAAGATCGAGAACGTCGTCGCCGAACTGGCCGAGGCCAGGCCCACGCATCTGCCGTCCGTGCCGCGCCTGTTCGAGAAGGTGTACTCCGTGGTCCTCTCCCTCGCGGAGTCCCAGGAGGGGGGCCGCGAGCGGTTCGAGGAAGCGGTACGCATCGGGGTCCTGGCGGCGGACGGCGTCCTGCCGCCCTCGCTCCAGGACGCGTACGAGGCAGCGGACAAGGCCCTCTACGGCCTGGTCCGGCAGGCGCTCGGAGGGCGCGTCCGGTGGGCGCTGACCGGCGGCGCGCCCATCGCGCCGCACGTCGTCGACTTCTTGAGGGCCTGCGGAATCGCGGTCTACGAGGGGTACGGGATGACCGAGTCGGCCGGCGTGATCAGCCTCAACCACCCGGGGGCGGTCCGTTACGGCACGGTCGGCCGCCCCGTCGCGGGCTGCGAGGTCCGCATCGCGGAGGACGGAGAGGTCCTGGCCCGGGGAGAGATGATCTTCCCCGGCTACCACGCCGACCCGGCCGCGACGGGGGACGCCCTGGACGAGGAGGGCTGGCTGCACACGGGCGACCTGGGTGCGGTCGACGCCGACGGCTACCTCAGCATCACCGGCCGCAAGAAGGACCTGATCATCACCTCCGGCGGCAAGAACCTCACCCCGTCCCTCAGCGAACTGGCCATCCAGCGCTCGCGTTTCGTGTCGCGCGCGGTCATGGTCGGCGACAAGCGCCCTTACCCGGTGGCCCTGATCACGCTGGACACGGAGGAGGTCGCGGCCTGGGCGGAGCGGGAGGGCGTGACGCTGACGGAGCCGCTCGCGCAGGACCCCCGCGCCCGCGCCCTGGTCCAGGAGGCGGTGGACGAGGCGAACGCGACGGTCTCGCACCCGGCCCGCATCCGCGAATTCGCCCTGCTGGACGCGGACTTCACGGTGGAGGACGGGCTGCTGACGCCGAGCCTGAAGGTACGGAGGCGGGCGGTGACGGAGCGGTACGCGGGGGTGGTGGAGGGCCTGTACGGCACGGGTCGTCCGGCGGCTACGACACCCCAGCCAGGCGCAACAACGCCGTAGTCGCCGCCGCGCCGACCACGACCACGGCGAAGGGGGCCTTCCGCCAGGCGAGGATCCCGCCGGCCAGCACACCGATGGGCCGCGCCCACCCGGCGAAACCGTGGCCCTCGGTGAGCGCACCGGTGGCGAGCAGCGCGACGAGCAGGACGGTCGCCCCGACGGCCAGCAACTCCTGGACGCGGGCGGGGAGTTCCACCCGCCCGTGCAGCACAGGGCCCGCGAGGCGGAAGGCGTAGGTACCGGCGGCGAGTACGAGGATGCAGGCGAGGTAGGCGTTCACGAGGCGCTCCTCTCGGGGAGGCGGGAAGGGCGCGAGGGGCGGCCCGGTCCGCGCCGCGCAGCGAGGAGCCCCAGCAGGGCGAGCAGTACCGGCACCCCGGCGGGCAGCCACGGGGCCGCGGCGACCGCGATGACGGCACCGGCGGCTGCGGCCCGCCGCGTCATGCTGTCGCCGCGCAGTGCGGGAAGGACCAGGGCGAGGAGCACCGCGGGAAACGCGGCGTCGAGCCCGAAGCGTGCGGTGTCGCCGATGACGGACCCGGCGAGCGCGCCGCCGAGAACGCTGACGTTCCATACGGCGAACAGGCCGAGCCCGGATATCCAGAACGCGGCCTTGCGCCGCTTCTGGTCGGGCTGCGCGAGGACGAAGGCCGCCGTCTCGTCGGTGATGAGGTGCGCGCCGAGGAAGCGTGCGGCCCAGGACCGGCCCAGGCTGTCGGCGACGGCCAGGCTGAACGCGGCCGTGCGGGAGTTGAGCAGCAGGCCGGTGGCCGCGGCGGCGACCGGACCGCCGCCCGCCGCGAGGATGCCGACCGCGCTGAACTGGGCGGAGCCCGCGTACACGAGCAGCGACATCAGGACCGGCACCCAGACGGGCAGGCCGCCCGCGACGGCGATCGCGCCGAAGGAGACGCCGACGACGGCGTCGGCGAGCCAGACGAGGGCGATGTCGCGCAGGACGCCGCGGGGGAGATGGGAGAGGCGCACGAAACCGTCGTTCGTTCGCTGTGATGGGCTGTATGTTCGGTGTGGCGAACGCATACGTCGTAGGATGGCTGGGGCAGGCCCCGTTCGTCAAGACGAACGATTGGTCCGCTACGACGAACGGCAATGAGGGAGCGACTGACGGCATGACTGACGACAAGGGCGAGGGCAAGAGCGACGGCACCGTCCGATCCCGGCTGCCTCGCGAATGGGTGGCGGCGGCGTTGCGCCGGGAGCGGGCCAAGGCGGGGCTCTCCCTCTCCGAGCTGGCCAAGCGCGCGGGCGTCGCGAAGTCGACGCTGTCCCAGCTGGAGGCGGCCACGGGCAACCCCGGCATCGAGACGCTGTGGGCCCTGGCGGTGGGGCTGGGCGTGCCGTTCAGCGTGCTGGTGGAGTCGCCCGCGCCCGAGGTGACGGTGATCCGGGCGGGCCAGGGCCCGACGATGCATGCCGAGCGCGCCTCGTATGCGGGGACGCTGCTGTCGGCGGGGCCCGCAGGTGTGCGGCGCGACATCTACCACGGGGCGATGGAACCGGGTTCCGCCCGGGAGTCCGACCCGCACATCCCCGGCTCGGTGGAACACCTGATCGTCAGCACGGGCCGACTACTGGCGGGCCCACGAGACGAAACGGTGGAACTGGCCGCAGGGGACTACATGTCATACAGAGGCGACGTCCCCCACGTGTACGAGGCCCTGACCCCGAACACAACGTTCGTACTGATCATGCAACACAACTAGACGCCCCATAGGGGCGCGAGGAACGGCGCGACAAGCCACAACGGCGCCGCAGCCGAGATCGCACGGTCGCGCCCCAAAGGGGCGCGGGGAACTGCGCGACAAGCCACGACGGCGCAGCAGTCAAAAGCCGACCCACGACCTACGACTACCCCCGCTTCCGAGGCCCAGGGGCCAGCAACTGCTCACGCAGAGCCGTGAGTTGATGCGACGTCTCCACGGCCAGCCCCTCGTCCAGCGTAGCCAGAGCGAGAAGCAGCGCGTCCGCCACGACCAGGGCGGTCAAGGCCTCGGTCGTGATGCCGGTAGGCGTATGCGGCGCCGTCAGGACCGCGTCCACCCGCGCCCCGTAAAGCTCCGCCAGCTCATCCGTGACCAGGACGACCCGCGCCCCCACCGCCCGCGCCCGCTCTATGAGCACCGTCAGCTCGGTCAACGCCCGCCCCGGCTGGAAGATCACCACCGCGTCGCCCTGCCGCACGGCGAGCAGATGGTCGGCGAGCGCGAACCCCGTATCCCCGAAGTACCGCGCCCGGCGGCCGATCCTGCCCAGCGCCAACGCCAGGTGCCGCGCGGCGAGTTCGGACGCCGCGATGCCGTAGCAGTGGATCTCCGGGGCCTCGGCGAGGAAGCCCACCGCGTCCCGCAGCGCCTCGCCCGGCGTCAGGCGCCGCGCGTGCTCGATGCGCTCCTGGGCCTCGTCGAAGACGTCGCTCCAGATGTCGTCCAGATCCCGGCCCACGTGCGCGATGCGCTGCCGCAGCCGCACCTCGGGCGCCACCGCCGACGTGAAGTCCGACGCCAGCTCCCGCTTGAGCGCGGGCAGGCCCGCATAGCCCAGGCGCTGCAGAGCGCGGACCACCGTCGCGTTACTGGTGCCGCTCGCCGTGCCCAGCTCCTGCGCGCTGGCGAAGAGCAGCGACTCGGCGGGGGCGCTGACCACGTACTGGGCGACGGCCCGCTCGGACGTCGAGAGCGTCTCCCACTGGTCACGCACGGCGGCCCGCAGCCGTGCGAGCCCCGCACCGCCGGGCCCTTCGCCGGGCCCCGTCCGATCCTCTGAAATTTCCATTACAGCTATTGACTCTCGTGTGATGGCCGTTACTCTCCTGGGCAACGCATTCCAAAAGGAGAGCTACTCGTAATGAACGTTACAGCAGCTCTCCGCCGCGAGGAGAACAATGGCACCCCGCACCCTCCCCATCATCGAGATATCCGGCACCCCGATCGAGCGCGGCCGCCAGTACGGCGAAGCCGTCCGCCCGCAGCTGCACGCCGCCCTCGCCTATTACGAGGAAGCCTTCGGCCAGTCCTCGGGCCTGACCTGGGACCAGGTCGCCGCCCGAGCCGCCCGCTGGCTGGAGCCGGTCCGCGACTACGCGCCCCACCTCGTCGAGGAGATGCGCGGGACAGCCGAAGGAGCCGGAGTCGGCCTGCACGACATCCTCGCCCTGAACGCCCGAGGCGAGGTCATCTACGACCGCTCGTTCGCGGACATGAAGACCAAGGACGCCGCAGCGGAACAGGAGGAGCCCGCCGAGGGCTGCACCTCCTTCGCCGCATACGGAGAGGCCAGCGGCGACGGCCACGTATGGGCCGGGCAGAACTGGGACTGGCGGGCCGGCGTCGCCGACACCGTCGTCATGCTGCGCATCGTCCAGCCCCCGCACCCGACCCTGATCATGCAGGTCGAGGCGGGCCAGATCGGCCGCCAGGGCGCCAACTCGGCGGGCATCGCCCTCAACGCGAACGGCCTCGGCGGGCGCTTCAGCGATGCGATCGGCCTCCCCCAGACCGTCGTACGCCGCAGTGTCCTGGACCAGCACACCATCACCGACGCCCTGGACGTGCTCTGCCGCACCCGCGCCCACATCGCGTCCAACGCCCTGCTGACCTGCCGCGAGGGCTTCGCCGTCGACCTGGAGACGACCCCGGCCGGGCACGGCTGGATGTACCCCACCGACGGGCTCCTCGTGCACGGAAACCACTACCAGGCGGGCGTCCCGGCAGCGATCGCCGCCAACTACCGCCCCATGTCGTCGGATTCACTCGTCCGCGTCCCCCGCGCCGAACAGGGGCTCAAGTCCCTGCGCTCGTCCACCGGCGCCGACGAGTCGCGCAAGCTGATCAAGCAGGCCATGTCCGACCACCTCGGCCACCCCGAGTCGCTCTGCACCCACCCCGACCCGCGCAAGCCCGACGTCAAGCACTGGTCCACGCTCGTCTCCTCCTGCGTGGACCTGACCAGCGGCGACTACCACGTCACCGCCGGCACCCCCTGCGACCGCGACTACCAGCACATGCCCTGGAACCTCTACGACGGCCCGTACGGAGACAACAGATGACGACGACCAGGCCGAGCGCGACCACGAGGCGGCCACTGGTCGCGAGCCTCGCCACCGTCACGCTCCTCACCGCCGCCGGATGCAGCGGCGCCGACACGGCCGCGACCGGAGGCAAGCCCGCCGACGCAGCCAAGCTGAAGCTGAGCGCGACGACCGCTGCCGCCAACGGCACGCTGGACAAGGCGAACTGGCTCCTTGAGGACGAGCCGGACTCGCTCGACCTCGACACCCAGGGATCGAGCGCGGGCCGCGTCGTCCTCACGAACGTCTGCGAGCGGCTCTACCAGCTCCAGCCCGACATGACGACGAAGCCCTTCCTTGCCGAGAAGGCCGATACGCCCGACGACAAGACCCTCGTCCTGACCGTCCGGGACGGCGTCACCTTCCACGACGGGTCGAAGCTGACCGCCGACGACGTGCTGTGGTCACTGAAGCGGCACGCCGACCCGGACATGGAGCAGGCCGACGAGTTCGGCAACGTCAAGTCCATGAAGAAGACCGGCGACCGCGAGATCACCATCCGCTTCAAGACCCCCGACGCGCTCTTCACCAAGGCACTCGCGGGCGACGCGGGAATCGTCTGGAACAAGGAACAAGTAGCCGCCGCCGGAAAGGACTTCGGCACACCTGGGCAGGGCGACGCGTGCAGCGGCCCGTACGAACTGAAGGGCTGGAAGTCCGGCGACTCGATCACCATCGAGGCGTACGGCAAGTACTGGGGCGAGAAGCCGCTGACCCGGCAGGTAGTCTTCCGCTGGGCGTCCGACAGCGCCCTTGTCAACGCCCTGAAGACGGGCGCCGCCGACGGGACGTACGCGGAATCCCCGAACACGGCATCCGCCCTGCGCACCAGCAAGGGCCTCGACCAGCACTACGGCCCGTCCACCGCGTCGCTCGTCCTCATCCCGACGGCCCGGGGCGGCCTGAAGGATCCGCGGATCCGGCGCGCGCTGTCCCTCGCGATCGACCGGGCGGGGATCGCGAAGTCGGGGTACGGCGGGCTCGTCCAGCCGTGGGCCACACCGGTCGGCTCGGGCGCCTGGGGATACGAGAAGTCTGAATTCGCCGCGGCCCAGAAGGAGTTGTCGGCCGCTGCTCCCGCCACTCCCACCGCCGACGACCTGGCCGAGGCCAAGGAGCTGGTGAAGGAGGCGGGCGCGCCGACCGATCCCATCGTGATCGGCACGGACAGCAGCCAGGGACGGACGGTCGTCGCGAACGCCGTGCGTTCCGCGCTCCAGCGGATCGGGCTCAAGGGCCAGATCAAGACCGTGCCGACGGCCCAGTTCGAGGAGTTCTACAGCGACCCGGCCGCACGCGCCGACATCGACGTCCTCGTCGGCGACTGGTACATCTCCAAGGCCGACCCCATGGGCTTCTACGACAACGGCCTCTCCGACTCCTCCAACAACTGGGTCGGCTTCAAGGACGCCACGTACGACAAGAAGGTCCGGCAGGCGCTGAGCACCCTGGACGACGCGAAGCGGGCCGAGCTCGCGATCGACGTACAGAAGCGGTTCGTGGACGCGGGGGTCTGGATCTCGGTCGCGCAGGTGCCGACGGCGCTCGTCGTCTCCGACAAGCTGACGGGACCGCCCGCCTCGCAGGCCTACCTCTACTACCCGTGGGCCGCCGAACTCGGCCTGAAGAAAGGCTAGGTGAGGGACGTGCTCGCTCGGATCTCACGCCGTCTCGCAGGTCTCCTCGCCACCCTCTTCGCCGCCTCGTTCGTCATCTTCGCCGCCGTGTACGCGGCGCCGGGCGACCCCGCGGTGTTCCTCGCGGGCGGCCGGGACAAGCTGACGCCGGAGCGCCTGGCCCAGGTGCGCTCGCAGTACCACCTGGACGAGCCGCTGGTCGTCCAGTACGGCCGGTGGCTGTGGGACTGCGTCCACTTCGACCTGGGGCGGTCCTTCAAGTACAGCGACCAGGTGGCCGACCTGGTGACCGCCCGCTTCCCGACGACGCTCCAACTCGTCGCGTACGCCACGGTGTTGTTCGTCGTCCTGGGCGTCGGCGCCGGAATCCTGGCCGCGGTCAAGCGCACCACGTGGGTGGACTCCGCCGTCGTGGGCGGCACGACGCTCGCCGCATCGGTCCCTTCGTTCGTCGCGGCCATCGCACTGGTGTCGCTGTTCGGCGTGCAGCTGGGGTGGTTCCCGGTCTCGGGCTCGGGAGAGGGCTTCGGGGGCACGCTGCACCATCTGACGCTGCCCGCCCTGTCGTTGGCGCTCGGCGCGCTCGCCATCATCAGCCGGGTCACCCGGCAGGCGATGGCGGACGCGGCGGCGTCGGACCACGTAGAGGCGGCGCGCGCTTCAGGGGTCCCGGAGCGGGACATCATCCGGCGACACGTCCTGCGCAACGCGCTCGGGCCGATCATCACGATGTGCGGACTCGTCATGGCGGGGATGCTCGCGGGCACGGTGGTCGTGGAGACGGCATTCGGCATCAGCGGAATCGGTTCGCTCCTCGTGGGCGCGATCAATACGCATGACTTCCCGGTGGCGCAGGCGGTCCTGCTGCTCATGGTCACCGGCTACATCGTGGTGACGACGCTGGTGGACGTGGTGCACCCGCTGCTCGACCCGCGCGTGAAGGAGGCACGGTCCTGATGGTTTCCACCGCAGCTGTGGGGCTCGCGCCCTTGGCCGTACGACGCCGGCGCCCCGTCGGGGTGATGGTGGCCGCGATCCTGCTCGGCCTGGTCGTCCTCGCAGCGGTCTTCGCACCGCTGCTCGCGCCCTACGCACCGGACGCGATCGACCTCTCGGCGTCACTGGTCGGAACGTCAGGCGACCACCTCCTGGGAACCGACTCCTCCGGACAGGACCTCCTCTCCCGCGCCCTGTACGGAACCCGCACGAGCCTGATCGCCCCGATCCTGCTCCTCGCCGTCGCGGCCGTGCTCGGCGTCACGCTGGGCGTGCTCGCCGCGTGGCGCGGGGGGTGGGTGGACGCGCTGGTCTCCCGGATCACGGACGTGATGTACGCGTTCCCAGGCCTGCTGTTCACCGTCCTGATCATCGCGGTCTTCGGCGCCGGAATGACGACATCGGTACTGGCGCTCGGCCTCGCCTTCACGCCGACGATCGCCAAGTACGTGCGCTCGCTGGCCCTTTCGGAGTCCCGCAAGCCGTACGTGGACGCCTACCGGGTGCAGGGGATGGGCGGCGCGCGGATCTGCGTCGCGCACCTGGTGCCGAATCTGGGCCGCGCGATCCTCGGCTACTTGGTCGTGCTGTTCGGAGAGGCGCTGATGTCGCTCGCGACCCTCTCGTACCTGGGCTTCGGAGCCCAACCCCCTTCGTCCGACTGGGGATTGATGGTGCAGGAGGGCCAGGCGGCGGTGGTCCAGGGCGCCCTGCTCCCAGCCCTCGTCCCCGGCACGGCCATCGCCCTGGTCGTCGTGTCCTTCAACGTGGTCGGGGTCTGGGCCGCCGACCGGCTAGGGAGGCAGTGACCCATGCTGCTGGAAATCGAAGACCTCACCCTGCGGCTGCCGGGTGCGGCCAGGCCGCTCCTGGACTCGGTGTCCCTCACCGTGCGCCCCGGGGAAGTCGTCGGCCTGGTCGGTGAGTCGGGCTCGGGCAAGTCGACCACGGCGAAGGCGGCGCTCGGTCTGCTGCCGGCGGGTGCGGTGACGTCGGGTTCCGTCCACGTGAACGGCACCGAGGTCCTCACCCTCACGGGCGAGGCCCTGCGGACCCACCGCGCGCGAACGGTGGCCATGGTCCACCAGGACCCCCGCGCCGCGCTCAACCCGGTCCGCCGCATCGGTGACTTCCTGGTCGAGAGGGGAGCGTCCCGCGAGCGGGCGGTCGAGCTCCTGGACGCGGTGGGCCTCTCGAACCCCGAACACCGCGTACGCCAGCGCCCGCACGAGCTCTCCGGCGGCATGCTGCAACGCGTGGTCATCGCGGGCGCGCTCGCGGCCGGGCCGAGCCTGCTCCTCGCGGACGAGGCGACCAGCGCGCTGGACGTCACGACCCAGGCGGAGATCCTGGCGCTCCTGCGCGAGCTCCGCTCCACGCGGGACCTGGGCCTGCTCTTCATCACCCACGACCTGCACCTGGCGGCCGCGTACTGCGACCGCGTGTACGTCATGTACGCGGGCCGTGTGGTGGAACAGCGTTCGGCGAAGGCCCTGTTCGACACCCCGGCGCACCCCTACACACGGGGTCTGCTCTCCTGCTCGCCCACCCTGGGCGACACGACCCACACCCTCCACCCGATCCCGGGCCGCCCACCGTCCCTCGCGGACACGTTCCCGGGCTGCCCGTTCGTGTCGCGGTGCGGCGATGCGGAGGAGGGGTGCGAGACATGGACTCCGGAGCAGTTGAAGCTCCCGGACGGAGGGACGGCGGCCTGCGCCGTCACCGGCACAACAGAGGTGAGCCACTGATGCCCGAAGCTCTCTTGACGGTGGATGGCCTCGGCAAGAGCTACCCCTTGCCGGGCGGCGGTCGCCACCGGGCGGCCGACAACGTGACGTTCAAGCTCCAACCGGGTGGATCCATAGGCATAGTGGGTGAATCGGGCTCGGGCAAGACGACGGTCGCCCGCATGCTGGTGGGCCTGGCCCGCCAGGACTCCGGCACGGTGAAAGTGCAAGGCCGCCCCCGCGAGGCCCGTACACCCCGGAAGCGGACCGCGCGCCTGGCCAGGGCCAGGGAGATCCAGATGGTCTTCCAGGACCCCTACCTCTCCCTGGACCCCCGCCTCACCTCCACCCAGTGCCTCCGCACGGCCCTGCGCCTGCACGGCAGGGACGAGGGCCTGGCGGCAGGCCTCCTGGACCAGGTGGGCCTCGGCACCCGAGAGGCCGGAGCCCGCCCCCGCGAACTCTCCGGCGGCCAGCGCCAACGCCTGGCCATCGCGAGAGCGCTGGCGGTGGACCCCCAAGTGCTCGTCCTGGACGAGGCGGTGGCGGCACTGGACGTGTCGATCCAGGCCCAGATCCTCCAACTGCTCGGCGAGATCCGCCGGGACACCGGGGTGGCCCTGGTCTTCGTCAGCCACGACCTGGCCGTCGTCCAGCACATCACCGACGAGGTACTGGTGATGCGCCGGGGCAAGGTGATGGAACAGGGCCCGACACCCCGCGTACTGACATCACCGGAGTCCCCGTACACGACCAGACTCCTGGCATCGGTACCGAGGGAGGGCTGGAACCCCGAGGCTGCGATCAGCGCCCCGTAAGGGGCGCGAGGAACGGCGCGCCCAGCCCCCACCCACCCGGGCCCCGTAAGGGGCGCGGGGAACTGCGCGCCAAGCCCCCACCCACCCGCAGACA
The DNA here is from genome assembly GCF_053610745.1 of Streptomyces sp. NPDC054866. Taxonomy (NCBI): domain Bacteria; kingdom Bacillati; phylum Actinomycetota; class Actinomycetes; order Kitasatosporales; family Streptomycetaceae; genus Streptomyces; species Streptomyces sp. NPDC054866. The sequence continues at coordinate 96,462 of NZ_JBSGZA010000003.1, forward strand.
AAAGAGCCCCCAAGCTCCCAAGGCCCAGGGGCCAGAAAAAGGCAGGAGCCCCGCCTTCCGCTCACGCGGAAGGAAGGGCTCCTTGGGTACTGCTATCCATGTCCGGATCAAGTCACCGGAACTGTCACACGCCCCATTCACATGGGGCGCCCCACTACATGGGGGTGACGTTCTCCGCCTGCGGACCCTTCGGGCCCTGCGTGACGTCGAAGCTCACGGCCTGGTTCTCCTCAAGGGAGCGGAAGCCGTTTGCGTTGATCGCGGAGTAGTGGACGAAGACGTCGGGGCCTCCGCCTTCCTGGGCGATGAATCCAAAGCCCTTTTCGGCGTTGAACCACTTCACGGTTCCGGTAGCCATAAGCCCTCCTTGGGCCAAAGGGTTGCCCTGCTCCAGAACCTGCGATTGTTGAAACAACTGCATAAGTCTGAAAACGACGAGAGCCCGCGGGTCACATGCTCCGCAGGCTCTGTACTGCAAGGGAAACCAAACTGCAACTTGCGGCGAGCTTAGCACGCAGGCAGCCGAATGCAATAGGGGGCAAGATCACGTCACCCGGATGTTTGACGGACCCCCCAGAGGGGTTGACAGACCAGGTCGAAAGCTCTTGACAAGGACGGGATCGGGGCCCCGCTTTCTGCACCGTACCGCAAGGGGGCTAGCCTCCCCGATGTGGACAATTCTCCCGTTGACACCATCGCCGGGGCGGGCTCGGATCAGCTCCCCGGCCATCACCGCACCCCCCGGCCGCGCGTCGGTCACATTCAGTTCCTGAACTGCATGCCCCTGTACTGGGGACTCGCGCGGACCGGAACGCTGCTCGACTTCGAGCTCACGAAGGACACCCCTGAGAAGCTCAGTGAGCAGCTGGTGCGGGGCGATCTCGATATCGCGCCCGTGACTCTCGTCGAGTTCCTCAAGAACGCCGAGGACCTCGTCGCTTTCCCCGATCTCGCCGTCGGCTGCGACGGCCCGGTCATGTCCTGCGTGATCGTCTCGCAGGTCCCCCTCGACCAGCTGGACGGCGCCAGGGTCGCGCTCGGCTCGACCTCACGCACCTCCGTGCGCCTGGCACAGCTGCTGCTCGCCGAGCGCCACGGCGTGCGCCCCGACTACTACACGTGCCCGCCCGACCTCGGCCTGATGATGCGGGAGGCGGACGCCGCCGTCCTCATCGGGGACGCGGCGCTGCGGGCCAACCTGATCGACGGCCCGCGGCTCGGCCTCGACGTATACGACCTGGGCCAGATGTGGAAGGACTGGACGGGTCTGCCGTTCGTCTTCGCGGTCTGGGCGGCGCGCAAGGACTACGCGGCGCGCGAACCGGCCGTGGTGAGCGCGGTGCACAAGGCGTTCCTCGCCTCCCGCGACCTCTCCCTGGAGGAGGTCGGCAAGGTCTCCGAGCAGGCCGCGCGCTGGGAGGCCTTCGACGCGGGAGTCCTGGAGAAGTACTTCACGACGCTCGACTTCCGGTTCGGGAGCGCGCAGTTGGAGGGCGTCGCGGAGTTCGCGCGCCGGGTGGGCGAGACGACGGGCTTCCCCGCGGACGTGCGGGTGGAGCTGCTGGGGTCGCGGCAGTAGTACGCGATACACGGTCAGGCACGCCGGGACCACGGGTCGTGCGCGCGCACTACCCTGAGCTGCAGACAATGCGCGCGGCCCGTGCGGCCGCGGCCGTGCGGCGCGTCCGGGGGAGGCCTTCGTCATGCACCCGCTCGATCCCGGCGAACCGACCGTCATCGGGCCCTACCGGCTGCTCGGCCGGCTGGGCTCGGGCGGCATGGGCCGGGTCTACCTGGGGCGCAGCTCGGGCGGCCGTACGGTCGCGGTGAAGGTCGTCCATCCGCACTTCGCGCTCGACGAGGAGTTCCGCGCCCGCTTCCGGCGCGAGGTGGACGCGGCGCGGCGGGTGGGCGGCGACTGGACCGCGCCGGTCCTCGACGCGGACCCGGAGGCGCCGGTTCCGTGGGTGGCGACGGGGTACGCGGCGGGACCTTCCCTGGCCGACGCCGTACGGGACCTGTCCCCTCTCCCCGCCCATTCCGTACGCGTACTGGTGGCGGGCCTCGCCGAGGCGCTGACGCACGTGCACGGTCTCGGGCTCGTCCACCGCGACATCAAGCCGTCGAACGTGATGCTCACGATGGACGGACCGCGGCTGATCGACTTCGGCATCGCACGGGCGACGGACGGCACGGCCTCGCTCACGTCGACCGGTGTCTCCGTCGGGTCGCCCGGCTACATGTCGCCGGAGCAGATCCTCGGCAAGGGGGTCGCGGGGGCGGCGGACGTCTTCTCGCTGGGTGCGGTGCTGGTGTACGCGGCGACGGGTACGGCACCCTTTCCGGGCGACTCATCGGCCTCCCTCCTCTACAAGGTCGTACACGAGGAGCCGGAACTGGGCGCGCTGGACGGGGATTTGCGGGACCTCGCGCGTGAGTGCCTGACCAAGGACCCCGGTGGGCGCCCGACGCCGGGGGAGATCGCGAGGCGGCTCGCCCCCACGGGCGCGGACAGCCTGGTGGCGGCAGGGTGGCTGCCGGGTCCGCTGGTCGAGCGGGTCAGCAGGAGTGCGGTGCGGCTCCTGGACCTGGAGACACACGGGGCAGGAGCGGCGGAACAGCCGTCGGGGCCGGTGCCGTTCGGCAGCTCGGTGGTGGGTGGGTCCGCCGGCGGCGAAGTGCCGGTGGGCAGCGGTTCCTTCGGCCCGCCGGACCCGTCGTACGCGCCTTCGTCGCCGCCTCCCGCGTACGTCCCCACCCAGACGTCAGCGCCCTCGGGGCCGCCCCCCGGCCGTGTGACGGTCTCGGTCGCCGCGGCTTCGACGCCCAGTGGGGCCGACGGGCGGGGCCGCAAGGTCAGTTGCACGCTCGTCCTGGGGGTGGCGGGGGCGCTGGCCGCGGTGACGGTGGGGACCGTCTTCGTGCTGGGCCTGCTTCCGGGGAACGACAAGGGGTCGGACGGCGCGGCGCAGCCACCGGCGGCGAGCCAGCAGCCGGGGGACGGCGGCGCCGACCAGCCAGGCGGCAAGGTCCCCGCCTCCTACCGGGGCACCTGGGAAGGCCAGGCGGTCGCGGCGGGCGGCGCTGTCCCGATGGGCACGTTCAGACTCAAGGTGGAGCAGGGCAAGGTCGGTGAACGCTTCGCGGTGATGACGCAGACGGATCAACTGGGCGGCAAGTGCGCGGTGGACCTCGTCCTGAAGTCGGTGTCCGAGAAGGAGATCGTGGCGAAGGGCAAGGGTCAGGCGAAGAGCGCCGCGCAGTGCACGAAGAACGCACACACGGTCCGACTGCGCCCGAAGGGCGACGATCTCCTCTACCTCTCCGAGAACGCGGAGTCGGGGAATCCCGAGGCCCGGATGTCCCGCGTGAAGTGAGACCTCCGGGCCCCGCCCCTCACATCGGAGTGGTGACGGTGACCGGCTCCCCGCTGCCCGTGTACAGCAGGCCCTTGCCCGGGGCGATCGGGCCGCCGACCATGCTTCGGGTGGTCCGGATTCCGATCAGTTCGCCGCTCGACGAGTCCTGAGGGGACAGGAGAATCCCGCGGCGGCCCTTCTTCGCCTCGACCTGCCAGCCGGAGAAGCCACCGCACACCTCCTCCTCGTCGCCGCCGATGACGAGCCCGAGGCCTCGCTCGGAGCCCCGCTGGACCAGGCGCTTGAACTCGCGTTCCGCGTCGCAGTCCTCCAGGACCTCACCGTCGTCGATGATCCACACGATCGGGTCCTCGGGGGACGCCGACTCGACGACCTCCTTGAAGTCGTCGCTCTCGATGTCGTCGTCGACGAAGACCTTCAGAATGCCTTCCTGGCCCTCCAGTTCTCGCAGCGGCGAAGGCCGCGGGGCCGCGATGACCAGACGTACGCCCTGTGTCATGTACGACCGCGCGATGTTCATCAGCGTCGTGCTGCGGCCCGACTTGGCCGGGCCCGCGACCACGAACGTCGGTACGCCCTGCGCGAGGTCGGGGCCGAAGCCCATGATGTCGTCGCCGCCGATGCCCGCGAGGGCCCACAGCTTGGAGCGCGAGGCCTCCGGGTCCCGCATCTCCCACGCGTCCGCGAAGCCGATACGGCTCGGCAGGCTGTCCACGCGGAACGGCTTGCGGGCGCGCGGCACGTCCGCGTCCCGCACGGCCGCCGCCTCGCCGATCTCGGAGAGCGCCGCGGCCTGGCCCTGGCCGGTGGAGTCCTCGGAGAGGAGCGCGAACTGCGTCTCCGTACCGTGCTCGTTCTTGAAGCCGCGGCCCGGCGGGATCTCCTCCGGCACCTTGCGCGCGTTCATGCCGAGCATCGAGAAGTCGGAGCGGTCGGCGAGCCGCAGGCCGTACTTGTCCTCGGTGAGCGAGGCCATGCGGCCGATGAGGACCTGGCGGTCACCGGTGATGACCAGGTGGATGCCGACGCTCGCGCCTTCGCGCATCATCGCCTGGAGCTCGTCGGTCAGCTCACCGTGGTCGTACTCACCGAGGGTCGGCAGCCAGCCCTCCCAGCGGTCCAGGAGCACGACGATGTGCGCGAGCCGCTCCTCCTCGGGCACGGCCGCCCGCTGCTCGCCGATGTCGGCGAAGCCCTTGTCGGCAAGAAGGTCCTGGCGGCGGGTGACTTCACCCTTGAGCCGGGTGATGAGGCGCACCGCGCGCTCGGTCTGGTTACGGCTGACGACGGCGCCGCAGTGCGGAAGCCGGGTCAGGGCGTTGAGCGCGCCGTTGCCGCAGTCGATGCCGTAGAGGTGGACGTCCGCCGACGAGTGCGTACGGGCGATCGAGCCCGCGATCGTACGGAGGATCTGCGAGCGGCCACTGCGCGGGGCGCCGCCGATGAGCAGATGCCCGAACGTCTCGAAGTTGACCGCGACCGGGCGGCGCGCCTGGTCGGAGGGGATGTCCTCCAGGCCGAAGGGCGCGGGGGCGAGGGAGCCCGGCTTGTCGCTCGCGACGGGCAGCGGGATCTCGTCGAGCTGGAGCTGCTCGGAGAGCGCGGGCAGCCACGGGCTGTGCTGCGCGGGGATGCCCATCGTCGCGTTCGCGTCACGCACGGCGTCCACGAGGACCTTGAGGTCGGTGATCTCCTCCTCCTCGCGTGCCTTGGCCTTGGGCTTCACCAGGGCGGCACGGCCCAGGTCCTCCCAGCCGAGCGAGCCCGCCCACGGCGCGAGCAGCGCCGGGTCGGTGGCGCCGGGCCTGCGGCCACCGACGCGCCCCGACTGGAAGGGGACGAGCGAGGCGTGACCCAGTCGTACGTACGCACGTCCTGGCGTGCTCTTGGCGATGTGGCCTGCCGCCGGGTCGTCGATGACGTCGGCGGACTCGGCGCCGTCCGTCACGCGCAGGGCGATACGGAGGTTGGTGTTGGCGCGGATCTCGGGCGACACGACGCCGGAGGGCCGCTGGGTGGCGAGGAGCAGGTGGATGCCGAGCGAACGGCCTCGCTGGGCGATGTTCACGAGGCCCGTCACGAAGTCGGGCAGGTCACGCACCATCGAGGCGAACTCGTCGATGACGATGAGGAGTCGGGGCACGGGCGCGTGCGAGGGATCGCGGCGTACGAGGTCCTGGTAGTCCTCGATGTCCTTGGCGTCGGCGGCGGCGAGGATGTGCTCGCGCCGCTTCAACTCGGCGCCGAGCGACTCCAGGGCGCGCTCGACGAGGTGGGCGTCGAGGTCGGTGACCATGCCGACGGTGTGCGGCAGCTTCACACAGTCCTTGAACGCGGACCCGCCCTTGTAGTCGACGAGGACGAAGGTCATGTTCTCGGGGGTGTTGGCGACGGCAAGGGCCGCCACGATCGTCTGGAGCAGCTCCGACTTACCGGAACCGGTCGTACCGGCGATCAGGCCGTGCGGCCCGTCGCGCCGCATGTCGATGCCGAAGGGCCCGTCGTACGACTCGCCGATGACGGCCATCGTCGACTGGCCGCCCATCTGCCAGCGCGCGGTGATCTGGTCGGCCGTCGGCGGCTCAAGCTGGAGCACGTCGAGCAGCCGGCTGGAGCCGGGCAGCGCGGAGTCCTCGGTCTCGCCGCTGATGTCGCGCAGCGGGGAAAGCGCGCGGGCGAGGCGTCCGCACCAGGCGGAGGAGACGAAGTCGGGGCGTACGTCACGGATGCGGGCGGCGTCGGTCTTCTCGACGCGCAGCCGCAGTTCGAGGGGCTTCTCGGCGCCCTGCTCGGCATCGTCCCCGGCGGCCGTGTGCCAGGCCTGGAAGGAGGGGAAGCCGCCGGGAGCACCGGCGGCGGGCGTGGCCGCGCCGGGCGTGGACGGGGCGGGAAGGCCGATCTCCTCGGCCTTCGGCTCGGCGATCACGATGGCCTGGCACTCGCCGGGCAGGAACCGCTCCTCGTCGTCGAGGCAGAGCGCGTACATGGCGACGGCGGGACCCTCGCGCAGCAGCTTCACCACGCCGGGCATGGAACGCAGCCGCCGCGAGCCGTCCCACACCACGACGATGTCGGGGTCGCCGAAGGAGGTGGCGCCGCCGCGGTTGTTCTCCTTGGCGGCCTTCTGGCGGGCGGCGAGGATCTGGGTCAGCTCACCGATGCGGGAGCCGACGGTCTCGGCGTCCGTCCCGATCAGTACGTTGGCGTCCTGCGCCCCGGAGGGCCGCGAGTGCGGCAGCCAGCGCGTCCAGTCCCACGTCTCGCGTGCGGAGTTCTCGGTCAGTACGTAGAACTGCACGTCAAGGGGGCTGTGCAGGACCGCCGACTGTGCGACGGCCCAGCGGCCGAGCGCCTTCGCCGAGTCGCCGGGGCCCGCGATGCCGATGACGCCGAGATCGCGCAGCGAGAGGGCGACGGGCGCGTCCTCGATCTTCCAGGTGACCTCGCGCTTGTGGTCGTCCTGCTCGGGGTCGTCGAGCACCACCTCGGAGTCGAGCCGCCCGGTGCCGACGCGCACGAGGAGATGATCGGAGTCGGTGCGCCGCCGCTCCCACAGACGCGTCCGGGGTCCGGTGCTGAGGGAGAGGATGCCGGCCGGGCTGAGAATGGCCTGCCGCTTGTCCATCCGCTCGGCGACGAGGGCTTCCTGCGCGTCCTTCTCGATCCGCTCTTTGTGTTCGTTGTACTCCTTGACCTGTTTGGCATGGGATTTCCGCCCATGCTTCTTGTCCATGAAGTAGTTTCCGAAAAGGATGAGCGGGCTGAGCAGCGCCATGATCAGGTAGTACCAGCGCCCGAAGATCATCACCGATACGACGGCACCGACGAGCGGCGTGAGTGCCATCAGCCAGGGCAGCGGGCGCGCCTCGAAATCACGTACCGGACTCGGCAGCCTGAATTTCGTCTGCCGCTCCGGCGGGCGCAGTCGCGGGGGCCGGTTGTAGTCGAGTCCCGTGCCGTCCTCGGACCATTTCAGGGCGGCGTTCGGCGGCGCGTACCTGTCGAGTTCGAGCAGGGTGTTACCGACGGCGATCTGCGCGCCGAGCGGCCATTCGCCCTTGTCCCGCTTTTTCCCTCCGCTGTCCGTCCTGTTGTTCTTGTCGCGCTTGTTCTTGTCGCGCTTTTTGCTCTTTTCCGGCTTGTCGCCCGCCTCGCCCTTCTTCTCGCTTTCCTCTGCCTCGCCGAACGGCTTGCCCTCAAGGGTCACGCCGTCTATGTCCCCATGTACGGCGACTTGGCAGGTGCCATCGGTTGCAACTGACAACGTCAGGGCGCGCGCGGGCAGTTCCGGATCGTCGATGCGGATGTACGAGGCGGGTCCGCTGCCGATGTCATAGCGCCCGATGCCGAGCCGGTGCACGGCGCCGGCCGCGGGGCCCCCCGCGACGCGCAACTCGACGAGGCCGGTGGGTTCGCCGGGCAGGCAGCCCGCCGGATCGTGCAGGCTGACGACGGCGCCCTCGCGCAGCGCGGAGGTCCCGATGGTCGCGGAGGCGTCGATGGGGTAGCCGTCCACGAAGACGACGGGCGCCCCGGCCTGGCCGCCGCCGGGCTGGAGTTGGTGCCCGCCGATCGGGATGATCTGGGCGTCACCGCCGCCGTACCCCACCTGTTGCGCCAGCTCCTTGGCGATGTCCCCGACGGAGGACTCAGGATCGGCGTCGAGCACGACGTCGGCGTTCGCGCCGCCGAGCGGATCGACGACGGTCAGAGTCAGGCGCACGATCGTCCTCCCCTTGAGCCCCTTTTGACCGCTTCCGGAACGCGGTCACAGTGGCTGGTACACGGTGCCTGTGAGGCTGTCCACAGTGCCTGTGACGATAGCCGCTCCACCCTTCCCACAGGCAACGGGCTGTGCACGAGCTCATAGCAGAGCTGTGACTCAACCGGGCTGTGCTCACTTCTGCCCCACCCGTAAGCTGCTGTCCCAAGAGCGGAAGATCGCACGAGCAACCGAGCGGCCTCGCACGCGGGGCGTACGGGATCGAGCGGACCCGCACTGGTGGAGCCAAGGGGGATGGCCCTGCGGCGAGTTGGATTGGATGTGAAGCCACATGGCCAAAGACGCCGATATCACTTATGAGGAGATGCGGACCGCGGCGGGCAAGCTGAACGACGCCAAGGACAAGATCGACGAGAAGCTCGACGCCCTCGAGCGCTTCGTCGAGAACCTGGTGAAGAACGGCTACACGACTCGCAAGGGTTCGCAGGCCTTCGAGGACTCCTTCAAGGAGTTCAAGAAGGGCGCGAAGGACACCATCGAGGGCCTCACGGGCATGGGCAAGTTCCTGACCAGCGCCGCGAAGGCGTACGAGGACCTGGACGACGACCTCGCGAAGGGTGTCAAGGGCAAGGGCTGATCACGCCCTTGACCTGTTGAAGTACACCGGTGCGATGGGCTGTCCGCGGAAAGCGGCGGCCCATCGCACCAGTTGTTTATTGCACCAGTTGTTTGTCGGTAATGGGACGCATGGGGGCACTGTGGGTGGCGGTGGCGGCCGGGCCAAGCTTGACCTTGACGTGGTCAAGGGCATGGGCACCGGGCTCAACAACGTGAAGAAGGCCTTCGACGGCCTGGAAGATCTCGGCGGTCAGTACGAGGACGACTTCGGAAACGGCGATCTCGCCGACAAATTCGGTGATTTCGCGGACAACTGGAAGTTGAGCCGCAAAAGACTGACGGACGAGGTCGACGCGCTCGCCCAGATCGCCAAGGCCGCCGCCGAAGCGTACGAGGACATCGACCACCAGCTGGCCGAGGCGATCCGCGGCGCGGATGACCCCAAGTCGAAGAAGAAGGGCTGACCCATGGCCGGACGCCCACGCGATTGGCACCCGGTCGCGGACAACGACCCCATCCCCGGTGACGCCGACCGGGTCGCGAACCTGGGAAAGAAGCTCCGCAAGACCGCCGACGAGCTCGAACGGCAGATCAGGAACATCAAGGCCGTCTCCGAGGTCGAGGCCTGGGACAGCAAGGCGGGCAAGGAGTTCCGCGAGAAGGCGCAGGGCAACGTCAAGAAACTGGAGGCGGCCTTCAAGCGGTACGACACCGCGGCGGACGCGCTCGGCAGTGAGGTGACGGAGGTCGGCGGCCGCTTCGAGGACAAGCTGCACGCCAAGCCGAAGAACTACGCCTCGGACTTGAACCGCGCCCAGGAGATGGCGGATCTGGCGCTGAAGGAGGCGCAGGACGCGGAGGAGCGCAAGAGCGCCAACCAGAAGAGCCTGGACGCCCTTTCGGACAAGGACAAAGACAAAGACAAGAAGGACGGAAAGGACGACAAGAAGAAGCTCGAAGAGGCGCGGGACGCCGCGGGCGACGAGATCGAGGCTGCCAGGGAGAAAATCAACCAGGCGAAGAAGGTCCGTGACGACGCGGCGAAGCGCGCGCGTGACGCGATCGAGGACGTCATCGCCGACGACTCCCTGAAGGACGGCTTCTGGGAGACCCTCGTCGACAACATCAAGTCCGTGACGGAGCTGATCTCCACAATCTGCGGAATCCTTTCCCTGGTGGTCGGCTGGATCCCGGTGATCGGACAGGCGCTGGCGGGGGTACTCGGCGCGATTGCCATGATCGCCACACTGATCACCACCATCTGCACCATCATTCAGGTCTTCCAGGGCAATGCGGACTGGATGGACGTGGGCCTTGCGGCCGTTGGCTTCCTCCTGATGGGAGTGGGCAAGGCCTTCTCGAAGGTGGCGGGCAAGTTCGCCAAGACGGCGCTCAGCAAGATGGGCCGGGCCGGAAAGGCGCGGACGACGAAGCAGGTCACCAGGGCGAACAAGAACCTGCGAAAGCTCTCCGGGAAGAAGTTCAAGCTGGAGAAGGGCGAGGGCTGGAAGTCCCTCAAGGAGCCGTTCACCGAGCCGTTCTCGAAGGCCGCCTGGAGCAAGAATCTCAAGACCCTCAAGCCCGGCAGCGGAAACTTTGCGGCCGCCAGGAACGAACTGTCGGAGCGAGGCGGCGGAAGTGCCTTCAAGGGCGCCGGAAAGTCGTTCTCCATGGCCGACCCAGGCGTCGCGTCCGACCTGAAGGCGATCAAGTCGGGAGCGGGCGGACTCGGCAACTTCGACGTGAATGCCGTAAGCCAGATCTCGAAGACGGCGACGCGTCTGGGAGTCACCGGAGCGGGCATTACGCTGGCCGGCCTCGGCCTTGACGGTAACCTCAACCCGCTCGTGGCCTGATCCCGCACCGGCGCCTTGGCCCCCACCGGGTCCCCACCGTGCCCCCACCGGCCCCCACCAAAAGGAACGCAGTGAACACACCTGACGACGACGTCCCGGCGCTGTCCGAGGATTTCGCGGTCCGTCTCGACCTGCAGCCCGGCTGGGTAGACCTGACGCTGCGCGAGGCCTCGAAGGCCGAGGCGAAGGCACTGGCCACGAAGACCGTCAACGAGCTCAACCCGCTCTCCCTGGAGATCGAGAAGAGCGCGGTCTTCGACGACATGGCCGAGCGGGCACTCAACCTCAACGAGGACGCTCCGGCGCTGGCGGCGGCGTACTACGCGGAGAGCGGCGAGGGCCTGATCAACTTGATGATCGACTCGTACGGCGACGAGGGCGTGGCCCGCCCCACGCCGGACGAGGTCCTTCCGCTGCTCCTGGAGTGGGAGAACGGCGAGGTCGTGGGCGACCCGGAGGTGACCCGCCTGGAGCTGGCGGCGGGCCCCGCGCTGCGGGTCCAGGCGACGCTGAAAGTCAAGCGGATGTTCGGCCTGGGCCGCCGGATCACCGAGTTCGTGAAGTACGCGGTGTTTCCGCCCGGTATGCAGAGCCTGGTCGTCGTCACGGCGACGTGGGAGAAGATCCAGCTGACGGAGGAGAACACCCAGCTGGTGGACGAGATCGTCCCGACACTGAGGCTGGACCTGGTGGACGAGGACGGAAACGAGATCGCCCCGAAGCCGGAACCCGGACGACCGTGAGTGAATTCGAGAGCCGGAACCCGGACGTCCCTGAGTGAATTCGAGAGCCAGAACCCGATGAAGAACGCCAGCGAATTCACTTCGCCGCCCTCCGACTACAACGTCATCGTCCCCGACGGCTGGTTCCAGCTGCCGCTCGCTCCGGAGGATCGCGACCGGGGCATCATCGCCCTCGCGGAACAGCAGTTCCAGGGCGTGGACAACGCCCCGCACATCAAGAAGCAGTTCATGCGGGAGCTGCAGCGCAAGGCCAAGGACGCGTACGGCATCGGCGGCACGGAGCTCTACATCTCCACCCTGACGATCGGCCCCGTCCCGCTGTCCTCGTCCCTCCTGATCAGCATTCCGGGCCCGGACGAGTGGCCGGAGATCTCGGACGCGGAGGAACTGGCGGAGCACCTGGCGAGCACGGACAGATCCGGGACGACCGGCGCCGAAGTGGGCGTGGTCACCCTGGAGGCAGCGGGCAAGGCGGTCCGCCAACGCCGCAAGGAAGCCCCGGACCCCACCACCCAGCTGGGCAACGAACTCCCGAGCACGCTCCTCACGTACTACGTCCCCATCCCCGCGACCAAGAGCTGGCTGCTCCTGAACTTCTCCACGCCGATGGATCCGCTGGCGGACAAGATGGTGGAGCTGTTCGACGTGGTGGCCGGCACGTTGCACTGGGACTGACGACGACTGATGATGACGCGCACACAAGGCAACTCCCGCCTCCGGGACGGTTTCAGCATCGCGGCCTTCGTCCTGGTGCTGCTGGCCCTGGTCGTCGGCTTCCTCTGGGTCAAGGGAGCCTGGCGCACGGTGATCCGAGAGTCGCCGAACCTGATCGCGGGCTGGCCCGGCGGCCCCTGGGTCTTCGGCATCGCGGCCGGAGTACTGGCGGTGGCTGGAGCGTACGGAGGCTTGGCGGTGTCCAACGCCCCGCGGGACACGGAGAAGTCACCCCGCATCGCCCGCCGCACGGCCACCGCGGTGTGCTGGGCCGTGCCGTTGCTTCTGACGCTGTACATCCTCTCGGCACTGCCCGGCCGCAACTGCCGCTCCTCGTCCGCCACTTGCCGGGAGCTGGAGGGGGCGTTCCCCGCTCTCCTGGCGTACGCAGCCACTGCCGCTGTTCTGGGCTGGGCGGCCTACCGAGTCCGGGCCGGCCGGGAGGAACAGCGCAGGGCTGCCCAGCAGGCGAGGCTGCGGAAGCTGCGGAAGAAGGGCAAGGGGAAGAGCCGGGTGGCGAGGTAGGCGGCTGTGCGCTATGTGTCGAGGTTGACGAAAAGGCTCCGGGCGAAGTCGTCGAACTCGTCGATGTTCGACGTGATCCACCCGATGTCCTCACCGACGGTCCGTACGATCACATCGATGCCCAGCGACTCGATGCGCCAGGCGTAGTTCACCGAGCAGCACATGGCGCCGGCCTTGGCCGCGACGAAGAAGCGGATCGAGCGCATGCCTCGGCCCAGGCGCTCGGTGTCGAAGTCGATGACTTCGGGGTCCTGGGCCGCCCCGGGCTCGTTCTTCTGGACGAGCTCCTCCAGCTTTGAGCCGACGTCCCCCGCGCTCGGGCCCGCGTGTACGAGGAAGGTGAGGAACTCTCGGCGAGGATCCGGAACGTAGAGAAAGATCTGGTGCACCGGAATGGTCCGGGGGATGAGTTCGGCCGCGGAGTCCAGCTCCAGCGCCAGCATCTTGACCTGCTTCTCGTCGACCGGTTCGTCGTCCACGAGTGACCAGAGCAGTTCCGATGTGCGGCGAGCCCACTTCTTGCGTTCCCGCGCGGATCGCCGTCCTTCGGCGAGCACAGGCATGGCGGGCCAGACAGTGGCATCACTGTCCGAGTCGAGGGAGAAGGTGACGGTCACTCGGTCCTCCAGCGGAACGTGGTCATGACGGCGTCGAAGAGCTCGACGAGGATCTCGCTGATATCGCCTTCGGGGTCTGCGTCACCGATGGTGGTGAAACTGACGACGACCCAGCCGGAATCGGCACCGGACGAGGGCACTCGCACGATGTATTCGACATGCTTCGAAGGCGCTTCGGCGCCCTTCTCCGGGTCGGCGTCCACCGTCCGCTCTCTGCGTACAGCTGACGAGCCGGCCACTTCCGCGGACTCGGAGTCTGCGGAATCGGTGAGCAACTGCGCTATTGCGTCCTGCCGGCCGACCCCGTCGTGAAGCGCGATGTCGACCTTGGCGACGACGATGGAAGCGGCGATGAGGTGCCCGTGCATGGGCTCCACGGGAAGGTAGAGGTCCACACCGTCCCGTCGCTGTGCTTCCTTGACCGAGGAGTTCAGCCGTCGGTACAACTCCAGGCGGGCCTCTGTCACCTTGTCCCTGGGCAGATCACCCGAAATCCTCTCGGCAGCCTCATCGACGATCTTCTTGACCGTCTCCTGGGTGCCTTCCCTCAGGGGGATCCTCGTCCACCCGGGAGGAATGATGAGGGTGTAACCGAAAGCGTTTCTGGTGTCAGCCGACGCCATCTCGGCGGCTCCTGCGGTTGAGCGCCCCATAGGCGAGCGTGAGGGCAGCGGGCAGCAGAGGGGCGAAGAGCACCGCGGGGAAGTGGTGCATCAACAGGAGCAGCGGCGCGAGTTGGGCGAGTCCACCGCCTGCGAAGTAGCGGAGGAATTCCTTGCGCCATCTGCCTTGTCTGTGGAGGAACACGACACCGGCGGACAGGGCGGCAACCGCCAGCAACGGGAGCGCCTGCCCCGGGATGCGGAAGACGCCACTGAGTGATTTCGGGATGGCCTCGGACGAGATGAGGACTCCGCCGACTATGGCGATCACAAGGAAAGCGAGCGGAGTCACGATGGCGATCCGCGCGTTTCTGATCACCTGCCGGTCTTCGGGTGAGAGGCCAATGGCTGCACCGGCCGTTGTGTTGGGCACCATGTGGGCGCTCCTCGTTCTTGCGTCTTCCTCACGTCACGGTCTGCTGCTGCGCGTGTTCACCAAGCGGACACGGCCTGCCTCACACCGTGGCTTGCCTTGAAGTCGTTGTAACCTTCCCAGCTGGGCTTATGCGGAATATCGAGTCCGTCACTCGCAGCGTTCAAGGTGTCATTGTCACCCAGCAACTTGTCCCCCCAGTCGACGGCGGTACCGGAGTAGGTGGATGCCATGGCGAGGGTGTACGCGGTATTTCCGCCCCACTTGGTGCCTTGCGAGACGCCCTCGCCGAAGAGCTCCTTGTTCTGCTTGATTCCCTGGCGCAAGGAAGCGAGCTCCTCGTCTCCGAGGTGCACTGCCTTGGACCAGCCACTGGGCGGCGGCATTTCGTCGGCCACGCGTCCGGCACGCCCGGCGATGCCCTTGCGAAGGGCGGTCATTTCCTGGCGGATGGCGGCCTTGGCCGCGTCGTCGGTCGTGCCGGCGAGCCGGTTGGCCAGCTGGTCGCGAAGGGACTTGGTGCCCCGCAGCCCGTCCTTCAGCTTGGTAACCCTGTGCACCGTGGAAGCGGCGCGAGTCGACTTGCTCGCGGCCTTGAGCCCGACCATGGCACCTCGGCCGAGTCCCATGGTGAGCAGCCCGAAGGCGTCGAAGGCGACGTCCATCCAAGTGGCCTTCCCAGCTTTCACCAGCAGGATGCGGCCGCCCACGACCAGGAGGCCGATTCCGATGACCAGGAAATTGAGGCCTGGAACGAAGAGCGCGGCGATGGCCAAGGCCGTCCCGATCCAGCTGAGCACATCGAGGAAGAGCTTGAATCCCTCCGCGTGCTCCTTGGCCCAGGAGACCAGGTCGTCCCAAGGGCTGTCCTCCACCGCGTCATCGATCGCGTCCAGGATTTTCGTGCGGGCCGCGGTCGCGTGGCTGTTGTAGTGGGAGATGGCGGTGGAGAGTTGCGTGCGCGCATCTCTTACGGCCTCCTCGTCTTTCTCGTCGGCCTGCGCCTTGTCACGCGCCTTCTTGGCAAGGCCCTGGGCATGCTCCAACTCGGTGGCCCAGGCCTTCAGATGGCCCGCCACTTTTTCGTAGCGCCCCTTGGTCTTTTCGAAGCGTCCTGCGAGTTCGTCGGACTCCTCCTTCAGGCTCTTCGCGTACTTGCCCTTGATGTTGTCGTCATCGCCGAGCTCGCGGAGCTTCTTCACCTGCCGAGCCAGGGTTTCCGCAATGGTCGAGAGCCGCTTGGCCTCATGGCGGACCGCGTCCGGGTCACCTGGAGTCGGGTCTGATTCGGCAATCGGGGACCAGTCGACCGGACGGCCAGCCACGTGAGTTCTCCCTCACTTCTTCTTGCTCTTGTTTGCCTCGGCGAGCTCTTTGTCGAGCTTCTCGAAGTTCTCGATTGCCTGCTCGACGAGCTTGCCGACCTTCTCGATGCTCCCCAGCATCTCCTTGCGGTGGTCGTCCCAGTTGTCGGTGAATTCCTCCATCGCCCCGGATACGAAAAAAGATCCGTACTCGTCACGAAGGTCGTCCTGATGTCCGGAGCAGTTCTTGAACTCTCTGCGGACTATTCCCAGGTCCTTCTTGATCGTGTACAGGTAGTCGTAATCCACGCCGAGATCAGTCATGTCGGCGCTCCTCGGGCATACTGTGGCGGTTCACGGTCGGCTCCAGGTGGGGCATGGAGGTCTCCATCGGGCCGACGGTATCCAGGGGGCTGGTGGTTCCGCCAGGCCCCACAGAAGAACAACTCCACCGATATCGCTCGATTGACGTCGGGTCGTCACGTGATGGGCACAGCAATGGGCGTGGCAGAGGGCGCCACAGCGGAAGACCCCGGCTGCCACGAGGCTGCCGGGGTCAGGGTGAGGTAGAAGTCGTTGGTGCAGTGCGAGGCGGCGTCCGCTTCACCGGTTGATGGACTGGATCTCCTCGACCGCGATGTCCTGGACCGCCTCGATCGTGCCGTTGGGCATGTCCACCGCATTCGCCTGGCCCGTGCCCGTCCAGCTGATCTCCCACGTGAGGGAGGCCTTGAGGGGGAACGTCTCGCCGCCGGAGGAGCGGCGGTACGTGATGCCGCAGGGCGGGGTTTCCTTGGACTTGCCCTTGGCGTAGGGCTCACCGATCTTGCCGTCGACGATGGGGCATTCACCGTTGGCGGGGATGGTGGTGGCGTCCTTGGTGCCGGGGTCGAGCGTGAGGGACTTCGGCTTGGCGGTCGTCGTCGCCTCAAGGTTGAAACCGGGGACGTCGATGGCCGCCGTCGCCTTGACCTCGTCGAACACGGCCTTGTCGAGCCAGGCCCAGGTGGGCAGATTCACCTTGGTGACGGCCTCGGGCGCGAGGGTGACCTTGGTGCCCGGCAGCTCCATGTGCTGATAGGCGAGGGCAGCCAGCATCTCCGGGGTGATGGCCTCTTCGTGCTGGGGCGGCGGGGGCTCGCCGTTGTCGACCCAGAAGGGGAGGTCGGTGCACCCGGTCCGCTTCAGGTAGTCGGGTTCGTTGGGGTTCTCGACACCGGCCCAGAACATCCCCTCGCCGTCCTTCTCGACGTTGTAGTCCTTGTAGCCGGGGGTGTCGGTCCAGCCGTAGTCGTCCTCGTAGTGGCGCTGCATCTCGTTTATCGCCGCGCCCGCGTGGCCGCCCATGCCGGGTGCGTTCTTGGCGTCCTTGATGTCGCCGGACATCTTCTTCTTGAAGTCCTTGGCGCCGAGGTACGGGGCGTACCAGCAGGGCGGCGGGTTCCAGTTGACGTCAGCGGAGGTAACGTTTCCGCTTCCGCCGTCCTTGGTGACGGCTCCGGAGTAATCGACCTTGGCGGCGGCGAAGATACCGGTTTTGTCGCTGCCGCCTTGCTCCTCCGTGCTGGCGCCCTTGTCGTTCTTCTCGGGCTCTCCCGCATGGGCGGTTTCCGTGAGGGAGAGGGTGCTCAGAGCGAGTGCCAGGGCCGCCGTGCCGGTACTGAGGGCCATACGCCGTGGTCTGTTCACTGGCACTTCTCCGCCTTCGTCTCGACGAACACCTTGGATGCCTGCCACAGGTCCTTGCCCGTGGGGTGCTTGACCATGATGATCTTGAAGTAGTCGAAGTCTTCGACGCTGGCCTTGGTCTTCAGGATCTTTCCGGTCTTGACCTCTTTGCCGTAGAACTTGCTCGAGTCCACGCAGGACGCGACTTCCACCGAGTTGCCGTTCGCGGTGGACCGCGTGGCGGCTTGGTAGTGGCGCCGTGTACCGGTGGCGGTCCAACCGCCGTCGACCCGGCCGTCGATCTGCGTCTTCGCGTAGTGGAGCCCCTCGCCCGTGGAGTAGGCGGTGACAGCGGCATCCTTGGCCGTGCGCTTGTCGACGCCCCGGTAGATGGCGCGGAAGAAGTTGGCGGCGTCGTCCATCGCCGCCGCTTCGTTCTTGTTGCTCGGCTTGTCCCAGTCGAAGACGAGGTCCATGTCCTTGGGCAGAGTCACGTCCACGCCGTCAGGCTTGTCCTCCGCCGGCGCTCCCGACGGCTCCGCCGACTTCTTCGGCTTGTCGGCGCCCTGGTCGGACCCGGCGATCTTGTCGTCCTTGGGCTGTCCGTCGTCTCCGCTGCCGCACGCCGTCAGGAGCAGGGCTGCGGTCGCGGCGAGCGCGGCGGTGACGGGCATCGTGCGGCGGTTCACAGTCGGCTCCCGGTGGGGCGAGGGGGTATCCAAAGCGCCGACGCTATCTGTGGGGTTGTTGGTTCCACCAGACTTGATAACGGGGCAAGGCGTCCTATTTCGATGAACTGTCATCGTGTCGTGACTCGAAGAGCCCATCGGTCTCAACCGAGCTTTTTCTCCTGCGACTTGACCACGGCCGGGAAGATCTTCCCGTTGCCGGAACGGGACTGCGTGAACGCGCTGCCGTCCATCGCGAAGTAGATGGCGATGGTGTCGCCGTGGCGGGTGGCCTGGGTGCGCACAGTGTGGGTGTCGCCCTGGTACTTGGTCGTGGCCCTGAAGGCCAGGGATTCCTCGGCGCCTGGCGTGGGTGCGGTGCCGGTGGTCTCCGAGGTGACGGAGTCGTACACGTTGGAGGCCTTGTCCCCCTTGGCCGTGAAGCCGCCCGCGCAGGCGCTGACCGCCTTGGTCATGTCCGCCATCGTGCTCTGCGCCTCGCCGGGCGCGTACGTGGCGAGCGTGACGTAGGTGAAGGCGCCGTCGAAATCCTTCTTCTCGGCGACGCGTACGAAGCTGTCCTGCGTGTCGCCGACAGGGAACTGGCTCATCGCATGCCCGAGCGGGGCGCAGACGGGCTTGCTGAGCTTGATGTTGTCCCTCGACTTCGCGAAGACGAAGTTGTCGGAGGGCTCCACTACGGCGTGGGCGGGCACTTCGTTCTTGGTCAGGGCGAGTTGGGCCGCTGACTTCGCCTGCTTCTTCTTGGCGGGAGGCGTGGACGAGTCGGCTGCCGCCTTGCCGGAGTCGCCGCTCTTGCTTCCCTTGTCGCCGTCGCCGTCGCCGTCGCCGCTGCCGCAGGCCGTCAGGAGCAGGGCTGCGGTCGCGGCGAGCGCGGCGGTGGTGGTGTGCATGGTGCCACGATTCACGGTCGGCTCCCGGTGGGGGGTGGGGGGGTCTCCAAGGGGCCGACGTTATCTGTGGGGTTGTTGGTGCCGCCAGGGTCGATAGTGGGGCGAGACGGTCTCTCTCGACGGACTGTCATCGTGTCGTGACGCGGGGGGAGCAGGGGCACCTGTTGTTCGGTGGGGCGGAGTTATCCGCCACCCTCTCTGCTAGTGGTTGCGTTCGCGGCTCATGCCGATCGCTCCCGCCCAGGTCACGGACGCCGTGAACGCGACGTTCGCCGCTGCCGCCAGGGTGAGCCAGAGGGCGACGTCGGGGGCTGTGTTGCTGGGGCCGGTCTCGCCCTCGGGGTCCACGTACAGGCGGATGTGCTCGCCGACCCCCGTGCCCCGGCAGCCGCCCATGGGGCCCTCCGCTACGCGCCCGTCGGCGAAACGTACCCGGCAGGTGGTTCTGTCGCCCTGCTGTGAGGTGTCGACGACCACTCCCGCCACCGTGCTGCCCCGGTCGTCGAGGATCTTGTCCTGGACGAGGAACAGGCCGAGGAGTACGAGTGCGGCGGTGGAGAGGATGAAGCACGCCATGGGCCACAGCCGCTGGTTGGTGACTGCGGCGATGAACCAGAGCAGGAGCAGAGCGCAGGCGAGGCCCGGGAGGACGAGCCAGCGGCTGATGACCGTGGAGATCATGGCGCCCACGGCCAAGGAGATGACGGCGACGGTGGTGTGGAACCGGGCCGGAGGAGTACCGCGCAGCAGGCGTGCCAGCCAGGCAGGGGGCCGGCGGGTATCCAGCCCTCTGCGGTAACCCCCGTCGTGCGGGCCGGAGTTGAACTGGTCGGCCTTGGAGTCCATGGGCCTCATGGAGTGGTCACCTTCCCCGCATCCTCCTCGTACCGCCGCACCGTCGACTTCCCGCAGATCAGTGCCACCAGGCTCGCCAGCGACACCACCTGCTCCGGGTTGAAGCAGGTGCCCACGACCAATAGGCCCGAGCCGCCGCCCACCGGGCAGGAGAGCGCCGCCGCCATGCCCAGCTGCGCGGCGTATCGGCTGCTGACCGGTGCGCCGCCGTCCGCGGGCAGCTCCGGGAACGTGTCGACCCCGCCGGACGCGTGGATGCCCGGTTGCGAGACCAGCCCGAAGCCCGTGCCCATGGCCGTGGGGAAGGACTCGACGTAGACCTGCTTGCCCTCCAGCTGCTCGCCGAAGTGGCGGGCAAGCACCTCGCCCGCGCTGATGTCGGGGTCCAGCGGGCTCACCTCGATGACGCCCGCGCAGATCTGCCAGGTGACCGCGTCGTCCTCGTCGGTCGTCTCCAGTGTGATCAGGCCGCAGCTGATCATGCCGTCGTCGAGGAAGAGGCGGCGGGCCGCGTGGAAGGTGTCGGTGATGGAGGACTGGACGTCAGGGGGCCGGTGCGCGTAGGCCAGCGTCACCAGCTCCTTGATGCGGATCGCGGCCCGCTCCTCGTCCCGCCCGTCGGTGAGCAGGTCGAACCAGTCCGTGGGTACGAAGAGGCCGGCCTCGCCGATGGGGGTACGGAGTTCATACAGGTCAGCGGCGAGGCCGCCTGGCATCGGAGTGCCCGGCATCGGAGTGCCCGGCGTCGGAGTGCCCGGCATCGGTGTGCGGGGCGTCGTACCGCCAGGTGTCGTCGTCACTTGTTCGCCGCCTTCTTGAGCGCCCAGGGGTCGAGCGCGTCCGGCCAGACGTCCTTGCCGGAGCCCTTCGTCTGGTCCCCAGGGACGATCTTCTTGCCTACGTCGATGCCGATCTGCGCCGCGCCACCCGGCCCCAGGCCCACCGAGTTCACGCCCCAGTTGCCGGCGAACTGCACGCTCTTGAGACCGAGTTCGGTCCCGCCGAGCACGCGTCCCGGCTGGGTGAGGACGCTCCGGAAGAGGCCGCCCGATGACGCTCCCGCCAGTCGCCCAAGGCCCTTCGCCGCCACGAACGCGCCCCCGCCGAAGGCCAGTCCCGCCGCGTCGACCAGGACCGTCGGTGAGGTCAGTGCCTTGCTGAAGCTGCCGGTCTCGCCCACCGCCTGGAGGTAGTGGGCGAGGAGCCCGACCCCCGCGAGGGCCAGGCTCAGTCCCGCGAGTGCCGGGAAGGCGAGGGAGAGGAGGCCGATGACCGAGCTCAGGAAGCCCGCCACGTTCCCGATGAACGCGAAGGCCCAGGAGTACTCCTTGAGGAAGTCCTTGATCCCGTCGAGGATCATGTCGTCGAGTTTGTCGATCGCGTCGGCGAAGTCGCCGATGGCCTTGCCGACCTTGTCCCAGAACCCGGGCTCGTTCGGCGCCATGTCCATCGCGTGCTTCAGGCGCCCGGCGACGGCCTCGCCCTCGTCCGCGTAGCTCTGCCGCAGACGCTCGGCGCGGCCCCGGATCTCCTCCAGGTCGGCGTTGGCCGTGTGCGCGGCCTTCTCCTTCTCGCTGCGGTCGGCTTCCTGGCGCTCCCGTTTCGCCCTGTCCTCATGGGATTTGTCCTTCGCGATGTCCAGCGGGCCCGGCTTGGGCGGCAGGCCGTCGACCGCCTTCTGGGCGGCGCCCGCACGCTCCTTGGCGCGCTGGGCCTCGGCCTCCAGCTGCTCGGCGTACTCCTGCTTCTCCTTCATGTACGTCGCCCAGTCCTCCAGGGAGCGGGCGGCCTGGCTGAAGGAGTCGTGGGCGTCGTCGACCTTGGGCCGGAAGCTGTCGTGGAACTGCTCGCGGAACGCCTGAGCCGCCTTCCCCTTCCAGTCGCCACGGCCCGTTCCATTCAGTACGTGGGCTATGTCGCACAGGGCGTCGGCGGTACGGCGCACGATGCCGGAGACGTCGGCCGCGGTCCGGAGGTCGCCGGGGCAGGGGCAGAAGCCGAGCGCCGGGAAGCGGGCGTCGGCGGCGGGGTCGGGGCGCAGCCAGGACGGGGGCGGCTGTGGGGTGCCGCTCACGGGGTCTTGGCCTCAGGCTTCTTGCGGAGCTCGGTCTCGATCTGGTCGTCCAGGTCCTCGAAGCTCTTCTTGATCTTCCCGAGAGCCTTCGACGCGGACTTGGAGAACTTCGCCAACTCCTTGATCCCGTACGACCATTCGTCGCCGAAGTCGTCCATGCGCCTGGCGAGCTTCGTGACCCCCATCGAGGTGCCGTCGACCTCTTCCATCTCGCGGCACGGCTTCTTCATGACGTCGGAGATGTTGCCGATGTCGCGCTGGGTCCGCTCCAGCATGGCGTAGTCGATGTAGAGGTCACTCATGGGGCAAGTGGACTATGAGGGGCGGGGGCTGGGGGCGTGATCGACGCGGCATTGATGGTGGTCTGACGTCTCGTTTACGCCTCGTTGATGCATCCATTGATGCGCGGGGTCCGCAGGCAGCCTCGGCCGCCGCGCTCCCGGGCTCCGGATCTCCCGGGCCCTGCGGCTCCCGGACCCCCGGTCTCCAGGCCGCCGCCCGGCCTACCCCCACCCCCGAGAAAACTCCCCCCGCCCCACCCGCACCGCAAGCCCATCGTCCGCAAGCCCATCGCCCTCGCCCTCCGCGTCCCGGAGCAGCGACCCGTACCCCGTGGCCGCCCACAGGCTCTGTGCCGCCGGGACCTCGAAGTACGGCACCCTGCGCCCTTCGAAGTCATCGGTGAGCACCTCCGGCGCTCGGCGGGTGCGGACCGCCGCCCCGCATTCCTCGCATGCCGCGACGTGCAGCTGATCTCGCCGGCCCAGCGGACGCCAGCGGATGCGGAGGTCGGCGCGGCCGTGCAGGGGGTTGAAGAAGCAGAGCGGGAGGGGAGAGGCCCCGCCCTCCAGCGCGTCCCGGCCCTCCGCCACCAGGGCCAGCACGCCCGCCAGGTCAGGCAGTCCGCGCGCCGAGTCGAGAACCGTGCCCGCAGCGGCGTAGGCGTCAAGTGCGCGTTGCAGACCGGCGGTTGACGTGTCCGCCGAGCGGACCGCCTCGCCCAGCGTGAGGACCTCCGCCTCGGTCTGGCGCCGCAGCGCCTCCTCGTCCGCCGTACGCGCCGCCGCGAACACCGCCTGTGGGAAGGCGAAGGGCGAGCCGGTCGCGCTCGGATACCGGTGCGGGCCGGGCCGACGGCGCCCCCGCCGACGTACGCCTACGAAGAGGAAGAGAGCGGCGGTGGCCACCGCCACCGCGACGATGGCCGGCAGCAGCCAGGAGGAGCCGCCCTCCTTCTCCGCCGCCTCCGGGCGGGGCAGGCTCCCGCTGTCGCTGCCGTCACCAAGATCGGCCGTCGCCTCCTCGTACGCCTTCGTCCCATCGCCCCGCGCGATCAGCTCGATCGCCTTGCCCGTCTGCTCGGCGAGCCCCGCGTCCTTCATCTCGTCCAGGAAACCGACGGTGCTCACCGCGTCGCCGGCCTGCTGCTTCTCCTCCGGCCACTCGAAGCCGTGCAGATCGCCGGTCCATTTGTCGCCACCCGTGACGAGGATGAGCTCGCGCTGCGCGAGGCGGTCGCGTACGACCTCGGCGAAGGCATCGGACTCGCCGTCGTACGCATCGCCCTGGACCAGCGGCACCAGGGCCACCTTGATCGGCAGGCCGGTCTTCTCGATCTGCCGGACGAGCTGTTTCTGGCGGGCCGGTGGAACGGAGTCGGCGTACGCGGCATCGACGTACACGGGTGACTTGCGCAGGGCGTCGGCGACTTTCTGGCCGGGGCTGGGGGAGGCCGGTGCCTGGGCCGCAGCGGGCGCGACAGCCACGAGCAGGGTGGCGAGGGATACGACCGCCAGCACGGCGAGATGCTTCAGGTCACTGAACACCGGCGTACTCCCGTACCTCGCGGATGAGTTGAGGAACTCCGTTGACTATGGCGGGCAACGGGCCCGGCGCCTCCTCGTACGGCACACGCCCCGAGCGGCTCGCCCCCGGCAGTGTGAGCCGGAGCGTGTAGGCGAGGCGCGGCTGCACGCCGACCAGGACACGGCACTCCGCGCACACAGGGATGGTGCGCAGCCGCTGATCGTCCGGCGCGTACTGCGCGTCGCGCCACCCCGAGGCCGGGCCGTGCAGCGGATTGAGCGCACAGCAGGGCTTGTCCGCACCGACGAGCGCGCTCCGGCCGACCCGCGCGAGGACGATCGCGGCGGCGAGGTCGGCGGGCGTGGTGTCGCGGTCGACGTGGCCGTCGGGGTCGCGGTCGGCGAGGAGCGTCGCGGTGTCGAGGCAGTCCCAGACGCGGGTCCGGACGGAGGACCGGAGCGCGGCGTCCGGGTCGAACTCGCGCGCCAGCGCGTCCAGTTCGTCACGAGCCGCCTGGCGCAAGTAGCCGAGGGAGGGATCCGGCGGTGCCGTGAAGGTGAGGACTCCCTCGGGCGAAACGGTGCTGACCGGCGCCCGCCTGAGCCCCGGCACCGCGAGCCGCAGCAGCCCGAGCACCGCGGCGACGACCCCGAAGAGCAGCACCGCGGCGAACGCGCCGACGAGGAGACCCGGCCAGAAGTCACCGGAGAAGAGCGGCGAGAGCGTGTCCTCCTCGACGGGCTCCGGGGCGTCGTCCATGCCGAGGGAGGAGGTCTCCGGGTGGGGGATACGCGGCGCCTTGTCCAGAAATGTCATCAGGTCGTCGAGCCGCTCGCCGATCCGGTGATCGGTGGAACGGTCGTCGTCATCGCCGTAACGGATGGAGTCGGGGATGTCGAAGGCGACGAGATTCGCGTCGATGCGTACGTCGTAGGTGACGACGTCGATGGACCCGCCGAGAGGATCCGCGACGACGTACACGCCGTGGTCACCCTTCGCCCCCATCTTCTGCCGCACGGCTTCCACGAAGATCTCGGACTCGCCCCCGGACTCGTCCTCACTGAGCTGCGGTGCCAGGACGACGTGCACGGGCCCGCGGTCGAACTCGGCGATCCGGTCCCGGAGTTCGGCCCGCTGCTTGGAGTCGAGCAGATGCGGGCTCTCGGGATCGCTGTAGATGGGGCCGTCCTGCTTCAGTCCGGCGGCGACCCGCTCGACGCGGCTCGACAGGTCCGAAGCGGTGGGCTGCGGTGAGGAGCCGGCCGTGTCCTGGTGGAAGACGAGGAACGCGGTGAGGGCGATGGCCCCGGCGGTGAGGAGGGCTGTGCCGGCTTCGACGCGGAAGGGGGTGAAGTGCTGTCGGTAGGCGCTGGCTTGCTCACTGCTGGCGCCGGTGCCGGTGCCGGTGCCGGTGCCGGCGCCACCGCCGACGGCAGAGTGCTGCTGCCGCCGACGCGATTGGCGTACGTAGCGCCGTATGTACGGACTGAGGGCGAGGATCAGCAGCGGTACGCCGGTGAGCGCGATGCCCGTGACGAAGGACTGGTTGTCGCGGTCGGCGGGGTCGATGTGCATCTTGTCGACTTCTTCACCGGTGTCGCCGCCGTACTTCTTGCGGGCGGCCTCCGCGCGCTCGGCGGCCTTCTTGCTGCCCTGCGCGATGACGTCGGTGAACCGCTCGAAGCTCAGCAAGGGCCCGGCATCGTACGGCAGTTCATAGAGAGCCACGGTCGACGCGTCATCGGCGGGCGCCCGCACACCGAAGGCGGCGGCGTCGGCGACGCCCATCTCGTCGACGAGGACGTACAACCCGTCCCGCCCGAGCCGATCGTGCACGGCCGCGAGCAGCCGGTCGGCGTTGCTGCCCTGATCGGGCAGTACGAGGACGTAGGTGGGCACGCCGGTGCGCTTGGCGAGCTTCGCGAAGTCGGGGGCGGCGGATCGGGGGATTTCGCGGGGGAGTTGGTCGGTGACGTGGACGGGGTCGTCGCGGAGGAGGGCGGCGAGGGCGGCGGCTTGAGTGAGGGCGGGTTCGTCGGTGCGAGGGGCGGTACGGAGGGCGATGTGAGGGGCGGCAGGTCCTGCGGAGGCCGCGTCGGCAGGGGCTGCTGAGGCCGCGCTGAGCAACGCGGCGCTGACCTGCACGGTGCTGACCGGCATCGCGACAGCCGTCGCCGCACCCGCACCAGCCCCGAACAGCAATGGGACGCACAGCCCACATGACGCGGCGAGCGAACCGAGCCGTCGCTGTCGCCGCTGCCAACGCCGACCGCCCCGGACCACGCGCGCGCCGCCCACCTCCGCGGCAGGCTGCCCGGCAGAAGCCTTCTCGCCGTCGGCACCGTCATCTGCCGCCGCTCGTTCCACCCCGTACATCATTGGCCGCACTTTACTGTCGCGACGGAGGCGTTTCCATGGGGTGAGTGAGGGTGCTGCTACGGAGCGGGGCGAAGGGACCGGCCATGCTGGGACCTTGATTTCCGCACCATCCGGCCCCATGGCCATGTCCCGCAAGCCTTCGCGGAGCCCATCGGATGGGCTGACGTCGTCCGAGGCCCGGATGGTGATGGTGAAATCGCCGTCGGGGCGCCGTGTGACGAGGGGCGTACCGGCGGCCAAGTGTGCGGCGGCGAAGGAGACGGGCGACGACACGCGACTCCACCAGGACGATGCCGCTGCGCAGCACGGAGAACGTGGGCGGATGCGCTGTTCCCGGCAGCTCAGCCGTGAACCGGTTCCGTGAAACTCACCGTCTGGAGGATGGCCGCCATGATGTCGCAGAACTCGGTCCAGTAGTCCGTGGACGCGGTATGGAGCGTGAATACCGCGGTGAACGGGCCTGTGGGGAAAGGGACATGGACCTGTATCTGCCCGGTGAGCAGGTCCATCGGCTCGCCGGTCGCGGTCACTTGCGGGCTCAGCTTGTACTTGGTCAGCGTGATGCAGGAGACCGCCGGGCCGCATGGCAGGTCGAGCCAGCGGGCGTCGTTGTGCGGCTCTCGGGAGAGGGCCGCCAGAATGCCCTGGGCGGCGATGTCGGTGTCCTGCGTGGCCTGTTCCGTCGGCACGGCGGCCACGGTGAAAGCGCACTGGGCGACGCCGTCGGCACCCTCGTAACGCGCCTCGACTCCACCGCCGTCCTCGGGGACTTCCGTCTCGTCGTCCGCATCCGCCGTGGAGAAGAGCCCCATCGCCGAGTACGAGACACCGGTGTCCGCCATCATCTCGGCGACGGCCTCGTAGTAGGGGGCGGCCGGCTCCCAGATGCTTTCGTCGCCGCGGGAGTAGAGGCCGCGTACGAATTCCTGGGACCGTTCGGCGCGTTCCTCGGGAGTGGCGGCGAGAGGGAGGGCGAAGAAGCCGTCGGGGACGTTGAACCAGAGGGGCGGGGGCTCCTCGGTGGCGTGCAGGGGCGGGATCGCGCTCGTGGAGTCGGCGGAGGTTGTCATAGTGGGGGACCGTCCTGGTCAGAAGCAGATGCGGCGTCGAGCTCAGGAAGCCGCTGGGCGCCGGAACCCGCTCCAGCGGCCGGAGGGGTCTAGAAGTCGTCCGGGTGGTAGTCCTTGGGATCCACCTCTGCGCCGTCGGCGTCCATGAGCATGTCGTTCTCGGAGAGGCCGAAGAACGAGTCGACTTCGTACGACCTCAGGAACCCGACATGGAAGTGGCCGCAGGGGTGGCGACTGACCACAGGACTCCCGTGGTCCGACGAGGCCGGGCCCTCCGCGACGAAGTTCTCGACCGCGGTCCGCTGCGCGGGTGTGAGGTCGTCGAGCGGGACCAGGGCGAGAGGACGGCGCAGGTACCGGGCGAACTTCGGCGGCGTGATCGCGTGCAGCCGGCACCAGGAGTCGTCGTCGAAGACGACCTTGACGTCGGTACTGCCCTTGAAGGGCTTCGGCTCCACCCGGCTGATCCGCGAGCGGGGGACCTCCCAGAGCACTTCGTCGTCGATGAGGCTGTCGTTCTTCTTGGAGTACGGGAAGCCCACGACGACCAGTCGGCGATCGGTGACGATCGCGTGCGTGCGGTAGTGCTTTTCGGGGGAGCGGGCCGGATCCAGCTGCCATGGCAGGGTGCGGGCGAGGGAACCGGGAGCGGCCCACATGACGGGGAAGTCCTCGACCTCGTCGGCGGGGTCGTCCGGGGTGTCGGAGCCTGATGCCGGCCCCGAGCCGCCGCTGACGTTTCCCCCCGCTGAGCTGAGTACGGCCATGATGGCGCCGCCCAGCGCGATCAGGCCACCCTTCCCCACCTTCCGTGCGACGGTGCCACCAGTCGAATGGGCCGCGTAGACAGGGCCTTCGGGCCAGCCGGAAAGCTCGCTCTGGATGTCACGACGCTCGGTGTCGCGGAACCAGCGCATGCCCCGGACGCGCGTGGCCTTGCCGGTGGCGAAGGTGACGTACGCACGGGTGAGGAGCGTTTCGCCCGGTTCGGGCTGCCAAGTGTCCATACCGGAAAGAATCCTCCTACGTGGTGCCCCTAGGCCCTTTGTCCTGCATCCTCATATTTCGTGCCGGACGCTCATCCACCTGCGCTCATCAGCCCACGCGGGGAGTCCATCGCGCTCATCAGCCCACGCAGGGCGTCCACCGCGCTCATCAGCCCATGCAGGGCGTCCACCGCGCTCATCAGCCCGTCGCCGACTTCTCGAACTGGTCACCAGGGAAGAGGGCTTCTCCCACGTGCTGATGGATGCTCTCGATCTTGGGGAAGATCTTGAGTCCCGCGTCCATGGCTATACCGGCACCCAGGGGGTTGATGTTCACCCCAGGGATGAGGTTGGCGCCCTTGGAACCGAGCCACTGACCTGCGTGGTAGCCCTGGTTGGCGATGCCGCCCATGCGCGAAGCAAGGCCGCTGGTGGCATGGGAGACCTCGTACACGTTGTCCGCCATGCCGCCGAGCACCACTTTGCCGGGCAGTAGCTTGAGGCCGCCCTTGACGAAGCCGGCCTGCTCGCCGGTGGAGATCAGCATGCGCGCTTTGCCGATGTTGGTCGCCTGGAACCCCTTGCCGAGATTGCCGGCCTTGGCGAGCCCGGCGGCCCTGGCCAGCTTCGTGGTCTTCCCGGCCACCTTGATGCCCTTGCTGAAGGCGCCGATCCCCGGCATCAACCCCACCGCGTCCATCCCGATGGACATCCAACTCACGTCAGCACCCGCCCCCTTGGCGACCCCGTGTGCCACGAGCGCGAGCCCGCTCGCGATGAGCGCGGCCGTACCGAAGATCGCTGCGAGCGGCGGGAACGGCAGCGTGATGATGGCCAGCAGGCCCAGAACCGCGGTCAGGTCACTCAGCAGGTCGCCGATCAGCTTGATCATGTCGGCGTGGTCCTTGAGCCACTGGCCCGTGGCGTCCCACGCGTCGGCGACCCCCTTGGTGAGCTTGTCCCAGAAGCCGGGCTCGTCCGGGGCGATGTCACCCGCCTTGTCGAGCTCTTTGCTGATGGCACCGGCGGCGCGGGAGTAGCGATCCTCCAGGTCGTGAACCTGCTGAATGACCCCGTCGACGTCCCCCGACGCCTTGGCGGATTCCTTACTGTCGGGCTTCGCCTCCTCCCGGGCCTCAAGCTTCCGCCCGGCCGACTTCTCAAGGCGGTCCGCCTCGTCCTGGAAGTCCTGGAGCTCACCGGCCCACTTGTGCAGCGCCCGGGAGGCTTTGTCGAAGGACTCGTGGCTCTTTCGCACGAGCGGGGTGACGTCCTGGCCTATGTACTCGGTGAAGGCGAGCGCGGTCTTACCCTTCCAGGCCCCGCACTCGATCCGCTCCAAGTCCCGCACGGCGTTGCCGAGTTCCGTCGCGAGTCCGCCCAGCTTCTTCGCGAGCTCGCGGGTGTCGGTCACGTCCCCGGGGGTGGGGTCCCAGCCGATGTGCGGGAAGGCGGGACGGCGCGCCACGTCAGTGGCCCTTCTTCTTGGAGTCCGCCTTCTTGGAGTCCGACTTCGCCGACTTGAGCGACTCGGCAAGGTCCTGGTCAAGCTCGCTGAACTTCTCGCCGATCTTGTCGATCATCTTGACGGCGCCGTGGGTGTGCTTGCCGAGCTGCTTGACGCCGTAGCCCCACTCGTCGGCGAACTCGTGCACGTCCTCGACGAGCTTGCCCGCCCCGACGGCCGAGCCGTCGGTGTTCCGCAGGGCTCGCCGCGCGGCATCCATGCGGTCACTGACCGTGGAGAAGGTCTTCCGCAGGTCTTCGAAGATCGTGTCGTCGAGGCGTAGGTCGCTCATGTCCGCTGCGTGTTCCCCTCGGCGGTCATCTCGTCGTCGGCTGACAGGCGCACGGGTAGGGCGCCGGGGCAGACGATAGCTGGGGGACGCATTGATTCGCCAGGGCGAACCAATGTGGAGTTCGGGACGGGTAGGAAGTATGTGCAGACTCGGTGAACACGGGCCTGACCAGGGCCTGGGTCGCCTTGCCTTCCCTTTGCCTACCGCTTTGCTTCCATTTACTTTCCCGGTGTCCGGGGCGGCCTCCTCCGCACGAAAACAGGCCCTCCGCAGGACCCCGGCGCGGTACCTCGCGCGAGATCGAACTGGAGGGCCTGCTTGCCGTTCACGGGGGCGTGGCTGCGCTCCGGAGCGACAACTGGCGGCGCCTGATCAGCGGTTGATGGACTGGATCTCCTCGACGGTGATCGGCTGGTCGTTCCCGTACTCGCCGTCGGGGAGCTCGCCGCCCGGACTGTTCGTGCCTGTCCAGGTGATCTCCCAGGTGGCGGTGGCCTGGAGGTTGAAGGTGCCGTTGCCCGACGAGCGCTGGTAGGTGACGCCACAAGGGGGCGTCTGTTTCGACTTGCCCTTGGCGTAAGGCTCACCGATTGAATCGTCGTCGTTCATCTCGCACTTGCCGGACGCGGGGATACGCACGGCGTCATCGGTTCCCGGCTTGATGCTGAGCGCGACAGGCTTGGCAGTCGTCGTCGCCTCGATGTGCAGGCCGGGAGCGTCGAGCGAGGCGGTCACGGACACGGGCTGGAACTCACCCTTGTCCAGCCAGGCCCAGGTGGGGAGATTGACCTTGGAGGGGCCGTCGGGGGCGAGGGAGACCTTCGTGCCGGGGACCTTGATCTGCTCGTACGCGAGACCTGCGAGGGTCTCCGGGTCGATGGCCTGTGGGACGTCGGGAGTCTCACCGTTCTCGACCCAGAACGGCTCCTTGTCGCAAGCGAACTGGTCGGCCATGGAGGCGTTGGGATTCTGCTGGGCCCCCCACCACATGCCGTCCTTCTCCTTGTCGATGTTGTAGCCGTCCTTGGCGTACGCCTGGTTCTGGTCGGACATGTCACCGAGAACGTCACGCGGCGCGTCGGGGTCGTGCCGGGCGCCGAAGTAGAGGCGCTCGCGGTACTCCTGGAACTCGGTGGCCTTCCACTCCGGCGCGTACCAGCAGGCGGGCGGCGTCCAGTCCGTATCGACGGAGGCTATGGGGCCGCCGTCTTTGCTGTTGCCGGAGGAGGTGTAGGAGATCTTGGCTACGGCGGCGACGGTGTCACCGTCCTTCTTGCCCGACACGTTCCCATCGCCGAACTCCGTTCCTGCGACTGCCGGCCCTCCGCCAGCAAGTACCAGCGATATGCCGGCAGTCAGTAGAACGAGTGGCTTCCGCACTGTCATCGCCTGCACTCCTCAGCCCCGTCCCGCACCTGAGCCTGCTTGGCCCTCCACAGGCCCTTGTTGCTGTCGGAGGCGGTCATGAGGATCTCCCAGGAGGCGAAATCCGTGACGCTCGGCTTGGTGCGGTGCACTTTCTCCGTCTTGACTTCCTTGCTGAAGTACTTGGTGGCGTCGCTGCAGAAGGAGACGACAGCCGACTTCTTGTTCTTCACCACTTCAACCTTCGTGCCGCTGAAGCGTTGTTCGCCCGTGACCGTGTATCCAGCGTCAACGTTCTTCTTGATCTGGTCCTTCGCATACTTGAAGGCAGGCCCTTGGTATTCCGAGTAGAACTTGTACGCCGCGTCTTCCGCGTCCTGCTTCACGATTCCGTGCCTGATGGACAGCACGAAATTCTCGGCATCGGTCGCTGCCGCTGCTTGGGCAGGGTCCGAGAGGTTGGCCTCGTCGAAGACGATGTCGACGTCGGACGGGAGCTTCATCTTGGGCCGGTCGATCCTGGGCGCGTCACTCTTCTTGCCGGCGGGTGACGCACTCTTCTTCCCGCCCTCATCCGCCCCCGCGATCTTGTCCTTGCCCGAGTCCTTGTCGCCCCCACCCCCGCATCCACTCAGCAGCAGGGCAGCGGCAGCCGCCATCGAGACGGCGGCGACGGGCAGGGTGCGACTGCGGTTCACGTAGGACTCCCGGTGGGGCGACAGTTCTCCAAGCCATCTGAAGGTACTGAAGTGGTCAATGCCTTCGCCAGGGTTCACTTAGCCGAGTAGTGAATGTCTCGTGAGGTGAATGACCGCCCAAAGCCCCCAGTTCGGTCGCAGCGGGGACGAATGGCCCGACCGTCACGAATACCGGAATGGAAAGCTCCGTAGATGAAGTATGTGAAGGTCGCCTGGGACGCGGAACACCACGGCTTCCGGGTCGACGCACAGGAATACGTGGCAGCACTGCCGACGCTCAGAGGGGCACTGCCCGCCGGGGCGTGGGCCTTTGCGTCCGACGCCGAGCACTACGCCTTCGCGAGCGACCGCTGCGTAAAGGACTTGGAGCTCACGGGCATCTCCCTGCCCACAAGTACAGCAAGTGACCCGAGTACGGCATCACTCGTATTCAGCCCAAACAAGTGGAAACACGCCACAGGCCTACGTATCGAGTACGCGGGCGTCACGCGCTTCTCCATCGACTATGCGAGGTCGATCGACTGGATGGAGTCGATCACCGTGC
This sequence comes from Streptomyces sp. NPDC054866, assembly GCF_053610745.1. NCBI lineage: Bacteria > Bacillati > Actinomycetota > Actinomycetes > Kitasatosporales > Streptomycetaceae > Streptomyces > Streptomyces sp. NPDC054866. The sequence continues at coordinate 128,803 of NZ_JBSGZA010000003.1, forward strand.
TGCTGGACGAGGTCCTGCCGTACGAGGGTGGGGGCGAGGGAGGCGTTGAGGCGGGTGGCGGCGTCGGCATCACTCATGAGATAGAGCTGACGGACGCGACGATCACGGTGCACTGCGCGGACCTGGCGGCGACATGGGAAGAAGCCCCAGGTTAAGCCGCCTGGGCTCCCTCATGAGGGAGAGAGGCTCGGCGGCGGCGGTGGTGGCCTCGATGCAGGAAAGTCCCACTGGCGTACCGCAAAGAAGGGCCACCGGTGGGACTTTTCTGCAGCGGGCGGTGTCACCGCGTGGAAGGCGAGGCGCTGGGGCACGTCCGAGTACAGGGCTGAAGTACCGCCTCGTACGCTGGCATGCCAGAGTCAACAAAAGGGGACGGGGACAACAGCATGGCCCGCTACACCGAAGCGCAGACCATCGCCCGCGGCGGATTCAGCATCAAGGTGCCGGAGACCTGGTGGGAGTTCGACGTCCGCCCGGAGTCACGCGACGCCAGCATCCGCCAGATGATCAACGACCGCATACGCGAACGCCCCGAGCTGGAGCCGCACCGCAACACCTTCGAGGGCTTCCTGCGCAAGGCGTCCAAGGAGGCCTGGCAGTCCGGCGCCCTCTACTGCGGCTGCATGGCGGAGAGCTTCGGCGGCGACGTGCCGATCACCGGCTCGGTCACGGTCTCCCTGGTCGGCGCCCGCACGTCGAGCGGCGACGTGATGCCGACCGACCCCGCAGCGATCGTGGCCCAGCTCGGTGTACGGGAGGCCAAGCGCGAGGGCGACACGTACCGCAAGGTGAAGACGGTCGAGATCCCGGGAGTCGGGATGGCGGCCCGCACGTACGGCATCGAGGACGTCTCGGTCCCCGGCGACGACCGCACGATGCGCGTCGTGCTGATGCAGACGTTCATTCCGGTCCCGGGCCAGGAGGGCAAGGTCGCGCTGGTGGCGGGCAGCAGCCAGGTCCTGGACCTCGCGGAGTCCTTCTTCGACATCTTCGACGCGGTGACGTCCACCTTCCGCTTCGCGGAATAGGCGGGCCAAGCACTAACACCCTGCGGCCCTGCCGCCTTCCCCTGCTCGGCACGCAGCCAGTAACTTCGCATGTGCGTACGGGTGTTGGTGGGGCGGAAGCGACGGGGGTTGTGGGATGGCGGGGAATCGTCCGGCGGATTGGCATGTCCTGGACTTGGACAAGGACCCGACGCCGGGAGATCCGGACCGGGTGCGGAACCTGGCGAAGAACTTGCACGATTTCGCCGACGACGTGTCGAAGGTGCTCCGTGACATCAAGGGGATGGCGGGCGAGGACGCGATCCTCACCTGGGCGGGCAAGACGGCGGAGTCCTTCACGTCGGAGTTCGAGGACGCGCCGGGCAAGCTGAAGAAGCTCAAGAAGAGCTACGAGATGGCGGGCGACGCCCTGTCGACGTACTGGCCGGAGCTGGAGCGCGCCCAGGCCCTGGCGGACAAGGCCCTGGTCAAGGGCCGTGAGGCGCACGGGGACTTGTCCTCCGCCCAGACACGGTTGTCATCGGCCGACTCGTGGGTGGACAAGGCGGGCAAGGAAGCCGACAAGTACAAGGACGACGACGGCGGTTCCAAAGCCGGCAAGGACGTCCCGAAACCCGACCCGGACAAGGTCAAGGCCGCCACCCGCAACGCCACCGCCGCCGAGAAGGCCCAGACGACCGCCAAGTCCGACGTCTCCGCCGCCAAGAGCAACCTCGACGCGGCGAAGAAGATGGCCGAGGACGCGCGCAAGATGCGCGAGGGAGCCGCGGGCACGGCGAAGAAGAAGCTCGAAGAGGCCTCGGACGCGGGCATTCAGAACCGCAAGTGGTGGGAGGAGGTCGGGGACTGGGTCACCGACAACTGGGACACCATCGTCGCGGTCTGCAAGGTCGTCGTCGCCGTACTCGGCGTCATCGCCATGATCATCGGCGGCCCGATCCTGGGCGCCATCGTCCTCATCGCCGCCCTCGTCGTCCTCGCCGACACCCTCCATAAATACGCCAACGGAGAAGCAGGCCTACTCGACGTCGCCTTCGCCGCCCTGGACTGCATACCCGGCATGAAGGGCCTCACCAGCCTCCGCGGCCTCGCCAAAGGGCTCAAAGGTGGTCTCGCCGCAGTGAGGGGTGGGATGAAAGGAATGGGGGCGGCAGTGCGCGGCCTGGGTGGTCGGGCCCGCGGGATGCTGGACGACGCGGCGGGCGGGGCGAAGAACCTCTTCGAGAACTCCAAGGACGCCTTCGGACGACTCAAGGACAAGGTCCGCAAGGGCGGCACCGACCCGGTGGACCTGGCCACCGGGAAGATGTTCCTGCCGAAGACGGACATCTTGCTGCCGGGGCTCCTCCCTCTCGGCTTCAACCGCCGGGCGGAGTCGGGATATCGCGCGGGGTGGTGGTTCGGCCCGTCCTGGTCCTCCACACTCGATCAGCATCTGGAAGTCGATGAGCAGGGCGTCATCTTCGTAGCAGAGGATGGGCAGCTCCTTTCATACCCCCACCCTGCAGCGACGGGAGAGCCTGTAACGCCGGAGGCCGGTGCGCCGTGGCCGCTGCGCGGTCTTGAGGGCGGCGGTTATGAGGTCCTCAATCCGCTCACCGGGCTGATTCGCCGATTCGCGCCGCCGGTCGGTGGGACAGCGGTCATATCCCGGTTCTACGACCGCAACGGGCACGCCGTCGATTTCGAGTACGACGAGCACGGCACTCCGCTGGCCATCCAGCACTCGGCGGGGTATCGGTTGAAGCTGACTGTCGAGGACAGTCGGGTCACCGCACTCGCGCTGGCGGACGCGGGTGAGGATGGTTCGGACCGGACGATCCGGCGGTACGGATATACGGACGGAAATCTGACGGAGGTGTACAACTCCTCAGACCGACCCCTGCGTTACGAGTATGACGGCCGCGCGCGCATCACCGCTTGGACCGACCGCAATGACAGCCGCTACAGCTACGCATACGACGCGGCAGACAGGTGCGTCGCGGAGGGAGGCGCCGGCGGTCACTTCGAGTTGGAGATCGACTACGACGGTCAGCACCCGGACTACCCGGACATGCGTGTCACCACCGTGACCACGGCGGACGGCCGCTCCAGCAGGCATGTGGTGAACTCAGCCTGCCAAGTTGTCGCCGAAATAGATCCGCTGGGGAACACCACCAGGTTTGAGTTCGACGAGCGACACCACCTGCTGCGCCGGGTAGACGCGTTGGGGCGTACGACGTGCTTCCTCAATGACGAAGCGGGCAGGCCTATTCGCATTACCCGGCCGGACGGCAGGACGGTCGAGGCGGAATACAACGAACTCGGCCTGCTCACGGTGCTGCGCCTTGCGGACGGCTCCGAGATTCAGCAGGGATTCGACGCCCGCGGAAACCGGACGTATGTCATCGACCCGTCGGGCGCGACCACCACGTTCTCGTACGACGACGGTGGCCGGTTGACGACGATCACGGAACCGCAGGGCAATAGCATCGCATTCGTATGCGACGCGGCAGGTTTGCCGGTCAGCGTGCGGGACGCTTTGGGGCAGACGGTGCGGTCCCGGCGCGACGCCTTCGGGCGGCTCACGCGACTCACGGACGCCGAGGGCGCCACCACCAGGATGTGGTGGACCGTCGACGGACGCCCCTCCCGCAAAGTCGGGCCATCTGGGGAGGAAGAGTCCTGGGCGTACGACGATGAAGGCAACTGCCTCCTCCACACCAATGCGGTGGGACACCAGACCCGCTACGAATACACGCATTTCGACCTGCTCACCGCCCGGACGGGGCCGGACGGCGCGCGCCATGAGTTCGAGCACGACGCGGCGCTGCGGCTCACCAAGGTCGTCGGAGCGCAAGGCCTCGCATGGACCTATGAATACGACGAGGCTGGGCGATTGGCCGCGGAGACGGATTTCGACGGCCGCCGCGTGGGATACGAACATGACGCTGCCGGACTTCTCGTGGGGCGCGTCAACGCGTCAGGCCAACGGGTTGCGTACGAGCGCGACGTGCTGGGGAGGATCGCGGCGAAGGACGCCGCGGGTCAGCGCACCACCTACGAGCACGATGCGGTAGGCCGGTTGCTGAGAGCCGAGAGCCCCGAGGTCACCTTGGAGTTCACGCGGGACGCCATGGGCAGGACGCTGACGGAATCCGTCGGCCGCGGGGTGATGTCATTCGCGTACGACCAGGTCGGGCGCCGCATTCACCGGGTCACGCCTGTCGGAGCCGAGACCAGCTACGGCTACGACTCAGCCGGGCGCCGCACATCCATGACGACTGCCGGCCGTACGTTCGACTTCACCCACGACGCCGCCGGGCGAGAGACACTCCGTGTCCTGGACGGCGGGGCGCTGTCTCTCGCGCAGTGCTGGGACGATTCCGGGCGGCTCGTCGAACAGTCACTTTCCGATGGGGACAACGCCGTTGTCCAGCAGCGGACTTACAGCTACCGGGCCGACGGTTACGTGACAGGTGTCGACGACCGGGCCGGCGGCCATCGGCGGTTCGATGTGGACGCGGCGGGGCGCGTCACCGCGGTCACGGCCCAGGGATGGACGGAGGGCTACGCCTACGACGCGGCCGGCAACCAAACGCACGCCGCGTGGCCCGAGGGGCATGCGAGAGGCGACGCGCAAGGGGCCCGCGAATACGCCGGAGCGACACTGGTACGGGCGGGACGAGTCCGCTATGAGTACGACCGCGACGGGCGGATCATCCTCAAGCGCAGAGTGCGGCTGTCGAGGAAACCGGACATCTGGCGGTACGCGTGGGACGCGGAGGACCGGCTCACCGAGGTCACGACACCGGACGGCACTCTATGGCGCTACCGCTACGATCCGTTCGGGCGGCGCATCGCGAAACAGCGGCTCGCTCCGGACCGCGCGACCGTCGTGGAGGAGACCAGCTTCACGTGGGACGGCGATACGCTCGCCGAACAGTGCACTGAGGCACCGGAGCTGCCGTCCCCGGTAGTCCTCACCTGGGACCACCGGGGGCTTCACCCGGTCGCCCAGACGGAGCGACGTGTCGACGCCCTCACGGATGAAGAGATCGACAGCCGATTCTTCGCCATCGTCACCGATCTCGTCGGCACACCTGTCGAAATGGTCGACGAAGAAGGGGCGGTTGCCTGGCAGACGAGATCGACCCTCTGGGGATGCACGACCTGGAATGCCGATGCCACGGCGTACACCCCGCTGAGATTTCCCGGTCAGTACCACGACCCGGAATCGGGCCTTCACTACAACCGGCACCGCCACTACGACCCGGACACCGGCCACTACGTCAGCCCGGACCCTCTCGGGCTGACGCCCGCGCCGAATCACCGGTCCTATGTCCACAATCCTCATACCTGGTCCGACCCGCTCGGCCTTGAGGGCGACTGCGGAACGGACATTGCCCTGGGACTCGAGAGCACCGACGACAATCCGATGGCGCTCGCGGAATTCGGCATGGAGCGCAATGCGCTCACATACCACGAGTGGCCCGACGGGACTTCCTGGCACAGGCAGCTCCAGGGCTATCTTGGAACTGGCTCGAATGCGCGGATTCACTTCAACCTTGACGGAATCACCGACCCGGTGGCCTCGGCGCGAGCCGGAGAGAATGTCAATCCCGCCAACGACTTCGACGGGCTGACCAACTGGGAGCTGTCCCAGGCCCGCGACGCGCCCCACGCGTGGGACCGCATCACTTGGTATCGAGACGGAGACACAGTTGCCAACCCCTTCGCCTGACAGCGCCGAGACCGGCGCACTCTTCCGCTCCAGCCGTACCTTCCGAATGTGGCGTTATGGGGTGGGCCACTCCCAACTCCTGCTCCGGGCGGCCCCGGACACCGACGAGGTCACGTGCCTGGACCTGCACTTCGAGGGTGTCGCAGCTGTGCAGCTCGGCACCCGGTATGCCGCGCCGGAGCTGCGTCCGGCGACCGAGGGCGAACGCCAAGCTCTTCTGAAACTCGCACAAGTGGATGCGGCACCTCACGTGGCCCTGGCCCTGGAGACCACGGCGGGCATCGGCCTTGTGCTCTGCAGGAGGGTCAGCGCTCTGCGGGGCGGCACGGATCGCTTCGGCGGGATCGAGGAGAGTGAGGTGCTGTGGACACACCGCGCCCAGCCGGGCGGTCGCGGCAACGACGGGAAGTGAAATGCCGCCCCCTCGTCCTCGCTGGCGCCGCCGGGGGGAATCGTGGGTCCGTGCGCTGGGGGGGGGGCAGCGTGCCCGCTGCTGTCGTCGAGGGTACGGATGTCGGCTTTGGGGCGATTCAGTGAGCTCGGCCCGGCGTTACTGCCGGGCCGAGCTCACTGAGGATCAGCGTCAGCGGCGGTTCATCGCCTTCTTCACCTTCTTGCCACCCGCCGACTCATCCAGCGTCTTCCACAGCTTCGACGAGCTTGTGGACGCGTACACGCCCGGAGCGCCCTGCGCCCCGCAGCCGTCGCCGTACGAGACGACGCCGATCTGGATCGGGGCCCTGCGGCCGGGGACGTTGCGGAAGATGGGGCCGCCGCTGTCGCCCTGGCAGGAGTCCTTCGTCTCAACCCCCGCGCAGAAGTTGACCTTTGAGTCGTACTCCTCGTAGCTCGTCTTGCACTCCGCGTGCGAGAGGATCGGGACCTTCACCTCGCGCAGGCGGTCCGGGGTGTTGGGGAGTTCCGTGTCCGTGTTGCCCCAGCCCGCGACCGTGGCCTTCTGGCCCGGGCGGATCAGGGCGTCCGTGCCCTGGGTGGGGAGGGCGATCGGGGAGATCCCGCGGACCGGCTTGCTGAGCTGGATGAACGCTACGTCGTACGCCTCCTGGCCCTTGAGGTAGCGAGGGTGTACCACCACGCCACCCTTCGCCACGTTGCGTATCTGGCCCTGGCCTGACTTGGAGAGGACCGTGCGGCCCACCGCCACCTGGAGCTTCTTCGGCTTCAGGGGCTTGCCCGCGTCGTCCACCAGGCAGTGTGCCGCCGTCATGATCGTGTCGGCCGTGACCAGGCTGCCGCCGCAGAACTGGCGGTCCAGCGGGCTGCCGGAGCCCTTGTCCATCACGGCCGCCATGAACGGGTAGGCGTCGTTGGAGACTTCGGTGCCGCCGATGATCGCGTGCGCGGCGGGGGCACTGGTGGCCAGCATGGCAATCGCCGCCGTGGCTACGCCGGTTGCCGCCATGGTCTTGCGTGAACGTGACGTCGTCCGTGCGGTACGTCGTCCGTGCGAGGAGAAGGAAAGTCTCATGGGGGTTGAATTTCTCTTCCGTGTCGAGCAGAGCAGTGATTTCTTGCTGCGGTGGGATGCCGCGCGGTGCGGTGAGATGCGGTGCGGTACGCCGCGCCGGACTGTGAGACGAGGGAGGGTGCGTGGGGGTTCATTGGAGGGCGGTGGGATGTCGAGAGGGGCCCCTGTGCCGAGACGGTTGGGGTCGGCGGCCCTTACCGGCGCGTGGATTGACGGCTGGATTTCCCGCGTGCGGGAGCATCTCGTCGTCTACCTCGAAGAGTTCGAGGCTCGCTTCGGGTATCCGCCCGACTCCAACTCGGCGGCCATTGCCGAGGAGGTCGAGGAGGTCGAGGAGGCCGAGCAAGCCGAAAAGTTCGGCGGTCCGGAACACGACGAAGTCGAGGCCGTCTCCCCTGAACTCGCGCTCCTCTATCGCCATATGGACCACCTCAGCCTGCCGGACGTGGGTGTCGGGATCTTCGTGCATTCCGTGCGGCAGACTGCGGTCGGGCTTCGCGGGGACTTGCCCACGCGGCTCGCGGGTGCTCTCGACGACTCCGTCGTCGTCTTCGGCTCCGATGGAGGCGGTGCGCTCTTCGCGCTCAGTCGTACGGATGGGGCGACCGTGTATCAGCTGCCGTCGGCGAGAGTTGAGGGCGACATCTACCACTGTGCGGAGAATGTGGAGATCCTCGCGGGTGGCCTGAAGGGCTTTCTCGTCTACGTCGAGGACGAGTTGAAGCGGAACTGACGGCCCGCTTCCCCGCCCCGGGCCCGGCCCCGGTGACACCCCCAGCCACAGATGGCCGAAGTCCGCCCAACCGGGAACCACCCCCGCCCCTCCCGGCGTCATCCGTGCGGCTGAACGATCAGCCGCTCATCGGTCACCGACAGGCTGGTGTTCCTCATCACCGCGCCCCGCGGCCCCCGTTGCGCAAAGGGCAATTATTCGCGTACGCACATTCTTGCCACCTCCTCCACATCCCGGAATGCGTGGGAACCATGGAGTACGGATTGCGCGTGGATAACGATGAGGAGTGCGGGGCGCAGCGGTCCTGACGCGCCTTGAGGGGCTTATGTGCTGCTGATACGGTGCGATGACTTGACACTGTGCCTGGGGCTGAATAGCCCGCCCGAGGCGGGCGAAGAGAGTCGCGAGTGTCTGAAAATGACCGAATCTTCTTGGGCGTGCGGGGAGCAGTTGCGTGAAGATCCAAGAGCGTACGGGGGCGGGCAACAGCCGTTCCGCCGCGCCGGTTCAGCCAGCGGTTGGTGAGCGCCTTCCCGCGCCGCCTCGCGAGCGCAAACCGGCACTCGCCGCCCTGGCCGTTCTTCTCATCCTCATCGGCGCCCTCGGCGCCACCGTCCTCGTGCTGCGCGCGGGGGACCGGATCGAGGTCGTCAAGGTGACGGCGGAGATCCCGGCGGGGGAGTCACCCGTCCGCGACGAGAACGTCACTTCGGTGATGGTCTCCGCCGACTCCGGGGTCAACTACGTCAAGTGGTCCCAGCTCGACCAGCTGTCGAAGCTCAAGGCCACCAACACCATCCCCAAGGGTGCCGTCGCCGTCGGTGAGATGTTCTCCAGCAAGAGCGGGCTGCCCGCGGGCAAGTCGGCCGTCGGCGTCTCCCTCAAGGAGGGGCAGTACCCCGCGGACGGCCTGAAGGCCGGCGACAGCGTGGACGTCTACCAGGTCGGCGACGACGCTTCCGGCGGAAGCTCAAGCGACAAGGGGACCGGCGGCTCCGCCGGGACGGGCGCGAGCGACTCGCCCATCGTCTCGGCCGCCCGCGTCAGCTCCGTCGCGGACAAGAGCGACGCCACCGTGAGCACCGGTGCCCTCGGCATCACGCTCCTGGTGGACAGCGCCGACGCCGCAGCCGTCACCAGGGCCGCGTCCGCCGGTGCGGTCTCTCTCGTCCAAGTGTCTCCCAACGGCAACTAGAGGCGAGTAGAAGAGACATGGCGCTCATTGCTCTCGCTGCCGACAAGGGGTCTCCCGGAGTCACCACCGCGGCCGTCGCGCTGGCGGCCGTGTGGCCGCGGCGCGTCCTTGTCGCGGAGACCGACCCCGCCGGTGGCGACCTGGTCTACCGCAGTGCCGCCGCGCACGGCGGACCGCTCAACCCCAACACCGGGATGCTCAGCATCGCGGCCACCGCACGTCGCGGCCTCGTTCCCGATCAACTCTGGGATCACACCCAGCCGTTGAGCGGTGGACTCGAGGTGCTCGTCGGGCTCGGTGTCGCCGAGCAGGCCGCCGGGCTCGCGGGGCTCTGGCCGACCCTCGGCCGTGCCTTCTCGCAGCTCGCCGACTCCCCGAACGCGCCCGCAGATGTCATTGCCGACTGTGGTCGTATCAGTGGGGACACTCCCGCCGTCGAGCTCTTCCCACAGGCTGCCCTCGTACTGCTCGTCTCGCGGACCGAGCCCGAGGCCATCGCGCGCGTACGCGACCGTGCCGCCGCCCTCGCGGCCAAGCTGCACGGCGGATCACGTGGGGCCGCCTCGCTGGCGACCCCGCTCATCGGCGTACTGCTGATCGCCGACCCCTCGACATCCGCCAAGCTCGTCCACCAGGTCAACGACATGCTGATGGCCGCGCAGACCGGAGCCCGCGTCGTCGGCACCCTCGCCGAAGACCCCGCGGGCGCCGAGCAGTTGGCGGGCCGCAAGCGCGGACGTCTCGACAAGTCGATGCTCATCCGCTCGGCCCGCAAGGTCACCGTCGACCTCTACCAGCAGTACGGCGCCGCCTGGGCCAACCCGAACGCGGGCGGCCCCCACGGCACCCATGGAACTCATGGCGCCGGCACCCACGGAGCAGGCATGCCCGGAGCCGGCCGATGAGCGTCCCCGTCGATCACTCGCTCGTCAAGCGGTTCCGGCAGGACGCCGGTGACCGCATCGCCGAGCAGCGCCGCCTCGACCAGGTCTCCGGCGTCACCCCCATGTCGGGCGAGGACGAGCGGCAGTACGCCCGCGCCGTCATCGCCCAGATCCTGGAGGAGTACGCCCGGATAGAGATCAACGCCGGGCGGACCCCGCTGGACGCCGAGACCGAGGAGAAGTACGCGGCCGCCGTGCACGCGGCGCTCTTCGGCGTAGGACGGCTCCAGCCGCTGCTCGACGACCCCGAGGTCGAGAACATAGACATCAACGGGTGCGACCAGGTCTTCGTCGGATACGCCAACGGACGCGAGACCAAGGCCGATCCGGTCGCCGAGACCGACGAGGAGCTCATCGAGCTCATCCAGATCCTCGGCGCGTACTCCGGTCTCTCCTCGCGCCCCTTCGACTCCGCCAACCCGCAGCTCGACCTCCGCCTCCCCGACGGCTCGCGTCTGTCGGCCGTCATGGACGTCACGCGGCGCCCGGCGCTCTCCATCCGACGTGCCCGCATGGGCAAGGTCTTCATGTCGGACCTGGTGGGCAACGGCACGCTGACCCCCGAGGTCGCGCACTTCATGGCGTGCGCGGTGCGGGCCCGCAAGAACATCATGATCGCGGGCGCGACGAACGCCGGTAAGACCACTCTGCTGAGGGCGCTCGCCAACGAGATCCCGCCGCACGAGCGCCTGGTGACCGTCGAGCGCGCCCTGGAACTCGGCCTCGACCAGTTCGCCGACCTGCACCCGAACGTCGTCGCCTTCGAGGAGCGCCTGCCCAACTCCGAGGGCCAGGGCATGATCTCGATGGCGGAGCTGGTGCGCCGGTCGCTCCGTATGAACCCCTCCCGCGTCATCGTCGGTGAGGTGCTCGGCGACGAGATCGTGACGATGCTGAACGCGATGTCGCAGGGCAACGACGGCTCGCTCTCCACGATCCACGCCAACAGTTCGAGTGAGGTCTTCAACCGCATCTCGACGTACGCACTCCAGGCCAGCGAGCGGCTGCCCATCGAGGCGAGCCAGATGCTCGTGGCCGGAGCCGTCAACTTCGTCGTCTTCATCCAGCGGCGCAACAACTACCAGACCGGCGGCAAGCTCCAGCGCATGGTGACCTCGGTCCGCGAGGTCAACGGCGTCGACGGCCGCGTCCTGTCCAGCGAGGTCTTCGCGGAGGCCGCGAACGGGCAGGTCGTCGCGCACGCGCCGATCGCCTGCATGGACGACCTGGCCGCGTTCGGCTACCGCCCCTCCGGGCAATGGGGGTGAGCACGACATGAACTCACTCGGCTCGATGGGCGGCCTTTTCTCGCTGCCCGTCCTGTACGCACTGGGCTGCGGCATCGCGGTCGGCGGAGGCCTCGCGGTCCTCGCCATCGCGCTGCGCGGTCTTCCGGTGAAACCCGAGCACGAGAAGCAGAAGGCCAGCGAGCGGATGAACGAACTCATCCGGTTCGCGGGCCGGCGCGGCTCGCTCGCCGTCGGCGTGGGCCTGGTGGTGCTGCTGCTCACCCGGTGGACGGTCGCGGGCATCGCGTCCGGCATCCTCGTCTTCTTCTGGGACAAGCTGTTCGGCGGCGCGGCGGAGGAGCGGTCGCAGATGCGCCGCGTCGAGGCCCTCGCCGCCTGGACGGAGTCCCTGCGCGACACCATCGCGGGCGCGGTCGGCCTCGAACAGGCGATCCCGGCCTCGGCACGGGCGGCGGCGCCCGTGCTCCGTCCCCACCTGGACGCCCTGGTGGACCGACTGCGTGCGCGTACGCCGCTTCCCGAGGCCCTTCAGATACTGGCCGACGAGATCGACGACGCGTCGGCGGACATCATCGTGGCGGCGCTGATCCTGAACGCGAAGCTGCGCGGTCCGGGTCTGCGCCAAGTCCTCGGCGCCCTCGCCAAGTCGGCGCGCGAAGAGGTCGACATGCGCCAGCGCGTGATGTCGCAGCGCGCCTCGACGCGGCGCTCGGTGCAGATCGTGGTCGCGGTGTCGATCGCGTTCGTCCTCGGCCTCTCGATCTTCAACCGCGACTTCGTCGCCCCGTACGGCACGGCGGTCGGCCAGCTCGTACTCGCCTGCGTCTGCGGCCTGTTCGCGCTCGGCTTCTGGTGGCTGCGCAAGCTCTCGACCGTGGAGACGCCGGACCGCTTCCTGGTCAGGGACGAGCCGGGCGTGCAGTTCGTGCGGCCGCGGGGGCCGGGGGCGGGGCCCGGTGCGGGTGCCGGTGCCGGTGCCGGTGAGCAGCAGGCGCCCTTGCCGGGGCATGCCGGTCCGTACGGCCAGCCGGTGCAGCCCGGTCAGCCCGGCTATTCGAATCCCGAGGGGGTACGTCGATGAGCCTGACGATGCCGATAGTGATCGGCGCCATCATGGGCCTGGGCATCTACGCCCTCGTACGTGCCCTGATGCCCTCCAAGCGGAGCGCGGTCGCCACGGTCGCGCGGATCGACGCCATGCGGGCGAGGGGGGCGGCGTACGAGTCGCACCGCTCGGCCGGTGACAGCAAGGACGACTCGGGCCGGCTGGGGACGGTGCGGGCCCGCGTGGGCACGCGCGTCGCCGACTTCTACCTCCAGCAGGGCTGGGAGCAGCGGTCGCTCCGCGCCGACCTGGCCGTCCTCGACCGCAGCTGGGAGAATTTCCTGGCGACGAAGACGCTGCTCGCGGCCGCGGGTGTCTTCTTCGGGCCGTTCCTGTTCGCCGTCATCTGGACGCTGGGCGTCGGCGACAGCCCGATCATCCCGGTCTGGCTGGCCCTGATGTTCGGCGCGCTCTTCTTCTTCCTGCCCGACCTCGAGGTGCGCAGGGACGCCGCGGACAAGCGGCGCGACCTGCGCCGCGTCATCGGCGCCTACTTGGACCTGGTGTCGATGAGCCTCGCGGGCGGCCGCGGCCTCCCCGAGGCCCTGATGGCGGCGGCGGAGATCTCCGACGGATGGGCGACACGACGTATCCGAAGCGCCCTGGCCGACGCCCGGATCACCGGAATCAGCCAGTGGCAGGCGCTCGGCACGCTCGGCGAGCAGCTGGGCATCGAAGAGCTCAAGGACCTGTCGGCCTCGCTCGCCCTGGTGGCGGACGACGGCGCGAAGGTGCGTGACTCGCTCGCCTCCCGCGCGGAGACGATGCGGCACCGCGAAATGGCGGAGATCGAGGGCAGCGCGGGCGAGAAGTCGCAGTCGATGCTCGTCGCCCAGCTGCTCCTGTGCGCGGGCTTCCTGGTCTTCCTCATCTTCCCGGCGGCGATGCGCGTGTTCCAGGTCTAGCGGTCCAGTGATCTTTACGGCGACGGACGGGCCGGCCGACGGGGGCGGCCCGACAACCTCCCCCCACTCCTGAGAGGACAACTCACCATGAACGGACGGAACTTCAGTACCGGCATCCCGGCTGTCGACTTCCTGGTCACCTTCCTGCGGGGCCGCGTCGAGCGTGCCCGCTCCGGCGAGCTCGACCGCGGTGCGTCCGCGGTCGAGTGGGTCATCATCTCCGCGGTCGTCGTGGCGATCGTCGGCGTGGTGGCCGCCATCATCAACGCCGCGCTCAAGGGCGGAGCCGACAAGGTCGGCGACTGCATCGAGGGTGCGGACGCCGGCAAGACCTGCTGATCGATCGGTTACCGGGGAGCGAAGGCGGGGACGAGTGCGCGGGTGCGTGAAGCGATGGGTACGCCGCAGGGTGGAGGCAGCCTCCACCCGCGGTGAATCCGGCATGACCGCGATCGAGTTCGTGCTGCTCACTCCGGTCCTCTTCTTCATGATCTTCGCGACGGTGCAGTTCGCGCTGTACTTCTTCGCGGACCATGTCGCCCAGGCCGCGGCCCAGGCGGGCGCGCGTAAGGCCCGTGCGACGGCGGACGAGAACCCGGGCGGCTGGCGCGGCGACGCGCGTGACGTGGTCGACGCCTACATCCAGCAACTGGGACCGCAGTTGGTGATCAGCCCCGACGTGAAGACGATGGAGCCGAAGGCGAACACGGTCGGGGTGGAGATCACCGCGAGCGTGCCCTCGGTCTTCCCCGGCCTCGACCTGACGGTGCACGCGCAGTCGGCCGGGCCGGTGGAGCGGTTCGTCGAGGACAACGGGGGCGGCTGATGCGGATGCGGATGGCTGGCGCACGGGCACGGGCACGGGCACGGGCACAGGTACGGGCACGGGCCTTTGGGCGGGCTGCCTCAAGGGCGGACGACCGGGGGCTCTCGACCATCGAGGTGGTCATCCTCGCCCCCGTGATGATCCTCTTCATCCTGGTCCTGGTGGCCTTCGGCCAGCTCGTCGACGGCCGGGGGGCGATCGACGGAGCGGCGCGGGACGCGGCGCGCGCGGGCTCGATCCAGAAGGACGAGGGCACGGCGATGGCCGAGGCGAAGGCGGCAGCGGAGGCGGACCTCGCGGACGTCTGCTCGGGCCCGGTCGACGTCAGGAAGACGAGCGCGGGCTTCGAGGCCGAGGTGGATCCCTTCTTCACGGTCGAAGTGAGCTGCAAGGTAAGGGGCTTGGACATGATCGGTCTCGACGTGCCGACCACGCTGACGGCCAGCTTCAGCTCCTCGCTCGACCCGTACCGGAGGTCGGTGTGAGCATCGCTCCTCGCCTACGGGACTGGGCCGCCGCCCGCAGAGAACGCCTCGACGACCGTGGCTCCGGCGCCGGCGCCGTCATCATCTTCGCGATCGTGTTCCTCTCGCTCACCGCCTTCGTCATCGACGGCGGCCTGTCCATCTCCAAGCGGGAGAGGGCCGCGGACATCGCGGAACAGGCAGCGCGTTACGCGGCGCAGGACGTCGACCGCGAGGGCATATACGAAGGCGCCAAGGGCGCCCCCATCAACTACGAGAACTGCGGCGCACGAGCCCAGGCCTACGCCCGCTCGACGGACATGAACGGCGCGGACGTTGCGGCGACGCACTGCGTGACGGCAAACGCGAACCAGGTCGAGGTCGAGGTCCAGCTGACGTACAGCCCGGTGTTCACGGGGTTGTTCTACGGGGGCGATGTGACGGTGCGGGGCTCTGCGATCGCGGAGAACGAGGTCGGCTGAGGCGGGGCACCGCCGCTCGCGTGCACCTGGGGCCCGCGTCCACCCGGAGGGTCATCGGACTCGTCCGACTTTCACTCCGCGGGGCGTCGCCTTCGCGGTGACCTTCGGAGGGTGCGCGGGGTTTTACCGCCTGTTCCCCTTTGCGGGAGGTACGGGAGGTAGGGCCGGGTGCGTACGTGGGTGGGGCTGCCGTGGGTGTGTGCGGTTGCGAGTGGGTTGGTGCTGGTGGGGTGTGGTGGGGGTGCGGGCCCCCAGGGCCCCGACGAGATCGCCGGCGTTGGCCAAGGGGCTGAGAAACCGTCGGCCACGGCGTCCGCCGCCCCCGGCGACGGAATCGCGCGGCCCAAGATCACTCTCCCGGCAGGCGATCAACTCGTCTTCGAGCCGCGGGCGACGGGTGACGCGAGGACGGACGCGGTGCTGCGTGACAACGCCGAGTACTTGCGTGCCGTCGACGAGGCGATCGGTGACCAGGAGCCCAGATCCAAGGCGGTGGCTTTCTACAGCAAGGGCTCGGCCTACTTGGACTCCGTGGAATGGATCGGCGGTTTCGTCGAGGAAGGCACCACGGTGACGGGGACGGTGCGGTACGTCGATCGGGAGGTCACGTTCGGCGAGGACGGTTCAGCCGGGCTCACGTACTGCGGGGACGAGTCCAAGGGCTACACCAAGGACCTCAAGACGAAGAAGACCAACGTCACCCCGGTCACCAAGGATTCCTACGTCTTCTACAACGACCGGCTGAGGAAGAACGCCAAGGGCGTCTGGCAGGTCACCAAGAGCGTGTCGGCGCGAGGCAGCAAGGCCTGCCGCCCATGAACGGTCACCGCACCGCAGCCGTCGCGCTGGCCGTCTGCACCACACTGCTGATCACGTTGCAGGCGGCACCGCCTGCCTGGGCCGATCGAACCGGCGGCGGATCCGGCGGGGGATCCGGTGGGGAGGTGAAGGGCGGGGCGAACGGCCGCGTCATCACTGCGGAGACCCGCGTACGGACCTCGGTTGTCGGCGGCGGCGCAGGCCGCGGCTCCGAGACCGGCACACCGTCCCCGGTGGGCGTTGCCTGGACACCCCCGGCCTGCTGGTACGAGCCCGCGTTCTCGCCCAAGGAGATCCAGAGCACAGTTAAGGCGTGGCGGGCTTTCGGGGCGAGTGCTCCCCTCATCGGGGGGATCGGCCACGTCATCAGCGACGCGATGGAGTACCGCTACAAGGACGGCCACCCGTACAAGAACTACAACCTCTCGAAGCAGGGCAAGGGAATGTTCTGGGCGTCGGTGATCAACCCCAACCGCGAGGACGACCCCGAGGCGACGACCTGCGACCGGCAGCCCTTCTGGGTGGACAAGGGCGAGACCCCGGCGGAGCCCATGGCGGCATCGCCGGAGATCCTCGCCCAGTACGCGTACGACGAACTCCCCGTACCCGGCACCGAGATCAAGACGGCCCCGAGGGGAACGTCCACGGTGAACCTGCCCACCTGGGTCTGGCTGGACAAGGGCAGGTTCAAGAAGGTCAGCGTCACGGCGAGCCTGCCCGGCACGGGCCTCTCGGCGACGACGACGGCCGAACCGGAGTCCTTGCGCATCGAGCCGGGCACGCCTGACGCGGAGGTCTTCCCGGCCGCGGGGAGCTGCGCGCTCGCCAAGCGCGGGGGCGGCATCGGCGAGCCCTACGCGCGAGGCAAGGCGGACCGGGTGCCGCCGTGCGGCGTGACGTACCTGCGCTCCCCGGGAACGAACGCCACGTACGCCCTACGGGCCACGCTCACCTGGAAGATCAGCTGGTCCAGCAGCACGGGCGAGGGAGGCACGCTGCCGCCCGGCTCCTTCGGCGCAACCCAGCGGATCCCCGTACAGGAGATCCAGTCCGTGAACCGCTGACGTGTGTGGGGGGAGGGGAGGCGGCGGCCTGCTAGTCGCCCTCTCCCTTGCCCTTCCCCTTGCCGCCCTTGTCCTTCACGCCTTCGGAGACATCCTTGGCGAGCTTGTCGTCCAGCTTCTTGAACTCCCGTACGACGGCGTCGGACATGTCGGCCAGCGCGTTCAGCTGCTGGGTGATGTCCTCGCGGCCGTCCTCCCAGTTGGACTCGAAGTCTTCGAGCGCGTCGTACACGCCGCCGTCGCCGATGTCGTCCTTGTAGGACTCGAAGGTCTTCTTTGTGCGGTTCATGCGGTCCTTGACCGACCGCAACCGGCTTCCGTAGTCCTCCAGATCACTGAGCGGGAGCGCGAGGTCACTCTTGCCTTTACCACCCATGCCGCTTCCCTCTCACTTGTGTCCGTCCGCTGTCACCCATCGCGCTCCTCGGACAGGCCGAGGACGGGACAGGCTCCGGAGCGATTATGACGTGTTCCGTGGTTCGGGGGGCGGAGATATACTTCTGGGTCAGCGCCGTACACAGGGTGGCGGCATGCTTGCCCTCGGCTTTCGCGTGAAGCTCAAGCACCGGGGCGCCAGTAAGTGGGGACCTCATCCCAGAAGTCCTCCGGGAAAATCGGGCATGTCTCTGCGCCGTTCAAGAATCGATAGATCAGGGCGCCAGTTGATCCAGTGAACTCATAATAGACATCCTCTCTGCAATCGATGATCAGTCCGATTGCTGGGGTGTCCAATGCCGTGCCGATCCAGCAGCACAGGTCGCCGTTGTCGGTTCCTCCCCACGACACGGTGTCCGCGATGGAGTATCCGAGTTCTGCGATTCGGGATCGAATGCTTACCGCTGCCCGACGCTCAAGTACGCGGTGCAGGTTCGCTGTTCTCTCATTTGCGTCCAGGTGTCGATTCGTATGCCCTGGAGAGTAGATCCAGAGGAAGTCGTTGAAGCAACCTCCTCCGTACCATTCGTGCAGGAGCCTGCGGTCGGACTGGATGTCGCCCTCGGCGGATCCGTTTGACGCCCCCGTGATGACGCTCGGTACGTCGATGTCCGGAGGTGGGCAGATGCGGGCCAGGTCCAGAATGCTGGTCATGTTGTGCTGCTGTTCATGAATGAGCCTCCCATGTACCAGCCGTTATCGC
Organism: Streptomyces sp. NPDC054866; assembly: GCF_053610745.1. Lineage (NCBI taxonomy): Bacteria > Bacillati > Actinomycetota > Actinomycetes > Kitasatosporales > Streptomycetaceae > Streptomyces > Streptomyces sp. NPDC054866. The sequence goes on from NZ_JBSGZA010000003.1 coordinate 146,947, forward strand.
CGAACACTTCTACATCCACCCTACTGGGAATTGGATCGCTCCCTGAATACCGCGGTGTTGCCACATAGATTACCTCGTTCCCGGGCACTCCATTCGCCGGGTCGCCCTTCACATACGCTGCCACTGCATCCTCGAAGTCGCTCTGTGGTCCGTTGTTGACCACCGCATCTTGGGTCACAAAGTTGCGCGGCTCGTTTCCGGGGCCTCCGAGCTGTTTCGGAATCAGGTGTCCGCGAGAATGTCCTGCCGCCTCGCCGCCGAAGCCCGGCGGTTTCATCCGCCTCACCGCCTTTCCGCCGTCTGGTGGGTTGGGGCCGATTCGTGCGATTGCCCCGGTGGGACGCCCGTGAATGTCTGGTGCTCCGTATTCGATCTCCAGGTCGCAGCTGGGAGCGAGGCCGAGCGGGTCCGCCCACGTGAGGGGGTTCGAGACGTAGCTGACGGGGTTCGGCGCAGGGGCGAGTCCAAGAGGATCGGGGGAGAGGTAGCGGGCGGTCTCAGGGTCGTAAGTGCGGAAATGGTTGTAGTGGAGCCCGGTTTCAGGGTCGAAGTACTGGCCAGGAAAGCGCAAAGGTGTGTAAGTCGCGCTGCCCGCCGACCATGCGGTGGTACCCCAGAGAGTGGCGCGGGCACGCCAGGCAATTTCTCCGTGCTCGTCGAGGAGCTCGGTGGGAGCGCCCACGAGGTCGGTGACGATGGCGAAGAATCGGGAGTCGATCTCGTCCTGGGACGCCGCGCAGGCGTTCACCCGCTCCGTCTGGGCTATGGGCCGAAGCCCTTGATGCACCCATGTGATGGTGACGGGGTGGGGCAACTCGGCGGACGAGGCCGTCTGTTCACATAGCGTGACTCCGTCCCAGACGAACGTGGTTTCCTCGGCCACGGATTCACCGTCTGGTGCGAGGCGCTGCTTCGCGATACGCCGACCTAGCGGATCGTAGAGGTAGCGCCAGAGGATTCCATCGGGTGTGGTGACGGCGATGAGGCGATCTTCGGCATCCCAGGTGTATCGCCATGTTTCGGGCTTGCGGGACGGGCGAATCTTCTGACGCAGCGTGATGCGCCCTTGGGCATCGTGCTCGTACCGGACGTTGCCGGCTCGCGTGATGCGGGTCCCCGTGTAGCTGCGCGGCCCTGTGGCCTCTTGGCCCGGATGCGAGGCAGGCCAGGAGGCCTCCGTCTGGTTGCCGGCGTCGTCATATGCGTACTTCTCGTTCCAGTTCGCGGACCGGACAGCGGTGACCCGGCCTGCTGTGTCGAGGTCGAAGTGGCGCACGCCGTTCAGCTGGTCCTCAAGCCTGACCAGGTTGCCGTCGGGTCGGTACGCGTAGCTTCGGCGCTGGACGCTTCGGCCTTCTGCCGTAGTGATCGCCTGGGCGGTCAGGCGCCCCAAACCGTTGAAGTCGTTTGTCAGGGTGAGTGCGTCGCCGATACGTCGGTTCACTTCTCGCCCGACGGGATCGTGCTCAAAGCCGATCGTTGTCCCCGCCATGGTCAAGTGAGCATGACGGCCCGCTGCGTCGTAGCTCCATTCGGTGATGGCAGAGGTGGGGGTGGTACGCCTGGTGCGCTGACCGCAGGCATCGAACTCATGCCTGATGATGCGGCCGTTGACCGATTCAGACAGTGGACGACCCAGGCCGTCGTGTTCTGCGATCAGGTTCACTCCAGGCGCGACGGCTTGAGTGAGCTTGCCCGTGAGGGAGTACGCGTAGGTGGTGACCTGGCCGTCGGCGACTTTCCGGACGACCCGGTCGAGCACGTCCCGCTCATAGGTGACCGTCTGCCCGAGGGCGTTGGTCCGGGCCGTCATGTGGCCTGCTGTGTCACGGGAGTAGAGGATGGTGCGGCCGTCGAAGTCGGTTTCGGATATCAGGCGGCCGGCAGCGTCGTACACATAAGCCCAGTCCAGAAGCTGGGGGTTGCTGACCCGGGTAAGACGCAGCTCCGCGTCATAGGCGAATTGGTATCGCACCCCGTCCGGGCCGGTCCTGGCGGCGAGAAGGTCGAAGTGCGTGTACTCGAAGTGGGTGACGGCGCCCGAGGCGTCGATGTGGCTGGTGCAGTTGCCCTCGCCGTCATACGTCCACGATTCGACGCTGCCGTCCGACTCGACACGGCGAGTGGGGTGGCCTTCCACTGCCCATTCGAGGCGCGTCGTCCGCCCCAACGCGTCAGTGAACGAGGCCGGTCGGCCGAAGGCATCGCGTCTGTAGCGGCTCACTTCACCCAGGGGATTGGTGATCTCCAACGGCAGTCCCGCGTGATCGCAGCGGATCTCTGTACGCCTGCCCAGCGCGTCCGTGACTGAGGTGAGACGACCGGCTGTGTCGTACGTGAAGTGGGTGGTGGCACCGGTCGGGTCAACGAGTGTGACGCGGTTGCCCCGCTCGTCGTACTCCTGTTGCCAGGCGGTGCCGTCGGGCCCCGTCACGACAGTGGGAAGGCCGAGGTCGTTGTACTCGGAGATGACCCGGTGGCCGTCCGGACGGAGGACGGAAGTGACCTGGCCATCGCCGTCGTACTCGTATCGCGTGGTGCGTCCGAGCACATCGGCGAAGGACATCAGGTGGTGGTTGGAGTCGAAGCGTGTCCGGACGGTGCCGCCCGTGGGGTCGATCTCTGCGATGACCTGGGAGTTGCCATTGACGACGAAGCGGGACGTGGCTCCTTCGCCTGTTGTGACTGCGGTGACTCGGCTCTCCGGCCAGTCCGGGTCGATTCCGTCGTAGGCGAAGTAGTTGCTGACGTGTCCGGCCTCGCCGCCCTGGGTGACGCAGCGGTCCTGGTCGTCGTAGGTGTAGTCGTAGCGGCTGTTGTTGGTGTCGGTCCAAGAGGTGATGCGAAGGCGATCGTCATACGTGAACCGCATGGGCAGGCCGGAGGAGTTGGTGACCGATGTGAGGTTGCCGCCCGTGTAGCCGTACCGCTTGATCGTGAGATCCGAGCCGTCGTCGGCAGCGCCGGCCAGGCTCAGCGCGGTGACACGGTTCTCGGTCACGGTCAGCCGGAGGTCGTAGCCGCCAGAGTGCCGGATAGCTATGGGAGCGCCGTTACCGTCGTAGTCGAAGGTGATGGAGTTGTGGTTGCGATCGGTGATGCGCTCCAGGAGTGCCAGGTCGCCGTGGGGAGGGGCGAACTGACGGGTGAGGCCGGTGCGTGGATCAGTGAGGCGGTAACCGCCGTTGTCGAGGCGGGTCATGGGCCAGTGTGGGCCGGAGCCAGGAAGTACGCGTGTGTCCGGGCCCGCAGGGTGCGGATACTCGAGGAGCATGCCGTCCTCGGTGACCAGGACCACGCCGTCCTCGTCGATCTCCAGGCGTTGATCGACGGTGGATGACCAGGTCGGACCGAACCATCCGCCGGTGCGGTAGTCAGAAGCGACCCGCCGGGTGAAGTGGAGCGGGAGAGTGCCGGGCAGGCTGATGTCGGTCTCCGCCAGGTACATCTGGCCTGTGGCCGGGTCGACGGGGTCGCCACAGCCCTTGACCATGCTCTTTAGGCGGTTGTACGCACCCTTGGCGCCGTCTGCGATGGCGCTGCGAGCCGACTTCAAGCCACTGAGCCCCTTCCCCATGGCCTTCAGCCCGCCCTTGAGGCCCTTCATGCCTTTGGCGAGGCCGCGGAGGGAGGTCAGTCCCTTCATGCCGGGGATGCAGTCCAGGGCGGCGAAGGCGACGTCGAGTAGGCCTGCTTCTCCGTTGGCGTATTTATTCAGGGTGTCGGCGAGGACGACGAGGGCGGCGATGAGGACGATGGCGCCCAGGATAGGCCCGCCGATGATCATCGCGATGACGCCCAGGACGGCGACGACGACCTTGCAGACCGCGACGATGGTGTCCCAGTTGTCGGTGACCCAGTCCCCGACCTCCTCCCACCACTTGCGGTTCTGAATGCCCGCATCGGAGGCCTCTTCGAGCTTCTTCTTCGCCGTGCCCGCGGCGTCCTCGCGCATCTTGCGGGCGTCCTCGGCCATCTTCTTCGCGGCGTCGAGGTTGCTCTTGGCGGCGGAGACGTCCGACTTGGCGGTCGTCTGGGCTTTTTCGGCGGCGGTGGCGTTGCGGGTGGCGGCCTTGACCTTGTCCGGGTCGGGCTTGGGGACGTCTTTCCCGGAGTCTTTGTCGTCCTTGTATTTGTCGGCTTCCTTGCCCGCCTTGTCCATCCACGAGTCGGCGGAGGTCAGCCGTGTCTGGGCCGAGCTCAAGTCGCCTTGTGCTTCACGGCCCTTGACCAGGGCCTTGTCGGCGAGGGCCTGGGCTCGCTCCAGCTCCGGCCAGTACGTGGACAGCGCGTCGCCGGCCATCTCGTAGCTCTTCTTGAGCTTCTTCAGCTTGCCCGGCGCGTCCTCGAACTCCGCCGTGAAGGACTCCGCGGTCTTGCCCGCCCAGGTGAGGATCGCCTCCTCGCCCGCCATGCCCTTGATGTCACGCAGGACCTTCGACACGTCGTCGGCGAAGTCGTGCAGATTCTTGGCCAGGTTCCGCACCCGGTCCGGATCACCCGGCGTCGGATCCTTGTCCAAGTCCAGGACATGCCAATCCGCCGGACGATTGCCCCCCATGCCATAACCCCCCAGAACCTAAACTGTTTGCGCCCGAAAGCACATGCGAAGCTATCGCACCCGTGCAGCTACTGGGACGTTGGTGGTGATCCACTCGGTTCCGAGCCGGTGTCGGGCCAGTCCTCGCCGGTCAATGTCGCCGTCAGGCGCCCCTCTTCGCGTTCCACGCCGACGTCCATGCCGCTTGCTGCGGCCATGGCGAAGGCGGCGGGTGCGGTGCTGTCCAGGAGGAAGACGAAGTGCAGCGTGAAGGGCGGTGTGTCCTGGTCGCGTACTCCATCGGCGTCGAGCTGGAGATTGGCCCTCCAAGCCGCCTGGCAAAGCACTGCGACGAAGAGTCCCAGGAATTCGACACTCAACAGGCAGTCGGCGTTGTCGATCAGGACCGCGATGTCCTTCGTGTCGCCCCCGTGGCCGTGCCAGTCACGGAGGCAGTCCACGAGCGCCTCCCAGTTGTGGCCGAAGTGGCCCGGGAAGGAGAGTTCCCGGGCGAACGTGGCGAACAGGGTGCCCGGATCTCGCAGCTTCCTGCCGTCCAAGCGGATCAGACGTCCGCCCTGATTCTGGAGCGTGGCCGTCTCGATGCTCAGCCATGGGTCGTCGTGGCGTGTGAAGACGACCCATGGCGAACGACGCTGGGTGAGGGTGGAGCCTACGGTGGAGATCCTGGGTCTGCGGATCAGCGGTTGATCGACTGGATTTCCTGGACGTTCATGTCCTGGGTCGTCTCGAAGGTGCCGTTCGGCAAGTTGTGCTTGCCGTCGTTGTCCGAGCCCTCCCAGGAGATTTCCCAGGTGATGGAGGCCTTTAGTTTGTACGGCGCTCCGTCCGTGGCCCGGAGGTACTTGATGCCGCACGGCGGGTCCTGCTTCGACTTGCCCTTGGTGTAGGGCGTGCCGATGCTGCCGTCGTTGTTGATCTCGCATTCGGCTGATGCGGGGAAGGTTTCGGCGTCAGCCGTGCCGGGCTCCAGGTGGAGGCTCTTCGGTTTGGCCGTGGTCTCTGCCCAGATACCCGTCTTGGGGAGTTCTGCGCGGACCTTGACGTCCGTGAAGGTGCCCTTGTCCAGCCAGACCCAAGTGGGCAGGTTCACCGTCGACTTGGCCTGCGGCTTCAGTTCGATTTCCGTCTCGGGGATCTCGACCTTGTCGTAGGCGTACTCGGCCAGCGTCTTGGGAGTCGGGGTGTGCGGGACATTCGGTATCTCGCCCTGGTCCTGCCAGAACATGACCTTGTCGCATTCGGAGGAGCGCGGGTCGGCGTCGTCAGGGGCGACGCTGCGCCAGAAGTACCCCTTCTTGCCGATGTTGTAGTTGTCGTAGCCCTTGGCGGTGGTGTTCTCGTCGTCGAGGTTGGGCTCGTCCTTGCCCTTGGCGTAATGGTTCTCCCAGAGGGACCTGCCGTACCAGCCCTGGTGGATGCCGACCATTCCCTCACCGTCCGTCTTTTCGACGAAGGCCTTGAGCTGCTCGGGCGTGAAGAGCGGTTCGTACCAGCAGGCGGGCGGCTTCCAGTTGGGGTCGATCGGCGCGAGGTTGCCCTTCTTGCCCTTGCCGTCGCCGCCCTTGACGTACGTGACCTCGATCTGGGAATGCGCCGTGGACGCGAGCGTGCGCTCGTCGACCTCCCCGGCTGTTCCCCCGCCGCCGACGGCGTGAGCCGGTGCGGATGCGAGAACGGCCGCCGCGAGCGATGTGAGTGACGCGGTGGTCAGTGCCGACAACGTGTGCCGTGGCTTCATCGTGAGCAGCCGCCCCTCTTCGAGTAGGTGGACACGGTCTGCCAGACACCCTTGTCGTTCTTGTGCAGGGTGATCGTGTAGAAGACCTCGGGAGCCGTGCCCGCGGGATTCCCCTCGGTCTTGCCCGACTTGCGTTCCTTCGAGTACGCCTTGCTCTCGTCCGTGCAGTAGGTGAGGGACGCCTTCGTCTTCTTGTCGCCGAGAAGGGTGACCTTGGGGTCGAAGACCGGCAGCTTGCCGATCACGGTGAGGTCCTTGTCCGTGTACGTCTTGATCCACTTCTGGTCCTGCGATAGGCCGGCCGTGGTGTCGTAGAAGGCGAGTGACTCGGCGTCGGGGTCCTTCGCGATGATCGCGGCGTACCCAGCCCGGAGGTGTTCCTTGCCGTCGTCGAGGACGGCCTGCTTGTCGGGCTCGCTGCTCGTCCACCCCTCGAAGGGCAGATCGAAGCTCGTGGGCAGCTTGATCTCAGGACGGTCCACGTCAGGCGCCTTCGATCCGGACTTCGACGGTGACGGAGTGCTGTCACCCTGCCCCGCCCCCTCGATCTTGTCCGAGGAGTCATCACTCCCACCGCCCCCACAGGCAGTCAGGAGCAGAGCCGCGCTCGCCACCAGAGTGGCGGCGATGGGCATGGTGCGACGGGCCACGATTGCAGTCCCCCAGAGTTCGGCAGAGTTCGACATGTGTGCAGGAGAGAATGGAGCCGGACGACGCTACCAGGCGTGGGTTACCAGGACTGGTGGGCCTTGTGAAGGCTCCCGCGTTCTGTGCGGTGACGGAAGCGAAGGGTTCTCAAGTGCTACGTGAGCGCAGCGAATCCGTGCCGGAACTGTGACGGGCGGGGGTGAATGCCCGTCCTGGGCAGGTAATCGCGGGTAATTCCGGGGTGGGATCGGGCACGCTCCGTTTGCGGATAGGTGGGCTTACGGCGCAACTCGGGTGTAAACGGGCACTCGCGCAAGCCTCTTGGGAGGCCTTGGAAGCCGTTGCCTCTGTCTGACCTTCGGCCCCTTCCGTACCATCGCCTCAGTACGCTCAGCCCACCGCGGCACAGACCGCTGATCCCCATCCGCTCCCTCTCAGAGGACAACAGGACACCCGCCATGGCGCGCACCACTTCAAGTTCGACAGGCGGCCCGTCGGCTCCACGGAATCGGACGCCGCAGCCGCTGCCCCGGCGTCGTCGTACGTTCGGGGACTTCGTCAAGGCGTTCCTCGCCTTTGTCGCGTTGGCCGCGCTCGTCTTCGGCGTGCCTGGTGCCCTCGCGTACGCCGTGGGGTGGCCTCTCCCGGGTGGTGCGCCTTCGCTGGACTGGTTGCAGCAGGAGATCACGGTCGGGACGTTCATCAACGTACTGACCGTCGTCGTCTGGCTTGCCTGGGCTCAGTTCACCGCCTGCGTGCTCGTTGAGGTGAAGGCCGCGCTCTCCGGAGTCGGCATGCCCGGCCGCGTTCCCGGTGCCGGCGGCAGTCAGCTCCTCGCCCGTCAACTCGTCGCCGCCCTGCTCCTGGTGGGCGCCACCGCCGCTAGCTTCGCGCCGGGGCTCTCGCAGTTCGGGCAGTCGCTTGAGGGGAACCAGAAGCCCGCCTCCGCCGCTTCCGCCCAGCAGACGCCCGGCGGGCTCTTCGGGCAGGAGCAGGCAGGCAGTGCCGCCAGTGCCGTCGCCGAGCAGGCCGAGCAGGCCGCCGCCCAGGCCGGCAGCAATGCCAAGGACGGGGACACGAAGTACTACCGGATTCAGCCGCCCGAGGGCCGTCATCACGACTCCATGTGGGAGATCGCTGAGCGGCATCTCGGAGACGGGCGCCGGTACAAGGAGATCTACCAGCTCAACAAGGACCGCGAGCAGCCCGACGGCTCGCGGTTGTCCGAGGCCAGCCTCATCCGGCCCGGCTGGATCATGGAGATGCCCGCGGACGCGCACGGCGGCGAGCTCGTCGAGATGCCCGACGAGGCGCCCAAGGTCTCGCAGGACGTGAAGGAGCAGATCTCCGACTACGCCAAGTCCGGGGACCACCAGCAGGGTGGCGGCGCCCAGGAGCAGGGCGGCGGACAGCAGGGTGGCGGTCAGCAAGGTGACCGCGACACCGCCCACATCACCATTCCTGAGCAGCGGCCCTCCGACGCGGGCAAGGGGCAGGGACAGGGGCAGCAGGAAACTCCCGTCGCCGGCAACCAGTCCGAGGAGTCCTCCTTCGGGCTGCCCGAGGCGCTCATCGGGGCGCCCCTCCTTGCCGCCGGGCTCCTCGGCGCGCTCGGACGCCGTCGCCGTCACGCGCTGTGGCAGTCCGCCATGGGCGCCGTCGGCGGCCGTCGCGGCATGGAGCCGCCGACGCCGACCGGGGGCGCCGCCGATGTGCAGGACGCGCTGCTCGTGGGCGCCGACCCCGAGGGCGTACGCCTTCTTGATCTGTCGTTGAGGGGGCTCGCCGCCGCGCTCGCCGAGGAATCGCGGGCCCTGCCGACCGTCTACGCCGCCTGGCTCAGCAACGGCGATCTGCACCTCCAGCTCGCCCAGCCCGCCGGACGGCCGCCCGCTCCTTGGCAGTTGGGGCAGGACCAGACGTTCTGGATGCTGGCGCGCACCGATGCCGAGCGGTACGAGGAAGTGGAAACCGCCGCTCCCTACCCCGGTCTCGTCAGCCTGGGAACGCTCGACGACTCGCGGCTGCTGCTCAATCTCGAAGCCGTGCCCGGTGTCGTGTCGCTGAGCGGCCGCGAGGCCGACCGTGCCGCCGTCTTCGCCTCCGTCGCCGCCGAGCTCGCCACCAACGGCTGGTCCGACCGCATGACCATCACCCTCGTCGGCTTCGGGCAGGACCTGACGCCGCTCGCGCCCAACCGTCTGCGGCACCTCGACGACATCGAGGCGCTCATCGAGACGATGGAGGCGGAGACGCGGCAGCGGCGCGGAGCCCTGGGCGCCGCCGGGCACGACTCCGTGCTCACCGGCCGTACGGGGCCCGCCCAGCACACGCGCTGGGCGCCGCACCTGGTGCTGCTCGCCGCTGAGCCCGAGGGGGACGACGCGGTGAAGCTCGCCGAACTGGCCGCCGACGCGAGCCGGTTGGGCATCGGGTACCTCGTCGGCACCGAGTCCGGCGACCTGCCGGGTGCCGCGTGGGAGATGGAGATCACCCCCGAGGGCAAGCTGCTCGCCCCGCTGCTCGGCCTTGAGCTGGAGGCGCAGGCGCTGCCCGAGGCGCAGCAGCGGGCCGTCGTGGAACTGTTCGTCGACGCCGATCCGGGCGAGGGTGAGGGCGCTGGTTCTGCCCGTTCCGGTCGTACGGGCGTCACCCCGCCGTTCCTCGTCGACGTCACCGAGCAGGGGCGGCCCGCGGTCTACGCGCGCCTCGTCGGTACGTACGAGATCATCGGCCTCGACACGCCGGACGGTGAGCGCAGCCCGCTGATGCACGAAGCGCTCGCGCTGCTCCTGCTGCACCGCGAGGGTGTGCACCCCCGCGTGCTCTCCTCCGCGCTGTGGCCGCGCGGGGTCACCGAGGACGTACGGGACGCACTCATCGACCGGCTGCGGGAGTGGCTCGGCACCGAGCCCGACGGGTCGCCCAGGCTGCGGGCCGACCGCAGCGGGCGGCTCACGCTCGCCAAGTCCGTCGTATCCGATCTGGATGTTCTGCGGTCGCTCTACCACGAGGCGACCCAGGGGCGCGGGGCCAACAGCAGGGCCGTGCGCGGGCGGATGCTCACCGACGCGCTGGTGCTCGTACGGGGGCCGCTGCTCGCGGACCGGCCGCAGGGGCGGTACGCGTGGCTCACGCACGAGATCATCGACGCGCAGCTGCCGCTGCTCGTCGCCGACATCGGGCTCGCCCTCTCCGAGTTCCACCTGGAGAAGGGGCGCGCGGAGAAGGCCATCGAGGCGCTGAACGCCTCGCTGAACTCCGCGCCGGGGGATGAGCGGCTCTGGAACGAGTTGCTGCGGGCGACTCATGCGGTGGGCGAGCCTGCTCGCCTCCGGCAGGTTGCTGTTGACCTCGTTGCCCGGAGTGGGGCTCGGGGCGTGCCGCCCCGGACCGAGGCTCTGCTGGACGAGCTCCTGCCTACCTGGCGCAGTGGGCTCACCGCCGTGGGGTAGTTCCTTCGCTGCGGGGGGTGGGGCGGTTTCGAGGCCGCCGCTTCGCGGCGGACCTCTCCCACCCACCCACCCGTATCTCCGCGTTTAGAGGGTGACCGTTGGACCCGTTGTTGTACGTCGTCGTCGGCGGCGCCCTCTGGGGCGCCGTCGCCGGGGTGTTCGTGCCCCATGCCGCCTATCGGCTGTCCGTGTCGCCCGACGAGGGATGGCGGGACAGCTGCCCCGACGGGCACCCCCTCGGCGGCTGGGTCGGGCTCGCGCGGTGTGGGGGAGGGGACCGCTACGGGCCCCGGACCGTCGCTGTCGCTCTCGCCACCGCCCTCGTCTCCGCCGCCCTCGCCGCCGCCACGGGTCCGCGCCCCGAGCTGGCCGTATGGCTGCTGCTCGCTCCCGTCGGCGTCCTGCTCGCCGTCGTGGACTTCGGCGTGCACCGGCTGCCCGATGTGCTGACGCTCCCGCTCGCCGCGGCCGCGCTCGCGCTCCTCGGGGGCGCCGCGCTGCTTCCCGAACACGCCGGTTCCTGGATCCACGCGCTCTACGGGGCCCTTGCGCTCGCCGGTGCGTACTTCGTGCTCTTCCTCATCAGCCCGAACGGCATGGGCTTCGGCGACGTGAAGCTGGCGCTCGGTCTGGGCGCCGCCCTGGGCTGGTACGGGTGGGGCGCGGTGCTGCTCGGCACCTTCGCCGGGTTCCTGCTCGCCGCGCTGTACGGCGGATTCCTGGTCGTCGCCCGCCGCGCCGGGCGCAAGACGGCCATCCCGTTCGGTCCTTTCCTGATCGGCGGGGCGTTCCTCGGACTGCTCGCCGGGGCGTACGCCGCCTGACGTCAGGCGGTCGGATCCCCTGGCGTACGCTGAATCAGTCCGCCCACAACCCTTACGAAAGGGACGCCCCGGTGACCGAGAAGGCCGACCTTCAGTCCGTCCTCGACCGTGCCGCCGCAGGTGGGCGGATCAGCGCCGAAGAGGCGCTCGACCTCTACCGCGATGCCCCGCTGCACGCGCTCGGCGCCGCCGCCGACGCCATCCGCCGCCGCCGGTACGCCGGGACCGAGCACATCGCGACGTACATCATCGAGCGGAACATCAACTACACGAACGTCTGCGTGACGGCGTGCAAGTTCTGCGCCTTCTACGCCGCCCCGAAGGACACCAAGAAGGGCTGGACGCGCGACCTCGACGACATCCTGCGGCGCTGCGCCGAGACCGTCGAGCTCGGCGGCACGCAGGTGATGTTCCAGGGCGGGCACCACCCAGACTTCGGCGTCGAGTACTACGAAGAGCACTTCTCGGCGATCAAGAAGAACTTCCCGCAGCTGGTCATCCACTCCCTCGGCGCCTCCGAGATCGAGCACATGGCCCGCATCTCGAAGGTCTCCGCCGAGGAGGCCATCAAGCGGATCAACGCCGCCGGGCTCGACTCCTTCGCCGGTGCCGGCGCCGAGCTGCTCCCGGCCCGCCCGCGCAAGGCCATCGCCCCGCTCAAGGAGAGCGGTGAGCGCTGGCTGGAGATCATGGAGATCGCGCACGGTCTGGGCGTCGAGTCGACGTCCACGATGCTCATGGGTACGGGCGAGACCAACGCCGAGCGCATCGAGCACCTGCGGATGATCCGCGACGTACAGGACAGGACCGGCGGCTTCCGGGCCTTCATCCCGTACACGTACCAGCCCGAGAACAACCACCTCAAGGGCCGGACGCAGGCCAGCATCTTCGAGTACATCCGCATGATCGCGATCTCGCGGATCTTCCTCGACAACGTCGCCCACATCCAGGGTTCCTGGCTGACCACCGGCAAGGAGGCCGGCCAGCTCACCCTGCACTACGGCGCGGACGACCTCGGCTCGGTGATGCTGGAGGAGAACGTGGTCTCCATGGCCGGCGCCAAGCACCGGAACAATCTGCGCGACATGATCGACATGATCCGTACCGCGGACCGCGTCCCGGCCCAGCGCGCCACGACGTACGAGCACCTCGTCGTGCACGACGACCCGGCGAACGACCCGACCGACGACCGCGTCGCCTCGCACATCTCCTCCACGGCGATCGAGGGCGGCACGGCGCACCCCGAGCTGAAGCTCCTCGCCTCCAACTGAGGCTGTCGTGCGCACACTTCACGTCGCCGATGGCACACCGGAGGCGGCGGTCCTGGTCGACGGGGCGAGCGTCGCCGCCGTCGGCCCGTACGAGGAGCTGGTGGCCGCTCATCCCGCCGCCCGCGTCCGTCGCTGGCCCGGCATCCTCACGCCGGGCCTGCTCAACCCGTACGGTCCCGAACTCCTCGAAGCCACCTACCACCCCGACCCGCGCGAGGCCGACTGGCTCGGCACCGATCCCATCGGCGGGGAGCGGGCGCGGGCCCTCTTCCGCGTCGACCCGTCCCGCGTGGGCGCCAGCGCCCGCCGGGGCGTACAGCGGCTCTTCGCGCACGGCACGGTGGCCATCGCGGGCGAACTGCGGGCCCGGCCCGTCGTCGACACCGTCCGCAGGGCAGGCCTGGCGGTCGGCCAACGCCCACCACAGCTGCCGGGCCCGCCGTCCCTGTCACCGACCCCGCTGGTCCTCCTGCCACCCCTGAGGGAGGGCACCCCGGCCCGCTTCGCGATCTTCGACGTCGCCGACCGGGCGGAGCTGGTGCGCCAGGGCGCGACGACGTGCGTGGCAACGGTGATTGCAGGCCGAATGGTGTACCGAGCCCGCTGAGGCAGCCCCGGAGGGGCATGCCTTAGGGGCGTGGGGAACTGCGCGAGCAACCACGACGGACCCGCATCCGCAGACGGGCCGCACCAGGCAGACGCACCGCGAAATCGCCCGCCGCAGGCGAGGCGGCGGCGGCCTGCCACAATAGCGGGGTGACCCGAGCCACCCTGGAAAAGCAGCCGCACGAAGTCGCCTCCATGTTCGACGACGTGGCGGAACGGTACGACCTGACGAACGACGTGCTGTCGCTCGGCCAGGCGAGGCTGTGGCGCAAGGAGGTCGCGAAGGCGGTCGACGCGCGCCCCGCGCAGAAGGTGCTCGACCTCGCCGCGGGCACGGCGACCTCGTCCCAGCCCTTCGCCCGAGCGGGCGCGTACGTCGTGCCCTGCGACTTCTCGCTCGGCATGCTCCAGGTCGGCAAGGCGCGCCACCCCTGGATGCCGTTCACGGCGGGCGACGCGACGAAGCTGCCGTTCAAGGACGACACGTTCGACGCCGTCACGATCTCCTTCGGCCTTCGCAACGTCCACGAGACGGACGAGGCGCTGCGGGAGATGTACCGCGTGACGAAGCCGGGCGGCCGGGTCGTCATCTGCGAGTTCTCGCACGCGACGTGGACGCCGTTCCGCACGGTCTACGAGGAGTACCTGATGCGGGCGCTGCCGCCGGTGGCGCGCGCGGTCTCCTCCAACCCCGACGCGTACGTCTATCTCGCGGAGTCCATCCGCTCCTGGCCGGACCAGCCGACGCTGGCCGCGCGGCTTCAGGACGCGGGCTGGTCGAAGGTGGCGTGGCGGAATCTGACGGGCGGGGTCGTGGCCCTGCACCGGGGGTTCAAGGCATAGGCCCCATCTCGCGGCATCATGACCCGAGTTGACGGGAACCAGCCACCGGGCAAGATGTGTCCGTTGTGATACGACTCCGCCGACGCGACGGAGCGATGCGAAGCCGCTCTTTCGCATCGGCCGCCGCGGGACCGTTCGGCACGCACGGGTCGGTCTTGCTGGTCATCTCCCCAATGACGGAGCGTTCCCATGGCGTCGCACTGCCCACACTGCGGGGCACCCACCCCTGACGAGGCCCGCTTCTGCATGAAGTGCGGGCGCGAGCGTCCGCGTGACACGACGGTGGACGCGGGGCCCGCGGAACTGCCCCCGGCAGAGCTGGGCGTTCCCACGTCTGCTGGGGAGGATCCCCCTGCGGCGTCGGCGGCCTCTGATCCCGAGGCCTCTGATCCCCAAGCGCCTGAGACTGACGCTGACGCACCCGGCGGTGAGGCATCCCCAGCCGGGCCCGGGTTCACTGTGACGTCCCTCCCCGCCCCCGCCCTTCCGCCCTCTCCCACCCCTCCCGCATACGTCCCCGGGGCGCCCGCAGCCCCCTCCCCGCTCGGTGCCTTCTTCGGGCGTGCGTTCCGGGGGGACTGGGCGGGCGCCGCCCAAGCCGCCCTGTGGCCCGTGGGGTTGGTGCTCGTCGCGGCCGTCGCGCTGGCCATTCCCTCGTACGGGCAGGACGACGGTGACGTCGTCGTAGGGTTCGGCGACCGGCTCCGGATCGCCCTCGCGCTGCTGCTCCAGGCAGTCGGCGGCGGCTTCGAGATCTCGGGGAGCGAGCGGCAGCAGTCGTCCCTCTTCGGCGGTGAGAGCTCCACTGTCGACGTCGCCTTCGACGGCAGCGCCTCGCTGCACCTCATTCCGCTCACCGCCACCGCCCTGTGGATCGGGGCCCTCTTCATCGGCGTACGCATCCTGCGCAGCCGCGTCCTGATGCGCTCGGGAGGCCACGGCGGCGGCAGCACGGCCGGGCTCGAAGCGGCTGTGCGCGTCACGCTGTTGGTGACCGTGGGCACCCTCGTGCTCAGCCTCTTCGCGCAGCCCGAGATCGAGGGCGTCGAGCTCTCCTCGTCGCCGGTGCTCGCCGCACTCGGCGCGCTCGTACTCGGACTCGCCGTCACCTGCGGTGTGCTGCACCGCCACGACCTGGCCCAGTGGCTGGCCGCGCGGCCCGGCTGGCAAGCGGCGTTCCGCGCCACCGGTACCGCGTTGCGCGCGCTCGGGATCGTGCTTGCCCTCTGCTCGGTCGTCGCGTTCATCAGCCTCGCCCAGGTCGACGACCTCGAAGGCCTCACCGATCTCGACGACGCCGATGTGTCCCCGCTGCTCATCGCCCTGCTCATGCTGCCGAACCTCGGCATCGCGGCCCTCGGGCTCGGCTGGGGCGCGCCGCTCAAGGCATCGGTGGAAGGCAGCAGTTCGGCGTACGGCGGTGGCTACCAGAGTGAATCCTTCGGGCTCTCCGAGCTGGGGGACGTCACCAACGACTGGGCGATCGTGGGGGCGTTGGCGCTCGGGCTCGTCTGCGCGCTGGTCCTCGGCATCCTGGCCGCGCGCCGTTCCGCACACCGGGGGGAGCAACTGCTCGCCGCCGGCGTCTTCTTCGGGCTCTTCCTGCTCCTGGCCGGAGTCGGCGGGTTCAGTGTCGACGCGACCGGCAGCGCCTCTTCGGAGTTCGGCGGAGGCGGCAGCGCGGGCGGCACGGGCAACGGCAGCTTCGAGGCGGGCGTGAGCATGCCGGACGCGCTGCTGTTCGGGCTGCTCTGGGTCTTCGCCGCCGCACTCGTCGCGCCGTTCCTGTTGCAGATGGCGGGGCAGGTTCCGGGGCAGCTGACGGGGCAGATGACGGGGCAGCAGGCCGGGATCGGCGCGGCTCCGATGCCGCAGGTTCCGTCGATGCCGGGCGGCCTGGCAGGTGCGCCGGGCGCTCCCGGCTCCGTGGCCGACGCGCCCACCGAGAGTGCCGTCGGTTTCGTCGGCTCCGCCTCAACCGACGCGCCGGCGCCGGGAGTTGCCCCCGCGCCCCAACCCGCCTACGACCCAGCCGCGAACCCCGCCTACGCCCCCGCCGCCTACGACCCCCACGCCTTCCAGCTGGGCCAGCAGCCCACCGCGTCCCAGCCCCGCCGCACCGCCCTCTGGGTCGGCACCCTCGCCGCCGCCTTCCTCATCGGCAGCGGCATCGCGGCCGGTGTGCTGCTCTGGCAGAACAACAACGACGACGGCGCGGCCGACAAGGCGGGAGGCAAGGACGACAAGCCCGCCGTCAGCCGGTCCCAGGACCCCACGCAGCCGCCCTCGCCGTCCCCCTCGGCCATCCCCACGGATGAGACCCCCACGGACGAGGCCCCCACGGATGCCCCGAGCGCGAGCCCGGACGCCATGGACGACGCGCCCGAACTTCCGGCGGGCTCCGACCTGGTGTCCGACGTGAGCGGCTTCGAGTTCGCCGTGCCCGAGGGCTGGACCCGGCAGGGCGAGGAGCGTCCGGGGCAGATCGTGTACGCCGGGTCGACCGGCCCGGAGGGGTTCATCGTCGGCGTGGTCCCGAACGCCCCGTACACCTCGTACGAGAACTTCACGACCATCGAGAAGGACGCCAAGAAGGACCCGAAGAAGTCGGACTATCAGCGGATCCGGCTTGAGCCGAACACCTTCCAGGGGCGCAGCGGCGCGATCTGGGAGTACACCTACACCGACAGGGCGGGCCGCGAGATCCATGCGCTGAACCAGAGTTACGTCGCGGACAACGGCACCGAGTACGCCATCCTGCTGTCCTGGCGCGCGGACTTCTGGCCCGCCGGCGAGGGCGAGAAGGTCCACCGGACCGCGCTCGAACACTGGCGGCTCAACGGCTGAGGCGCCCGGCGGCACCGGCGGCACCGGCGGCTGCCTGAGGGTGCTACAGCACGGCTCCGACCTCGTTCCCCGGCTCGTCCAGCTCTCGCCGCAGCCCGCCGTCCGGAGGCCCCGGGCGGCGCGGCTCGCGTACGCCCGCGCCGCCCTCGCCCTCGCCCGGGCCGAGTTCGAACCAGACGGTGACGACGGCGCCGCGCGGGATCCACGTGCCGGGGACGGGGTACTGCCGGACCACGTGATCGAGGACGACCAGGTGGAAGTCGGGGCGGTCCGGCGCCGCGAGCTCCACGCCGTGCTTCGCCGCCGACTCGCGCGCGTCCACGGCCATGAGACCGATCAGCCGCGGTACGAGCACTTCGTCTGTCCTGGGCGTGTTCGCCACGGATGTCACCCCCCAGCGGTACCCGCAGGGTAGACCCGCTACAGCGCGAGCCGGAAGCAGTGTGCCTCCCGCTTCGTCACCGGCGACATGAAGGTCTCGGCCAGCTCCATGCCGAGCCGCCGGGTCACCGCGACGGACCGTGCGTTACGGGCGTCCACCATCGCCACCACGTCCGGTATGCCCGCCGCGCGCACCCGCTCCAGGGTGGCCTGCGCGGCGGCGGTCGCGTACCCCTTCCCCCAGGCGGCCCGGCCGAGCCGCCAGCCGATCTCGATCTCGCCCGTGGGCCCCCAGTCGCGCGGCCAGGGCTGCGCCCCGGCGAAGCCGATGGGCTGACCGTCCGCGTCGAGCAACGTCCAGAGGCAGAAGCCGAGTTCGGCGTCGTGTCTGCGCTGCCGGGCGGTCAGCTCCTCGTACACGGAGAGCTCGGCCGACGCGCCGCTGCCGAAGAACTCCATGACGTCCGGGTCGTCGAAGAGCCGGTGCCAGACGAACGCGTCCTCGTGCGTCGGAACACGCAGTTGTACGGCGGGCGGGGTCTCGGTCGGCAGTGCCTGCTTTGTCACGGGTGGCCCTTCGGCTTACGGATCAGTACCGCTGCATAGACTGCCCATATCCCGTGCCCGTCGGCACACAGATTTCGAGCCTTGGGGAGAACCCGCCGTGACCCAGCCCCAGCCCCTCACCGAACACACCGCTGATGTGATCGTCGTCGGGGCCGGGCCAGCCGGTTCCACGACCGCCTACTACCTGGCGAAGGCCGGACTCGACGTACTCCTCTTGGAGAAGACCGCGTTCCCAAGGGAAAAGGTCTGCGGCGACGGCCTGACGCCGCGCGCCACCAAGCAGCTCGTGTCCATGGGGATCGACATCTCCGAGGAGGCGGGCTGGCTGCGGAACAAGGGCCTGCGCATCATCGGGGGCGGCGTCCGGCTCCAGCTGGATTGGCCGGAACTCGCCGCCTACCCGAACTACGGCCTGGTCCGTAAGCGCGACGACTTCGACGAGCAGCTCGCGAACCAGGCGCAGAAGGCGGGCGCCCGCCTGTACCAGCGCTGCAACGTCGGCGCCCCGATCGTCGACGACCGCACGGGCCGCATCACCGGCGTGCACGCCAAGCTCGGCGAGGAGAAGACCCCGGTCACCTTCCACGCCCCGCTGGTGGTCGCCGCCGACGGCAACTCGACGCGGCTCTCCCTCGCGATGGGTCTGCACCGCCGCGAGGACCGCCCGATGGGCGTCGCCGTCCGTACGTACTTCACCTCGCCGCGCCACGACGACGACTACCTGGAGTCCTGGCTTGAGCTGTGGGACCGCCGGGGCGCCGAGGACCGGCTCCTGCCCGGATACGGCTGGGTGTTCGGCATGGGCGACGGCACGTCGAACGTGGGGCTCGGCATCCTCGACTCCTCCTCCGCCTACAAGGAGCTGGACTGGCGCGAGGTGTTGAAGGCCTGGTGTGCCTCGATGCCGGAGGAGTGGGGCTACACCCCGGACAACATGACGATGCCGATCCGCGGCGCCGCCCTGCCCATGGCCTTCAACCGCCAGCCGCACTACACCAAGGGCCTGCTCCTGGTGGGCGACGCGGGCGGCATGGTGAACCCCTTCAACGGCGAGGGCATCGCGTACGCCATGGAGTCCGGGCAGATCGCGGCGGACGTCATCGTCCAGGCGCACGCCCGCGCCACCCCCGTCCAGCGCGAACTCGCCCTCCAGCGCTACCCGAAGGTCCTCAAGGACACGTACGGCGGCTACTACACGCTGGGCCGCGCCTTCGTGAAGCTCATCGGCAACCCGAAGGTCATGAAGATCGCCACGCAGCGCGGTCTGACGCACCCGATGCTGATGCGCTTCACCCTGAAGATGCTGGCCAACCTCACCGACCCGACGGGCGGCGACGCGATGGACCGCATCATCAACGGCTTGAGCAAGGTGGCCCCGAAGGCGTGAATCCCTGTCCGATTTGCCCTTACCCGGTGCGTGGTACGAGGCTGGTCGCATGATTTTCATCGCCGTCAAGTTCACCGTCCGCCCCGAGTACGCCGACAGCTGGCTGGAGCGGACCGCCGAGTTCACCCGGGCCACGCGCGCGGAGGAGGGCAACCTCTTCTACGACTGGTCCCGCAGCGTCGACGACCCCAACCAGTTCGTCCTCCTGGAGGGCTTCGCCTCCCAGGAGGCGGGCGCGGCGCACGTCGGCTCCGACCACTTCAAGGCCGGCATGGAGACGATGTCCGAGTTGATCGCCTCGACGCCCGAGATCATCCACACCGAGATCCCGGGCAGCAGCTGGTCCGAGATGGGTGAGCTCTCCCCGAAGGGCTGAGCCTTCACCAGAAGCGCACAGAAGGGCCGGGAACCCCGCTGGGGTTCCCGGCCCTTCTGTGTGGCTGTGTGTGGCTGTGAGGGCCCTTAGAGGACGCGCACGGCGCCGTCGGCCGGGTAACCCGACAGATCCTGGATGACAACGCCCTTGCTGGGGTTGGCGGCGTCGAGGTACTGGCCGTTACCGATGTACACACCCACGTGGTACGCGGAGCCCGCGCCACCCCAGTAAAGGATGTCGCCCACCTGGACGCTGTCGAGCGAGACCGGCGTACCGGCGACCGACTGGTCCTGCGAGACGCGCGGAAGGTCCACGCCCGCCTGCTTGAACGCGGCCTGGACGAGGCTGGAGCAGTCCCAGGCGTTGGGTCCTGAGGCACCCATGACGTACGCGTCACCGAGCTGGGCCTTGAGGAAGCTGATGACCGAGCCGACGCTGCCGCTGGCCGGGGCGGCCACATCGGCGGACGAGGCGCTGGAGCCGCCGGCGGCGCTGAGCGTCGTGCGCTCGGCGGAACGCGAGGCGCGCTCCTCCTCCGCCTTCTTCTTGGCGGCGGCCTCGGCCTTCGCCTTGGCCTCCGCCTTCTTCTCGGCGGCGGCCTGGTCTTCCTTGGCCTGCTTGGCGGCCTTCACGGCGGCCGCGTCCTGCTCGGCGCGGAGCTCGTAGCTGTCGGCGGTCTGCTGCGTGACTTCAGCGGACTGCGCGATCTGCGTGGAGAGGTCCGCGGTGAGCGTGGGCATTTCGATGGTCTCGGTCACCGGCTCGGCGGCGTTCGCCGTGCCAGCGGCCGCGGCCACTGCCAGGGTGCTGAGGACGCCACCGGCAACTCCGGCGCGCAGGGCCATCTTCGAGGCGCTACGACGGGGCTTCCGGTGGCTGGGTATGTGAGCGGTGTGGGACATGAGAACAACCGCTATCAGGGAGTCAGGGTTCCCATCAAGAAACGTGGGCTGCGCCACAGTTGCTCGTGACGGCCGCGAATCCCGGGCGTGTCACTTCTTATTGACGCCGTAACGGGCAATGCGGACAACGGTGATCACGCCTGTGATCATGGGTTTTCCGTGATACGCCCGAATTGCCCGTGGTCTACCACCGGTTGAGCCGGTTGGCCAAGCCCGGTTTCTTTGCCGCGCATTGGCATGTGGCGCAGGTCACAGGTGTGGCCCCGGGGGATCTCTCCGAGATCCCGCCGACACCTTCCCGAGATCTCCCGAAGAATTCAGGGGTGTTGCCCGTATGGGGGATCGGTGACGGATCGACGGCGAATCGACGGTGGATCGACGACGGGCCGGTGTGGGACGGGTGCCGATTCACCCTCATGCCGCCTTCGTCGCGGATGTCGCTCCGCCTTCGCGTGGATGTCGCTCCGGCCGCTCGTGAATCGGTGCACGCGTCCGCGGTTGTCCACTCGCGTCCACACCGCTCCCGCCAAAGTGTGAATGAGCCGCCACTATCAAGCCAGCGTGTCCAGCGCCAATTTGCTTACTGCGGGCGACGCTTGATAGGGCGACCCCTCCCCGACCAGCGGTAACTCGCTGAGATGTCACCTCTGGTGATCACTCAGGCGCTTCGCGTATGAAGATCACCGCTCATCCGACTTCATGATCCTTCGTCAGGTGGTGGAGATCACAAAGCCGTTGTCGCACCCCGTGTCGCAGATCACAGACCGGCGGGCATAAGATGCGGGGCAGTTGGGCTTGTGACCTGCTTCACATGTAAGCGATCTTCGTGAGGGCGGGACCCGGTCCAATGCAACCGCCAACAGTCAGTGCCGACTGAGAGGAGCGAGGAGCGTGAACGCCTATGCGCCCATCCTCGTGCTGGGAGCCCTCGGGGCAGGCTTTGCGATCTTCTCCGTGGTCATGGCCACGCTTATCGGTCCAAAGCGGTACAACCGCGCCAAGCTCGAGGCGTATGAGTGCGGTATCGAGCCGACGCCGACTCCGGCCGGCGGCGGGCGATTCCCGATCAAGTACTACCTGACGGCGATGCTCTTCATCGTCTTCGACATCGAGATCGTCTTCCTTTACCCCTGGGCCGTCACCTTCGACGCCCTTGGGATTTTCGGGCTCGTGGAGATGCTGCTCTTCGTGCTCACCGTCTTCGTCGCGTACGCGTACGTATGGCGGCGCGGCGGCCTGGAATGGGACTAAAGGTCTGAGGGGCCAAAGAGCATGGGACTCGAAGAGAAACTGCCGAGCGGTTTTCTGCTGACCACCGTCGAACAAGCCGCGGGCTGGGTGCGCAAGTCATCCGTCTTCCCCGCGACCTTCGGCCTCGCGTGCTGCGCCATCGAGATGATGACGACGGGGGCCGGGCGTTATGACCTGGCCCGCTTCGGCATGGAGGTCTTCCGCGGTTCACCGCGCCAGGCCGACCTGATGATCGTGGCCGGGCGTGTGAGCCAGAAGATGGCGCCGGTCCTGCGGCAGGTCTATGACCAGATGCCCAACCCCAAGTGGGTCATTTCCATGGGGGTTTGCGCTTCATCGGGCGGGATGTTCAACAATTACGCGATTGTGCAGGGTGTGGATCACATTGTCCCTGTTGACATCTATTTGCCCGGCTGTCCGCCGCGGCCCGAGATGCTGATGGACGCCATCCTCAAGCTCCACCAGAAGATCCAGGGCGGAAAGCTCGGGGTCAACGCCGAGGAAGCGGCCCGCGAGGCGGAGGAAGCGGCCCTCAAGGCGCTCCCCACCATCGAGATGAAGGGGCTGCTGCGGTGAGCGACGCGCACGACGAGCACCGAAACGGGAACGCGAACGGGAGCGCGAACGGCAACGGCGTTCCCGCCCCCCGCGACGAGGCAGGCAAGGTCATCGGCGTCCGCAAGGGCATGTTCGGCGCCAACAACGGCGGCGACACGTCCGGTTACGGCGGGCTCGTGCGGACGGTCACCCTGCCGGGTGCCTCCGCGCGCCCGTACGGCGGCTGGTTCGACGAAGTCGCGGACGAGCTGGAAGGCGCCCTGGAAGAGCAGGGGCTGCTTCCGGAGAACGCGATCGAGAAGACGGTCGTCGACCGTGACGAGCTGACCTTCCACATCGCGCGCGAGCACCTCGTCAGGGTCGCCCAGACCCTGCGCGACGACCCGGCCCTGCGCTTCGAGCTCTGCACGGGCGTCTCGGGGGTGCACTTCCTGGAGGACAAGGGCCGCGAGCTGCACGCCGTCTACCACCTGCGCTCGATCACCCACAACCGCCTGATCCGGCTCGAAGTCAGTGCCCCTGACGCCGATCCCCACGTCCCCTCGCTGGTCGCGGTCTATCCGACCAACGACTGGCACGAGCGCGAGACGTACGACTTCTTCGGCCTGATCTTCGACGGTCACCCAGCCCTTACGCGGATCATGATGCCGGACGACTGGCAGGGCTTCCCGCAGCGCAAGGACTACCCCCTCGGCGGCATCCCCGTCGAGTACAAGGGCGCCCAGATCCCGGCTCCGGACCAGCGGAGGTCGTACAGCTGATGTCTGCCACTCAGGGAACTTCCCACGCTTCTGCCCGTGAGACGACCGAGGGGACTGTATATACAGTCACCGGCGGCGACTGGGACGAGGTCGTCCAGTCCGCGGCCCGGTCCGACGACGAGCGCATCATCGTCAACATGGGGCCGCAGCACCCCTCCACCCATGGTGTGCTCCGGCTCATCCTGGAGATCGAGGGCGAGACCGTCTCCGAGGCCCGCTGCGGCATCGGCTATCTGCACACGGGCATCGAGAAGAACCTCGAATACCGCACCTGGACGCAGGGCACGACGTTCGTCACGCGCATGGACTATCTGACGCCGTTCTTCAACGAGGCGGCGTACTGCCTCGGGGTCGAGAAGCTCCTCGGCATCGAGGACCAGATCCCGGACCGCGCGTCGATCATCCGCGTGCTCCTGATGGAGCTCAACCGGCTCTCCTCGCACCTGGTGTGCATCGCCACCGGCGGCATGGAGCTGGGCGCGACGACGATCATGATCTACGGCTTCCGCGATCGTGAACTCGTTCTCGACATCTTCGAGCTGATCACCGGCCTGCGCATGAACCACGCGTACATCCGGCCCGGCGGACTCGCCCAGGACCTGCCCCCGGGCGCGGTGGACCAGATCCGCGAGTTCGTGAAGAAGATGCAGAAGAACCTCGGCGAGTACGACAAGCTCGCCACCGGGAACCCCATCTTCAAGGCCCGTATGCAGGACGTCGGCTATCTCGACCTCGCGGGCTGCATGGCACTCGGCGCCACGGGGCCCGTCCTGCGCTCGGCCGGTCTGCCGCACGACCTGCGCAAGTCGCAGCCCTACTGCGGCTACGAGAACTACGAGTTCGACGTGCCGACCGCCGACACCTGCGACTCCTACGGACGCTTCCTGATCCGCCTGGAGGAGATGCGCCAGTCGCTGCGCATCGTCGAGCAGTGCCTGGACCGCCTGGAGCCGGGCCCGGTCATGGTCGGCGACAAGAAGATCGCCTGGCCCGCGCAATTGGCGCTCGGCCCGGACGGATTGGGCAACTCGCTCGATCACATCAAGAAGATCATGGGCACCTCCATGGAGGCCCTGATCCACCACTTCAAGCTGGTGACCGAGGGCTTCAGGGTCCCGGCCGGGCAGGCGTACACCGCGGTCGAATCGCCCAAGGGCGAGCTCGGGGTGCATGTCGTATCCGACGGCGGCACCCGCCCCTACCGGGTCCACTTCCGCGACCCGTCCTTCACCAACCTCCAGGCCATGGCGGCGATGTGCGAGGGCGGCCAGGTCGCTGACGTCATCGTCGCCGTCGCGTCCATCGACCCCGTGATGGGAGGCGTCGACCGGTGACCACCACCCCTTCCCAGCAGGGCGCGGGCGTCAGCCTCGGCATGCCCCAACTCCCCGCCCCCGACTACCCGGCCGACGTACGGGCCAGGCTCGACGCGGACGCCAAGGAGGTCATCTCCCGCTACCCGGACTCGCGGTCCGCGCTGCTCCCGCTGCTGCACCTGGTGCAGTCGGAGGAGGGCCACGTCACGCGCACGGGAATGGCCTTCTGCGCGGAGGTGCTCGGCCTGACCACCGCCGAGGTCACCGCGGTCGCGACCTTCTACACGATGTACCGGCGCAAGCCCTCCGGTGACTACCAGGTCGGCGTCTGTACGAACACGCTCTGCGCCGTCATGGGCGGCGACGCGATCTTCGAGTCGCTCCAGGAGCACCTGGGCGTCGGCAACGAAGGCACCACGGAGGACGGCAAGGTCACGCTGGAGCACATCGAGTGCAACGCGGCCTGCGACTTCGCTCCCGTCGTGATGGTCAACTGGGAGTTCTTCGACAACCAGACTCCCGAGACCGCCAAGCGGCTCGTCGACGACCTCCGCGCGGGCGTGCAGGTCGAGCCGACCCGTGGCGCCCCCTTGTGCACGTACAAGGAGACGGCCCGGATTCTGGCGGGCTTCCCGGACGAGCGTGCCGGCGCCGTCGAGGCGAGCGGCGGCGCGGGCCCGGCCTCGCTGATCGGACTGCGCCTCGCCAAGGGCGAGTTGCCGCAGCCCAGGGTGGTCCACCCACGCACCGGCGGTCCGCAGGACGAGGCGCCTGCCGAGCACCTCAGCTCGCACGACGCACCGCAGGAGACCTCGGCATCCGACCCGGCCCACCCGGCCGGACCCACCGCCGAGGAGGGGGAGTGATGACCTTGGCAGCCGAGATCGACCACGAGACGAGCCCGGAGAAACTGCTCGCACCGGTGCTTTCGGCGTTCTGGGACGAGGAGAAGTCCTGGACGCTGGACACCTACCGGCGGCACGAGGGGTACGAAGGCCTCCGCAAGGCCCTGGCCATGGCGCCGGACGACCTCATCGCGTACGTGAAGGACTCCGGTCTGCGCGGGCGGGGTGGCGCGGGATTCCCCACCGGAATGAAATGGCAGTTCATTCCGCAGGGAGATGGAAAGCCGCACTATCTAGTTGTCAACGCCGACGAATCGGAGCCGGGGACCTGCAAGGACATCCCGCTCCTCTTCGCCAATCCGCATAGCCTCATCGAGGGCATTGTGATCGCCTGTTACGCGATCCGCTCGTCGCATGCCTTCATCTACCTGCGCGGTGAAGTCGTCCCCGTGCTCAGGCGGTTGCACGAGGCCGTGCGTGAGGCGAAAGAGGCGGGATTCCTGGGCGAGAACATCCTGGGCAGCGGACTCGACCTCGAACTCACCGTGCACGCGGGCGCGGGCGCGTACATCTGTGGTGAGGAGACCGCGCTGCTCGACTCGCTCGAAGGCCGCCGTGGCCAGCCGCGACTGCGTCCCCCTTTCCCTGCCGTCGCGGGCCTCTACGCATGCCCCACTGTTGTCAATAACGTCGAGTCCATCGCGTCGGTTCCCGCGATCCTGAATCGCGGAAAAGACTGGTTCAAGTCGATGGGGAGCGAGAAGTCCCCCGGCTTCACGCTCTATTCGCTGAGCGGCCACGTCACGAGCCCCGGCCAGTACGAGGCCCCGCTCGGCATCACCCTGCGCCAGCTGCTCGACATGAGCGGCGGGATGCGGGCAGGACACCGGCTCAAGTTCTGGACGCCGGGCGGGTCTTCGACGCCGATGTTCACCGACGAGCACCTCGACGTCCCGCTGGACTACGAGGGCGTGGGCGCCGCCGGGTCGATGCTCGGCACGAAGGCCCTGCAGTGCTTCGACGAGACGACGTGCGTGGTGCGGGCGGTCACGCGCTGGACCGAGTTCTACGCCCACGAGTCCTGCGGCAAGTGCACGCCCTGCCGCGAAGGGACGTACTGGCTGGTGCAGTTGCTCCGTGACATCGAGGCCGGCAAGGGCGTCATGTCCGACCTCGACAAGCTGAACGACATCGCCGACAACATCAACGGCAAGTCCTTCTGCGCTCTCGGTGACGGCGCCGCGTCGCCGATCTTCTCCTCGCTCAAGTACTTCCGCGAGGAGTACGAGCAGCACATCACCGGCAAGGGCTGCCCCTTCGACCCGGCCAAGTCGACTCTCTGGGCCGACAGGCCCTCCGCACATTCGGAGGTGAACGCATGACAGTGACCACCAACAGCGCTCCCTCCGGAGGGGGCGAGGCGGCGGTTCCGCCGGAAGACCTCGTGTCGCTGACGATCGACGGCATCGAGATCAGCGTCCCGAAGGGGACGCTGGTGATCCGGGCCGCCGAGCTCCTCGGCATCGAGATCCCGCGCTTCTGCGACCACCCGCTGCTCGACCCGGCGGGCGCCTGCCGGCAGTGCATCGTCGAGGTGGAGGGCCAGCGCAAGCCGATGGCCTCCTGCACCATCACCTGCACCGACGGCATGGTCGTGAAGTCGCAGCTGTCCTCGCCGGTCGCCGAGAAGGCCCAGCGCGGTGTGATGGAGCTGCTCCTGATCAACCACCCGCTGGACTGCCCGGTCTGCGACAAGGGCGGCGAGTGCCCCCTGCAGAACCAGGCGATGCAGGTCGGCGACACGGACTCCCGCTTCGAGGGCAAGAAGCGGACGTTCGAGAAGCCGGTGCCGATCTCCACGCAGGTGCTTCTCGACCGTGAGCGGTGCGTGCTGTGCGCGCGCTGCACCCGGTTCTCGAACCAGATCGCGGGCGACCCGATGATCGAGCTGATCGAGCGCGGCGCGCTCCAGCAGGTCGGCACGGGCGAGGGCGACCCCTTCGAGTCGTACTTCTCCGGGAACACCATCCAGATCTGCCCGGTCGGCGCGCTGACCTCGGCGGCGTATCGCTTCCGCTCGCGTCCCTTCGACCTGGTGTCGTCGCCGTCGGTGTGCGAGCACTGCGCGGGCGGCTGCGCGACCCGCACCGACCACCGGCGCGGCAAGGTCATGCGGCGCCTCGCGCAGGACGACCCCGAGGTCAACGAAGAGTGGGTCTGCGACAAGGGGCGCTTCGGCTTCCGTTACGCGCAGAAGCCGGACCGGCTCACCACGCCGCTGGTGCGCAACGCGGAGACGGGTGAGCTGGAGAAGGCCAGTTGGCCCGAGGCCCTCGAAGCCGCGGCCACCGGGCTCGCCGCCGCGCGCGGCCGGGCCGGCGTGCTGACCGGTGGTCGTCTCACCGTCGAGGACGCCTACGCGTACAGCAAGTACGCGCGCGTGGCGCTCGACACGAACGACATCGACTTCCGCGCGCGCGTGCACAGCAGCGAGGAGGCCGACTTCCTCGCCGCCCGGGTCGCGGGCCGGGGCCGGGATCTAGACGGCGCCGGAGTCACGTACGCGGAAGTGGAGAAGGCGCCCGCGGTCCTGCTCGTCGGCTTCGAGGCCGAGGAGGAGGCGCCCGGGATCTTCCTGCGCCTTCGCAAGGCCTGGCGCAAGCACGGCCAGCGGACGTTCTCCCTCGCCACACACCAGACCCGTGGCCTGGAGAAGGCGGGCGGCACGCTGCTGCCCGCGGCTCCCGGCACCGAGACGGAGTGGCTCGACGCCCTCGCGGGCGGGGCCGGACTTGAGGGCGACGGCGCCAAGGCGGCCGAGGCGCTGCATGCTTCGGGCGCGGTGATCCTGGTCGGCGAGCGTCTTGCCGCCGTGCCGGGCGGGCTCACCGCAGCCGTACGGGCCGCGTCCGCGACCGGTGCGCGGCTGGTGTGGATTCCGCGCCGGGCGGGGGAGCGCGGTGCCATCGAGGCCGGTGCGCTGCCCTCGCTGCTTCCCGGCGGGCGTCCGTCCACCGACCCGCGCGCGCGGGACGAGGTGGCGGCCGCCTGGCGCGTCGCCGAACTCCCGCACCGCTACGGCCGTGACACCGGACAGATCATCGAGGCCGCGGCGACCGGCGAACTGGGCGCGCTCCTGATCGCGGGTGTGGAGGTCGCCGACCTTCCCGACCCGGCACGCGCGCGTGAAGCACTCTCCGAGGTCGGGTTCCTGGTCTCGCTGGAGCTGCGGCCCAGTGAGGTCACCGAGCACGCCGACGTCGTACTCCCCGTGGCCGCGGTCGCGGAGAAGCCCGGCACCTTCCTCAACTGGGAGGGCAGGGCGCGGATGTTCGACGCCGCGCTGAAGCCCGACCACATGACGCGCACGCTGGCCCCGACGGACGCGCGCGTGCTGCACATGCTGGCCGACGCGGGGGACGTACACCTGGGGCTGCCCGACCTGGCGACGGCCCGGCGCGAGCTCGACCGGCTCGGCGGCTGGGCGGGCACGCACGCCACCGACCCCGTGGAGACGGCAGCTCAGCCGCCGAGGCCCGCCTCCGGAGAGGCCGTTCTCGCGGGGCACCGGCTGCTGCTCGACCAGGGCCGCCTCCAGGAGGGCGACGAGGCACTGGCCGGTACGCGGCACGCCGCGGTCGCCAGGCTCTCCGCGGCCACCGCCGCCGAGGCCGGCGTCAAGGACGGCGACGTCCTTGCCGTCACCGGCACGGCGGGGGCCACGGAACTGCCCCTTGTGGTCACCGAGATGCCCGACCGCGTGGTGTGGCTGCCGCTGAACTCGACCGGGGGAGGCGTCACTTCCGACACCGGTGCGCGCCCCGGCGACCTCGTCCGCATCGGCCCGGCGCTCCTGCCGGAGCCCTCTGAGGCCCCGGAGGTGACGTCGTGATGCACCACATGGTGCCGCTTGCGGCGGAAGACCTGTCCATGTTCGGCCGTGACCCGTGGTGGCTCGTCGCCGTCAAGGCGGTCTTCTGCTTCGCGTTCCTGATGGTGACGGTGCTCTTCTCCATCGTGTGGGAGCGCAAGGTCGTCGCCTGGATGCAGCTGCGCATCGGCCCGAACCGGCACGGCCCCTGGGGCATGCTGCAGTCCCTCGCGGACGGCATCAAGCTGATGCTCAAGGAAGACGTGATCGTCAAGCGCGCGGACAAGGTGGTCTACGTCCTCGCGCCGATCGTCGCGGCCATCCCGGCCTTCATGGCCATCGCGGTGATCCCTTTCGGCCCCGCGGGCAACGAAATCTCGATCTTCGGCCAGCGCACGACGATGCAGCTCACCGACCTGCCGATCGCGATGCTCTACATCCTCGCGGTCGCCTCGGTCGGCATCTACGGCATCGTCCTCGCGGGTTGGAGTTCCGGATCCACCTATCCGCTCCTCGGCGGTCTTCGCTCCTGCGCGCAGATGATCTCGTACGAGATCGCGATGGGCGCCGCGTTCGCCTCGGTGTTCCTCTACTCCGGGTCGATGTCGACCTCGGCGATCGTGGAGGCGCAGGCCGACCGGTGGTACGTCCTGCTGCTCCCGGTCTCGTTCCTGATCTACATCGTGACGATGATCGGTGAGACCAACCGCGCCCCGTTCGACATGCCGGAGTCCGAGGGCGACCTGGTCGGCGGCTTCAACACCGAGTACTCGTCGATCAAGTTCGCGCTGTTCATGCTCGCCGAGTACGTCAACATGGTCACCGTCTCGGCGGTCTCGGTCACCCTCTTCCTGGGCGGCTGGCGGGCCCCGTATCCCATCAGCACCTTCTGGGAGGGCGCGAACCACGGCTGGTGGCCGATGCTCTGGTTCGTGATCAAGGTCCAGCTGCTGCTGTTCTTCTTCATCTGGCTGCGCGGCACGCTGCCACGCGTCCGCTACGACCAGCTGATGAAGCTCGGCTGGAAGGTCCTGATCCCGGTCTCGGTCGTCTGGCTGATGCTCGTGGCGACGGTCAGGGCGATGCGGAACGAGGAGTACGACTTCACCTCGATCGCGCTCTATGTGGGCGGCGGAGTCATCGCGCTCCTGTTGCTCTCCGTCGTCGTCGACATCTTCCGCGACAAGCGCGAGAAGGAAGTGGCGGCACGATCCGAGAGCGCGGAGCCGGTCGCCTTCGACCCGATGGCGGGCGGATTCCCGGTCCCGCCGCTGCCCGGACAGAGCCTGCCGCCCGTACCGCGACGACGCCCGCGCCAGGAGCGGGAGTTGATTGTCAGTGGTGGGCCGGATACTCAAAGTGACGGAACCCGAAGTGACGGAAAGGAGGCGTCCGATGGCTGAGTCGAAGAAAGAGCCGCACCGCGAGCCACACCACGAGTCGAACCAATCGAAGCAGGGGTTCCAGAACCCCGTCGCAGGCTTCGGCGTGACCTTCAAGGCCATGTTCAAGAAGCGGCTGACCGAGCAGTATCCGGAGCAGGAGAAGACCACCGCTCCCCGCTTCCACGGCAGGCACCAGCTCAACCGCCATCCGGACGGCCTGGAGAAGTGCATCGGCTGTGAGCTCTGCGCCTGGGCCTGCCCCGCGGACGCGATCTATGTGGAGGGCGCGGACAACACCGAGGAGGAGCGCTACTCCCCGGGCGAGCGGTACGGCCGCGTCTACCAGATCAACTACGCCCGCTGCATCCTGTGCGGTCTGTGCATCGAGGCGTGCCCCACGCGCGCGTTGACGATGACGAACGAGTTCGAGCTGGCCGACAGCAGCCGCGAGAAGCTCATCTTCACCAAGGAGCAGCTGCTCGCGGGCCTGGAGGAAGGCATGGTCGAGTCACCGCACTCGATCTTCCCGGGCACGGACGAGCAGGACTACTACCGCGGTCTGGTGACGGAGGCCGCGCCCGGCACGGTGCCCCAAGTGGCCCTCTCCAAGGGGGAGACGCCCCAGGAGGCCGCCTCCACCTTCGGGGAAGACGAGCCCGCGTCGGGGAAGGTGATCAACCGATGACGCAGCTCGCCGCCTACACCACGTCCACCGGTGAGGCCGTCCAGTTCTGGGTGCTCGGCACGGTCGCCGTGATCGGCGCCCTGTGCACGATCCTCATGAAGAAGGCCGTGCACAGCGCGCTCTGTCTCGCCGGCACCATGATCATCCTGGCGGTCTTCTACCTCGCCAACGGCGCGTACTTCCTGGGCATCGTCCAGGTCGTCGTCTATACGGGCGCGATCATGATGCTCTTCCTCTTCGTGGTCATGCTCGTCGGTGTCACCGCCGCCGACTCCCTGAAGGAGACCATCAAGGGGCAGCGCTGGCTGGCCGGCCTCTGTGGCTTCGGCTTCGCCATCCTGCTCTTCGCGGGCATCGGGAACGCCTCGGTGAACGAATTCGCCGGACTGAGCAAGGCGAACGCTGGCGGCAACGTGGAGGGCATCGCCGAGATCATCTTCACGAAGTACGTCTTCGCGTTCGAGATCACCGGCGCGCTGCTCATCACCGCCACCGTCGGCGCGATGGTGCTCACCCACCGCGAGCGCACGGAGCGCGCCAAGACGCAGCGCGAGATGTCCGAGGAGCGCGTGCGCGGCAAGCACCTGCCGCCGCTGCCCGCCCCCGGTGTCTACGCCCGGCACAACGCCGTGGACATCGCGGGCCTGCTCCCCGACGGCACCCCATCCGAGCTCACGGTCAACAAGACGCTGCGTGAGCGCGGCCAGATCCGCGATGTGTCGGACGAGGCGCTCGACGACCTGCGGGCCCTCGAACAGCGCTCCACGGAGCGTCTCGAGCGGTCGCCCAAGTCCGAGGAGGCGTCGAAGTGAATCCGGTCAACTACCTGTATCTCGCGGCGCTGTTGTTCGCGATCGGCGCCACCGGCGTGCTGATCAGGCGGAACGCGATCGTGGTGTTCATGTGTATCGAGCTGATGCTCAACGCGTGCAACCTCGCCTTCGTCGCCTTCTCCCGGCTGCACGGCAATCTCGACGGCCAGATCATCGCCTTCTTCACGATGGTCGTCGCCGCGGCGGAAGTCGTGGTCGGCCTCGCGATCATCGTGTCGCTGTTCCGCTCCCGTCACTCGGCCTCGGTCGACGACGCCAGCCTGATGAAGCTGTAAGGGGTCGCTGAAAAGTGGAGAACCTGATCGCGCTGCTCGTAGCGGCGCCTCTGCTCGGAGCGGCCGTACTGCTGTGCGGCGGGCGGCGGTTGGACCGTGTGGGCCACTGGCTCGGCACGCTGCTCGCGGCCGCATCCTTCGTCGTCGGCGTCGTGCTCTTCGCCGACATGCTGGGCAAGGGCGCCGATGAGCGCTCCCTGTCGCAGCACGTGTTCAGCTGGATTCCCGTGGAGGATTTCCAGGCGGACGTCGCCTTCCAGCTGGACCAGCTGTCGATGACGTTCGTCATGCTGATCACCGGTGTGGGCACCCTGATCCACATCTACTCCATCGGGTACATGGAGCACGACGAGCGGCGCCGCCGCTTCTTCGGCTATCTGAACCTGTTCCTCGCGGCGATGCTCATCCTGGTCCTCGCCGACAACTACCTGCTCTTGTACGTCGGATGGGAGGGCGTGGGCCTCGCCTCGTACCTCCTGATCGGCTTCTGGCAGCACAAGCCCAGCGCGGCCACCGCCGCGAAGAAGGCCTTCCTGGTCAACAGGGTCGGCGACATGGGCCTTTCGATCGCCATCATGCTGATGTTCACCACCTTCGGGACGTTCGCCTTCGGGCCTGTCCTGGAGGCCACGGGTGAGACGTCGGAGGGCAAGCTGACGGCCATCGGCCTGATGCTGCTGCTCGCGGCGTGCGGCAAGTCGGCCCAGGTGCCGCTGCAGTCCTGGCTCGGTGACGCGATGGAGGGCCCGACCCCGGTCTCGGCCCTGATCCACGCGGCGACGATGGTGACCGCGGG
The DNA here is from genome assembly GCF_053610745.1 of Streptomyces sp. NPDC054866. Classification (NCBI taxonomy): domain Bacteria; kingdom Bacillati; phylum Actinomycetota; class Actinomycetes; order Kitasatosporales; family Streptomycetaceae; genus Streptomyces; species Streptomyces sp. NPDC054866. Next base: position 179,932 of record NZ_JBSGZA010000003.1, read on the forward strand.
CGTGTACTTGATCGTGCGCTCCGGAGCGATCTTCAACGGCGCCCCGGACGCGCAGTTGGTCGTCACCGTCGTGGGCGCGGTCACGCTGCTCTTCGGTGCGATCGTCGGTTGCGCGAAGGACGACATCAAGAAGGCGCTCGCCGGGTCGACGATGTCCCAGATCGGGTACATGATCCTGGCCGCGGGCCTCGGCCCCATCGGCTACGTCTTCGCGATCATGCACCTGGTGACGCACGGCTTCTTCAAGGCCGGGCTCTTCCTCGGGGCCGGTTCGGTCATGCACGGCATGAACGACGAGGTCGACATGAGGAAGTACGGCGGCCTCAGGAAGTACATGCCGGTCACCTTCGTGACCTTCGGTCTCGGCTATCTGGCGATCATCGGCTTCCCCGGTCTGTCCGGCTTCTTCTCCAAGGACAAGATCATCGAGGCGGCGTTCGCCAAGGGCGGCACGGAGGGCTGGATCCTCGGCTCGGTCGCGCTGCTCGGCGCCGCGATCACCGCGTTCTACATGACACGCGTAATGATCATGACCTTCTTCGGTGAGAAGCGCTGGCAGCCGGATGCGGACGGCCATGAGCCGCACCCGCACGAGTCGCCCAGGTCCATGACGATCCCCATGATCGTGCTCGCCTTCGGGTCGGTCTTCGCGGGTGGCTTCTTCAGCATCGGCGACCGCTTCATGCACTGGCTCGAGCCGGTCACCCACCACGACCACGGCGACTCTCCGCTGAGCGCCGCCACGGTCACGGGCGCCACCATGGTGGTCCTGATCATCGGTGTGGGCCTCGCCTACGTCCAGTACGGCCGCCGTCCCGTCCCGGTCACCGCCCCGCGCGGTTCGCTGCTCACCCGGGCCGCCCGGCGCGATCTCCTCCAGGACGACTTCAACCACGTCGTCCTGGTCCGCGGCGGAGAGCACCTCACCCGCTCCCTGGTCTACGTCGACCACACCCTGGTCGACGGAGTCGTCAACGGCACGGCGGCCTCGGTCGGCGGGTTCTCCGGACGGCTGCGCAAGATGCAGAACGGCTATGCCCGCTCCTACGCGGTCTCGATGTTCGGCGGCGTTGCGGTACTCATCGCCGCGACCCTGCTGATGAGGGCGGTCTGATACCGATGTCCTTTCCTCTGCTGACAGCGACGGCGGCCCTGCCCGCGGTCGGCGCGATCGTCACGGCGGCCGTCCCGGCCGCCCGGCGCACCGCCGCCAAGTGGCTCGCGCTGCTCGTGTCGCTCGCCACGCTCGCGCTCGCCGTGACCGTGCTCGTGCGGTTCGACCCCGACGGGGCCCGCTATCAACTCACCGAGTCCCGCTCGTGGATCGCGGAGTTCGGGGTGCGGTACGAACTCGGCGTGGACGGCATCGGTGTCGCCCTCATCGCGCTCACCGCCCTGCTGATCCCCTTCATCATCCTGGCGGGCTGGCACGACGCCGACCCCCTGGAGACGAAGTCCTCGCGCTGGCGGCCGACTCAGGGCTTCTTCGCCCTGATCCTGGCCGTCGAGGCGATGGTGATCCTCTCCTTCGAGGCCACCGACGTCTTCCTCTTCTACATCTTCTTCGAAGCCATGCTCATCCCGATGTACTTCCTCATCGGCGGCTTCGGGGACCGCGCCCACGCGGGCACGGACGAGAACGCCTCGGCGCAACGCTCGTACGCGGCCGTGAAGTTCCTCCTCTACAACCTGGTCGGCGGCCTCATCATGCTGGCCGCGGTCATCGGGCTCTACGTGGTGGCGGGGAACTTCTCGCTCCAGGAGATCACCGAGGCGCGGGCCAACGGCACCCTGGAGATGGCGACCAGTACCGAGCGGTGGCTGTTCCTCGGCTTCTTCTTCGCCTTCGCGGTGAAGGCGCCGCTGTGGCCGCTGCACACCTGGCTGCCGAACGCGATGGGCGAGGCCACGGCCCCGGTCGCCGTACTGATCACGGCGGTCGTCGACAAGGTCGGCACCTTCGCGATGCTGCGCTTCTGCCTCGGGCTCTTCCCCGAGGCGAGCAAGTGGGCGACGCCGGTCATCCTCGTGCTCGCGCTGATCAGCATCATCTACGGGGCGCTGCTCGCGGTCGGCCAGCGCGACATCAAGCGCCTGGTGGCGTACGCGTCGATCTCGCACTTCGGGTTCATCATTCTCGGCATCTTCGCGATGACCTCGCAGGGCCAGTCCGGCGCGACGCTCTACATGGTCAACCACGGGATCTCGACCGCCGCCCTGATGCTGGTGGCCGGCTTCCTCATCTCGCGGCGCGGCTCGCGGCTCATCGCGGACTACGGAGGAGTGCAGAAGGTCGCCCCGGTGCTCGCGGGCACCTTCCTGATCGGCGGTCTCGCGACGCTCTCGCTGCCGGGTCTCGCGCCGTTCGTGAGTGAATTCCTGGTCCTGGTGGGCGCGTTCGCGCGTTATCCGGTGGTCGGGATCATCGCCACCATCGGCATCGTGCTCGCCGCGCTCTACACCCTCGTCCTCTACCAGCGGACGATGACGGGCCCGGTGAAGCCGGAGGTCTCGGCCATGCCGGACCTGCGGGCGCGTGAACTCGTGGTCGTCGCACCGCTGATCGCGCTCCTGATCGGCCTCGGTGTCTACCCGAAGCCGCTCACCGACCTGGTGAACCCGGCGGTCAAGCACACCATGTCCGACGTACAGCAGAAGGACCCGAAGCCCGACGTGGAGGCGGCCAAGTGAGCGCATCAGCCGTCCACAGCCTGTGGACAATGGCGTCGGCCGCGGCGCCCCAGGATCAGATCGACAAGATCGACACTCCCACGATCGAGTACGGGCAGCTGTCACCGACGTTGATCGTCATCGGCGCGGCGGTCCTCGGGATCCTCATCGAGGCCTTCGTACCGCGCAAATCCCGTTATTACGCGCAGGTGTTCGTGGCGGTCGTCGCCCTCACCGCGGCCTTCGCCGCGGTGGTCGGGCTCGCCGCCACCGGGTACGGCACGACGAAGGCCAAGATCGCGGCGATGGGGGCGATCGCGGTCGACGGACCCGCGCTCTTCCTCCAGGGCACGATCCTCCTGGCGGGCCTCGTCGCGATCTTCACCTTCGCCGAGCGGCGGCTCGACCCGGTGGCGCACGGCAAGCGGGTGGACTCGTTCGCCGCGCAGGCCGGATCGACGCCGGGCAGCGAGGGCGAAAAGGCCGCCACGAAAGCCGGGTTCACCACCACCGAGGTGTTCCCGCTGGCGCTCTTCGCGATCGGCGGGATGCTCGTCTTCCCGTCGGCGAACGACCTCCTGACGCTCTTCATCGCCCTTGAGGTCTTCTCGCTGCCGCTCTATCTCCTGTGCGCGCTCGCCCGCCGCAAGCGCCTGATGTCGCAGGAAGCCGCCGTCAAGTACTTCCTGCTCGGCTCGTTCTCCTCGGCGTTCCTGCTCTTCGGGATCGCCCTCCTCTACGGGTACGCGGGCTCGGTGTCGTACGGCACGATCGCCAAGGTCATCGACGGCAGCGTCCAGGAGGTCAACCCGGCGCTCGCCGACACGATGGGCAACGACGCGCTGCTCCTGATCGGCGCCGCGATGATCGTCATGGGTCTGCTCTTCAAGGTCGGCGCGGTGCCGTTCCACATGTGGACCCCGGACGTGTACGAGGGCGCGCCCACCCCGGTCACCGGCTTCATGGCCGCGGCGACGAAGGTGGCCGCCTTCGGCGCGCTGCTCCGGCTCCTCTACGTGGTCCTGCCGGGCCTCCGCTGGGACTGGCGGCCCGTGATGTGGGGCGTCGTGATCCTCACGATGCTGGCCGGCGCGATCGTCGCGATCACGCAGACCGACATCAAGCGGCTCCTCGCGTACTCCTCGATCGCCCACGCGGGCTTCATCCTCGCTGGTGTCATCGCCATGACACCGGACGGCATCTCGTCGGTCCTCTTCTATCTGGGGGCCTACTCCTTCGTGACGATCGGCGCGTTCGCGGTGGTCACGCTGGTGCGGGACGCGGGCGGCGAGGCCACGCACCTGTCGAAGTGGGCGGGGCTCGGGCGGCGCTCGCCACTGGTCGCCGCCGTCTTCGCGGTGTTCCTGCTCGCCTTCGCCGGCATTCCGCTGACCTCCGGGTTCTCCGGAAAGTTCGCGGTGTTCAAGGCGGCGGCGGAGGGCGGCGCCGGTGCCCTTGTCGTGGTCGGTGTGATCTCGTCCGCGATCGCCGCGTTCTTCTACATCCGCGTGATCGTGCTCATGTTCTTCAGCGAGCCGAAGGCGGACGGCCCGACCGTCGCCGTGCCCTCGCCGCTGACCATGACGGCGATCGGCGTGGGCGTCGCGGTGACGCTGGTCCTTGGCGTGGCCCCGCAGTACTTCCTGGATCTGGCGAACCAGGCGGGGGTCTTCGTCCGGTAGCTGGTTCGTCGATCTGTTCTACTCGCCGCCGCCCGGCACCCCGTCCGACAAGGGTGCCGGGCGGCGGCCTGTGGATAACTGTGAGGGGTGTCGGTGGGGAGCCCTATCGTGGAGGCAGTGGTCGAAGCGCGACGCACGGGGGCAGGGCGATGGATGGGATCGATGGCATGAGTGAGGTGGCCGTACCGAGCGCGGTGGCGGAGAGTGACGCCCTGCGGACGCTGCACCGCGTCTTCGGGTATGACGCGTTCCGCGGTGAGCAGGAAGCGATCATCGAGCATGTGGTCGCGGGCGGGGACTCCGTCGTACTGATGCCGACCGGTGGCGGCAAGTCGCTCTGCTATCAGATCCCGGCCCTGGTGCGGCCCGGCACCGGCGTGGTGATCTCGCCCCTCATCGCGCTCATGCAGGACCAGGTGGACGCGCTGCGGGCACTCGGCGTGCGGGCCGGGTTCATCAACTCCACGCAGGACTTCGACGAGCGGCGCGTGATGGAGGCCGAGTTCCTCGCGGGGGAGCTCGACGTGCTGTATCTGGCGCCGGAGCGGCTTCGCCTGGAGGGGACGCTCGATCTGCTCTCCCGCGCCAAGATCTCCGTCTTCGCGATCGACGAGGCGCACTGCGTCGCGCAGTGGGGCCACGACTTCCGCCCCGACTATCTGGCGCTCTCCCTGCTCGGCCAGCGCTGGCCCGACGTGCCGCGGATCGCCCTGACGGCGACGGCGACGCACGCCACGCACCGGGAGATCACCGAGCGGCTCGGCATGCCGGACGCCAAGCACTTCGTGGCGAGCTTCGACCGGCCCAACATCCAGTACCGCATCGTGCCGAAGGCCGAGCCGAAGAAGCAGCTCCTGTCCTTCCTCAAGGAGGAGCACGCGGGCGACGCGGGAATCGTCTACTGCCTCTCGCGCAATTCGGTCGAGAAGACCGCCGAGTTCCTGTGCAAGAACGGCATCGAGGCCGTGCCGTACCACGCGGGTCTGGACGGCGGGACGCGTGCGAGGCACCAGTCCCGCTTCCTCCGCGAGGAGGGCCTGGTCGTCTGCGCCACGATCGCCTTCGGCATGGGCATCGACAAGCCGGACGTCCGGTTCGTCGCCCACCTCGACCTGCCGAAGTCGGTCGAGGGGTACTACCAGGAGACGGGCCGCGCGGGGCGTGACGGCCTGCCCTCCACGGCCTGGATGGCGTACGGCCTGCAAGACGTCGTCCAGCAGCGGAAGATGATCCAGGGCAGCGAGGGCGACGAGGCGTTCCGCCGCCGGGCGGCCTCACATCTGGACTCGATGCTGGCGCTGTGCGAGACGGCCCAGTGCCGCAGGGCCCAGCTCCTCACGTACTTCGGCCAGGACGCGGACGGCTCGTCCTGCGGCAACTGCGACACGTGCCTCACACCCCCGGAGACCTGGGACGGCACGGTCCCGGCCCAGAAGGTCCTCTCCACGATCGTGCGGCTCCAGCGTGAGCGCGGTCAGAAGTTCGGCGCGGGCCAGATCATCGACATCCTGCTCGGCAAGAAGACCGCCAAGGTCATCCAGTTCGACCACGACCAGCTCTCGGTCTTCGGCATCGGCGAGGAACTCGCGGAGGCCGAATGGCGGGGCGTGGTGCGGCAGTTGCTCGCGCAGGGTCTCCTTGCGGTCGAGGGGGAGTACGGCACGCTGGTCCTGACCGAGGAGAGCGGTTCCGTCCTCGGCCGGGAGCGGGAGGTGCGGTTGCGCAAGGAGCCGAAGAGGCCCGCCGCGGCGAAGGCCCCGAAGGGGGAACGGAAGGCGAAGGCCGCTGCGGCCGTTGCCGAGCTGCCTCAGGAAGCGGTGCCGGTGTTCGAGGCGCTGCGGGCGTGGCGCGGTGCGCAGGCCAAGGAGCTGGGCCTCCCGGCGTACGTGATCTTCCACGACGCCACGCTCCGGGAGATCGCCACGCTGCGACCCACGTCCCTGGCGGAGCTGGGCGGGGTCAGCGGCCTCGGCGAGAAGAAGCTGGCGACGTACGGGGAGGGCGTGCTGGAGGTCCTGGCGGAGCTGGACGGCACGGCTGCTCCGGCGCCGACCGAGGCTCCGGCGCCTCCTGAGGAGGAGTGGCCGGAGCCCCCGGAGGACTTCTGAGACCGGGCCCCGAAGGGGCGCGGGGAACTGCGCGCCCAGCCACGACGGTGGTGCGGACGAACCCGGTGCACGAGGGGCCGGGGGTGACTCCACCCCCGGCCAAGCAGTACTAGCGAGCCGAGGCGACCCTGCCAGAAACCTCGCCGAGGCCCACCCGGGTCCCGTCCGGGCCCGGGGCCCACGCCGTCAGCGTGACCTCGTCACCATCCTCGAGGAACGTCCGCTTCCCGTCCGGAAGGACAAGAGCGTCGCGGCCGTTCCAGGTGATCTCGATCAGGGAGCCGTACTGCCCCTCGGAGGGGCCGCTCACCGTGCCCGAGCCGTACAGGTCGCCCGTGCGCAGGGACGCGCCGTTCGCCGTCATGTGGGCCAGCTGCTGGGCGGCCGTCCAGTAGACGGTGGAGAAGGGGGGCTCGGAGATGACGTGGCCGTTCAGGGCCACGGTGATGCGCAGGTCGTAGCCGCCGGGCTCGTCGGCGACGGACTCCGCCGAGTCGTCCAGGTAGGGGAGGAGTTCGTGTGTGCGCTCCGGAGGGGCGACCCGCGCCGCGTCCAGGGCCTCCAGGGGGGTGATCCACGCCGAGACCGAGGTGCAGAAGGACTTGCCGAGGAAGGGCCCGAGGGGCACGTACTCCCAGGCCTGGATGTCGCGCGCGGACCAGTCGTTGAGGAGGGTCAGCCCGAAGACGTGCTCCCGGAAGTCCGCGAGCGGCACCGGAGTGCCGAGCTCCGACGGCGTACCCACGACGAAGCCGACCTCGGCCTCGATGTCGAGGCGGACGGAGGGTCCGAAGACCGGCGCCGTCTCCGCGGGAGCCTTGCGCTGCCCTGTCGGGCGTACCACTTCAGTCCCGGAGACCACAACGGTGCCGGACCGGCCGTGGTAACCGATGGGCAGGTGCTTCCAGTTGGGGGTCAGCGGGGACGGTGCGTCCGGGCGGAAGATCTGCCCCAGGTGGGTCGCGTGGTGCTCGGAGGCGTAGAAGTCCACATAGTCCGCGACCTCGAAGGGGAGGTGCAGCGTGACCGCGGACAGGGGGTGCAGCAGGGGGCGCACGACCTCGCGGTGCGCCGGGATCGTCACCCACGCGGTGAGCGCGCGTCGCACATCGGACCATGCCGTGCGGCCCGCGGCGAGCAGCGGGTTGAGCGTGGGCCTTGCGAGCAGCGAGACATAGGGCGAGCCGAGCGCCGCGGCAGCTGCGCCCGCGTCGAGGACATGATCACCGAGTCGTACGCCGACCCGGCGCTCCGCGGCCCCGGCGGCGTCCCCGGCCAGGGAGAACACGCCGTACGGGAGATTGTGCGGCCCGAAGGGATCGCCCTCCGCGAGAGCGAAGGGGTCGCCTACGGAGCGGACGGAAGGGTCGCTCCCGGCCGGATCGAGCGGGGTGTGCTCGGACATGCGTACCTGCCTCGCTTTCCATATGGGTGTGCCACACGTTACGTGGGAACCTCCGGTTGGGGCAGTGTCTAAAGAGTTCGCAATGTCCGAATAAACCTTGCTGGAGTGGTCAGTTCCGGCTTAGCGTCCTTTTGGGGGACGCGGACGGGGTGGGTCCGGGTCATACGGAGGGACACGTGGGGGGACCCGTGGCCATGAGGAATGACAGCGTGCCCTTCGCGGTGGACCGTGAGGTGCCCGGCCTGATCGTGAAGTTCGGCAGTTATCCGCTGCACCACGGCGGTGTGGGAGCGATCCGCAGCCTCGGGCGGCTCGGCGTGCCCATGTACGCGATCACGGAGGACCGTTACACACCGGCCGCGGCCTCCCGCCATCTCACCGGCGCCTTTCCCTGGCCGACCACCGGGGCGGAGGAACCGGAGCGGCTCGTCGACGGGATGCTGCGCGTCGCGCGCCGCATCGGCAGACCCACGGTCCTGATCCCGACCGACGAGGAAGCGGCCGTCCTCATCGCCGAGCACCAGGAGCCGCTGAGCGGGGCGGGGTTCCTCTTCCCCCGCGTGGAGCCGGAGTTGCCCCGCCGCCTCGCCAGCAAGCAGGGCCTGCACGAGCTGTGCGTCGAGCACGGCATCGCCTCGCCTGCCGCGTCCTTCCCCGAAAGTTACGGGGACATAGAGAAGTTCGCCGCCGATGCGGCCTTCCCTGTGGTCGCCAAGAACCGCGAGGCGTTCACGCGCCGCTCCCGGCCCGCGGTGAACGGGACGACGCGCATAGAGACCCTTGAGGGCCTGCTCGGCCTCGCCCGTGACTGGGGCGAGCGGCCCGGCGTGATACTCCAGGAGTATCTGCCGCGGGAGCAGGCCGAGGACTGGATCGTGCACGCGTACTTCGACGCGGATTCGGAGCCGCGCGCGCTGTTCACGGGCGTCAAGGTGCGCTCCTGGCCGCCGCACGCGGGAATGACGGCGAATGCGTACGTCGTCGACAATCCGGAACTCGCGGACCTCGCCGCACGTTTCATCAAACAGATCGGCTTCACCGGCGTCATCGACCTCGACCTCCGCTTCGACCGGCGCGACGGTCAGTACAAACTGCTCGACTTCAACCCCCGCATGGGCGCGCAGTTCCGGCTCTTCGAGAGCGAGTCCGGGATCGACGTCGTCCGCGCGATGCACCTGCACCTGACCGGCCGCCCGGTTCCCGAGGGGGAACAGCGCGCCGGCCATCGGTACATCGTGGAGAACATCGACCTGCCCGCTCTCCTCGCCTACCGCCGCAGTGGTTACACGACGCCGCACGCGCCCCCGCACGCGAGCGGCACGGAACTGGCGTGGCTTGCGGCGGACGACATGAAGCCGTTCTTCACGATGCTCGCGCGGTTCGTGCGGCCGGGCGCGAAGCATCTGTACCAGCTGTGGCGGACCAACCGCCGCGGCAGCACGACCAGTTAATACTGCTCCACCACGAAGTAGGCACACGCGGTAAGTGACGTCCTGGGGAGGGACTTCGTGATCCATCCAGTAGCAGTCATCGGGGCGGGGCCGTTCGGCCTGTCCACCGCGGCCCATCTGCGGGCCCGGGGCATTCCGGTGCGGGTCTTCGGCGACCCGATGGTGAGTTGGCGCGCGAACATGCCCGCGGGCATGCTCCTGAAGTCGACCCCCGTGGCCTCGAACATCGACGCGCCGCAGCGCGGCCACAACCTCGTCGACTACTGCGACGCGGCGGGCATACCGCGCCTGGTCACCGACGAGGACATCATCCCGGTCGAGACCTTCGTCGGCTACGGGGAGTGGTTCAAGGAGAAGCTCGTGCCCGACCTGGAGCAGGTGCGGGTGGTGTCGGTCGACCGCAGGGGCACGGCGGGCTTCGACCTGAAGCTGGACTCCGGCGAGCAGTTCACCGCCCGCGCGGTGGTGGTCGCGACCGGCCTCTCGGGCCTGGCGCAGCTGCCGCCCGCGCTCGCCGCCGCCGTGCCGGACGGGCCGACCCCCACAGGGCCCGTCTCGCACAGCTCGCAGCACAGCGACCTGTCGCGGTTCGCGGGGCGTGAGCTGATCGTGGTCGGCGCGGGGCAGTCGGCCCTGGAGACGGCCGCGCTCGCCGCCGAAGCGGGCGCGAACGTACGGGTGGTGGCGCGCGGCAAGGGATCGGTGGCCTTCGGGGCGCCTCCGTGGGAGCAGCCGAAGCTGCGCCCCGAGTCGCCCTTCGGCCGCGCCTGGTCGCTGTACGCGATCAGCTACTACCCCCACCCGTACCGCTATCTGCCCCCGCAGGCCCGCCACTTCCTGGTCCGCCGCATCCTCGGCCCGCTGGGCGCGTGGTGGCTGCGCGAGCGCTTCGAGGGCAAGGTCGAGACGCGCGAGGTCCGCCGCCTCATATCGGCGGACATCCGGGACGGCAGCCCCGTCCTGCGCCTGGAGACCCTGGGCGGCCGAATCCGCGACCTCTCCGCCGACCACGTCATAGCGGCGACGGGCTACCGCGTGGACATCGCCGCGATGGACTTCCTGGGCCCGGCCCTCCGCGCCCGCCTGGCGGTGAGCCGAGGCACACCGAAGCTGGGCCCGGGCTATGTCTCATCGATCCAGGGCCTCTACTTCACGGGCCTTCCGGCGGCGGCGTCGTACGGCCCGGTGATGCGCTTCGTATGCGGCACGGAGTTCGCTTCGCCGCGGTTGGCGGGGCATTTGGGGCGGGCGCACGGCTGAGGGTCGGCGGCTAGGAGAAGGGAAGGCGTCGTCGGCTCACCGCCACGAAGATCAACGGTGGCGTCCTCCTAGCGGACGCCTTCGATGAGCTTTTCCAGAGCCCTGTCACCGTTCTCCGCGATGAACTGCACGCTGTCCATGCCCACATGGACCGCCCCGTCCGCGGCCATGCCGAGGTAGGTGACACCGCGGCCGGTGTCACCGATGGGGTAGAGGTAGACCCCCGCTTGTTCGCCGAGGTCGTCGAAGATCTCGCAGTCCCACTTGGCCACCAGTGGATCGAGGCGGAACGGAGAGCGGGGCGCCGTCCGCCCCGGGCCCTTCTGGTTGATCTCCAGGCCGCCGAACTCACGCAAGAAGTTCCTCGCCGCCTCGTGCATCTCGAAGTCCTCGTCGGCTTCGTGGAGCGTGCGCTCCCACGTCTCGGTGGAGACCGACCGGCCGGGGTACCAGCCGGCGAGCCGCAGAACGCGGTCGGTCTCCGCCGACCACCGTCGCCCGATCTCCGCGCTCAGGTCGTGCTCAGGGCTGTGCGGGAGCACGAGGTCGTCCCCGGCCGGGACGAACGGCAGCGGGGCGTCGGTGCGGCGCTCCATGACGAGCTTTTCCAACGCCTCGTACCCGCTGTCCGCGAGGTGCTCGACGCCGTCGGAGACGATGCGGACGGTGCCGTCCGCCGCGATGCCAAGGAGGCTCTCCCCGCCGTCGACCTCTCCGACGGGAGTCAGACCCGCGTACGCCTCGCGGCTCTTCCCGGAGGCCGTGAGCGGGTCGAACCGGAAGGGTGACTGGGGCATGATCGGACCCGGCGTCCACTCGTCGGTCCGCAGCCCGCCGAACTCGGCGAGGAACACCCGGGCCGCGTCGTGCACCTCGCATCCGAGCTCGCGCAGCGCGTCCTCCCAGCCCGACGTCGGCACTCGGCGGCCGGGATGCCAGCCACAGGACCGCAGGACGCGCTTGGTCAACGGGGACCAGCGGGTGTGCAATGCGTCCTCGGAGCCCGGCACGCCTTCCTGGGCGCGGGTGCGGCTGCCCGTGACGAGCCTCTCCAGCGCCTCGTCAGCCGAGGACGCGAGCGGCCAGACGCTGTCGCGGCCGAGATAGACCGTTCCGTCGGTGGCCATGCCCAGGGCGTCACCGCGATCGTCACCGCCGAGGGGGTACAGATACGACGGGGCATCCGGTTCGCCACCCGGCACGTCAAAGACCTTGTCGTCCCACTGAGCGGCGAGCGGGTCGCACCGGAACGGACCCGTGGCCGTCTCGACCACCAGGTCCCCGAATTCGGCCAGGAAGCGTCGCGCGGCCTCGTGCATCTCGAAACCGCCGCGCCCGCGCAACGTACGCAAGTAGTCCTCGGTGGGCACCGAGCGGCCGGGGGACCAGCCTGCCTTCCGTAGCGCGTGATCGGTCTCCTCGGACCAACGCTGCCGGCGTTCATCGCTCATGCCCAGTCCGCTCCTCTGACCCCGAGTTCGTCGAGCACATGCTTGCACGAGTCGCAGATGGGCTTGGGGGTCTGGTGTGCGGCATTCCCCGCGGCACGGACGTTCACAGCGGCCATCACACCACCCCGGGGATCGACGCCCGCCTTCATGGCGTTCGACAGAGCCTCGGCCTCACCGCACTTCCCGTGCTGGTTACCCGCCCGGAGATTCTCCGGCACACGGTCGTACGCGGCCCTGATGTCGGGGTGCAGGTCGTGCTGCACGTCGGGGCCGCCCTTGGCGTTGGCCCCGGTGAAGGGTGTGTTGTGTCCCGGCACCGAAAGCCCCGCCGCACTGGTCGGCCTGGTCTTCTTGCTCGCACCCGTCGGTGCGTCCTGTTCCTCCTGGGCCCGCCTCTTGGCGGCGTCCTTGGCCGCCGTCTCACAGTCCGGGGCGAGCCCCAGCGGGTCCACTGCGGTGAACGGATTCGGCACGTACGCACGCGGGTTGGGGCCGGGAGCCAGACCGAGCGGGTCGACGGAGGCGTACTGCCCCGTCTCCGGGTCGTAATGGCGGTGGTAGTTGTAGTTGAGCGCCGACTCGGGGTCGTGGTACTGACCGGGGAAGCGCAGGGGGCAGTACGCGCCGTCAAGGCCGGCGTCGCCGAGCGGGGCGCCCCATACCGTCGTACGGGAACGCCAGGCCAACTCTCCTTGCTCGTCGACCAGTTCGGTGGGGGTGCCGACCAAGTCGGTCACGATCGAGTAGAACTGGACGTCCACCCATTCCTGCGCGCTCTCGCCCGTGGCGATCCGGTCCACCTGGGTGACCGGGCTGAACCGGTCCCTTTCCCAGTTCCACACCGTGCACTTCGGCGCTTCGTCGCCCGCGCGCGTAGCCTGCTCGGCCAGGACGAACCCGTCCCAGGCGAACGTCGTTTCCTCCACCACGGTCGCGCCGTCCGGGCCGAACCGCTGCTTGGCGACACGACGCCCGAACGGGTCGTACCGATAGCCCCACTGGGTGCCGTCCGGTGTCGTGACTCCGACGAGCCGGTCCTGGCTGTCCCAGCTGTACTTCCAGACGTCCGGCTTCCGTGAGAGCCGCTTCTTGCGTCGCACGACGACCCGGCCCTGTGCGTCGAACTCGTAGCGAACGTCGGCCGACCCGCGAGGCGCCGGTTCACCCCCGGAAGGCTGCGTGGGCCGAGCCGAGTCGTGGCCGCGCCATTCGGACCGGGTGAGGTTGCCTGCGGTGTCGTACGCGTACCGCTCCGACCAGGTCGCCGCCTGTACGCCGGTGACCCGCCCCGTGCCGTCGACGTCGACCACGCGGTCGCCGCCCAGCAGATCGCTGATCGCGGTGACCGAGCCGTCCTGCCGGTAGCGATACGCGCGCTGCTGGAGACGCCGCGGTTCGGGCGAGCCCGAAGGGCCGCCGTCCGCGGTCAGCGTCTGCGTGCTCAGCCTGCCGTCCGTGTCCCAGGTCTGGCTGAGCACGGTGGACCCGGTCCGGCGTTCCACCTCGCGCCCGGCCTCGTCGTACCCGAAGGTGACGGTCCTGCCCGCGGTCCGCAGGAGCACCGGCCGGTCACGGCCGTCGTACTCCCAGATGCTCTCGGCGCCCGACGGGGAGACCCGGTGGGTACGCCGGCCCAGCAGGTCGTAGGCCGAGCGGACGGTGGCGCCGTTGCACGTCTCGGCGAGGACGCGGCCACGGGCGTCGCGTTCGTAGGCCAGCTCCGTGTGGCCGTCGCTCACCCGCAGGACATTGCCGACCGGGTCGTACGTGTACGCCGTGGTCCCCTCGGCGGACCGTTCCTCGAGCACCTTGCCGAACGGGTCGCGCACGTACTCGGTGGCCTGTCCCGCCCCGTTGGTCCGGCCGACGAGGCGGCCGGCGGCGTCGAAGCGGTAGCTCTGGGTGCGTCCGTCGAAGTCCCGCTCATGGACCAGGCGTCCCGCCTCGTCGTAGAGGTAACTCCAGACGGCGCCGAGCTGGTTGGTGATCGACGTGACGCGCAGTTCGCGGTCGTAGGCGAATTCCAGGCGTGATCCATCGGGGTCGATCCGCGCCGACGGCAGATCGAATCCGGAGTACTCGAAGCGGGTGACCTGCCCCAGAGTGTCCGTGTGCTCGACGAGGTTGCCCTCGCCGTCGTAGACGCGGTGCTCGGTGCTGCCGTCGGGCAGGGTGCGTCGGCTCAGCTTGCCCTCGGGGGTCCAACTGGTCCGGGTGACTGAGCCGTCCGGGCCGGTCTGCGCGATCACCCTGCCGAAGGCGTCGCGCTCGAAGTGCGTCGTGGAGCCCTCGGCGTCCGTGCTCGATGTGGGGTCCCCCGTCGCGGCGGGCTCCAGAAGCGCTGTGCGTCCCGCGGCGTCCGTGATCGAGGTGAGAGCACCGAAGCCGTTGTAGCGGTAGGAGATCCGGGCGCCGGTGGGGTCGGTCTCCGCGGTGAGGTTGCCGCGTTCGTCGTACTCCAGGTGCCAGACGTGACCGTCCGCCTGCGTCACGGCGACGGGCTGGCCGTAGATGCCGTTCTCGGCATGCTCCTGGCTGCCGTCCGGACGGATGACTGCCGTGGGGGCGCCGTCGGTGTCGTAGACGTACCGGGTCGTCTGGCCGAGCGGGTCGGTGCGCGAGAGCAGGCGGTTGTAGCGGTCCCACTCGGAGTACGTGGTGTGGCCGAGCTGGTCGGTCTGAGCGATGAGTTGACGGAGTTCGTTGTGGCGGTAGGTGGTGGTGTTGCCCAGGGAGTCGGTGTAGCGCGTTGTCCGGGTCTCGTCGTCGTACGCGATGGAGCACGAGAGTCGGCCGTCGGCTCCTTCGCCGCTGACGCAGCGGTTCTGATCGTCGTAGGTGAAGCGGTACCAGCAGCCGATGCGGTCGGTCCAGGAGGTGATGCGGGAGCGGCCGTCGTAGGTCAGCGTCAGGGGCAGGCCACTGGAGTTGTAGATCTCGGTGAGATTGCCGTCGGCGCCGTAGCCGAAGCGCCGCAGGGAGGTGCCCTCGGGGCCGGCCTGCGGGTCGTGCAGGCGCAGGCCGACGACGCGGTCGCGTTCGGTGTCGACGTGGAGGTGGCGTCCTGCGGAGTCGCGTACGGCGGTGGGTGTGCCGTTCCGGTCACGGTCGAAGTCGACCCGCAGGCCATTACGGTCGGTGATCGCCACCAGCGGCATCGTGAAGGCGGCATCGGTCGACGCGGGCGACTCGGCCGGTGCGAAGTGACGTGTGGTGCCCGTGGCCGGGTCGGTGATGCGGATGGGGGCGCCGGGCGCGCCGTCCCAGTCCAGCGGCCAGCGCGGTCCCTCCAGGGGCATGACGGAGGTGCCGGGCCGGGGCACCGGGTAGAGCAGCAGCATGCCGTCCTCGGTGGCGAAGACGGCTCCTTCCCTGTCGAGTTCGAGGCGTTCGTCGAGCGTGGACGCCCAGGACGCACCGAACCACCGTCCCCAGCGGTATGTCGACAGATGCGTGCGTCGCAGGGCGATCGGGAGCAGCCCCGGCAGGTCGACATCGGTCTCCTGCATGATCATCTCGCCGGAGACCATGTCGATGGGGTCGCCGTTCTTGCAGCGCCCCTCCGCCTTCTTGCTGGAGGCCGCGGCATCGTCGGCGCCCTTGCGCAGTCCGCCCTTGCCGAGGCCCTTGGCCATTCCCTTGAGGCCGGCCTTGAGTCCCTTCATGCCCTTGGCGAGGCCGCGGAGGCTGGTGAGGCCCTTCATGCCGGGTATGCAGTCCAGGGCGGCGAAGGCGACGTCGAGTAGGCCTGCTTCTCCGTTGGCGTATTTATGGAGGGTGTCGGCGAGGACGACGAGGGCGGCGATGAGGACGATGGCGCCCAGGATCGGGCCGCCGATGATCATGGCGATGACGCCGAGGACGGCGACGACGACCTTGCAGACCGCGACGATGGTGTCCCAGTTGTCGGTGACCCAGTCCCCGACCTCCTCCCACCACTTGCGGTTCTGAATGCCCGCGTCCGAGGCCTCTTCGAGCTTCTTCTTCGCCGTCCCGGCCGCGTCCTCGCGCATCTTGCGCGCGTCCTCGGCCATCTTCTTCGCCGCGTCGAGGTTGCTCTTGGCGGCGGAGACGTCCGACTTGGCGGTCGTCTGGGCCTTCTCGGCGGCGGTGGCGTTGCGGGTAGCGGCCTTGACCTTGTCCGGGTCCGGCTTGGGAACGTCCTTGCCGGCTTTGGAACCGCCGTCGTCGTCCTTGTACTTGTCGGCTTCCTTGCCCGCCTTGTCCACCCACGAGTCGGCCGATGACAACCGTGTCTGGGCGGAGGACAAGTCCCCTTGCGCTTCACGGCCCTTGACCAGGGCCTTGTCCGCAAGGGCCTGGGCGCGCTCCAGCTCCGGCCAGTACGTCGACAGGGCGTCGCCCGCCATCTCGTAGCTCTTCTTGAGCTTCTTCAGTTTGCCCGGCGCGTCCTCGAACTCCGACGTGAAGGACTCCGCCGTCTTGCCCGCCCAGGTGAGGATCGCGTCCTCGCCCGCCATCCCCTTGATGTCACGGAGGACCTTCGACACGTCGTCGGCGAAATCGTGCAAGTTCTTCGCCAGGTTCCGCACCCGGTCCGGGTCTCCCGGCGTCGGGTCCTTGTCCAAGTCCAGGACATGCCAATCCGCCGGACGATTCCCCGCCATCCCACAACCCCCGTCACGCGGTCCCCGCTAACTGCTCAGTGCGGGCGTAAAGTTACTAGTTTTGCTGGTGGGGAGGGGTGGTCGAGGGGATTGGTTACCAGATGCGTACGTTGCGGCCGGGGGCCGGGGGCCGGGGGCCGGGGGCCGGGGCCGTGGCCGGTCCCGATCCCGGGCGCGTTCGCCGTCAGCTCCCTGGCGCCGCCCTTTCGAGCGTCCAAGCCGACGAGCCCTCCGGCGGCGCCGGCCAACGTTTTAGTGCGGCGAAGTCGATCCCCGCGTCGGCCTCTTCGTCGCCCGTGGGGACGCGGCCCTCGCTGTCGGACTTGTAGTAGAGGCCGTAGGCCCAGAACTCGGGGAACTCGTGGCCCATGATCTCGTGCGCCGACGCCTCCGTGTCCGCCCGCGCGTACCGCTCATTGATCCTCGCGACGGCCTCTGCCCGGGGCATCCCGAACAGCTCCACCATGACATCCGCCATGTCGCGGTAGTACTCGAGCATGGTGTCGCTCAAGGGGGCGAGGAATTCGTGCGGTAGCGGGTGCGGTGGCTCCTGCGTCATGTCGTCTCCCGGGGTGAGGTCCGGGCCAAGTACTACCTCAGCGTCGGTTCGCGGCGACACGTCCCGGTGAATCCCGCGAGCGCCGGTAGTGCGACCAGCGCACGTTGCTCGTCACAGCTCCTGTGACGTTGCTTTCAGCATCGCCCGGGATCCGTATTCTCTGGATCATGGCTGCACCCCTCGCATATTCACTCATCGCCACTGACCTGGACGGAACGCTGCTGCGCGGTGACGACACCGTCTCCGACCGGTCGTTGGCCGTGCTGGCGGCGACGGCCGCGGCGGGGGCGCGCCACCTGGTGGTGACCGGGCGGCCCGCGCCGCGCGTGAAGCCGCTCCTCGACGATCTGGGGGGCGGCGGCCTCGCCGTCTGTGGACAGGGGGCGCAGTTGTACGACTCCGGGACCGACCGCATGATCTGGTCCGTGACGCTCGACCGCGACCTCGCCGAGGCCGCGCTCGGGAAGATCGAGGCGGAGGTCGGGCAGGTCTACGCCGCCGTCGACCAGGACGGCGTGGACGGGCTCACTCTCATCGAGCCCGGATATCTGATGCCGCACCCCACCCTGCCCGCCGTGCGCGTGAAGGGGCGGGACGCCCTGTGGGCCGAGCCCATCAGCAAGGTGCTCCTGCGCCATCCCGAGCTGACCGACGATGAGTTGGCCGCCGTCGCCCGCGATGCCGTCGGGCCCCTCGCCACCGTCACCATGTCCGGTCCCGGCACCGTCGAGCTCCAGCCGCGCGGGGTTACCAAGGCGACCGGGCTCGCCCTCGCCGCCGAGCGGCTCGGGATGACGTCACAGGACACCATCGCCTTCGGCGACATGCCCAATGACGTACCGATGTTCGTGTGGGCGGCCCGCGGTGTCGCCATGGCCAACGCCCACCCCGACCTCAAGTCGGCTGCCGACGAGGTGACTTCGTCGAACGAGGACGACGGGGTGGCCGTCGTGCTGGAGCGACTGTTCCCGCGCGAGGCCCGCGAGGGGAGCGAAGTCCGCGCGGGGAGCGAAGGCCGTTAGCCCGCCGTCCTCGGGATGCGCTTCTCCCATGTGCGGTGGAAGACGACCTCCTCGCCGTCCTTGCACACCACCTCGTTCGACGTGATGAAGTCCGCCGCGTCGCACGTGATCTCCGAGCGGGACTCGATGGACACGTCCCAGGCCAGCTCGGGGCGGTGCAGGCGGATCTTCCAGTCGGAGCGGGTGCGGGCGCTGAGCGGGTCGGACTCGTTGATCGTGTACGTCTCCACGGCGTCCTCGGTGAATTCGAGGCCGTCCGGGTAGACCCGCGTACCGCCGTAGCGCGGGTCCACCTCCAGGCGCCACTCGCCCTTCGCCACATCGCGTACGACCAGGCGCTCGGGCCGCGGCTCGTCGAGCGTCGCCGGGTGGACCACCCCGAGCGGCTCCGACTGCTCGGGGGCGGCGAAAGTGATGGAGGGGTCCAAGTCGCCCTCGCGCACCGGGAGTTCCAGTGTGCTGCCCGCCGGGTCCAGGACGAAGCCCGCCGAGTCCGCCTGCGGCCAGATCCACGGCCAGTACGCCGACGACACCGCCAGCCTGATCCGGTGTCCCGGCGGGAACGTGTGGCCGATCGCGTTCAGTTCGAACGTGACGTCCTCCGTCTCGCCTACCGGCCACGGAGTCACACGGTCACGGCCGTTGCGGGCGGAGAGGTTCAGTACGCCCCTCGTCACCAGGGTCGACGAACCGTCCGGGGCCACGTCGCACACCCGCGCGATCGCCTGGCCGGCCGGGACATCCATCTTCAGGCGCAGCGTCACCTTGGGGCGGCCCAGGATGCGTACGGCCGAGGGGACCTCGAACTCGAAGCACGCCGACTTCGCGTCCTCGTCGCGCTGGTCCGGCGGCAGGTCCGCGTCGTTGCCGAAGGGGAAGTAGCGCCCCGCATCCAGGCCCGTGTGCTGCGGGGAGTTGACCAGCATGGGCGCGCCTTGGAGGGCGTACGAGGTCGGCGTGACGTTCGGCGAAGGCCAGGACGGGTCGCCGACCCAGCCGCCCGGCAGCTCCGCGTACACCGTCGCCGGCGGGTGTGAGTCGCTGATCCAGGAGCGGAGCTTCGGCTCCGCCATGACGTCGTTCTCGACGCCCTTCAGGTGGTGGTCCCACCAGCGCAGCGTCTCCTGGAGGAAGCCGATCGCCGGGCCCGGCGGCAGGCCGCGGTCCGGGTACTGGTGCGACCACGGCCCGATCAACCCCCGTACGTCGCCCGGCAGATGCTCGACCAGGCGCAGGACCGTGTCCCGGTAGGGGTCGTGGAAGCCGCCCACCGCGAGCACCGCCGCGTTGATCGCCGAGTAGTCCTCGCAGACGCTGCCGTGCTGCCAGTACGCGTCCCGGGTCTGGTGGTCGAGCCAGGTGTGAATGAACGGGTCGACCGCTTCGAGGCGAGCCAGCCACATGTCCCGCCAGGCGTCGCCGACGAACAGCGGGTCCGGCGGGCGGGAGACGAAGGCGAGCATCGTCGCCGCCCACGCGTGCATGTCCACGGCCAGGACGGAACCACCCATGTAGTGCACGTCGTTGTCATAGCGGTCGTCCGCGGAGCAGACCGTGATGATCGCCTTGAGCGGCTCGGGCGCGAGGGCCGCGATCTGGAGGGAGTTGAAGCCGCCCCAGGAGATGCCGAACATACCGACCTTGCCGGAGCACCAGGGCTGCGCGGCGAGCCAGTTGACGACCTCGACCCCGTCGGCGAGCTCCACCGTGTCGTACTCGTCGCCCGGCATGCCCTCCGAGTTGCCGTGGCCCCGCACGTCCACGCGCACGGAGGCGTAGCCGTGGCCCGCGTACCAGGGATGGCGCTGCCAGTCGCGCGGCGCCGTCCAGTCGCTCAGGCGGTAGGGGAGGTACTCCAGGAGCGCGGGGACGGGTTCGTCCGTCACCGGGCGCCAGACGCGCGCGTACAGCTTGGTCCCGTCCGGGAGGGGTACCTGGACGTCCTCGTGGGTGGTCTCGTACGGGAAGGAAGTGCGAATCTGCATGGGGGGAACCTCAGTGTCCTCAGTGGACGGGGTGCATGGTGCGGCGCAGCCACGGTGCGAGCAGGACGACGGCCACACCGGCGGCCACCGCGATCGCGCCGTTCACGCCGAAGTACGCCGGGTTGGAGACCTCTCCGTAGAGCTTCACGATCTGCGCCTGGATGCCGTTGGCGAGGGCGAGCGAGAGGAACCAGAGGGCCATGGTCTGACTGGCGAACGCCTTGGGGGCGAGCTTCGTCGTGGCCGACATGCCCGAGGTCTCCACGAGGATGTCGCCGAGACCGAGCAGCAGGTACGAGCCGACGATCCACCAGACCGCCATCTTGTACGTGTCGTCGCTGTGTCCCGAGGTCGGCAGGACCATCAGGAGGAACGACAGGCCGCCCAGGATCACGCCGAACGCGATCTTGTTGGAGGCGTGCGGCTGGCTGTGGCCCATCCGGGCCCAGACCGCGGCGACGACGGGGGCGAGCGCGACCTCGAACGCCCCGAGCGCGGAGGCGTACCAGCTCGCGGGGAACGTGAAGCCGAAGATCGCGGTCTCGGCGTTCGTCGACGCCAGCAGGATCATCGTCGAGTACGCCTGGAAGAGGATGAAGTTGAAGACGACCGAGGCGAGGAAGAGCACCACGTACGGCTTGAGGCGGCCGCGCTCCTCGGACGTCACCCGTGGGCTGCGGAACATCACCACGAAGTAGACGATCGGCGCGATCACCGAGATCAGGGTGAGCAGGTCGACGAAACGGTCCATCGTCAGCCAGCCGACGGCGGCGAGCAGACCCGCGAGGGCGGCGAACACGACGACGCCCGCGACGATCAGGACGACCGCGCGGCGCATCGCGTCCTTGGGCAGCGCGAATTCCGCCGCCGCCTTGCGCCCGGCGAGGTGACGGCGGCCGAGGACGTACTGGATCAGACCGAAGGTCATGCCGATCGCGGCCGCCGAGAAGCCCCAGTGCCAGCCCTTGTGGTCGCCGAGCCAGCCGGTGATCAGCGGTCCCGCGAAGGCGCCGATGTTGATGCCCATGTAGTACAGCGCGAAGCCCGCGTCGCGCCGGTCGTCGTCGGTGCGGTAGAGCTTGCCGACCATCGAGGCGACGTTCGGCTTGAGCAGGCCGGTGCCCGCGCTGATCAGGCCGAGCCCGACCCAGGTCATCGTCGCCGTCGGCACGGCCATCGAGTAGTGGCCGCAGGCGATGAGGATGCCGCCCCACAGGACCGCGCGGTACGAGCCGAGGATGCGGTCGGCGAGCCAGCCGCCCGCCACCGACACCAGATAGACGAGCGTTCCGTACGCCGCCGACACCGAGGCGGCGGTTCCGGAATCCATGCCCATTCCGTCGTCTCCGACGGAGTCCGCGAAGTACAGGACGAGGATGGCCTGCATGCCGAGGAACGAGAAACGCTCCCAGACCTCGAGACCCGACAGGGTGAGCAGACCGCGCGGCTGCCCGAAGAAGGCGTGGTCGTCGCCGGGCGGTGGCTCCGTCGGCGGCTCCGCGGGGGGTTCGGTGTCGGGCTCAGTGCGGGACAAAGGGTCTGCTCCCGGTAGTTCTGGGTCGTATCAGCTGATCAAGAACATACCGGTGGTCACCACGCGTCGCCTGGGCGGCATTGCACAGGCGGGTGCCCACTGTGATCGAAAGGCGACCGGATACGCTGACTTGAGTGATGGCAGCGACACATCGACAAACCGTGTCATCGACGCGATCATCACGCAAAGATCGACCGAGTGATGATCGACCGAGTGACCGACTTGTGATCGTCAGCAGACAGGAGAACCCCTCGTGACCGTCGTCGGGCCCTTCGGCCTCAGCGTGCGGGACCAGGCTCTCGAAGCCGATGTCCAGGCCGGATTGGCGGCCGTCGAGGAAGGTCTGCTCGACGCCACCAAAAGCGGGGTCCCCTTCATCACGGAGGCCGCGCAGCACCTGGTGCGCGCGGGCGGCAAGCGGTTCAGGCCGCTCCTCGTGATGCTCGCCTCGCAGTTCGGCGATCCGTACGCGCCGGGCGTCGTGCCCTCCGCCGTCGTCGTCGAGCTCACGCACCTCGCGACGCTCTACCACGACGACGTGATGGACGAGGCGGACGTGCGCCGCGGGGTCGAGAGCGCCAACCAGCGCTGGGGCAATTCCGTCGCCGTCCTCACGGGTGACTTCCTGTTCGCCCGCGCCTCGTACATCCTGGCCGACCTCGGCCCGGACGCCGTCCGCATCCAGGCGGAGGCGTTCGAACGCCTGGTCACCGGCCAGATCCTGGAGACGGCGGGGCCGAGCGAGGGCCGTGACCCGGTCGACCACTACCTCGACGTGCTCGGCGGCAAGACCGGCTCGCTCGTCGCCGTGGCGTGCCGTTTCGGCGCCATGATGTCGGGCGCGGACGAGACCGTCGTGGACGTCCTGACCCAGTACGGCGAGCGGCTCGGTGTCGCCTTCCAGCTCGCCGACGACGTACTGGACATCGCCTCCGACTCGCACGAGTCGGGCAAGACGCCCGGCACCGATCTGCGCGAGGGCATTCCGACGCTGCCGGTCCTGCGCCTGCGTGAGCGGGTGGAGAAGCTCGGGCTCCCCGAGGACATCGCCCTGTGCGAGCTCCTGGACTCGGACCTGACGGACGACGCGCGGCACGCGGAGGCGCTGGCGCGACTGCGGGTCCACCCCGCCTTGGAGCAGGCGCGCAAGGACACCGTGCGGTACGCGGAGGAGGCGCGGGACACGCTCGCGCCGCTGCGGGACTGCGACGCGAAGACGTCGCTCGTCGAGCTCTGCGATCTGGTGGTGCACCGGGCGGGCTGAGGCCCGCTGAGGGACGTGACCGATGTGTGACGGAGGTCACACCCCCTCGTCCGCCTTGGATTGAGTCCAGGATCGGATCCATTCCGTACCTATGTCCGGAAGCCGACGCATTGGGGCGTCGGCTCAGGTACGGGGGAGATTTCGGATGATGGGCTCTCTGAGCACTTTGGGTACGCGCAGCACTCTGGGCACTTTTGGCACCGTCGCCGTGGTGGCCGCCGCGGGCTTGGCGGTCGCGGCGCCGCCCGCGGCCGCGCACGGCGGCAGTGACACCGGCGGGGCGATCTTCGCGGCGAGCATGAACGGCGCGAACGAGGTGCCGGTGCCGGGCGGCCCCGCGGTCGGCGACAAGGACGGCCGGGCGCTCGAATTCGTCAAGGTCGATGGCGACAAGGTGTCGGTCACCGTCAAGTGGCGCGGCACCGGCAAGCCGACCGCCCTCCACATCCACCAGGGCGCCAAGGGCACCAACGGCGGCGTCAAGGTCGACTTCACCAAGCTGCTCGCCGAGAGCAAGAGCAAGAGCAACCGCGTCACCGGCTCGGTCAAGGTCCACGACGCGGCGCTGCTCGAGCAGTTGAAGGCGAACCCGAACAGCTTCTACGCCAACCTGCACACCGCCCAGTTCCCCGGCGGCGCGGTCCGCGGCCAGCTCCACAAGGTGACCACGGACTTCGACTTCCGTGACGCGGCGGCCAGCTTCCAGGCGCCCGTGCTCCAGGGCGAGCAGATCTACGAGTGCAAGAAGGCCGATGACGGTTCCGGCAAGTTCGCCTTCGCGCAGCGTGACGTGCGGGCGAGGCTCGGCGCCGGCATCGCGCACGACTTCGTCGCCCCCAACTCGGGCACCCCGCGCTGGACCGCCCCCGACCGCAGCCAGGTCACCGGCAAGCTGATCTCCAGGACCCCGAACGGCGACAAGAACATCCCCGAACTCGACCTGGCCGCAACGCAGACCGGAAAGCCGCGCGGGCTACTCGCGGGCACTGCGGAGATCCTGCGCCTGAACACGGTGGGCGGGGTCGCACCGGCGGGTTCCTGCAAACCGGGCGCCATCGCGAAGGTGCCGTACAAGGCGGACTACGTGTTCGTGCAGCGCTGAGCCCCTGAGACAGAAGCGGCGCTTCCCCTACTGGTTGGGGGAGGTGCCGCCCCTCTGTGTCATCCCACAGCAGTACGTGGAGTTGATCCCGGGGTCTGACGCTTCTGGCTGGCCGATTTGGTCGTATGGAGAACAACAAGGTCCAGCAAGAACAACCACTCCTGACCTATTCGGGTGAGAATGGCGGCGCGGAGTGGACGCACGCACGTACTGGGAAGGCCGCCGCCGACCACGGAGGTAGGGCACACAATGGCACCGTACGAACCGGAGCAGAACACCAGCGATACCGGAGAGCTGCGCGCGGCCCGCCGCAAGGCGGCGCGTTACGTGGTTCCCGTCGCGGTGGCGGGGGTGGCGGCGGCGACCATCGGGCTCGTCCCGGCGCTCGCCACGTCGGGCGACCCCAAGCTGCCCGACGTCACCGCACAGGAACTCATCGAGAAGATCGCCGCGTCGGACACGGAGCAGCTCTCGGGCACCGTGAAGATCAGCACCGACCTCGGCCTTCCGTCCTTCGGCGGCGACATGGCCGGCGGCTTGGCTACGGGCAGCGGCTCGGGCGGCGATGGCGGCGGGGACGGCGAGGGCTCGGCAGCGGACCCGCGGTCCAAGCTGATGGAGCTGGCCACCGGCACGCACACGCTGCGCGTCGCCGCAGACGGCCCCGACAAGCAGAAGCTGTCCGTCCTGGACGACGCGGCCGAGTACAGCCTGATCCACAACGGCGACGACGTATGGGCCTACGACAGCAAGTCGAACGAGGCGTACCACTCCAAGTCGGCGGGCAAGGACGCCAGTAGGGACTCCGGCAAGAAGGACCTCCCCAAGGGTGTCCCCTCCACCCCCAAGGAGCTGGCCGAGGAAGCGCTGAAGGCGGCCGACGACACGACGTCGGTGAAGGTGGACGGCACCGCGCAGGTCGCGGGCCGTGACGCCTACCGCTTGGTCATCAAGCCCAAGCAGTCCGGCTCGACGGTCGGCCAGATCACGGTCGCCGTGGACTCCAAGACCGGTACGCCGCTGAAGTTCACGCTCACCCCGGCGGGCGGCGGCAGCGCGGTCGTCGACGCGGGCTTCACCAAGGTCGACTTCGGCAAGCCGGCCGCGTCGACCTTCGACTTCACGCCGCCCAAGGGCGCGAAGGTCACGGAGGGCGATGACGCCAAGGCCGAGCAGCACGGCTTCAAGGACGGCGGCAAGGAGTTCAAGGGCAAGGAGTTCAAGGGCGAGGAGGACCTGAACGGTCTGAACGTCATCGGCAAGGGCTGGACCTCCATCGCCGAGCTGGAACTGCCGGGCGGCCAGGGCATCCCGTCGGGCGGCTCCGGCGACGTCCCGCCGGACGCGCAGCGGCTCCTCGACTCGCTCGGCGACAAGGTGTCGGGCGACTTCGGCTCGGGCACGGTCTTCAAGACGCGCCTGATCAACGCCCTCATCACCGAGGACGGCAAGGTCTACGCGGGCGCGGTCACGAAGGATGCGCTGGTGAAGGCAGCGAACGCGGCGAAGTAGCACGGTGCGGTACGGCGATCGAGCGGCGGGTCCGAGGTGCCTGGCAGGTACCTCGGGCCCGCCGTCACGACTTCGAGCGGGGGAGGACAAGGTGCCGCCCAGCAACGGCAGCCCGGCGCAAAGCGTGATCGAGACGGATGCCCTCACCAAGCGCTACGGCAAGCAGTTGGCCGTGGACGGGCTGAGCCTCACCGTTCCCCAGGGCAGCGTCTTCGGGTTCCTCGGTCCGAACGGCTCGGGCAAGACGACCACCATCCGGATGCTGATGGGCCTGATCGAGCCAACGTCCGGCCAAGCACGGGTCCTCGGCAGCGCGATGCCGCGAGCGGCCCGCTCCGTGCTCCCGCACGTGGGCGCGCTCATCGAGGGCCCCGCCCTCTACGGCTTCCTCTCCGGCCGCGACAACCTCCTGCGGTACGACGCCGCCGACCCGACCGCGGACCCCCGCACCCGCCGCTCCCGCGCCGAATCGGCCCTGGAACGGGTGGGGTTGTCGGCCGCCGCGGGCAAGAAGGCGAAGGCGTACTCGCTCGGTATGAAGCAGCGCCTCGGCCTCGCGGCCGCGCTGCTTCAGCCGCGCAGACTCCTCGTACTCGACGAGCCGACCAACGGCCTGGATCCGCAGGGCATGCGCGAGATACGGGCGCTGGTAAGGGAGTTGGCGTTCGAGGGCACGACCGTCTTTCTCTCCTCGCACCTCCTGGACGAGATCGAGCAGGTCTGCACGCATGCCGCGGTGATGGCCCAGGGCCGCCTGATCACCCAGGGCCCGGTCGCCGAACTCGCCGCCGGTGCGCGGGGACGCCTCGTGGTGACGACGCCGGACACGGGCGACGCGGCCCGCGTCCTGAAGGAACTCGGCGTGACGGATCTCGTCGTGACGGAGGACCGCGTGACGGGCGAACCGCCGGGCGCGGAGACCGGCACGGACCTCGCGGAGCTGAACGCCGCCCTGGTCGGCGCGGGCGTACGAGTGCGGGGCTTCGGCGTCGAACGGGCCTCGCTGGAGGACGCGTTCGTGGCGCTGACGGGGGAGGGTTTCGATGTCGCGGGCTGAGGTCGACGACGTAACTGAGATCGAAGGCGTACGAGAGGTGAGCGGCCCACGGGAAGTGCGGCGGATCTGGACCTTCGGGCTCTTCCGCAGCGAGCTGGGCATCACCTTCCGCCGCTGGCGCACCCTCGCCCTGCTCGGCGTGCTCGCCGCCGTGCCGATCCTGGTGGGCGTCGCCGTCAAGATCGAGACCAGCGACGGCTCGACGATGGGCGGGGGCGGCGAGGCGGGGGGCCCGGCGTTCATCGCGCAGGTGACCAACAACGGCCTGTTCCTGGTCTTCACCGCGCTCGCCGCGACCCTCCCCTTCTTCCTGCCCATGGCGGTCGGCGTCGTCGCGGGCGACTCCATCGCGGGCGAGTCCAGCGCGGGGACGCTGCGCTATCTCCTGGTCGCCCCCGCGGGACGTACACGGCTGCTGCTCGCCAAGTACGCGACGGCGATGACGTTCTGCCTGGTCGCGACGCTCGTCGTGGCCGTCTCCGCGCTCGCGGTCGGGGCGTTGCTCTTCCCGGTCGGCGAGGTCACCACGATCTCCGGGACTCGGATCGGCTTCGGCGAAGGCTTGCTGAGAGCCCTGCTCATCGCCCTCGTGGTCGCCGCGTCACTGATCGGTGTGGCGGCGCTCGGCCTCTTCGTGTCGACGCTGACCAGCAGCGGCATCGCGGCGATGGCGACGACCGTCGGCCTGCTCATCACGATCCAGATCCTCGACCAGATCCCCCAACTGAGCGCCGTCCAGCCGTACTTCTTCTCGCACTACTGGCTGTCCTTCGCGGACCTGATGCGCGAGCCCGTCTACTGGGACGAGCTGGTCAAGAACCTCGGCCTCCAGGGCCTGTACGCGGCCCTGTTCGGCTCGGCGGCGTGGGCGAGGTTCGGGGCGAAGGACATCACTGCCTGAGCATCAGTCTTTGTCGTACGGGTAGCGGGCGAGCGGCGGCTCCTGCGCGAAGAACGTCTTGGCGCGGGCGAGGGCCTCGGCGTCGTCGAGCACGTTGCCCGGCCTTGAGCCGTTGCCGAGCAGGACGCCCCCGAAGCGCATCGGGAAGAAGGCGGCGGTGTGGTTCAGCGTGCCGATCAGGGGCTCCGCGACCTCCTCCTCGCTGTGTGCGAGCGCCGTCACGCCCCACAGGGCACGGCCCTCAAGGGCGTTCTTGAAGTCGACCTCCGGGACCTCCAGCCAGGCGTCCCAGTAGTCGAGGTAGCGCTTGGTGGTGGCCGACAGCGAGTACCAGTACAGGGGCGACACGATGACGATGTCCGTGGCGTCGAGGGTGGCGTCCAGGAGCAGCGCCTCGTTGTCGCCGACGGGCCGGGGCCGTGCGCGGGGGCGGGTGCCCTCGTGGCGCCGGTCCTCGAAGTCGGGCAGCGGATGGTCGGCGAGGTGCAGCCAGCGCTGCTCGGCGTCCGACGGGAGCTGCTCGGCGGCCTTGCGGGCCAGGGTCTCGGAGTTGCCGTCGGCGCGGGCGCTGCCGAGCACGAACAGGAACTTGCGGGTCATGGGGTCCCCCTGGGTGTGAGGCGTGCGATTACCTGCGCATGCACTATATGCACGCGCAGGTAATTGCGTCCAGGGGGTACCCGGGCCGGGGGCCTCAGGGCCTCAGGAGCATCAGGCGGAGAGCCCCCACACCGCGTACGCCACGGCGTCGCTGTTGCGGTCGAGTGCGGTCCCGTCGATGTTCGACTCCGTGTCGCACGCGGAGTGGTAGCACTTGTCGAACGGCTCACCGGCCGTGCCGCCCCAGTTCTGGGCCTGCTCGGCGGTCTTCTTGTAGTCGGCGCCGCTGAACAGGCCGCCGACCGGGATGCCCGCGTCCTTGAACGGCGCGTGGTCCGAGCGGCCGTCGCCCTCCTCGTCGGGCTCCGTGGCGAGGTCGAGGCCGCCGTAGAAGTCCTTGAAGGTCTTCTCGATCGTGGGGTCGTCGTCGTAGACGAAGTAACCCGGGTTCGGCGAGCCGATCATGTCGAAGTTCAGGTAGTCCTTGATCTTCGAACGCTCGCCCGCGGGCAGCTTGTCGACGTAGTGCGAGGAGCCGACGAGCCCCAGCTCCTCCGCTCCCCACCAGGCGAACCGCAGGTGTTTGGTGGGCTTGTACTGCTCGCGCGCCACGGTGAGCGCGGTCTCCAGGATCGCGGCCGAACCGGAGCCGTTGTCGTTGATGCCGGGACCCGAATCGACGCTGTCGAGGTGCGAGCCCGCCATGACGACCTGGTCGGCGTCGCCGCCGGGCCAGTCCGCGATGAGGTTGTAGCCGGTCTTGCCGTTGGAGGTGAACTCCTGGAGCGAGGTGGTGAATCCGGCCTCGTCCAGCTTGCCCTTCACGTAGTCGATCGAGGCCTTGTAGCCCGCGCTGCCGTGGGCACGGTTGCCGCCGTTGGACGAGGCGATGGACTGAAGCTGCGAGAGGTGGGCCTGGACGTTGGCCACGGAGATGTCGGGGGCGGCGGCCGCGGGGGTGGGGGCCGCGGAAGATATGGCGCTGGTGGTGAAGAGTCCGGTGACGGCTATGACGGCGGCTGCCGTGGCGCGTCCGGGAACGGAGAGCTTCATGTGGGGGGCTCCGTGTTCTGTTGGATCGTTCGTTGCGTGGGGGGACGCCAATTCCGTGAACGTCGAACGGAATTGGCGTGCCTGATGGTGCGGGTGAGCTTGACCGTGCGTCAAGAGCGCATATCGGTCGACGCGTTCCGCAAGGCGGTCGTCGGCGGCACGAGCACGGTCCAGCCGGGGGCGTAGGTGTCCGGCACGGGGTGGCGCCGCCAGTCGCGTGCCCAGCGCGGGGGCTCCTGCCCGCGCAGGACGAGGGCGGCGGGCTGCCGCCGGTCGCTGTGGTCGGCGGCCGAGCATCCGGAGACGTACGCGATGGGGATCACCGAGGTGTTGCCCTTCAGGAGGCAGGGGGCGCGGACCCCGTGCTCGTACAGGACGTCGGTGATGCGGGCCCAGTCTCCGCGGGCACCGGCCTGGATACGGGCGTTGCCGAAGGCCAGGGGGAGTTGGACCGCCAGGTGGGCGATGAGGAGGGCGGCGATGGCGACGGTGACGCCGCGCTTCGTCCGGTCGAGGAGGGCGAGGAGTCCCAGGGCCGCGGGGATCGCGAGGAGGGCGTCGGCGGGGAGGAGGAAGCGGGGGGCTCCGTAGGGGACGAGGAGGAAGTAGGGCAGGGCGACAGCCACGGCGACGGCCACGGTCAGCCAGAGGGCGCGGCGGGTCGCCTGCCGGGTGGTGTCGGGTGTCCCCCGGTCGGCCGCCCCCTGCTCGGTCCGCCCTGCGGCCCACAGCCCCGCGGCCACGAGAATCGGCAGCAGGATCCACCACCCCGCGGCCACGATCCTGAGCTGGTCGGCGGCGCACGGCCTGCAGAGCAACGGGCCGTCCAGCGCGGTGAACTGGGCCTCGATGGCCGCGAGGGGACGCAGCCCGCCCTGCACGTCACTCGCGGCGCTGAGCCGTTCGCGTACGCCGCCGAAGCGCACGTATGCCTCGACCACCCACGGCAGCAGACCCGCCAGGACGCCGCCCGCCACGGCGAGGACGCGCCCCCGTGTCCGCCAGGCGGGCACGAGCAGGGCGGCGGCGAGCAGCGGGGCGGCGACGGCGGCACCGTCGTTGGGGCGCATGAGGGCGGCGAGGGCGAGCCCCGCCGCGATCCCCGCGAGGGCGAGGCGTCCGGGGCGTGCCCCGAGGAAGAGCCCGACCGCCGCCGTGACGCCCATGGCGGTGTAGTGGTTCGGCATCGCGGCGTTCGCGTAGAACAGCGCGAACCAGAGGCTTCCGTAGAGCCCGGCAGCCACGCCGACGGCGGCGGGACGGTGCGCGACGACGCGCAGCCAGGGGCGGAAGCCCAGGTAGAGGGCGGCGGTCGAGAGCAGCGTCAGCCACACCCTGAGCAGGACGGTCGAGTCGCTCCAAGCCGCCACGGGGGAGATGAGCAGCGGGACGCCACGGGTGCGGGGAGCGCTGAAGGGGGTGGCGGGCGCGTACGGCGGGAAGCGGCTCGCGTAGACGATCTCGTCCCAGCCGAGGGAAAGGGTGAGCGGGACGAGAGCCGACGAGAGGATGGCGAAGGCGGCGCAGACGGCGAGGAGGGGGAGGTCGTCGCGGCCGGAGAGACGCTCGGGGATGCGGTCGAGGAGGCGTCCGGGGAGGCGGCCGGAGGAACGGCAGGGGAGGCGGCCGGTCGGACTCGTCGTCTCGGACACGAGGGTCTCGACCTCCCGCCGGCTCGGTCAGATCATGTCGCTTTCGATCACTTCTGGTCCCTTATGGGTGAAGGTAGCGACGATGACGCCCGAATCGCAGGAGGTGGGGCCGACGTGTTTCGCCGGGCGGCCAGGCGACCCGGTGGCCCGGGGGGCCTCCCGCTCAACCGGTCACCCCACCGCCCGCAGCGAGCCGGGCCCCGGCCGCCCCGCCGTCAGTGAGGCGCGGTAGCCGCTGGGTGCGATACCTCGAAGTCGCTTGAAGGCGTCGCTGAAGCCGAACGCGTCGGCGTATCCGACCTGTCCGGCCACCGACGCCACCGTCGCGCCCGGCTCGGCGAGCAGTTCGGCGGCGAGCGTCATGCGCCACTCGGTGAGGTACGCCATGGGGGGCCTGCCGACCAGCTCGGCGAAGTTGCGGGCGAAGGCCGCGCGCGACACCTGGGCGCGCGCGGCCAGCGACGCCACCGTCCACGGCCGCGAGGGCTCGTCGTGCATGGCGTGCAGGGCGGGGCCGACCACCTCGTCGCCGAGCGCGCGGTACCAGGTGGGCGGGCAGGCGTCCGGCAGGTCGAACCACTCCCGCAAGGTGCAGGCCAGCATCCAGTCGAGCATCCGGTCCATCACGTACTGGCGGCCGGGCCGGTCGGCGGCCACCTCCGCCGCGATCAGCTCCAGGATGGGCATGCAGTCGTCGCCGGACGGCACCACGAGGAGCGGCGGCAGCATGCTGATCAGACGGCGCCCCACCGCTCCGTCCAGCTGGTAGGCCCCGGTGATGAGCTCGCTCTCGCAGCCGTCCTCCGTGGAGGCCAGCGTGAACGGAGCCGTCGTGCAGACCACGGCGGCGCCCCCCTCCCGCAGGGTGCGCGGCTCACCCGAGGCGGCGGCGACCCGCGCCGTGCCGTGCATCACCGCGATCAGCGTCAGGGCCGCTCCCTCGGTGTGGCCGGTCTCCCAAGGCCCGGTCAGTACCGTGCGGTTGAACAGCGCGCCGTCCGCGCGCACCCCTCGCAGCAGATCCCCCAGAGCGTCCATGCCCCCACCGTAGACGGCGCCGTGAGGGTGTGGACGTACTCCCATGCGGGCGAGACGAGCACCCATGTGCCCAGCTCCGCTGAGGCAGTTGGCTGTACCCATGACCGACAACGCGAAGAACCTCAACGCTCCGGCGTCCGACGACCTCATCCTCGTACTCGGCGCCACCGGCAAGACAGGCCGACGCCTTGTGGCCCGGCTGCGGGAGCAGGGCCGGACCGTGCGCGCGGCCTCCCGCTCCGGCGAGACCCGCTTCGACTGGAACGACCGCGCCACCTGGGCCCCGGCCCTTCAGGGCGTGGCCGCCCTGTACCTGGTCGGCCCGCCCGGCCCCGAGCCGATCGCCGACTTCGTCGACCAGGCAGCGGCGGCGGGCGTACGCCGCTTCGTGGTCCTGTCCGGGCGGGGCGTCGAGGTGTTCGGCGACTCCTTCGAGCCGTCGATGGCGGAGGCCGAGCGCGTGGTGCGCGAGGCGGGCGTGGACTGGACGGTGATCCGGCCCAACAACTTCTCGCAGAACTTCGACGAGGACATCTTCGCCGCACCCCTGCGCGAAGGCCGCCTGGCGCTGCCCGTGGGCGACGTGCCCGAACCCTTCATCGACGCGGAGGACATCGCGGACGTGGCCGCCGCGCTGCTCACCGAGGACGGACACACGGGCAGGGTCTACGAACTCTCCGGGCCCCGCGCGCTCACCTTCGCCGAAGCGGTCGCGGAGCTGGCGGAAGCGTGGGGGCGCCCGATGCGCTTCGAGCACATCACGGCGGACGCATACGCGAGCGAGCTGACCGCCGCCGCCGTGCCCGCCGAAGCGGCCCGCGCCCTCGCGGACGTACTCGACTGGCTCAGGGAGGGCCACAACGCGGCGCCGACGACGGGCGTACGGGATGTCCTGGGCCGGGAGCCGCGTGACTTCAGCCTCTACGCGAAGGGCGCGGCGAAGGCGAAGGCCTGGGGCTGATCTTCCTGCCGGGGGGCGCCCCGTCAGGGGCGCGGGGAACTGCGCGCTCAACCCCCACGTGCCCGCAGCCACACAACAGCAGGCGGCAGCATCGGGCCGCTCAAGCCGCAGGCTCAGTCTCCCGCCCGGCGGCGGAGGAGGAGGCGGCGGAGGCGGGAGCCCCCGTAACAGCAGCCCGACGCCCCGCGGCAAGCCGAACCGCATTACGCCGAGCGCCGCGCACCGCGTCCCAGGTCAGCAGAGTCAGCGCCAGCCACACAAGCCCGAACCCGGCCCACCGCTCGGGCGGCATCGCCTCATGGAAGTACAGGATGCCCAGCAGGAACTGGAAGACGGGCGCGAGGTACTGCAGCATCCCCAGCGTCGCGAGCGGCACCCGGATCGCCGCGGCGCCGAAGCAGACCAGGGGAATGGCGGTGACCACACCGGTCGCCGCCAGCAGGGCCCCGTGCCCGAAGCCCTCCGCGCCGAACGTGGCGTCACCCCGCACGCTCAGCCACACCAGGAATCCGACCGCGGGCAGGAACTGGATGGCGGTCTCGGCGGCGAGGGACTCCAGACCGCTGAGCCCGACCTTCTTCTTCACCAGGCCGTACGTGGCGAAGGAGAAGGCGAGGCAGAGCGAGATCCACGGCGGCTGCCCGTACCCGAAGGCGAGGACGAGGACCGCCGCGAGGCCGACGGCGACGGCCGTCCACTGCACCGCACGCAGCCGTTCGCCGAGGAGCAGGACGCCCATGGCGATGGTGACCAGGGGGTTGATGAAGTAGCCGAGGGAGGCTTCCACGACGTGGCCGGAGTTCACGGCCCAGATGTAGACGCCCCAGTTGAGCGTGATGACCGCCGCGGCGATCGTCACGAGGCCCAGCTTGCGCGGCTGCCGGATCAGCTCGCCGGCCCAGGCCCAGCGCCGCACGGCAAGGAGCGCGATGCCCACCACGACGAGCGACCACGTCATGCGGTGCGCGAGGATCTCGCCCGCCCCGGCCGGCTTGAGCAGCGGCCAGAAGAGGGGTACGAGGCCCCACATCCCGTAGGCCGCGAAGCCGTTCAGGAGCCCTATGCGCTGCTCGCCCTTCGACTGCTCGGCTGCGGCAGCGTTCACGGCCCCTCCTTGGTGCGCGGCAGCCCCACGCTGCCCCCAAGAAGGTAGCGGCACGGACACCCCCGTGTCATGCCCGTCTCACGAGAACGGTCATGACGAGAACCGTACGGTCATGACGAGAACCGTACGGTCATGACGAGAACCGTCATGACCTCCGTCTCGCCGCGCCTCAGCCCTTGAGCGCGGCCGAGATCGCGTCGGCGACAGGCGTCGTGGGCCGTCCGATGAGCCGGGCCAGATCGCCGCTCGTACCGGCGAGCAGGCCCCGCTCGATCGCCGAGTCCACGTCCACGAGGATCGCGGCGAACTGCTCGGGAAGCCCGGCGCCGGTCAGGATCGCGAGGTTCTGCTCGGCGGGGACGTTCGCGTACGAGATGTCCTTGCCGGTCTGCCGGGCGACCTCGGCGGCGTACTCGGCCAGGCTCCAGGCGACATCGCCGCTCAGCTCGTACGCCTTGCCCTCATGCCCCTCACCGGTCAGCACGGCGACGGCGGCAGCCGCGTAGTCGGCGCGCGCGGCGGAGGCGACCCTGCCCTCGCCCGCGGAGGCGACGACGGCGCCGTGCTCCAGGACGGGGGCGAGGTTGGCCGTGTAGTTCTCGTGGTACCAGCCGTTGCGCAGGAACGTGTGCGGAAGCCCGGATTCGAGGATGAGCCGCTCGGTCTCCTTGTGCTCGGCCGCGAGGTCGAAGTCGGCGTCGGGCCCGCCGAGGACACCGGTGTACGCGAGCAGCGCGACGCCCGCCGCGCGGGCCGCGTCGATCACCGCCGCGTGCTGCGGCACGCGCTGCCCGACCTCGCTGCCGGAGATCAGCAGGACCCGGTCGCCGGCGGCGAAGACACCGGCGAGGGTCTCGGGCGCGCTGTAGTCCGCGATCCGCAGCTCGACGCCGCGCGCGGCGAGATCGGCGGCCTTCTCCTTGTCGCGGACGACGGCGGCGATCTGCCCGGCGGGTATCCGCGCGTCGAGCAGTCCGTCGATGACGAGACGGCCGAGGTTTCCGGTGGCTCCGGTGACGACGATGCTCATGTCTGGTATCTCCCTTAGGTGTGGTTGTGACGATGAGCGTACGTCTGGCGCTAACTTATGGAAAGTACCCACTTTGAAGTAAGGTACTGGCATGGCAGTAAGTAACTGGAACCTCGGGGACGAGGGGATGTGCCCGCAGCGCCTCGTCCTGGAGCACGTCACGAGCCGCTGGGGCGTGCTCGTCCTGATCGCCCTGGACGAGCGCTCGTACCGCTTCAGTGAGCTGCGCAGAGCCCTCGGCAGGGTCAGCGAGAAGATGCTGACGCAGACGCTTCAGACCCTGGAGCGCGACGGCCTCGTGCACCGCGACGCCAAGCCGGTCATTCCGCCGCGCGTCGACTACTCGCTCACCGACCTCGGACGTGAGGTCGGTACGCAGGTCCGGGCGCTCGCCGAGTGGACCGAGCAGCGCCTGGCGGACGTACAGGAAGCGCGCCTTGCGTACGACGAAGCCCGGTCCTGAAGGATCAGAACCGGGCTTCGGGGACAGCGGGTCGAGGTAGCCGACGTAGCTAGCCGACGACGGTCCAGGTGTCGCCGCCCGCGAGGAGCGCGGCCAGGTCGCCCTTGCCGTTCTGCTCGATGGCGGTGTCGAGCTGGTCGGACATCAGCGTGTCGTAGACCGGGCGCTCGACGTTGCGGAAGACGCCGATCGGGGTGTGGTGCAGGGTGTCGGGGTCGGCGAGCCGGGAGAGGGCGAAGGCTTGGGTGGGCGACGTCGAGTGCGCGTCGTGGACCAGGATCTGGGACTCGGTCTCAGGCGTGACCGGGACAACCTTGAGATCACCGGTCGCCGGGTCGCGTACGACACCCTTGGAGCCGTCGGTGCCGAAGCGGATCGGCTGCCCGTGCTCCAGGCGGATCACCGCCTCCTCGGCCTGCTGCTTGTCCTTCAGCACCTCGAAGGCGCCGTCGTTGAAGATGTTGCAGTTCTGGTAGATCTCGACCAGGGCGGTGCCGGGGTGTTCGGCGGCCTCGCGAAGGACCGAGGTGAGGTGCTTGCGGTCGGAGTCCACGGTCCGCGCCACGAACGACGCCTCCGCGCCGATCGCCAGCGACACCGGGTTGAAGGGCGCGTCGAGGGATCCCATCGGCGTCGACTTCGTGATCTTGCCGACCTCGGACGTGGGGCTGTACTGGCCCTTGGTGAGTCCGTAGATCCGGTTGTTGAAGAGCAGGATCTTCAAGTTGACGTTGCGGCGCAGGGCGTGGATGAGGTGGTTGCCGCCGATGGACAGGGCGTCCCCGTCGCCGGTGACCACCCACACGCTCAAGTCCCGCCGCGATGAGGCGAGTCCGGTGGCGATGGCGGGGGCACGGCCGTGGATGGAGTGCATCCCGTAGGTGTTCATGTAGTACGGGAAGCGGCTTGAGCAGCCGATGCCCGAGACGAAGACGATGTTCTCCTTGGCCAGGCCCAGTTCGGGCATGAAGCCCTGCACGGCCGCCAGGACCGCGTAGTCACCGCAGCCGGGACACCAACGCACCTCCTGGTCGGACTTGAAGTCCTTCATGGACTGCTTGGCCTCGGCCTTGGGCACCAACGAGAGCGCTTCGATCGTGCTCCCCGTGCCTTCGGTCTTCGTGTCAGCCATTGATGGCCTCCTTGAGAGCCGTGGCGAGCTGCTCGGCCTTGAACGGCATTCCATTGACCTGGTTGTACGAGACCGCGTCCACGAGGTACTTGGCGCGCAGCAGCGTGGCGAGCTGCCCGAGGTTCATCTCGGGAATCACCACCTTGTCGTAACGCTTCAGGACCTCGCCCAGATTCCGCGGGAAGGGGTTGAGATGGCGCAGATGGGCCTGCGCCACGCTCTCGCCGACCGCCCGCAGGCGCCGTACCGCGGCGGTGATGGGGCCGTAGGTGGAACCCCAGCCGAGGACGAGCAGCTTGGCGTCGCCGGTCGCGTCGTCGACTTCGATGTCGGGGACCTCGATGCCGTCGATCTTGGCCTGGCGGGTGCGGACCATGAAGTCGTGGTTGGCGGGGTCGTAGGAGATGTTGCCGGTGCCGTCCTGCTTCTCGATGCCGCCGATGCGGTGTTCGAGGCCGGGCGTGCCGGGGATCGCCCAGGGACGGGCCAGGGTCTGCGGATCGCGCTTGTAGGGCCAGAAGACCTCGGTGCCGTCGTCCTCGGTGTGATTGGTCCCCGAGGCGAACTGCACGCGCAGGTCCGGGAGTTCATCGGTGTCCGGGATGCGCCACGGCTCGGAGCCGTTGGCGAGATAGCCGTCCGACAGCAGAAACACCGGAGTGCGGTAGGTGACCGCGATGCGGGCCGCCTCCAGTGCCGCGTCGAAGCAGTCGGCCGGCGTCTTCGGTGCCACGATCGGCACCGGCGCCTCGCCGTTGCGCCCGAACATCGCCTGCAGCAGATCCGCCTGCTCGGTCTTGGTCGGCAGACCGGTGGAGGGCCCGCCGCGCTGGATGTCCACGACAAGGAGCGGCAGTTCGAGCGAGACCGCGAGCCCGATCGTCTCCGACTTCAGCGCCACACCGGGCCCCGAAGTCGTCGTCACCGCGAGCGAGCCGCCGAACGCCGCGCCAAGCGCGGCGCCGATCCCGGCGATCTCGTCCTCCGCCTGGAAGGTCCGCACGCCGAAGTTCTTGTGCTTGGACAGCTCGTGCAGGATGTCCGAGGCCGGAGTGATCGGGTACGAGCCGAGATAGAGCGGCAGATCCGCCTGCCGGCCCGCGGCGATCAGGCCGTAGGAGAGGGCGAGGTTCCCCGAGATGTTGCGGTACGTGCCGGTCGGGAAGGCGTGGGCGGCGGGCGCGACCTCGTACGAGACCGCGAAGTCCTCCGTCGTCTCGCCGAAGTTCCAACCGGCGTGGAAGGCGGCGATGTTCGCCTCGGCGATGTCCGGCTTCTTCGCGAACTTCGTCCGCAGGAACTTCTCGGTGCCCTCGGTCGGCCGGTGGTACATCCACGACAACAGGCCGAGCGCGAACATGTTCTTGCTGCGCCCCGCGTCCTTGCGCGAGAGGTCGAACTCCTTGAGCGCCTCGACCGTCAGCGTCGTCAGCGGCACCGGGTGGACGCTGTATCCGTCCAGCGAACCGTCCTCCAGCGGCGAGACCTCGTAGCCGACCTTCTGCATCGCCCGTTTGGAGAACTCGTCCGTGTTGACGATGATCTCCGCGCCGCGCGGCACATCGGCGATGTTCGCCTTCAGCGCCGCCGGGTTCATCGCGACCAGGACGTTCGGCGCGTCGCCCGGCGTGAGGATGTCGTGGTCGGCGAAATGCAGCTGAAAGGAGGAAACACCCGGCAGGGTCCCGGCAGGAGCACGGATCTCGGCGGGGAAGTTCGGCAGTGTCGAGAGGTCGTTCCCGAAGGACGCCGTCTCCGAAGTGAACCGGTCACCGGTGAGCTGCATACCGTCACCGGAGTCACCCGCGAAGCGAATGATCACCCGGTCCAGACGGCGTACATCCTTCTCACCAGCAGGCTTGCGCTGCTCTCCGACGACTGCCCCATCGGCCTGATCGGCTGTGCTACTGACCTGGCTGGTCACTGAACTGGACCTCCCTCGGGCGGCTGAGCGGGAAGGGCTGGGCGACCGGCCTTCCCAAGGCCCACCCTACGTCGGTAAGGGTCGCCTTCCTGGGGTTGATCGCATGACGGACGCACTTTTGAGACGCTTCAATGCCCCGTTTTGTCATGGTCTGCCTCGCCCTCCACTCCGTCATGGAAGACGCCCCCCACTCATCCTTTGGTTCTAGGACTGTTCTCCGTGCTCGTGCTAAACGCGGGTTTCAAATATCTGACAGGGTGTCAGATTGTTAGGAATTGAGATAGGTGAGGACCGCCAGTACGCGCCGGTGGTCCCCGTCACTCTGGGAGAGCCCCAGCTTCAGGAAGATGTTGCTGACGTGCTTCTCCACCGCGCCGTCACTCACCACCAACTGCCGGGCCACCGCCGAGTTCGTCCGCCCCTCGGCCATCAGACCGAGTACCTCGCGCTCGCGTGGAGTAAGCCCCGCGAGCACGTCCTGCTTGCGGCTGCGGCCGAGCAGCTGCGCCACGACCTCCGGGTCGAGCGCGGTGCCACCCTGCGCGACACGCACCACCGCGTCCACGAACTCGCGCACCTCGGCGACGCGGTCCTTGAGCAGATAGCCGACGCCACGGCTGGACCCGGCGAGCAGCTCGGTGGCGTACTGCTCCTCGACGTACTGCGAGAGGACGAGGACCCCGAGCCCCGGGAACTGGTGGCGCAGATGCACCGCGGCCCGCACGCCCTCGTCGGTGTGCGTCGGAGGCATCCGCACGTCGGCGACGACCACATCGGGCAGCTCGCCCGCCGAGGAGAATTCGTTGATCGTCTTGATCAGCGCTTCCGCGTCGCCCACCCCCGCGACGACGTCGTGCCCGCGGTCGGTCAGCAACCGGGTCAGGCCCTCCCTGAGCAGCACCGAATCCTCGGCGATGACGACCCGCACTTTGTCCTCCACGTTCACGGCCCCCCGGCATATGTGGTTCTGGGTGTCCCCCGGCACTCAGTATCGCGCGTACGAACGCGTACGAAGGGGCGTTACGGCGTTCGAGGACAACCGCTTGCCTGTGTTCGCTCGCGGTCGGCACGGCGAAACCCACCCGATGGCCCTGTGCTGCGGGGTAATCGGGTGGGTGGGAAAGATCCGCCGCGAGGCGACGGGACGGGCTAGGCCCGCCAGGGCAGCTCGGCCGTCACGGTGGTGGGCCCGCCCGCGGGCGAGTCCACGACCAGGATCCCGTCGACCGCGTCGAGCCGCTCGGCGAGCCCGGCAAGACCGGAGCCACCGCTCACATCCGCGCCCCCGGCCCCGTCGTCGGAGACCTGAAGCATCAGCCGGTCCTCGACCTGCCACACGTCGACCGACCCGCGGGAGGCCCGCGCGTGCTTGCTGATGTTCTGGAGGAGCTCGGAGACCGTGAAGTACGCGATGCCCTCGATCGCGGCGGCGGGACGCGCGGGCAGGTCCACCTCGACCTGCACCGGGACCGTGCACCGGGCGGCGAGCGCGGAGAGCGCCGCGTCCAGGCCGCGGTCGGTCAGGACCGCGGGGTGGATGCCGCGGGCCAGGTCGCGCAGCTCCTGGAGGGCCACCTTCACCTCGCCGTGCGCCTCGCCCACCATGCGCGCCGCGGCCTCCGGGTCCTCCGTCAGCTTCTCCTTGGCCAGGCCCAGGTCCATGGCGAGCGCCACCAGGCGGGCCTGCGCACCGTCGTGCAGGTCGCGCTCGATGCGGCGCAGGTCGGCCGCCGCCGTGTCGACGACCACACCGCGGTCCGACTCCAGTTCGACGACGCGCGACGCCAGGCTCGACGGGCCGAGCAGACCGGCCACCATGACGCGGTCGACGGTGGTCAGGGCCCGGATGATCCAGGGCGTGGCGAGCGTGATCAGCAGTCCGGTGAGGGCGGTGGCGCCGATCTCGAAGGGGTTGTCCAGGTAGATGCGGTGACCGTCGTCGCCGTAGAGCTGGATGCCGTCCTGGCCGGCGTAGACCGGGAAGAGCCACTGCCACAGCGGGTACGTGAGCATCGCCCAGCCGTACGTCCAGAAGACCACCGACACGGTGAAGGAGAAGACCGCCCACGGCATGTGGAGGATGGCGAACAGGACGTGCCGCCAGGAGACGCCGCTCTTGAGCACGGCGCCCATCCACGCCATGAGCCCGCCGCCGTTCTTGGGCCGCAGCGGCTCGGGATTGGCCACCTCGACGCCCAGGAGCGCCCGCGCCCGCACCCTTTCGAGAGAGCCGATGCCGCGGCAGGCGGCGAGCCCGGCGGCGAGCACCGGGATGCCGATGAACGTGATCAGCAGCCCGGCGCCGAGGGACAGCATCGTGACCGCGAACGTGAACGTGACGATGCTGATCGGCAGGCTCAGGAGCACATAGCCGAACTCTTTCCAGGCGCGGGCCTCGATCGGCGCGCGCAGCCCGGCGGGGATACGGGGCCGCCGCTCATCGAGGTCGGATCCCCGGAACTCCGAACGGTCCATGCGCCCGTACTCCTGTCCGTACTCCGTGGCCATCGGTGCCGTCCGTTTCTGCTTGGTCGTGCGCTGCCTCTTGGGTTACGCGTTTGGGTTACGCGCTGGTTCGGCGTCGTATCTCAAGAGTGCTGGGCGCGGGTGATCCGGACCATGTGGTGCGTAGGTGTCTTCGGCCGGGGGTTTTCCCTACCCCCGGGAAGTGTGGTCCTGGTCGTGGTCCCGGTCCCGCCACGGCAGTTCCGCCGTGATCGTCGTGGGCCCGCCCTCCGGAGAGTCGATCACGAACAGGCCGTCGACCGCGCCGAGCCGGTCCGCGAGCCCCGCCATGCCCGAGCCCCCGTCCAGGTTCGCGCCGCCCCTGCCGTCGTCCCCCACCTGGATGAGCAGCCGCTGATCGGCACGCCACACGTCCACGGTCGCCGTACGCGCCCCACTGTGCTTGCTGACGTTCTGCAGCAACTCGGAGACCGTGAAGTACGCGATGCCCTCGATCGCGGCGGCCGGGCGCGCCGGCAGATCGGCGGTCACCTTCACCGGGACCGTGCACCGCGAGGCCACCGAGGACAGCGCCGCGTCCAGGCCGCGGTCGGTCAGGACCGCGGGATGGATGCCGCGGGCCAGGTCGCGCAGTTCCTGGAGGGCGAGCTTCACCTCGCCGTGCGCCTCGTCGACCATCGCCGCCACAGTGTCGTCGGCCTGGCCCTCCAGGAGCTTCTCCTTGGCCAGACCGAGCCCCATGGCGAGCGCCACCAGGCGGGCCTGCGCGCCGTCGTGCAGGTCGCGCTCGATGCGGCGCAGGTCGGCTGCCGCCGTGTCGACGACGACACCGCGGTCCGACTCCAACTCCACGATTCGCCGCTCCAGTTCGTCGGAGGGCGAGAGCAGC
This sequence comes from Streptomyces sp. NPDC054866, assembly GCF_053610745.1. Classification (NCBI taxonomy): domain Bacteria; kingdom Bacillati; phylum Actinomycetota; class Actinomycetes; order Kitasatosporales; family Streptomycetaceae; genus Streptomyces; species Streptomyces sp. NPDC054866. The sequence goes on from NZ_JBSGZA010000003.1 coordinate 221,836, forward strand.
CCGCGCACCATCACGCGGTCGGCGTTGGTCAGGCCGCGCACGATGTAGGGGAGCACGGGCCAGAGCACGAAGAGCCCGACCATGCTGACGGCGAACGTCACCACGCCCCAGGGCAGCCGCATGAACGAGTACAGCATCGTGCGCCAGCCCACCGGATCCTTCAGGCTCGACCACAGCCAGCTGAAGAAGCCGTGCCCGCGCTGCTTCGGCATCGGGCTCGGCTCGTCGATCCGCAGCCCGAGCAGCTTCCGCGCCCGCGCCCGCTCCCACTTGCCGATGAGGCGCGCACCGAGCAGCGCGCCCGCGAGGAGCGGCAGGCCCACGACCGTCACGGAGAGACCGCCGCCGGCCGCGAGGGTCACGACCACGTAGACGAAACCGGCCACGCCGATCGGCAGGTTGGCGAGGAGATGCGCGATCTCCTTCCAGGTCTGCCCGTCGTACGCCGCGAAGCGAGCGGGGGGCGGCGAGGACGTGGCTGACGTGGCTGAGGACATGGCGCGTGCGGTCATAAGCGCTAGGGTGCACGGCTCGCAGCGGCGATGCCATGAGGAGGGCCGCCCGGACTCCCGGGGGATAACCCCACCCGATGCGTGACGCTCTGCTTACCCATTCTTTAGCAGGCCCTAGACTCCCGTGCGTACAGATCGTCGAACAGTGATGAGTGTCAGAGGCGGTCAGGGAGTGAGGGGCTGACGTGCACGTGACGAATGTCGCGGCGAGCTACTACCAGTCGTACTCCGTCGTCGGACTGCTCGCCGTCGTCGGCGTGCTGTTCGTCGCCGTCGCCTTCGGCGCGGGGCGGTTGTTGCGTCCCGTCGTGCCGACACCCGAGAAGCTCCTGACGTACGAGTGCGGCGTCGACCCCGTCGGCGAAGGCTGGGCCCACACCCAGGTCCGCTACTACGTCTACGCGTTCCTCTACGTCATCTTCGCCGTCGACTCGATCTTCCTCTTCCCCTGGGCGACGGTTTTCGCCGCGCCCGGCTACGGTGCGACGACGCTGGTGGAGATGTTCATCTTCCTCGGCTTCCTGACCGTGGGCCTGCTGTACGCATACAAGAAGGGCGTCCTCACATGGACGTGACCCCCGCTTCCGCTTCCGCCTCCGACTCCGCCCCCGTCGATCTGCCGGAGCCGGTGCTGCGCGCCGAGCCGGAGAAGCTCGGCGTGCTGTCCCGCCTCGCGCCCGAGCCGATGAAGGTGGTCCTCAACTGGGGCCGCCGGTACTCGTTGTGGGTCTTCAACTTCGGCCTCGCCTGTTGCGCCATCGAGTTCATCGCCGCCTCCATGGCCCGGCACGACTTCATCCGGCTCGGCGTGATCCCGTTCGCGCCCGGTCCGCGCCAGGCCGACCTGATGGTGGTGTCGGGCACGGTGACGGACAAGATGGCCCCCGCCGTGAAGCGCCTGTACGAACAGATGCCCGAGCCCAAGTACGTCATCTCCTTCGGCGCCTGCTCCAACTGCGGCGGCCCGTACTGGGATTCGTACGCGGTGACCAAGGGCGTCGACCAGATCATTCCGGTCGATGTGTACGTCCCCGGCTGCCCGCCCCGGCCCGAGGCGCTGCTCCAGGGCATCCTCAAGCTCCAGGAGAAGATCGCGGCGGAGTCGCTCGGCGAGCGGTACGGCCGCGGGAAGGACAATGGCAACCGGCCTTCGACGGCAGCTCTCCAGAGCGGACTTGTGAAGCCGCCGACGGCGACGGGATCCTCGGCCTCGGCCTCGGCTCCGGGGGAGGGCAAGGCATGACCGGCTGGCTGCCGAGCGCCGTCGAGGAGCTCTTCGGCGCGGATGCCACGGCGGACGAGTCGTACGACCTCCTGACGGTCGACGTCCCGCCGAGCTCGTGGATCGCGGCGCTCGAAACCGCCCGCACGACCCTGACCTGCACCTACTTCGACTGGCTGAGCGCCGTCGACGAACCGGGCACGGGCTTCCACGTCTCGGCCCACGTCGTCGCCCTCTCTCCGGTACGTCGCCTCCTCATCCGTACGACCGTTCCGCACGACGCCCCGGTCCTACCGACCGCGGTCGACGTCTACGCGGGCGCGGCGTGGCACGAGCGCGAGACGCACGAGATGTTCGGCGTCGCTTTCGAGGGCCACCCGCACCTGGTGCCGCTGCTCCTGCCGGACACCTTCGAAGGCCACCCCCTCCGCAAGGACTTCGTTCTGGCGGCCCGGGTCGCGAAGGCGTGGCCTGGCGCGAAGGAGCCGGGGGAGTCGGAGCACGGCGGGCCGAAGCGCCGCCAGATGCTGCCGCCCGGCGTACCCGACCCGAACGAATGGGGCCCCCTCAAGGGCCAGCTCCCCGCAGCTCCCGCCCGCCCGGCCCGCGGCGCCGCCCGCGCGGCAGGCGACCGCCCGGCCCGCCGGGCACGCACGGCGGGGGAGGGCTCGGCGAGCCAGGCGGCGGGCGCGCAGCCGGCGGCCGACCAGGGCGAGGCACCGACTCCGCGCCGGGCGCGGAGTGTGAGCCAGGGCTCGGCGTCGCAGCGGGCGGCGGAGGAGACAACGCCGAAGCCCGAGCCGAAGCCTGATTCAGAGGCCGCCCCGGCACCCGAGACGAAGCCCGAGAAGCCAGCGGCCAGTTCCGACGCCCCGTGGCACCAGGCCCGCCCGGCGTTCGAGGACACGGAGAAGCCCGCCGAAACTGCCGAAGACAACAGCCCCAAGGACAACGGCCTCGAAGCCAACGACCACCCCGAAGACAACGACCGCCCAGGAGGCTCGGAGTGACCGACGCGCTCGACGTCGCCCTGCGTCTCCTGATCGTCTTCGCGGTCTTCCTCGTCCTGCCCCTGGTCATCGGCCAGACCGAGCACAAGGTGATGGCCCACATGCAGGGCCGCCTCGGCCCCATGTACGCGGGCGGTTTCCACGGCTGGGCCCAGCTCGTCGCCGACGGGGTCAAGTTCGCGCAGAAGGAAGACGTCGTACCGGCCGAGGCCGACCGCCGCATCTTCCAGCTCGCCCCCGCCGTCGCCCTGCTGCCCTACCTCCTCGTCCTGGTCGCCATCCCCATCGGCCCGAGCGAAGGCGCCGTCGGCCAACTCGTCGACGCGGGCATCTTCTTCGTGCTCGCGGTCATGGGCGTCGGCGTACTCGGCTCGCTCATGGCGGGCTGGGCCAGCGCCAACAAGTTCTCCCTCCTCGGCGGCCTGCGCACCGCCGCCCAGCTCCTGGCGTACGAGCTCCCGATGCTGCTCGCCGCGGCGTCGGTCGCGATGGCGGCCGGGACGGTGTCGCTCCCCGGCATCCTCAACGCCTTCGAGTGGTGGTGGCTGCCCTGGCAGATCGTGGGCGCCCTCGTCTTCTTCGTGGCGGGCCTCGCCGAACTCCAGCGCCCTCCCTTCGACATGCCGGTCGCCGACTCGGAGATCATCTTCGGCGCGTACACCGAGTACACGGGCCTCCGCTTCGCCCTCTTCCTCCTCGCCGAGTACGCCGGAATCGTCGTCCTCTGCGGCCTCACCACCGTCCTCTTCCTCGGCGGCTGGCACGGGCCCTGGGGCGCCGACGGCCTCGGCTGGGTCTGGACCCTCCTGAAGACGGCGGTACTCGCCTTCCTCGTGATCTGGCTGCGCGTCAGTTACCCCCGTCTCCGCGAGGACCAGCTCCAGAAGCTCTCCTGGACCCTCCTCGTCCCGCTCGCCCTCGCGCAGATCGCGCTCACCGGAATCGTGAAGGTGGCGATCAACTGATGGCTCCCATCCCCGGGTCCGGCCTGGCCAAGGGCCTCGCCGTCACCCTCCGCACGATGACGAAGAAGACCGTCACCGAGCAGTACCCGGAGCACCAGCCCGAACTCCCGCCCCGCACCCGCGGCGTCATCGGGCTCTTCGAGGAGAACTGCACGGTCTGCATGCTCTGCGCCCGCGAGTGCCCGGACTGGTGCATCTACATCGACTCCCACAAGGAGACGGTCCCGCCGGCCGTCGAGGGCGGCCGCGAGCGCAGCCGCAACGTCCTCGACCGCTTCGCCATCGACTTCTCCCTCTGCATGTACTGCGGCATCTGCATCGAGGTCTGCCCCTTCGACGCACTGTTCTGGTCCCCGGAGTTCGAGTACGCCGAGACCGACATCCACGAACTCACCCACGAACGCGACAAGCTCCGCGACTGGATGTGGACGGTCCCCGCCCCGCCCGCCCTGGACCCCGCGGCCGAGGAGCCCAAGGAGATCGCCACCGCCCGCAAGGCGGCGGAGAAGCTGGCGGCGGCGCAGGAGACCCAGTCCGGCGCGCGGGAAGGGGAGTCGTGAACATCGCTGCGGAGGCCCAGGGCTTCCTCTCCCCGACAGGAGTGGAGATCGCCTTCCTCCTGGTCGGCCTCGTCACCCTCGGCTCGGCGATCGTCACCGTCACCACCAAGCAGCTGGTGCACGCCGCCCTGTGGCTCGTGGCGACGCTCGGCGGCCTGGCCGTCGAGTACCTCCTGCTCACCGCCGAGTTCATCGCCTGGGTGCAGGTCCTGATCTACGTAGGCTCCGTCGTCGTACTCCTCCTCTTCGGTCTGATGCTGACGCGGGCCCCCATCGGCCGCTCCCCTGACGCCGATTCGGGCAACCGCCCGGTCGCGCTCGCGGTGGCCGTCCTCGCTGCGGCCGCCCTGGTCTGGGTCGTCGTCGACGCCTTCCGGACGACCTGGATCGACCTCGACCGCGCCGCCGACGAGGCCCAGGGCTCCACCGCGGTGACCGGAAAGTTCCTCTTCCAGCACTGGGTGCTGCCCTTCGAGGCCCTCTCGGTCCTGCTCCTCGCCGCCCTGGTCGGCGCGATCGTCCTCTCCCGCAGGAACGCCCGCATGACCCGCCTGAACGAAGCCCCCGGCGACACCCGCACGACCGGCGACCCCCGCACGACTGGTGCCCCCAGCGACAAGGAGCAGCGCTGATGCACCTCGCCTATCCCGCCGTCCTGGCCGTCCTCCTCTTCTGCGTAGGCCTGTACGGAGTGCTCGCCCGGCGCAACGCGATCCTGGTCCTGATGTCCGTCGAGCTCATGCTCAACGCCGTCAACCTCAACCTGGTCGCCTTCGACGTCTGGCTCCGCGACGCCCTCCACTCCGGCCAGGCCCTGACCCTCTTCACCATCGCCATCGCCGCCGCGGAGATCGGCATCGGCCTCGCGATCGTCCTGGCGGTCTACCGCAACCGCGGCTCCTCCGCCGTCGACGAACTCCGCGACACCGCCGAGGGCCCCGACGACCCCGAAGACGATGCCGAGGGCGCGGCCACCGAAGAGCCCGCCCCGGCAGAGAAGTCGCAGAAGGCTGAGGCCACCGCGTGACCACGACCACCCTCGCCGTACTCGTCCCCCTCCTGCCGTTCCTCGGCGCGGTCGCCGGTCTGCTGCTCGGCCGCACCGTCCCGGGACTCGTACGCCCCCTCGCGGTGCTGCCCACCCTGGTGGCGCTGGTCCTCGCCGTGCTGGTCGCCGCCCGCCACGGCGGCGGCGCCGACATCGACTCCGCCACCGAGCTCACCCCGACCGGCTCGGTCCCCATCGAACTCGCCCTGCACATCGACGGCTTCGCCGCCCTCGTCGCCGTCCTGGTCGGCGTCGTCGCCTCCTGCGTGCAGATCTACTCGACGGGCTACTTGCGCGACGACCCGCGCTACCCCTCGTACGCCGCTCTCGTCTCTCTCTTCACCTCCGCGATGCTGCTCGTCGTCTACTCCGGCGACCTGATGGTGCTCCTGGTCGGCTGGGAGATCATGGGCATCTGCTCGTACTTCCTCGTCGGCCACTACTGGGAGACGCCCGAAGCCCGCGCCGCCTCCCTCAAGGCCTTCCTGGTCACCAAGCTCGGCGACGTCCCCTTCCTGATCGGCCTGTTCGCGCTCGCCGTCGACGCCGGGTCGTTCCGCATCACGACGATCCTCGCGAAGGTCGCGGACGGCGGCCTCGACCACCCGACGCTGATCGCCCTGCTGCTCCTGGCCGGTGTGGCGGGCAAGTCGGCGCAGTTCCCGCTGCACACCTGGCTGCCCGACGCGATGGCGGGCCCCACGCCCGTCTCCGCGCTCATCCACGCCGCGACGATGGTCGCCGCCGGTGTCTACTTCGTCGCCCGGCTCCTCCCGGTCTTCGCCGCCTCGTCGGCAGCCCTGGTCGTCCTCGCCGTCATGGCCGCCGTCACGATGGCCGGCTCGGCCCTCGCGGCGCTCGCCCAGGACGACATCAAGCGCGTCCTCGCCTACTCGACGATCGGCCAGCTCGGCTATCTGACCGGCGCCCTCGCCGTCGGCGACCGCGGTGCCGCCGTCTTCCACCTCCTCTCGCACGGCGCGTTCAAGGCGCTCCTCTTCCTCGGCGCGGGCGTGATCATCCACGCCGCCGGCACCAACTCCCTTGCCGCGATGTCCCGCATGAGGGGCCTGCGCGACCGGGTGCCGGACGCGTTCTGGACGATGACCGTGGCGCTCCTCGCGCTCGCCGCGATCCCGCCCTTCAGCGGCTTCTTCTCCAAAGAAGCCGTCCTGGGCGCCGCCGAGCACGCGGCCACAGGACACTCCGAGACCGCGCCCACCGCGGCGGGCTGGATCGTCCTGGTCGCCGGTCTGCTGACCGCCCTCCTCACCGCCGCCTACGCGACGCGTCTGTGGCTGCTCGCCTTCAACGGGCAGGGCCCCGAAGCCCCGGCCCACGCCCGCCAGCCCGTCACGATGACCGCCGTGCTCTGGGTGCTCGCCGTCCCCTCACTCGCCTTCGGCCTCACCGTCGGCGTCCTGCCGGACTGGTTCGACGGCCACTCGCTCAACCCGACCCTCACCACCTCCGTCCTCGGCACGGGACTCGCCCTCGTCGGCGGGCTCGTCACGTACGGAGCGTGGCGCCACACGACGGCGCTGGCCGTCCGCCACCCGATGGGCGCGGTCGCCGCCGACACGGGAGCCGACGGAGGCCTGGTCGAGGCCGAGGCCATCGCCACGCACGCCCCCGCCTACGGAGACGTGGCCCAGGCCCACGACCCGGCCGACCCCGGCCGCCTCCTGCTCGGCCCGCTGCACCGGCACGCCGCTGTCGGCTTCCACCTCGACGCCGTCTACGCCGCCCTGTTCGTGCGCCCCGTCCAGGCCGCCGCGCGCCTCGTCCGGTTCCTCGACCGCGAGGTCGTCGACACCTACGTACGCGGCGCGGGCACCGCACCCCGCTGGCTCGGCGCGGCAGTCCGCCGCGCGCAGACCGGCAACGTGCAGACCTACCTGAGCGCGCTGCTCGCAGGCACCGTCGTCCTGGCTGTCGCCGCCGTCCTCGTCGCCACCGCCGGAGCGTGAGCAGCCGTGATCGATATCAGTGAATCCGTGATGCAGCTTCTTTTGGCGTTGATCGTGGTCGGCCCGCTCATCGGCGCCGTCGCGGCTCTCCTGCCCGCCCCGCCCGGACTGAAGGGGAAGTCGCCCGACCAGGCGGTGCTCCGCCACGGCGTGGTCGTGACAGGCGTGATCCTCATCGCGGCGATCGTCCTGGCGCTCGGCTTCGACCATGACCATCCGTCAAAGATGCAGGCCACGACCGATATCAGCTGGATCCCCGCACTCGACGTGCGCATCCACCTCGGCATCGACGGCATCTCGCTCCCCCTCCTGGTCCTGACCGCGCTCCTGACCTTCCTCTGCGCGCTGTACTCCTACTTCAAAATGCCGACGGGCCCGTCTCCCAAGGCATTCGTCGCGCTGATCCTCGTACTCGAGTCCGGCACCCTCGCGACCTTCGCCGTCCTCGATCTGCTGCTGTTCTTCCTGGCGTTCGAGATGGTCCTCATCCCGATGTACTTCCTCATCGCGCGCTGGGGCGGCGCCCAACGCACGCAAGCCGCCTGGAAGTTCATCCTCTACACGCTTCTCGGCTCCGTCGTGATGCTGCTCGGTCTCCTCCTCATCGGCCTCAAGTCCGGCACATTTGACATGGTGGCACTCGCCACTGACAACGGCCCTCGCCTGAGCACATCCGTGCAGGTCATCGCCGTTCTGGCGATCGGGATCGGGCTCGCGGTCAAGACGCCGATGTGGCCGCTGCACAGCTGGCTGCCTGACGCGCACACCGCCGCGCCGACCGTCGGCTCGGTCCTGCTGGCCGGCGTGCTGCTGAAGATGGGCACGTACGGCTTCGTCCGGATCCTGCTGCCGATCACGCCCGACGGGATGCAGACCTTCGCGCCCTACCTCGCGGCCTTCGCGGTCGTCGGGATCATCTACGGTTCGCTCGCCTGCCTCGCCCTCGCCAAGCAGGGCGCGAAGGGCGACCTCAAGCGCCTCATCGCGTACTCGTCCGTGGGCCACATGGGCTTCGTGCTCCTCGGCATCTCGACGATGAGCCCGACCGGCGTGAACGGCGCGCTGTTCGCCAACATCGCGCACGGCCTCATCACCGGCCTGCTGTTCTTCCTCGTCGGCGCGCTGAAGGACCGCACGGGCACCAGCGACCTCGACACCCTCGCGCAGGAGTCGGGCGCCGCGCTCTACGGCAAGGCGCCCCGCCTCGGCGGCCTCCTCGCCTTCGGTGCCGTCGCCTCGCTCGGGCTCCCGGGCCTGGCCGGGTTCTGGGGCGAAATGCTCGCCCTGTTCGGCGCGTTCAAGCCCGCCGACGAACTGAGCCGCCCGGCCTTCCTCACCTTCATGGCGATCGCCGCCGTCGGCACCCTGCTCACCGCCGCGTACATGCTCATCGTCGTACGCCGCGTCTGCATGGGCCCGATGCCCCAGGGGCCCCAGGGGTCACAGGGCGCCGACAAGATCGAACCCCCGGCGCTCGCCGACGTCCAGGGCTACGAGTTCGCCGCCTGGACCCCGCTCGTCGCCCTCACCGTCCTCGCCGGACTCTGGCCCGCCGCTCTGCTCGGCCTCACCGACCCGGCCGTGCAGCAGCTCCTCTCAGGAGGCAAGTCGTGACCGTGGCCGCCGAAAGCGCCGTCGGCGTCGTCCAGTCCGTCGACTGGCTCGCGATCGCTCCGCCCACCATCGCGGCAGTCGTCGGTCTCCTCGTGCTCGTCGCCGACCTTTTCGTGGGCGACAAGAAGAAGGCACTGCTCGGCTGGATCTCCGTCGCGGGACTCGCCGTCGCCGCGCTCTTCCTGCTGCCGATCCTGAACGACGACCGGTCGACCTTCTGCCTGACCGGCGGCGCCGAGGCCTGCAGCTACACCGCCGACCGCTTCACGCTCGTCATCCAACTCCTCGTCCTCGGCGGTGCCTTGCTGGCCGCCCTGCTCTCGATGAGCACGCTCAAGGACGCGAACGGCACCGCCAAGGAACTCCCCGAAGGGGAGTTCTGGTTCCTGCTGCTGTCCTCAGCGGCGGGCGCCGCGCTGCTGCCCGCCTCGCGTGACCTCGCCACGCTCATCGTCGCCCTGGAAGTGGCCTCCCTCCCCGCCTTCGCGCTCGTCGGCCTCAGGCACGGCGACAAGCGGTCCTCCGAAGCGGCCCTGAAGTTTTTCCTGTCCTCCGTCACCGCGACCGCCGTGACGCTGATGGGCGTCAGCTTCGTGTACGCCGCGACCGGCACCCTGCACCTCACGGAGATCGCCGAAGAGCTCCAGCACGTCGACGGGCAGCTGGACACCCTCGCCCAGACCGGTGTCGCCCTCACCCTCGTCGGCTTCGCCTTCAAGGTGGCCGCCGTGCCCTTCCACTTCTGGGTGCCCGACACCTACGTAGGCGCCCCCTTGCCGGTGGCGGCCTACCTCTCCGTGGTCGGCAAGGCGGTCGGCTTCACCGGCCTGATCCTCGTCACCGTCGTCGCCTTCCCCTCGTACGCGGACGTGTGGGGCCCGGCGCTCGCCGTGCTCGCCGCCCTCACCATGACCGCGGGCAACGTGGCGGCGCTGCGCCAGCAGGCCACGCGCGCGTACAGCGCGGTACGCCTGCTCGCGTGGTCCTCGGTCGGCCAGGCGGGATACCTCCTGGTGCCGATCGCCGCGGCCGGATACGCCGACAACCCCGCCGAGGCCGAGAAGGCCATCGGCTCCACCGTCGCGTACGCCCTGATGTACGCGGCCGTGAACCTCGGCGCCTTCGCCGTCGCCGCGCTCGTCGGCCGTACGCGGCGCCTGAACCGCGTCAGCGACTACCGGGGCCTGTACGCCAGGAGCCCCCTCGCGGCCCTGGTGCTCGGCTTCTTCCTGCTCTGCCTCGCGGGCCTGCCGCCGGGCATCATCGGCCTCTTCGCGAAGGTCACCGTCTTCTCGGCGGCGGTCGACGCGGGCCTCGGCTGGCTCGCCGTGGTGATGGCCGCGAACGTGGTGATCGCGCTCTTCTACTACCTCCAGTGGACCGCGCTGCTGTTCCGCGCCCCCGAGGGCGAGCCGGTCAAGCACCGCGTGCCGGCCCCCCTTACGGCGGCCATCGCCCTGACCGCCGTCCTCGGCATCGCGCTCTCCGGAGCACCGCAACTCGTCCTGAGGTTCTCCGACACCGGCCTGTTCTGACGGGCCGCCTTCTCCGTAGGGCCGCTCGGACCGTCACCCGAGCGGCCCACGTCACTCCTGCGCCGCTCCTGCGCGCACAAGGGAACTAGTGCTCCCCGCCTGGCGTTGACCAGTACGGGAGGGTCCACTGAAGAGTGGAAGCACCAGTAGACAGAGGGTTCCCCCACGCACCACAGGAGGGCGTACCGTGCACCGCCGGCACAACGGGCTGAAGACCGCCGTACTCCTCGGGGGACTGTCCGCTCTCATCCTCGTCATCGGCAGTTTCTTCGGACGTACGGGCTTGATCGTCGCGCTCTTCGTGGCGCTCGGCACCAATGCGTACGCGTACTGGAACAGCGACAAGCTCGCCCTGCGCGCCATGCGCGCGCGCCCGGTGAGCGAATTCGAGGCCCCCGAGCTGTATCGCATGGTCCGCGAGCTCTCCACCCAGGCCCGCCAGCCCATGCCCCGGCTCTACATCTCACGCACGGAGGCGCCGAACGCCTTCGCGACGGGCCGCAACCCCCGTAACGCGGCGGTGTGCTGCACGGACGGCATCCTGCGCCTCCTGGACGAACGCGAACTGAGAGGCGTCATCGGCCATGAGCTGAGCCACGTCTACAACCGCGACATCCTGATCTCGTCGGTCGCAGGCGCACTCGCCTCCGTGATCATGTTCCTGGTCAACTTCGCCTGGCTGATCCCGATCGGCAGGTCGAACGACAACGACGGCCCCGGCATCTTCGGCATGCTCCTGATCATGCTCCTAGGCCCGCTCGCCGCCTCCATCATCCAGCTCGCGATCAGCCGCTCCAGGGAGTACGAGGCCGACGCGTCCGGCGCCCAGCTCACAGGGGATCCCCTGGCCCTCGCGAGCGCCCTGCGCAAGCTGGAGACGGGGACGAAGCAGCTTCCGCTGCCGCCCGAGCCACGCCTTGAGACGGCAAGTCACATGATGATTGCGAACCCTTTCCGTCCGGGGCAGGGCATGTCCAAGATGTTCTCCACGCACCCGCCGATGGCGGAGCGCATTGCCCGGCTCGAGCAGATGGCAGGTCGCCAACAGTGAAGACAATCCTGAACGTCATTTGGCTCGTCCTGTGCGGCTTCTGGATGTTCCTCGGCTATCTCGTGGCCGGGGTGCTTCTGTGCATCACGGTCATCGGCATCCCCTTCGGGGTCGCCAGCTTCCGGATCGGCCGCTATGCCCTGTGGCCCTTCGGCTACACGACAGTTGAGCGCCGCGACGCGGGCGCGCCGTCCTGCATCGTGAACGTCCTGTGGCTGATCCTCGCGGGCTGGTGGCTCGCGCTCGGCCACATCGTGACGGGCTTCCTCCTGTGCGTCACGATCATCGGCATCCCGCTGGGCGTCGCCAACTTCAAGCTGATCCCGGTGTCGTTGATGCCCCTCGGCCGCGAAATCGTGCGCACGGACCAGCCGTTCGCGTCGCGCTAGCGCGCGTGCCGGGCCGCGCCGCGGCCGGTGTGTCGTACACCCCACCTGGCTGATCACCGCAACCACGCCCCGCCCCCGTGTCGTCCTCCAGGACAACAGCACAAAGAGGGCACGAAGAGGGGCAGGGTCACCGCATGGGCATCATCAGCTGGATCGTTCTGGGGCTGCTCGCCGGTGCCGTGGCCAAGGTCTTGCTGCCCGGCCGCGACCCGGGCGGCTTCATCGGCACGACCGTCATCGGCATCGCGGGCGCCTTCATCGGCGGCTGGCTCTCCGCCCGCTATCTCGACCGCCCGATAGTCAACGACTTCTACGACGGCGCGACCTGGGCGGCGGCCATCGGCGGCTCACTCGTCCTGCTCGTCGCCTACCGCATCCTCTTCGGCCACTCGCGCCGCTGAGCCGCGCACGCGCCACCCACGCCGCCTGAGGGCGTCGTCCCCCGATCTGCGGCCAGCAGCAAGGGCGGGCACCCGATCCGGGTGCCCGCCCTTCGGCGTCGTACGACGAGCAATCAGCAGTACTTACTGCGGTACCTACTGGCAATCACCGGTAGTTGACGAACTGCACCGCGAAGTCGAAGTCCTGCCCCTTGAGCAGCGCCTGCACGGCTTGCAGGTCGTCGCGGCTCTTCGAGCTGACCCGCAGCTCCTCGCCTTGGACCTGCGCCTTGACGCCCTTGGGGCCCTCATCGCGGATGATCTTGGCAACCTTCTTCGCGTTCTCCTGGGAGATGCCCTCTTCGATCGAGGCGAAGATCTTGTACTCCTTGCCGGACAGCTGCGGCTCGCCCGCGTCCAGCGACTTCAGCGAGATGCCGCGCTTGATCAGCTTGGACTGGAAGATGTCGAGGATCGCCTTGACCCGCTCCTCGCCGTTCGCCTCCATCAGGATCTTCTCGCCGGACCAGGCGATCGAGGCGCCCGTCCCCTTGAAGTCGTAGCGCTGCGAGATCTCCTTGGCGGCCTGGTTGAGGGCGTTGTCGACCTCCTGCCGCTCGACCTTCGAGACGATGTCGAAACTGGAGTCGGCCATGTCCTGTGGCTCCTTGTATCGGGGTCTGCGTACGTCTGCGTACGTGTGCGTACTGAGCTGGTGCACGGCCTTCGGTCCCTGGCCGCATCCGCAAAGCCTAGCCACCGCCTCCGCGCCGGGGGCCGATCAATCGGGTGGCGAAGCACCCCTGTCCATCAGGTATCGTTTACGTCGTTGCCACGGAGCGCCGCCCCAAAGCGGATGGTTCCAGGCAGCGACCCAGGCGGTGTGCCCGAGCGGCCAAAGGGAGCAGACTGTAAATCTGCCGGCTCAGCCTTCCCAGGTTCGAATCCTGGCGCCGCCACACGGGAACGAAGGGCCCGTGACCTGCGAGAAATCCAGGTCACGGGCCCTTCGTCATGTCTCCCTGCGGCAGACTTTCTGTCTCGCTCCGTCTCGCATTCGAACGCCCCGTCTCGAAGTGTGTGGACGGGCCGTGGACGGGCTTGTGCGGCTGGTTAGCGGTGCAGCCCTAGGCGAGCGGAGATCTTGGCGTTGGCGGCCTCGTCTCCGCCGCTGAGGAACTTGGCGTAGACGCGGAACAGCACGGCGATGCTGTGGCCGGCCCGCTTGGCCACGAGCTGAGGCTCCACGCCTGAGCTAAGCCAGGTGGATACGGCAGCGTGACGAAGGTCATACGGCCGCTTGGCCAGTGACGACTCTCGTTGTCCGGGCGTGAGCGCCCGTGAGCGGGCTTCTGCCCAGACTTCGCCGTATCCGGTGTCCTGGATCAGTCCGCCGCGCTGTGTGCGGAACAAGCGGCCGTCGGGGGCTACGCCGTACGCCGTGACGTGCCACCGGAGCAGAGCAACCAGGTCGGGCGGGATAGGGACCGGCCGGACCGCTTTGCGCGGGCGGTGCTTCAGCCCTCGCTTTTCGTGGGATTCGCCGCTGTCAGTCCACGCCGAACCCGATCGTGGGCGTGTCTCCCGGATCCGCAGCATGCCCCACCCGCGGCGCGGCAGGTCGCAATCCTGGATCCGTAGCCCGATGACTTCCGCCGGCCGTGCTGCGGCGTAGTACATGCAGCCGAAGAACCCCACCAGACGACGTCCGCGGGGGCTCTGGTCCCGTACGGCCGCCAAGAGCTTCGCAGCCTGCCCAGGGTCCGGCACACAGGCCGGGTCGACCTCCTCTTCGACTTGCTCGGGAGCCTTCCAGTTGAGCCGGGGGAGTGGGTTCTCCGAGATGAGGTCGGCCTCTACCGCGTACTCCAGGGAGTTGTAGAAGATCGCTCTCTTCCTGCGGATCGTTCCGGCCGCCGCGGTCTTGCCGTCCAACTTCTTCGAGGCAGCGTCCAGCGCGGCACGTACGACCAGACGATCCGAGAGCGCCGACGCGGGAAGGGACTTCCGCTCGAACCAGGCGAGAACCTTGGCTACCTCGGTCGGCGGCTCTTCGTCCCAGCGGTTCTTGTTGAAGGCCCAGCTGTAGAGGGCGGTGCGCACGGCTCTGGCGTCGGCCATGCCCTTGGTGTCCTTCACCAGAGCGGGCGTGACGGTCGCCATGGCTTCGGCCAGGGTCCGCCGGGTGGAGCCGGGGGAGTGGGTCCACTTCATCTCGATGTACCGGCGGGCGTGTTCGTACCAAGTGATGTCCCGTTCCTTCACGACCAGGGACTTCGGAAGTCCACTGGCGACGTCGAACGGCTCTCCTTCACGAGCTGCGGTGATGAGCTGGGCCCGGCGGCTCTCCGCCAGGCCCAGCGTCAGGAACGACTCCGAATGGGGGCGTAGGCCCACCTTCCAGCGGAGTTGGTAGGGCTTCCGGTAGTCACGCTTGCGGATAGCCCAGATCTTGACGGTGTAGCTCCACTCGGTCACGCGGCGTCCAGTTCTTCGAGGAAGGCGTCTAGGACACTGCGGCGCATCCGCACGCGGCCAGTCGGTGTGTGCTTCGCCGGGGGGCCGTATCCCCGGTCACGCCAGCGGTACCAAGTGGCGCGGCTTATGCCGATCTCTTCGAGTGCGTCGGTGAGGGGCACCCATTCGTCGATGGGGGCACGTCGCCGACGGGTAGCGGTGGCCATCTCAAGATCTCCTTGGACAGAAGGAGGGATAGACGAAGGGAGGGGGAGCCCGTGCTCCTCCCTCTCAGGTCCGCTACATCCGCTACATCCGCTACAGGGCAGGTCAGAGGCCTGTTTCCTGTAGCGGATAGGCGGGATGTAGCGGATAGGCGGCGCTACGCCGTGCGGTGAGCTGCGGCGGAGGTAGCGGCTTCGGCGGAGATGTAGCGGATGCCGGGAAGCTCTTCCGCTACGTTTTCACCCCCGCTGACCTGCGGTGTAGCGGATGTAGCGGGTGTAGCGGACTTCTCGGGGGGTGGGGGGCAGTAGCGAAGCCACGCATCGGCGAGATCTTCCGCGTAGTAGCCCTTCGGGACGCCCGCCGGAGTGCGGATCGAGCGAGGCCGGATCGTCTTGTTGTCGGCCGTGACGTACTCCCCGAGCATCTTGGACAACACGCGGGGAGTGAGCGCTTTGCCGTTGCCGTCCAGATCGCCCCACGGGGCGTCGTCGATCGCGTAGAGCGCCTTGATGATTTCGGCGGTGGCCAGCCGGTCGGCTCCGCAGAACACGCGGTCCCTCAGGTCCGTCAGCAGCTGCACCCCGAGCGAGGCTTTGTCTTCTTCCCTGGCAGTGATGACGAGATCGATGCAGGCGGCTCGGGCCCGTTCGGGCCAGTCGCCACCAGCCGCATCCGCGACCGCGAGCAGGGGTTCCCATACGTCGGCGGGGCGGTCGGTTACGCCTTCCGGCATGGCTGGCCAGGCATCTTGGAGGCTCTCGCGCACAGTGTCGGCCCACTGCGCGAGGGAGTCGCGGAGCGCGTTGCCCTGCTGCTCGTGCACGCGCCGGCGGTAGGGCTCGATCGTTTCGTTGGGGGCGCGCTTGCGCATGCGGACGATGATCGAGCGGGTCAGGATCGTGTCCGGCAGCGAGCCGAGCCCGGCCATCGCGACCGCGCAGTAGGAGGAGAACTCCTGCACGGTCTGGTTGGCCCCGTCACCGACACAACGCCACATCCCAACTCCGCGGCGATGCCCGGCATTCAAGAACCCACGCAGAGGCTCGTTGTCCCCTGCCTTGGGGCCGAACACTGTGTCGACCTCGTCGAAGAGGATTGTCGGGCGGGCATCGCTCGCGACCGAACGGAACATGGCGGAGGCGGAAGCCTGCGCGGCGACCATGCGGTTGGGCACGAGCGTTTCCACGATCTCCAGTGCCCTGCTCTTCCCGGAGCCGGGCTCCGGGGAGAGGAAGGCGATGCGGGGCGTGGAGTCGAAGGCGTCGATGAGGTGGGCGTGCGCGTCCCAGAGCGCGACGGCGACGTAGGCGGCCTCGCGGGGAAAGATGTTGAAGCGTCGGTGGAACGCTTCGACCTCATCGAGCAGGGCCGCGCCGTCGATAGGCGGCGCGGTCTCGGGGGTGCTGGTCATGCGGCGTTCCTCCCTTCCTGAACAGTGCGGAGCGGGCATTGATCGTGGTGGGCGGTGTGGTCGTCGATCAGGGCGAGCACCTTGCGTCGCCCCACGGCGCTGCGGTCCCGGCCGCACAGGCACCGCGAGGTGGCGGTGGGGGTGGCGCCGCGGGGTGCGCGGATGTGGAGCCAGGCCACGGGATAGCGCCCATCGCCGGCGGGCGGGGCGCTGGGGTGCTGTTCGGCGGGAAGGGCTGAAAGGACGCCCTGACGGGCGACTTCCTTTCGGCTGCCCTCCCGAGCCGGACGTACCGCGCGGTCCGCGGAGTCAAGCCGAGATGGCGTGCTGGGGAGGCTTTTCAGGCGCGGGCGGGAGGCGGTGGTCATGCGGCCTCCCGCGGGCGGGCGGTGCGGATCGACCAGTTCAGTGCGCTGCGGATGGTGGCCGTGCACTCGGATGCGGACAGGCCGGCCGCCTCCCCGGCCGCCTGAAAAGCCTCCTCCACCACGTGCCGGGGGATCTCGCCCCAGGCCACGAAGCGCCCCAGCGCGCGGGCGCCCGCCAGCAGCCGCTGATTGCGGCCCCCTTCGCCAGTGCCCGCGACCTGTGCGGCCTCCCGCTCCAGGGCGACGCTCGCGCGGCGGCTGGCCGCGCCCGGTACGAGCACCGGCGCGAGCCGAGCCGTACCGGACGGGGCTGCCGGGGCCTGAAGGAGGGTGTGCAGCCAGTCGGGCAACTCCGCTGTAGGGCGGTCGATGTCGACCACGTAAGCGCCCTGTGGGGTGCGACTTCCGGCGGCGACGATGTTGCCGCCCGAGCCGCGGGTGTCGATGCGCGCGGCGAGGGTTCCCGCCGTGCTCGACAGACGGGCCGCGGTGTGGAAGTACAGGTGCAGGCCGCCGCTGGGGGTCCGCACCGTGTAGGTGGCGGGCCAGGGCTCCCCGGCGCGCTCGCAGAGCGCTTGGAAGTTCGTCGCGCCGCAAGGCGCGTCCGCACTGTCCCTTCCCTTGGGGATATCCAGGTCAACGACCAAGAGGTGGGCGGGGCCGGTGGCGATGCCGACGTTGAACGCGCCGCTCTGCCAGGTAAGGCGAATCCGTTCGACGTGAGTTGTGGCCCGCTGCTCCCACTTCACGTGCCCGCCTGTGCAGGGGCCCCGGCCGGTGCAGGCACCTTCTCCGTGCAGGGCCGAGCCCTTGCCGCCGGGACGCAACGGGTGGACGGGCCAACCGCGCCGCGCCGCCTCCAGCGCAGCGGCCAGCAGGACATCACTCATGCCGCCGCCTCCATCCGGTGCTGAAGGAAGGCACGGCCCACCCACGCGGTGTAGGCGGGTGGGAGGGCCTCACGGAGACGGAAGTGATCCGTCGACCAGTCGATGCCCTTGGCCTGTTGGATCTCTTGAACGGTGGCCTTGCCACCGCCCTGCCCGTAGGCGGCGACGTAGGGGCCGGTGAAGTACTGGCCGTGGCGCCAGCCGCGGACCCGGCCGCGGTGGGCCGGGTGCACAGGTTGGGCGGCGGTCCAGTGGCCGAGTTCGAAGTAGCGGTGCATGAGCACCCCAAGGGAGAACATCTCCCCGCACAGCCGCAGATCCTTGCGGACCTCGGAGCCGGCCACGTTCTCCATCACCCACGGCCGACCGGTGGCTTCCAGGGCCGCGCGGGTGGGGGCGATGAGGCGGGGATGGGTGCGGCCGATGGCGTTGTTGCGGGCCTTGTTGGTGCCCTTGGTGGGAGCGCCCTCGCCCTGGCAGGGCGGCGAGGCGTGGATGAAATCGTACTTGTGGCCGTGGGCACGGATGAAAGCGATGGCGTCGCCCTGGTGGAAGGTATCGCCGCAGTAGTCGGGCTGCGGGGCGATGTCCACGCCGGTGACCTGCCAACCGAGCATCTGGTAGCCACGGGCAGCGCCGCCGATGCAGCCGTAGGCGTCCAAAACCCGTAACGACCGGTCCAAGGTGCGTGCTCGCGGTGTGCGGGCAGAGTGCGTCATGCTGGATGTCCTCCAGTTCCTGTTTGGGTACTGGCTGGCAAGGGCGGCCCCGCGACTTTGGCGAGACGGAGGGGCCGCCCTTGGCGTAGCTAGAACGGGGGCTCGTCGCCGGGCTTGGAGTCGGTCGACGGCTGGTCGGTGGGCTTGCCGTTGATGGCGACGGTGGTGAAGCGCAGCGAGGCGCCGATGTCGTCGATCTCCAGGGCGAGCATGGAGCGGTTCTCGCCCTCGGGGGTCTGCCAGTTGTGCTGGCGGATGCGCCCGGTGGCCACCACGCGGGTGCCCCTGGTCAGTGATTCGGCGACGTGCTCCGCGAGGGAGCGCCAGGCGGCGCAGCGGAAGAACGTGGACGTGCCGTCCTTCCACTGATTGGTGGTCTTGTCGAAGGTGCGCGGGGTAGCGGCGATGGTGAACTTGGCCAGCGCCGCGCCGGAGTCGGTGAACTTGACCTCCGGGTCGGTGGTCAGGTTGCCGACGACGGTAATCGGGGTTTCTCCGAAGGACACAGGTCTCTCCCAGTCAGTCTGATCAGTGGTGAGGCGCAACATCCCTTGCGCCATCTGTTGCGACATCCCTGGCGGCTATCCCTTGCATCAACCCTTGCGGCCCGTTGTTCAGCCACGGCGAGTTGGCGCAGGTCACCACAGGTGTGATGGCGTGGTCGGGGGGTCTGACATCCCCTCTGCAGCCGCCCTCCCCGTCCCACGGAAGGAAGAAGGTGGGGTGGGGCAGTCGGCGGCATCGGCGATCGGGACGGTTCTTGATCACTGCGCGCCGACGTGGCCGGCTTGCCGTGCCGCTCAGGGGCGGCTGGTGTCGTCGTCGGTACGGACGACGGCGAAGGTGTCATGGATCGCGTCGTAGTGGACGTGGACCGGTCCGGGGGCGCTCGCTCGTGCCTGCGTGGCGCGGTGTGCGGCGACCAGCGAGGCGCGCGGGTTGCCCGCGGGGTAGGCGTCGATACGGATCGGGTGGTGCCCGGTGCAGTAGCGGCACGTCATGGCGCTACTCCTTCGAGGGTTCAGCCGTAGAAGCGGTTGCGCTTGATGACGGCCTTGCGGATGTTGACCGTGGTCCCGCCGCTGGAACCGCCTGTTCCGAAGATCTGGACGGCGATGTAGCCGCCGAAGATGACCGCGGCGAGGATGATGAGCTGCTGGACGAAGGCGGCGAGTGCGGCGATGAAGCCGGTGAGCAGGAGCAGGCCCCCGCAGACGCCGGCGAAGCCGATTCCTCCAAGCGCGATGTTCACCGCGGTACGGCTCACGCCCGGCTGTGCGGTCGGCGCGGGCGCCGCCGGCTGCGTCTGCGGGGCGAGGGTGTAGCCGGTGGCGACCCGACCGTCGGGCAGGACGACCGACTGCACCGCGGACGCGCTGCCCGGCTGCAGAGGCACCAGCGGCGCCGCATACGGGACAGCAGGCGTGATCGGTATGGGGTGGTGCACTTCGACGGCCGCAGGCCGCTCGGGGTGGTCCATGAGGGCTCCCTCGGATCGCCTGCGGGCCCGCACTGGGTGGGTGCGGGCCCGCAGGGGGTGAAGTGTCAGGGGCGGGTGTCACGGCTCGCTGTCAGAGGGCGTGACACGTGCGCCTGCCTAGGGGTTTGGGTGTCAGGGCGCCGTGACGGTGTCAGACGGTGTCAGGTGTCAGGCGGCCGTCAGGGTCGGCTCGGGGTCGGGGACGATCCGCCACCGGCCGGTCTTGCTCGTCGGCTCCAGACGCCCCTCGATGGCGGCCTCCTTGAGCCGAGCGGAGACCCACGGGCGCGACAGGTGGTGAACGTCGCACCAGTCCATGAAGTCCTTCGGGCCTACGACCATGCGGCCCTGCGACTCGAACTGCGCGAGCGCCTGCGCGAACAGATGCCGGGCCTCCTCCGGGGTGGGCCGGTGCCCCTGCTCCTGCCCGAACAGCGGTTCCTCGTCGCCCGGCTGGCTGTCGGGGAGCTCTTGCTCGGGGTCGATGTGCTCGTCCTCGGGGTCCACGTCGGGCCCCTGCTCGTCGTCCACCTCGTCCTCCTCCACAGGGTCGTTGGTCGGGCTGTCGGGTCGGGTGCGGTCGGTGTAGGCCCGTCCGGCGACACCGGCCGCCGCGGATGCGGTGACCATGTCGATGTCCATGCGGTGGCCGGCGAACTCGCGGGCCACCCATTCCAACGTCACCGGGTCGTTGCGGAAGGTGCGGGCCGGGTTGGCGTACAGCTCCTCCTCGATGCCGGCGGCGACCAGGTAGCAGTAGCCGGGTCGGCGGTTCTTCCACGCGCCGGGGTTGGCGCCCGCATCGAGCACGTCTTCGGGGAGGGCGAAGCCGGCGTCCCGCTCGTCCACGCCAAAGCACAGCGAGGACGGCAGGGAGGCGCGGGTGTCGGTGCTGATCTGGTAGCCGCTGGCCCGCTGCATCGAGATGACAAGCGAGATCCCTGCGGAGCGGGCTTCTTGGGCGATCGTGGTGAACACGTCGTCGTCCAGCCGGGCCAGGGTGTTGGCGGCCTCCTCGAACCAGGACACCAGGTAGGGCATGCCCGCGCAGCCGCAGGCGGTGCCGTCCTTGCGGCAGGAGTGCGCCGGATCGCTCTGCCGCTGTGCGGCCTCCCGGGACCAGGAGCGGTAGCCGTGCGCGCCGAGCCAGGCGGTGCGGGCCGGGATGGCGGCCTTGACCGCCTCGATCATGATCTCGGTGTCTTCCGGGGTGGTGGCCACCCAGTCACAGGCGGGGAAGACCTCCCCCAGATCCTGCCCCTTCTTCACGTGGTCGGAGAGCCACACCGCCACGTCCGAGCGCGTCAGAACCTCCGCGAGGATGTCCAACGCGCCCTCGGTCTTACCCGCTCCGGTCACGCCCATGATGAGCAGGTGGATGGCCTGCGGCAGCGTGAGCAAGAGGAACGAGCCGTCGTCGTAGACGCCGATGACCAGCGGATCGGCGATCGACCCGCCCGGCTTGGACGGACCCGGATACCAGGTGACCTGCTTCAGCATGTCCTCCGGGACGATGACCAGTTCACCGCGGCGCGCGGAATCGGGATCGGGCCGATAGCGGACCGCGTTCGGCGGCACATCCAAAGCGCCGGCGAGCTTGGGCAGCACCTTGGCCACGTCCTCATTGGTGGCCTCACCTGCGGGCAGGGAGTACGGCGCGGTGACCCGGTTGGGCTCCACCTTCGCCGCCCCCAGCTTCGTGCGGGCCAAACCGACCTTCTCCAGCAGGCCCGCGTCCGAGCCGTCGCCGGAGCCGTCGGGATTGTGGCGCATCAGCATCCGGATGTTCCACGACAGCGCGGCGGCTGGTCCGCCCATCAGGTAGAGGTCATCGAGCGGTCCGGCGGTGGGTCCGGCCAGACAGGCGGCGGTCAGCCATGCGGAGGCGAGCCCGGTGGTGGCGGCCGAGTGCAGGCGGCGCTGTTTGCTGGTGGTCTTGCCGATCACGTAGGCGCCGCCGGACAGCGCCACCGAGGACAACGTCAGGCCGACACCGGCCGCGGTGCTGTCCGCCCACCGCAGGTGGCCGAGCACGCCCGCCAGACCGATACCGCCCACCCCGAGCCACGGCGGGATGTGCGGCTTGGCGCGGTGCAGCAGGTAGGCGCCCACGCCGCCGCTTTCGGGGTTGCCGCGCTGGGTCTCCATCAGTTGCAGGAGCTGGTGCTGCTCGTCATCGAGACGCTTCATCATGGCCCACGCTCCTTACTGGTCAGCCCAGTTCATGACCGGCGCCTGCGGGCGGCGAGCACGGTGGCGGACCCGGTTGATCTCCTCGTCGAACTCCTGCTGGAAAGCGGAGTAGGCGGCGGCAGCGTTCTTGGCGGCGCTCTTGAGGTTGTCGGCGGCCTTGTTGACCTTGCGGGCCACCTTCGCCGCACGGATACGCGAGCCGAACGCGCGGCCCTCCGGGTCGGGCACCTGCGCCAAGGTGGCCTTGAGGATCTCGGCGCCCATCGAAACCTCGATGGACATCGTCACGGCCGCCGCCCGCAGGGTGTTGCAGTAGTTGCGCACCATCGCAGGCGAACCGAAGTCCGGCGAGGGCAGCAGGGACCCATTGGAGCGGCTGCGGTTGCGGCTCACGTTCTTGGTGTTGTTCACGGTGACGTTGATCGGCGGGACGAAGCTGCCGCCCATCGCGCCCATGAAGCCGCCGGCCGCGGCGCCCGCGTTGGCGAACTTGTTGCCCTTGTCGCCCGCACTGCCGTTGGTGTTGGCGCGCGGCGGCCGGTAGGGCTGCTGGGCCTGCTGACGCTGGAAGTTGTGGGGCCGGCTGGTGCTCCTGTTGCCTGCCATCAGGCGATCTCCTCAGGTTAGTGCGAGCGGCGGACGATGAACCAGGTGGTCTGCGCGGCAATCAGAGTGAGCAGCCAGATCAGATCCAGCGGGCCCGCCAGTGGCCCGAACGCCGCGGCGAGCGCCACCCACGCAGTGGCCGCGGTAGCCAGCAGCACCAGGCCGATACGCCAACCCAGCACGCTGCGATCGGCGGCCGGGCGGCGGCGCTGGGTGAGCGCGAGCCAGACCAGCGGACCGGCGCCCAGCGGGGCGAGCAGCAGGCCGGACCACCAGGCCAGCACATGCAGAACAGCCGTGACGGGCAGTGCCAGGACGGCCAGGGCGAGCGGGGCGAGCGCGCGGCGGTGCTGCCACAGCAGCCGCCCCAGGAAGTCGGCGGCCTCGCGAGACAAGGACGGGCGGTCGGGCACGACCACGATGAACGGCTGAGCCGAGCGCCGGCCGCGCTGACGCGGGATACGGACGGTGGTCGCCCCGGCGGGCACCTTCGCGGTGCGGCGGGTACGGGTACGACTGGACACAGCGAAACTCCTCGAATGAGGGAAAAGGGGTTGGGGTGCTGTGCAGGTCAGGCGGTGGCACGCTGCGCGTCAGCGCACAGCACGCACATACCGAGCGACGTCGGCAGGCAGTAGCTGTAGACCACGCCGCAGACCGGGCAGGTACGCCGGGCGAGCATCGCCAGCGCGAGCGCACCACACCGGCGCGACGTCATCGGCCGAACCGGCTTCGCGAGGTCGATGCGGTAGAGGTAGGCCACCTTTGCGCCGCTCTTACGGCCGCGGTGGAGCAGCATGGCTTGGGCGACGATCGGCTGACCGCCCGGCCGCAGCCCCTTCGCACGCAACTGCCGGCGGGTCGCCAGACCGTCCGGGGCGTAGCGCCACGGGTAGGTCGGAATCCCGTAGCGGGCGCCGGCGGGGTCGTAGCACTTGCTGTAGGCCGTCGACATCAGACCAGCGGCCCGTCAGTCTCGAAGGCCGGGTGGCCTGCGTCGCGCAGTTGCTGGTAGCGGGTGGCGACCCAGCCCACCGACCAGCCGCACAGCTCCGCGGCCGAGCGCACCGGTAGCCCTGCCTCGAAGGCGGCCTGCACCGTGGCGCGGGCCCGCTCCTCGGAAACCTTCTCCATGGCGGGGCCTGCGGCCAGCAGCGCGGCGCGTTCACGCTCGGCCCGCGCGGTGCGCTCGGCCTGTTCACGGCGTTCACGCTCCAACCGCTCGGCCCGCTCACGCGCCGCCCGCTCGGCCTCCTCGCGCTCACTGCGTTCACGCTCGTGCTGGAGGCGTTCACGCTCGCGCTCAACGCGTTCACGCTCGGCCCGTTCGGCCATCTCGCGGGCATCGGCCCGTTCGCGTTCCTCGCGGCGGGTCCGCTCTTCGCGCTCGGCCTGTTCGCGGACCAACTGGGCTTCGTGTTCGCGCTGTTCTCGCGCCAGCAGTGCGGCGTGCTCGCGCTCCTCACGGGCCATCCGCGCGGCCATCTCGCGGCGCTCGACAGCCGCCTGCTCCCGTGCTGCACGCTCTGCCTGCTGGCGCTCCTCCAGCGCGGCCACCGCAGCGGTGATAGCGCGCCGGTAGGCGAGGCCGGATTCCGCGGTGACGATCAACAGCAGCGGTGCGACCGCATGTACGGCCACGCCCACCAGGTCGTTTTGCAGGGCGGAGTCCGCGACGTTCAGGGCCAACGTCATGCAGCCGGTCATCCAGCGCAGGGTGATGGGCCACCGGCCGCCGTGTCCTCCGAGCCGGGCGAGCACCGCATCGAGCCGGACCACGATGACCACCGCCGCGTCGACCACGAGCGGCAGGATGGGCGCCGTCCAGTCCCACTCATTCGGTGTGTGCTCGGCCGCGAGGGGAGTGACGGTGAGGATCGAGTAGAGCATCGCGCCCGCGACGATCAGCCACGTGCCGATGGACAGCGCGCGCTCGGCTGAACGGATCTGAACGCTGTTCACGCGTCCACCCCCGCCCGTGAACGCACCCGAAGCGCCGCGATCAGGCAGACCGCAGAGGCAGGGTCGTCGTGAGTCTCGCTGTGCTCGGTCCACTCCCACTCAGCGCCCGCAACCGGCTTGAAGCCGAGCACACTGAGCGCCTCCGCACGTTCCGTGAACGTCGGCACCGGCGCGGGACGGTCGAAGCTGTACTCCGGCCATGCGTCGGTGGTGTTCAGCAGCACCACGTACAAGCGCCAGCGGCCAGCTTTCATCGACATCTGCGCGGTGAACTCCTGCGGCATCACGCCGCCACCGCCAAACCCTGCGCGCGGCACGCGGCCGGCCGACGGCCCTTGCGGGACCGGCGGGGCCGCGGCGCCCGCTTCGGGAGGTCGCTCACCTTCAGCAGCTCCCTGGCGTACGCGGCGGCGATCGGGTCCGCCTCCCGCAGCTCCGCGAGCACGTCGCGTGCCACGTCCAGTCGGGCCGCGCGGTCCGTCTCGGACTCCGTGGCCGTGCCGATGAACAGCTCCACATCGAACCCCGCCGAACGCTCGGTAAGGCCCAAGGCCAGCTCCGCGAACTCGGCCGCGGTAACAGCAATATGACCAGCAACGATGCACTTCATGGGTCGTGTCTCCCTAGCAGCAGGCAACGGCCCCAAACAGCGGCCCCGGTGTTCGAGCACCGGGGCCGCACGCCGTTGAAGTCGGTAGATCCGGCTCCCCTCGGCCCCGTCCGTACGAGATGGCCCCGAGGGGCGCCCGGACGGACGAAGGAGGCAACCGGCGCGGCGCTAGCCGCCGCGAGCGGTCGGTCGAGACCGGTTGGCCGCGGCGCTCGTTCGCGCTCACGGTCCGTTGGATGTAGCGGCGCCGCCGTGCCGGTCAAATCACGGCCGCGCCCATCGCTTTCGTCGAATCACTGCCACTCCTTCAGGTCGCTGAACAGGGGATACGCACTGCAAGGGGGACCAAGTCCCCACCCTCCGGCCGTTGCTCGCGGTCACCGGGCCACCTCGCCAGTCAGGCCGAAGCCCTGATTTCTGGCCTTAGCGGGATTGCAGCGTCCCCGCCCTTTGCTCTGCGCACCGTGAAGCGGAGGTGAATCCGCCATCTGGTGCGCACCAGTAGAGAACCATCTGGTGCGCACCAGAGTCAAGGGCTTGCGTTGGCTGGTGCCGCGCTCGGCCTCTCCGGTGCATCTCTAGAAGACCGTTTGAGGTGGGGAGTTCGGTAGCCAACAGGGCTTAACTTCCGTCCTGTTAACCCCTGTTGACCTGCGGCGATGTGAGGCATCCTGTGAAGGTCAGTGCATGGACCTATTGCCGGGCGGTGGCCTGTGAGCACAGGACTTCGGAGCGCGCGAACGGCGCGGGGCTGGTCTCAGGAACGGTTGGTTCGCGAGATCGAGCAGTACGCCCGGCAGCACGTCACCGACGTTGCGTCGACCGCGAGTTTGCGCGTGTACGTGTCCGAGTGGGAGAACGGGAAGCGCAGCATCTCGGACCGCTACGCGGTGATCCTCCGGCAACTTCTCGGCGTCACGGATGCGGAGTTGCGGGGCGCCCCACTGGCGGTAGTGCCACCCTCCGCCGACGGGTACGACGACCTGCTGAGCCGGATCGACTCGGCAGGCAGCGTCAGCGAATCCATGGTGAAGGCGTTCAATGACCAGACCGAGTTACTGCGGACCATGGACCGCCAGATGGGCGCGGCTGGTCTCGTAGACCAGATGGCGGGGCACCTCTCCGCCCTGGAAGACGCGTTGAACTTCACTGTGCTCCCCAGCGCGCGTCGTCCCGTGGCGCTCGCGCTCGCGGGGGCGTCAACGCTGGCGGCATGGCAAGCGATTGACTCCGGGGCAGTCGAACGCGCCTGGCGTCACTACGAGCTCGCGAAACGGGCTGCGCGCGACGCTGAGGCTCCGATGTACCTCGCTCACGCGATGGCGGAGCAGGCGTACGTACTGTGCGAGGCTGGCCGGCCGTCCCTCGGGGTGGAGTTGGTCCGCGATGCTCAACGCACGCTTGCCCGGGGCGGGTCCCCCCGTCTCAGGGCATGGCTGTACGCGGCTGAAGCCGAGATGTGCGCTCACGCCGGAATGCCTGATGACTGCCAGCGGGCGCTCGATGCGGCCGGGGCCAGCATTCCGTCCGGACCCGGGGACCGAGACCCGGACATGCTGAGCATCTTCCTGAACGGCGCACACCTCACTCGATGGCGAGGCAATGTTCTTGCCCTACTCGGAGACAGCGAGGCAGTGACCAGTCTGTACGGCGCCTTGGAAGGCGTGGACCCAACCTTTGTCCGGGCAAAAGGCGGGCTCCACACCGATCTCGCACAGGCTCACTTGGTGCGAGCGGAGTACGACGACGCCAACACTCACCTGAGGCAAGCGCGACTGCTGGCCAGCCGCACAGGCTCAGTGCGGCAGCGCCGCCGTGTCGACCTCCTCAGTGCGCGGCTGTAGCCCCCGGTCGACCGCGGTGCGACAGGATGTGGAGCAGGGCAACGAGGGTGCCGGACCCCATTAGTTCGCCACGGGCCATCAGGCCCGGAACGTCCGCGAGCGGCACCCACTCGATGTGGCCGGCCTCTTCCAGGTCCGTCGGGGAGCCGACCTGTTCTGGCTCGCGTCCTACGAAGATCTCGTGGGGCGAATCGACCATGCCCACCATGGGTTGATAGGTGACGACGTGCTCCACTGACTTCGGTCGCCAGCCGGTCTCTTCGACGACTTCCCGAAGTGCCGTGGCCTCAGGGTCCTCCCCGTCGTCCACGATGCCACCAGGCAGTTCCCAGCCCCACTGCTGCGGGACGAAGCGATACCGCCACATCATCAAGACGCGGTCCTGGTCGTCCAGAACCGCGGTGACGGCCACGTGATGCAGCTTCACCACGTGATGCTCGAAGCGCTTCAGGCCGGGCGGCTCCACGTCCCAGAGTTGGAGCTTGACCCACCGGTTGTCGTAGAGGTCCCGCTCACCGTGGATGCGCCATGGCTCCAAGCCCTCAGGCTTCTTGACGCTCACGCCCCCCGGCACCCGATACGAACTCCGGCCATAGACTTCCAAGGCGCCCTCGGACACGAGTCGGGCCAGCACTTGGCGAAGGGCGGTACGGCGGATGTCCAGCTCTTCGTCTTCTTCGAGCTTCCGTTCCGAGGGGATCTTCTCGCCGGCGGGATATTCGCCAGAGGCGATCCGAGCAAGGATCTTCTTGTAAGCCTTCGTCGACTTCGGTCCCATCCGTGGAGCACTCTCCGTTCTCAGGTGGTGCACACCAGCGTAATGGGAGGGGGACACGATGCCTCCAGTCGTAGACGGGATGGGACCCCGGAGAGTTCAAGATCAGGACGACATATGGACCGGAGTTGGCACCTCTCCGCCCGCGGTCGGCAAAGTACCTGGTCACGCCGGGCGCCGTCGGTCGATCTTGTGTGGACTGTCCGGTCCTCTTACCTTGCAGGTCAAGGGCATCGACGGCTTGTCACCGCGTGGCCTCGTCCACGGCGTCCAGCACCGCTTCCCACGGGAGCTCTCGCCCCGATGGCGCTTCTCGCGGCTCGTACAGCGGCCATACGGCAGGTCCGTAGACGAGCTGCACACCGGCTTCGCTCAAGGCTTCGATGTGGCGCCGCCACGCCGGGTGGCGGGCATGCGCCGCGTTCACGCGCGGGAAGACAACGACCGGTAGCCCGATGGTCCCGATGGCCTCGCCCACCTGCGTTAGGGCTTGATTGTCCATGAGGCCGCTCGCGAGCTTCGCGACCATGTTGGCTGACGCTGGAGCCACGACGTAGCAGTCAACGGCGGGGTGCGGTCGAGCCTCGCCAGGGAGACGTGGTTCGTCGCGGACAGGGAGACCGGTCAGCTTCTCCAGCCGCTCGGTCTCGCCATTCAGCCGTAGCCAGGTTCCCGCCGTGGGTGTCAGCGTCACAGCCGTCTGCCACCCACGGCCCATCGCGGGTTCGACAAGCCCCGTACGGATCGACTCCACTCCGCCTGCCGCCGAACCGACGACTCCAAGTACCCCGCGCTTGCTCGAACTCACCGCACCGCCCTGCACGGTTGGGCCATCACGAACACCTCGGACGAACGTGAGCCGCCGCTCACGGGAACCTGTTTGATCAGGTACCGAGCGTCTCGCTCAGGATGCGCGCCAGCTCCGCAGGCATGTCGATCCGTGGCGTAGCGGCTGCGCGTTGGCTGCTTCTGGTGCGCTTTCATAGCTCGAGGCCGAGTGCGGCTCTATGTTTCTAGAAGGCTCAGACTGGACGCGAGAATGTTTCGGATGTGCCTTTGGGCATCTGTGGTCTCGTGCGATCGAGCCGTCAGAGCTGCTGGGAGCCAAGCGGGTCCTTTCGACACTGGCACGTCGGAGAGACTTTCGAGTTCGCCCGCATGGACCGGCACAAAGCCAAATTTCGACGCCTCCTCAAGGAAATGAAGTGCTGCAGTTCGGGACTCTCCGGGGAATCCCTTAACCCCATATTTTTTCACTTCGCGCCAGACGCTATCGGTAAATAGTTCAGCCTCAACGAATTTTTTATGCTCGGAGGCGTACTTCTCACCCTCGTGCCCTTGTAGTGCGGACTGAATAGCAGTGAGCACTACGCCGACCGTGCGTGGCGATTTCGGTGTTGAGAAAGGCGCTCTCAACTTGCGGTCCAGCGCTTCAAAGTGTCCCCACGATCCGCCCAGAGTAGTAACCATTTTCTTCACCATGGCGGAGTCACTGAAAATGTCCATGTCCGGCGATACGACCACGGGAACGCTAAGTTCTCGAAGGGCCCTCGCCAATTTAGGCATCTCTCCCAATCCTCCGGACGGCACGAAGAGAACATCGTCGGCCGGATAAGGGAAGGCGTCTTCAGTTCCCTGGAGTAGGGACTCTAGGGCGGCGGCATAGAATCTGCAATCAGGGTCCGCCTCTGCGATAACTACGAGCTTATGGAATAGCCCGTCCAGCGCGTTGCTGTACTTCAGCGTCGGATTTTCCCAAAGCTCTCTTAGGGATTCATTCTTAAGCTGACTGGATCGAACTTTGCTTCCTCGTCGGTCAATCCGAACTACGGAGACCTCCGTACGCGAACCCAGTAGGCCTGCGAGAAGATTTTTGTCGTGTGTGGCTAGAACGATCTGCATGCCCTTGGCCTGGGCTAGCTCTCCGAGGATTTTTCCCAGGGCTACCGCCTGTGGCGGATGAAGAAATGCCTCTGGCTCATCCACCAAGACGATGGGGAATGGGGTCGTGACCAGCGGAATCAGAAGGCCAAGAAGGCTCTTCATTCCGTCGCCCTGTTCGTGCAGTGACGGCAAGGTGGCTAGCTCGCGCCTGTATTCTTGGGTCACATTATCGACTGGTGGAGCTGGCATTTCTGTTCGGCCGACGCGAAAGTGGCTGCTGGCGCTAAGGTAGTCCACTGTCAGAGGTTCGCCAAAAACACGCTGACTATACGAGTCGATCTCTTCTCTTAGGTGATCGTAGTCTTGAAAGTAGTGCATTGGCGTCTGAGGTGGGTCAGTGAAATTAGTTCGAATATTTGCACCTCCCACCTGCCCTGCCCGGTCGAACGGAGTGGAGTGATGAACCAAATATTGAGAAAGCTCCCACAGTCTCTCTTTGCCGATGGTGCCGGTTCTCCAGAAGTTCATTGTTGTTTCTACGTTGAAGGCGTTTTGCCGAACCCCTCTTACGAACCCGCGTTGATGGCCTTCGATTTTGTATGTAGCGTTGGTAAGGAACCATGCCATCAAATCTTTGACTGAGGATTGCTCACCCAAGTCAATGGATTTGATAATCTTATAACTGTTAGGGTCCTCGCCCGGCGGCGCCGCCAGGTGGTTGACCAACTCCCTGATTAGAGTGGTCTTTCCTGCGTTGTTTGACCCTACGATTACAGTCACTCCTCGCTCGGAGAAGTCGATAGTTGGCCCGCTAATGAGCTCAGCGGATTTGATGGCTAGGTGAAAGTTCTCCACGTTGCCACCGAGGTGTTCGCTCGGCAGGAACTGATCGGCCGGTACGAGTTGACCGCCGAAATGCATCATGTCTTCCATGGCACGATGATCCTGCATCCGGGGTGCTGTGTCTTCTCTTCGCCAAGATCGTTGTATGCGCATCAAGATGGGTAGAGAGCGCCGAGTCCCCGTATGGGCTCCCCACGCGGTCCGTTGAGGCGACTGCTCCCGCCATGGCCGGTGACTTGATTCTGCGTCGGATTGTCGTACCAGGCGCCTAGATTCAGGACCATGACCAACGCGAAGGACACTGGCACTCGCGGTCAAGGCTCTGGCGGTGGCGGGGCAGCCCCTCTGCCGACAAGGCTCACCGTGGATCTCCTGGACTCCTGTCTGCAGAAGGCAGGTCAGTCGTTCGAACCAGGGGAGTTGGCATATTTGGCCCTGACCTCGCAGGTGGAGAACCCGGTCCGCGACCGGGTGGCATTCCAGATGCATCGGCGCTTCGAGGGGACGAGGCTGGACGTTGGCCGCGAGTGGACGGGGATGTTCGCCGAAGGTAGAGGAGGCCAGCGTGTCCTGCGGAAGGTGGATCTTGCACTAGTAGAGCGCCCTAGGCGTCGACCGAGGTATGTGCAGCCCCCCAAGGCTGTAGTCGAGTTCAAGGCTGTGCACTCCTACGCTGCCTACACCAAGGGACATCTGAACCGTATAGAGCGTTTGGTGAGAGCCGATGTGCTCAAATCGGTGTCGTGGGAGGGGTGCATATTGGGTGATGTGTACGCGGTGCTGCTGCTTCCACACGTGACCGTTTTGCACGAACGGAAACTTGCTGCGCACGTGATGAAGGGGCACGCCGAGATCGATTGGCGCTGCTGGCTGCAACAGGTGGACGGCTTGCGCTACCCAGCAATCGACGGCATCACAGCGCGTCTTGCGCCACTCGGACCGGTCCGCGAAGGATTGATCGACGGCGGGACGGAGTACGGCTGCCACGTCACGGTGCCCTACCTGATCCTTGGGCCGGTTGGCGTGGAGACGTTCGAGACGCTCGAATGGCCTCTATAGAGCGCGGCGTTGGTGCCGTACCCAGCAAGATCAGGACGAGATGTGGACGGCTCTCCTACCTTGTAAACCCTATCGCCATGCAGCCGCAGGTCAGATGCGGTTCGGCTGGGCTTCCGGTGGGGGACTGTAAATCTGCCGGCTCAGCCTTCCCAGGTTCGAATCCTGGCGCCGCCACACGAAGGAGACCCTCTCCGATCTTGCGGAAACGCAAGGCGGAGGGGGTCTTTTCGTACGCTGAGGCCATGCCGTTCACGCAGTCCATGCCGTCAGGGTCCTCGCGCCGCAGGAACTGCCCCGAGTGCCGCCGTGAAATCGCGGTCGTCGGGGGGCGGTTCGCACGTCACGATCCGCCGGGGCAGCGCGGCAGCGGCGATCTCGTCTCCTGTCCCGGCTCGCGCAGGCAGGCCATGCTGGGCGCCGCACAGCCCTCTCTGGACGGCTACACCGTCCCGGACTTCCCCGGCCAGCTCCCGCTCTTCTGAGGCGCTCTCACGGCCCTCCAGGGCGCCTGACGCGGCTGGCTGGCCTGGGGCGTGTGTCACCGCTCGTGCGTCACGGCTGCCTGACGTCCATCCGGCTCACCAGGCCGTCCTCCCGGAACGTGTAGACGTGCTCGACCGTCGTCGGCGCCCAGTGGTCGCCCGTCTCGTCCCGCAGCCCGGGCCGCACGGTCGCCACGACCCGCCGTCCGTCGTCGTCGAGCCGCAGCCGCTCCAGATGCACCAGGGGGTGCATCACCGCGAACTGCCGTGCCCAGTAGGCGCGGACCGCCGCGATGCCGCGGGCGCGGGTGTTGTCCAGGAGGTTCGGCCAGTCCACGTCGGGTGCCAGGGAGCGGGGGATGAACGCATCGCGCTCTTCGGTACTGAAGACGGCGTACATCTGCCGCAAGAGGGCCTCGTGCGCGGCAGGCACATCGGAAGCGGGCATGGCGGGCGTTCCTCACGTAGGCGGCAGCTCAAGACAAGCACCGCCCCGCGCGCGGGACATCCCTCAGGAGGCCGACTTCGCCGTACGGATGTCAGCCGCCGTAAAGGAGCGGACGTCAGTTGCCCGCAACGGACTTGACCGCCACGGACACCGGCGTGGTCCCGCTGATCAGCTCCAGCGTCAGGCCTGCCGTCGCCGCCGAGTCGACGAGCTCCGCGAGCACCGCGGCCACGTCGTCACGCGGGACCGGACCGCGTCCGGTCGACGCCTCCAGGCGTACGAGACCGGTGCCCGCGTCGTCCGTCAGCATGCCGGGGCGCAGGATCGTCCAGTCCAGTGCCTTGCGGCCGCGTACGGACGCGTCGGCCTCGCCCTTGGCCCGCAGGTAGGCGTCGAAGATCTCGTCGCCCTCGTGCGCGGGGTCCGCGCCCATCGACGACACGACGACATAGCGCCGCACGCCCGCGCGCTCCGCCGCGTCCGCGAAGAGCACGGCCGCGTCGCGGTCCACGGTGATCTTGCGGTCGGCGCCGCTCCCCGGGCCCGCACCCGCCGCGAAGACAGTCGCGTCGGCGCCTTCCAGAAGCCCGGCAACCTCGTCGACGGAAGCCGACTCCAAGTCGCACAGTGCCGCCTCGGCGCCCGCTTCCCGCAGATCGGCTTCCTGTCCGGCTCTGCGGACGAGCCCGACGACCTCGTCACCCCGCGCGGCGAGCAACCGCTCGAGCCGCAGCGCGATCTGACCATGACCTCCAGCGATGACAATGCGCATGTCTCCGACCGTACGGCAGCCCCCGCAAGATCGCCCCGCGCACGCGGGAGCACGTCAGGAAGTGCCGCCCGCCCTCGGGCCTGCCCCTACGCCCGCCCTCACGACGGTTCCGCGCCCTTCGCCCGCCCCGGACCGTTCCCCTTCGAGCGGCCCTGCCGCGGCAGGTCGAGCGCCACGGCGGCCGCCGAATCGCAGTACTCCCGCACCGCGCTCGTCCGTGCCACCACGCGCCCCCGGTGCACCACGACGCGGCTGTACGCGAGCGAGAGCGCCCCCGCGAGATGGTCGCCGCGCACCGCGAGCAACTCGGCGGGGAAGCCCGCCTCCACCCGGACCTGGGGGAGCCCCATCGCGGCCCGTGCCGCCGAGCTGACCGTGCCGTACGCCTCCTCGGGGCGCAGACCGCACCGCGAGGCCAGCAGATAGGCGGCCTCCAGCGGATCCCCGCGCCCCACGGGGTTCGACACGTCCCGCATGGCCCCGCTGCCCGCGGCCACCCGCACCCCGGCCGCCCGCAGCAGCCGCACCGGCGCCACCGCGCCCCGCCGGTCCACGCTTCCGCACCCGCCCTGCGGCAGGCACACCACCGTCACGCCGGCCGCCGCCAGCTGTTCCGCCGTCCGCGCGGCCACGTCCGACGGCAGCCGCCCCAGCCCGCCGCACGGCCCGATCGTCACCCCGGGCCGCAGCCCGCCCGCCATCGCCGCGAGCCGCCCGAGCCGCGCCGGATCGCTGCCGTCCGTATGCAGGTCGACGGGGCAGCCGTGCTCGGCGGCGACCTCGAGCACCGCCTCCACGTACCCGGTGGGATCGGGATCCAGGTCGGGGCAGCCGCCCACCACGGAGGCGCCCATCTTCACCGCGTCCCGCAGCATCGCGAGCCCGTCGGCACCGGCCACCCCGGTCAGCAGGCGCGGCACGGCCACGGCCGCCAGGTCGACGAGGCCGCGCAGCGAACGCCGTGCCTGTAGCACCGCCTCCATCGACGTGAGCCCCGGGACGTCGCCGATCCGCACGTGTGAGCGCAGCGCCGTCGCGCCGTGCCCGAGCTGCAGCAGGGCGGCCTCGGTGGCCCGGCGCTGGACGTCGGCGAGTTCGTACGAGACCGGGCCCTCCGCGTCCGCGGACAGGGCCGTGTCGCTGTGCGCGTGCGGTTCGGCGGCGGCCGGCAGCAGGAGGTAGCCGCCGAGGTCCACGCGCGCGGTGTGCGCGGCCAGGCTGCCCGCCGTGCCGACCGCTTCGATGCGCCCGGAGCCGAGCCGCACGTCCACGGTCCGGCCGTCGGTCAGCCGGGCGCCGCACAGGAGCAGCGCGGAGGCGTCGTCGTCACCTGAGGAGCCGGAAGACCCGGAAGAGCCGGAGGAGCCTGAGGGCCCGGAGGAGTGGGGCTGCGGCTGGCTGTCGGGCATCGCGCTCCTGAGGTTCGGGGGCGGCTGCGGGGCATGGCGTCGTCCGGGGCGGAGGCGTCCGGGACCAAGACGTCCAAGATCACGCAGAGTGGGTCGAGCCTAGGGCGGCGACCGGCCCTCTTCGAGGAGGAGCGGAATAGTCGTACCGGCGTGGTGTGGGGCTCCCGACAGGCGCGATGTCGGGCGCGGAGCAAGCCGCCGAACCGGCACGCCACGAGCCACCGGACAGCCGCTCCGCGACCCACCGAACCGGTGTGGCGCGAGGCACTGAAGTGACGTGGTGAGACGGCCGGGACGCCGTCCGAGATGCCCCCGGACAGCCCCGGCGAAACGGATTTGGGCGATCGGCGACCGACCGTGTAATGTCTTCATCGCTCGCCCCAATAGCTCAGTCGGTAGAGCGTCTCCATGGTAAGGAGAAGGTCTGCGGTTCGATTCCGCATTGGGGCTCTGATGTCGCGTGATCCTCGCCCTCGGGCGGGGGGATCCGGCATCTGCAGCGGTGTAGCTCAGTCGGTAGAGCAAGCGGCTCATAATCGCTGTGTCACCGGTTCAAGTCCGGTCACCGCTACTCAATTGGTAGCCGATTGTGGGGTCGGACCTTCGATCGGCTACTCTTTTTTTGCGTTCATCCGTCCATCCGTCCGTCAAGGAGCACTCACGTGGCTGCCACAGACGTCCGCCCGAAGATCACGCTGGCCTGCGTGGAGTGCAAGGAGCGGAACTACATCACCAAGAAGAACCGGCGTAACGACCCGGACCGTCTTGAGATGAAGAAGCACTGCCCGCGCTGCAACGCGCACACTGCGCACCGCGAAACGCGCTAGATACAGGCTCGTACACGAGGCCGTCCCCGATTTCTGGGGGCGGCCTCGCGTCGTTCACCCACACCTGCAGGAGGTACCGAGTCCATGGCGCTCGACCAGTCCTTCGTAGGGCGGTCCTACCCGCCCACCGACCCCTATGAGGTCGGCCGGGAGAAGATCCGTGAGTTCGCCGAGGCGGTGGGCGACACCAACCCCGCGTACGTCGACGCGGAGGCCGCCAAGGCGTTCGGGCACTCTGATGTGATCGCCCCGCCGACCTTTGTGTTCGCCCTCTCCTTCAAGGCCGCGGGCCAGGTCGTCGAGGACCCGCAGCTGGGGCTCGACTACAGCCGTGTCGTGCACGGGGACCAGAAGTTCGCGTACACCCGCCCGGTGCGTGCGGGGGACCGGCTCACGGTGACCTCGACCATCGAGGCCATCAAGTCGATGGCGGGCAACGACATCCTGGACATCCGCGGCGAGGTCCACGACGAGGCCGGCGAGCACGTCGTGACCGCCTGGACCAAGCTCGTCGCGCGTGCGGCGGAGCCCGCGGCAGAGGGAGCGTGACGCGATGACCGCCAAGATTTCGTACGACAGCGTCGAGGTCGGCACCGAGCTGACGGCCCAGAGCTTCCCTGTGACGCGTGCCACGCTCGTGCGGTACGCGGGCGCTTCCGGTGACTTCAACCCGATCCACTGGAACGAGAAGTTCGCGGTCGAGGTCGGCCTTCCCGACGTCATCGCGCACGGCATGTTCACCATGGCCGAGGCGATCCGTGTGGTGACCGACTGGGTGGGTGACCCGGCCGCCGTCGTCGAGTACGGCGTGCGCTTCACCAAGCCCGTCGTGGTCCCGAACGACGACAAGGGCGCGCTGATCGAGGTCAGCGCCAAGGTCGCCCAGAAGCTGGACGACAACCGGGTCCGCGTGGACCTGGTGGCGATGAGCGGGGGCCAGAAGGTCCTCGGCATGTCGCGCGCCGTGGTCCAGCTCGCCTGACGTTCGCGCAGCAGCAAGGGCGCAAGGGAGTAAGGGGCATCTGCCATGGGCGGGTGCCCCTTACCTGTTGGTCTGCCCGCCCTCTCTGAGTGCCGCCCCCTCTGCGGTTGACGTAGGTAGTGATTGGCCACTAACTTAATCGCATGGTCAGGATGAGCGCAGAGGAGCGACGCGAGAGCGTCATCCGCGCGGCGATGATCGAGTTCGCCCGCGGTGGCTACAACGGCACGTCCACCGAGGTGATCGCCAAGCGCGTAGGTGTCTCGCAGCCGTATCTCTTCCGCCTCTTCCCGACCAAGCAGGCGATCTTCCTCGCCGCGTCCGGGCGTTGCTGCCAGGAGATCACCGAGGTCTTCCGGAATGCGGCGGAGGGGTTCGAGGGGGAGGAGGCCCTGCACGCCATGGGCGAGGCCTATCAGGCGCTCATCGCCGACGACCCGGACAAGCTGCTCATGCAGATGCAGATGTACGTCGCCGTGGCCTCGGCGGAGGCGTCCGGTGACCGGGAGTTCGGCGAGGCGTTGCGGGCCGCCTGGATGGAGATGTACGACACGGTCCGCCTCGCGTTGGGAGCGGACGTCGGTGAGACGACGCAGTTCCTGGCGTACGGGATGCTGATCAACGTCCTGGTGTCGATGGGATACCGGCCCGATCACCGGGTGTGGGCCGGCTTCTACGAGTCGGCGCAGTCCGAGAAGTGAGTCGCGCGCACATCCGGCGCGCCTCAGGGGGGTGCTCAATTTTGCGCCCACAAAAGTTAGTCATCAATAACTAACCAAAGAGGGAAGCAATGTCACAGGGGAAAGCAATGTCACAGCAGACACCACGGCGCGGGGAGGCGGCCTGGGCCCTTGCCATCACCAGCGTCGCCGGATTCATGGCGGCCCTCGACAACCTCGTCGTCACCACGGCCCTGCCCGCCATCCGCGAGGACTTCGGGGGAGCGCTGCACGACCTCGAATGGACGGTGAGCGCCTACACCCTCACCTTCGCCGTGCTGCTGATGTTCGGTGCGGCCCTGGGGGACCGCTTCGGGCGCCGCAGGCTCTTCATAGTCGGCCTCGCCGTCTTCACCGGGGCCTCCGGCGCCGCGGCCCTCGCGCCCGGCATCGAGGCACTGATCGCCGCCCGCGCGGTCCAGGGCGTCGGCGCCGCGATCATGATGCCGCTGACGCTGACCCTGCTGACGGCGGCCGTCCCGGTGGCCAAGCGCGGGATGGTGTACGGGATCTGGGGCGCCGTCAACGGCCTCGCGGTCGCCAGCGGACCACTCATCGGCGGCAGCCTCACCGAACACGCGTCCTGGCAGTGGATCTTCTGGCTGAACGTCCCGCTCGGCCTCGCGGTGCTGCCGCTCGCCAGGCTCCGGCTCTCCGAGTCGTACGGCACGGGAGCGCCGCTCGACATCACCGGCACACTCCTTGCCAGCGGCGGCCTCTTCGGCATCGTGTACGCGCTGATCCGCGGCAACCTCGACGGCTGGACCAGCGCGACCGTCCTCATCGGTCTGATCGGCGGCGGCGCGCTCCTGGCCCTCTTCGTGCGCCACGGAATCCGCAGCGAGAACCCGATGCTGCCGATGCGGCTCTTCCGTAGCCGTGCGTTCTCCGCGATCAACGCCGCGAGCCTGCTGATGTTCGTCGGGATGTTCGGTTCGATCTTCCTGCTCGCCCAGTTCCTGCAGAACGTCGTCGGTTACTCGCCCACCGAAGCGGGCCTGCGGATGCTCCCCTGGACCGGCATGCCGATGATCGTCTCTCCCGTCGCGGCCTATCTCGCGGACCGGTTCGGTGGCCGCCCCGTCGTGACCGCGGGCCTGGCGCTCCAGGCCATCGGCCTCGCCTGGTTCGCGGTCGTCGTGGAGCCTGACGTGTCGTACGCCGCCCAACTGCCCGCCCTGATCATCAGCGGGATCGGCATGGCGCTGTACTTCGCCCCCGCCGCGAACCTGGTGATGTCCAGCGTCCGCCCGTCCGAGCAGGGCATCGCGTCCGGCGCCAACAACGCCCTGCGGGAGGTCGGCGGCGCTCTCGGCATCGCGGTCCTCGCCTCGGTCTTCTCCGCCCAGGGCGGCTACGGGCCCGCCCAGCACTTCGTGGACGGCCTCGGCCCCGCGCTGTGGGCCGGCGCCGCGCTGGTCGGCGTGGGCGCGGTGGCGGCGGCGCTGCTCCCGGGGAAGGCCGCGGCCGAGAAGCGGACCGGCGCCGTTCCGGCAGTGGCCGAAGAGCACACTCCGGCCGGCGTCTGAAGCCGCACCGTCCGGTCCCACGCGTACGGTCCGTGGCCCCGCCCGAGCGGTGGGGCCACGGACCGTACCCTTGAGCACGTGCAGGAACTCCACGATGCCCCCCTCGCCCCGCTGACCACCTTCCGGCTCGGCGGTCCCGCGGCCCGTCTGATCACCGCGACGACCGACGCCGAGGTGATCGCCGCCGTCCGCGAAGCCGACGACTCCGGGACCCCGCTGCTGCTCATCGGCGGCGGCTCGAACCTGGTCATCGGAGACAAGGGCTTCGACGGCACCGCCCTGCGCATCGCCACGAAGGGCTTCGAACTCGACGGCACCGAGCTCGAATTGGCGGCCGGTGAGGTGTGGACCGACGCCGTGGCCCGCGTCGTGGATGCGGGCCTCGCGGGCATCGAGTGCCTCGCCGGGATCCCGGGCTCCGCGGGCGCGACGCCGATCCAGAACGTGGGGGCGTACGGCCAGGAGGTCTCGTCGACCATCACCGAAGTGATCGCGTACGACAGGAAGACGCACGAGACGGTCACCGTCGCGAACGCCGAGTGCGACTTCTCGTACCGGCACAGCCGCTTCAAGGCCGAACCCGACCGCTTCGTAGTGCTGCGCGTCCGTTTCGCGCTGGAGGACGCTCAGGGGATGAGCGCCCCCCTCAAGTACCCGGAGACGGCCCGCACGCTCGGCGTCGAGGCGGGCGACCGGGTTCCCGCGGCCGTCGCCCGTGAGACCGTCCTGAAGCTGCGCGCGGGCAAGGGCATGGTGCTGGACCCCGAGGACCACGACAGCTGGTCGGCCGGGTCCTTCTTCACCAACCCGATCCTCACGGAGGAGGAGTTCGCCGCCTTCCACGCGCGCGTGGTGGACCGTCTCGGCCCGGACGTGGCGCCCCCCGCCTTCCCGACGGAGGACGGCCGCGTGAAGACCTCCGCCGCCTGGCTCATCGACAAGGCGGGCTTCACCAAGGGCTACGGAGAGGGCCCGGCCCGCATCTCCACCAAGCACACGCTCGCCCTGACCAACCGCGGCGGCGCGACCACGGAGGACCTGCTGGCCCTGGCCCGTGAGGTCGTCGCCGGAGTACGGGACGCCTTCGGGGTCACGCTGGTCAACGAGCCGGTCACGGTGGGCGTCAGCCTCTGAGGCACGTACGACACGCACCGCTAGTAGGCGACGCCCACGCCCTGCCTCACCGTCGACAGGTCGTCGATCGCCGCCAGCATCGCGTGCGCCACATCCGCCCTCCCGATGAACCGCCCGCTGGCCGGCGTGCCCCCGACGACCTTGCGGTAGACGCCTGTGGTCGGCTTGTCCTGCAGCCTCGGCGGGCGCACGGACGTCCAGTCCGTCGCACTGCTCGCAAGCCCGGCCTCCATGGTCCGCAGGTCGTCGTACACAGGCTTCAGGATCTTGCTCACCAGGGCTCCCATGATCCGGTCGACCACCGGCTGACGCTCGGCCGGAGGGCCCACCGGCGCCGCGCTCACCACCACCAGCCTGCGCACCCCCTCGGCCTCCATCGCGCGCACCACCGACCGCGTGAGCCGGGCCGCGACCCCCGCGTCCGCCTTCTTGCGGGCCCCGAGACCCGAGAGCACCGCGTCCCGCCCTGCCACCGCCGCCCGCAGGCCCTCCGGGTCGGTCAGGTCGGCCCGGAACACCTCAAGGCCCTCGCCCGTCGCACTCATCCGTGCGGGGTCACGCACGACGGCCGTGACCTCGTGGCCCGCCGCGAGCGCCTGCCGGACGATCTCCCCGCCGACACCCCCGGTCGCACCGAACACCGTGAGCTTCATCGCGCACCCTCCCCACGTGGGTAAGTATTCACTCACCCCTAGGGTGAGTATCCACTCACCTCTTCGTCAAGGTTGGTTGGACGGCACATGCAGCAGAAGCCCACCCGGGCCCGCATCCTCGACGCGGCGCACGACCTCATGCTCACCATCGGCCTCGCCCGTGCCACCACCAAGGAGATCGCCAAGGCGGCAGGCTGCTCCGAAGCGGCTCTCTACAAGCACTTCGCGAGCAAGGAGGAGCTGTTCGTGGCCGTCCTCCAGGAGCGGCTGCCCCGGCTCGGCCCGCTCCTGCGCCGCCTCGCCGAGGACCCGGGAGAGCGCTCCGTGGAGGAGAACCTCGCCGAGATCGCCCGTCTGGCCAGCCACTTCTACGCCCAGAGCTTCCCGATCGCCGCGTCCCTCTACGCCGAGACCAAGCTCAAGCGCCGCCACGAGGACTCCATGCGGGAGATGGGTACGGGCCCGCACATGCCCATCGAGGCCCTCGACGCCTATCTGCGCACCGAACGCGACGCCGGCCGGATCGCCCCCGGAGCCGACACCTTCGCGGCCGCCTCGCTCCTCCTGGGCGCCTGCGCCCAGCGCGCCTTCGCCTACGACTCCACGGTCGGCAAGCAACCCCCGCAGCCCGTCGAGGAGTTCGCCGCCGCCCTCGCCCGCACCCTCCTCGCGGGCATCAGCCGCTGAGCCACTCCTCGATCCCCGACAGGAGCTTCTCCCGTACGTCGACGGGGGCGGCCGAGCCGCGCACCGACTGCCGCGCGAGCTCGGCCAGGTCGCTGTCGTCGAAGGCGTGGTGCTTGCGCACGATCTCGTACTGCGCGGCCAGCCGTGACCCGAAGAGCAGCGGATCGTCGGCCCCCAGAGCCATCGGCACCCCGGCGTCGTACAAGGTGCGCAGCGGTACGTCCTCGGGCTTCTCGTAGACGCCGAGGGCTACGTTCGACGCCGGACACACCTCGCAGGTCACGCCCCGGTCGGCGAGACGCTTCAGGAGCCGCGGATCCTCGGCCGCCCGCACCCCGTGCCCGATCCGCCCCGCGTGCAGGTCGTCGAGGCAGTCCCGCACCGAGGCGGGCCCGCTGAGCTCACCGCCGTGCGGCGCCGCGAGCAGGCCGCCGTCCCGCGCGATCGCGAAGGCCCGGTCGAAGTCCCGTGCGAAGCCCCGGCGCTCGTCGTTGGAGAGCCCGAAGCCGACGACGCCGCGATCGGCGTACCGCACCGCGAGCCGGGCCAGCGTGCGGGCGTCCAGAGGGTGCTTCATGCGGTTCGCGGCGACGAGCACGCGCATTCCGAGGCCGGTGTCCCGCGAGGCGCTCTCGACGGCGTCCAGGATGATTTCCAGGGCCGGAATGAGCCCGCCGAGCCGCGGCGCGTACGACGTCGGGTCGACCTGGATCTCCAGCCACCCCGACCCGTCCCGCA
The DNA here is from genome assembly GCF_053610745.1 of Streptomyces sp. NPDC054866. Taxonomy (NCBI): domain Bacteria; kingdom Bacillati; phylum Actinomycetota; class Actinomycetes; order Kitasatosporales; family Streptomycetaceae; genus Streptomyces; species Streptomyces sp. NPDC054866. The sequence continues at coordinate 263,801 of NZ_JBSGZA010000003.1, forward strand.
GATCCTCCTCCGCGGCCTCCCGGACCAGGCGCTGGATGTCCTCGGGCTCCCGCAGGCAGGACCGCGCCATGTCGTAGAGCCGCTGGAAGCGGAACCACCCGCGCTCATCGGTCGCCCGCAGCTGCGGAGGCTCACCGCCGGTCAGCGCCGGGGGCAGCCGCACCCCGTACTTGTCGGCGAGTTCCAGCAGGGTCGTGGGCCGCATCGACCCGGTGAAGTGCAGATGCAGATGGGCCTTGGGCAGCTCTCTTACGTCACGTACACGCTCCATTCGAGGATCTTGCCGTACGCACGTGTCGTGCCGATAGCCACTTTCCCCCTTCGTGGCCTACCCCGAACGAAGAAACGGGCCGCCTCCCGGAGGGGGAGACGGCCCGCACATACCCACAGGGGGGAGGCGCTCAGTCGCGCGCCTCGGCCAGCAGCTTCTGGATCCGCGAGACGCCCTCGACGAGGTCCTCGTCACCCAGGGCGTACGAAAGACGCAGGTAACCCGGCGTCCCGAAGGCCTCGCCCGGAACGACCGCGACCTCGGCCTCCTCCAGGATCAGCGCCGCGAGCTCCACGGAGTCCTGCGGGCGCTTGCCGCGGATCTCCTTGCCGATGAGGCCCTTCACCGAGGGGTAGGCGTAGAAGGCGCCCTCCGGCTCGGGGCAGAGCACGCCGTCGATGTCGTTCAGCATCCGCACGATGGTCTTGCGGCGCCGGTCGAAGGCCTCGCGCATCTTCTCGACGGCGGCCAGATCGCCGGAGACGGCCGCGATGGCCGCCACCTGCGCGACGTTGGAGACGTTCGACGTGGCGTGCGACTGGAGGTTCGTCGCGGCCTTCACGACGTCCTTCGGGCCGACGATCCAGCCCACGCGCCAGCCGGTCATCGCGTACGTCTTGGCCACGCCGTTGACCACGATGCACTTGTCGCGCAGCTCGGGCAGGATCGCCGGGAGCGAGGTGAACTTCGCGTCTCCGTAGACGAGGTGTTCGTAGATCTCGTCGGTCATGACCCACAGGCCGTGCTCGACGGCCCAGCGGCCGATCGCCTCGGCGTCGGCCTCGCTGTAGACGGCGCCCGTCGGGTTGGACGGCGACACGAAGAGGACGACCTTCGTGCGCTCCGTGCGCGCGGCCTCCAGCTGCTCCACCGAGACGCGGTAGCCCGTGGTCTCGTCGGCGACGACCTCGACCGGCACACCGCCCGCGAGACGGATCGACTCCGGGTACGTCGTCCAGTAGGGAGCCGGGACGATGACCTCGTCGCCCGGGTCGAGGATCGCGGCGAACGCCTGATAGATCGCCTGCTTGCCGCCGTTGGTCACCAGGATCTGCGAGGCGTCGACCTCGTACCCGGAGTCGCGCAGCGTCTTCGCGGCGATCGCGGCCTTGAGCTCGGGGAGCCCGCCGGCCGGGGTGTAGCGGTGGTACTTCGGGTTCTTGCAGGCCTCGACGGCGGCTTCGACGATGTAGTCGGGCGTCGGGAAGTCGGGCTCACCCGCGCCGAAACCGATCACCGGCCGCCCGGCGGCCTTGAGGGCCTTCGCCTTGGCGTCGACAGCGAGGGTCGCGGACTCGGAGATCGCGCCGATGCGGGCGGAGACCCGGCGCTCGGTGGGAGAAGTGGAAGCGCTCATCGCCCCATCGTTCCAGACCTCGAAGGCCCCCGGCACGCGGCTTTCGGTGTTTGCCGGGGGCCGCCGGATCCGTTTCTGTTCGACGGGGCGCCGCAGAACACGTACACTCACTGCTCGTTGGCCCTCACCGGCCGCACCTTCTCCTCGCACTCTGTGCACCCGGGCGGATGCGGTAGGTTGGGGGAAATCAAAGGGTCGTAGCTCAATTGGTAGAGCACTGGTCTCCAAAACCAGCGGTTGGGGGTTCAAGTCCCTCCGGCCCTGCTACACACTCCTCTCGCCAGGACGTGTGCGCACATGTACGTACTGCATTGCACCGCCGTGCGGCTCATACCGGGCGCGGCACGGCCACGACCCGGAATCAGGTGAGGACGAGTGACGGACGCCGTGGGCTCCATCGACATGCCTGATGCCCAGGACGAGGCGCCGGATTCGAAGAAGAAGGCCCGCAAGGGCGGCAAGCGCGGCAAGAAGGGCCCCTTCGGGCGTCTCGCGCTCTTCTACCGCCAGATCGTCGCGGAACTCCGCAAGGTCGTGTGGCCGACTCGCAGTCAGCTCACGACGTACACCACCGTGGTGATTGTCTTCGTCGTCATCATGATCGGCCTTGTGACCGTGATTGACTATGGGTTCAACCAGGCCGTCAAGTACGTCTTCGGCTGAGCCGATGGCACAGCCGAGAGCGAAGGGCGCCGTACCCGGCGCCCGTTTCGCGCGTTCCACCCCTCTGTATCCAGGAAGAAGCAGCCACCGTGTCTGACCCGAACCTGAACGACGCCGTTGAGCCGCGCGTGGATTCCGAGGAGTCCGTGGAGGACCAGCTCGACATCGTCGAGGCGGCGGACGCCGAGGACCCGGACCAGGCCGAGGCTGCCGACGTCGCCGCTGGCACTCCCGCCGAGGAGTCGGCGCTGCACGTCGAGGACGAGACCGAGGCCGTCGACGACACTGAGGCGGGCGACGAAGCCGCCGCCGAGGCCGACGAGACCGAGGGCGAGACCGAAGAGGCCGCCGAGTCCGCTGAGTCCGCAGAGGACGAGGAGGAGGCCGAGCCGGTCGACCCGATCGTGGCCCTGCGCGACGAGCTCCGCACCCTGCCCGGCGAGTGGTACGTCATCCACACCTACGCGGGTTACGAGAACCGCGTGAAGACCAACCTCGAACAGCGTGCCGTCTCGCTGAACGTCGAGGACTTCATCTTCCAGGCCGAGGTGCCGCAGGAAGAGGTCGCGCAGATCAAGAACGGCGAGCGCAAGACGATCCGTCAGAACAAGCTCCCCGGGTACGTCCTGGTGCGCATGGACCTGACGAACGAGTCCTGGGGCGTCGTCCGCAACACCCCCGGCGTCACCGGCTTCGTGGGCAACGCCTACGACCCGTACCCGCTGACCCTGGACGAGATCGTCAAGATGCTCGCCCCCGAGGCCGAGGAGAAGGCAGCCCGCGAGGCCGCCGAGGCCGAGGGCAAGCCGGCTCCGTCCCGCAAGGTCGAGGTCCAGGTGCTCGACTTCGAGGTCGGGGACTCGGTCACCGTCACCGACGGCCCGTTCGCGACGCTGCAGGCGACGATCAACGAGATCAACGCCGACTCGAAGAAGGTCAAGGGTCTCGTCGAGATCTTCGGCCGTGAGACCCCGGTCGAGCTCAGCTTCGACCAGATCCAGAAGAACTAGCCCTCGCGGCTTCCTGGCTTCCTCTGGAACATACGCCTCCGAACAGGTCAGACGGGCTCTCAAAGCCTGTCTGACCTGCTCGGTTTTTGGCCGCGCGACTATACCCGTTATCGTTGTGCGGTATGCCTCCATCCGGATGACTGGATGGTGGCTGGAAACTCTCACTAGGACCCGGAGAGAGCAATGCCTCCCAAGAAGAAGAAGGTCACGGGGCTTATCAAGCTCCAGATCCAGGCCGGCGCAGCCAACCCGGCCCCGCCGGTCGGCCCCGCGCTGGGCCAGCACGGCGTCAACATCATGGAGTTCTGCAAGGCCTACAACGCCGCGACCGAGTCGCAGCGTGGCTGGGTCATCCCGGTGGAGATCACGGTCTACGAAGACCGCTCCTTCACCTTCGTGACCAAGACTCCGCCGGCCGCCAAGATGATCCTCAAGGCCGCGGGTGTCGAGAAGGGCTCCGGCGAGCCGCACAAGACCAAGGTCGCCAAGATCACCGAGGCGCAGGTCCGCGAGATCGCCACCACCAAGATGGAAGACCTCAACGCCAACGACCTGGACGCCGCGTCGAAGATCATCGCCGGCACCGCCCGTTCCATGGGCATCACGGTCGAGGGCTAAGAGCTTTCCCCGTCTGACCTTTCTCAGTGGTAGGGCCACGCGCCGGCCCGCACCACGACTCCACACCTGAAACCACAGGAGCAGAAGTGAAGCGCAGCAAGACTCTCCGCGCTGCGGACGCCAAGATCGACCGGGACAAGCTCTACGCCCCGCTCGAGGCCGTCCGTCTCGCCAAGGAGACCTCCGCGACCAAGTTCGACGGCACCGTCGAGGTCGCCTTCCGCCTGGGTGTCGACCCGCGCAAGGCCGACCAGATGGTCCGTGGCACCGTGAACCTCCCGCACGGCACCGGCAAGACCGCCCGGGTCCTGGTCTTCGCGACCGGTGACCGTGCTGCGGCCGCGGAAGCCGCTGGGGCCGACATCGTCGGCGCCGACGAGCTCATCGACGAGGTCGCCAAGGGTCGCCTGGACTTCGACGCCGTCGTCGCCACCCCGGACCTCATGGGCAAGGTCGGCCGCCTCGGCCGCGTGCTCGGTCCGCGTGGTCTGATGCCGAACCCGAAGACCGGCACCGTGACCCCCGACGTCGTGAAGGCTGTCAACGACATCAAGGGCGGCAAGATCGAGTTCCGCGTCGACAAGCACTCGAACCTGCACTTCATCATCGGCAAGGTGTCCTTCGACGACACCAAGCTGGTGGAGAACTACGCCGCGGCGCTGGAGGAGATCCTCCGTCTGAAGCCGTCGGCCGCCAAGGGTCGCTACATCAAGAAGGCCGCGCTCACCACCACGATGGGCCCCGGCATTCCGCTGGACAGCAACCGCACCCGCAACCTCCTCGTCGAGGAGGACCCGGCCGCCGTCTGAATCTGACGGCAGTCGCGTCGTGCACGCGTTTGTGATGACGGGCCCCGCAACCTTTCGAGGTGCGGGGCCCGTCCTCGTATGCGTGCATGTCCGTCGGAGCTCTCGGGGACTGCGCTAGCGTGCGGGATTCACACGAGTACAAGGGGTGGGATGTCATGAACAGCACGACCATGCGACGCGCTGGCCTGTCGATCGCGGTGGCCGCCGCGCTGACCGGGGTCGCGGCCTGTGGCTCCTCCGGCGGCGACAGCGACGCGAAGGGCAAGAAGAAGGGCTCCGCCGCCCTGAGCCCGATAGCCGCCCTGCGCACCATCGAGAACAAGACCGACAACGCCGACTCGGCCAAGGTCGAGGGCAAGACGGTCATGGGCACCCAGATGTCGATGGACATGAAGGGCGTCATGGGCTGGAAGGACGGGGTGACCGGCGAGGTGACGGCGACCCTCACCGGCGGCACCGCGGCCGACCAGATGGAACAGCTCGGCCAGTCCACCATCGACTACCGCTATCTGCCCGACGCGTACTACGCCAACATGGGCGACAAGTTCGCCTCCCAGTCCGGCGGCAAGCACTGGATCGAGTACGACTACGCCACGCTGGCCGAGATGGGCGGCGCCGCCGGCGAGGCCTTCAAGGACCAGATGCAGAACACCACACCCAACCAGTCGGTGAAGATGCTCCTCGCGTCCGGCGACGTGAAGCGCGTGGGCCAGGAGAAGGTCCGCGGGACGGAGGCGACCCACTACTCGGGCACCGTCGACGTCGCGGACCTCACCGGCAAGAACACGGACCTCGACGCCGGGCAGATGTCCGAGCTGAAGAAGCAGTTCAAGCAGGCCGGCATGAGCACCGAGAAGATCGACATCTGGGTCGACGGCGACGATCTGCTGGTCAAGAAGACCGAGAAGGCCGACATGAAGACCGGCTCCTTCTCCCAGACGGTCTACTACAGCGACTACGGCACCCCGGTCTCCGCCGAGAAGCCCCCGGCCTCGGACACGATGAGCTTCAAGGACCTCATGAACCAGCAGCCGCAGGCCTGACCTCGGGCGTCGGGTATTCTCGCCAGACTGAATTGTGTCGATCATGTGTTCCTAGGGGTGGGGTCATGACTGTGAAGAGAATGGCGGGCGCCGTGCTCGCCACCACGCTGCTGTGTACGGGTGCGGTGGCCTGTGGAGGCTCCGACAAGGACGGCAAGGCCAACGGGACGGGCTCGGGGGAGACCCAGTCCCGGTCGCAGGTGACCGAGGTCATCACGGCGGCGTACGAGAAGACCGCGAAGGCCAAGTCGGCCAAGGTCCAGATGACGATGTCCGCGCCGAAGTCGATGGGCGGCGCCAGCGGTGACATGAAGATGTCCGGCGTCATGGGCTGGGACCCGACGGTCATGGATATGACGATGTCGGGCTCGGCGCTCACGGCCGGCGATCCGGAGGCGCCGGAGAAGGTCCGGATGCTCTGGCTCGACAACGTCATGTACATGGACATGGGGGCTGTCGCCGCCAAGGACATGGACGGCAAGCAGTGGGTCAAGATGGACCTGAACACCATCGCGGAGCAGGTCGGTGACGAGAAGGCCGCCAAGCAGCTGACCGGCGGCCTTGACAGCATGAACCAGGATCCGGCGCAGCAGCTCGCGATGCTCCTGGACTCGCCGAACCTGAAGCACGTCGGCCCGGCCAAGGTCGACGGCGTCCAGACCCAGCGCTACAAGGGCCGCCTCTCCGTCAAGGAGATGATGGAGTCCAACAAGGGCCTCGACGAGATGCTCGGCAAGAGCGAGCGCGAACAGCTCCTCAAGAACATCGAGAAGTCGGGCATCAAGGGGTACGACACCGAGGTCTGGGTGAACGAGGACGACTACCCCGTCCGTATGGACATCGACATCAAGTCCCCTGAAGGCACGATGAAGACGTCCCAGAAGTTCTCCGAGTACGGCGCGGCCGCCAAGGTGACCCCGCCGCCGGCCGGGGAGACCTTCGACCTGATGGAGATGTTCAAGGAGCTCGAGAAGAGCGGCGCCGGTACCGGCTCGGACAGCGGTATCTGACCCGATTTGCTTGACGCGAACCCGTTCGCGTACTCTTCCACAGAAGCCAAAGACCGCTGGTCGTTGCCGTGTGCTCGTAAGAGGGTGCGGTGGCCGAAGGATCCGCTGAAACTGCGGACGACCCGCGCAGGTGACTGAGGAAGTGCTCCCGGACGGGATTCCGTCGGGTCGAGCTCACGCCCCATGCGCCTGCGCTGGGGCGTTTTGTTTTGTCAGCCCCTTTTGAGCGGTCCTCATCACCCGGAAGGAGGCCGACGCTCTATGCCGACGCCCGACAAGGCTGCCGCGGTAGCCGAGCTCACGGACAAGTTCCGCAGCTCGAACGCCGCCGTGCTGACCGAGTACCGGGGTCTCACCGTGGCCCAGCTCAAGCAGCTGCGCCGTTCGCTCGGTGAGAACTCCGAGTACGCCGTGGTGAAGAACACGCTGACCAAGATCGCGGCCAACGAGGCCGGGATCAACACGCTGGACGACCTGTTCTCGGGTCCGACGGCTGTTGCCTTCGTCACCGGTGACCCGGTGGAGTCGGCGAAGGGTCTTCGTGACTTCGCCAAGGACAACCCCAACCTCGTCATCAAGGGCGGTGTCCTTGACGGCAAGGCGCTGTCCGCCGACGAGATCAAGAAGCTCGCGGACCTCGAGTCCCGCGAGGTTCTGCTCGCCAAGCTGGCGGGCGCCATGAAGGGCAAGCAGACGCAGACTGCGCAGCTCTTCCAGGCGCTTCCCTCGAAGTTCGTCCGCACCGCGGAGGCGCTTCGTGCCAAGAAGGCCGAGCAGGGCGGTGCCGAGTAATTCGGCTCGCGCATTGATCGCCGCCCGCTAGGGCGACGGTCGCAGCGGGCCGAACGTACGCCCGCCTTCATATACACCCGGCACCAGCCGAATTAGTGGAAGGATCGCCCATCATGGCGAAGCTCAGCCAGGAAGACCTGCTTGCTCAGTTCGAGGAGCTCACCCTCATCGAGCTCTCCGAGTTCGTGAAGGCCTTCGAGGAGAAGTTCGACGTCACCGCCGCCGCGGCCGTCGCCGCCGCCCCGGCCGGCCCGGCCGCCGCCGCCGAGGTTGCCGAGGAGCAGGACGAGTTCGACGTCATCCTCACCGGCGCCGGCGAGAAGAAGATCCAGGTCATCAAGGTCGTGCGCGAGCTCACCTCCCTGGGTCTCAAGGAGGCCAAGGACCTCGTCGACGGCACCCCGAAGCCGGTCCTCGAGAAGGTCGCCAAGGAGGCCGCCGAGAAGGCTGCCGAGTCCCTCAAGGCCGCCGGCGCCTCGGTCGAGGTCAAGTAACACCTCGCGAGTCGTCTGCCGCGCGCCTGTGGGCGTGTAGTCGGCAGGACTTTTCAGCGCTGCTCAGGCAGCGCGCGTCAAGGGCGATCACCCATCTGGGTGGTCGCCCTTCGGCGTTCTCCGGCGCACCCCTACGGCTGCCTTGCGTAGCCCGCCCCGACGAGTATGGTGATCTTCGTCGTGCCTCGGAACGGCCGTGACGGTGACGAACTGAGAGCCAAGTCGGGGCAGGGGGGCCTTGACGAACCGCACGCAGCGCGCAATTCTCAGGACGCGTCGTCACAACGATCCGCATCCGAGGCATGGATCGACGGCGAAGAGGGCAGTATCGATGTGCATCGAGGGCGTGGCTTGCAGCAGGGGTTGAGAACAACGAGGGTCTTCAAAAACCCGCACTGGACATCAGTGGGCCTAGTGGCTACACTGACCCTTTGCGCTGCCTGTTAGCTGCCTCCTGCCCGTCACCAGGGGCATGCCCATGCTTGAGCACAGTGGACTGGACTTTCCCTGACCTGGGATGTTCCGTCTCTGCGTCCAACCTGGGACCGGTACGCGCGTAGTGAGTCCGAGCCCTCGGAAGGACCCCCTCTTGGCCGCCTCGCGCACTGCCTCGACCGCGAATACGAACAACGGCGCCAGCACCGCCCCGCTGCGCATCTCCTTTGCAAAGATCAAGGAGCCCCTCGAGGTTCCGAACCTTCTTGCGCTGCAGACCGAGAGCTTTGACTGGCTGCTCGGGAATGAAGCGTGGAAGGCTCGTGTCGAGGCGGCTCTGGACAGCGGACAGGACGTCCCCACCAAGTCTGGTCTGGAGGAGATCTTCGAGGAGATCTCTCCGATCGAGGACTTCTCTGGGTCGATGTCCTTGACGTTCCGCGACCACCGTTTTGAGCCTCCGAAGAACTCCATCGACGAGTGCAAGGAGCGCGACTTCACGTTCGCCGCCCCGCTCTTCGTCACTGCCGAGTTCACCAACAACGAGACCGGCGAGATCAAGTCCCAGACGGTCTTCATGGGCGATTTCCCGCTCATGACGAACAAGGGCACCTTCGTCATCAACGGCACCGAGCGTGTCGTCGTGTCGCAGCTGGTCCGTTCGCCGGGTGTCTACTTCGATTCCTCGATCGACAAGACGTCCGACAAGGACATCTTCTCCGCCAAGATCATCCCGTCCCGGGGTGCCTGGCTGGAGATGGAGATCGACAAGCGCGACATGGTCGGTGTCCGCATCGACCGCAAGCGCAAGCAGTCGGTCACCGTTCTGCTCAAGGCTCTCGGTTGGACGACCGAGCAGATCCTCGAGGAGTTCGGCGAGTACGAGTCCATGCGCGCCACCCTGGAGAAGGACCACACCCAGGGCCAGGACGACGCGCTGCTCGACATCTACCGCAAGCTCCGTCCGGGCGAGCCGCCGACGCGTGAGGCCGCTCAGACTCTGCTTGAGAACCTCTACTTCAACCCCAAGCGCTACGACCTCGCGAAGGTCGGCCGCTACAAGGTCAACAAGAAGCTGGGTGCGGACGCTCCGCTCGACGCGGGCATCCTCACGGTCGAGGACATCATCGCCTCGATCAAGTACCTGGTGAAGCTGCACGCCGGTGAGGTCGAGACCGTTGGTGACAGCGGTACGTCGATCGTCGTCGAGACCGACGACATCGACCACTTCGGCAACCGTCGTCTGCGCAACGTCGGCGAGCTCATCCAGAACCAGGTCCGCACGGGTCTGGCTCGTATGGAGCGCGTCGTCCGCGAGCGCATGACGACTCAGGACGTCGAGGCGATCACGCCGCAGACCCTGATCAACATCCGGCCGGTCGTCGCCTCCATCAAGGAGTTCTTCGGCACCAGCCAGCTGTCGCAGTTCATGGACCAGAACAACCCGCTGTCGGGTCTCACCCACAAGCGCCGTCTGTCGGCGCTTGGCCCGGGTGGTCTCTCCCGTGAGCGGGCCGGCTTCGAGGTCCGTGACGTGCACCCGTCTCACTACGGCCGCATGTGCCCGATTGAGACTCCCGAAGGCCCGAACATCGGTCTGATCGGTTCGCTCGCCTCGTACGGCCGCGTCAACGCGTTCGGCTTCGTCGAGACGCCGTACCGCAAGGTCGTCGAGGGCGTCGTCACCGACGACGTCGACTACCTCACGGCCGACGAAGAAGACCGCTTCGTGATCGCCCAGGCCAACGCCGTGCTGGGTGAGGACATGCGCTTCACCGAGTCGCGCGTCCTCGTCCGCCGTCGTGGCGGCGAGATCGACTACATCCCCGGCGACGACGTCGACTACATGGACGTCTCGCCGCGCCAGATGGTGTCGGTCGCGACCGCGATGATCCCGTTCCTCGAGCACGACGACGCCAACCGTGCCCTCATGGGCGCGAACATGATGCGTCAGGCCGTGCCGCTGATCACCGCCGAGGCTCCCCTCGTCGGCACCGGCATGGAGTACCGCTGTGCGGTCGACGCCGGTGACGTGATCAAGGCCGAGAAGGCGGGTGTGGTCCAGGAGGTCTCCGCGGACTACGTCACGGTCACGAACGACGACGGCACGTACACCACGTACCGCATCGCCAAGTTCTCCCGCTCGAACCAGGGCACCTCGGTCAACCAGAAGGTTGTCGTCGACGAGGGCGCCCGGGTCATCGAGGGTCAGGTTCTCGCCGACGGTCCCGCGACCGAAGAGGGCGAAATGGCCCTCGGCAAGAACCTGCTCGTGGCGTTCATGCCCTGGGAGGGTCACAACTACGAGGACGCGATCATCCTGTCGCAGCGCCTCGTGCAGGACGACGTCCTCTCCTCGATCCACATCGAGGAGCACGAGGTCGACGCCCGTGACACCAAGCTGGGCCCGGAGGAGATCACCCGGGACATCCCGAACGTCTCCGAAGAGGTCCTCGCCGACCTCGACGAGCGCGGCATCATCCGTATCGGTGCCGAGGTCGTCGCCGGCGACATCCTCGTCGGCAAGGTCACGCCCAAGGGCGAGACCGAGCTGACGCCGGAAGAGCGTCTGCTCCGCGCGATCTTCGGTGAGAAGGCGCGCGAGGTGCGCGACACCTCGCTGAAGGTGCCGCACGGTGAGATCGGCAAGGTCATCGGCGTACGCGTCTTCGACCGTGAAGAGGGCGACGAGCTGCCGCCGGGCGTGAACCAGCTGGTTCGTGTCTACGTGGCGCAGAAGCGCAAGATCACGGACGGCGACAAGCTGGCCGGCCGTCACGGAAACAAGGGCGTCATCTCCAAGATCCTTCCGATCGAGGACATGCCCTTCCTTGAGGACGGCACGCCCGTCGACATCATCCTCAACCCGCTGGGTGTCCCGTCCCGAATGAACCCGGGTCAGGTCCTGGAGATCCACCTCGGCTGGCTCGCCAGCCAGGGCTGGGACGTCTCCGGTCTCAGCGAGGACTGGGCGCAGAGCCTGCAGCGCATCGGCGCCGACCAGGTCGACCCGCGGACGAACGTCGCGACTCCGGTCTTCGACGGCGCCCGCGAGGACGAGCTGTCCGGCCTCCTCGAGCACACCATCCCGAACCGCGACGGCGACCGCATGGTCCTCCCGTCCGGCAAGGCGCGGCTGTTCGACGGGCGCTCCGGCGAGCCGTTCCCGGACCCGATCTCGATCGGGTACATGTACATCCTCAAGCTGCACCACCTGGTCGACGACAAGCTCCACGCCCGTTCGACCGGTCCGTACTCCATGATCACCCAGCAGCCGCTGGGTGGTAAGGCTCAGTTCGGTGGTCAGCGCTTCGGTGAGATGGAGGTGTGGGCGCTCGAGGCTTATGGCGCCGCGTACGCCCTCCAGGAACTCCTTACGATCAAGTCCGACGACGTGACCGGCCGCGTGAAGGTCTACGAGGCCATCGTCAAGGGCGAGAACATCCCCGAGCCCGGCATTCCCGAGTCCTTCAAGGTGCTCATCAAGGAAATGCAGTCGCTCTGCCTCAACGTGGAGGTGCTGTCCTCGGACGGCATGTCCATCGAGATGCGCGACACCGACGAGGACGTCTTCCGCGCGGCGGAAGAGCTCGGTATCGACCTGTCCCGGCGCGAGCCGAGCAGCGTCGAAGAGGTCTGACGGGTTGTCCGGCCGGACCTCGTGTCCGGCCGGCTCTCCCCGGACCCGTTCAGACCATGATTGAGACTCGACCCCGAAAGAGGGATTGACGACAAAGTGCTCGACGTCAACTTCTTCGACGAGCTGCGGATCGGCCTTGCCACCGCGGACGACATCCGACAGTGGTCCCACGGCGAGGTCAAGAAGCCGGAGACCATCAACTACCGCACGCTCAAGCCCGAAAAGGACGGACTCTTCTGCGAGAAGATCTTCGGTCCGACCCGGGACTGGGAGTGCTACTGCGGTAAGTACAAGCGTGTCCGCTTCAAGGGCATCATCTGCGAGCGCTGCGGCGTCGAGGTCACTCGCGCCAAGGTGCGTCGTGAGCGGATGGGCCACATTGAGCTGGCCGCCCCTGTCACGCACATCTGGTACTTCAAGGGCGTCCCGTCGCGCCTCGGCTACCTGCTTGATCTCGCCCCGAAGGACCTCGAAAAGGTCATCTACTTCGCGGCGTACATGATCACGTTCGTGGACGAGGAGCGCCGTACGCGTGACCTGCCCTCCCTGGAGGCGCACGTCTCCGTGGAGCGTCAGCAGGTCGAGAACCGTCGCGACTCCGACCTGGAGGCCCGCGCCAAGAAGCTCGAGACCGACCTGGCCGAGCTCGAGGCCGAGGGCGCCAAGGCCGACGTACGCCGCAAGGTGCGCGAAGGTGCCGAGCGTGAGATGAAGCAGCTGCGTGACCGTGCGCAGCGCGAGATCGACCGTCTCGACGAGGTCTGGAACCGCTTCAAGAACCTCAAGGTCCAGGACCTGGAGGGTGACGAGCTGCTCTACCGCGAGCTGCGTGACCGCTTCGGCACGTACTTCGACGGTTCGATGGGTGCCGCTGCACTGCAGAAGCGCCTTGAGTCGTTCGACCTGGATGAGGAAGCCGAGCGGCTTCGCGAGATCATCCGTACCGGCAAGGGCCAGAAGAAGACCCGTGCGCTCAAGCGCCTCAAGGTCGTCTCCGCGTTCCTGCAGACCAGCAACAGCCCCAAGGGCATGGTGCTCGACTGCGTGCCGGTCATCCCGCCGGACCTGCGTCCGATGGTGCAGCTGGACGGTGGCCGCTTCGCGACCTCCGACCTGAACGACCTGTACCGCCGCGTCATCAACCGCAACAACCGCCTGAAGCGCCTTCTCGACCTCGGTGCGCCCGAGATCATCGTGAACAACGAGAAGCGCATGCTCCAGGAGGCCGTGGACGCCCTCTTCGACAACGGTCGTCGTGGTCGCCCGGTCACCGGCCCCGGTAACCGCCCGCTGAAGTCCCTGAGCGACATGCTCAAGGGCAAGCAGGGTCGTTTCCGTCAGAACCTTCTCGGTAAGCGTGTGGACTACTCCGCGCGTTCCGTGATCGTCGTCGGCCCGCAGCTGAAGCTGCACCAGTGTGGTCTGCCGAAGGCCATGGCGCTGGAGCTCTTCAAGCCGTTCGTGATGAAGCGCCTGGTTGACCTCAACCACGCGCAGAACATCAAGTCGGCCAAGCGCATGGTCGAGCGCGGCCGCACGGTCGTGTACGACGTCCTGGAAGAGGTCATCGCCGAGCACCCGGTTCTCCTGAACCGTGCGCCGACGCTGCACCGCCTCGGCATCCAGGCCTTCGAGCCGCAGCTGGTCGAGGGCAAGGCCATTCAGATTCACCCGCTCGTCTGCACCGCGTTCAACGCGGACTTCGACGGTGACCAGATGGCCGTGCACCTGCCGCTCTCCGCGGAGGCGCAGGCCGAGGCCCGCATCCTGATGCTGTCCTCGAACAACATCCTGAAGCCGGCAGACGGCCGTCCCGTCACCATGCCGACCCAGGACATGGTTCTCGGTCTCTTCTTCCTCACGACGGACGAGGAAGAGCGCAAGGTCATCGGTGAGGGCCGCTCGTTCGGTTCCTCCGCCGAGGCGACCATGGCGTTCGACGCCAAGGAGCTCTCGCTCCAGGCGAAGGTCGACATCCGCTTCCCGGTGGGCACCATCCCGCCGCGCGGCTGGACCCCGCCGGCCGTCGAAGAGGGCGAGCAGGAGTACCAGCAGGGCGACAGCTTCCGACTGCGTACGACCCTGGGCCGCGCGCTCTTCAACGAGCTGCTGCCCGAGGACTACCCGTTCGTCGACTACTCGGTGGGCAAGAAGCAGCTCTCCGAGATCGTCAACGACCTGGCCGAGCGCTACCCCAAGGTCATCGTGGCGGCGACGCTCGACAACCTGAAGGCGGCGGGCTTCTACTGGGCGACCCGTTCCGGTGTCACCGTGGCCATCTCCGACGTCGTGGTCCCCGAGGCCAAGAAGGCGATCGTCGCGGGCTACGAGGCGCAGGACGAGAAGGTCCAGAAGCAGTACGAGCGCGGTCTGATCACCAAGGACGAGCGCACGCAGGAGCTCATCGCGATCTGGACCAAGGCGACCAACGAGGTTGCCGAGGCGATGAACGCGAACTTCCCCAAGACGAACCCCATCTTCATGATGGTTGACTCGGGTGCCCGAGGAAACATGATGCAGATGCGTCAGATCGCCGGTATGCGTGGTCTGGTGTCGAACGCGAAGAACGAGACGATCCCGCGTCCGATTAAGGCGTCGTTCCGTGAGGGCCTCTCGGTCCTCGAGTACTTCATCTCCACGCACGGTGCCCGTAAGGGTCTGGCGGACACGGCTCTCCGTACCGCCGACTCCGGTTACCTCACCCGTCGTCTGGTCGACGTCTCTCAGGACGTCATCATTCGCGAGGAGGACTGTGGCACCGAGCGCGGTCTGAAGCTGAAGATCGCGGTCAAGGGCGAGGACGGTGTGCTCCGCAAGACGGAGAACGTCGAGACCTCGGTGTACGCCCGCATGCTGGCCGAGGACGTCGTCATCGACGGCAAGGTCATCGCGCCGGCCAACGTCGACCTCGGTGACGTCCTCATCGACGCCCTGGTCGCCAACGGCGTCGAGGAGGTCAAGACCCGTTCGGTCCTGACCTGTGAGTCCGCGGTCGGCACCTGTGCCTTCTGCTACGGCCGTTCGCTCGCCACCGGCAAGCTGGTCGACATCGGTGAGGCGGTCGGCATCATCGCCGCCCAGTCCATCGGTGAGCCCGGCACGCAGCTGACGATGCGTACGTTCCACACCGGTGGTGTGGCCGGTGACGACATCACCCAGGGTCTGCCCCGTGTCGTCGAGCTCTTCGAGGCTCGTACGCCCAAGGGTGTCGCCCCGATCTCGGAGGCGGCAGGCCGCATCCGTATCGAGGAGACCGAGAAGACCAAGAAGATCGTCGTCACGCCGGACGACGGCAGCGACGAGACTCCCTTCCCGATCTCGAAGCGCGCCAAGGTCCTCGTGCGTGAGGGTGACCACGTCGAGGTGGGCCAGAAGCTCACCTTCGGTGCCACCAACCCGCACGACGTGCTGCGGATCCTCGGTCAGCGCGCGGTCCAGGTCCACCTGGTCGGCGAAGTCCAGAAGGTCTACAACAGCCAGGGCGTGTCGATCCACGACAAGCACATCGAGATCATCATCCGGCAGATGCTCCGCCGCGTGACGATCATCGAGTCCGGCGACGCGGAGCTGCTGCCGGGCGAGCTCGTCGAGCGCTCGAAGTTCGAGACCGAGAACCGTCGGGTCGTGACGGAAGGCGGCCACCCGGCCTCCGGCCGTCCGCAGCTGATGGGTATCACCAAGGCCTCGCTGGCGACGGAGTCGTGGCTGTCCGCGGCTTCCTTCCAGGAGACGACCAGGGTCCTGACGGACGCGGCGATCAACGCCAAGTCCGACTCCCTGATCGGCCTCAAGGAGAACGTCATCATCGGTAAGCTCATCCCGGCCGGTACGGGTCTCTCCCGCTACCGCAACATCCGGGTCGAGCCGACCGAGGAAGCCAAGGCCGCGATGTACTCGGCCGTCGGCTACGACGACATCGACTACTCGCCCTTCGGGACGGGGTCGGGTCAGGCTGTGCCGCTGGAGGATTACGACTACGGGCCGTACAACCAGTAGGCGCTGCTTGCCAGTCGCTTGAGTTGAACTGAAGGGCGCTCACTCCGTTTCTTACGGGGTGGGCGCCCTTCGGCGTTTTCGGGCGCGGCTCAGAGGTGCGTCCGCAGATAGGGCTCCAGGGCCAGCAGCCGGGTGTGCGTCTCGGGGTGGCTGGAGAGCAGCTGGGCCAGCTTGCCCGGCTTCTTGACCCGGTGTCCGGCGGCGACGGCCCGCGCGCGTTCGGCGTCGTCCTGCGCCTGCATCTCGTGCAGGACCTCCGCCAGCATGGGGGCGAAGCCCAGGGCGGCGGCTTGCTGGTCGGCGCGCAGTTCGCCGCGGCGGCCGAAGTGGGCGAGCAGGTACGGGGTGAAGACCAGTGGGATCACGACGAACCACAGGGCAGCCGTCACGGCCATCAGGAGGGCGCCAAGGCACAGGATGACGACGCCGGTCGCGGCGAGCGAGATGTGCCGCGCCACGACGAACGCGAGCCAGGTGATGCGCCGGGCCACGGCCCAGACGACGCGTCCGGGCGTCGAGTACCAGTAGCCGAGCAGTCCCGCCCAGGCGTGCCCGCCCGTGTGGTGGCCCAGCTCATGGGCCAGTACGGCGGCCAGCCGGCTGCTGGGCAGCCGGTTCAGGGAGAACGTCGTGACGCCGACGACGTGGCCGGCGGCCGCCATGGCGTTCAGGCCGTCGCTGTTCTCCACCATCAGCTCGTACGTCTGCGGTTCGATGCCCGCACGAGCGGTGACCTCACGCCAGACGGGTTCCAGCCGCATCCGTTCCTCGGCCAGCGGCTGCCGCAGGCCGAGGACGTGCCGGGCGAAGGCCAGCTCGGTCGGCCGGTGGAAGACGAGGGCGCCGGACGCGAGCCAGGCCAGGACGACGAGCCATCCGGCGTCGCCGAACAGGCTGACCGAGAGACCGCCGACGATGATGAAGCTGACGAGAAACCCCGGCACCTGCACGAGGAGGCGTCCCACGGCGGTGGCATCGGTCCCCCGCTGATGGGCAGCCACGTGCAGCCGCGAGCCTTGGTGCCTGTAGTCGAGATCATCGGCGCCCTGGGGGACCATCGGCGGTCGCGACGGGGGAGGCCCTGGGGGGTGAACCACACTCCCTTGGGGTGGAGGGGGGACGGTGCCTGGGTAGGTCGGGTGCGGGCCCTGGTGCGGGTACGAGGGTTCTGAGGGCGGGGCTGGATATGGGCCTGGGGCTGGGCCTGACCCCGGGCTCGGAGCTGGTGCTGGGGCCGGGTATGTGGGCTCGGGGGACGTGGGGTACGCGGGCTCGGGGTAAGCGGGTGCGGGGTGCGTGGGCTGGGGGTGCGTGGGCTGGGGGTACGCGGGCGCCGGGTGCGTGGCCTGCGGGTAGGCCGGTGCCGGGTGTGCAGGCTGGGGGTACGTGGGCTCCGGGCCCCCGGGGTTCGCAGTGGTCCTCGGGGTCAGGGGCTCCGGGCGGGTGGTCTTCGGGTCCACGGGCCCCGAATGCGCAGGCTCGGTGGCCACAGGCCCCGGATACGTAGGCTCCGGGTGGGCTGTCACCGGATATGTAGGCTCCGGGCCCGTCGGTGGTTCTGGGTGGGGAGAGTTTGTTGGGTGGGGCGGGGCCATGGGCCGGCTCCTTCGCTTTGTGTGGTCGTCAGCCGATGAGGAGAGCCGCGGGCAGCAGCGCGGTGCCGGCGCAGAAGGCGATCAGCCCCACGCGAATCCACTGGTGCTTGCGCACGGCGATGCGGCTCGTCTCGGCGAGCGCCGCGGTGAGCCCGGACAGGGGATCGCGCTCGGTCTCGGCCAGCGCATGGGCCAACCGCCCCTCGCGTACGGCCTGTTGGATGTCTCCGAAGTAGGACAGAGGGCGCCCGGCCGTCCACGTCGTACCTCGCAAGCGAGGCAGCACCGCGAGCAGCAGGGCGAGCAGGGCGGACGTAAAGGCCAGGACGCCCGCCCACCAGACCGCCGCACCGGCCGCGGACAGCGTGCCCGGCTGCCAGTTCCGTCCTGCCAGCAGCCCGGTGAAGACGCCCGCCGTCATGCCCAGGGCGGCCACCAGGACCGACGCCTTGCTGTCGGCTCGGGCGATCTCGGACCGCAGGTCGGCGAGGAGGCGCTCGGCGGTCTTCTCGCCGGGTCGCCCCACCCCGGCCGCCGGTGGTGTGTCCGGCGGCGAGACCGGCGCTGACGGGGGTGCGTCCGGCGTGCTCATGCGGGCGTCGGGTCGTGCGGAGGCGTGCGCGGATCGGATCCTGGTGCGCCGGGCCCGCCCTCGGCGGTCGGCCCGGCCTGGGGCGGTGCCCAGGCGGCGTACGTGGCTGCGGGCCCGGGCGGCGCACCCTCCGGTGCCGGAGGGGCGTACGGCTGCTCCGTGTACGCCCCGGGCTGCTGCGGCAGGGCCGCCGGTTCCGCTTCCGCGTCGGCCGGGGGCCCGGCGGGCGCGAGGCCCTGCTGGTGGATGAGTTCGTTGACCGCGTGCAGGGCGAACTTCGCCGACTCGGCCTTCTGGTAGTCCTCCAGGCCGTCACCGCTGATCAGCTCCAACTGGCTCTGGATGAGGGAGAGCTGGTCCTTGCGGATGCTGCTCATCACGAGCTGGGTGTCCTCGGGGTGCTCCGCGAGATGCAGCGCCCACGCCCCGACCCCGTTGTGCTGGAGGTGATAGCGGTAGAACTCGATCTTCCGTGCGGTCAGCTCCTGCGCCTGCTGCTGGCGCAGCACCTCCAGCTCGTGCTGCTGACGCGCCTGCTGCAGGTGGTACTGGTGCTCGGGGGCCAGCATCTCGTGCTCGTAGCGCAGACTGCGCCTGCGCCGTCGGTGTGCGACCGCCTCGTCGTCGAGCCGCAGCCGCAGCATGCAGGTGACGGCGATCCCGATCCCCGCGGCGAAGACCCCGGCCTCCACGGTCTGCTGCACCGCCTCCTCGGCGGCCGGGCTGTCCTCGATGGAGAACCGGCGGCTGACCGGTCGCGCGCACTGGTGGAGCTCACGGGTGAGCCGGGCGGGCAGGTTCCGCTCACCGCTGCGCACGTACGCGATCGGATCAGCCACCCGCCAGGTCAGATCGGCGGTGACCCCGAAGGAGAACGCGTCGTCGTCGCTGGGCAGTTCCAGCTCCAGCTGAACCGGATGGCTTCCCATGTCGACCTCGTACACGGATACGTAGCGCCGGGTCGCGGCGTCCGTGCGGGTGGGCCGGTGCGGGGGGATGTAGACGTCGTAGACGCCCGCGGCGGTGGCGAAGACCAGGGCGTGGTCGATCGCGGTGACGGGTCTGCGGGCCGTGTAGTCGAAGCGGGAGATCGGCCGGACGGTGAGCACTGGGTCGATCAACTGGCTGTGCCGGTCGGCGTGTTGCTGCCACTCCGGCTGACGGCGGAACTCCGCCATGGGCTCAACTCCTCGGTGGATCGGGCAGGGGTCAGTGGGCGACGGCCGGGGTGCCCGCCGGGTGCACCGCGGCTAGGAGCCGGTCGGCGACCTCGGGGCGGGGCCCGCCGTCCTCGGCGCGCAGGGTCTGCAGCAGGTGCGCCAGGCGGTCCCGGTCGGCCGCCGTTTTGACCAGGGAGGGCAGCAGCAGGGCAAGCGCCCGCTCGGCGTCGGGGCGCCGCACGGCGACGTACACCCAGGTCCGCAGCGCGGCCAGGGCCTCGCGCGTGTGGGCACGCTCGCCCAGAGCCGTGTGCCATAGGGTCGCGAGGTCGCGGGCCCACTCCGGACTGTGCATCCCGGAATCCGCGTACCACTCGACGAGGCTCCCCTCCTCGCGGTTGTCGCAGGCGCGGACGAAGGCGCCGAGGGCGAGCGCCCGGACGGCGGGGGTGTCCAGGTGGAGCAGCCGCACCAGCTCCGCGAGCATCTCGCCGCGGTTGCCCGCGGACAGGAGCAGGGCCGTCGATTCGATCAGGTTGTGGCGCTCGGCGTCGCTGCTGTCGTCGGCGCGCGCCCGCGAGGACAGCGCGTCAAGGGCGGGCCCGGCCAGGTCGGGCCGGAGCGGTGCGAGCAGCGCGAAGGCCCGGATCGCCGTCCAGCGGCGGGCCCAGTGGCGGTCGGTGCACCACTGCGAGAGCAGCTGCGGGATCACCGGGGCGCCGGAGAGCTGCGCCAGGGTGAGCGTGTTGGCCGCCGTCACCCGCGGTCCGAAGGAGCCGGAGGCCGACCAGCCGTCGACCAGCAGAGCCACGGTCGAGGGCAGATCGGCGGCTGCGAGCAGCGCGGTCGCGGCGGCGGCACGGGTGCGCACCAGCGGTCGGCCGTCGCGGGCCAGCTGCTTGAGCCAGGGGACCAGGGCGGGACGCGTCGAGGGATGGCCCGTCCACACCTCGGTGAGCAGCGCGCCCGGCATGCGGGCCTCACTGAACTGCGCCAGGTACTGAGGGACGGGACCCCAGTCCGTCGCCTCGCTGCGCAGCTCGCCGACAGCTCGCGCGAGGTCGAGACGGTCGCCCGGCGCGGGACCGAACACCGGGATCTCCGGCGGCTGTTCGGGATGCTGGAGCCGCTGGAAGTGGACGAAGAGCGTGTCGGCGAACTCGGCGGCCAGCACATACGGCGCCTGGTCGAAGACCGCGAGCGAGATGAGGAACGCCTTGTCGCGCAGGCCGAGCGCGGGATCGCTCAGCCAGTCCCTGCACTGCTTCTCGACCGAGGCCAGGCTGAACCCCCGCAGCCGGTCGAGCGCCTGCTCAGTGCCGTCGTACGCGGCGAGACCGGTGGCGAGGTCGACGGCCTCGGCGGGCCTGCGGTGGCCGTGCCCGAGGAAGTCCCGCACCGGTTCGAGGGCGAGGAGCCGGTCGACATCGGCCGGCTCCGGAAGGTGCGCGGACAGGTGTGCGCGGAGCACGTCGGCGGCGTCCGGGGCCTCCCAGCCGACCGGGGTGACGCCCAGCAGATGGGGGGAGTTCTCGACGGTGATCACGAGGTGCCCGCCGGTCTGCCTGAGCTGATCGCGCGCCGCGTAGAGATGGGTGTCGCGCAGCGGCTTGTTCCTGCTCAGCGGCATGTCGCACAGCACGTGGCCGCCGCCGTTGGTGAGCTGACCGGCCAGCTCGGTGGGGCTGGTCTCGGGCTGCAGGGCACGCACGGCAGGGGCACCGACGCGGCGCAGGAGCATCAGGGCCGCCGCGCTGCGCCCGGTGGCGTGGGCACCGCGGAGCACAAGGACCTGCTCCTCACGCAGGCGGCGCAGGGCGACCGCGAAGGCGGGGCCCTCGACGAACACCTCGGCGAGGGTGTCGAGGCGCGCGCTCGGGATCTCTCCGGAGGCGTACGCGGACGGGGTCGCGGCGCCGTGATGGTGGATCTCCGTCTTGGCGCCCATCACGACGTCGCGGCCGACGTGCCCGCCGGACACGCCGTGCTGGGCCCCGCCGACCAAGGAGCCACCGAAGGATGCCGCCGAGCCGAGCATGAACTCCGGGGCGTGCGCGAACAGTTCGCGCTGCGCCGCGCGTGCCTCCTGGGCCTGCTCCTCCGGCTCCATGGTTTCGGCGCCGTGCGGATCGGGCGCCTCGGTCCTGCTCGGGGGGCTCTGGCCCTGGTTCCGCGCCGGACCACCCGGGCGCGGGTGGCCGGCCTGCGGCTGTGGTGGCGTTGCACGCGGAGGGAGGTTCACGACGCATCGCCACGGTCGGGGGCGGTGTTGCCGGAGCCTCCGATGTGGATGTCGCCGTGCACGGTCCCGCCGGACACGATGTGCTGGTCGCCGCCGACCAGGCTGCCGCCGAAGCTCGGCGCGCCGCCGTTGAAGGTGAAGCTGGCGCCGCCCGCGGGGGCCGCCCCCTGCCCCGGCGCCGGACGCTCCCCCGAGCCGGCGCCCGGCGCCGGGGCTCCCCCGGCCCCCCTCTCACTGTGGTCGTCGGCCTCGGCGCCCGGGGGCACCGGACCGTGCAGCCAGGCCCGAAGCGGGCCGTTCTTGCTGGCCACGGTCACGGCGCAGAAGTCATCGGCCGGTACGCCGGGCCTGTCGTGCCGGACGACCCCCGCGTACACGCTCTCGGAGACACAGAGCGCGAAATCGTTCGTACGTTCCCGCAGTGCCGCACGCAGTACGTCGGCGTCCAGCAGCCGACACGCATGGTTGAGGTCGGAGCCGACCCACCCGTCGAGTTCGTCCACCGCGACGTACCCCGTCGCGAGTACCGCCCGGAGCCGGATCTGCGCGGAGCTCGAAGCCATCCGGTTGACGGCCCGCAGCTGCACCGGCACCTCGGTGAGCAGGGCGCGCAGGAGAGCGGTCAGGGAGGCGTTGGCGTCGATCAGCTCCATCACGCTGTCACCGCGGTCGGCGCGCAGGCGCAGCGTCTCGTCGATGCCGGCGTTCTCCAGGGCGCGGTCGGTGATGTCGTAGAGCATGCGTCGCAGATAGGCCTGCTCGACATCGTCACGGTCGCTGAACTTCTCGATGTCGAGCAGCAGGATCGTGCGGCTCACGGGGTCGGTCATGGTCGCCCTTCGGTGGGGAATCCGAACTGACCAGCAGCGTGGCCGTGCGGGAGCCGCCGTCGTGAGGGCGGATGACGCACTCGAACTGTGACCGTGTGCACAGAGTCGCCCTACGGGGGCAGGCGGGCACCGAGAGTCACGCAGGGCCTGTGTGACCCGCCCGTGCGATCCGCCGCAGCACGTCAGGCCGCATGATCACCAGCTCCCGGCGGCCGGTGGCCACCGCCTCCCGGTCCCGCAGTTCCTTGAGCAGTCGCTGCACCATCTCCCGGGAGGCGCCCACGGAACCGGCGAGCTCCTGCTTGCTCAGGGGGACGGCGAGCTCGATGCCTTCGTCGGTACGTCGCCCATGGGTGCGGGCCAGGTCGAGGAGCAGCGCCGCGAAGCGCTCGCGCACGGTCATCGACGCGAACTCCAGGCGGCGCCGGTCCGCGGCCCGTGTCCGGTCGGAGGTGAGGCCGAGCAGGGCGAAGGAGACCGTGGGGGAGCGGGCGAGGAAGCCGGTGAACTGCGCGAGCTCGACGGCCACGGCACGGACCGGTTCGAGTGCGGTGACCGTCGCGGAGCGCGGGCGCCCGGTCAGCGCGGCGGACTCGCCGACGATGTCGCCGGGGCCTCGCAGCGCGAGCAGCGCTTCGTACCCGTTGGCGGCGGACGCGGTCACCTTGGTCCAGCCGTGCAGGATCAGCAGGACGTGCGACGAGGGTTCGTGCTGATGGATCAGCGCCGCCCGGGCGGCGAAGGGCAGGGTGCTGCCGAGCGCGAGCAGCGCGGAACGGTCCTCCCGCTCCAGGCGGGCGAGGAACGGCACCCGGTCGTCGAGGCCTCCGTCGCCCGGTAGCTGCGCAGCCGTCATACGTCCCCCGATCATTGAGCCGACCGACGAACGTAGTGAAGGTTGCCTGTCGCGCGAGCGGGAACGGCTGAAAGCTGCTGCCCGGCCGCCCTGAACGGCTGAAATCGCGTCGGAGGCGTCGGGTGGGAGGTGCGAAAAGCCCGGCGTGTCGCCCCCCACCGCATTTGTTTTGACCAGACTCGATGAGGTAGGTACGCTCAGACCTTGTGCCTGGGGTGTGCCTGGGCTCGCGCGCGTGTCTTCAGCCGCAGCGTGAGTCCGAGAACGGCCACCGTAATCTGCGCCCCTTTCCGCCTTGCGGCGGGAGTCTGCAGCATTCGACACACCCGACCGCGTGGGTCGGCGACGTTCCAGGTTAGCTTTACTATTCGGCACACAGAAACCGGAGAAGTAGTGCCTACGATCCAGCAGCTGGTCCGGAAGGGCCGGCAGGACAAGGTCGAGAAGAACAAGACGCCCGCGCTTGAGGGATCGCCCCAGCGCCGCGGCGTCTGCACGCGTGTGTTCACGACCACCCCGAAGAAGCCGAACTCGGCCCTCCGTAAGGTCGCGCGTGTGCGTCTGACCTCCGGGATCGAGGTCACGGCCTACATTCCGGGTGAGGGACACAACCTGCAGGAGCACTCCATCGTGCTCGTGCGTGGTGGCCGTGTGAAGGACCTGCCGGGTGTTCGTTACAAGATCATCCGCGGCTCCCTTGACACCCAGGGTGTCAAGAACCGCAAGCAGGCCCGCAGCCGCTACGGCGCCAAGAAGGAGAAGTAGAAATGCCTCGTAAGGGCCCCGCCCCGAAGCGCCCGGTCATCATCGACCCGGTCTATGGTTCTCCTCTGGTGACCTCCCTCATCAACAAGGTGCTGCTGAACGGCAAGCGCTCCACCGCCGAGCGCATCGTGTACGGCGCCATGGAGGGCCTGCGCGAGAAGACCGGCAACGACCCGGTCATCACGCTCAAGCGCGCGCTCGAGAACATCAAGCCGACCCTCGAGGTCAAGTCCCGCCGCGTCGGTGGCGCGACCTACCAGGTTCCGATCGAGGTCAAGCCCGGTCGTGCCAACACGCTGGCCCTGCGCTGGCTGGTCGGTTACTCCCGCGCCCGTCGCGAGAAGACGATGACCGAGCGTCTCCTCAACGAGCTCCTCGACGCCTCCAACGGCCTTGGTGCCGCTGTGAAGAAGCGTGAGGACACCCACAAGATGGCCGAGTCCAACAAGGCCTTCGCGCACTACCGCTGGTAGTCGCTACCCACATCGAGACCGAGAGAAGACTGAGCCGATATGGCTACCACTTCACTTGACCTGGCCAAGGTGCGCAACATCGGCATCATGGCCCACATCGACGCGGGCAAGACGACGACCACCGAGCGGATCCTGTTCTACACCGGTGTCTCGTACAAGATCGGTGAGGTCCACGACGGTGCCGCGACCATGGACTGGATGGAGCAGGAGCAGGAGCGTGGCATCACGATCACCTCTGCTGCCACCACCTGTCACTGGCCGCTGAACGATGTCGACCACACCATCAACATCATCGACACCCCGGGCCACGTCGACTTCACCGTCGAGGTAGAGCGTTCGCTCCGTGTGCTCGACGGTGCCGTGACGGTGTTCGACGGCGTCGCCGGTGTTGAGCCCCAGTCCGAGACCGTGTGGCGTCAGGCGGACCGCTACGGCGTCCCGCGCATCTGCTTCGTCAACAAGCTCGACCGTACGGGTGCCGAGTTCCACCGCTGCGTCGACATGATCGTCGAGCGCCTCGGTGCGACCCCGATCGTCATGCAGCTGCCCATCGGCGCAGAGGCTGACTTCAAGGGCGTCGTCGACCTCGTCACCATGAAGGCGTTCGTCTGGTCCGCAGAGACCAAGATGGGCGAGGCGTACGACATCGTCGACATCCCCGACACGCACACCGAGGCTGCCGAGGAGTACCGCGGCAAGCTGCTCGAGGCTGTCGCGGAGAACGACGAGCAGATGATGGAGCTGTACCTCGAGGGCCAGGAGCCCACCGAGGACCAGCTGTACGAAGCCATCCGCCGCATCACCATCGCCTCCGGCAAGGGCGGCGACACCACCGTCACCCCCGTGTTCTGTGGCACCGCGTTCAAGAACAAGGGCGTCCAGCCCCTGCTCGACGCGGTCGTGCGTTACCTGCCTTCCCCCCTGGACGTCGAGGCCATCGAGGGCCACGACGTCAAGGACCCCGAGACCGTCGTCAAGCGCAAGCCTTCGGACGAGGAGCCGCTTTCGGCTCTCGCGTTCAAGATCGCGAGCGACCCGCACCTCGGCAAGCTCACCTTCGTCCGGATCTACTCCGGTCGCCTGGAGGCCGGCACCGCGGTGCTGAACTCCGTCAAGGGCAAGAAGGAGCGCATCGGCAAGATCTACCGCATGCACGCGAACAAGCGTGAGGAGATCGACTCGGTGGGCGCCGGCGACATCGTCGCCGTCATGGGCCTGAAGCAGACCACCACCGGTGAGACGCTGTGTGACGACAAGAAGCCGGTCATCCTGGAGTCCATGGACTTCCCGGCGCCGGTCATTCAGGTCGCCATCGAGCCCAAGTCCAAGGGTGACCAGGAGAAGCTGGGTGTAGCCATCCAGCGTCTCTCGGAGGAGGACCCCTCCTTCCAGGTCCACTCGGACGAGGAGACCGGCCAGACCATCATCGGTGGTATGGGCGAGCTTCACCTCGAGGTGCTCGTCGACCGCATGAAGCGCGAATTCCGCGTCGAGGCGAACGTCGGCAAGCCCCAGGTCGCGTACCGCGAGACGATCCGTCAGGCCGTCGAGCGCGTGGACTACACCCACAAGAAGCAGACCGGTGGTACCGGTCAGTTCGCCAAGGTGCAGATCGCGATCGAGCCCATCGACAGCGGCGACGCTTCGTACGAGTTCGTGAACAAGGTCACCGGTGGCCGTATCCCGCGGGAGTACATCCCGTCGGTGGACGCCGGTGCGCAGGAGGCCATGCAGTTCGGCATCCTGGCGGGCTACGAGATGACTGGTGTTCGCATCACGCTTCTCGACGGCGCCTACCACGAGGTCGACTCTTCCGAGCTCGCCTTCAAGATCGCCGGTTCGCAGGCCTTCAAGGAGGCCGCGCGTAAGGCGAAGCCCGTGCTGCTCGAGCCGATGATGGCCGTTGAGGTCACCACGCCCGAGGACTACATGGGCGATGTCATCGGTGACATCAACTCCCGTCGTGGCCAGATCCAGGCCATGGAGGAGCGCAGCGGCGCTCGCGTCGTGAAGGGCCTCGTGCCCCTCTCGGAGATGTTCGGCTACGTCGGAGACCTCCGCAGCAAGACGTCGGGTCGCGCAAGCTACTCAATGCAGTTCGACTCCTACGCCGAGGTTCCGCGGAACGTCGCCGAGGAGATCATCGCGAAGGCCAAGGGCGAGTAACTCACCCGAGTTCACGCTTTAGGCTTGACTCCGGAGTCTCCGGGGCATTCCGACCCTCTTCGGGTCGGGTGCCCCGGGCCCCGGGTATCCCAGCAAAGATCACCTGGCGCCGATGAAGCAAGGCGTACAGAACCACTCCGCAGGAGGATTCAGTGGCGAAGGCAAAGTTCGAGCGGACTAAGCCGCACGTCAACATCGGCACCATCGGTCACATTGACCACGGTAAGACGACCCTCACGGCCGCCATTACCAAGGTGCTGCACGACGCGTACCCCGAGCTGAACGAGGCCTCGGCCTTCGACCAGATCGACAAGGCTCCCGAGGAGCGCCAGCGCGGTATCACGATCTCGATCGCGCACGTCGAGTACCAGACGGAGACGCGTCACTACGCGCACGTCGACTGCCCGGGTCACGCGGACTACATCAAGAACATGATCACGGGTGCCGCGCAGATGGACGGCGCCATCCTCGTGGTCGCCGCCACCGACGGCCCGATGCCGCAGACCAAGGAGCACGTGCTCCTGGCCCGCCAGGTCGGCGTTCCGTACATCGTCGTCGCCCTGAACAAGGCCGACATGGTGGACGACGAGGAGATCCTGGAGCTCGTCGAGCTCGAGGTCCGTGAGCTCCTCTCCGAGTACGAGTTCCCGGGCGACGACCTGCCGGTCGTCAAGGTCTCGGCGCTCAAGGCGCTCGAGGGCGACAAGGAGTGGGGTGAGTCCGTCCTCAACCTGATGAAGGCTGTCGACGAGTCCATCCCGGAGCCCGAGCGTGACGTCGACAAGCCGTTCCTGATGCCGATCGAGGACGTCTTCACGATCACCGGTCGTGGCACCGTCGTCACCGGTCGTATCGAGCGCGGCATCCTCAAGGTCAACGAGACCGTCGACATCATCGGCATCAAGACCGAGAAGACCACCACCACGGTCACCGGTATCGAGATGTTCCGCAAGCTGCTCGACGAGGGCCAGGCCGGTGAGAACGTCGGTCTGCTCCTCCGTGGCATCAAGCGTGAGGACGTCGAGCGCGGCCAGGTCATCATCAAGCCCGGTTCGGTCACGCCGCACACCGAGTTCGAGGCCCAGGCCTACATCCTGTCGAAGGACGAGGGTGGCCGTCACACCCCCTTCTTCAACAACTACCGCCCGCAGTTCTACTTCCGCACCACGGACGTGACCGGCGTCGTGACCCTCCCCGAGGGCACCGAGATGGTCATGCCGGGCGACAACACTGAGATGACCGTTGAGCTCATCCAGCCCGTCGCGATGGAAGAGGGCCTGAAGTTCGCCATCCGTGAGGGTGGCCGGACCGTCGGCGCCGGCCAGGTCACCAAGATCAACAAGTAAGCATTTCGCTTGCGCGTTGATCGGGGAGACCCGGTTGCTCTGAACTGAGAGCACAGCAGTACACGCAGTAACGGGAGGGCCCGTACGACTTCGGTCGTACGGGCCCTTTCGCGTGCTTGCCGTACCCGGTCCGTATGGCCCGGACTCATGGGGCGGCCTGTCGTCCTTGTCCCACACCTTGATCCGGTGTGGCCGCATCGATGAACTCCTGCACATCGAGCGTGAGAAGAAGGTAGTAGCGCCTCAAGGAGGCGAGCCTTTCGTAGATTCGCCTGGCCGTGGCTTCTTGCCGTCCGATGTCCGAGTCGAAGTCCCGCACGGCGAACACCGAGTCGTACCGCTCGAACGGCATTCTCTGATCTTCCTCATACTCATGTTCAAGTTCGAGCTCGACGGCGGCATACCCGAGGCTCGCGCAGTAGTCCAAGTCAGGGTTGCCGTCGAGCGCGCGCAGTTGGACACCGCAGGCCCACGAGAGATCGGCGACCAGCTGGTCAGGTGGAGAGCCAGGGTGGACGAAGACGTAGTGATACTCGCTCATGTGGATTTCCCTAGGGCCAGGTGATGTTGTAGTTGTTGCCGATGATCCTGATGGAGTTCATGCGCCCGGGTGGATTATTGCGCAGCCATTTCCCGAGAACCTCCCTTGCCTGGTCCTCACCGACTGTGCTGTTACGTGTATCGATGATCGCGTCACGTGCTTGTTTCTTGGCGGTGTTGAGATTGTTCTTGATCGCGTTCGGTGTGGCATCTGGAGACAGGGATTTGAATTCAGTCGGAACTCCGTCCACCAGCGAGTCCGCCCGCTTCTCGCCGGCCACTGTCGATTCCTTGACCGCTTTGACATGCTTACCCTCCTTCTCCAATTCCTCAGCGATTCTGCGTTCCTTCGGCGAAAAGGGCTTTTCCGACTCATCTATGGAGCCCCGGCCTCGACCTGCCGGTGAGCCGACGCCCTTTCCGCTGCCCGACTCCGCCGGCACCGGAGGTGTGGTGATCCCGGACTCGGAGATGGGGCGCCTGCACCAGACAGGTCTTGCCCAGGAGTTCGATATGCGCGGCAGTAGCTCGAACTACACGTACGACCTGAACAGTGATGCGTCCCCGACGACGAATCCGCCGGACCAGGGACGCGAAGGCACCCGTGGAGACGTCTCCCGCGGCGACGAGGAGAACCGTTGAAGATCAAACGTGGTGCGTGCTTCGTCGCGTCACTGGCTGCCGGCCTCCTCCTCTCCGCGTGTTCCGTCCCGGACGCGGGTGATCGCCCGGTGACCGAAGGACGTGACTGGCAGTGGGACCAGGAGGCAGGAGCGGACGAAGCTTCAGCCTTCATGGATGTGGCGGTGCCCAAGGGAGCGGCCGAGGTTAAAGGCGCGGTTCAGATCAACCCGCAGGAGGACGTCTACTTCCTGTCGTTCGTCACCGGCGAGAAGGATGCCGAAGACATCGCGGAAGCCCTCCACTCCGAAGAGCCCCTTCGGGCGCGTAAAGCGGAAGCCGTACCGAAGGCGGAGCTTTTCGGGCATCTGGGGCTGGCCGAGCCGCAGACCCTGAAGGGAACGCGCTGGGCAGGCGTTTGCCCGCCGTGCGTCAACGACGACCGCCGCAAGAAGGTTCAGTGGATCGAGATCCACGTTCAGACTCTCAAGTCCGATCGGGCGCGGGTCTATCTGCAGGCGTTCTGAGACCTTCCGGACTCAGAAGCCCAGGTACGTCAGTTGGACGACGTAGACGCGTTCGCTGCGTACGACGATCTGGTACCGGAACATCCCGCCGGGGACGGTGATGTCGCCGCCCTTCGGGTCGACGCCTTGGTGACCGCGGCCGTGGACGTACAGTGCCTCGGCCGCCCTGACCAGCTCCCCGGCCTTGCGCTCCACTTCGGCGAGAAAGGCTGGTGACGCGGTGCGGGCGGCTTCCTCTGCCGCGAAGGCGTACTCCCAGCTCCAGCTCAAGTCCGTACTGCCTTCATGGCCTCGTCCAGGACGGCGCTCAGCTCGCGCAATGCCTCCTGGGCGACGGCGGCGTCCTCATGCTCCAGATCTCGCGTGGCGCGGGCGTGCCGGGCGGACAGGTCGGGGCGGCGGGCGATCTCGATGTCGCGGGCCCAGGCGAGGACCCAGCTCTGCACCGGGCTGAGGGACTGCCATTCGACGGCCTTGGCGAAGGCCTCGTCCTTGGTCCGCTGCATCTCCGGCAGGCGCGCGGGGGCGACGACGGCGAGGGCGGCGCGCAGGGCGTCCGGGGTCTGCTCAGGGCGGGGCGCCAGCTCGTGCCCGTGATCGGCCTGCGTGCTCATGGAGTCCTCCCGGGAGTGCACTGGCCAGGTTAGTCGGCCGGGGCTCGCGGGGTGCGGGGACGCGAACATTGCTGAGTGTTTCCCCTGGTCAGTGGGCGTGCGGGGAGCTGTGGCAGTCGCGGCAGCGGCCTGGTTCGGGAGCACGGAAGGCGCGGTCGCAGGTGTCGCAGTTCTGGAGCGGGTGCCGGGCGGGCGGCGGGCCGTGGAAGGGGGGTGGGAGGAGCGCTGTCAGGCGGTGCGCGAGGAGGGCGGCTGGGCGGCGCGGGCCCTCGGGTGGCAGGTCGTGGGTGAGGGCGTGGCGTACGGAGGTGGGGGCGACCTCGCGTTCCAGCCAGGCGGCGACGCCGGGGGCGAGGTGAGCGGTGTCGCGGGCCGAGAGCAGCAGGCGCGGGTCCTCGTGGCGCAGGTCGGCGAGGAGGTCGGTGGCCTGCTGGAGGAGGGCGGAGGCGGGGAAGGCCGGGTGCGGTACGGCGGGGAGGGGGCGGGGCTGCTTGGGGCGCGCGTGTGGGGCCGGAGTCACGTTGATCTCGGGCGGCGGGTGCGAGTGCCGCTGGGCCGCCGCGCGTGGCTGGTTGCAGGAGATCGTGCGGGTGACGATGCGGCCTGCGGGGGTGCGTTCACGTTCGCGGCGCAGGTAGCCGTGGGCCTCCAGCTCGCGGAGGGCCGCGGCGATACGGGTCGCGCCCTCGGGGAAGCGGGCGGCGAGCGTCTTGATGTCGACGCGGGATCCGGCGGGCAGCGACTGCATGTGGCAGCCCAGGCCGATCGCTAGGAGGGATAGCTCCTGGTGCTGGGTGAGGTGGTTGCCGATCACCGTGAAGCGGGTGGTGTGGCGGGTGTTCTCGTGGGCGATGCCGGAGGGGCGCGCAGCGGTGGGGCGGGGGTGGCTGCGGGGGTGCCGGGTCGCTCGTGAGGGGGGTTGATTGCCGCCAAGGGCGGACTGGGCGCGCGGGGGCGCGCTAGGGTTTTGGGTGTCCATCGGGAAGCTCTTCTCTTCCTCGGTGGTCAGGCCCTCGCCTCGGGATTGCCGTCCCGGCGGGGGCCGTCGCATGTTTGCTGTTGTTTCGCCTACTGGGGCTGAGACTAAGGCAGTTGGGGGAGCGGAAAGCCAGCTGAGCCGGTGATGTTCACTCGGGTGAGTGAGCGGGGTGTCGGTCGTTGCCGCCGACGTTCGGGCGGGCGCGTCTGCGGGCGGGTGGGGTGGGGTTTGGTGCGGTCCTTTCTCCCTCTCAGGTTTCTTGGGGAAAGGCGCGAGCGGTACCGGAGCATGAGGGGACGGGATCCGGTGGCGCGAAGACGCGCCCTGGGGTGCGGCCGTGGGGACTGCGTCGAGGTCGCCGCCGTCGGCGGCACGGTCCAGGTCCGTGATCGAGCGCTCACCGTGCGAAACCGGTGGTCGAGTGAGTCGGCTCCCCAGGCCGGTACGCACGCGCCGGGACCCGTGGAGCCTGGGCCCGGGTTTGATCTCCGGCGTCCGCCGGGTACGATCCCAAGCTTCGATTGGCCAGGCCCGTGCCCCGTATGGCAGACTGTCGGGGTTGCTCGGTTGAGTGCCGATGCTGTGCGCCTCCCGCCGGGAGGACTGAAAGCGAGTCCCACAGTACTCGTCGCCCCATCTGTCAAACGGTCGTAAAAAGCCCGCAGGCAGCGCTGGAGCGGACGTACGGGAATCTTTCGGGAAGTGCAGCGCGGAGGCTCAGCCAGGCGCCCGGTGGGTTTCTTCCCCCGGACCGGCGGTCATCTGGGCCGCAGCCCCTAGCAGGGAAATCCTTCGGGAAATCTCCGTGAGCGGGACTGCGACACGCCCGACCGCGTGGGTCGGAGGAAGTAGAAAAAAGGGCCTCCCGGGAGCCAGAGCGTTCGAGACAAAGGACTACCAAGTAGCCATGGCGGGACAGAAGATCCGCATCCGGCTCAAGGCCTACGACCACGAGGTCATCGACTCTTCGGCGAAGAAGATCGTCGAGACGGTGACTCGCACTGGTGCGTCGGTCGCAGGCCCGGTGCCGCTGCCCACTGAGAAGAACGTGTACTGCGTCATCAAGTCGCCGCACAAGTACAAGGACTCGCGCGAGCACTTCGAGATGCGCACGCACAAGCGCCTGATCGACATCCTCGACCCGACGCCCAAGACCGTTGACTCGTTGATGCGCCTGGACCTTCCGGCCGGCGTCGACATCGAGATCAAGCTCTGAGAGGCGCGGACAGATGACTAAGCAGATCAAGGGCGTCCTGGGCGAGAAGCTCGGCATGACCCAGGTCTGGGACGAGAACAACCGTGTCGTCCCGGTCACCGTCGTCAAGGCCGGGCCCTGTGTCGTTACCCAGGTCCGTACGAATGACTCCGACGGCTACGAGTCGGTCCAGATCGCCTTCGGCGAGATCGACCCTCGCAAGGTGAACAAGCCCCTCAAGGGTCACTTCGCCAAGGCCGACGTGACCCCCCGCCGCCACCTGGTGGAGATCCGCACCCCCGACGCCAGCGAGTACACGCTTGGCCAGGAGGTGACTGCCGAGGTGTTCGAGTCCGGCGTCAAGGTTGACGTCACGGGCAAGAGCAAGGGCAAGGGCTTCGCCGGTGTCATGAAGCGTCACAACTTCAAGGGACTCGGCGCGGGTCACGGTACCCAGCGCAAGCACCGCTCTCCCGGTTCCATCGGTGGCTGCGCCACCCCGGGCCGTGTGTTCAAGGGCCTCCGCATGGCGGGCCGCATGGGCAACGAGCGGGTCACCACCCAGAACCTGACCGTTCACGCCGTTGACGCGGAGAAGGGCCTGCTCCTCATCAAGGGCGCAGTTCCCGGTCCGAACGGTGGCCTCGTCCTGGTCCGTACCGCGGCCAAGGGGGTTTGAGGAACCGATGAGCACCATTGACATCCTTTCGCCGGCAGGCGACAAGGCCGGGACGGTCGAGCTCCCCGCGGAGATCTTCGACGTAGAGAAGATCAGCATCCCGCTTCTCCACCAGGTCGTCGTCGCCCAGCTGGCCGCTGCCCGTCAGGGCACGCACAAGACCAAGCGCCGCGGTGAAGTCCGCGGTGGTGGTAAGAAGCCGTACCGCCAGAAGGGCACCGGCCGCGCGCGCCAGGGTTCGACCCGTGCGCCGCAGTTCGCAGGCGGTGGCGTCGTCCACGGCCCGCAGCCGCGTGACTACTCGCAGCGGACCCCGAAGAAGATGAAGGCCGCGGCCCTGCGCCACGCCCTCACCGACCGGGCCCGCAACGCTCGTATCCACGTTGTCACCAACGTGGTCGAGGGCGACATCTCCACGAAGGCCGCGAAGACGCTGCTCGGCAAGGTCAGCGAGCGCAAGAACGTGCTCCTGGTCATCGACCGTGCGGACGAGACTTCGCTGCTCTCCGCCCGCAACCTGCCCCAGGTGCACATCCTGGAGCCGGGCCAGCTGAACACGTACGACGTGCTCGTCTCGGACGACGTGGTCTTCACCAAGGCCGCCTTCGAGTCCTTCGTGTCTGGCCCCAAGGCCGATGAGACCGAAGGGAGCGAAGCCTGATGGCTACGCGTCACCCGAGCATCGCCCCCAAGGCGGCCAAGGCCGCCAAGGCCGCGCGCGTCGCCAAGGCGAAGCGCCACGCCACCGAGGGCAAGAACACCGTTGAGACGCCGCTGAGCAAGAGCTTCACGGACCCCCGTGACGTCCTCGTCAAGCCGGTCGTCTCTGAGAAGAGCTACGCGCTTCTCGACGAGGGCAAGTACACCTTCGTCGTCGCGCCCGGCGCCAACAAGACCCAGATCAAGCAGGCCGTCGAGGCGGTCTTCTCGGTCAAGGTCACTGGGGTCAACACGATCAACCGCCAGGGCAAGCGCAAGCGCACCCGCACGGGGTTCGGTAAGCGCGCTGACACCAAGCGCGCGATCGTGACCCTTGCTGAGGGCGACCGTATCGACATCTTCGGCCAGGCCTCCTAACGGAGCGCCCTGGTCCGAATATCGGACGAGGACTGAGAAATGGGAATCCGCAAGTACAAGCCGACTACGCCGGGCCGTCGTGGCTCCAGCGTCGCCGACTTCGTCGAGGTAACGCGGTCCACGCCGGAGAAGTCGCTGGTCCGCCCGCTGCACAGCAAGGGCGGCCGTAACAACGCCGGTCGTGTGACCGTTCGCCACCAGGGTGGCGGACACAAGCGCGCCTACCGAGTGATCGACTTCCGTCGTCACGACAAGGACGGCGTGCCGGCGAAGGTCGCGCACATCGAGTACGACCCGAACCGCACCGCGCGCATCGCGCTCCTGCACTACGCGGACGGCGAGAAGCGCTACATCCTGGCCCCCCGCAACCTGTCGCAGGGTGACCGGGTCGAGAACGGACCGGGCGCGGACATCAAGCCGGGCAACAACCTGGCCCTCCGCAACATCCCGGTCGGTACGACCATCCACGCCATCGAGCTGCGGCCCGGCGGCGGCGCGAAGTTCGCCCGCTCCGCGGGTGCCTCCGTGCAGCTGCTGGCGAAGGAGGGCTCCATGGCCCACCTTCGTATGCCGTCCGGTGAGATCCGTCTGGTCGACGTCCGCTGCCGCGCCACCATTGGCGAGGTCGGCAACGCCGAGCAGTCGAACATCAACTGGGGCAAGGCCGGCCGTAAGCGCTGGCTTGGCGTTCGCCCGACCGTTCGCGGTGTGGCGATGAACCCGGTCGACCACCCGCACGGTGGTGGTGAGGGCAAGACCTCCGGTGGTCGCCACCCGGTCTCGCCCTGGGGTCAGAAGGAGGGTCGTACTCGTTCGCCGAAGAAGGCGAGCAACAAGTACATCGTCCGCCGCCGCAAGACGAACAAGAAGCGCTAGGAGCGGGTTTAGATGCCGCGCAGTCTCAAGAAGGGGCCCTTCGTCGACGGACACCTCATCAAGAAGGTGGATGTCCAGAACGAAGCAGGTTCCAAGAACGTCATCAAGACCTGGTCCCGTCGCTCGATGATCGTCCCGGCCATGCTGGGCCACACGATCGCGGTGCACAACGGCAAGACCCACATCCCGGTGTTCGTCACCGAGGCGATGGTCGGCCACAAGCTCGGCGAGTTCTCGCCGACTCGCACCTTCCGCGGCCACGTCAAGGACGACCGGAAGTCGAAGCGCCGCTAGCGCGGGGTGGAACGACTATGACTTACACCGAAGGGACAACCATGGAAGCCAGGGCCCAGGCGCGGTACATCCGCGTCACGCCCATGAAGGCCCGCCGAGTGGTGGACCTCATCCGTGGCATGGATGCCACGGAGGCTCAGGCGGTCCTGCGTTTCGCCCCGCAGGCCGCGAGCGTGCCGGTAGGCAAGGTGCTTGACAGCGCCATTGCCAATGCCGCGCACAACTACGACCACAGTGACGCCTCTTCGCTGGTTATCAGCGAGGCGTACGTGGATGAGGGCCCGACCCTGAAGCGGTTCCGTCCGCGTGCTCAGGGCCGTGCCTACCGGATCCGTAAGCGGACCAGCCACATCACCGTGGTCGTCAGCAGCAAGGAAGGAACCCGGTAATGGGCCAGAAGGTAAACCCGCACGGGTTCCGGCTCGGCATCACCACCGACTTCAAGTCGCGTTGGTACGCCGACAAGCTGTACAAGGACTACGTCAAGGAAGACGTCGCCATCCGTCGGATGATGACGTCCGGCATGGAGCGCGCCGGCATCTCGAAGGTTGAGATCGAGCGCACCCGTGACCGCGTGCGGGTGGACATCCACACCGCGCGTCCCGGCATCGTCATCGGCCGCCGTGGCGCCGAGGCCGACCGCATCCGCGGTGACCTCGAGAAGCTCACGGGCAAGCAGGTTCAGCTGAACATCCTCGAGGTCAAGAACCCCGAGGTCGACGCTCAGCTGGTCGCGCAGGCCGTTGCGGAGCAGCTGTCCTCCCGCGTCTCCTTCCGTCGCGCCATGCGTAAGAGCATGCAGTCGTCGATGAAGGCCGGCGCCAAGGGCATCAAGATCCAGTGTGGCGGCCGTCTCGGCGGCGCCGAGATGTCTCGCTCGGAGTTCTACCGCGAGGGCCGCGTGCCCCTGCACACCCTCCGTGCGAACGTCGACTACGGCTTCTTCGAGGCCAAGACGACCTTCGGCCGTATCGGCGTGAAGGTCTGGATCTACAAGGGCGACGTCAAGAACATCGCCGAGGTCCGCGCCGAGAACGCCGCGGCCCGTGCGGGTAACCGCCCGGCCCGTGGTGGCGGCAACGACCGCCCGGCCCGTGGTGGCCGTGGTGGCGAGCGTGGCGGCCGCGGCCGCAAGCCGCAGCAGCAGTCCGCGCCGGCTGCCGAGGCCCCCAAGGCCGACGCTCCCGCCGCAGCTGCAGCTCCGGCTGAGAGCACCGGAACGGAGGCCTGACCGACATGCTGATCCCTCGTAGGGTCAAGCACCGCAAGCAGCACCACCCCAAGCGCAGCGGTATGTCCAAGGGTGGTACGCAGGTTGCGTTCGGCGAGTACGGCATTCAGGCCCTCACTCCGGCGTACGTGACCAACCGCCAGATCGAGGCGGCTCGTATCGCGATGACCCGCCACATCAAGCGTGGCGGCAAGGTCTGGATCAACATCTACCCGGACCGCCCGCTGACGAAGAAGCCCGCCGAGACCCGCATGGGTTCCGGTAAGGGTTCCCCCGAGTGGTGGGTCGCGAACGTCAAGCCCGGACGGGTGATGTTCGAGCTGTCCTACCCGAATGAGAAGACTGCGCGTGAGGCGCTTACCCGCGCTGCTCACAAGCTTCCGATGAAGTGCCGGATTGTTCGGCGCGAGGCAGGTGAGTCGTGATGTCGGCCGGTACCAAGGCGTCCGAGCTGCGCGAACTGGGCAACGAGGAGCTTCTCAACAAGCTCCGCGAGGCCAAGGAAGAGCTGTTCAACCTCCGCTTCCAGGCGGCGACCGGTCAGCTCGAGAACCACGGTCGGCTGAAGGCCGTCCGTAAGGACATCGCGCGGATCTACACCCTGATGCGTGAGCGCGAGCTGGGCATCGAGACGGTGGAGAGCGCCTGATGAGCGAGAGCAACGTGACTGAGACGAAGACCGACCGCGGATTCCGCAAGACCCGTGAGGGTCTGGTCGTCAGCGACAAGATGGACAAGACCGTCGTCGTCGCTGTCGAGGACCGCGTGAAGCACGCGCTGTACGGCAAGGTCATCCGCCGTACGAACAAGCTCAAGGCGCACGACGAGCAGAACGCTGCCGGCGTCGGCGACCGCGTCCTCCTGATGGAGACGCGTCCGCTGTCGGCGACCAAGCGCTGGCGCATCGTCGAGATCCTCGAGAAGGCCAAGTAATTCTCTGAGGGATTTTCCTCAGAGTTCGTTCCGCCAGGCTCGGTGGGGGCCGAGTCCCGCAAGGGATGAAGCCCCCGCCGGGAACCGGCAGACAATCAGGAGATAGACGTGATCCAGCAGGAGTCGCGACTGCGCGTCGCCGACAACACGGGTGCGAAGGAAATTCTCACCATCCGTGTTCTCGGTGGCTCGGGTCGCCGCTACGCGGGCATCGGTGACGTCATCGTCGCCACCGTCAAGGACGCGATCCCCGGTGGCAACGTGAAGAAGGGTGACGTCGTCAAGGCGGTCATCGTTCGCACCGTCAAGGAGCGCCGCCGTCCCGACGGCTCGTACATCCGCTTCGACGAGAACGCCGCCGTCATTCTGAAGAACGACGGCGACCCTCGCGGCACCCGTATCTTCGGCCCGGTGGGCCGTGAGCTGCGCGAGAAGAAGTTCATGAAGATCATCTCGCTCGCGCCGGAGGTGCTGTAAGCATGAAGATCAAGAAGGGCGACCTGGTCCAGGTCATCACCGGTAAGGACAAGGGCAAGCAGGGCAAGGTCATTGCCGCTTACCCGCGCGACGAGCGCGTCCTGGTCGAGGGTGTCAACCGGGTCAAGAAGCACACGAAGGCCGGCCCGACCGCCAGCGGTTCGCAGGCCGGCGGCATCGTGACCACCGAAGCCCCTGTCCACGTGAGCAACGTTCAGCTCGTCGTGGAGAAGGACGGCAACAAGGTCGTCACGCGTGTCGGTTTCCGCTTCGACGATGACGGCAACAAGATCCGCGTTGCCAAGCGGACGGGTGAGGACATCTGATGACGACCACCACCACTCCGCGTCTGAAGACGAAGTACCGCGAGGAGATCGCGGGCAAGCTGCAGGAAGAGTTCTCCTACGAGAACGTCATGCAGATCCCCGGTCTGGTCAAGATCGTGGTCAACATGGGTGTCGGCGACGCCGCCCGTGACTCGAAGCTCATGGACGGTGCCGTCCGTGACCTGACCACGATCACCGGTCAGAAGCCGGCCATCACCAAGGCCCGGAAGTCCATCGCGCAGTTCAAGCTGCGCGAGGGTCAGCCGATCGGCTGCCACGTCACGCTCCGTGGCGACCGCATGTGGGAGTTCCTGGACCGCACCCTGTCGCTCGCGCTTCCGCGCATCCGCGACTTCCGTGGTCTGTCCCCCAAGCAGTTCGACGGCCGTGGCAACTACACCTTCGGTCTCACGGAGCAGGTCATGTTCCACGAGATCGACCAGGACAAGATCGACCGCGTCCGGGGTATGGACATCACCGTGGTCACCACGGCGACCAACGACGCCGAAGGCCGTGCCCTTCTCCGTCACCTCGGCTTCCCCTTCAAGGAGGCGTAAGCGAGATGGCGAAGAAGGCTCTTATTGCCAAGGCTGCTCGTAAGCCCAAGTTCGGTGTGCGCGGCTACACCCGCTGCCAGCGCTGCGGCCGTCCGCACTCCGTGTACCGCAAGTTCGGCCTGTGCCGCGTCTGCCTTCGTGAGATGGCTCACCGTGGCGAGCTGCCGGGCGTGACCAAGAGCTCCTGGTAATTCCCTCCCGTCCTTAGGGACTTGGGAATTTCCGGACGCTCTCGGTAAGTATCTGGTCGGTAGGTGGCCCACCTCTCCATGGCTTAGGCTAGGAGGGTTGGGCGCCTGCCGCCCTGACCGACTTACTACGCCGTAGGTCCCCGCGCCGCACCCGTCCCGCCTCTGAGTGGGGAGAGGGATGGCGCAGATAGGAAACCACGGCGAGAGAGGCCGAAGGCCAATTCATGACCATGACTGATCCGATCGCGGACATGCTGACTCGTCTGCGTAACGCGAACTCGGCGTACCACGACTCCGTGGCGATGCCGCACAGCAAGATCAAGTCTCACATCGCGGAGATCCTCCAGCAGGAGGGCTTCATCACGGGCTGGAAGGTCGAGGACGCCGAGGTTGGCAAGAACCTCGTTCTCGAGCTGAAGTTCGGCCCGAACCGTGAGCGCTCCATTGCGGGCATCAAGCGGATCTCCAAGCCCGGTCTCCGGGTTTACGCGAAGTCCACCAACCTGCCGAAGGTGCTCGGCGGCCTGGGCGTGGCGATCATCTCCACGTCGCACGGTCTGCTCACCGGCCAGCAGGCAGGCAAGAAGGGCGTAGGTGGGGAAGTCCTCGCCTACGTCTGGTAGTCGGGAACGGAGGAATAGCTAATGTCGCGTATTGGCAAGCTCCCCATCACGGTTCCCGCCGGCGTGGACGTCACCATCGACGGCCGGACGGTCTCGGTTAAGGGTCCCAAGGGCTCCCTTTCCCACACCGTCGTCGCGCCGATCGACATCGCTAAGGGTGAGGACGGCGTCCTGAACGTCACCCGCCCGAACGACGAGCGTCAGAACAAGGCCCTGCACGGCCTGTCCCGCACGCTGGTGGCGAACATGATCACCGGCGTGACCACGGGTTACGTGAAGAAGCTCGAGATCAGCGGTGTCGGTTACCGCGTCCTCGCGAAGGGCTCCAACCTGGAGTTCTCGCTGGGCTACAGCCACCCGATCCTGGTCGAGGCGCCCGAGGGCATCACCTTCAAGGTGGAGTCCGCGACCAAGCTTTCGGTCGAGGGCATCGACAAGCAGAAGGTCGGCGAGGTTGCGGCCAACATCCGCAAGCTGCGCAAGCCCGACCCGTACAAGGCCAAGGGTGTCAAGTACGAGGGCGAAGTCATCCGCCGCAAGGTCGGAAAGGCAGGTAAGTAAGCCATGGCATACGGTGTAAAGATCGCCAAGGGTGACGCTTACAAGCGTGCCGCCAAGGCTCGCCGCCACATCCGGATCCGCAAGCACGTGTCGGGTACGGCGGAGCGTCCGCGCCTCGTCGTGACTCGCTCGAACCGCAACATCGTTGCTCAGGTCATCGACGACCTCAAGGGTCACACCCTTGCGTCGGCGTCGACCCTGGACGCGACGATCCGCGGTGGCGAGGCCGACAAGTCTGCGCAGGCCAAGCAGGTCGGCGCGCTCGTTGCCGAGCGTGCCAAGGCTGCGGGTGTCGAGGCCGTCGTGTTCGACCGCGGTGGCAACAAGTACGCCGGGCGCATTGCCGCTCTGGCGGACGCCGCCCGCGAAGCCGGGCTGAAGTTCTAAGCCCCGGTTCCGGAGCTAGCGGACGTAACAGAGAGAGGTAA
Source organism: Streptomyces sp. NPDC054866 (assembly GCF_053610745.1). NCBI lineage: Bacteria > Bacillati > Actinomycetota > Actinomycetes > Kitasatosporales > Streptomycetaceae > Streptomyces > Streptomyces sp. NPDC054866. Next base: position 304,693 of record NZ_JBSGZA010000003.1, read on the forward strand.
TTCCAATGGCTGGACCCCAGCGCCGCGGGAGCGGTGCCGGTGGCGGCGAGCGGCGGGACCGGAAGGGTCGCGACGGTGGCGCTGCCGCCGAGAAGACCGCATACGTTGAGCGCGTTGTCGCGATCAACCGTGTCGCCAAGGTTGTCAAGGGTGGTCGTCGCTTCAGCTTCACCGCGCTGGTCGTGGTGGGCGACGGTGACGGCACCGTAGGTGTCGGTTACGGCAAGGCCAAGGAGGTGCCGGCCGCCATCGCCAAGGGTGTTGAGGAGGCCAAGAAGCACTTCTTCAAGGTCCCCCGTATCCAGGGCACCATCCCGCACCCGATCACGGGCGAGAAGGCCGCGGGCGTCGTCCTGCTCAAGCCTGCTTCCCCCGGTACCGGCGTTATCGCCGGTGGCCCGGTGCGTGCTGTGCTCGAGTGCGCCGGCGTTCACGACATCCTGTCGAAGTCGCTCGGTTCGTCGAACGCGATCAACATCGTGCACGCGACTGTGTCGGCCCTCAAGGGCCTGCAGCGTCCCGAGGAGATCGCGGCTCGCCGTGGTCTGCCCCTCGAGGACGTGGCCCCCGCGGCCCTGCTTCGTGCACGTGCCGGGGCGGGTGCGTAATGGCTCGCCTCAAGGTCACGCAGACGAAGTCGTACATCGGCAGCAAGCAGAACCACCGCGACACGCTGCGTTCGCTTGGCCTCAAGCGGGTCAACGACGTGGTTGTCAAGGAAGACCGCCCCGAGTTCCGCGGAATGGTGCACACCGTCCGCCACCTCGTGACGGTTGAGGAGGTCGACTGACATGGCGGAGCAGAACCCGCTGAAGGTCCACAACCTCCGGCCCGCCCCGGGCGCCAAGACCGCCAAGACCCGTGTGGGTCGTGGTGAGGCGTCCAAGGGTAAGACCGCTGGTCGTGGTACCAAGGGCACCAAGGCCCGTTACCAGGTTCCGGAGCGCTTCGAGGGCGGGCAGATGCCCCTCCACATGCGTCTCCCGAAGCTCAAGGGCTTCAAGAACCCGTTCAAGACCGAGTTCCAGGTCGTGAACCTCGACAAGCTGAGCGCGCTGTTCCCCGAGGGTGGCGAGGTCACCGTCGAGGCCCTCGTGGCCAAGGGTGCGGTTCGCAAGAACAGCCTCGTCAAGGTCCTCGGCCAGGGTGAGGTCACCGTGGCGCTGCAGGTGACGGTTGACGCCGTCTCCGGCTCCGCCAAGGAGAAGATCACCGCCGCCGGCGGTACCGTCACCGAGCTCGTCTGAATTCTTCAGGCCACTCGATGACTTGAGCGATTCCCAGCCGGGGATGCCCCACAAAAGGGGCATCCCCGGTTGGTCGTTCCTAGGGGGGCACGGTCGCCGGTAAGGTGGCGTGCACTGTCTAAGCTCCGTGCGGTCTGCCCGTGCGGTTTTTGTGACTGATACGTATTCGTCATTCCTCAGACCACTACCTCTGACGCACGCGCGCGGGGGTCGCAGGAGGCACCGTGCTCACCGCGTTCGCCCGGGCGTTCAAGACGCCCGACCTGCGCAAGAAGCTGCTCTTCACTCTCGGCATCATCGTGATCTACCGGCTCGGAACGCACATTCCGATCCCGGGCGTGAGCTATAAGAACGTCCAGGTATGTATGGACCAGGCCAACTCCAACCAGGGGTTGTTCGGTCTGGTCAACATGATGAGTGGCGGGGCGCTGCTGCAGATCACGATCTTCGCGCTCGGCATCATGCCGTACATCACGGCGAGCATCATCCTGCAGCTGCTGACCGTGGTGATCCCGCGGCTCGAGGCGCTCAAGAAGGAGGGCCAGGCCGGCACGGCGAAGATCACGCAGTACACGCGTTATCTCACCGTCGCGCTCGCGATCCTCCAGGGCACCGGCCTCGTGGCCACCGCACGCACGGGCTCGCTGTTCTCCGGCTGTCCCGTCGCCACCGAGATCGTGCCGGACCAGTCCATCTTCGTGACCGTCACCATGGTCATCACGATGACCGCGGGCACGGCCTGCGTCATGTGGCTCGGTGAGCTGATCACCGACCGCGGCATCGGCAACGGCATGTCGATCCTGATGTTCATCTCGATCGCCGCGACCTTCCCGAGCGCCCTGTGGGCGATCAAGAAGCAGGGCTCGCTGGCCGACGGCTGGATCGAGTTCGGCACCGTCATCGCGGTCGGGCTCGTCATGGTCGGCCTGGTCGTCTTCGTGGAGCAGGCTCAGCGCCGCATTCCGGTCCAGTACGCGAAGCGCATGATCGGCCGCCGGTCCTACGGCGGTACGTCGACGTACATTCCGCTGAAGGTCAATCAGGCGGGCATCATCCCTGTGATCTTCGCCTCTTCGCTGCTCTATATCCCCGCTCTCGTCGCCCAGTTCGCGGGTGGCAACTCCGGGTGGAAGCAGTGGATCGAGGCGAACCTGACCAAGGGCGACCACCCGATTTACATCGCGACGTACTTCTTGTTGATCGTGTTCTTCGCCTTCTTCTACGTGGCTATCTCGTTCAACCCCGAGGAAGTCGCGGACAACATGAAGAAGTATGGTGGCTTCATCCCGGGCATCCGGGCTGGCCGTCCGACCGCTGAGTACTTGAGCTACGTACTCAACCGGATCACGTGGCCGGGCTCGCTGTATCTGGGTCTGATCGCTCTCGTACCGACGATGGCGTTGGTGGGCTTCGGCGCGAACCAGAACTTCCCGTTCGGCGGGACAAGCATCCTGATCATCGTGGGTGTGGGTCTGGAGACCGTGAAGCAGATCGAGAGCCAGCTCCAGCAGCGCAATTACGAAGGGTTCCTCCGCTGATGCGAATCGTCCTCGTCGGGCCGCCCGGTGCGGGCAAGGGAACGCAGGCCGCGTTCCTCGCCAAGAACCTGAAGATTCCGCACATCTCCACGGGCGACCTGTTCCGCGCCAACATCAGCCAGGGCACGGAGCTGGGCAAGCAGGCGAAGGCCTTCATGGACGCCGGCAACCTCGTCCCCGACGAGGTCACCATCGGCATGGCCCACGACCGCATGACGCAGCCGGACGCCGAGAACGGCTTCCTGCTCGACGGCTTCCCGCGGAACGTGTCGCAGGCCGAGGCCCTGGACGAGTCGCTCAAGGCGGACGGCCAGAAGCTCGACGCGGTGCTCGACCTCGAGGTCCCCGAGGACGAGGTGGTCAAGCGCATCGCCGGCCGCCGCATCTGCCGGAACGATTCCAGCCACGTCTTCCACGTGACGTACAGCAAGCCGAAGACCGAGGGTGTCTGTGACGTCTGCGGCGGCGAGCTCTACCAGCGCGGTGACGACCAGGAAGAGACCGTGCGCAAGCGTCTCGACGTGTACCACCGCGAGACCGAGCCGATCATCGACCACTACAAGGCTCAGGGCCTGGTGGTCACGATCTCCGCGCTCGGCAAGGTGGACGAGGTCACGAAGCGCGCGATGGACGCCCTCAAGGGCGACAAGTAGCACGTAGCCAGTACGCTGTCTCGGCCGCGGTGCCCCTCGGGGGACCGCGGCCGTAGTGTTGTGTACGTAGCGGTTACGTGCGTAGCCGGTTGTCGGACGGATGACGGAGAGCGGAAGCCCCATGGTGCAGATCAAGACCCCCGAGCAGATCGCGAAGATGCGTGAGGCGGGCCTTGTCGTCGCCGCCATCCACGCCGCGACGCGCGAGGCGGCGGTGCCGGGTGCCACCACGAAGGACCTGGACGACGTCGCCCGCAAGGTGATCGCCGAACACGGCGCGAAGTCGAACTTCCTCGGGTACGGCGGCTTCCCCGCGACGATCTGCACCTCGGTCAACGAGGTCGTCGTGCACGGCATCCCGGACGACAAGACCGTCCTGAAGGACGGCGACATCATCTCGATCGACGCGGGCGCCATCATCGACGGCTGGCACGGCGACGCGGCGTACACCGCGTTCGTGGGCACCGGTCACGCCCCGGAGCTGGTCGAGCTCTCCCGGGTGACCGAGGAGTCGATGTGGGCCGGTCTGGCCGCCATGAAGCAGGGCAACCGGCTCGTCGACATCTCCCGCGCGGTCGAGACGTACATCCGCCGCCAGCCGAAGCCCGGCGGCGGCAAGTACGGCATCGTCGAGGACTACGGCGGCCACGGCATCGGCACCGAGATGCACATGGACCCGCACGTCCTGAACTACGTCGAGCGCCGCCGCGGCAAGGGCCCCAAGCTGGTCCCCGGCCTCTGCCTGGCCATCGAGCCCATGGTCTCCCTCGGCACGCCCCGCACGGAGGTCCTGGAGGACGACTGGACCGTCATCACTACTGACGGGACCTGGTCTTCGCACTGGGAGCACACGATCGCTCTCACGGAGGAGGGGCCGCTTGTTCTCACGGCTCCTGACTGCGGGCGGGCGAAGCTTGCCGAGTACGGGGTTACGGTCGCGCCCGATCCGCTGGGCTGAGGCTCTTCGTGCCGTTGCTTAAGGATCTTGAGCGTGGGGCAGACTTCCTCGATTCGTCTTTCCGGGGTGCCTGACGTAGACTGACTCGTCGGCTCTCGTGCATCCGTGTGCCTGCATGCGGCAGTACGAAGTCGATCAAGGTAGTCGATTCGAAGGGCAAAGCGTGGCCAAGAAGCAAGGTGCCATCGAGATCGAGGGCACTGTCGTTGAGTCTCTTCCGAACGCCATGTTCAAGGTTGAGCTCCAGAACGGCCACCAGGTCCTGGCACACATCAGCGGCAAGATGCGTATGCACTACATCCGCATCCTCCCTGACGACCGGGTCGTGGTGGAGCTGTCTCCGTACGACCTGACGCGTGGCCGGATCGTCTACCGGTACAAGTAGATCTTGCCCGCACCCCATTCACGTGGGGTGATGGCACTGACCCGGAGAACCTCACCCAATGAAGGTCAAGCCGAGCGTCAAGAAGATCTGCGACAAGTGCAGGGTGATCCGCCGTCACGGCCGGGTCATGATCATCTGCGACAACCCGCGCCACAAGCAGCGCCAGGGCTGACGCACGACTGCAGTTCGCAGATTTTCGCGCGACGCACGTAAAGCACATGTGCAGGACCCGTCCCTCTTCAGTGATGGAGGGCGACACCCCCGGTCGGAGGCCGGGGACCCAGGATGTACCTCGTACGGCACCTGGGACCGGTCCTGCTGAAGACCTCCGAAAATCAACAGGAGCCTTGAATGGCACGCCTTGAAGGTGTTGACCTCCCGCGCGATAAGCGTGTTGAGGTTGCCCTCACGTACGTGTTCGGCATTGGCCGCACGCTGTCCCAGCAGACGCTGGACGCCACCGGTGTGGACCGCAACACCCGTGTTCGTGATCTGTCCGAAGAGGACCTGATCAAGATCCGCGAGTACGTGGACGCCAACATCCAGACCGAGGGTGACCTCCGTCGCGAGATCCAGGCCGACATCCGCCGCAAGGTCGAGATCGGTTGCTACCAGGGTCTTCGTCACCGTCGTGGCCTGCCCGTCCGCGGTCAGCGCACCAGCACCAACGCCCGCACCCGTAAGGGCCCGCGTCGCGCCATCGCCGGTAAGAAGAAGCCGGGCAAGAAGTAGTCCTCAGCGGTCGATCGACAGCTGTCGCTGCAGGACCGACCACCTCGCGTAGGAGTTAATAGATGCCCCCCAAGGGTCGTCAGGGCGCTGCCAAGAAGGTGCGCCGCAAGGAAAAGAAGAACGTCGCTCACGGGCACGCCCACATCAAGAGCACGTTCAACAACACCATCGTCTCGATCACGGACCCCACGGGCAACGTGATCAGCTGGGCCTCCGCCGGCCACGTCGGCTTCAAGGGCTCGCGCAAGTCGACTCCGTTCGCCGCGCAGATGGCCGCCGAGTCGGCCGCGCGTCGCGCCCAGGAGCACGGCATGCGCAAGGTTGACGTCTTCGTGAAGGGCCCGGGTTCGGGTCGCGAGACCGCCATCCGTTCGCTTCAGGCGACCGGTCTTGAGGTCGGCTCGATCCAGGACGTCACCCCCACGCCGCACAACGGCTGCCGTCCCCCCAAGCGCCGTCGCGTCTGACGCACGTCGCTTGACTCAGGGATTTTCGGGCGGTGCGGCTCTCCGGAGCCGTACCGCCCGTACCCTTGTAGCACTCAAGGACATCAAATAGTGGGTGTCCATGACTGAAGGAAACACTTCATGCTGATCGCTCAGCGTCCCTCGTTGACCGAAGAGGTCGTCGACGAATTCCGCTCCCGGTTCGTGATCGAGCCGCTGGAGCCGGGCTTCGGTTACACCCTCGGCAACTCCCTGCGTCGGACCCTTCTCTCCTCGATCCCGGGTGCGGCTGTCACGTCCATCCGCATCGACGGTGTCCTGCACGAGTTCACCACCGTGCCGGGCGTCAAGGAAGACGTCACCGACCTCATCCTCAACATCAAGCAGCTCGTCGTGAGCAGTGAGCACGATGAGCCTGTCGTGATGTACCTGCGCAAGCAGGGCCCGGGTCTCGTCACCGCCGCTGACATCGCCCCGCCGGCCGGTGTCGAGGTGCACAACCCCGACCTGGTCCTCGCCACGCTCAACGGCAAGGGCAAGCTGGAGATGGAGCTGACCGTCGAGCGCGGTCGCGGCTACGTCTCCGCCGTTCAGAACAAGCAGGTGGGCCAGGAGATCGGTCGTATTCCGGTCGACTCCATCTACTCGCCGGTCCTGAAGGTCACGTACAAGGTCGAGGCCACGCGTGTCGAGCAGCGCACCGACTTCGACAAGCTGATCGTCGACGTCGAGACCAAGCAGGCCATGCGTCCGCGTGACGCCATGGCGTCTGCCGGTAAGACGCTGGTCGAGCTCTTCGGCCTGGCCCGTGAGCTCAACATCGACGCCGAGGGCATCGACATGGGCCCGTCCCCGACGGACGCCGCCCTTGCCGCTGATCTCGCCCTGCCGATCGAGGAGCTGGAGCTCACCGTTCGGTCGTACAACTGCCTCAAGCGCGAGGGCATCCACTCCGTGGGTGAGCTCGTGGCCCGCTCCGAGGCGGACCTGCTCGACATTCGCAACTTCGGTGCGAAGTCGATCGACGAGGTCAAGATGAAGCTCAATGGCATGGGCCTTGCGCTGAAGGACTCGCCTCCCGGCTTCGACCCGACCGCCGCCGCCGACGCCTTTGGCGCCGACGACGACGCTGACGCCGGGTTCGTCGAGACCGAGCAGTACTGATGAACTGCCCGGGGGCGTCCGCCCTCGGGGCCCTGTCCCCGGTACCTGATACGGCCGGGGCAGATCACTAGGAGAAACACCATGCCGAAGCCCACCAAGGGTGCCCGTCTGGGCGGCAGCGCCGCGCACGAGAAGCTTCTGCTTGCGAACCTCGCCAAGCAGCTCTTCGAGTACGGCCGCATCACCACCACCGAGGCGAAGGCCCGTCGTCTGCGTCCCTACGCGGAGCGTCTGGTCACCAAGGCGAAGAAGGGTGACCTTCACAACCGCCGCCAGGTGCTGTCCGTCATCACCGACAAGAGCATCGTGCACACGCTCTTCACGGAGATCGGCCCGCGCTACGAGAACCGCCCGGGTGGCTACACCCGTATCACCAAGATCGGTAACCGCCGTGGCGACAACGCGCCCATGGCTGTCATCGAGCTGGTGGAGGCCCTGACCGTGGCCCAGGAGGCCACCGGTGAGGCCGAGGCGGCCACCAAGCGTGCCGTCAAGGAAGACGCCCTCAAGAAGGACGACGCGCCCGTCGAGGACGCGAAGCCGGCTGAGGACGCTGCCGAGGAGTCCAAGGACGCCTGAGGCTCTGCCTTGCTGTGAGCGGGTCCGCCCTTCGGGGCGGGCCCGCTTTCGCGTGTACCTGGTGCTGAGAGGATTGTTGGTGTGAGTGATGAAGTAGAGCCCGGGTTCGTGCGGGTGCGGCTCGACCTTTCGTACGACGGCAAGGACTTCTCCGGCTGGGCGAAGCAGCGGCAGGGGCAGCGGACCGTCCAGGGGGAGATCGAGTCCGCGCTGCGGACCGTGACGCGGTCGCAGGAGACGTACGAGCTGACCGTCGCCGGGCGGACCGACAGCGGGGTGCACGCGCGGGGGCAGGTCGCTCATGTCGATCTGCCGGAGAGCGTGTGGGCCGAGCACAGTGACAAGCTGCTGCGCAGGCTTGCCGGGCGGCTGCCGCACGACGTGCGGGTCTGGAAGGTGGCCGAGGCCCCTGCGGGCTTCAACGCCCGGTTCGCGGCCGTGTGGCGGCGCTACGCCTATCGCGTGACCGATCACCCGGGCGGCGTCGATCCGCTGTTGCGCAGTCATGTGCTGTGGCACGACTGGGAGTTGGATCTCGATGCCATGAACACCGCTGCCGAGAAGCTTCTCGGTGAGCATGATTTCGCTGCCTACTGCAAGCGGCGCGAGGGTGCCACCACCATTCGTACGCTCCAGGAACTGCGGTGGGAGCGGCGGCCGGACGGGATCCTCGAAGCGACCGTGCGGGCCGATGCCTTCTGTCACAACATGGTGCGTTCGCTCGTCGGTGCCATGTTGTTCGTGGGCGACGGGCATCGGCCCGTGGAGTGGCCCGCCAAGGTGCTGGCCGCCGGGGTGCGTGACTCCGCCGTGCATGTCGTACGGCCGCACGGGCTGACCCTTGAGGAAGTCGGTTACCCCGCCGACGAGTTGCTCGCCGCGCGCAGCAAGGAAGCGCGCAACAAGCGGACGTTGCCCGGCGCCGGGTGCTGCTGAGCCCCGGCTGCCGGAACCCGGACTGCCGGTCTACTGCGGGGCGTTGGCCGCGGCGGAAGCCTGGGCTTCGCCCCGCCGCTGGATCTGGCCGAAGGCGAAGCGGGCCAGGTCGTCGCCGACCGTGTAGACCTTGCGCTCCTTGGTCGTGACGTCCTTGTCGCTGGTGAAGCCGGACGTCGTGAAGTAGGCGTAGCGGCCGTGGGCGTTGTAGGTGCCGCGGCAGACCGCCGTACGGCAGAAGGCGGGCACGCCCTTGCCGGGCAGGGCGACGACCAGGCCTTCCTTCGCCTCTTCGTTGACCTTGGCGGCCTGGGCCGCCGTGTCGAAGACGGCGACGCCGACCGTCACGGCGATGTTGTCCTTCACGTAGCTGGCGCGGAAGAGCTGCGTGCAGTCGTTCTTGGTGAGGATCGCGCCGAGCTTGGCCTGGGTGACGCTCGCGCACTTCTTCGTGCCGCTGGTGGCGCCCTTCTTGTAGACGCGGTCGCCCGAGGTCAGCGACTTGCCGGGGAAGAGCGTGTCGGCGCTGAGCGGCGCCTTGTCCTTCTTGGCGCTGGAGATGAACTCCTTGGGGTCCGGCGGGGGCGGCGGCGTCGTCTCCTCGAAGGACGGGCCGGGATTCTCGCTCGCGCCGGGGATGTCCGCGGTCGAAGGCAGCTCGCTCGCCGGTTTGTTCGACGCGGAGGTGTTGTCGCTGTTCGCGGAGACGACCGCGACGGCGACGGCGGCCGCGACCACGACGGTGGCGAGCGCGCCGCCGCCGATCATCAGCCATTTGCGGCGCCGGGTGCGCGATTCGGACGCCTCGGCGAGCGCCGCCCAGTCAGGGGTCTGTGAATCCCCTGGACCCCACTGAGGTCCCCCTTGCCCAAAGCTCATGCGCCGCATCTTAGACGGGGAGTTGGGGATGTTGAGCGGGGGCCGGGGGGGGCGCCCGACCTAGCCTGATCCCTATGAATACGGGCAAAGTAGCTGTTAGCGGGTGGGTGCTGCGGCCGGTGACCTGGCACGCCTGGGCGGCGCTCGGGGCCGTGCTGCTCGCCGCGGTCGTCCGGGTGGGGCTGAAGAGCTCGGGCGGAGGCATGGACAACGCCATCGTGGTGCGGGCGGCCGAGGCCTGGCTGGAGGGGCGTTCGCCCTATGCCGACCGGCACTTCCTCTATCTGCCGGGTGCCGTGCTCGCCGCGGTGCCGCAGGCGCTGCTCCCGCAGTCCGTCGTGCGCTTCCTCGTCCCCGCGGGGGTCACGGCCTCGCTCGTCTTCGGGTGGGGGTGCGCGCTGCGGATCTACGGGGTGCAGTGGCGCAGCCGGTTCGCGGTCCTCGGGCTGCTGGCCCTCGCCGTGGGGTTCGCGCCGTTCGGGCACCTCGTCAGCCTCGGCAACTGGACCGTGGCGTCGGCCGCCGCGCTGCCGCTCGCGCTGCTCCTCGCGTGCCGGGGGAAGTGGGTGGCCGCGGGCCTGGTGATCGGGGCCGCCGTCGCCGTGAAGCCGCTGCTCGCGCCCGTGGTGCTGCTCTTCGTCTTCGCGCGGCGGTGGCGGGCGCTCGCGGACGCGGTGCTCGTGCCGGCGGTGGTTTCGGCGGTGACGGCGCTCGCGATGCCGGACCCCGCGGGGTTCTTCACGCGGACGCTGCCGTTCCTGCTGCGGGGCGACGACAGCTTCGTACGGCTCTACGAGGCTTCGCCCGCCGCTGTTCTGCCGCGGCTGGGGGTGCCGCAGGGGGCGGCTTCGCTGCTCGCCCTCGTGGCCGCGGGAGCGGGAGTGTGGTGTGCGTGGCGGCGCTGGCGGGGCGGTGAGGGGCCGCGGGAGCTGCGGGTGGTGGAGACGGCCGTGATGCTGATGCTGGCGGCCTTCCTGGTGTCCAGGCCGTCGTACGACCACTATCTGCTCGTCGTCGTGCCGCTGCTGCTCGCGGGGGCGCTCGTGCCCGGGGCGGCGACCCGGGAGAAGTGGTTCTGGCTGGCGCTCGTCCCGCAGATCCCGGGGTTCACCTGGCCCTGGCTCGAACCCGGCACCCGGCGGGCCTTCAAGGACTCCGTAACGCTGTGTGTGCTGGCCTTCACGGTCGGCCGGTCCTGTCTGCGGCCGAGGGCGGTTACCTTGGATGGCGCAGAACCGCCTGAGGCGGCGGAGTCGGCTGTGCCGGTCTCCAGGTCCGCGTTTTGACCCGTACGGGGCGGCGCGGGTACTCTCGTGGATTGTTATGCGTATTGGTGTCGTCGTTCTCACGCGATGGGCACATACGTAGGTTCCCTGGAGCAGTTACCAGTGGCTCGCATACGGGCAGCGTCCCCGGCATTGTGAGCCCCAGCTGCATGATCGCTTCCTGGGTGCCGTGTGTCTGGACCCCATCCACTGAAGAAGCGAAGGCTACGAAGTGCGTACGTACAGCCCTAAGCCCGGCGATGTGACCCGCCAGTGGCACGTCATTGACGCTCAGGACATCGTCCTGGGCCGTCTGGCGACCACTGCCGCCAACCTCCTGCGGGGCAAGCACAAGGCGATCTACGCCCCCCACATGGACATGGGCGACTTCGTCATCATCATCAACGCCGACAAGGTTCACCTGTCCGGCAACAAGAAGACCCAGAAGATGGCGTACCGCCACTCCGGCTACCCGGGTGGTCTGCGCTCCGTCCGCTACGACGAGCTTCTGGAGAAGAACCCCGAGAAGGCCGTCGAGAAGGCCATCAAGGGCATGATCCCCAAGAACACCCTGGGCCGTCAGATGCTCTCGAAGCTGAAGGTCTACGCGGGCGACCAGCACCCGCACGGCGCTCAGCAGCCGGTCCCGTTCGAGATCACCCAGGTCGCGCAGTAGTTCCGGCCACCCCCAAAGACGTAAAGAAATCTGAGGAGAATCGTGGCCGAGACCACCGTTGAGCAGCCGGTCGAAGAGACCGAGGTTGTTGACGTAGAGCAGTACACCACCGAGTCCGAGGCGCCCGTCGAGGGCGAGTACACCTCGGAGTCGAACGCCGCGCGCTTCGGCGACCCGCAGCCGGCCGCCGGCCTGGGCCGTCGCAAGAACGCCATCGCCCGCGTCCGGATCGTCCCGGGCACCGGCAAGTGGAAGGTCAACGGGCGCACGCTCGAGGACTACTTCCCGAACAAGGTCCACCAGCAGGAAGTCAACGAGCCCTTCAAGGTGCTCGAGCTCGACGACCGCTACGACGTCATCGCCCGCATCTCGGGTGGCGGCGTCTCCGGCCAGGCCGGTGCGCTCCGTCTCGGTGTCGCCCGTGCGCTGAACGAGGCCGACGTCGACAACAACCGCGCGGCCCTCAAGAAGGCCGGTTACCTCAAGCGTGACGACCGTGCGGTCGAGCGCAAGAAGGCCGGTCTCAAGAAGGCCCGCAAGGCTCCGCAGTACAGCAAGCGCTAATCTGCCTGCTTGTACTTTTCGTTCGCCCCGGCGGCACGTTGTGTGCTGCCGGGGCGTTCGTTTATCGGGACCCCGGTGATCCCCGGGGCAGAAGTCCGGAGGAGGACAGCAGTGGGACGACTCTTCGGCACGGACGGCGTGCGCGGTGTCGCCAACGCGGATCTGACGGCCGAGCTCGCGCTCGGGCTCTCCGTGGCGGCGGCTCATGTGCTCGGCGAAGTGGGCACGTTCGAGGGCCATCGGCCGGTCGCGGTGGTCGGGCGGGACCCCCGCGCGTCAGGGGAGTTCCTGGAGGCCGCGGTGGTCGCCGGTCTCGCGAGCGCGGGCGTGGACGTCCAGCTCGTCGGTGTGCTGCCCACCCCCGCGGTGGCGCATCTCACCGGTGCGCTGGGCGCCGACCTCGGCGTGATGCTCTCCGCGAGCCACAACGCCATGCCGGACAACGGCATCAAGTTCTTCGCGCGCGGCGGCCAGAAGCTGGCCGACGAGCTGGAGGAGCGCATCGAGTCCGTGTACGAGGAGCACCGCACCGGTGCCCCCTGGCAGCGCCCCACGGGCGCGGGCGTCGGCCGCGTGCGGACGTACGACCAGGGCCTCGATCAGTACGTGGCGCATCTCCTCGGTGTGCTCCCCAACCGCCTCGACGGACTGAAGATCGTCCTCGACGAGGCGCACGGCGCGGCCGCCCGCGTCTCGCCCGAGGCGTTCGCCCGCGCCGGTGCCGAGATCATCACGATCGGCGCCAAGCCGGACGGCCTGAACATCAACGACGGCTGCGGGTCCACGCACCTGGACCTGCTCAAGGCCGCCGTCGTCGAGCACGGCGCCGACCTCGGTGTCGCGCACGACGGCGACGCCGACCGCTGCCTCGCCGTGGACCACACGGGCGCCGAGGTCGACGGGGACCAGATCCTCGCCGTCCTCGCGCTCGCCATGCGGGAGCACGGCACGCTGCGCGAGGACACCGTTGTCGCGACGGTCATGTCGAACCTCGGCTTCAAGCTCGCCATGGAGCGCGAGGGCCTCTCCCTCGTGCAGACGGCCGTCGGCGACCGCTATGTCCTGGAGTCGATGAAGGAGCACGGCTTCGCCCTCGGCGGCGAGCAGTCCGGGCACGTGATCGTCCTCGACCACGCGACCACGGGCGACGGCACCCTGACGGGGCTTCTGCTCGCGGCACGCGTCGCCGAGACCAAGCGCAGCCTCGCGGAGCTCGCCGGGGTCATGCAGCGGCTTCCGCAGGTCCTGATCAACGTGCCCGACGTCGACAAGTCGCGCGTCACGACATCCGCCGAGCTGACGGCCGCCGTCGCCGAGGCCGAGCGTGAACTGGGCGCCACCGGGCGGGTGTTGCTGCGCTCGTCCGGCACGGAGCCGCTGGTGCGCGTCATGGTCGAGGCCGCCGACATCGACCAGGCCCGGTCCGTGGCCGGCCGCCTCGCCGATGTCGTGAAGTCCGCGCTGGGCTAGGTCAGCCGGGCCTTTCCGGCCGTACGTTCATGCTGCCTGGCCCAGAGAATCTTCTGGGCCAGCAGTGTGAGGGTGCCGGCAAGGACGATGCCGAGCAGGTTGAGCAGGAGCTGCTCGGTGGAGCCCCACGCCTGCTTGTACTCGTCGTAGCTGAAGGCGACGGCGGCGTTCGCCGCGGCCGGGACCGTCGTCACCGAGATCGCCACGCCCACCAGCGCACCCGACTTGGCCGAGGTGAGCGAGAGCGTGCCCGCCGCGCCCGCGAGGACGGCCACGACGAACGAGAACCAGTCGGGGCGGTAGATGAAGTTCGTGTTCGGGCGCTCCGACTTCAGGGCGTCGTCGCTGAACAGGTTCACCGCGTCCATGAAGTAGCTGAAGCCGACCGTCACCACCATCGCGGCCGCGAAGCCCACCAGGATCGCGATGAGCGAGCGCAGGGCCAGCCGCGGGGCGCGCTGGACCAGGGCGGTGCAGAACCCCGCGAGCGGGCCGAACTCCGGGCCCACCGCCATCGCTCCCACGATCAGGATCGCGTTGTCGAGGACCACACCGCAGGCCGCGATCATCGTGGCGAGCGTGATGAAGGCCACGTACGTGATCGTGAGCGTCGACTCCTCGTGGGTCGCGTCGCTGAGCTGCTCCCACAGCACCGCGTCCGCGCCCTCGCCCGGCGCGTCGTCCTCCGCCTTGTCCGCCTGCTCGGAGAGCGACAGGTCGATGTTCTCCAGGGCGATCGAGCCCGTCTTGTCGATGCCGAGCACGCGCAGGCCGCCGATGAGCGTGTCGCCCGCCTCACGGGCGACGTCGCACATCACGACGTCGCCCGCGGGGGAGCGGGCCGCGCCCGGCATGACGGTCAGGTGCGTGGCGCCGACCGTTCTCTCGATCAGACGCACCACGTCGTCCGTCTTGTCCGCCGGGGTGATCAGGCGCAGATGCAGCATGCGCGCAGCGTAGCCGGGGCGCCCCGGGCGTCTACAGCTTGCGCAGGCTCAGCCGCTGCACCTTGTGGTCGGTGCCCTTACGGATGACCAGCGTGGCGCGGCCCCGCGTGGGGGCCACGTTCTCCAGGAGGTTGGGCTTGTTGATCGTGCGCCAGGTCGTGCGGGCGTAGTCCAGGGCCTCTTCCTCCGAGACCTGCGTGTACTTGCGGAAGTACGAGGACGGGTCCTGGAACGCCGTTGCGCGGAGCTTCTTGAAGCGGTTCAGGTACCAGCTCTCGATGTCCTCCGCGCGCGCGTCCACGTACACGCTGAAGTCGAAGTAGTCCGCGAGGCCCACGCGGGTGCGGCCGTCCTTGCCGGGGAGTGCGGGCTGGAGGACGTTCAGGCCCTCGACGATGAGGATGTCGGGGCGGCGGACCGTGAGGCGCTGGTCCGGCACGATGTCGTAGATCAGGTGGGAGTAGACGGGCGCCGTCACCTCGTCCTTGCCCGCCTTGATGTCGGCGACGAAACGGGTGAGGGCGCGGCGGTCGTACGACTCCGGGAAGCCCTTCCTGGACATCAGGCCGCGGGCTTCGAGCTCCTTGGTGGGCAGGAGGAAGCCGTCGGTCGTCACGCGCTCGACGCGGGGGTGCTCGGGCCAGCGCGAGAGCAGGGCCTGGAGGAGGCGGGCGACGGTCGATTTGCCGACGGCCACCGAGCCGGCGACTCCTATGACGAAGGGCGTGCCCGACTGGGAGCCCTTCTCGCCGAGGAAGGTGTTGAGGGCGCCGCGCAGGCCGTCCGTGGCGCCTACGTAGAGGTTCAGGAGGCGGGAGAGCGGCAGATAGATGTCCCGCACCTCGTCCAGGTCGATGACGTCACCCAGGCCGCGCAGCTCCTCCAGCTCGGCGGCGGTCAGAGGAAGCGGCGTCTTGTCACGCAGGGCGCTCCACTCGGTGCGGGTGAGGTCGAGGTAGGGAGTCGCCTCCGGCCTGTGCCGGTGGGCGCTCCGCGCGGTCGTCGGGGGTACGGAGACCGAAGAGATCACAGTCCATTGTTACGGCTGTTTGAACGGGCCGGGGGGTGGGGTGCGTCACCCCCTGCGGGGCTTGAACGGTCGGGGTGCCCAGGCTCGTAGGCTGCTGCTCGTGATTATTGGGGTCGGAATCGACGTGGCCGAGATCGATCGGTTCGAGGCGGCGATGGAACGTACGTCCGGGATGGCCGGGCGGCTCTTCGTGGAGCGGGAGTTGCTGCTGCCGAGCGGGGAGCGGCGGGGGATCGCCTCGCTGGCCGCGCGGTTCGCGGCGAAGGAGGCGCTGGCCAAGGCGCTGGGCGCCCCCGCGGGGCTGCGGTGGACGGACGCGGAGGTGTACGTCGAGGGGAGCGGGCAGCCGCGGCTCCGGGTGAAGGGGACGGTGGCCGCGCGGGCCGCCGAGTTGGGGGTGCGGTCCTGGCATGTCTCGCTCAGCCATGACGCGGGGGTGGCTTCTGCTGTGGTGATTGCCGAGGGATAGGCGCGGGGTGGTGGTTGTGGTGCGCGCGGAGCTTGCAGCGGTGGCTTTGGGTGAGGGGGCGGTTGCGTGGGTGGCTGGGCTGGGGGTGTGGTCGTGGCGTGTCTTGCTGGGGCGTGGCACGGGGTGGCCTCCGCCGTGGTGGTTGCTGAGGGATAGGCGCTGTTCGCGGCGCTGGGTGACACTCGGTGTATGCGTATTGCGTATCCGGTGGAGACGGTAAGGGCCGCTGAGCGGGAGTTGATGGCGCGGGTGCCGGAAGGTGCCCTGATGCAGCGGGCGGCCGCCGGGCTCGCGGTGGTCTGCGCCGAGGTGCTCGGCAAGGTGTACGGCTCCCGGGTCCTGCTGCTCGTGGGGAGCGGGGACAACGGCGGCGACGCGCTGTACGCCGGGGCGCGGCTCGCCCGGCGTGGGGCGGGCGTGTCCGCGGTGCTGCTTTCGCCCGAACGGGTGCACGGGGCGGGGCTCGCGGCTTTTCGGGCGGCTGGGGGGAGGGTCGCCGGGGGTGCGGGCGCGGAGGGCGTTCTTCGCGGGGCCGATCTTGTCGTGGACGGGATCGTGGGCATCGGGGGGAAGGGCGGGCTGCGGGCCGAGGCTTCTCAACTGGTGAGTGCTGTACGGGGTTTGGGGACCCCTGTGGTCGCCGTCGACCTGCCGAGCGGGGTCGACGCGGACAGCGGGGTCGTGGACGGCGATGCGGTGCGGGCCGATGTGACGGTGACCTTCGGGGCGTACAAGCCGGGGCTGTTGATCGATCCCGGGCGGGAGTACGCGGGTGTGGTGCGGCTGGTCGACATCGGGCTCGACCTCGGGGAGGACGGGGGCGGGGTCGAGGCCCTTCAGTACGCCGATGTGGCCTCGCTGTTGCCGATGCCGACCGGGGAGAGCGACAAGTACCGGCGGGGCGTCGTGGGGATCGTCGCCGGGTCCGCCCGGTATCCGGGAGCGGCGGTGCTCTCCGTGGCCGGTGCGCTGCGGGGTGGCGCGGGGGCCGTGCGGTACGTGGGGCACGCGGCGGATGCCGTCATCGCGCGGTACCCGGAGACCCTCGTGTCCGCGGGTCCGCCCTCGAAGGCGGGGCGCGTGCAGGCCTGGGTGGTCGGTCCCGGGCTCGGGGACGACGCCGAGCGGCTCGCGGAGGTGGTCGGCGCCGATGTGCCCGTGCTGATCGACGCGGACGGGCTGCGCCTTGCCGACGCGGCGGCCGTGCGGGGGCGGGGGGCGCCTACGTTGCTGACGCCGCACGCGGGGGAGGCGGCGGCGCTGCTGGGGGTCGCTCGGGAGGAGGTCGAGCGGGGGCGCCTGGCCGCTGTGCGGGAACTGGCGGGGCGGTACGGGGCGACGGTGCTGCTCAAGGGCTCTACGACGCTGGTCGCCGCCGGCCGGGAGGGCGTCGTGCGGGTCAACCCGACGGGGACCCCTTGGCTCGCCACGGCGGGCAGCGGCGACGTCCTCTCGGGCCTGGCGGGGGCGTTGCTCGCGGCGGGGCTCGGGGCGGGGGACGCGGGGGCGGTGGGGGCGTATCTGCATGGCCTTGCTGGGCGGCGGGCGGCGCAGGGGGCGCCGGTGGGAGCGCATGACGTGGCGGCTGCGCTTCCGTTGGCTTGGCGGGATGTTCGGGGGGTCTAGGGGGGCGGCTTGGGCGGGGGCCGGCGCGGGGCGCTGCGGGGCGCTGCGCTGTGCGGGGCTGGTTCGTGTGTGGGTGCGGGGCCGTGCCGGTATGTCCGTCCTCGCTATCGTCCGGTGGCTGTGGGGCTGCTGCGGCTCCGGAGTCTTCGGGAGCTGTGCTCCGGGCGGACATACCGGCACGTCCCCTCGCGTGCGTTGCCGGCTGCGGGTGCGTCCGGGGTACGGCAACGGTTCGTCTGTGGGTGCGGGGCCGCGCCGGTATGTCCGTCCTCGCTATCGTCCGGTGGCTGTGGGGTTGCTTCGGCTCCGGAGTCTTCGGGAGCTGTGCTCCGGGCGGACATACCGGCACGTCCCCTCGCGAGCGTCGCCGACTGCGGGTGCGTGTGGGCCGGGGCTCCCGAGGGTGGGGCGCGGTGTTGCCCCATCGATGTCCCCCCGGTTCCCCACCCACCCCTGCTGCGCACCCCTCGACACCGCGGGGCAATCGGGTGGGTGGGCGGGAAAGCTTGTTCGTTCAGGGGCGGATGCGGGGTAAACGGGCGGGTGGGTGGGAGAGGCCTGTTCGTCCAGGGGTGGATGTGGGGGAGGGCTATGGGCCAGGCGGCCAGGGATGCTCTGAGACACTGGTCGGCGTTATGACTGAGACCGCACCTTTGCGTGCCCGCGCCGAGATCGACCTGGCCGCCCTCCGGGCCAACGTGCGGACTTTGCGCGCCCATGCCCCAGGAGCCGCCTTCATGGCCGTGGTGAAGGCGGACGCGTACGGCCACGGGATGGTGCCCTGCGCCCGCGCAGCCGTCGAGGCCGGAGCCACCTGGGTGGGCACCGCGACCCCCGAGGAGGCCCTCGCGCTGCGGGCCGCCGGGATCAAGGGGCGCCTCATGTGCTGGCTGTGGACCCCGGGCGGGCCCTGGCGCGAAGGCGTCGAGGCCGATCTCGACATGTCGGTCAGTGCGCTCTGGGCGTTGCGGGAAGTGTCCGCCGCCGCCCGCGCAGTGGGACGTACGGCGCGGATTCAGTTGAAGGCCGACACCGGGCTCGGGCGGGGCGGCTGCATGCCCGCCGACTGGCCCGAACTCGTCTCGCAGGCGCGGCAGGCCGAGGCCGAGGGCCTGGTCCGCGTCACCGGGCTCTGGTCGCACTTCGCGTGTGCTGATGAGCCGGGGCATCCGTCCATCGCCGCTCAACTCGCGCTGTTCCGCGAGATGGTGGCCGCCGCCGAGGAGCGCGGGATCCGTCCCGAGGTGCGGCACATCGCCAACTCGCCTGGCACGCTCACGCTTCCGGAGACCCACTTCGATCTCGTACGTCCGGGGATCGCGATGTACGGGATCTCGCCGAGCCCCGAGGTCGGCACGTCGGAGGAGTTCGGGCTGCGGCCCGTCATGCGGCTCAGCGCCTCCCTCGCCCTCGTGAAGCACGCTCCGGGGGGTCACGGCGTGAGTTACGGGCATCACTACGTCACACCCGGCGAGACGACCCTCGGGCTCGTCCCGGTCGGGTACGGGGACGGGATCCCGCGCCACGCGTCCGGCACCGGCCCCGTGCTCGTCGGCGGCAAGCTGCGGACGGTCGCGGGACGCATCGCCATGGACCAGTTCGTGGTCGACCTCGGCGGCGACGAGCCCGCGGTGGGCTCCGAAGCCGTCCTGTTCGGACCCGGCGACCGGGGCGAGCCGACCGCCGAGGACTGGGCGCAGGCGGCGGGCACCATCGCGTACGAGATCGTCACCCGCATCGGATCGCGTGTTCCGCGCGTCTATGTGAACGAGGGACCACAACAGCGAGCAGCGGACGGCGTCTGAGGAGGAGCGGCACGTGAGCGAGACCAGCACGGGGGCGGCCGCGGACGCGGTGACGGAAGTCGCGGCGGCGGCCGGTAACTGGCGCAGGGCCGGCTTCGCCGGTGCCGCGATAGGTGTCGTCGCCGCGGGCGCCGCGGCCGGTGTCGCCATCGAGCGGCTGACCGTCGGCCGCGGCATGCGCAAGAAGGCGCGGCTCGCACTCGACGCGTCCGGGCCGTACGGCTCGCTGCGCGGCATGCCCGGCGTGGCGTACGCCGATGACGGCACGGAGCTCTCGTACGAGGTGGACGAGGTCGACAAGGCTTCGGCGGACAGCGCGCAGGCGCCGCGCCGCCGCAGGCTCTTCGGACGCAAGACCCCCGCTCCCGTCACCGTCGTCTTCAGCCACGGCTACTGCCTGAGCCAGGATTCCTGGCACTTCCAGCGGGCGGCGCTGCGCGGCGTCGTGCGCTGTGTGTACTGGGACCAGCGCAGCCATGGCCGTTCGGGGCGCGGCGTGGCGCAGCTGACGGACCGTACGCCGGTCTCCATCGACCAGTTGGGGCGGGACCTGAAGGCCGTCATTGACGCGGCGGCTCCCGAGGGGCCGCTGGTCCTCGTCGGGCACTCCATGGGCGGCATGACGACGATGGCCCTCGCCGACCACTTCCCCGAGCTGATCCGCGAGCGCGTCGTCGGCGTCGCTCTTGTGGGTACGTCGTCCGGGCGGCTCGGCCAGGTCAACTTCGGTCTCCCTGTCGCCGGGATGAACGCCGTGCGGCGCGTGCTTCCGGGGGTCCTGAAGGCGCTCGGATCGCAGGCGGAGCTGGTGGAGAAGGGGCGGCGTGCCACGGCGGATCTCTTCGCCGGCATCATCAAGCGCTACTCGTTCTCGTCGAAGGACGTGGACCCGGCTATCTCGCGGTTCGCCGAGCGGATGATCGAGTCGACGCCCATCGACGTGGTCGCGGAGTTCTATCCGGCGTTCGCCGAGCACGACAAGGCGGAGGCGCTCAAGCACTTCGCCGAGCTTCCCGTACTCGTCCTGGCCGGGGACAAGGACCTGGTGACGCCCAGCGAGCACAGCGAGGCCATCGCCGATCTGCTCCCGGACGCCGAGCTCGTGCTCGTCCCGGACGCCGGGCACCTGGTCATGCTGGAGCACCCCGAGGTCGTCACGGACCGCATCGCCGACCTCCTCGCCCGCACGGGAGCCCTGCCGACGGCGGCCGACGCACGGACCTCCAGCGGCTAACGTGGGTGGGCATGGAAGCACCGCACAACCCGGCCCCCGTGAACTCCCTCGGCATCACCGTCACCTCTCCTGAGCAGATGGGCGACCTGGGCCGCCGCCTGGCCAAGCTGCTCCGCCCCGGCGACCTCGTGATGCTCACCGGCGAGCTCGGCGCCGGCAAGACGACACTGACCCGCGGCCTGGGCGAGGGCCTCGGCGTGCGCGGCGCCGTCACATCGCCGACCTTCGTCATCGCCCGCGTCCATCCCTCGCTCTCCGAGGGCCCGCCCCTGGTGCACGTGGACGCGTACCGCCTGAGCGGCGGACTCGACGAGATGGAGGACCTCGACCTCGACGTCTCGCTGCCCGAATCGGTGATCGTCGTGGAGTGGGGCGACGGCAAGGTCGAGGAGCTCTCGGACGACCGGCTGCGCGTCGTCATCCACCGGGCCGTCGGCGACACGACGGACGAGGTACGGGAAGTGACGCTGACCGGGGTCGGGACGCGGTGGGCGGAGGCCGACCTCACGCTGCTTTCGGCCTGATCCTCGTCTTTTCGCCCGAACTTTCCGACAGGGCGTCGGGAAGATGTTGCGCGGCGTGCGTCGCGCGTGGTCACATGGATACCGGTACTGGTTAGGTCTACCTAACCACGTCTGCCCCCGGAGCCCAGGAGGCATCCATGTCGGCTTCAGAACGTGACGCACAGCCCCGGCCGCACGGGCTGTCGGGGCCATCGGGGATTTCCATGCGCGATCTGCTGGCGTCCTGCGCGGCCGCGAGCGCGGTCTCCACACCGCCGCGTGATCCGGCGCCCAGGGGCGACGCGCCTACGGAACGACGACGACCTTCTTGCTGATCGTCGCGAACTCCCACATCGCGTTGCCGTCCTTGCGGGACTCGCGGATGCCGCCGGTCTTCTTCGACGGGTCGGGCTTCGGCGTCGAGCCGTCCACCGCCGCGCTGAAGCCGATCGCGATCCCCTCGACGCTCGCGAAGCGCACGACGTGCTCGATCGCCACACCGTCCGTTCCGGTGACGGTGCCCGAGCGCGAGGTGACGGCGTACGTACCGGGGACCGGGTCCACCGTGCTCGGCGTGACCTTGAAGGTGCGCAGCGCCTTGCCGGAGCCGCCGACCAGCCACACGCGGTCCTCGCCCACCGAGTAGACGACCCGCTCGCCCGTACCGGACTGGGCCGGGACCGCCGTCGGGTCGGCCTTGTCCTTGGGGGAGCGCGAGGCCGACGCGGAAGGGGACGTGTCCGGTTTCTTGCCCAGGCTGTCCGGCGCGCTGGCCGATGCCTGGTAAGCGAGGAAGCCGACCGCGGCGAGCGCAGCGGCGGTGAGCCCGGCCACGAATCCCGAGCTGCTCCTGGACACCTGCGCCACCCTCTTCGTACTCCGTACGGCTACGGGGTGACGTTAGCAGCAGGTGTGCGGCAACCTCGGTCGGCCGTGCTCCGGGCGTCGGAGCCGTAGGCTATTCGCGTGCTCTTGCTCGCTCTGGATACCGCCACCCCCGCCGTCACCGTCGCGCTGCACGACGGCTCGTCCGTCGTCGCAGCCTCCAGCCAGGTGGACGCCCGCCGCCACGGCGAGCTGCTGCTTCCCGCCGTCGACCGGGTGCTCGCCGACGCCGGGCTCAGACTCGACGCCGTCACCGCCGTCGTCGTCGGCGTGGGCCCCGGCCCGTACACGGGTCTGCGCGTCGGCCTGATGACCGCCGACACCTTCGGCCTCGCGCTCGGCGTGCCGGTGCACGGCGTGTGCACGCTGGACGGCCTCGCGTACGAGTCCGGCATCGAGGACGGCCCCTTCGTCGTGGCCACGGACGCGCGCCGCAAGGAGGTCTACTGGGCGCGGTACGCGGATCCGCGCACCCGCCTCACCGACCCCGCGGTGGACCGCCCCGCGGACATCGCGGACGCGGTGGCGGGCGTGCCCGCCGTCGGCGCGGGCGCGGTGCTCTACCCCGAGACCTTCCCGGACGCCCGCGCCCCCGAGAACGTCTCGGCGGCCTCGCTCGCCTCCCTCGCCGCGGAGAAGCTCGCCGCGGGCGAGGAGCTGCCTGCCCCCAGGCCGCTGTACCTGCGCCGCCCTGACGCGCAGGTCCCCAAGAACTACAAGGTGGTCACCCCCAAGTGACATCCGTGACGACAGTCGTCCTGCGCGAGATGCGCTGGTGGGACATCGAGCCCGTCTTCGTCCTGGAGAAGGAACTCTTCCCGGACGACGCCTGGTCGCGCGGCATGTTCTGGTCCGAGCTCTCCCACGCGCGCGGGCCGCTGGCCACCCGCCGGTACGTGGTGGCGATGGACGGCGAGCGGCTCGTCGGGTACGCGGGGCTCGCATCGGCCGGCGACCAGGCCGACGTACAGACCATCGCGGTGGCCCCCAGCCACTGGGGCACGGGGCTCGGCTCCCGGCTCCTGACCGATCTGCTGAACGCGGCGACCGCCTTCGAGTGCGCCGAGGTCATGCTCGAGGTGCGGGTCGACAACACCCGGGCGCAGAAGCTGTACGAGCGCTTCGGCTTCGAGCCCATCGGCTTCAGGCGCGGCTACTACCAGCCGGGCAACGTGGACGCCCTGGTGATGCGCCTGACCGATCCATCAACTTCAGTGAATCCCGTACAAGGAACCGACACCCATGGCTGACTCGCGCGACCAACCTCTCGTTCTCGGCATCGAGACCTCCTGCGACGAGACCGGCGTCGGCATCGTCCGCGGCACCACCCTGC
This sequence comes from Streptomyces sp. NPDC054866, assembly GCF_053610745.1. Lineage (NCBI taxonomy): Bacteria > Bacillati > Actinomycetota > Actinomycetes > Kitasatosporales > Streptomycetaceae > Streptomyces > Streptomyces sp. NPDC054866. Next base: position 328,017 of record NZ_JBSGZA010000003.1, read on the forward strand.
TCGCCGACGCCATCGCCTCCAGCGTCGACGAGCACGCGCGCTTCGGCGGCGTCGTGCCCGAGGTCGCCTCGCGCGCGCACCTGGAGGCGATGGTGCCGACCATCGACCGCGCCCTGAAGGAAGCGGGCGTGACGGCGAAGGACCTGGACGGCATCGCGGTGACCGCGGGGCCCGGCCTCGCGGGCGCGCTGCTCGTGGGCGTCTCGGCGGCCAAGGCGTACGCGTACGCGCTCGGCAAGCCGCTCTACGGCGTCAACCACCTGGCCTCGCACATCTGCGTCGACCAGCTGGAGCACGGCACGCTGCCCGAGCCGACCATGGCGCTGCTGGTCTCCGGCGGCCACTCCTCGCTGCTGCTCTCCACCGACATCACATCGGACGTACGCCCTCTCGGTGCGACGATCGACGACGCGGCGGGCGAGGCCTTCGACAAGATCGCGCGGGTGCTCGACCTGGGCTTCCCCGGCGGTCCCGTCATCGACCGGTACGCGAAGGAGGGCGACCCGAAGGCGATCGCGTTCCCGCGCGGCCTCACCGGCCCGCGCGACGCCGCCTACGACTTCTCCTTCTCCGGCCTGAAGACCTCGGTCGCGCGCTGGATCGAGGCCAAGCGGGCCGCGGGCGAGGACGTCCCCGTCCGTGACGTGGCGGCGTCCTTCCAGGAGGCGGTCGTCGACGTGCTGACCCGCAAGGCCGTGCGGGCCTGCAAGGACGAGGGCGTCGACCACCTGATGATCGGCGGCGGAGTGGCCGCCAACACGCGGCTGCGCGCCCTGGCGCAGGAGCGGTGCGAGGCGGCCGGGATCCGGCTGCGGGTGCCGCGGCCGAAGCTGTGCACGGACAACGGCGCGATGGTGGCCGCGCTCGGCGCGGAGATGGTGGCGCGGAACCGCTCGGCATCCGACTGGGACCTGTCGGCGGACTCCTCGCTCCCGGTGACGGAACCGCACGTGCCGGGCCACTCGCACGACCACAGCCACGTGCACGAGGTAAGCAAGGAGAACCTGTACTCGTGACCGTCGCGCTGATGTGGGAGGCCCGCGCCGCCGACGGGCGCGGCGAGGAACTGCTCGCGTGGGCGAGGGCCCAGCCCCTGGACGGTGCCCCGGTCCGCCGGGAGAGCTTCCGCGCCCCGCAGGACCGGGTGCTCGTCCTGACGTGGTGGGACGCGCCGTACGACGCAGACCTCCCCGAAATCCCGGAGCCCACACCGGAGTTGGTGACGCGGGCGGTGCACAGGTGGCGGTTCGAGTCGGCCGGCCTGGACTGACGCCTCGTGGCGGCAGCCGTCGCGACGGTGGTGCTGCATCGCGGCCCCGCGCGGCCGCGACCTGCGGAAACGTGTGCCCGGGAAAAATCTTCGAAGAATCTGGGCGACGATGTCGATCCGGGCGTCTCCCGTTCGACGCATGGGTGAGAGGCGAGGAGAAACCCCGCCGCCACCTGTTGGGAGACCACCATGCCGCGCTTTCTGACGATGATCCGCGTCGACGAGAAGAACTCCCCCGAGGGCGGCCCGAGCCCCGAGATGGGCGAGCGCATGGGCGCGCTGCTCGAAGAGATCACCAAGGCGGGAGTGATGCTGGAGACCGCGGGTCTCACCCCGAGCGACCAGACCACCCAGGTGCACTGGAAGGGCGGTCGGCTGTCCGTCACGGACGGCCCGTTCACCGAGGCCAAGGAGGTTGTCGGCGGCTACTCGATCAGCCAGTGCAAGGACAAGGCCGAGGCCGTCGAGTGGGCGAGCCGGTTCCTGAAGACCCACGACGAGCAGTGGACCGTGACGGCGGAGGTCCGGGAGATCATCGAGGGCTGACGTCCCGGCGCCGACCCTTTGCGGTGCCCCGCGGAGGGTGCTCTGATGGGTGGCCGTGACGGCCCACTCCTCAGAGCACCCCCGCCCGGACACCCCTGACCGCGCCATCGAGACCGTCTTCCGCATCGAGTCCCCGCGCCTGATCGCGGGCGTCGCGCGGATCGTGCGCGACGTGGGCATCGCGGAGGAGCTGGCGCAGGACGCGATGGTCGCCGCGCTGGAACAGTGGCCGCGGACCGGCGTCCCCGACAACCCGGGCGCCTGGCTGATGACCACCGCCAAGCGCCGCGCCATCGACCTCGTACGCCGCAGGGAGCGCTACGCGCGCAAGCTTCAGGAGGTGGGCCGCGACCTGGAGGCGGCGCCGCCCCACGTCGACGAGCCCGCCGACCCCGACGACATCGACGACGACCTGCTCCGCCTCGTCTTCACCGCCTGCCACCCGGTGCTCTCCGCGGAGGCCCGCATCGCACTCACGCTGCGGCTACTCGGCGGCCTCACGACGGCGGAGATCGCCCGCGCGATGCTGGTCCCCGAGTCGACGGTGGCCCAGCGCGTCGTGCGCGCGAAGCGCACCCTCGCCGCCAAAGGCGTGCCCTTCGAAGTGCCGTACGGGGGCGACCGCGAGGCCCGGCTCGGGTCGGTGCTCGAAGTCATCTACCTCATCTTCAACGAGGGGTACGCGGCCACGGCGGGCGACGACTGGCTGCGCCCCTCCCTGTGCGAGGACGCGCTCCGCCTCGCCCGCGTGCTGGCGGGGCTCATGCCGCGGGAGGCCGAAGTGCACGGCCTGGCGGCGCTGTTGGAGCTCCAGGCGTCCCGGTCGGCGGCGCGGACGGGGCCGAAGGGCGAGCCGGTGCTCCTCGCGGACCAGGACCGCCGCCACTGGAACCGGCCGCTGATCCGGCGGGGCTTCACCGCACTCGCCCGCGCGCGGGCCGCGTCCACGGGCGGCCCCGGCCCCTACGAACTCCAGGCCGCGATCGCCGCGAGCCACGCCAACGCGCTGTCGTACGAGGAGACGGACTGGCCCCAGATCGTCGCCCTGTACACCCTGCTGGCCGAGCGGGCTCCCTCGCCGGTGGTCGAACTGAACCGCGCCGTGGCGGTGTCGATGGCCTCGGGCCCCGCGGAGGCACTGCCCCTGGTCGACGCGCTCGCGGATGAACCCGCCCTGAAGGACTACCACTTGCTGCCGAGCGTGCGGGGTGACCTGCTGGTGAGGCTGGGACGGGTGGCGGAGGCGCGGGTCGAGTTCGAGCGGGCGGCGGGGCTCACGCGGAATGGGAGGGAGCGGGAGTTCTTGCTGGGGCGAGCTGAATCCTCCAGCCCGTCCGGCGATTGAGGACGAACTCGGCGGAGCCGGTGATCGACGGTGCCCGGGACCCGGGGGGCTTCAGGCTTCCGCCACGGGGTGAGCGATCACGGGGCGCCCGATCAGCATCGCCGGCGCCCCCGCCACCCTCGTCAGGAACACCGTCGCGGAGTTCTTGCCCTGCGGCTTCACCTTCCGCCGCAGTTCCTCCGGCTCCACCGCCGAGCCCCGCTTCTTCACCGTCAGGATCCCGACCTCCCGCTCCCGCAGCACCGCCTTCAACTTCTTCACGCCGAAGGGGAGTTGATCGGTGATCTCGTACGCCACCGCGTACGGCGTCGTGTGCGGCGCGTCGGAGGTGACGTACGCGATGGTCTCGTCGATCAGACCGCCCTCCACCCGCGCGGCCACCTCCGCCACCAGATGGGCACGGATGACGGCGCCGTCCGGCTCGTACAGATAGCGCCCCACCGCCCGCACCTCCGGATCCGGCAGCATCGCGTCGAGCGAGGACCACAGCGATGCCCCCGAGGGCAGCAGCGTCGCGCGGTGCGAGGACGGGGTGTCCGTGCCGAACCACAGCACGGCCTCCTTCACGTCCCCGCCGTCCGAGATCCACTCCGCCGCGGCATCGGCGGGAATCGCCTCGTGCGGAATGCCGGGAGCGATCTTCAGCGCCGCGTGCGGAGCCTTGCGGGCGGCCTCGATCGCCCAGGAGAGGGGCGGCGAGTAGGCCTCGGGATCGAAGATGCGGCCCCGCCCCCCGCGCCGGGCGGGGTCCACGAAGACCGCGCCGTACGCGGACGTGTCGACCTCGGTGACATCGGCCTCGCGCACCTCGATGAGGTCGGCGAGGCCAAGGGCGTCCGCGTTCGCCCGTGCCACCGCGCAGGTCAGCGGGTCGCGGTCGACGGCGAGGACGGAGATCCCGGCGCGGGCGAGGGCGATCGCGTCGCCGCCGATGCCACAGCAGAGATCGGCCACGCTCCGTACGCCGAGGGCCTTGAAGCTCTCGGCGCGGTGCACGGCCACGCTCGTCCGGGTCGCCTGCTCGACGCCGTTCGGCGTGAAGAACATCCGTCCCGCGTCCTCGGCGCCGAACTTCGCCACGGCCCGCCGCCGCAGCCGCGCCTGCGCGAGGACCGCCGTGACCAGCTCCGCCGGGTGGTCGCGGCGCAGACGGGTGGCGACGGCCAGCTCGCGGGCCGGATCGGCCTCCCGCACCTCGCCGAGTTCGAGCAGGGACCGGCCTTCGGGGGTGAGCAGCGCGGAGAAGGAGGTCAGGGCGGTCGAGTCGCGGTCGAGGTCGTTCACCCGGCCCATTGTGGGCCAGTCGGTGGATGGTGTGCGTCCGGTGGCGGTGTCGGCCCCACAGCGGGGCTGTGAGCTGCAAAGATCCGGCGCCATGCAACTAGTACGACAAAACGAAAAATACGGCAGAAGGCGGACGCGGCATGTACGGGCCGGAGTGGCCGCTCTCGTCGTCGCCGCGATCGCCTCCGGCTGCGCCTCGGGCGACGACGGCGGAGCCAACCCCGCCCCCGGTCAGCAGCGTCTGGACGCGCCGCCCGCCCGCGCCCTCGACTCCTACGCCCACAAACTCCGCGTCACCCAGGTCGCCCGCGCCGCCGCCGCGAAACGCTGGGGCCTGGCGAAGACCCCGCTGGCCGCGCCGCCCGCCCCGGCCAAGAAGCCGAAGATCACCACGCGCAAGGGGTTCGAGGTCAAGGGGCAGGAGGGTCTTCCGCCCGTCTTCACGACCATCCCGACCAAGAAGAAGATCGTCTTCCTGACCATCGACGACGGCGCGGAGAAGGACCCGGAGCTGCTCAAGATGATGAGCGAGCTGCAGATCCCGTACACCGCGTTCCTCAGCGACTATCTGGTCAAGGAGGACTACGGCTACTTCAAGAAGATGCAGTCCCGAGGCGTCGTCCTGAACAACCACACCCTCAACCACCGCTACATGCCGGGCCTTTCGTACGCGGCCCAGCGCCGCGAGATCTGCGGCATGCAGAACACCATCCAAAAGCGCTACGGCAAGCGGCCCGAGCTCTTCCGCCCGCCGTACGGCAACTACAACGCGGACACGCTGCGGGCCGCAAAGTCCTGCGGGATCAAAGCCGTGCCGCTGTGGGCGTCCGAGGCCTTCCCCAACCGCATGGCCTGGCGCGAGTGGGACCGGGACCTGCACCCCGGCGACATCATCCTCACGCATTTCCGGGGGCGCGAGGACTGGAAAGGCACGATGCCCGACATGGTCCGCAAGGTCATGAAGACGGTCACCGACAAGGGGTACGCCGTGGCCAGGCTGGAGGACTACCTGTGACCGGGCGGGCGCGGGCGCGGCGGTTCCTCGTCGGCGCGCTCGCGGCAGGCGTGCTCGCGCCCGCGCTGCTCACGGGGTGCGCGCAGTCGGTGGACCCGATCGAACGCCTGGGCAGAAAGGCGGCGGAGAAGGTCCCGCCGAGGAAACCCGCGGCCTCGCCAAGCTGTGCCCACCCGCCCGCGGGTGCGCCGAGAACGGGGCGGCACACGGCGACGGAGACGGAACCGCCCGCCGCGGGGAAGCGTTGCCCCGAGGGGCGCGGGGGCCCATCGGCGTCTCCACCCGGATAAGACCCGCGTCAGTGAATTAGCAGTCCGCTTGACCGAGTGCTAATCGTCGTCCTAGTCTCGGCCTTGGCACTCACCACTGGAGAGTGCCAACAGCGACGGGCAGGTCCGGCACCCGCGACGACGGATCCACCTGGTCGCCACCCCAGACTGTTAACCCCGTAGATCTCCGAAGGGGGAGACCGGATCGTGACGACCGCCAGCTCCAAGGTTGCCATTAAGCCGCTCGAGGACCGCATTGTGGTCCAGCCGCTCGACGCCGAGCAGACCACGGCCTCCGGCCTGGTCATTCCGGACACCGCGAAGGAGAAGCCCCAGGAGGGTGCTGTCCTCGCCGTGGGCCCGGGCCGCTTCGAGAACGGCGAGCGCCTGCCGCTCGACGTCAAGGTCGGCGATGTCGTGCTGTACAGCAAGTACGGCGGCACCGAGGTGAAGTACAACGGCGACGAGTACCTCGTCCTCTCGGCTCGCGACGTGCTCGCGATCGTCGAGAAGTAATTCACCCGAGCAGAAACATGCTTTGAGCTGCGCCCCTGGCCACCCCTGCTGATTGCCGGGCGGCGAGGGGCGCAGTTCGTTCGTCAAACCCGAGTTTCCGAGAGGGCTGAACCGCTCCCATGGCGAAGATCCTGAAGTTCGACGAGGACGCCCGTCGCGCCCTCGAGCGCGGCGTCAACAAGCTTGCCGACACGGTCAAGGTGACGATCGGCCCCCGCGGCCGCAACGTCGTCATCGACAAGAAGTTCGGCGCCCCCACCATCACCAACGACGGTGTCACGATCGCCCGTGAGGTCGAGGTCGAGGACCCGTACGAGAACCTCGGCGCGCAGCTCGTCAAGGAGGTGGCGACCAAGACCAACGACATCGCGGGTGACGGCACCACCACCGCGACCGTGCTCGCCCAGGCCCTGGTCAAGGAAGGCCTGCGCAACGTCGCCGCCGGCGCTTCCCCGGCCGCCCTGAAGAAGGGCATCGACGCCGCTGTCGCGGCCGTCTCCGCGGAGCTCCTCGCCACCGCGCGCCCGATCGACGACAAGGCCGACATCGCGGCCGTCGCCGGTCTGTCCGCCCAGGACCCGCAGGTCGGCGAGCTCATCGCCGAGGCGATGGACAAGGTCGGCAAGGACGGTGTCATCACCGTCGAGGAGTCCAACACCTTCGGTCTTGAGCTCGACTTCACCGAGGGCATGGCCTTCGACAAGGGCTACCTGTCCCCGTACATGGTGTCCGACCAGGAGCGTATGGAGGCCGTCCTCGACGACCCGTACATCCTGATCCACCAGGGCAAGATCTCGTCCATCCAGGACCTGCTGCCGCTGCTCGAGAAGGTCATCCAGACCAACGCCTCGAAGCCGCTCCTGATCATCGCCGAGGACGTCGAGGGCGAGGCCCTGTCGACCCTGGTCGTGAACAAGATCCGCGGCACCTTCAACGCCGTCGCGGTGAAGGCTCCCGGCTTCGGTGACCGCCGCAAGGCCATGCTCGGTGACCTCGCCACCCTCACCGGCGGCACCGTCATCGCCGAAGAGGTCGGCCTCAAGCTCGACCAGGTCGGCCTCGACGTGCTCGGCACCGCCCGCCGCGTGACCATCACCAAGGACGACACCACCGTCGTCGACGGCGGCGGCAACGCTGCCGAGGTCGAGGGCCGCGTCAACCAGATCAAGGCCGAGATCGAGGCCACGGACTCCGACTGGGACCGCGAGAAGCTCCAGGAGCGCCTCGCGAAGCTGGCCGGCGGCGTGTGCGTCATCAAGGTCGGCGCCGCCACCGAGGTGGAGCTCAAGGAGAAGAAGCACCGTCTGGAGGACGCCATCTCCGCGACCCGCGCCGCGGTCGAGGAGGGCATCGTCTCCGGTGGTGGCTCCGCTCTGGTGCACGCCGTCAAGGTCCTCGAGGGCAACCTCGGCAAGGAGGGCGACGAGGCCACCGGTGTCGCCGTCGTCCGCCGCGCCGCCGTCGAGCCGCTGCGCTGGATCGCCGAGAACGCCGGCCTCGAGGGCTACGTCATCACCTCGAAGGTCGCCGAGCTCGACAAGGGCTTCGGCTTCAACGCCGCGACCGGCGAGTACGGCGACCTGGTCAAGGCCGGCGTCATCGACCCGGTCAAGGTGACGCGCTCCGCCCTTGAGAACGCCGCGTCCATCGCTTCGCTGCTGCTGACGACCGAGACCCTGGTCGTCGAGAAGCCGGCCGAGGAAGAGGGCGAGGCCGGTCACGGCCACGGGCACGGTCACTCTCACTGACCTCGCCTGACGCCTGACGCTGCCGCGTAGCTGAAACGGAGGCCCGGTACCCCCTAGTGGGGTGCCGGGCCTCCGTGCGTTCCCGAGTGCGGGCCCGTCGTGGCTTGTCGCGCAGTTCCCCGCGCCCCTTACGGGGCCCGCTACTGCGGGCCGTACTTGCGGCCGGTACGGGATGTCACGCCGCCCAGCAGCGCCCTCGGGGTCACCTTCACGACTCCCATCATCGCCTTGTACTTGGGGTCCGGGATGGAGAGGGACTTGCCGCGCGCCAAGTCGGACAGCGCGGCAGCGACCAGTTTGTCCGCGTCGAGCCACATCCACTTGGGGATGTTGGACGTCCCCATCCCGGCGCGCTCATGGAACTCGGTCCGTACGAATCCGGGGCACAGGGCCATCAGCCGCACCCCGGAGCCGGCCAGATCCTTCGCCGCTCCCTGCGTGAACTGCACGACCCACGCCTTCGACGCGCCATACGTCCCGCGCGGCACGAACGCCGCCACCGAAGCGACGTTGACGACGCCACCGCGGCCCCGCTCCCGCATCGACTCCGTCGCCGCCGACGTCAGCCGCAGCACCGCCTCGCAGTGCACCTTCAGCATCGTCAGCTCGTCCTTGATCGGCACCTCCAGGTACTGGCCCTTGTTGCCGAACCCGGCGTTGTTCACCAGCAGGTCGACCGGGTTCCTGCGGTCCGCGAGCCGCTTCTCGACGGCGGCGATCCCGTCGTCCGTCGCGAGGTCCGCGGTGAGCACCTCCGCCTCGATGCCGTGCCGGTCGTGCAGTTCGGTCGCCTGTTCCCGCAGCCGCTCGGTGTTCCGTGCCACCAGGACCAGGTTGTGGCCGTCACCGGCGAGCCGCCGGGCGAAGGCTGCGCCGATACCGGCGGTCGATCCCGTAATCAGAGCCGTAGTCATGGACCAAGGCTAGTGAGATCCGGTGACCGCTGTGTCGCCCGGAGGCCCTCCCGGCCTGCTCTGCTTCCGTTTTCGCGTCGTGCCCGGCCCAAGTCGCCGGGCCCGAAGGCCAGTTACGCCGGTCATGCCCGTCATGAAGCCTGGGAGCCGTACTTCTCCGCGTACTTCCTTGCCGCGTCGACCGACTCGGGATGCAGCGCGTCCCCGGCGGCGAGCAGGCTCGGCAGCAGGTGCCTCTCCGTCGTGACGGCCCTGAACTGGAGGGCGACGGTGACCTCGTGCGCCGGTCGGTGCACGATCTCTATCGCGTCCCCGCCGCGGATCTCACCCGGTTCGATCACCCGCAGGTAGGCGCCGGGAGTGCCCTGCTGGGTGAAACGCTTGACCCACCGCGTCTCGCCGAGGTGGCCCTGGAACGTCTGGCAGGGAATGCGGCCCGATGTCACTTCGAGGAGCAGATCGGGGCCGACGCGCCAGCGCTCGCCGATCTTCGCACCGCTCACGTCGAGCCCGGACGTCGTGAGGTTCTCGCCGAAGGAGCCATGGGGCAGCGGGCGGCCGAGCAGCCGCTCCCACGCGTCGAGGTCCTCGCGCGCGTAGGCGTACACGGCCTGGTTGTCGCCGCCGTGGTGCCGCAGGTCGCAGACGTCGTCCCCGGCCACCCCGCTCCCGCCGACCCCCTTCGCGCCGGGCGCCGTCACCCGTACGGCCCCTTCGGCGGGCTGCTTGTCGATGCCGGTGCCGCCCGAGGGGGCGTCGGTGTACTCCACGGCCTTGTACCGGCCCAGATTCACGGAGAGAAGCTTCATGTCGAAAGGCTAGGCGAGCTCGCTCAAAGGGTCGACACATTATTCGCCGCCCGACCCAAGCGTCGCTTATGCTTGAGTCATGATCGAGGCCCGTCATCTCCGCGTCCTGCGTGCGGTCGCCGCCACCGGCTCCTTCTCCGCCGCGGCGCGCGAGCTCGGCTGCACCCAGCCCGCCGTCAGCCAGCAGATGAAGGCACTCGAAGCCTCCGCTGGCACGACACTGCTGATCCGCACAGGGCGTGAGATGCGCCTGACCCAAGCCGGCGAGGCCCTGGTCCGGCACGCTGCCGGGATCCTGGCGGGACTGACGGCCGCCGAGGAGGAGGTCGCCGCGATCGCGGGCCTGAGGGCGGGCCGGGTCCGCCTCGTCTCCTTCCCCAGCGGCAGCTCGACGCTGGTGCCGAGCGCACTGGCCGCCCTGCGCGCGGCGCACCCCGGCACCCGGGTGTCGCTCGTGGAGGCCGAACCGCCGCGCTCGGTGGAGATGCTGCGCGAGGGCGACTGCGACGTGGCGCTCGCCTTCCGGTACGAGGGTGCGTCCGCCGCGGAGGAGTGGGACGACCTGGTCGTACGTCCGCTTCTGGCCGACCGGCTCGTCGGTCTCGTGCCCGAGGGGCATCGGCTCGCCAAGGCGGAGTCGGTCGCCATCGGGGAGCTGGCCGACGAGCCGTGGATCGCGGGCTGTCCGCGCTGTCGCAGGCAGCTGGTCGAGGTCTGCGAGGGGGCGGGATTCGTGCCCCGCATCGATTTCGCGACCGACGACTACCCGGCGGTGATCGGACTGGTCGGCGCGGGCCTGGGGGTCGCGGTGATGCCCGAGCTCGCCATCGAGTCCGTACGCCCCAAAGGTGCACGCACAGTGACGGTGGAGCCTGCTGTCCAGCGCGAGATCGTCGCGCTCACCCTGCCGGATCTGGCGCAGGTACCCGCTGTGGCGGCCACGCTGGACCACCTCGCGCGCGCCGCGGAGCGCTGAGCGCTTCCGAAGAAACGTTCCTTCAGGTGTGCGTGACGATGCCGCCGCTTGATGCCCTGGTCGCGGCCGACGCCGACGCAGAGGGTGCGGACGTCGTGACGAGGCGGTTGCGGGCGCGGCCCATGAGTTCCTCGCGCTCGTCCTCGGTGAGGCCGCCCCACACGCCGTACGGCTCCCGTACCGCGAGGGCGTGAGCTGCGCACTCCGCACGTACCGGGCACCTCATGCAGACCTCCTTGGCGGAGTTCTCACGCGCGCTGCGTGCCGCGCCCCGCTCACCCTCGGGGTGGAAGAAGAGCGAGCTGTCGACCCCACGGCAGGCGGCGAGGAGCTGCCAGTCCCAGAGATCTGCGTTCGGTCCGGGAAGGCGGGAGAAATCTGCCATTGCTTGTCTCCTGGTAGCCGTTCTGCGCGGATACGGTGCCCACGACCGTACATCTACTGTCTAAGGAGATGAAAATATGACTCATTGGAAAATCTAGCCACAGACACCAGCAAAAGGGAAGGAAGAGGGCTAAATGGGGCATGGGTTGTGATGAAACGTTGAGGGTCTCTTGCGCTGCCTGCTCCGTGTCCGCGCCCTCACGTAGAGTGCCGAAGGTGGCCCACCGCCCCGTAACTCTTTCGGGTGACCGTCGTTGAGAGTGCGGAGGCGGTTGAAAGAACAAGCGCTCGGGCAGATGTCCGAGAGCGTCAACCGCACAGGTGACGAATAAGTACCAGCCTGGAGGCTCAAGGTGACGCGCAGCAGCTGTGAGAGCCGCGGAGGACAGTCATGACATCCGTCCTCGTCTGCGACGACTCCCCGCTCGCCCGAGAGGCGCTCCGCCGCGCGGTCGCGACCGTGCCCGGCGTCGAGCGCGTGACGACAGCGGCCAACGGCGAGGAAGTCCTCCGCCGCTGGGGCGCCGACCGCTCGGACCTGATTTTGATGGACGTACGCATGCCCGGTCTGGGCGGCGTGGAGACGGTCCGGCGGCTGCTGTCCGCCGACCCCGGTGCGCGCATCATCATGCTCACCGTGGCCGAGGACCTGGACGGGGTCGCACTCGCGGTCGCCGCCGGTGCCCGCGGCTATCTCCACAAGGACGCCTCGCGCGCCGAACTGCGCGCGACCGTCACGCAGGCGCTCGCCGACCCGACGTGGCGACTGGCTCCGCGCAGACTGCGTTCGGCCGAGATGGGCGCGGCGCCCACACTCACCGCGCGTGAGATCCAGGTGCTCGAGGGCATGAGCCACGGCCGGTCGAACGCCGAGATCGGACGTGAGCTTTTTCTCTCCGAGGACACGGTCAAGACCCACGCCAGGCGGTTGTTCAAGAAGCTCGGCGCCTCGGACCGCGCGCACGCCGTGGCGCTCGGTTTCCGCTGGGGCCTGGTCCGATAGGTGTGCCGCCGTGCGGGCACGGCGATCCCCGCCCGCCGTGTGGTGGGCGGGGTGACGGACGCCCGTCGCTCCCTCTCGCGGGAGCGGTTGCCGTTGCTTCGCCGCCGATGCCGCATCCTTGAGGTGTGGAGTTCCTCGGGGACAGGTCGGTCGAGCGGGAGGGGAGGGCGCACGAGATGAGTTCCGGCGCACCCGCTCATAACGCTTCGGTGCACAACTACGGACGTGGTGCCACGGATCAATCGGCGCCAAGGCACCATGGACCGATGCGCGATGACAGGACGACGGTGATCGGTGCCCTCGTCCTTCGCGCGGTCGAGGGTGACGAGCAGGCGACGCACGATCTGCTGGCTCATGTGCACCCCCTGGCGCTGCGGTACTGCCGCACCAGACTCTCCCGACTCCCCGGCGACGCGCGGCACTTCGTGGAGGACCTGGCGCAGGAAGTGTGCGTCGCGGTCCTTCTGGCGCTGCCTCGCTACAAGGACACGGGGCGCCCCTTCGAGGCGTTCGTCTTCGCCATCGCCGCGCACAAGGTCGCCGACCTGCAGCGCGCGGCGATGCGCCACCCCGGGTCCACGGCGGTGCCGTCGGACGAGATGCCGGAGCGGCCCGACGACTCCCTCGGTCCCGAGGAGCGCGCGCTGCTCAGCAGCGACGCCGAGTGGGCCAAGAAGCTGATGGCGAACCTTCCGGAGAACCAGCGCGAGCTGCTGCTCCTGAGGATCGCGGTCGGGCTCACGGCCGAGGAGACCGGGCAGATGCTCGGCATGTCCCCGGGCGCCGTGCGCGTCGCGCAGCATCGCGCGTTGAGTCGGCTGCGGGCGCTGGCCGAGCAGTAGCGATCACGGCTTGCTCGACATGTGACTTCAGCGGCCGTTCATGCCGTATGAACGTACAAACCTAGTCGATGATCTTGATCGTGGAATGAGACACCCTCCGTTCCCGTTAGCATGGACATCCGCACCGATCAAGGCCATTTGGGGAAGGTGTCATGACTGCAAACGGCGGTTCTTCGACTGGGGTGCCCGAGAAATTCGCGACGCTCGGGCTGACCTACGACGACGTGCTGCTGCTGCCCGGCGCGTCGGACATGGCGCCGGACCAGATCGACACTTCCTCGCTCATCTCGAAGAACGTGCGCGTGAACGTCCCGCTGCTTTCCGCGGCGATGGACAAGGTCACCGAGTCCCGCATGGCGATCGCCATGGCGCGACAGGGCGGCGTCGGCGTGCTGCACCGCAACCTCTCCATCGCGGACCAGGCCAACCAGGTCGACCTCGTGAAGCGTTCCGAGTCCGGCATGGTCACCGACCCGATCACGGTGCACCCGGACGCGACGCTCGGCGAGGCCGACGCGATCTGCGCCAAGTTCCGCATCAGCGGCGTCCCGGTGACCGACCCGGCGGGCAAGCTGCTCGGCATCGTCACCAACCGCGACATGGCCTTCGAGTCGGACCGCACGCGCCAGGTGCGCGAGGTCATGACGCCGATGCCGCTCGTCACCGGCAAGGTCGGCATCTCCGGCGTCGACGCCATGGAGCTGCTGCGCCGCCACAAGATCGAGAAGCTTCCGCTCGTCGACGACAGCGGCATCCTCAAGGGCCTCATCACGGTCAAGGACTTCGTCAAGGCCGAGAAGTACCCCGGCGCCGCCAAGGACAGCGAAGGCCGCCTCCTGGTGGGCGCCGCCGTCGGTGTCGCGGGCGACGCCTTCGAGCGTGCCCAGGCCCTCATCGAGGCGGGCGTCGACTTCATCGTCGTCGACACCGCGCACGGCCACTCCCGCCTGGTCGGCGACATGGTCGCCAAGATCAAGTCCAATGCTTCGGGCGTGGACGTCATCGGCGGCAACATCGCCACCCGCGACGGCGCCAAGTCCCTCATCGACGCCGGTGTCGACGGCATCAAGGTCGGCGTCGGACCCGGCTCCATCTGTACGACGCGTGTCGTCGCCGGAATCGGCGTACCGCAGGTGACGGCCATCTACGAAGCGTCGCTCGCCGCCAAGGAAGCCGGGGTCCCGGTCATCGGCGACGGCGGCCTCCAGTACTCCGGCGACATCGCCAAGGCGCTCGTCGCCGGCGCGGACACGGTCATGCTGGGCTCGCTGCTCGCAGGCTGCGAGGAGTCCCCGGGCGAGCTGATGTTCATCAACGGCAAGCAGTTCAAGTCGTACCGCGGCATGGGCTCGCTCGGCGCGATGCAGACCCGCGGTGACCGCAAGTCCTTCTCCAAGGACCGCTACTTCCAGGAGGGCGTCGCCTCCGACGAGAAGCTGGTGCCCGAGGGCATCGAGGGCCAGGTGCCCTACCGCGGCCCGCTCTCCTCGGTCGTGCACCAGCTGGTCGGCGGTCTGCGCCAGTCGATGTTCTACGTAGGCGGCCAGACGGTTCCGGAGCTCCAGAGGAACGGCCGTTTCGTACGGATCACCTCGGCGGGCCTCAAGGAGAGCCACCCGCACGACATTCAGATGACGGTCGAAGCGCCGAACTACACGAACAAGCGCTGACGGCCTCGTAGGCCGAGAGACGCTGACAGCGCTCCACGCGCGCGTGAGGGGCGGTCCGGATTCCCCGGGCCGCCCCCTTTGCGCGCGTCGGGGATACTGGAGCGGCAGACCGAGTGCCGAAGTGCCGAAGAAGTGCGAAGTACCGAAGAAAGCTGAAGGGCCACCCACGTGACTGAGATCGAGATCGGGCGCGGCAAGCGCGGCCGCCGGGCGTACGCCTTCGACGACATCGCCGTCGTGCCGAGCCGTCGTACCCGCGACCCGAAGGAGGTCTCGATCGCCTGGCAGATCGACGCCTACCGCTTCGAGCTGCCCTTCCTGGCGGCGCCGATGGACTCGGTCGTCTCGCCGCAGACCGCGATCCGCATCGGTGAGCTGGGTGGTCTCGGCGTCCTGAACCTCGAGGGCCTCTGGACGCGGTACGAGGACCCGCAGCCGCTGCTCGACGAGATCGCGGAGCTGGACACCGACAACGCCACCCGCCGCCTCCAGGAGATCTACTCCGCGCCGATCCAGGCCGACCTGATCGGGCAGCGCATCAAGGAGGTGCGCGACTCGGGCGTGGTCACCGCCGCCGCGCTCTCCCCGCAGCGCACCGCCGAGTTCTCCAAGGCCGTCGTGGACGCGGGCGTCGACATCTTCGTCATCCGCGGGACCACCGTCTCGGCCGAGCACGTCTCCGGTGCCGCCGAGCCGCTCAACCTCAAGCAGTTCATCTACGAGCTCGACGTGCCGGTGATCGTCGGCGGCTGCGCCACGTACACCGCCGCGCTGCACCTGATGCGTACCGGCGCGGCCGGTGTCCTCGTCGGCTTCGGCGGTGGCGCCGCGCACACCACGCGCAACGTCCTGGGCATCCAGGTCCCGATGGCCACCGCTGTGGCGGATGTCGCCGCCGCCCGCCGCGACTACATGGACGAGTCCGGCGGCCGGTACGTGCACGTCATCGCGGACGGCGGCGTGGGCTGGTCCGGCGACCTGCCCAAGGCCATTGCCTGCGGCGCCGACTCGGTGATGATCGGCTCCCCGCTGGCCCGCGCCACGGACGCGCCGGGCAAGGGCCACCACTGGGGCATGGAGGCCGTCCACGAGGACGTGCCGCGCGGCAAGCGCGTCGACCTCGGCGTGGTCGGCACGACGGAGGAGATCCTCAGCGGTCCCTCGCACATCCCGGACGGCTCGATGAACTTCTTCGGGGCGCTGCGCCGCGCGATGGCGACGACGGGCTACAGCGAGCTCAAGGAGTTCCAGCGCGTCGAGGTGACGGTCGCGGACGCGCAGCACAAGCGGTGACGGTTCGGTTTTCGGACTGACGTCCATGGAGGGCCCCGGTATCTACCGGGGCCCTTGTTGTGTGCCCTCAACGCATCAGAGGCGGTGGGCCGCGCCCGCCGGGGTCGCGCCGCGGGTGTCCAGGAGTAGCTGGGCCT
Source organism: Streptomyces sp. NPDC054866 (assembly GCF_053610745.1). NCBI lineage: Bacteria > Bacillati > Actinomycetota > Actinomycetes > Kitasatosporales > Streptomycetaceae > Streptomyces > Streptomyces sp. NPDC054866. Next base: position 344,038 of record NZ_JBSGZA010000003.1, read on the forward strand.
TGACCGCCAAGCCCTGTAGGTCGTACGTGCGGTGGTGCTGGAGCAGGATCGTGAGGTCGGCGTCGGCCGCTGCCTCGTAGAGGGAGTCCGCGCGGGGGACGGGGTGGCCGAGCACGCGCCAGGTGGGGACGTAGGGGTCGTGGTAGCTGACGGCGGCGCCCATCTCCATCAGGCGGGTCGCGACCTCCTGGGCGGGGGAGCCCTGCTGGTCGGCGAGGTCGGGCTTGTAGGTGACGCCGAGGAGCAGGACGCGGGCGCCGCGGGCGGACTTGCCGTGTTCGTTGAGCAGCGTCGCCGAGCGCTGGATCACGTACCGGGGCATGCGGTCGTTGACCTGCTGGGCCAGTTCGACCATGCGCAGGGGGTGCGTGCCGCGGCCGGGGCCCGGGATGTCCAGGGGGACGCCGTGGCCGCCGACGCCGGGTCCTGGGCGGAAGGCCTGGAAGCCGAAGGGCTTGGTCTCGGCGCAGCGGATGACGTCCCACAGGTCGATGCTCAGGTCGTGGCAGAGCACGGCCATCTCATTGACCAGGGCCATGTTCACGTGCCGGTAGTTGGTCTCCAGGAGGTGCACGGTCTCGGCCTCGCGTGGGCCACGCGCGCGTACGACCTTGTCGGTGAGGCGGCCGTAGAAGGCGGCGGCCGATTCGGTGCAGGCCGGGGTGAGGCCGCCGATGACCTTGGGGGTGCCGGCGTAGCCGTGGGTGCGGTTGCCCGGGTCGAGGCGTCCCGGCGAATGCGCGAGGTGGAAGTCGCGGCCCGCGCGCAGGCCTGAGCCCTCTTCGAGGATGGGGCGCAGGAATTCCTCCGTGGTTCCCGGGTAAGCGGGTGACTCAAGGATGACCGTGGTGTGCGGGCGCAGGCGCGCGGCCAGGGCGCGGGCGGCTTCGGCCACCTGGCTCAGGTCGAGGCTGCGGTCGGCTGCCGGAGGAGTGGGAGCGCAGATGACCGCGGTGCGGACCCTGCCGAGCTCGACCGGGTCGGTGGTGGGCCGGAACCCCCCCGAGAGCATCCGGCGGACATCGGCGGCGGTGAGGGTTCCCTCGGCGCCGTCGCAGGGCAGGCGGCCGCCTGCCAGGTCGACGGCGCGCGCGGGGTCGTAGCCGATGGTGGCGATGCCGCCGGAGACGGCGGCCTGGGCGAGGGGCAGGCCGAGGTGGCCGAGACCGATGACGGCGAGATCTGCGGGCATGGCGGTGGGCCGTCCTCCCAATAGCCGGAGCGGGACGAGCGCGCAAGTCCTGTGGACAAGGTGGACCAGCGCAATGTCAGACTAGGAGTAAATATGACCGTTATGCGGCATTGCGCTGCGCCGGGCGTCGGAGTGTTGGCCGCGGATTGGCCGCAGGTTGTCCACAGGCGGCGGCCGAACTCAGCGGACCTGACCAGAATCTGGGCATGATGTGAGCGCGACCACACCCGACAGCTAACGGGAGGCAGCGGTGAGGACAGCGACCTTGGGACCGGCGGAGCGTGCCGAGTCACTTGCGGGAATGGCCGAGCGGGAGCTGGATGTCCTGGTCGTGGGCGCGGGAGTGGTCGGTGCGGGCACCGCACTGGACGCCGTGACCCGCGGCCTGTCCACCGGCCTGGTCGAGGCACGGGACTGGGCGTCGGGCACGTCGAGCCGGTCGAGCAAGCTGATCCACGGCGGACTGCGCTATCTGGAGATGCTCGACTTCGCGCTGGTGCGGGAGGCGCTGAAGGAGCGCGGCCTGCTCCTGGAGCGGATCGCCCCGCATCTCGTGAAGCCGGTGCCGTTCCTGTACCCGTTGCAGCACAAGGGCTGGGAGCGGATCTACGCCGGATCGGGCGTCGCGTTGTACGACGCCATGTCGATGTCGCGCGGCCATGGCCGCGGCCTGCCCATGCACCGCCACCTGACCCGGCGTCACGCCCTGCGCGTCGCCCCGTGTCTGAAGAAGGACGCGCTGGTCGGGGCGATGCAGTACTACGACGCGCAGATGGACGACGCCCGCTATGTGGCGACCCTGGTGCGCACCGCTTCGGCGTACGGCGCGAAGGTCGCCAACCGCGCGCGCGTGACGGGCTTCCTGCGCGAGGGCGAACGGGTCGTCGGCGCCCGGGTGCAGGACGTCGAGGGCGGCGGGGAGTACGAGGTCCGGGCCAAGCAGGTGGTGAACGCCACCGGTGTGTGGACGGACGACACCCAGGCGATGGTCGGTGAGCGGGGGCAGTTCCACGTCAGAGCGTCCAAGGGCATCCATCTGGTCGTGCCCAAGGACCGGATCAACTCGACGACCGGGCTGATCCTGCGGACGGAGAAGAGCGTCCTCTTCGTCATTCCGTGGGGGCGGCACTGGATCGTGGGGACGACCGACACCGACTGGGACCTGGACAAGGCGCATCCCGCGGCGTCAAGCGCCGACATCGACTATCTGCTGGAGCATGTGAACTCGGTGCTCGGGGTGCCCCTTTCACGGGACGACGTCCAAGGGGTGTACGCGGGTCTTCGGCCGCTGCTCGCCGGCGAGTCGGACGCCACGAGCAAGCTGTCGCGTGAGCACACGGTGGCGCATCCGGCACCGGGCCTGGTGGTCATCGCGGGCGGCAAGTACACGACGTACCGCGTGATGGCGAAGGACGCCGTGGACGAGGCCGTGCACGGCCTCGACCAGCGCGTCGCCGACTGTGTCACCGAGGACATCCCGCTGGTCGGCGCCGAGGGGTACAAGGCGCTGTGGAACGCGCGCGCCAGGATCGCGGCCCGCACCGGGCTCCATGTGGTGCGCGTGGAGCACCTGTTGAACAGGTACGGCTCGCTGGCGGAAGAGGTCCTCGCCCTCGTCACGGCCGATCCCACCCTGGGCGAGCCACTGCCCGCCGCGGACGACTATCTGCGCGCCGAGATCGTCTATGCCGCGTCGCACGAGGGCGCACGGCACCTGGACGACGTACTGACCCGGCGCACGCGCATCTCGATCGAGACGTTCGACCGGGGCACACGCAGTGCGCGGCTGTGCGCCGAGCTGATGGCGCCGGTCCTCGGGTGGGACAAGGACCAGGTGGAGAAGGAGGTCCAGCACTACGAGAAGAGGGTGGAGGCGGAGCGGGAGTCGCAGCGGCAGCCGGACGACCTCACGGCGGACGCGGCGAGGCTGGGGGCGCCGGACATCGTTCCGCTGCCGGCCCCGGACGGACAGCCCTAGGTGCAGAACTCCGCGGTCAGGAGCGTCCGTTCGAGACCTGGGTCCGCAATCTCGTCCGTGTTGACGCGGAACGTGAGGACGCGGTCGCCGTCGCGGGTGGCGGCCGTGCGGACGTAGCTTCCGGCTATGCGGCCGTTGTGGCCCCAGACCGTGGTGCCGCAGGGCAGCTTCTGCGGGTAGAGGCCCATGCCGTAGCGGCCTTCCGCGGCGCGGGTGTTGAACATCTGGCGGAGGTGGGCCTCGGGGAGCAGCCGGCCGGCGAGGAGGGCGGCGTAGAAGCGGTCGAGGTCGGCGAGTGTGGAGATCAGCTCACCGGCGGCGCCCGCGACGCCCGGGTTGAGGGCGGTGACGTCCTGGCCCTCGCTCGTGTACGCGCGGCCGTGCGGGGACGGGAGCGTGGTGCGGGTGCCGGGGAAGGAAGTGCCGGACAGGCGAAGGGGGGTGATGATGCGGCGTGCGGTCTCGGTGGCGTACGAGTGGCCGGTGACCTGCTTGATCACCATGCCGAGGACCACGTAGTTGGTGTTGGAGTACGACCAGCGGCCGGGCATGGTCGCGGGGAGGGCGAGGGCGGTGCGGACCGCCTCTGCCGGAGTGAGGGGGACGAGGCCTTTGGTGTCGGTGGTGTAGTCCGCGAGGCCGCTGGTGTGGGTGAGCAGGGCGCGCAGGGTGAGGGTGCGGCCGTCGGGACCCTTGCCTCGGAGTAGACCGGGCAGATGGCGTTCCACGGGGTCGGACAGGGACAGACGTCGTTCGGCGGCGAGTTGGAGGACGACGGTCGCGATGAACGTCTTGGTGATGCTGCCGGCGCGGAAGTGGTCGGTGCGGCGGATGCGGGTGGCATCGTCTTCGCCGTCGGCGCTGATGCCGGTGTCGGTGGCGGGGCCGTTGGGTCTGTCAGATCCGGGGCCGGTGGCGGGTGTTTGGTTTTTGCCAGCTCCTGGGGTGGTGTCGTCGGTTGTGGGCTGGTTGACGTGGGCGAAGTGCCAGAGGGGTTGTGGTGTCGCCCCGCGGCCCGGTTGCGGGTCCGGGGCTCCCGGCTCGGTCGTTGACCATGGGGCTTCGCGGGCCAACAGCGCCGCGGCGGGGGCCTTGCCCCGGGTGACGAGCAACGGAAGAGTGGCGTCCGTGGCCGGTTTCGCGGCCAATGGCGCACTGGCGGAAGTCAGGCCGAAAAGGGCCATCGCGAGGGGTATGGCCAGCAGTGTCCGTGGATTGGGCATGGCGGTCCCTCCTTGTGCGGAGGCCATCATGAGGGACGTTGGACCCTGGGCGTAGACCGGTCCCCGAGTGAGGGACAATGGAGGCTCTGTCAGGGCGGGTTGCGCGGGTAGCAGCGGTAGCAGCAGAGGGGACGCATGTCGGACGCGGAGAAGACGGGTCAGTCCCGTCAGGACAAGAGCGAACGTCTCCTCTCCGGGCGCTACCGGCTGGGAGAAGTGCTCGGCCGCGGCGGAATGGGAACCGTCTGGCGCGCCAAGGACGAGACACTCGGTCGTACGGTCGCGGTGAAGGAGCTGCGCTTTCCGTCGAGCATCGACGAGGAAGAGAAGCGCCGGCTCATCACGCGTACGTTGCGTGAGGCCAAGGCGATCGCGCGGATCCGCAACACCAGTGCGGTGACCGTGTACGACGTGGTCGACGAGGACGACCGGCCGTGGATCGTGATGGAGCTGGTCGAGGGCAAGTCGCTCGCCGAGGCCATTCGCGAGGACGGACTGCTCACGCCGAGGCGCGCAGCCGAGGTCGGGCTCGCGGTGCTCGACGTACTGCGGTCCGCGCACCGCGAGGGAATTCTGCACCGCGACGTGAAGCCGTCGAACGTGCTGATCGCCGAGGACGGGCGAGTCGTCCTCACGGACTTCGGCATCGCGCAGGTCGAGGGCGACCCGTCGATCACCTCCACCGGCATGCTCGTCGGCGCTCCCTCGTACATCTCGCCGGAGCGGGCGCGAGGGCACAAGCCGGGCCCGGCGGCCGACCTGTGGTCGCTCGGCGGTCTGCTGTACGCGGCTGTTGAAGGCGTGCCTCCGTACGACAAGGGGTCGGCGATCGCGACCCTCACCGCGGTCATGACCGAGGACGTCGAACAGCCGACGAACGCGGGGCCGTTGGAGAAGGTCATCTACGGCCTGCTCGCCAAGGACCCCGAGCAGCGGCTCGACGACGCGGCGGCGCGGGCGCTCCTGATCGACGTGATTCACGCGCCGGAGGTCAAGGACGAGCCGGAGCCGGTCGACGCGACGAAGGTCGTGCCGCTGCCTCCGGTGCCGCCGGCTTCCGGTATGGGGAAGCGGTTCGGTAAGGGCAAGGGCAAGGGCGGTTCCTCCGGCCGCGCGGGTGCGGCCGGTGCGGCGGGCGTGGCTGGTGGCGGGGCTGTGGGTGCCGCTGGGGCTGCTGGGGCCACTGGTTCGGCGGATACGGCTGAGTCCTCCGGGGCGGCTGGGTCCTCCGGGTCTTCTGGGGCCGTCGGGTCCTCCGCGGATTCCGGTGGCAAGGGCGAGGAGGCCGCCGAGCGGCTGAAGGGTGCGCTCCGGTCGGTGCGGAAGGCCGCGGCTGCGGCTACCGCGCGGGGGGCGGGGGCCGGTTCGGGTGCTTCCGGTGCTGCTTCACCTTCACCTTCACCGTCTGACTCTGCCTCTGGTTCTGGTTCCGGCTCTGCTTCTGGGGCGGTGGCGAAGAAGCCTTCGCGCTCCGGGGCGGCTGGAGGAGCCTCCGCTTCTTCGAGCACTCCGCCGGTTCCCGCGGCGCCGCCGCGTGCGACGCCTCCCAAGGCCTCGCTCACCGACGTGGTGCCTCGGCGCACGCTCGTGATCTTCTCGTTGGCGCTCGCGCTCGCTGTGCTCGGAACCGTGCTCGCCTTCGCGATGAACGACGGGGACGAGAGCGGTGCGCGGGACAGCAAGAACGGCGGTGACAAGGCCGCGTCCAGCGGGGCGACCGCGGGCAGCGGCGAGAAGGAGAACGACAAGGGCGCCGGGCAGGACGGCGGTGCCGAGGAGGACAAGGGCAAGGGCGACACGGAAGCGGGCGCGGGGTCGAGCCCCGGTTCGGGTGACGGCCAGGATCCGAGTGAGGGCGGCGACGACGCTGGTGACGGTGGCGACGACTCCGGCAAGAAGCCGGAAGACGACGGTGCCGAGTCGACGTACAAGCACTCCCAAGGTTTTTCCGTGGGGCTGCCCAAGGGGTGGAAGTACCAGTCCACGGGTGCCGCGGGCGCGCGTTTCACCGGGCCGGACGGGCAGAAGCTGCTGATCGGCTGGACTCCCACGCCCAAGTCGGACCCCGTGGGCGACTGGAAGAACCAGGAGTCGTACATGGTCCGGTCGCAGTACAAGCGCATCCGGATAGAGAAGGTCGACTTCCGCGGCTGGAACACGGCCGACTGGGAGTTCACGTACGTCGACGGGGGTACGAAGTACCGCTCGATAGACCGCGGTTTCGTCGTGAACGACAACTTGGGCTACGGCCTGATGTATACGGCCAAGGCGGCCAAGTGGGGCAGCGACGAGCGCAAGGACGCGTGGCGGACCTTCACGAAGTCGTTCGAGCCGAAGAAGTAGCGATCGAGGGGGCTCGCGGTACGCGTCCGGTGTATCCGGTGAGATCTCGCATCCCCTCAATGTGGTTTGCCTCCGGCACGTATCGTGAGTGCTTGCGGACCGTACGCAGCCGCAACAGGGCGTAAGGCGAACGGAATTGACCACCGGGCGGACGGGGGAGGCGTCGTGGACGAATACGCGGGGCGGGTACTCGCCGACCGTTACCGCCTGCCGCTGCCTCCCGCTGATGAGTACGAGCTCGCGGAGACGCGGGCCTTCGACACGTACAGCGGGCAGGAAGTCCTGGTCAGGCAGGTGCCGTTGCCTGAGGTCGTCGACGCGGAAGTGCTTGAGCTCGATGAGCGGGACCTGCCGGAGGGGGAGCTTCCGGCAGGGTTCGTGAGCGCGGGGGCGGTGCGGCGGCCTTCGGCGCGTACGACCCGGCGTCCATCGGATCCGGCGGTGCGCCGCGCGATAGAGGCGGCGCAGGCCGCCGCGCAGATTCCCGACCATCCGCGGCTCGACCAGGTCTTCGACGTGTTCGCCGAGGGCGGTTCGCTGTGGATAGTCAGCGAGTTGGTGGCGGCGAGGCCGCTGGCCGCGCTGCTCGCGGACCGGCCGCTGAGTCCGTACCGCGCGGCGGAGGTCGCGTCGGACGTGGTGACGGCGCTGCGGGTGCTGCACGCGCATGGGTGGGTCCACCGGAACATCACCGCCCGCACGGTCCTGGTCTGCGACGACGGCCGGGTGGTCCTGACGGGCCTCGCGGCGGGCGCGGCGGAAGAGGCGCTGTGCGGGTACGACCCTCGGCCTGAGGAGTTCTTCGGGGGGTTCGAGGGTGGGGGGCCGGAGGCGGACGAGCGCGGCGATGAGTCCGATGAGTCCTACGGGCCCTACGAGGCGTACGAGGTCGCTCCGGCCCCGGAGCCTGGGGATGACGCGCGGGCCGCGCGGACCAGCGCCATAGCCGCGTATCGCGCCGGGGCGCGGGCCGCGGCGCGGGTGAGCGAGGACGAGGGGCGCCGGGGCCCGGAGTTGCCAGGGCCCAGGGCAGGCGGTGACTCGGCGGGGGCCGAGGGGTACGACGAGGGCGACAGGAGCGGCGGCGAGGCCGAGGCTGCGGGGCGGATCCTGGACCCGTACGGCGTCGGGGGTACGAAGCCGTGGCACGGGGCTGTGCCGAGGGGCGGGGGCGCGGGGGCTTCGAGTTCCGTTGCGGACAGGGGTGTTGGGGGTGGCGGGGGGCCTGCTGGGAGTTTCAGCGGCGAGGAGCCGCACAGGGGGGGTGCCTCGGAGCGGGGCGGCACGCGACCCGAAGAGAGCGGACCCGGCCGCGGCGAGCTAGGCCCTGCGGGCGGCCGTGGCGGGGAGGGCGCTGGGCCTGGCTATGGCGGTCAAGGCGCTGGGTCCGGATACGGCGGGCAAGGGGCTGGGCCTGGCTATGGCGGTCAGGGCGCTGCGTCGGGCTACGGCGGGCAAGGCGCTGGGCCCGGATACGGCTGGCAGGGTTCCGAGTCTGGCCTGGGTGGTTCGCGGTCCTCGTCCGGCTACGGCGGGCCTTCCCGGGCGAGTCAGGGTGACCCGGATGCTGCGTCTGCTCGCGGGGGGCAAGGCTCCGGCTATGGCGTGGCGGGTTCCTTCCCCGGTCGGGGTTCGGCCGGAACGCCGGGCCGCGGTGGGTCCGGGGCCCTCCCTGGTCGGGGTTCGGCCGGAACGCCGGCCGGCCGCGGAGGGCAAGGGCTCCCCGCGTCGAGTCAGGATGCGCCAGGCTCCGCCGTCAGTCGAGGTGGGCGGGGGGCCATCGGCGCCGCCCCCGGCCACAGTGCCAACCCGTCAACCCCCGTTCCCCCGGCATCATCCGGCCACAGCTACTGGGACGCCCTCGTCGCCGAGCGGCGTGGGGGGCGGCGTGGGCCCGCTACCGCTCTTGCCGCCGAGCGGGCCCGGCACGCTCGGATGACCGTGGTCGGGGGCGTGACCGAGCGGTGGGCGCCGGAGCAGGCCGGGCCCGTGCACGAGAACTGGCAGCTTGCCCCGCCCATCGGGCCGGCCACCGATCTCTGGGCGCTGGGCGCGCTGTTGTTCCGGGCCGTGCAGGGCCACGCGCCCTACCCGGAGGAGAGCACCTTCGAGCTCGTCCAGCTGGTGTGCGCCGAGCCGCCCGCCTTCGCGGAGGAGTGCGGGCCGCTCCGGCCCGTCGTCGAGTCGTTGTTACGGCAGGACCCCACCGAGCGGCTCGACATCGAGGAGCTGAGCGGCTGGCTTCGCTCGCTGGTCCGCTCCGCGCCCGAGCCGGAAGCCGGTGCGAACGTCGTGCCCGCGCCGCCGTTCGACGCCCGGCGGCTGCCCGTCGTACGCCGTCGCGGTGACCTCGTACGGCGCAAGAAGCGGCGCGCCCCCGCGCCCGCAGCCACCACCCCCCCGCCGAACTCCCGGCAGAACGGGCGCCACAAGCACAAACACAAGCGAGGCCGGGAAGCCAGGCAGGCGGCCACCGCGCCCATGCCCAAGCGGACAGCCCCCGCGCCCCCGCCCAAGCGGAGCGGTACGGGGCGGCCACGTTCCCTGGGGCGCCTCCTGCTCCTGCTCATCCTGGTCGGCCTCGCCGCGGCGGTCGCGTACGCCATGGTCTTCATGCCCAAGGCGGGGGAGAACGAGGGCGGCGAGCGCGCGGGCTCCGCGGGCGACCCCGGCACCAGCCAGCCGCCCGACCCCGGCAGCACCTCCAGCGCCCGGCCCAGCGAGGACGGCGAGGAGGACGGCAAGTCCGGTCAGCCCAGCGACAAGCCCGAGAAGAGCCCCGGCTCGCAGAAGCCGCAGACCAGCGGGCCCGAGGTGCCGCAGGGCTTCACGCTCCGCAAGGACGCCGAGGGCTTCAGGGTCGCCGTAGCCAGCGGCTGGGACCGGCAGCCCAAGAACGGGCGGGGCCAGGTCGTCTACACGAAAGGCGACTTCGAGCTGATCGTCGTGCCGGGGCGGGACGGCACGGACGAGTACGGCAGCGACCCCATGAAGTACCAGCGCGAGCACGAGCGCGAGCTGCAGCCGTTCCGCGACTCGACCTGGGCGGAGTCGTCCGGAATGCGCAGGATCGACGTGGGCGGACGGGTCATGGGCGAGGGGCAGTTCACCTGGCAGGGCCCGGGCGGCGGCGAAATCTTCGTACGCAATCTCGCGATGATCGTCGGCGGGAAGTACCACGTCGTGCAGGTCCGGGGGCCCGAGGCCGAGCGTGACGAAGTGGACCGGCTCTATGAGCAGGCCTCGTCGACCTATCAAGTCACTGATTGACGTCGCCGGATCGCCTGAAGGTCATCATGTGCCCCTTTCGGGACGGGATTTGACCGTTCTTCGGGTGCGTTGAGCGGCCTGTCGACGTTGCGTCACGCGTCACAGTGAGGTCTCCTAGCACCCCCGGAGGTTCCGCGTACGCCGACCGCTCCCTAATCTGTGCCATGTCAGAACCATTGCGGGGGATCGTGAATCAGATGCAGGGCCTGCTCCTCGCGGGCCGCTACCGGCTCGGAGAGTCCATCGGCCGCGGTGGCATGGGACGGGTGTGGCGCGCACAGGACGAGGTGCTGCACCGAACCGTCGCCGTCAAGGAACTGACGGCCGCGCAGTTCGTGGCGGAGGCCGACCGCGCGGTCCTCTTCGCCCGTACGCACGCTGAGGCGCGGGCCGCGGCCCGGATCAACCACCCCGCCGTCGTCACCGTCCACGACGTCCTTGAGTACGACGACCGCCCCTGGATCGTGATGGAGCTGGTCGAGGGCCGCTCGCTCGCGGACGCCGTCAAGGAGCGGGGCCGCATCGACCCAGTCGAGGCCGCCCGCATCGGCCTGTGGACCCTGAGGGCCCTGCGCGCCGCGCACGCCGCCGGGGTCCTGCACCGCGACGTCAAGCCCGGCAACGTACTCCTGGCGGACGACCGGCGCATCCTGCTCACCGACTTCGGGATCGCCGCGATCGAGGGGGACACGACGATCACGCGGACCGGCGAGGTCGTCGGCTCCGTCGACTATCTGGCGCCCGAGCGGGTCAGCGGCGCCAATCCAGGGCCCGCGTCCGACCTGTGGGCGCTCGGCGCCACGCTGTACACGGCGGTCGAGGGGAACTCCCCGTTCCGGCGCACGTCTCCGCTGGGCACCATGCAGGCCGTGGTCACGGAGGAGCCCGCGCCGGCCGAGTACGCGGGGGCGCTCGCCCCGGTCATCGGCGCCCTCCTGCGCAAGGACCCGGACACCCGGCCGACCGCGGAGGTCGCCGAGCTGATGCTGGCCGAGGCGGCGGAGGGGCGGCTGCCGAGCTCGGCGCAGGCGTACGTGCCGACGCAGATCCACGCCACGCCCCAGCAGCCGCAGCCGCAGCCGCAGCCGCAGCCGCGACCGCAGCAACAGCAACAGCCGCAGGCCCACACCCCGCAGTTCGGCCACCACCCCATCGAGCCCGGCACCGTCGTCCACGGAAACGGCCCCGCATCCCACACCCACACCTCCGGCACCGTCTTCCAAGGCACCCACCAGCACCCGGCCGGCCCTCAGAAGCGCCGCAAGCTGCCCGCGGTCGTCGCGGCGGTCGCGGCGGTCGTGCTGCTCGGCGGCGGAACCGCCGGCTACCTGTACTACGCGGTCAGCGACGACGGCAGTACGCAGCAGTCCAGCGACGGAGGGCCGGGCAAGACCGTCGGCGGCATCCCCAAGGACTGGCAGCGCGTAAACGACGCCGAGGGCTTCAGCATGATGCTGCCCAAGGGCTGGGAGCGCGAGGCCGACGGCAGCCAGATCGACTACACGCCCGACCACGGCCGCCACTTCGTACGCATCGCCATCGACCGCAACTCGACGTGGGAGAGCCCCTACACGCACCAGCTGGACCTGGAGAAGAACCTCAAGGTCAAACTGCCCGGCTACAAGCGGCTGCAGCTGGATCAGAACAACTTCCGCGACCGGGCGGGCGCGCTCTGGGAGTTCAGCTGGACGGCGGGGGCGAACGACACGACAGCGGGCCCGCGCCGCGCCATCTCACAGTCCTATCTCAGCCGTGACGGCGTCGAGTACGTGATTTACATGTCGTCCCCCGCCGACGACTGGAACACGGCGCGCCAGCAGTTCGACGCGATGCTCCGGGGCTGGCGGGAGGGCTGAATGCGGCCGTCCGCAGCCGGGATGCCTGGGACAAGCGGCCGGAACCAGTCCGCCTCGCAGGCCCACAGGGTCCGTCCGCACACGTGTGGGGCATGATGGCCGCATGGGGAGCGTGGGGGACAACGCCCGGGTCATAGCTGGCCGTTACCGCCTGGATGCGCGGCTCGGCAGGGGTGGCATGGGCGTGGTCTGGCAGGCCACGGATCAGTTCCTCGGCCGCCGGGTCGCCGTCAAGGAACTCGCGCTCGACGACACGCTCTCCGAATCCGACGCGATGCAGCAGCGCGAACGGACCCTGCGCGAGGCGCGGGCGGCGGCGCAGCTCAGGCATCCGCACATCATCGTCGTCCACGACGTCGTCGTGCAGAGCGACCACCCGTACATCGTCATGGAGTTGATCGAGGGCGGCTCGCTGGCCGGGCGGATCTCGCGGGCGGGTCCGATGAGCGCGCGTGAGGTCGCCCGGATGGGCATCGCGCTGCTCGGCGCGCTGCGCGTCGCGCATGCCGCCGGGGTTCTGCACCGCGACATCAAACCCGCGAACGTCCTCATGGAGGAGGCGACCGGCCGTGTCGTCCTCACCGACTTCGGGATCGCGCAGGTCAGCGGGGCGACGACGCTCACGGAGATCGGGTCGTTCGTGGGCTCGCCCGAATACACCGCGCCCGAGCGGATGTCGGGCGAGCGGACCGGGCCCGAGTCCGACCTATGGTCGCTCGGCGCGCTCCTCGTCACGGCGATGACGGGTGAGTCGCCGTTCCGCCGGGACTCGATCAGCGGTGTGCTGCACGCCGTCGTCTTCGACGAGATCCGCCCGCCGCCCGCCGCCGCGCCGCTGCTGCCCGTCATCCTCGGCCTCCTCGAACGCGACCCGGAGCGGCGGCTCGGCGCGGAGGACGCGGAGCGGCTGCTGCGGACGTACGTCGATACGGGGCGGATGCCGTCGACGCCCGCGGGCCGGGCCGGCGGTCAGCCGTCGGCGCTGCCGGGCGGGCGGCTCGGCGGCTACACGCCCACCTACCGTGACCTGCCCACACGCCCGCCCGCGCAGGCGGCGGGGCCTTCCCGTGGCCGTCGCCGGATCATGCTGATCGCGGCCGCGCTCGTGGCCGCGGTGGCCGGAGCCGGGGTGTCCGCCGCGCTGTTGATGAGCAGGGACGGCGGTGGCGGCGGCGGTGAGCCCACGGCGACGGCCACGCAGTCCGCGCCGACGAAGACGGTGAGCCCCTCGCCCTCGCCGACCCCGACGGTGACGGTCACGCGCGGCTCCCGCACCCCCAAGCCCTCCACGCCCGAGGCCCCCGAGGGCTACCGCGTGACGAAGGACCGCCGCGGCTTCACGCTCGCCGTGCCCCACGGCTTCACGCGCGAGGTGGACGGGCCCCGCGTCTTCTACAAGTCGGCAGGCGGCACTTTCCGTATAGGCATCAAGGAGTCGGCCCCCGAGCCGGGCGGGCCGCTCGCCGTGCAGCGCCGCTCCGACGCCAAAGGGCCCGAGAACAACCCGGGTTACCGGGACGGAGAGGTCACCGAGACCTCGCACAACGGACGGCCCGCCGCCCTCTGGCAGTTCAGCTGGGACGGCTTCACGGCCGCGGAGGGCGACCGGCACACGTACGACCTGTGCTGGGAGGAGGGCGGCCGGATGTACGACGTGTGGGTCTCGGCGCCGATCGGCAAGGCCGAGGAAGGCAGGCGGTACTTCGACACGGCGGTGGACTCTTTCGTAAGCCGCTGACGTGAAGCCGCTGTCGTACACGGCTGTCGTACGCGGCTGTCGTACGCCGCTGAAGTTCCGCCGGGTGCATCACCCCGGTCACAAGTCAGTGACCCGAGTGGAACCGGATGCCTTCGGCAAGGTACTGATGTGTGCATGAGTAATGACGGGGGACCCTCCTACGGCCCGTACGAACCCACCAGTTTCGGACTGCAGCCGCCGCAGCCGCAGCCTTACCAGCAGACTGCGCAGCACCCCGCCGGACCGCAGCGCCCCGCCGGACCGCAGCAGCCCGGCGCGCCGACGCCGCCCCCGTCGCCGTACGCTCAGCCCACCCAGGTGGTACCGAATCAGCCATCCGAGCCTGAGCCGGGCGCGGGCCGTCTGATCGCGGGCCGTTACCGCCTGCTGTCCAAGCTCGGCCACGGCGGCATGGGCACGGTCTGGCGCGCGAAGGACGAGACGGTGGACCGCGAGGTCGCCGTCAAGGAACCCCGCATCCCCGACCACCTGCCCGAGCGCGAGCGGTCCAACGCCTTCGAGCGCATGCGCCGCGAGGCGCGCGCCGCGGCCCGCCTCGACCACCCCGCCGTGGTCAACGTCCACGACGTGGCGGTGGAGGACGGCCAGCCGTGGATCGTCATGGAACTGGTCCAGGGCCGCTCGCTCGGCGCCGCGCTCCAGGAGGGCACCCTGGGCGCCCGCGACGCCGCCCGCATCGGCCTTGAGGTGCTCGGCGCCCTGGACGCCGCCCACCAGGCGGGCATCCTGCACCGTGACGTCAAGCCGGACAACGTGATGCTGGGGCAGCACGACCGCGTCGTCCTCACCGACTTCGGCATCGCCCAGATCGAGGGCGAGACGAACCTGACGGACACGGGCGGCTTCGTCGGTTCGCCCGAGTTCATCGCCCCCGAGCGGGTGCTCGGCCAGCGCCCCGGCCCGGCGTCGGACCTCTGGTCGCTCGGCGTGGTCCTCTACGCCGCGACGGAGGGCGTATCGCCGTTCCGCCGCAACAACACCCCCGCGACACTGCAGTCCGTCCTGAACGCGACCCCGGCGGCGCCCGCTTCGGCCTCGGGCCCGCTCGCGCAGGCGATCAACGGCCTCCTGGCCAAGGACCCCGCCCAGCGCCCGCGCGCGACGCAGGTCCGCGCCCTCCTGGAGGAGGCGGCCCAGCCACCGCAGGCGGCACCTACGCGGGTCGTCCAGGTCGGCGGTGGCGGTGCCTCCGGCGGCAAGGGGGTCACCATCGGCCGCAAGGCGCTCATGGGCATCGGCGCGGTGGTCGTAGCGGCCGTGGTCGCGGGCGTCCTCGTGGTCATGGACCCGTTCGCGGCAGCCGAGGCGGACAGCTGGAAGAAGCACGAGGAGAAGGCGCTCGGCGCGACGATGGCGGCGCCGCCGGACTATGTGAAGTCCGTGTCGGACGGCATCAACAAGACGGAGCACTGGGTCAGTTACACCGACCCGAGCACCGCCGTCTCGATCACTCTGCACCTGGCGAAGAAGTCCGAGGACAGCGTCGGCGACATCGCGGGGTCCTCGGCCGCGCAGGCGTACAGCGAGGCCGACGAGATCGAGAGCGGCGACAAGAGCAGCATGGCCGAGACGCCCGCGCCCCGGAGCAGTACGGCGAAGACCACGTACAGGGACCGGGAAGCCGCCGAGAACACGGTCACCTACGTCGATGATTCGGACTCGGAGCGACAGAAGCCGCGCGAGGCCAAGGTCTTCTACTACAAGACCATGTCCGGTGACATGTACAAGCTCTGGATCGACTACCCGAGCAAGGGCGATTTCACCGAGCGCGGCAGGGAGGTCGCCAAGACCGCGATCGCCGAACTGGAGATCGCGAAGCCCTGACCCGGGTCCGTTCCGCCGCTGCGGTCTCACATGGTGATGCCTTGTTGATCAACTCCGGTTAAGCCCCTGATCAGGGGCTTTGCCGCCAGCAATCGCTGGCATCGTGTGTCCGCCCGGTGAAAGTGGATTACCGACGGGTACCCAAAACCCTGACCTGGGCCTACGCTCACCTCCATGACGGACTCGCAGGCCACCGCAGCGCCCCTCGGAACGAACCCGACAGCCACCGCCCCCGAAGGCGCGCGCACCGCCGCCGACGTGGTGACTCCCGAGCTCATCGCGCAGCTCACGCGGGACGTGATCGGTTCGGGACGGACCGCCAACCACACGCCGTTCACCGGCGAGAAGCTGGCCGACCTGCCCGAGTCCACCCCCGAGGACGTGGCCACCGCCTTCGAGCGGGCCCGGGTCGCCCAGATCTCCTGGGAGCGCACCCCGGTCCGCCGCCGCGCCGCGGTCCTGCTCCGCTTCCACGACCTGGTGCTCCAGCGCCAGGCCGAGGTCCTCGACCTCATACAGCTGGAGACCGGCAAGGCCCGGCTGCACGCGCACGAGGAGCTTCAGGCCGTCGCCGTCGCCGCACGGCACTACGGCCGCAAGGCTCCCGCGTATCTGAACCCCAAGCGGCACACCGGCGTCGTACCGACCCTCACGAAGGTCACCGAGAACCGGCAGCCGCGCGGTGTGGTCGGCCAGATCGCGCCCTGGAACTACCCCTTCGAGCTGTCCATCGGCGACGCCCTTCCCGCGCTCGTCGCGGGCAACGCGCTGGTGATGAAGCCCGACACGGAGACCTGCCTGACCGCCCTGTGGGCCCGCGACCTCATCATCGAGGCCGGTCTGCCCGCCGAGGTCTTCCAGGTCGTCATCGGTGAGGGACCCGTCGTCGGACCCGAGATCGTCAAGCACGCCGACTACGTCTCCTTCACCGGCTCCACCCGCACCGGCCGCGAGGTCGCCCAGGGCGCCGCGGGCCGCCTCGTCGGCGTCTCGCTCGAACTGGGCGGCAAGAACGCCATGTTGGTGCTGCACGACGCCGACATCGAGAAGGCCGCCGCGGGCGCCGTGCGGGCCTGCTTCTCGTCCGCAGGCCAGCTGTGCATCTCCATCGAGCGTCTTTACGTCCACGAGTCGATCGCGGACGAGTTCGTGGAGCGCTTCGCGGCGCGGACGAAGGCGATGCGGCTCGGCCGCTCCCTCGCGTACGGAGCGGAGATGGGTTCGCTGGTCGGCGAGCGGCAGCTGGAGACCACCAAGCGGCATGTCGACGAGGCGGTCGCCAAGGGCGCGACGGTGCTCGCGGGCGGCGTCGCCCGGCCCGACATCGGCCCCTTCTTCTTCGAGCCGACGATCCTGGACGGCGTCGAGTCCCCGATGGCGGTGTGCGGCGAGGAGACCTTCGGCCCGGTCGTCTCCATCTACCGCTTCACCGACGAGAACGAAGCGGTCGAGCTCGCCAACTCCACGTCGTACGGCCTGAATTCCTCGGTCTGGACGAAGGACGGCAGCCGCGGCCGCAAGCTCGCTGCCCGCCTGCGCACCGGCACGGTCAACGTGAACGAGGGCTTCGCGCCCGCCTACGGCAGCGTGCAGTCCCCGATGGGCGGCATGAAGGACTCGGGCCTCGGCCGCCGACACGGCTCCGAGGGCATCCTGAAGTACACCGAGGCGCAGACCGTCGCGCACCAGCGGCTGATGCCGCTCGCGCCGTCCTTCGGCATGGACGACGAGAAGTACGCGGCGTTCATGAGCCTGAGCCTGAAGGTCATGAAGTCCCTGCGCCTGCGCTAGTCGTCCCGGCCGCCGGATCCCTACGAACGGGCTAATTCTCAACGAGGAGAGTCGATGTCACAGGAGAGCTCTGTCCAGAAACAGCCGGGCAGTGAGGCGGGTGGGTACGACGAAGCGTCGTACGACTACGACGTCCTCGTCGTCGGGTCAGGCTTCGGCGGCTCCGTCTCCGCTCTGCGTCTGACGGAGAAGGGTTACCGCGTCGGCGTGCTCGAAGCGGGGCGCCGCTTCACCCGTGAGTCGCTCCCGAAGAACTCCTGGGACCTCAAGAACTACCTCTGGGCACCGGCGCTCGGCCTCTACGGCATCCAGCGCATCCATCTGCTGGGCAACGTGATGGTGCTCGCGGGGGCGGGCGTCGGCGGAGGTTCGCTGAACTACGCGAACACGCTCTACGTACCCCCCGCGCCGTTCTTCAACGACCCGCAGTGGAAGGACATCACGGACTGGCAGAACGAGCTCGCCCCCTACTACGAGCAGGCCAAGCGCATGCTCGGGGTGCGGCTCAACCCGACCACGACTCCGTCCGACATCCACCTGAAGGCGACCGCCCAGGCCATGGGAGTGGGCGACAGCTTCCACATGGCGCCGGTCGGCGTCTTCTTCGGAGACGAGCAGGACGCCTCAGGTACTTCAACGGCCAGGCCCGGCGAGGAAGTTCCCGATCCGTACTTCGGGGGCGCGGGCCCGTCGCGCAAGGCGTGCAGCGAATGCGGCGAGTGCATGACGGGCTGCCGCCACGGCGCCAAGAACACCCTCAACGAGAACTACCTCTACCTGGCGGAGAAGGCGGGCGCCGTCATCCACCCGATGACGTCCGTCGTCACCGTCACCGAGGACTCGCGGGGCGGATTCGCCGTCGCCACGCTGCCCACCGACGCCAAGCGCAAGGGCAAGGGGCGTACGTTCACGGCGCGCGAGGTCGTCGTCGCGGCGGGCACCTACGGCACGCAGACGCTCCTGCACCGCATGAAGGACACCGGTCTGCTCCCGCGCATCTCGGGGCGGCTCGGCGCGCTGACCCGCACCAACTCCGAGGCCCTGGTGGGCTCCCAGACCACCGACCGCCGCTACCGCAAGCAGCACGGCATCGAAAAGGCGGACTTCACCAAGGGCGTCGCGATCACCTCGTCGATCCACCCGAACGCCACCACGCACATCGAGCCGGTCCGCTACGGCAAGAAGTCCAACGCGATGGGCGGCATGACGATCCTGCAAGTGCCGTACAGCATCAAGGGCGGCAAGGCGCGCGTCGCCGGATGGCTCGGCAATGTCGCCAAGCACCCGTGGCTGACGGTCCGTTCGCTCTCCAACCGGCGCTGGTCGGAGCGGACCATCATCGGCCTCGTCATGCAGACGCTCGACAACTCCCTGACCACGTACCGCAAGGAGAAGGGCATCGGCAAGGGCCTGCTGACCGCCCGGCAGGGCCATGGCGCGCCCAACCCGACACAGATCCCCGAGGCCACCGAGGCCGCGACGCTGCTCGCCAAGGAGATCAACGGCTTCGCCGGGTCGAACATCGGCGAGCTGATGGGTACCCCGCTGACCGCGCACTTCCTGGGCGGCTGCCCGATCGGCGACTCGGCAGAGACCGGGGTCATCGACCCGTACCACCGCCTCTACGGCCACCCCGGCATCTCGGTCGTCGACGGCGCCGCGGTCTCCGCCAACCTGGGCGTGAACCCGTCCCTCACGATCACCGCGCAGGCCGAGCGCGCGATGTCGTTCTGGCCCAACAAGGGCGCCGAGGACACGCGTCCCGCGCAGGGCACGGAGTACGTGCGTCTCGCCGCCGTCGAGCCCAAGTCCCCGGCGGTACCGGCGGACGCGTTCGGCGCGCTGCGGCTTCCCTTCCTGGGGATGCCCGCGATGCCGGCGAAGAAGTAGCCGGGCGGCGACTTCCCTCGCGTACGCGAAAGGACCTGCACCCCCCTCCGAGCGCAGGTCCTTTCGCGTGTTCAGGTGCCGCTTACGCGGTGGCGTCGGCCTTCTTGCGGCGGACGACGAAGACCGCGCCCGCACCGGCGATGACGGCGACGCCGCCGACGAGGCCGATGGTCGGCAGCATGGAGCTCGAGCCGGTCTCGGCGAGGTTGCCGGTGGTCGGGATCTCCTTGGCGCCACCGGTGGGCGTCTTGCCACCGGCGGGCGTCTTGCCGCCCTCGTTCTTCTCGGCCTCGCCCGGGTTCTCGTTGTTGCTGCCGGCCTTCAGGACCGTGAACTCGTAGAACGCGAACGCGTTGTGCACGCAGTTCTGCTCGGAGTCGAGGTAGCCGCCGAGGCCGAGCGCGTAGCCGTCACCGGCCGGGGCCTTGGCGCTGACGTTGACGCGCAGCTTGATGTCGACCTTCTCCTTGGCACCCAGCTCGGTGCTGCCGAAGTAGAGGCCGCCCGTGACCTCGTCCGCGATGGACTCCCAGGCCTTGGTGTCGGGGTTGAAGTACTGGATCTGCGCGTAGTTCGCGAGCCAGTCCTTCTCGTCCTCGCTCTCCGTGAAGTTGTCCACGGCGGCGAGCCACTGGACCTCGCCGAGGTCCTCGTCGCTCGGGTTGGACGCGGTCAGCTTGAACTGGTGCCAGCCGCTGCCCGCGACGATCTTGCCCGGCAGGCCCGAGAGGCCGAGCTTCAGCTTCGAGTCGGCGTCCTCGCCGTTCTCGTCGACCGGGCAGTCCGTGGGCGCCTCGGTGGGCTCCTCGGTCGGCTTGGCCGTCTCGGTGGGCTTCTCCGTGGGCTTGCCGGTGTCGGTGGTCGACGGGGTCGGCGACGCGGTGGTCGACTCGGTGGCCGACGGGGTCGGCGTCGCCGACTCGGACGGCTTCTCGGTCGGGCTGGCCGTCGCGCTCGACGTGGCCGACTCGGTGGCCGACACGCTCGGGGACGAGGTGGTGGTGTCCTCGGTCGCGAAGGCGGCGGGAGCCGAAAGCAGCGCGATCGGGGCTATGGCAGCGGTCGCGGCCGCGGCGGCCATGACACGGCGAAGCTTCATGAAGACCTCAGGGAGTCCGGCGTACCACCTGGTGGGCGATACGGAGGTGGAGGCCTCCGCGGTGGGGACGCGGGTGTGGCCGTTGTTACGCATGCATGACCTGTGTCCCCTGTGAATGGTTGTCCTCGAACTCACAGAATTCTTATGTGGCTTGGATCACACGGCCTGCGCGGCTTGGATCACAGAGCTTGTGCGGTCGTCGCCGGGTGCCGTAGAAATTCCTCCGCTCGACGGCGACCCGCCGGGGAGCGAGGGGCGTCAGGAGGGGGCGGCGTGGCGGAGCCGGATGAGATACGGGACGAGATGCCGGGGGAGATACCCGGAGAGATACCGGACGACGTGTGGGAGCGGTTCGAGCGCGGCAGCCTGCGTGACATCCGTACCTCGGCGCCGAAGGAGCCTTCCGCGCGGGCGCGCATGGTGGCCGAACGGCTGCGGCGCCTCGACGAGGAGGCGGCGCGCCAACAGGCGGAGGACTCCCGGGCGCTGGGCCGTCGGCGCAGGAAGCGCAAGGCGGCGCGGGGGGAGGGTGCCGCCGGGGCGTGGCGCCCGGACGAGTGGCGCGCGGCGCCGACAGGGCCGCGGCGCAGCGCGCGTTCGGAGCGCAGCCGCCGGGTGTGGAGCGTGGTGATCGTGGTGGGCGGCATGGCGCTGGCGATCGCGCTCCTGAGTCCGTTCCGGTTCTGGATGTGGCAGTAGAGGGATCCTGGGGAACCGACCGGAACGATCTTCCGTCGTAGAAGGGGTGCGGGTGACTCCGCACGATGCGTACGAAAGTGGGGGAGCGGGAACGTGAAGTCAGCTGTGTCGCGTGGCGTGGTGGCTGTTTCGACCGTGGCGGTGCTCGGCCTGACGGCGGCGTGCAGCGGAAGCGGCGGCGACGGCAAGGACGAGAAGCCGGCGCAGGCGGACGCGCCCTCCGCCACGGCGAAGCTGGAGAAGGCGGCGCTCGCCTCGGGCGACGTCAAGAAGTACAAGGTGGAGGCCACGAAGGAGTCCGGGAATTCCGGGGACTCCGGGAAGTCCGGGGGCAAGGCCGCGCCTCCCGCCGGACGCGTGAACCCGGCCGAGTGCCGCCCGCTGTCCGAGATGCTCATGGCCGACGCCCCGCCGAAGTCGAAGGCTCACGTCAGCCGGACGCTGACCAGCACCGATGCCGCGGACACCACGACGACCGAGGTCGTGCTGCTGGCGTACGGCCAGGCCGACGCCGAGCACACCATGGACACGCTGCGTACGGCGACGAAGTCGAAGAAGTGCGCCACGTTCGGGGACGGCGGGCGCCGGTACATCGGCGTCAGGCCGCAGCCCGGGCCGGTCGGCGGCGACGAAGCCGTCTCGTACAAGCTCGCGAGCCGTGCCGGTGAGTTCCTCCACCGGGACCGCGTCACGGTCGTACGCAGCGGCTCGACGCTGATGGCCTTCCGCGCCTCGAACATCTTCGACCCCGAGTCGGCCCGTGACGACCAGGAGGGCGAGGCCGCCGGGCTGCCCGAGAAGTTCCGTGACGGCGTGACGGGCGACCCGAAGGTGGCCGACGCGATCGTCGACGCGCAGCTCGCGAAGCTGGCGAAGCAGGGCGCAGAGAAGTAGCGGCGCCCGGAGCAGGGTGACGGCAGAGCGAAGGGCCCCGCGGGACGGATCCGCGGGGCCCTTGGCCGTCAGCACCGACGTCAGGGCAGCGTCGGTGCCACGGAGCGGCGCCGGGGGGAGTGCGCCGCGGGCCTGAGGGGCGCCGGTGGCCTACCCGGCGCACGAGGGGCGCACGGGTGGTCTCGACCAATGGCAATGGAGTTGTGCAGAACCGTATGTGCGGCCTGTCCTGCTACGCATCGTGCTGGATGCGCCGTGACCCGCGCAACCGGTTCGACATGATCCAGACGAACAGTGGCGGCCGGGTCCTCGTGCGGGGGCGAAAGAGCCCAAGAGCTGAGGGGCCTGGGGACCGGGAGACGGTTGGGAAGGCGACCGGGGACGGTCGGGGGACGGGCCGGGGGATGGATCAGGGGGACCGGGGGACGGAGGCCGGTCGGCTCCGGGCGTCCCCGAAGCCGACCGTTCCCTGGGTGACCGGGCTGCTGTCCCCTGCCGTCCGGTCACGTCTCTGGAGCGAGGTCCCACGGCGCACACGAGGTGTGCGCCTCATCGCTCCAGCGGAGCCACGCGTGGTTTTTCCGTGCCCGCCCCTGGCTGGCACGGACATCGGGACCAACGAAGCCCCTCCGGCCCTGGTCACGCGCCGTACGGGTGAGAGCGGGCCCGAACTCAGGTCCGGTGGGGGCGGGAGGGCGCCGGGAGGCGGTCAGACCCGGCCCCTGCACAGCTCGAGGAGCGTCATCGCGAGCGACGTACCGGGCTTGCCGAGCGCGTCCCTGTAGTGGGCGAGGACCTCCATCTCGCGCGAGAGATTGACGCGGCGGCCGCCCGAACCGATCCGGGCCTCCTGGATGACGGCCGACACGGCCATCCGTTCCTGTACGAGACCGATGATGCGGTCGTCGAGTGCGTCGATGCGGTCGCGTGCGCCCTCGATCACATCGGCGGCCTCGGGGGTGCGGGCGCCGGTCTTGTCGGTCGTGGCGATGGTCATCTGGGGCTCCTCGTCGGATGGGGAGGCGGCCCCGGAGCGACAAGGTCCGGAAATGACAGAACGCCCCGGGCCTTGTCGGCCCGGGGCGCCTGGGAAGTCGCTTGTCAGTGGATCAAGCAGCTCGACCATGGCAGCCGGCGGGCCGGTTGCCATAGGTAAAGAGGAAGCTGAGGTGCTTGGTCACGAGGCCAGTATGCCCCCAGGCGCGCGTGCTCGGTCAACACGGGTTCCGACGCGGCTCGGATGCTGAGACGCCCCCCGGCGCCGGGCCCGTGAGGACTGCATCCCGTCGGATGCGACGAAGGGAGCACTCACACGCCCGTTAGAATCGACAAAACAGACCCCTTGCCACACGCACTGAGCCCCAGCTCACGCTCAACGCCGGAAGGCCGCCGCCGTGCCATCAGCGTCCCCCGCTGCCGCCCCCGACACCGTTCTGGTCGTCGACTTCGGAGCGCAGTACGCCCAGCTCATCGCCCGCCGCGTCCGTGAGGCCCGGATCTACAGCGAGATCGTGCCGAGCAGCATGCCGGTCTCCGAGATGCTCGCCAAGAACCCCGCCGCGATCATCCTCTCCGGTGGCCCCTCGTCGGTGTACGCGGACGAGGCCCCGCGCCTGGACCGCGCGATCTTCGAGGCCGGCGTCCCCGTCTTCGGCATGTGCTACGGCTTCCAGCTGATGGCGACCACCCTCGGCGGCACCGTCGACAACACGGGCGCGCGGGAGTACGGACGTACGCCCCTGGCCGTCTCCAAGCCCGGCTCGACGCTCTTCGAGGGCACCCCGACCGAGCAGTCCGTGTGGATGTCGCACGGCGACGCGTGCAGCGCGGCGCCCGAGGGCTTCTCCGTCACCGCGTCCACGGACGTCGTGCCGGTCGCGGCCTTCGAGGACGACGAGAAGAAGCTGTACGGAGTGCAGTACCACCCCGAGGTCATGCACTCCACGCACGGCCAGCAGGTGCTCGAGCACTTCCTCTACCGGGGCGCGGGCCTGAAGCCCGACTGGACCACCGGCAACATCGTCGAGGAGCAGATCACCGCGATCCGCGAGCAGGTCGGCAACAAGCGCGCGATCTGCGGTCTGTCCGGCGGCGTCGACTCCGCCGTGGCCGCCGCCCTCGTACAGAAGGCCATCGGTTCGCAGCTGACCTGCGTGTACGTCGACCACGGTCTGATGCGCAAGGGCGAGACCGAGCAGGTCGAGAAGGACTTCGTCGCGGCCACGGGCGTGCAGCTCAAGGTCGTCGACGCGCAGGAGCGCTTCCTCAGCGCGCTGGCTGGGGTCTCCGACCCCGAACAGAAGCGGAAGATCATCGGCCGCGAGTTCATCCGCGTCTTCGAGCAGGCCCAGGCGGAGATCGTCGCCGAGGCGCCGGGTGACCAGCCCGTCGAGTTCCTGGTCCAGGGCACGCTCTACCCCGACGTCGTCGAGTCCGGCGGCGGCACCGGCACCGCGAACATCAAGTCCCACCACAACGTGGGCGGGCTCCCCGAGGACCTCGAGTTCCAGCTGATCGAGCCGCTGCGCCAGCTCTTCAAGGACGAGGTGCGGATGGTCGGACAGGAACTCGGTCTGCCGGACGAGATCGTCCAGCGCCAGCCCTTCCCGGGTCCCGGCCTCGGCATCCGCATCGTCGGCGACGTCACCAAGGAGCGCCTCGACCTGCTCCGTGAGGCCGACGCCATCGCCCGCGAGGAGCTGACCGCGGCCGGTCTCGACCGTGAGATCTGGCAGTGCCCCGTCGTGCTGCTCGCGGACGTGCGCAGCGTGGGCGTGCAGGGCGACGGCCGGACGTACGGCCACCCGATCGTGCTGCGGCCCGTCTCGTCCGAGGACGCCATGACCGCCGACTGGTCGCGTCTTCCGTACGAGGTCCTCGCGAAGATCTCGACGCGCATCACGAACGAGGTCGCCGACGTCAACCGCGTCGTCCTCGACGTGACGAGCAAGCCGCCGGGCACCATCGAGTGGGAGTAGTCCTCCCCGCGGGAGCCTGCCCGCAGAGCTGACACGGCGCCGTCCACCGAGGTGGGCGGCGCCGTTCGCATACGTCAGGTCCGCCTGGTCGTCCGCGTCGGCGCGCCCGGCGTCCACAACTGCACCGCCAGGTACTTCCCGTCCTCGATGTACGTCCGGACCACCTCCGTCAGTTCCGTACGGAAGAGGTGGAACGCCTCCGGGTCCGGCGGGTCCACCTCGCCCGTGTACCGCGCGATGAGCTCGGGGTCGTCGGCCGCGATCGCCCGCCCGGAGATCCGGATGTCGCCGCCGGCCATCTCCGTGCCCGCTCCCGGGTTCGCCTGGATCGAGAAGCGCGGATCGCGGTGCAGGTCGAGCGCCTTCATCGAGTTCGGCATCATGCCGAGCCAGAACTCCCCGTACAGGAAACGGACTTCGAGGCAGGTCGTGCGCGGTGATCCGTCCTTGCGGAGTGTGGCGAGGACGTGATGCGTGAACAGGCCGAACCGCTCCTCGGCCGTGCGCGCGAAGGCGGGTTCCGCCGCGCTGAATGCTGCCCAGTTCGTCGCGGTGTTCTTCCTCGTGTTCGCCGTCGTGTTCGTCGTCATACGGTGAGTGTCCCGCTGATACCCGACACCTACTGTCCGGCATCACGCACCACTTTCCGCCCCGCCCCGCGCCCCGATTGCGCACTCTCTTCACAGGGAGCCCCTGTCTTCCTGCGCTGACCGGCGGTAACTTCCGCTCCGTACAGCCAGGGATGGAGGACACATGCAGGCGCCCACACCGATACCCCTCGAGCGGTTGCAGTTCGCGATGCCGCCGGTGCACGACTCGTTGGCGGACGAACGGCTCTACCGCAAGGAACGGCTCGCCGGGGCGCTGCGGATCTTCGGGCGGCTCGGATACGAGGACGGGGTGTCCGGGCACATCACCGCGCGGGACCCGGAGCACGAGGACTGTTTCTGGGTGAACCCCTTCGGGATGCCGTTCAAGCACATCACCGTGGGCGATCTGGTCCTCGCCAACGCGGAGGGGCAGGTCGTCGAGGGCCGCCACCACGTCAATCAGGCCGCCTTCACCGTCCACGCGCAGGCGCACCTGGCGCGGCCCGACGTCGTCGCCGTCGCGCACTGCCACTCGCTGCACGGCCGCGCCCTGTCCACACTCGGCGAACTCCTCGACCCGATCACCCAGGAGTCCTGCGCCTTCTACGAGAGCCATGCGCTGTACGACGGCTACACGGGCGTCGTCGTGGACTCGGACGAGGGCCGGCGGATCGCCACCGCGCTCGGCGACCACAAGGCCGTCATCCTGCGCAACCACGGGCTGCTCACCGTCGGCGACTCCGTCGACGCCGCCGCCTGGTGGTTCCTCACGATGGAGCGCTCCTGCCAGGTGCAGCTGAGCGCGCGGGCCGCGGGCCGCCCGATCCTCATCGGACACAAGC
The DNA here is from genome assembly GCF_053610745.1 of Streptomyces sp. NPDC054866. Taxonomy (NCBI): domain Bacteria; kingdom Bacillati; phylum Actinomycetota; class Actinomycetes; order Kitasatosporales; family Streptomycetaceae; genus Streptomyces; species Streptomyces sp. NPDC054866. Next base: position 370,266 of record NZ_JBSGZA010000003.1, read on the forward strand.
AGGCGGTGGCGACGCGCGAGCAGCTCGGCAGCGATCTCGTCGCGTGGATCAACTACCAGTCCCTGTGGCAGGACATCAGCCGCAGCGAACCGGACCTGCTGGCCTGAGCCCGACCCTGAGCCGACGGCCCCCGCCGTCAACCCGCGTACGGGGAAATCACCCTCGCTGACCTGACCCGGGGAACCCGATCGCCTTCCAGTACGGCACAATCCCCTTCCATCGCAAGGAAGTTCACGTTTCGGTGTTCGAACGAGGGCGGGGAAGGCGGCGTACGCGGTGGCGGTGCAGGAGGCGCGGCAGGGCGCACACGGGGGCGGCTGCACATGCGGCGACTGCCCGCACGGTGCGCGCGAGGGGCATCGGCGTGCGGTGGCCGCATTCCTCGCCAAGCGCGACGAGCTGGCAGCGGGGCAGGGGCTGCCCGCGGCGGTCGCCCACTCGGCGGGAGCTTCCCGGCAGTGGGTGTCGGACGAGCTGACCCAGTCCGCGCATGCCGTCGCCGAACGCGGCAGGGCCGAGGGCGAGGCCTGGCTCGGCTGCCTCTGGCGCCGCACGGCCGGCGTGGTCTGGGTGGCCGTGGGCGTCCTGCTCCTGGTCCAGGCCCTCACCGCGATCGGCACCGGGTGGACCCTCGCCAGGACCGCCGGGGTGCTCGCGGCCGTGGTCGTCGCCGGCCTGCTGACCGGCGCCGGATACGTGCACCGGGCGCGCGGCGGTGTCCTCGCGCCGCTGATAGGGGAGGACAACCGCCTCTCCACCTCCCGTGCGGTGGCCGCCTGTTGGGTCCTCCTCGTCGTCTTCGCGGTGCTCGTCCTCGTCGGCGAGCTCGCCGGGGCGTCGGGCCACCGTGAGCGGGACGAACTGATCGCCGGGCTCGACCTCGCCCGCGCCGCTGGCGCCGTGACCGTCCTCGCCGTGGTCTGCGGGGTCGCCGTGCTCGTACGCCGCGTGGTGGGTCTGCGCGTCCTCGGCCAGCGGCTGCAGAAGGTGCCCGCCGACCGGCCCCGGGCCGCCGACCTGCTCACCGACGACGCGGGCCGCGGCAGCTTCGCGGACGCGCAGTACGTCCTGGTCAGCGTCGTCGCCATGGTCTTCGCCGCCGTACGCCTCGCGCGGCGTCCCGAGCAGCTGCCCGACCTGCCGTGGGGCCTTGCCCTCCTCGTCCTTGTGTCGGCGGCGACGTACCTCGCGGGCAAGTACGCCGAGGGCGGCCGGCCCGTGATCCACTCCGTGGTGCGCGCCCGGGAGGCGGGCGATCTCGACGCCCCCATCCGCACGGGCGACGACATCGAGATCCGCGGCGCCGGATTCGTGCCTCCCGGCGCGCAGACCGCCGACCGTCTCGCCCGGATGGTCGTTCGCATCGGCGCCGTGCACGTCCATGTGCCGCTCGTCCCCGTGCCCGGCGGATTCACCAACCCGACCGACGCGGCCCTGACCGTCCCCGTCCCGGTCGACGTGGAACCGGGGCGCGTCGACGTCCAGGTGATCACGGCCGCGGGCGTGGAGACGAACCGCTGCACGATCGACGTCACGGACTGAGCGGCGCGGCGGACGAAACGCAGCGCTGCGCGGCGGATCGAGCGACGGGCCGTGCGACGGATTGAGCTCCCCCGGCCCGGCTCCGGGTCGGGCGTCGCGAATTCGGTGCAAGCCACTGAGCAGGGCCCCCTCTTCGTACGTATCGTCAGATGACGGGTCAATGGGCGAGGCGGGTCAACGGGAGAGGCGGCGAGGGCGATGGCTCACGGCATGCGCAGCGACAGCCACACCAGCTACGTCAGAAGCAGCGGCTGGCGGGAGAGCGCTTCCCGATACGCCCTGCTCCCGCTCCGGATCTTCCTCGGCGTGACGTTCATCTACGCGGGCCTGGACAAGCTCACCGACAGCGCCTTCATGTCGGCCGACGGAGACGGATCCATCGGCCAGCAGATGAAAGACATCCGCAGCCTCTCCGCCGTCCCTGACCTCGTCGACCTCGCCCTCAAGAGCCCCGTCGGCTTCGGCTACGCCATCGCCCTGGGTGAACTGGCCGTCGGCATCGGCACCCTCATCGGCCTGTTCGCCCGGATCGCCGCGCTCGGCGGTGCGCTGATCTCGCTCAGCCTCTGGCTGACCATGAGCTGGTCCATCGAGCCCTACTACTACGGCAACGACCTGGCCTACCTGATGGCCTGGCTCCCGCTGATCCTCGCGGGGGCGTCCATCTTCTCGGTCGACGCGATGCTCGCGACTCGGCGCAGGCACACCTCGGGACTCGGCTAGGCGTCCCGGGAGCCGTCGACCGTGCGGTCCGTCGTGCGGTCCGAGGCCCGGTCCGAGGTGCGGTTCGCCGTGCGGGCGGTGGGCCGGCCGCGTATGCCGTAGGACACCGCTGCCGCCGCGCCTCCGAGCAACAGGCCCGCCAGCAGGAGCGGGAACGCCACGAACCACGGCGTGTCCCAGATGCCGCCCGCGTCGCCCGCGTAGGCGATGGCCGCTATCAGCAGGAACAGGCCAAGGACCAGCTTGCCGGGATGGAACTCATGACGTAGCACGGGTCACCTCCACCTGTCCGATACCTACTTCGACGTGCAGCTCGAGCGTGCCGCCGTCCTTGCCTCCCGCGACCGGGGCCAGCGTCACCGACTTCTCCTTGCCCGGCGCGACGTCCACGTCTCCCTTGCGGTCGTCCGGCAACTGGATGTCGCCGACGCCCACTTCGATGTCCAGCTTCACCGTGCTGTCCTTCGGCAGGATCACCTTCAGCTGCCCCGCTCCCACCTCGGCGCTGGTGCTCAGCGTCCGGCCCTTGCCGGGACCGGCGCGGGTCAGGTCGAGCGTGCCGACGCCTGAACCCAGTTCGTACTGAGGCCGGACCTTCTCCACCGCGGTCGGCTTCCACTCCGTCTCCGCCCAGGTGGTGCTGATGTCCTTGGGCAGCGCGGCCGCGCCCGCGAGCAGCACGGCCGTGATCACCGCGAGCACGATCGAGCCCACGCCGGTGCGCCCGAGGAAGGCGCTGAGGGCGATGCCTATGCCGAACACGCCGAGCGCGAGGGCGAGGCCGGTCTGCACGCTGGTGCCGAGCGGCTGCTCCTCCCATGTGAGGCCGGTGCCGAGACCGCCGGCGAGCAGCGCTCCCAGGAAGACGAAGCCGCCGATCCAGCGCGGGCCTCGCGGCTTGGGCTGAGGGGCCGCCTCGGGAGCATGCTGCGGTGCGCGTCCGTGCGGAGGGTCGGGCTGGTACTGGACGGTCACTCCCTCGGGGCCCCAGAAATAGCCCGAGATCCCGTCATGCGTGCCGTCCTTGACGATCGGGTCCCGCCACCACGAAGGGGCGCCGGCCACCGGCGGCGCCTTCGCCTCGGGCGGGGCGTCCGCCACGGCCTGGGCCGCCACCGGGTCGGGGTCGGTCGTGCCGCGCTGCTCCGACCAGTACCCCGCGCCCGCGAGGAGCAGCGCGAGGACGGCCGCGAAGGTGAGCGCACCGCCGTTGTTCAGGAGGGAGAGGAAGACACCGCAGCCGACGAGCGCGAAGAGCACCGCTGTCAGGGCCTGGCCGTCCACCCGGCCGGAGAGGAGCCTGCGCGCCTCGTTCTCCTCCTCGTCGTCGTAGGGCACGAACAACCATGCGAAGCCGTAGAAGACAAGGCCGAGCCCGCTGGTGACGGAGAGGAGCGCGAGCCCGATCCGGAAGATCACCGGATCCATGTCGCAGTGCTGACCGAGCCCCGCGCACACACCGCCCAGCTTTTTGTGCCGGCGGTCGCGGCGGAAGGCCCGCACGACCATCGGCCCGCCCGGCTCCTGCGCCGTGGCGGTGAGAGGATCGCGCGGCGCGGCCTGCGGGCCCGTCCCGGCGGGCTGCTCGTCTGTCATGTGTCCATGGTGACGGGCCGGAGGCCGCCGCGGCAGTCGGGACAACCCTGGCCGAACCCTGAGATCGTCCCTGACACGCCCCTGCCCTGACCTGACCGCCCTGTCGTCCGGGTCGGAGATCAGGGACGTCTCGGGGGTCGACCCTGATGCCCGCGCCCGCGTACGCGTGTGAATATCGGAGACATGCCGGAAGCCGCAGCAGTATCCATCGAAGACGAGCGGCCGCTGCGAAAGCTCTATCGCAGCGGTGACGGTCGTTGGCTCGGCGGTGTCGCGCGCGGCCTCGCCGGTCATCTCGGCCTGCCCGTCGTCTGGGTGCGGCTGATCTTCGTCGGCCTGTTCATGGCGGACGGGCTCGGCGCGCTGCTGTACGCGGCGTTCTGGTTCTTCGTGCCGCTCGGCGTCGGCGGGGTCGACTCCCAGCGCCCGCCCTCAGCCGTCACGGCCGAGACGTCGCCCGACGGGCGCCGCAGACTCGTCGCCCGCAAGCCGGACAAGGGCCAGCTCGTCGCGCTGCTCGCGATGGTCATCGTCGCCATGGTCTTCGTGGGCAACGTGGACCTGGGCAACTCGACCAAGGCCTATCTCTGGCCGACCCTGCTCGTCGCCGCCGGTGTCGCCCTGGTCTGGCGCCAGGCCGACAACGCCCGCCGGGCCCGCTGGATGGCCGTCGGCCGCCGCAGGCGCACCCTGACCATCGCCCGCGCGGGGGCCGGAGTGCTGCTGGTCGGTGCCGGTGTCTCCGGGATCGTCGTGCTGCAGGGCTCCACCTCGCACCTCAGCTCCGTGCTGCAGGCCGCGCTCGCCGTGCTCGTCGGCGTCGCGCTGCTCGCCGGCCCCTATCTCGTGCGCATGATGCAGGACCTCTCCGAGGAGCGGCTGATGCGTATCCGTGCCCAGGAGCGGGCGGAGGTCGCCGCCCATGTGCACGACTCGGTCCTGCACACCCTGACCCTGATCCAGCGCAACGCCGAGAACGCGGGAGAGGTCCGCCGCCTGGCCCGCGCCCAGGAGCGCGACCTGCGCCAATGGCTCTACAAACCAGAGGGCACGGGCAAGGACGAGGCGGACGAGCCCGACACCCTCGCCGAAGCGGTCCGACGCGACGCCGCGGAGGTGGAGGACAAGCATGGCGTCCCCATCGAGGTCGTCATAGTCGGCGACTGCCCGCTGGACGACCGTCTCACGGCGCAGACGCAGGCCGCGCGGGAAGCAATGGTGAACGCCGCCAAGTACGGTGGCGAGGGCGGTGCGGTGCAGGTCTTCGCCGAAGTCGAGGGGGAGACGGTGTTCGTGTCCGTCCGGGACCGTGGCCCCGGCTTCGATCTGGATTCCGTGCCCGACGACCGCATGGGCGTACGAGAATCGATCATCGGCCGTATGCAGCGCAACGGCGGCACGGCGCGGCTGCGCGCGGTGCCGGGGGGCGGCACGGAAGTCGAGCTGGAGATGGAGAGGACGGCGACGACATGAGCGACGCGAGTGAGCCCGTGGGGCCCAGGGGCGGAACGGAGGGTGCGGTCGAGTCGGCTCAGCCCGCCGAAGCGACGGCCGACGCGCCCGAAGCGGCCGGTGCCGCCGCGGGCGGTGCTCCGGAGGGCCGCCGTGCGCGCGTCGTCCTGGTCGACGACCACAGGATGTTCCGCACGGGCGTCCAGGCGGAGATCGGCAGGACCGCGATCACCGGTGTCGAGGTCGTCGGAGAGGCCGCGGACGTCGACCAGGCGGTCACCGTCATCACCACGACGCGCCCCGAGGTCGTGCTCCTCGACGTGCACCTTCCGGGCGGTGGCGGTGTCGAAGTGCTGCGCCGCTGCGCGCCGTTGATGTCCGATGCCGAGCGCCCTGTGCGATTCCTCGCGCTCTCCGTCTCGGACGCGGCCGAGGACGTCATCGGAGTCATCCGTGGCGGTGCCCGCGGCTATGTCACCAAGACGATCACCGGCACCGATCTCGTCGACTCCATCTTCCGTGTGCAGGACGGCGACGCGGTGTTCTCGCCGCGCCTGGCCGGGTTCGTCCTCGACGCCTTCGCTTCGACCGACGCGCCCCCGGTCGACGAGGACCTGGACCGCCTCACGCAGCGCGAGCGGGAGGTGCTGCGGCTCATCGCGCGTGGATACGCGTACAAGGAGATCGCCAAGCAGCTCTTCATCTCCGTGAAGACGGTCGAGTCGCATGTGTCGGCGGTGCTGAGGAAGCTCCAGCTGTCGAACCGTCACGAGCTGACGCGGTGGGCGACGGCGCGGCGACTGGTCTGACGGTCAGGCCGGGGCCTGGGCCAACTTCCGTATCGCCCAGCGGTAGTGGCCCGCCGCCTTGGTGATGCCGATGAGGCCCGTCAGCCACAGGATGAGGCCGGCCCCCATGCCGAGCATGACGTCGCTGTACGAGTCCCGGCCGGGCTCGGCGTAGGCGGCGGCCGCGAAGGAGGCCCACAGGCCGAGAGCGCACACGGTGAGGGACGAGAGGAGCCAGCAGAGGCTCAGGCCGGGGGAGCGCAGAGCGGAGTCCGACGCCGGGTGACTGTCCAATGCCAGCCAGCTGTCGGTGAGTTCGCGGATCCTCCGGTCGTTGCGGATGCCGACTACGACTCCGATCACCGAGGGAGCGAGGGCCCCGAGGCCCAGGAACGCGCAGATCGGGCCCATCACGAAGGCCATCGGATCGTGGTCCTCGATCATCCCGACCGGCACCGTCAGGAGCGCCCAGCCGATGACACCGCCGAGTGCGAACAGCCAGAGCAGCAGGAGACGGTGCACGCCAAGGCTTCGTCTGCGCAGGTCTTCGAGGGCCATGCCGCGGTCGTACAGGAGCGCGTTCCGGTCCGGCCAGGTGCGCAGATGGACAGGCGGCGGAGGCGGCGGCAGCGTACGGCGGGGCATGGCCCTGACATTACCCGCGGGCCTGCGAGACCTCTCACGCCACCCGCGTCGCCCCCGCGAACGGCATCTGGCTGATCGGTGCGAGGCGGACCGGCGCGCTCGGGTTCGGGGCGTGGATCATCTGGCCGTTACCCACATAGAGGCCCACGTGGCTGATGCCCTGGTAGAAGAAGACCAGGTCACCTGGCTGGAGTTGGGAGCGCGGCACGCGTTCGCCCGCGGCGATCTGCGCATACGTCGTGCGCGGCAGATCGACCCCCGCCGACCGGTAGGCGGCCTGGGTGAGCCCCGAGCAGTCGAAGGCGTCGGGGCCGGTGGCGCCCCAGACGTACGGGCTGCCGAGGGCCTTGTAGGCGTACGAGACGGCCGCTGAGGCACGGGAGTTGGGAGCCTTGGCCGGAGCGCCCGAGGCGCCGTCGCGGCCCGCGGTGCGGGACGACCTGTCCTCGCCCGCGAGCTCCGCGCGCTGGTCGCCGGTGAGCCGCGAGAGGAGCCGCTTGGCCGCGTCGAGCTTTCCGTTGACGGTCTTCTTGTGCTTGTTCAGCTCCGCCTGGCGGGACTTGAGGTGCGCGAGGGTGTCGTCGGCCTCGGTGCGCAGCTGGTCGATCTCCTGGAGCTGCTTCTGTACGCCGGTGACGGCCGCGGCCCGGCGGCTGTCCGCCCGGTCGGCGAGCGCGGCGCGCTCGAGGTACTGGTCGGGGTCGGAGGAGAGCGCGAGCTGGACGGACGGGTCGATGCCGCCGCTGCGGTACTGCGCGGCGGCGATCGAACCGAGCCCCTCGCGCGCCGAGTTGAGCTTCTCCGTCTTGCGGGCCGCCTCGTCCCGCAGCTCGCCCAGGGACTTCTCGGCTTTCTCGGCCTTCTCCTTGGCGCCGTTGTACTTCTCGGTGGCGACCTCCGCCTCGCGGTAGAGCGCGTCGACCTTGGACTTCACCTCGGCCGGACCGATGCGCGGATCCGCGTGTCCCGTGCCGTCGAAGGCGGTGGCCGTGGCAGCCCCGGCGAGGGCGATGGTGGCGGCGGTGCGGGCCGTATGGCCACTGAGCGAGCGCTGTTTCGGCTTGCGGTGCGCTGCCACGAAGGGGGCTCCTTAAGGTTCCGGCGGCGGCCCGCACAGGGGGAGCGGACCGCCGCCGGATTCTCGGCGGTGGTGTCCGGATGCCGCCCCTGGTCCGGGCGGCAGTGGGGAGCCGGTCACCTGACGAAGGACGCTAAACCTGACCGTCACGGGTTGGTGACGGATTGTGCGCAACTGGCGGAAGTGGGCGGCCCGGTGACCGTATGTGACTGCGTGATCTGTCGGGTCGGCGCTCTTCGCATGCGCGTGTGACCGATGCGGGGCTTGGGGCCCACCTGGCTACGGAGTGGTGATAAGGGCCCGGCTAGGCTCCGGGCCCATGGACGTACTCACCCATCTTTTCGTCGGCCTGCACATCATCGGCATCGCCTCCCTCCTGGGCGGCTTCCTCACCCAGATGAAGCAGATGGGTCAGGGCACGGCCCGCTTCAGCCCCGCCATGCTGCACGGCGCGCTCACGATGCTCGTCACGGGCGTGATCCTGGTGGGCCTCAACCAGGCGGACGACAACCCCGTCAACAACGTCAAGATCGGCATCAAGATGGCCGTCCTGATCGTGATCCTCGCGCTGGTCTATGTGAAACGGGACGAGGAGAAGGTGGACAAGGGGATGTTCGGCGCCGTCGGGCTGCTGACTGTCGCGAACATCTTCATCGCGGTGCTGTGGACCTGACACGACCCGCGGAAAACGGCCCTCCACGCGCGCGTGGAGGGCCGTTTCTCGTCTGACTCGTGTGAAGGGTTCTCGTGGGCGGCGGCTACGCGGGGCGCACCACGCTGTGGATCGGCATGTAGTAGATCGACTCGACGCGGACGTTCGCACCCGGCTTCGGGGCGTGGATCATCTTGCCGTCGCCGATGTAGATCCCTACGTGGCTGATGTCGTCGTAGAAGAAGACCAGGTCACCCGGCTTGGCATCGGCGGTCTTCACGGTCGTGCCGACCTTCACCTGGTCCCACGTCGTACGCGGCAGGGAGATCCCCGCGGCCTTCCACGCGTCCTGGGTGAGCCCGGAGCAGTCGTAGGAGTCGGGGCCGGTGGCGCCCCACACGTACGGCTTGCCGATCTGGGCCTCGGCGAAGTTGATGACCTTCGCGGCCTTCGTCGCGTAACCGCTGTCCGTGTCGCCGGAGCCAGAGCCGGAGCCCGTGCCGGAGCCGGTGTCGGAACCGGAACCGGAGCCCGAGTCCGGGGTCTCCTTGCCCTGCTCGCGCTCCTTGGCCGCGGCCTCTTCCGCCGCCTTGCGCTTGGCCTCCGCCTCGGCCTCCTGCTTGCGCGCCAGCTCGGCGGCCTTGCGCTTGGCCTCTTCTTCCTTCTTCTTCTCGATCGCCGCGAGCCGTGCCTTCTCCTCGGCCGTCAGCTCCGAGAGCAGCGTGCGCGCCTTGCCCAGCTTCTTCTGGACGGTCTGCTTGCTCGTCCTGAGTTCGTCCCGCGAGTCGCTCAGCGTCTCCAGGCTCTTGGCGGCCTTCGTGCGCTGCTTCGTCGCCGATGCCTGCTGCGTCTGGTAGTCGTCGACCGCCTTCTTCTGGCGCGCGGTCAGCCGGTCCGACAGGTGGTTCTGGTCGAAGAAACTCTGCGGGTCGTCGGCGAGCATCATCGTGGCGGTCTCGGAGACGCCACCGGTGCGGTACTGGGCCGCGGCGAACGTGCCCAGCTCCTGGCGGGCCTCGTTCAGCTTGTCGGTGCGCTTGGCCACGTCGTCGAGAAGTGTGTCGACCTTCTTGCGCTGCTTGTCGGTGCGCTCCTTGACCGAGTTGTACTTCTGGGTGGCCACGCCCGCCTGGTGGTAGAGGTCGTCGACCTTCTTCTGGACCTCTTCGAGGCTGGGCTTCCGGGGCGCGGACGGTGCCGCTTGCGCGCTCTGTGACAGGAGGGCCACGGAGGTGAGGGCTGCCGTCGTGATGCCGATGGCGGGGGTGGCGCGTAGGCCGGCAATGCGGGTCCGCGGCTTGCGGTGCGACGCCAAGGGAGGCGACTCCTTCCGTAGACCGCCTACCGGGTTAGCTGTCGGGTTCGGGCGGGTGGTTCCGGAAGGTTGCCCTACAGTCCCGTACTTCGTACGGGACCGATTCACCCCAAGTTCATCGTGGGTCCCCGGCTCCGAGGAGATCGAACTCGGCGGAGGCCGCCCGTTCCCGGCGGGGTTCGCCGGTGGGAGTACGAGCAGCCCGCGGAGCACGCTAGCCAACTCGTGTGGCCCGTGTGAAGGTTGATGTTCGATATGCCCGATACGTTTTCGTTACTTTACGAAGCTCTTGACGCGGGCACCCCGTGCCGTGGCGGAGAGTGATCAGAAGCGGGCGGGGCGTAGCCGGATCGACCTGGCCGGAACCCGGGGCGGGTTGTCAGTGGGGCCGCCTAGACTCGGGAGGCGATGAGCAGCCTCTTTGATGACAGCTTCCTGGCGGACCTCAAGCCCTCACGGGCTTCGGAGGAAGAGCCCCCGCCGCCGCCCGAGGACAGTGCTCCGGAGTCCGTTCCGGATGATCTGTTCGACGGGAAGTTCGACGCGCCCGTGCCCCGGGACGCGCACTACCGCGGCGGCGCCCCGCGCCCAGTGATCGACCCGGCTGCCCTGCTCGACGGTCTTAACGAGAACCAGCGCGCGGCCGTCGTGCACGCGGACTCCCCGCTGCTCATCGTCGCGGGCGCCGGCTCCGGCAAGACCCGGGTCCTGACGCACCGCATCGCGTATCTCCTGGCCGAGCGGCATGTGCACCCGGGACAGATCCTGGCGATCACGTTCACGAACAAGGCCGCGGGCGAGATGAAGGAGCGCGTCGAGCAGCTCGTCGGACCGCGGGCCAACGCGATGTGGGTGTCGACGTTCCACAGCGCGTGCGTGCGCATACTGCGCCGCGAGTCGAAGACGATCGGCTTCACCTCCTCCTTCTCGATCTACGACGCCGCCGACTCCAAGAGGCTGATGGCGCTGGTCTGCCGCGACCTGGACATCGACCCGAAGAAGTTCCCGCCGAAGTCCTTCAGCGCCAAGATCTCGAACCTGAAGAACGAGCTGATCGACGAGGAGACCTTCGCGGGCCAGGCCGCCGACGGCTTCGAGAGGACGCTCGCCCAGGCGTACGCGATGTACCAGTCGCGGCTGCGCGAGGCGAACGCCCTCGACTTCGACGACCTGATCATGACGACGGTCAACATGTTCCGCGCGTTCCCGGAGGTCGCCGAGCACTACCGCCGCCGCTTCCGCCACGTGATGGTCGATGAGTACCAGGACACCAACCACGCCCAGTACGCCCTGGTGCGCGAGCTGGTCGGCCCCTCCGGAGGCGAGGGTGACGACCCCGCCGAGCTGTGTGTCGTGGGTGACGCGGACCAGTCGATCTACGCCTTCCGCGGCGCCACGATCCGCAACATCCTCCAGTTCGAGGAGGACTACCCCGACGCGACCACGATCCTCCTTGAGCAGAACTACCGCTCCACGCAGACGATCCTGACCGCGGCCAACGCCGTCATCGAGCGCAACGAAAGCCGCCGACCCAAGAACCTGTGGACCAACGCGGGCGCGGGCGCGGGCATCATCGGCTATGTCGCCGACACCGAGCACGACGAGGCGCAGTTCGTCGCCGACGAGATCGACCGGCTCACCGACGCGGGCGACGCGAAGGCGGGCGACGTCGCGATCTTCTACCGGACGAACGCGCAGTCCCGTGTCTTCGAAGAGATCTTCATCCGCGTCGGCCTGCCCTACAAGGTCGTCGGCGGCGTCCGCTTCTACGAGCGCAAGGAGGTCCGGGACGTCCTCGCGTATCTGCGCGTGCTGGCCAACCCGGAGGACTCCGTCCCGCTGCGGCGCATTCTGAACGTACCCAAGAGGGGCATCGGCGACCGCGCGGAGGCGATGATCGACGCGCTCTCGCAGCGCGAGAAGATCTCCTTCCCGCAGGCGCTGAAGCGCGTCGACGAGGCGTACGGAATGGCGGCCCGCTCGGCGAACGCCGTCAAGCGTTTCAACGTCCTGATGGAGGAGCTGCGGACCATCGTCGAGTCCGGCGCGGGTCCCGCCGTCGTCCTGGAGGCCGTGCTCGAACGGACCGGGTATCTCGCCGAGTTGCAGGCCTCTACCGACCCGCAGGACGAGACGCGCATCGAGAACCTCCAGGAACTCGCCGCCGTGGCCCTGGAGTTCGAACAGGACAGCGGTGAGGCGGCCACCGGAGGCGAAGGGGAAGGCGAAGGGGAGGTCGCGGCCACAGGTGTGTCCGGCACGCTCTCCGAGTTCCTGGAGCGGGTCGCGCTCGTCGCCGACTCGGACCAGATCCCGGACGAGGAGGACGACGGCTCCGGAGTCATCACGCTGATGACGCTGCACACCGCCAAGGGCCTGGAGTTCCCGGTCGTCTTCCTGACCGGCATGGAGGACGGCGTCTTCCCGCACATGCGCTCCCTCGGCCAGGTCAAGGAGCTGGAGGAGGAGCGCCGCCTGGCGTACGTGGGCATCACGCGCGCGCGTGAGCGGCTCTATCTGACGCGGTCCTCGATGCGCAGCGCCTGGGGACAGCCTTCGTACAACCCGCCGTCGCGCTTCCTGGAGGAGATCCCGGAGACCCACCTGGACTGGAAGCGGAAGGGTTCCGTCGGCGCACCGGCATCCTCCGGGCCCGCGGCCTCGATCGCCTCATCCCTGTCGTCGTCGCGCTCGCGCACCGGGGGCGCGCAGGGCTTCGCCACGCGCCGTGCCTCGGAGAAGCCGGTGGTCGCGCTGGCGGTCGGGGACCGGGTCACGCACGACCAGTTCGGCCTCGGCACCGTGGTCGGGGTGAAGGGGACGGGCGCGAACGCCGAGGCGACGGTGGACTTCGGAGAGCCGAAGCCGAAGCGGCTCCTGCTGCGGTACGCGCCGGTGGAGAAGCTGTAACGCCGCGGGCGGCGGCCGGAGTTACGTCGGGTCGAGGCCGTGGCTGCGCAGCCACGGCAGCGGGTCGATCGCCGAGCCGCCGCCGGGGCGCACCTCGAAGTGCAGGTGCGGTCCTGTGGAGTTGCCGGAGTTCCCGGAGAAGGCGATGGGATCGCCTGCCTTGACGGGTCCGCTGGAGACCTTGTGCGTGGAGAGGTGGCAGTACCACGTCTCCGTGCCGTCCTTGGCGGTCACGATCGCCATGTTGCCGTAGGCGCTGTTCCACTTCGTGGAGACCGTGCCATCGGTGGCGGCGAGCACCTCGGTGCCGTACGACACCGGGAAGTCGATTCCGGAGTGCGCGGACATCCAGTTGATGCCGGCCTGTCCGTAGTACGCGCTCAGACCGTGCTGCTTCACCGGAAGCGAGAACTTGGGGCGCAGGCGCTCCTTGCGCGCGGCTTCCTCGGCGGCCTTCTTCTCGGCGGCGACCTTCTCCGCCTTGAGGTCGATGCGCTCCTGCGTACGGCTCGCGCGGTCGGCGAAGTCACCGGCGTCCGCGGAGAGGTTCGCCAACTGCGTGTCGAGCTTGTTGTTGGCGGCCGACGGCTGCACCGACGTGGGGTCCGGGGCCGATGCCGCCTGCGTCTCCTTCTCGTCACCGCCGCCGAAGTCGCCCACGGAGGCGGCGGCGATGCCCGCGACACCCATCACGCAGGCCGAGGGCACGGCGACGGTGAAGAGCGCGGAGCGTTTGGCGGGGGAGCGGCGGCGGGCCCGCGAGCGGGAGCCGTGCGCACGGTCGATGACCGGCGGCTCGTCGTCACCTGCGGCGCCCTGGCGGCTCGGCTCGACCGGGCCGAGCGAATCGGCGGGAGCCTCGTCGGGCGTGAACTCGTGCTCGGCGGGGGCCGGTTGGGCGTAGGCCTCGGGGGAGTGTGCCTCGGAGGCGTAGGACCCGGTGTCGTAAGGCGAATGCTCGTACGTTTCGGGCGTCTCGTACGTGTCGGGTGCTCCGGGCGTGTCCTGAGCCTCGTACGTGCCGTGCGCCTCATGTGTCTCGGGGGTGTCGTACGCCTCGAGCGTCTCCGTGGCCCCGTACGTCATGTCCTGGCCGCCGGAGTTCCACGCGGTCGCGTCGTACGCGCCGGTGTCGAAGGCCTGGGTCTCCCACTGGCCGGTCTGCTGTGGCTGGTGCTGCGGGTCCCAGGCGCCGGCGTCCCAGTGGCCCGTGGTGTCGGGGCCCGGCTGCGCGGGGATGTCGGCGGAGAGGTGCTGATAACCGCCGGTCGACCACATGGCGCTGGTGTCGTAACTGCCGGTCTCGTAACCACTGGTGTCGTACGCGGCTTGGTGCTGCGCCGCGTACGGGTCGTAGTTCAGCGTCTGCTGCGTACTCGTGGTGGACCACTGGCCGGTGTCGTACGAACTGCCGGGCATGTCGCCGAAGAGCGGGTCGGACGCGAAGCTTCCGGTGTCGGGACCGGCCGTCGCATAGCTGCCTGTGGTGTCGAAGCTTCCGGTGGAGTAGCCGTCGTATCCGGTGTAGGCGCCGTGCTCGGTGCTCTGCGGGTCGTACGCCGCGTAGGGCGCATAGTCGGCGGGTGCCGAGGCCGGGGGTGTCGAGCTCCCCGACGGGTGACGGTCGTTCACCAACTTCTCTTTCGCCTCGGCAGCAGGGGCAGAGCAGTGCGGCGACTGTACCCGGCGGTATGCGGGCGCGACAATCTTCGGCAGGTTTCACGCTCTCAGGAAACGGGCATTCGGCCGCCTTTCGGCGGACTGCGGGCACAGCCTTGGCCCTGCGTTCGAGCTCCGTTCGACAAATTGCCCCCGCTGCGGGGTGCGGGAACTACTCCTCAGGCCACGGTCAGACCGTTCTCGGTACCTGTCGCGGGGGTCCCCGTCGCCGGTGCTGCCAGATCGAGGGCCTGACGGATTCCGGCGGCGACCGCGGGGTGCACGGGCAGGGCGAGATGACCGATACCGGAGACACGTACGTTCTGTGCGATCAGATCGGGGTGGTTGACGCAGGCCGTCTCGAGCGGAGCCATCAGCTGGTCGAGATCGCTCCAGAAGCTCACGAAGCGGGTCCGGCAGCCCGGGGCGGGCTCGCGCAGCTCCTCGATCACGTCCGATCCGGGGCGCATCTGGCGCACGATCGGGTGCGCGTCGGCCAGCGGCACGACCCGCGTTCCCTCGTGTGGGGTACCGAGGGTGACCAGTGTGCGGACGCGCTCGTCGCCGCCGAGGCGCTGCGCGTAATAGCGGGCTATCAGGCCGCCGAGGCTGTGCCCGACGATGTCCACCTGGTGGTGGCCCGTGCGCTCGCAGATCTCCTCTATGTGGCGGCCGAGCAACTCGGCGGCGGTGCGGATGTCGCAGGTGAGGGGGGAGTAGTTGAGGGACTCCACGTGCTGGCCGCCGTGCTGGGCCAGGGAGCGGCGCAGGAGGACGAAGACCGAGCGGTTGTCGATGAAGCCGTGCAGGAGGACGACCGGCGGCCGGCTTTCCGCGGGGAGCCGGGGGGCGTCGGGAGACGGCAGTTCGGAGATGATCCTGCGTTCCTGGGCGATGCCCGAGGGGTAGAGGAGGAGGTGGCCGGCGAGGATCGCCACCTCCAGTGCGGTCGCCTTCAGCAGAGCCACGGAGAGCCCCGCCAGTCTGGCGGGCAGCTGGAAGCAGGGCGGGCGAAAGGGCAGGACCCTCGTGATGGTCATGGTCGACCTCCCGGTCGGCACGCGGGAGGACGGCTCTGTCCCCCGTGTGCCCGTAGTGGGGAGGCGTGAGCGAGGTCGTACGGCAGCGGCGCGTGGTCAGCGCCGATGGCGCCCCGCATACCGGCGCGATCGCCGATGCGCCGCATCACCGCGGCGTGCGGCTGACGGCGCGGTGGCACGGCGACCTCGTTGCGGCTCCCCTTGCGCCGTCCCCGAAACGGTCCGTATACCGCTGGATACGGGAGTGGCGCGCAGCGAACGTGTCCCATCGTGTGATTTCCCCCTCGCTCTCCACCGTGAAACTGCCGGGTGCGAGATGCTGGGGATAACGTTCGTTCACTTCCCCGGCCGGTGCGGCACGGGGTGCCAGTGCTTGAACAGATGGATATCGGTACATGGAGGCAGTGATGGGTGTGGCAGCCGGACCGATCCGCGTGGTGGTGGCCAAACCGGGTCTCGACGGTCATGATCGCGGAGCCAAGGTGATCGCGAGGGCACTGCGTGACGCGGGTATGGAGGTCATCTACACCGGCCTGCACCAGACGCCCGAGCAGGTCGTGGACACCGCGATCCAGGAGGACGCCGACGCGATCGGCCTGTCCATCCTCTCCGGCGCCCACAACACGCTCTTCGCGCGCGTGATCGAGCTTCTCAAGGAGCGCGACGCCGAGGACATCAAGGTCTTTGGTGGCGGCATCATCCCCGAGGCGGACATCGCGCCGCTCAAGGAGAAGGGCGTCGCGGAGATCTTCACTCCCGGGGCGACGACGGCATCGATCGTGGACTGGGTCCGGGCGAACGTCCGCCAGCCGGCCGGGGCCTGACGGGCGTCGGTCCGCGGAGGGGGCGGCGGTGAAGGTTTCCGGCCGCCTCGGCTGCTTGATGGGGGTGCCTAAGATGACGGCACCTCCGTCACTTCCGGTGCCGCGCCCGGTTCTCCGGGCTCCGCACCCAGCTCCGCCCGCATCGCCGCGCGTAGACGCAACGTACTGACCAGGCGCTGGAAGGCCTCCGACCAGTAGCCGCCCGCGCCGGGGGACGCGTCCTCCGGCTCGTCCGGTATCGCGGTCAGTACGTCGAGACGGACCGCCTCCGCCGGGTCCAGGCAGCGCTCGGCCAGGCCCATCACCCCGCTGAAGCTCCACGGGTAACTCCCGGCGTCCCGCGCGATGTTCAGCGCGTCCACCACCGCCCGGCCCAGCGGCTCCGACCAGGGCAGCGCGCACACGCCGAGCAGCTGGAACGCCTCGGACAGGCCGTGCGTCGCGATGAACCCCGCGACCCAGTCCGCCCGCTCCCCGGCAGACAGCGCGGCGAGGAGCTTCGCGCGCTCGGCGAGCGAAGCCGCGCCGGGCCCCGCCGCATCGGGGGACGAGGGGGACCCGAGCAGCGCCCGGGACCAGATCGCGTCGCGCTGCCGCACGGCCGCGCGGCACCACGCGGCGTGCAGCTCGCTCTGCCAGTCGTCGGCCACGGGAAGCGCCACGATCTCGGCGGGCGTACGGCCACCGAGCCGCTCCGGCCAGGTGCCGAGCGGGGCCGCCTCCACCAACTGACCCAGCCACCAGGAGCGTTCTCCCCGTCCTGCCGGCGGCTTCGGGGTGACCCCGTCGCGCTCCATGCCCGCGTCGCACTCGTGCGGCGCCTCGACGGTGAGCGTCGGCATGCTCTTCGTGCCCTGCGCGTGGTCGATGGCCACGCAGGACGCCGCCCGGTCCGCCATCCGCGCGGCGAGGGCGGACGAGGGGAGCGCGGAGAGGAGCTCGGCCGCCGTGGCGCGGACATTGCGGCTGCGGTCGGTGAGGGCCTGCTCCAGGAACGGCTCGTCGGCGTCGCCCAGGTGGGTGCGCAGGGAGTCGAGGAACATCAGGCGGTCCTCCGCCCGCTCCGTGCTCCAGGTGGAGGCGAGCAGGTCCCGTGCGGCGGCCGGGTCATGGGACCGCACCGCGCCGAGCAGGGCGACGCGCTCGGCGAACAGGCCCTCTTCCCAGAGCTGTTGGACCTGGGCCGTGTCCTCCGGGGCGGGCAGGGCCACGCCGCCGCCCGGAGTGGAGCGGAGTGCGAACTTCCAGTCCGGGTTGAGCCGCGCGAGCCACAGGGCCCGCGGGCCCGCGAAGGCGAGGGCCTGCGGCCTGAGATCCGTGCGCCCGCGGGCCGCGTTCAGGAGGGCTGGAAGCAGCTCGGGCGGCGCCGCGAAGCCGCGGTCGTTGGCCAACGCCAGCCACTGGGGCAGCAGTTCCATGAGGTCGGGCACCGCTCCCCGGCGGCCGCCGCTGCTCGCTCCGGGGTGATCGGTCAGCAGCGTGGCGAGCCTGCGCCGCGCCGAGGGCGGCACCAGGGGCCTGGGGTCGTCCGCCGCGGGCTCGGGAGGCGCGGCGGCGGGCGCGGGGGTCAGCCCGGCTCTGCGCCGCACGGTCTGCACCGCGGCCGCGTCGAGGAGGGCGGTCGGCGCGTCCTTGTCCTGGGTGCGTACGGGGGGCGTGCGACGGTCGGTGCCGAGGAGCGCGGCGGTGACCAGGTCTTCCCAGGGGGTGACGGTCGCTTCGGTGAGTGCGGTGGTGCCGGTCATGTGGACTCCTCTCCCGGACGGGTTCTCTCCGGCCTTTCCGGTGTCGCCGGTGTCGCCGGTCTCGCTGGTGTCGCCGGTCGCGCCGATCCTTCGGGTCCTACGGGTCCTTCAGGCGCTTCGTGCCCTTCGGGTCCTTCAGGTCTCTCGCGTTCTTCGTTTGGATCTGCTGCCTTGGATGTGCCGTCCTGGGGCTGTCGGAGGGCGTTGTGGTGCTGCGGCATTACGGGGACCCGCTGTGTGCCGAGTGGACCCGGCGGCGGTGCCACCCCGTGGTGGTCAGCACAGGGCCACCGCCTCTCCCGCTCCGCGTGGCCAGGCCGTCAGAGGGGTGAAGCCCTTGTGGCCACACTCGCCGAAGACCGTCACCGGAGCGCCTCCAGAGAGTGCCACCAACCGCCACAGGCCCGCTTGAGACGCCGTGGAAGCGGTGATGGGCAGGGCCATGTCGCCTCCCGCGTCCGCCAGTTGCCAGCTGTCGGGGGAGGACCCCGGGTGTGGGGTCGGTATGACTTCGCTCAGCGCCACCGGCCAGGAATCCAGCCAGGGGTCCTCTCGAAGCACCTCTCCGTAGCGGCGCGCGGCCTCTTCCGTTCGTACGCCAGGCGGCCGGGTGGCTGTCGGCGTGGGAGCGCCGAATTGCTCGCCCAGGTCGGCCCGCAACTGCCCGGCGCCCGGATACGAGGTCAGCTCGGCGTCCAGCGCGAGGCCCACCGGCAGCGCGAGCGCCGGTGCGCGGCCCGCGGCTCCGTACGACAGGAGCAGGGCCGTCCGCCCGGACTCCGCGCCGTACAGCCATATCCGGCGGGTGGTGAGCTTGCTGTCCGCTCTGTCGTACTGCGCGAGCACCAGCCAGTTGTCACGCGTCGGCGGGCCATCCGCCGGTGCGGGCAGGCCTATGCGGGAGCGGACCGTGGCCGCCAGGGCGTCCGGCAGTCGCTCGCGGTGCAGCCAGCCCTGGTCGAGGAGGTGGAGGAGCGCGCACTCCTCCAGCATCCGCACCGGCCAGCCGGGCCCGGAGGAGGGAATGGCCCCCAACTCCCGCACCCGCGCGGCCAGTCCAGGCGCCTGCGCGTCGACCATGCGGGCCGCCGTCTCCTCCCACAGTCCATACCCCATCTGCTCGGCGGCGGCTATACCGCCCCGCAGCAGATCGGAGAGGCGCTGCTCCAGCTCCGTCACCCCCGCCGTGACCCGCTCGGCCCGCCGCTCCGCCCTGCGGCGTGCCGCCTCGGGATCGGCGACCGGTGAGCTGGGCTCAGCGTCCGAAGTCCGCTTCGTCTCCGCTCTTTTACGGCGCCCCGCCAGCCATTCCTCCGCCCACTCCGGCGGCCGCGCGTCCGGCACCGCGCCGACTGTCCCGTCCCCGCCCGCCCAGAGCAGAAGCAGCCCCAGCGCGTGCTTGCACGGGAACTTCCGGCTCGGACAACTGCACTTGTACGCCGGGCCGGCCGCGCCGGTGATGTCCGCGATGTCGACGACCGTCTGATACGGCTTGCTGCCACTTCCCTTGCACAGTCCCCACACCGTCCCCTCGCCCGAACTGCCCGCCTCCGACCATGGGCCGGCGACGCCGAGTTTGCTTCCCGCCTTGCGTGACGGGGCGTCAGGCGCCAGGGCCAGCACCTGATCCGCCGTCCAGCGCACCCCCTGCTGAGTCATGTCATCGAAGGTAGATCCCGCCACTGACAATCGACCCCGCGCTCGGTGTTCGTGCAGGTCAGCGGGGCGCGAGGGGCGATTGTCAGTGGCGTGGTGCACGGTAGGAATCACATCCGGGCCAGATGCGTCCGGACGAGTTGGAGGGGGATCGCTCCATGACCGTGTCCGTCGACTCGACGACCTCGACAAACTCGACAAACCCGACGGCCGAGAACGAACCCGCGGGGGAGGCGGAGGCGCTGCGGCCGCATGCCGAGCATGCCTTCGCCGCCGAACTGGCCGCGCTCGCCGCGCAGGACGACCGGCCCCGGCCTGCCCGCTGGCGGCTCTCGCCATGGGCGGTCGCGACGTATCTGCTCGGCGGCACGCTGCCCGACGGGACGGTGATCTCGCCGAAGTACGTGGGGCCGCGCCGCATCGTCGAGGTCGCCGTCACCACCCTCGCCACGGACCGCGCCCTGCTTCTGCTCGGCGTGCCCGGCACCGCGAAGACATGGGTGTCCGAGCATCTGGCGGCCGCCGTCAGCGGAGACTCGACGCTGCTCGTGCAGGGCACGGCCGGCACGCCGGAGGAGGCGATCCGGTACGGCTGGAACTACGCGCAGCTGCTCGCGCACGGCCCGAGCCGCGACGCGCTGGTGCCGAGCCCCGTCATGCGGGCCATGTCGGACGGCATGACGGCGCGCGTCGAGGAGTTGACCCGCATCCCCGCGGACGTACAGGACACGCTGATCACGATCCTGTCGGAAAAGACCCTTCCCATACCGGAGTTGGGCCAGGAGGTGCAGGCCGTACGAGGCTTCAACCTCATCGCCACGGCCAACAACCGCGACCGCGGGGTCAACGACCTGTCGAGCGCGCTGCGCCGCCGCTTCAACACGGTGGTCCTTCCGCTGCCGGAGAGCGCCGACGCCGAGGTCGACATCGTCTCGCGCCGCGTCGACCAGATCGGGCGCTCGCTCGATCTGCCGTCCGGGCCCGAGGGGATCGACGAGATACGCCGCGTCGTCACCGTCTTCCGCGAGCTGCGGGACGGGGTCACGGCAGACGGGCGTACGAAGGTGAAGTCGCCCAGCGGCACGCTTTCGACGGCCGAGGCGATATCCGTCGTGACCAACGGCCTCGCCCTGGCGGCCCACTTCGGGGACGGCGTGCTGCGGCCGGGCGATGTCGCGGCGGGCATCCTCGGCGCGGTCGTCCGTGACCCGGCGGCGGACCGGGTGATCTGGCAGGAGTACCTGGAGGCGGTGGTCCGCGAGCGTGACGGCTGGAAGGACTTCTACCGCGCGTGCCGTGAGGTGAGTGCGTGACGGACTGGGGCGGCCCGGGTGTGCCGGGTGTGGGTGTGACGGTGGCTGGTTCGCGTGAGAAGGGGAGGGGCGGACATGAGCGACGTGGTGCGGGGGACGACGACTCGGGCTGGCGAGGGGCCGTTGCTGCTCGGGGTGCGGCATCACGGGCCGGGGTCGGCGCGTGCGGTGCGGGCCGCGCTCGATGAGGGCGCGCCACGCGTACTGCTGATCGAGGGACCACCGGAGGCCGACGGACTTGTGGCGCTCGCGGCGGACGAGGGGATGCGGCCGCCGGTCGCGCTGCTCGCGCACGTGGTGGACGAGCCGGGACGGTCGGCGTTCTGGCCGCTGGCGGAGTTCTCGCCGGAGTGGGTCGCGATCAAGTGGGCGGCGGGGGCCGGGGTGCCGGTCCGCTTCATGGATCTTCCGGCGGCGCATGCGCTGGCGAGGCCGGAGCAGGAGGCGGGCGAACCCGGAGCTCCGGGCGACACGGACGTGGACGCGGACGCGGTGCGGATCGATCCGCTCGCGGTGCTGGCCGAGACCGCCGGGTACGACGATCCCGAGCGGTGGTGGGAGGACGTCGTCGAGCACCGGGGTGCGGGCGGGGACGCGTTCGCGCCGTTCGACGCGCTGGGCGAGGCCATGGGGGTGCTGCGCGAGGAGTACGGGTCCGGCGGGCATGACCGTGACCTGGTGCGCGAGGCGTACATGCGGATCCAAATCCGTACCGCACAGCGGGAGTTCGGTGCGGACGACGTCGCGGTCGTGTGCGGGGCCTGGCATGTGCCCGCGCTGCGGCAGAAGGTGACCGTGGCGGCCGACCGGGCGCTGCTCAAGGGGCTGCCCAAGGTGAAGGTCGACATGACCTGGGTGCCCTGGACGCACCGCCGCCTCTCCCGGGCCAGTGGATACGGCGCGGGGATCGCGTCACCCGGTTGGTACGGGCACCTGTTCAGCGCGCCCGACCGGCCCGTCGAGCGATGGCTGACCAAGGTCGCTCGGCTCCTCCGGGACGAGGACAGGCTTGTGTCGTCCGCGCATGTCATCGAGGCGGTACGGCTCGCGGACACGCTCGCCGCGATGCGGGGGCGTCCGCTGCCGGGGCTCACCGAGATGACGGACGCGATCCGGGCGGTGATGTGCGAGGGATCCGATGTGCCGCTCTCCCTCGTGCACGACAAGCTCGTCGTCGGGGATGTCCTCGGGGAGGTGCCGGACTCGGCGCCGGCGGTGCCGTTGCAGCGCGATCTCACCCGCCTCCAGCGGAAGCTCAGGCTCAAACCAGAGGCGCTTGAGCGGGAGTTGGAGCTGGATCTGCGCAAGGACACGGACGCGGTGCGCAGCAGGCTGCTGCACCGCCTCCGGCTGCTCGGGATCGGCTGGGGCGAGCCGGCCGAGTCACGGGGGAGTACGGGTACGTTCCGGGAGACCTGGCGGCTGCGGTGGGAGCCGGAGCTTTCCGTGCGGGTGGCGGAGGCGGGGGTGTGGGGGACGACCGTGGTGGCGGCGGCCACCGCGCGGGCGGAGTCCGATGCCATCGGGGCCCGCGCGCTGGCTGACGTGACGGCGTTGGCCGAGCGGTGTCTGCTGGCCGAGTTGCCGGACGCGTTGCCTGTGGTGATGCGGGTCCTCGCCGACCGGGCGGCACTGGACGCGGATGTCGGCCACCTGGCACAGGCGTTGCCCGCGTTGGTGCGGTCGCTTCGGTACGGGGACGTGCGGGGCACGGACACGGCCGCGCTGGGCGAGGTGGCTGTGGGCCTGGCCGAGCGGGTGTTCGTCGGGCTGCCGCCTGCGTGTGCGGGGCTCGACCAGGACGCGGCGCTCGAGATGCGGGGTCATGTGGACGCGGTTCACCAGGCGGTGGGCCTGCTGGGGGAGCTGGGCGCCGGGCCGGTGGATGAGGGGATGTCCGGCCCGCGTGTGACTCCACTGGGCGCCGGTATGCGGGGGCGGTGGTACTCCGTGTTGAGGGTGCTGGGGGAGCGGGACAGCGTTGCGGGGGTGGTGCGGGGGCGGTGCGTCCGGCTCCTGATGGACGGCGGGGAATTGGCCGAGGGCGAGGCCGCTCGGTTCATGGGGCTCGCCCTGTCACGAGGGACCGAACCCGCTGAAGCCGCCGCCTGGATCGAGGGGTTCGTGGGCGGTGGGTCAGGGGGCGGCATGTTGCTCGTGCACGACGAGCGCCTGCTCGGTCTTGTCGACGACTGGCTGACGGGCGTCCCCGACCGCGCCTTCACCGACGTTCTGCCACTGCTGCGGCGCACCTTCTCGGCGTACGAACCGGGAGTGCGGCGGACGCTCGGCGAGCTGGTGCGGCGTGGGCCTGCGGCGGGCGGCGGCTCCGGCTCGACCGTGGCCGGCGGGATACCTGGCTTCGGACAGGAACTGGACGGCGAGCGCGCGGACGCGGTGCTGCCGGTGCTGAGTCTGCTGTTGGGGGTTGGGCTCGGTCCCGGTCCCGGGGCTGGGGCCGAGTGTGGGGCCGAGGCGAGTGTCGGTGACGGTAACGGGCTTGTGGGGGTGGGCTGATGACGCAGGACGTGACAACGGTCGCCGGTCGGGGTGTGGCCTCGGAAGCGGGGAGCGGCCAGGCGTTGGACCCCGTAGAGGAGCGGATGCGGCGGTGGCGGCTTGTGCTGGGAGGAGGGTCGGCCGACGGGGCCGGGTGTGAGCTCGGGGGGCGGGACGCGGCCATGGACGGGGCGCTCGGCGCGCTCTATGGGGGAGGGGATGCGGGGAAGAAGGAGCGGGGGCGGGAACGTTCGGCGGGGCTCGGGGCGTCGGCGCCGTCCGTGTCGCGCTGGCTCGGGGACATACGGACCTACTTCCCCTCCTCCGTCGTTCAGGTCATGCAGCGTGACGCCATCGAGCGGCTGGGACTGTCCACCCTCCTCCTGGAGCCCGAGATGCTGGAGGCCGTGGAGGCCGACGTGCATCTGGTCGGGACGCTCCTCTCCCTCAACAAAGCCATGCCGGAGACCACCAAGGAGACCGCGCGAGCCGTCGTACGCAAGGTCGTCGAGGACCTGGAGAAGCGGCTCGCCACGCGAACCCGCGCCACCCTCACCGGGGCGCTCGACCGCAGCGCCCGCGTCAGCAGGCCGCGCCACCATGACATCGACTGGAACCGCACGATCGCGGTCAACCTCAAGAACTACCTGCCGGAATACAAGACGATCGTGCCCGAGCGCCTCATCGGGTACGGACGGGCATCGCAGTCCGTGAAGAAGGAGGTCATCCTCTGCATCGACCAGTCGGGCTCGATGGCCGCGTCCGTCGTCTACGCCTCGGTGTTCGGAGCGGTGCTCGGTTCGATGCGGTCGCTCAACACGCGGCTCGTCGTCTTCGACACGAATGTCGTCGACCTCACCGATCAGCTCGACGACCCGGTGGACGTCCTGTTCGGCACACAGCTGGGAGGCGGGACCGACATCAACCGGGCGCTCGCGTACTGCCAGTCGCAGATCACCCGGCCCGCCGACACCATCGTCGTCCTCATCAGCGACCTCTACGAAGGGGGCATACGCAACGAGATGCTGAAGCGGGTCGCGGCGATGAAGGCGTCCGGCGTGCAGTTCGTGACGCTGCTCGCGCTCTCCGACGAGGGGACACCCGCGTACGACCGCGAACACGCGGCGGCGCTCTCGGCGCTCGACGCACCCGCCTTCGCCTGCACCCCCGACCTCTTCCCGGAGGTGATGGCAGCGGCGATCGAGAAGCGCCCTCTGCCCATACCGGACATGAATACGCATCGATAACAGGGGACTTGCGCGAAGGCGGGCGGCCCGTGCGAGGATCGGCGGGCTTCACTCCCGGAGTGTCGCGCTCCGTGTACCGCTCCGGGCCCCGCCCGGCCCAGTAGAGGAACCTCCTCGTCTTGACTTCCGCAGCAGTCGTTCTGCCCGATGCCGCTGTGCGCATGCTGCGCGCCGTGGCCGGGCGGCGTGCGCTGCAAGTGGTGCTGGTGCTGGCCGGGTTGCTCGCCCTGGGTTTCCTCTGCGGCGAGCGCGCGCATGCGGCGGACGGTGTGCCGGCTCCGGGGCGTGCGGAGTCGGCGCGGTCGGCGGAACCGGTGCGGTCGGCGGAACCGGTGCGTGAGCGGGTGGCCGGGACCGCGCGTGAGGGCGCGAACAGGGCTGATGACGTGCGGCGCGCTGCTGTCGAGCCCGTGGCCGGTGCCGCCGAGCCCGTGGTTCGGGACGCGCGGGGTGCTGTGCGGCCGGTCGTGGACGGGGCCACCGGAGTTCTCGGGGGTGCGTCGCAGCGGGCGCTGCCCGAGGCGCCGGCTTTCCCTGACTTCCCCGAGAGGCCCACCGTTCCCAGCATCCCCACCGTCCCCGGCGTGCCTGAGCTGCCGGAGCCTGGTTCTGGCTCTGGCAGTGGCACGGGCGATGGCGTTGGTGATGGCGCGGATGTCGGCGTTGAGCCTCAGTCACCTCGCGCCGGTCAGAGCGAGGCGACTGCTCGGGCGCGGGCTGAGTCCTCGTACGGCACAGGTACCGGCACTCGCACAGGTATCAGCGGCGACCGCGGCTCGGGCGGCGCGCACCGCACCGGGTACGAGCCGTCCCCATCCCCGACCCCGTTCCCGTCCGCGCCCGGTGATCCCGCGCGGACGCTGGGCGGGCAGTCGGCCGGTGACGGTGGCTCGACGCGGCACGGCGATCCGTGTGCCGCCTCGCTGGACAGCCGGGCGCCGGTGCGGCTTCTGCAGGGTGCCGGGGCCGGTCAGGTTCCCGTGCCGATCCGCGAACGACACCGGGACATTCCCGAATTCCCTGGCTAGGGCAGCCCTTTCCCCGCGAAGACCTGCCGCGCGGGGGTGGCAAAGGTCTGCCCGCCGACCGGACGTATCCGGGTCGGATTCACAGCCAGAGTTCGAAGGATCTGAAGCACGCATGAACAAGAACATCCGTCGTTCCATCGTCATAGCCGCCGGTGTCACGGGCGCCTGGGCTCTCGGTTCCGCCGCGGCCAGCGCGGACGAGCTGCCGCAGCAGCACTCCGTCGCCCTGCCGGACAACGCGTCCGACACGGTCGCCGATGTCGCCGACGTCAAGGGCGAGGTGAAGTCCACCATCGCCGAGGCGAAGTCCACCGTCACCGAAGCGAAGGCCGCCGCCCCCAAGGCCGACCTCCCCAAGGCCCCCGCCCCCGCAGTCGACACCCCGGACGTCACCACCTCCGACGTCACCACCCCCGAAGACTCCGTCGACTACCTCTTCGGCCCGCTCTCCGCCTTCGCCCCCGAGGTCGAAGCCGCCGCGACGGATGCCCCCGCGACCGCCACGAAGACCGCCACCCCCATCGCCGACGAGACCGCCGCAGCCGTGCTGCCGCCCGTCGCCGCCACCGCAGTGGACGGTGCCGTGCCGGTCGCCGGGCAGGCCGTCGGCGACGCCGGTTACCTGGCGCAGGGCGTGGCCGGCGACGTACAGCCGTTCGCGGGCGGTGTCGTCGGCGAGGTCCCGCCGTTCGCCCAGGGGGTCGTCAGCGATGACGTACAGCCCTTCGCGGGCGGTGTCGTCGGCTCGGTCTCGCCGCTCGTGCAAACCGTCGCACAGACCGTCACCGACCAGGTGCGGCCCGTCGTGCACGGTGTCGGCGGCAGCGCGGAAGAGCTCGCGTACGGCGTCACTGGCGACGTCCACCCCTTCGCGCACGGCGTCGCCGGCCAGGTCTCGCCCTTCGCGCAGGACCTGACGGGCACCGTCACCCCCGACGCGCAGTCCCTCGCCGGGAACGCCGTCACGGGCGTCCAGGGCGTGGCCGACTCGGTGACCCCGAGCTACCTGCACCTCTGACGGCGGGAGCGGCAGCCGTGCGGCGGCGCGGTCTGTGGCTTCACCAGCCGTAACAGGAGCAAACGGGCGGTCCCTGTCACCACAGGGGCCGCCCCCCTCTGTCCGCATCCGCGATCTGTGACAGTCATCACCGCCCAAATGTGATCTGTGATTTAGGGACCAACGGCCCACGGCGATAACCTGCGAGACGGACATGCCGCGTACCGGACTCCGTCCTACGCCTCCCTTGTGACAGCGCAGTCACGTTGCCCTCCGCGGCACGCCCACGCAGACAGCTGACCACAAAGCAGCGAGATCGCAGCGAGATCACGGAAAAGGGACGGACGCGCGTGGACCTGTTCGAGTACCAGGCGAGGGACCTCTTCGCCAAGCACGGTGTACCGGTGCTGGCCGGTGAAGTCATCGACACGCCTGAGGCGGCGCGCGAGGCCACCGAACGACTGGGCGGCAAGTCGGTCGTCAAGGCGCAGGTGAAGGTCGGTGGCCGCGGCAAGGCCGGCGGCGTGAAGCTGGCCGACAACCCCGACGAGGCGGTCGCTCGCGCGACGGACATCCTCGGGATGGACATCAAGGGCCACACGGTCCACAAGGTGATGATCGCCGAGCTGTCTCCCGAGATCGAGGCGGAGTACTACGTCTCGTACCTCCTCGACCGCACCAACCGCACCTTCCTCGCCATGGCGTCGGTGCAGGGCGGCATGGACATCGAGGAGGTCGCGGAGAAGACCCCCGAGGCCCTCGCGAAGGTCCCGGTCAACGCCGTCGAGGGCGTGAACATCGAGAAGGCCCGCGAGATCGTGGCCCAGGCGAAGTTCCCGGCCGAGGTGGCCGAGGGCGTCGCCGAGGCGATGGTGACCCTGTGGGACACCTTCGTCGCCGAGGACGCGCTCCTCGTCGAGGTCAACCCCCTCGTCAAGACCAAGGACGGCCGCATCCTGGCCCTTGACGGCAAGGTCTCGCTCGACGAGAACGCCGACTTCCGCCAGGCCGACCACGCCGCCCTTGAGGACAAGGACGCAGCCAACCCGCTCGAGGCTGCTGCCAAGGCCAAGAACCTCAACTACGTGAAGCTCGACGGCGAGGTCGGCATCATCGGTAACGGTGCCGGTCTGGTCATGTCGACCCTGGATGTCGTCGCGTACGCCGGTGAGGCGCACGACAACGTCAAGCCGGCCAACTTCCTCGACATCGGCGGCGGCGCTTCGGCCGAGGTCATGGCGAACGGCCTGGAGATCATCCTCGGCGACCCGGACGTCAAGTCCGTCTTCGTCAACGTCTTCGGTGGCATCACCGCCTGTGACGAGGTCGCCAACGGCATCGTCCAGGCGCTCGAGCTCCTCAAGTCCAAGGGCGAGGAAGTCACCAAGCCCCTGGTCGTGCGCCTCGACGGCAACAACGCGGAGCTGGGTCGCAAGATCCTGAGCGACGCCAACCACCCGCTCGTGCAGCGCGTGGACACCATGGACGGCGCGGCCGACAAGGCCGCCGAGCTCGCGGCCGCGAAGTAAGGGACGAGGGACAGAACAGCCATGGCTATCTTCCTCAACAAGGACAGCAAGGTCATCGTCCAGGGCATGACCGGTGCCACGGGCATGAAGCACACCAAGCTCATGCTGGGTGACGGCACCAACATCGTCGGCGGCGTGAACCCGCGCAAGGCCGGCACGTCCGTCGACTTCGACGGCACCGAGGTACCGGTCTTCGGCACCGTCGCCGAGGCGATGGAGAAGACGGGCGCCAACGTCTCCGTCCTCTTCGTGCCGCCGGCCTTCTCCAAGGCCGCCGTCGTCGAGGCGATCGACGCCGAGATCCCCCTCGCCGTCGTCATCACCGAGGGCATCGCCGTCCACGACTCCGCCGCCTTCTGGGCGTACGCGAAGTCGAAGGGCAACAAGACCCGCATCATCGGCCCGAACTGCCCCGGTCTCATCACCCCGGGCCAGTCGAACGCCGGCATCATCCCGGGCGACATCACGAAGCCGGGCCGCATCGGCCTGGTCTCGAAGTCCGGCACGCTGACGTACCAGATGATGTACGAGCTCCGTGACATCGGCTTCTCCTCGGCCGTCGGCATCGGTGGCGACCCCGTCATCGGCACGACGCACATCGACGCCCTCGAGGCGTTCGAGGCCGACCCCGACACCGACCTGATCGTCATGATCGGCGAGATCGGCGGCGACGCCGAGGAGCGTGCGGCGGACTACATCAAGGCCAACGTGACGAAGCCGGTCGTCGGCTACGTCGCCGGCTTCACCGCGCCCGAGGGCAAGACCATGGGCCACGCCGGCGCCATCGTCTCCGGCTCCTCCGGTACGGCTGCCGCGAAGAAGGAAGCGCTTGAGGCTGCGGGCGTCAAGGTCGGCAAGACGCCGACCGAGACGGCGAAGCTGGCGCGGGCGATTCTGGCCGGCTGAAGTTTTAGCTTGGCCTGAGCTGTTGAAGGTGGGCCCGCATCTCTCTTACGTGAGATGCGGGCCCACTTTTCTTTGTCCGCAGGCCGCCTGTGGCTGGTCGCGCAGTTCCCCGCGCCCCTTACGGGGCGCTCCTCATCTCGCCTCCGGCGTCAGTCTCTCCGGGCCGCTCGACAAGTCCTCGCGCAGCTTCTTGTGGAGGATCTGGTCCGCGTACGTCAGGTGGCCCGGGCCCATCCGGGGCGGTACGCCGCTGATGGCCGTGCCCGGGGCCTGGGGTGGCTCGTAGTGCGTGGGGGCCGTTCTCAGGGTGAGGGCCGTCGCGCCGACGATCAGGGCGGTGAAGGCGATCGCCGTGCGGGTCCAGAACCGGGCGCGGTGCTCGCTCCCGGTGCGTACGCGGCCCGCGTTCGGGGGGCGCAGTTTCTCCGCCTTGCAGAGTTCGCCGAGGCGCTGGGTCAGGGCGTCGGGCGTCGCCGCGAGTTCGGGAAGCTTCTCGGTCATCGTCTCGCGCGCGTTGAGGAGACGGTTGGCCGCCGCGGGCGTGCTCGCCTCCGTCTCGGCCGCGGTCTCGGGCAGGTCGAGCCCGACGCCGTCGTAGAGCAGGAGGGTGCGGCGCTGCGCGGGCGGCAGGCTCATCAGCACCTTGAGGAAGGCGCGGTCGGCCGCCTCGGCGGGCGGGGCGTCGGGCTGCCGGTGGGTGGGGCGGAGGCGGTGCCAGGGGGACATCGCGTACTCGTACGCCGCCGCGCGGACCCAGCCCGCCGGGTCACGGTCGACGGCGACCTCGGGCCAGCGCTGCCAGGCCAGCTGGAAGGCGCGCTCCACGGATTCCTGGGCGAGGGTGCGGCGGCCGGTCAGGAGGTAGGTCTGGCGTACGAGGCCGGGGGCGCAGGCCGCGCAGAGCGTGTCGAAGGCTTCGGCGGGGGTCGCCTCCGGCGTGGGCGCGGACGGCTCAGGTTCGGGCATCGGTTCGGGCTTCGGCTCGGGCCGGGCGACGGCCGGTGCGCGTACCACCGGCTCGGGCGGTGCTTGGCCGTTCATCGCCGCGCCCACCGGGATGCGCTCGGGGGACTTGCCGCCCTTGGTGTCGACGGCCGAATCCGGGTCCTTGGCCCAGCTGGGGCGGCGTACGGAAGGTTTGTCGGCGACCGTCTGCTCGTTCGCGATCTCGGCCAGCAGCTTCGCGTAGATGCCACGCCTGCGGCCGCTCGGAGTCGAGCGGCCCGACTCCCAGGAGCGGACGGTCTCCCGGGTGACGCCCACCTTCGCGGCGATCTCGGCCTGGCTCAGGTGCTTCGCCTCGCGCAGACGCCGGCGTTCCTTGGGGGACGGCAACGGGGTGGCAGGGCTCTGGGTCATGTCGGACTCTCCGCGCCGTGGGCCGGGGGCCTTCGTGCGGCGGGCAGTAGGGCGCGGCCGATCCGCCGTACGAAAAAGTACATAAACGTATCTTGAGCGACACATCCGGTATTCGCCTGTTACGGGGAGAAAGCGCGTGTCGTTGGCAGCATGGTGGGTGTGACTCAAATCACCGACCGCAGCTCACCGTTGCCGCCTCTCAAGCCGCTGATCGAGCGGGCCCGTGACCGCTCACCCGGACTGGGGACGTGCCTGTTCGGCGGGGCCGTCGCGGCCGGGCTCGGCCTGGGTTCGTGTGCCGTCCTGGTGATGGTCCTCTGGATCAGCTCGCCCTATCCGGACAGCGGGCCCGACGCGGCGCTGCACGTCGCGGCCGCGGTGTGGCTGATCGCCCACGGCACGGAGCTGATCAGGACGGACACGCTCTCCGGGGCTCCCGCGCCGGTCGGCGTCACGCCCCTGCTCCTGATGGTCCTTCCGGGCTGGCTCGCGCACCGGGCGGCGCGGGACGCGGCGGATCCGGAGGGGCGGGGCATGGCGCCGCGGACCGCGTGGTGCGGGGTGGTGGGCGGCTATCTGCTGGTCGGCGCCGCCGCGACGCTGTACGCCGCCGGGGGCGAGCTGCGGCCGTCGTGGTTGAGCGCGGTCGTGCAGCTGCCGGTGGTCGTGGGGGGTGCGGCGGCGCTGGGGGTGTGGACGGCGCTCGGTCGGCCCCGGGAGCCGGTGCCCGACGTGGTGCGGGGCGGCCTGCGGGCCCTGCCGACAGCGGTACGTCCCTTCTTCGTACGCCGACACATCCGTGCCGTCACGCGGGCCGGGGCGGCAGGGGCGGTGGTGCTCGTCGGCGGTGGAGCGCTCCTGGTCGCGGTGTCCCTCGCCCTGCACGGCGGCCTGGCGAGGGCGTCGTTCGCGCAGGTCACGGACGTGTGGTCGGGGCGCTTCGCGGTGCTGCTGCTCGCCGTGGCGCTGGTGCCGAACGCGGCGGTGTGGGGTGCGGCGTACGGCCTCGGCCCCGGTTTCGCGCTCGGCACGGGGGGCGTGGCGGGGCCGCTCGCGGTGACGTCGGGCCCGATGCTGCCGGCGTTCCCGCTGCTCGCCGCGGTGCCGGCGGAGGGGCCGGGGTCGCCGTTGACGTGGGCGGCGGGTGCGGTGCCGCTGGCCGCGGGGATCGCGGTCGCGTGGTTCACGGCGGGGGCGGCGGCTCCTGTCCGCGGGGAGCGGGGCGGGGCGTGGTCCCGGGGGCGGACGGTGCTGGTGGCCGTGGTGGCGGCGGCGCTGTGCGGGGCTTTCATGGCGGGGCTCGCGGCGCTGGCGGGGGGCCCGATGGGGGTGGCCGCGCTGGCCGACTTCGGGCCGGTGTGGTGGCAGGCGGGGCCTGCGGCGCTGGGGTGGACGGGGGTGGTGGGGGTGCCGGTCGCCTTGCTGGGGCGGGCGTGGCGTTTGCGGGCGCGGCGGGCTGCGCCCCGCTGGGCGTGGCTGCCGGGCCTGCGGCTGCCGAGGCCGCGCGTTCCCCAGCTGAACCTGCGGGCCCCTCGCCTGAGCCTCCCGCGGGTCCCTCGCCTCCCTCGCCACAGGGAGAAGCCGCTGCCGCCGGCGCTGCCTGCGCCGGAGCCGTTCGAGCCTTATGACTTCCTGCCTCAGTCGCCTGCGGGGGGCGTGACGGACGACTGGCACAGCGAGGCGTCCCGCGAGGCTCGCTGGGCGGCCCTCCGAGAGGTGAACCCGGAGGAACGGCCTCCGGGGGCCTGAGGGGGCGGGGCGCTGCCGGTGCCCCTGCGGCGCGGGCGGGCGGGGCCCCTGTCGCAGGGGGTGCCGGGCTGATCCCGCCCGCCAACAAGCCCGCCGCTTCGCGGCGGATCTTTCCCGCCCACCCACCCGATTACCCCGGAGTGCCCCAGCCTCGACACAAGAGAGTTCGCCGCCCGCGGGAGACACCCGCCGCGAAGCGGGCTCGGGTGGCGGAGGCGCAGACGCTGCGGGGCAAACGGGTGGGTGGGAGGGGAGCATCCGCCGCGAAGCGGCGGTCTAGTGAAGCCGACCCACAGGCGAGGAAAATAGCCGGTCCAGCCCCGGCCGGGCTAGGTCAGCCCCAACCAAGTCAGCCCCCGACCAGGCCACGCCAGAACCCCGGGCCACGCCAGGACCCCAGGCAAGGTCAGCCCCGCACAGCCAGGCCCCCGGCCAGGATCAGTCGCGCTCTGCGAGCAGAGGGCGCAACTGCTTCGGCAGGAGATCTTCGCACTGCTGCTTCGACTGGCTCGTGAGCGCGTCGTTCACGCACGTGTAGTAGTCGCGGTACACCAGCTGCGCAGCGAACGTCGCCGCCACCATCGCCAGCGCCAGCGACGCCGTCACCAGGCCGCTGACCGCCGCCGTGGTCTGCGGCTTCGTGCTCGCGGGGTCGGCCGCGGGCTGGTTGGTGACCGGCGCCGTAGGGTCCGGCTGCTTCGGCTTCGCCCGCAGCGAGCTGATGCCCCAGTTCAGCGCGAGCGCGCCCAGGAGCAGGGCCACGTACCGCCAGCCGAAGAGGGCGAAGAAGAAGGCCCACATGCCGGAGAGCAGGGCGTACCGAGCGCGGCGCTGAGCCGGGTCCGTCGGGTCCCAGCGCATGCCGCCGCCAGGGCCGGAGGACCCGTCGGAGCCCTGCCCGCCCTCCTTGCCGGGGCGCTCGCCGAAGCCGCCGCCCTGGGAGCGGCCGGGCTGCCGGTCGCTCCACTGGCTGCCCCAGGGGGAACGCCCCCGGCCGTCCGAGTCCGGGCTTTCGCCGCCGTTGCCGGGGCGGGGCCGCCACGGCTGGTCCGGGGTCCCCTCCGGCGGCGGCGCGAAGGGGTTGTCGTCGTCCTTCTTCTTCCCTGAGCCCGAGGAATCGGAGGAACCCGAGGAGTCGGAGGAACCCGAGTCCTGGGAGCCCTGCGGCGGGGACGACGGGCGGCCGTCGCGCAGCAGCGTCGAGCCGCGCTCCCCTGCGTGCGTCGAACCGAACGCGAAGGACAGCGGGAGGCGGAGGCTACGGTCCGGCATCAGGTGTGCGTCTTCCCCTTGGTCGAGCGAGCTTGTCGAGCGAGCTTCTGGACGGTGTCCACGTCGGCATCTGCGTCGGCTTCCACGTCGGTGTGACGTTCTGGTGCAGACGCTACCTTCCGGCCGCGCCCCCGTCCCGTGAGGGGCCGCACCGTGTGCCGGTATCGTTGCTGACGGTCGGCCGCTTCGTAGAGTTCCCCGTATCGCGGGGGGCGAAGCCTTTGTACGACCCTACAAAGACGCACCTCCCGAGAAAGGGCCCCGCTGTGGCCAAGAGCCCTGTGGCCAAGCGCCTCGTCGTGCTGGTCTCCGGATCAGGTACGAATCTGCAGGCTCTGCTCGACAAGATCGCCACGGACGGGGCGTCGGGCTACGGCGCCGAGATCGTCGCGGTCGGCGCCGACCGCGACGGCATCGTCGGACTGGAGCGCGCCGAGAACGCGGGGATTCCCACGTTCGTCTGCCGGGTGAAGGACCACGCCACGCGCGACGAATGGGACG
Organism: Streptomyces sp. NPDC054866; assembly: GCF_053610745.1. Classification (NCBI taxonomy): domain Bacteria; kingdom Bacillati; phylum Actinomycetota; class Actinomycetes; order Kitasatosporales; family Streptomycetaceae; genus Streptomyces; species Streptomyces sp. NPDC054866. The sequence continues at coordinate 404,291 of NZ_JBSGZA010000003.1, forward strand.
CGGCTCTCGCCGAAGCGACCGCCTCGTACAGCCCCGATCTGGTCGTGTCGGCCGGGTTCATGAAGATCGTGGGGAAGGAATTCCTCGCTCGGTTCGGCGGCCGGTTCGTCAATACGCACCCCGCCCTGCTGCCCAGTTTCCCGGGGGCCCACGGTGTGCGCGACGCGCTCGCGTACGGCGCGAAGGTCACGGGATGCACCGTCCACTTCGTCGACGACGGCGTCGACACCGGCCCGATCATCGCCCAGGGCGTGGTCCCGGTCGGGGATGAGGATGACGAGAGCGCTCTGCACGAGCGCATCAAGGAAGTCGAGCGAAGGCTGCTCGTCGATGTCGTGGGGCGTCTGGCCCGTAACGGCTACCGCATTGAGGGACGAAAGGTACTTATCCCGTGACCGCCGAAGGTACGCACGGTTCGCAGCGCCCGATCAAGCGCGCGCTCATCAGCGTCTATGACAAGACCGGGCTCGAGGAGCTCGCGCGCGGTCTTCACGAGGCCGGCGTCGAGCTCGTCTCGACCGGTTCGACCGCCGCGAAGATCGCCGCCACCGGGGTGCCCGTCACCAAGGTCGAGGAGCTCACCGGGTTCCCCGAGTGCCTGGACGGCCGGGTCAAGACGCTGCACCCGCGCGTGCACGCCGGGATCCTCGCCGACCTGCGCCTGGACGACCACCAGCGCCAGCTCGCCGACCTCGGCATCGAGCCGTTCCAGCTGGTCGTCGTGAACCTCTACCCCTTCAAGGCGACCGTCGCCTCGGGCGCGACGCCCGACGAGTGCGTCGAGCAGATCGACATCGGCGGTCCTTCGATGGTCCGCGCCGCCGCCAAGAACCACCCGTCGGTGTCGGTCATCACGAGCCCCGACCGGTACGCGGACGTGCTCGCCGCCGTCCGTGACGGCGGTTTCGACCTGACCGCGCGCAAGCGCCTCGCCGCCGAAGCGTTCCGCCACACCGCCGAGTACGACCTCGCTGTCGCCTCGTGGTTCGCCGATGACTACGCGGCCGACGACAGCTCGGCCTTCCCCGAGTTCCTCGGCAGCGCGTACGCCCGCAAGAACGTCCTGCGTTACGGCGAGAACCCGCACCAGGGCGCCGCCCTCTACGTCGACGGCAACGGCGGCCTCGCCGAGGCCGAGCAGCTGCACGGCAAGGAGATGTCGTACAACAACTACACGGACACGGACGCCGCGCGCCGTGCCGCGTACGACCACGAAGACCCCTGCGTCGCGATCATCAAGCACGCCAACCCCTGCGGTATCGCGATCGGTTCGAACGTCGCCGAGGCGCACCGCAAGGCGCACGCCTGTGACCCGCTCTCCGCGTTCGGCGGCGTGATCGCCGTCAACCGCCCGGTCTCCAAGGAGATGGCGGAGCAGGTCGCCGACATCTTCACCGAGGTCATCGTCGCGCCCGAGTACGAGGACGGCGCGCTCGAAGTCCTCACCAAGAAGAAGAACATCCGCGTCCTGCGCGCCCACCAGGCCCCCTCCAACACGGTGGAGGTCAAGCAGATCGACGGCGGCGCGCTCCTCCAGGTCACCGACCGCCTCCAGGCCGACGGCGACAACCCCGCCAACTGGACGCTCGCCACGGGCGACGCGCTCAACGCGGGCGAGCTGGCCGAACTGGCCTTCGCCTGGAAGGCGTCACGCGCGGTGAAGTCCAACGCGATCCTGCTCGCCAAGGACGGCGCGTCGGTCGGCGTCGGCATGGGTCAGGTCAACCGCGTCGACTCGGCGAAGCTCGCCGTCGAGCGGGCGGGCGAGGAGCGCGCGCACGGTGCGTACGCCGCTTCGGACGCGTTCTTCCCGTTCCCCGACGGCCTGGAGATCCTGACCGCCGCGGGCGTCAAGGCCGTGGTGCAGCCGGGCGGTTCGGTCCGTGACGAGCTGGTGGTCGAGGCCGCGAAGAAGGCGGGCGTGACGATGTACTTCACGGGCACGCGGCACTTCTTCCACTGAGCGGGTCCCACACAGAGCGGTGGCCGCGCCCTTCCCGAAGGGCGCGGCCACCGTTGCTTTGCTCTCGCCTCAGTAGCGGGGACGGGCGAACCAGGCGGTGCCACTCGGCACGACCGGGGCGATCGTGATGATGACGCCGAAGACGACCCAGATCAGCGGGAAGATGATCGCGCTCGCGAAGCCGGAGTCCAGGCCGACGAAGAGCCCGATCAGACCGAGGATGGTGCCGAGGGCGCCGTACACGACGGTGGTGATGCGCACACCCTGCGCGCCCTTGCTGAACTTCACGCCGAGCGTGATCGACAGGGCCGCGAGGCCTGCCGCGATCAGGGCCACGACGATGAGGATCCCGGCCACGGCGTCGCCGCCGTCACCGACGGCGCCGAACCCGTAGTCGTCGGCGCTGTCCGAGACATCGCTGGCGATGGCGCCGATGTACAGGTAGATGATCGCGGCGAGGATCTGCACCGCCGAGATCAGGAACAGGAAGACGCGGGCCGTCATCAGGAGCCCCGGCATCGACTGCTGCATCATGTTGCCGCCGCCGCCCGGGTAGCCGGGGTAGGCCGGCTGCTGCGGGTAGCCGTAGCCCTGCTGCGGCGGGACGCCGGGCGGGGCCTGGGGGTAGCCGTAACCGGGAGCGGCCGGGGGCTGCTGGGGCGGCTGCCCGTAAGGGTTGTTCGGGTCGCCGTAACTCATGGCGGTCTTCCTCCGTCGGGTAGTGCGGGGACGACGCGGCACATCACGGAGGAAAGTTCTACAGATGCGGTCCGTCCCCCCGACACTGCCCGCGGCACTGTGTCGCATATCGTTCTTTAGGCCAGGCTTATTTGTCCAGCCGCATTCCGTATGTGTTGTGCAAGTGCAACAGAGCTGGTCAGGTCTCGGGACACAGCTGAGACACAGCCGGGCCGCAGGGGCGACCTGATTGGTACCGGGCGGGTCTCATCCGGGAAGATGGAGTCATGACCGCCCAGATTCTCGATGGCAAGGCCACCGCAGCCGCGATCAAGTCCGAACTGACCGCCCGCGTGGCGGCCCTGAAGGAGAGGGGCTTCACGCCCGGCCTCGGGACTGTTCTGGTCGGTGACGACCCGGGCAGCCAGAAGTACGTCGCCGGGAAGCACCGCGACTGCGCGCAGGTCGGCATCGCCTCCATCCAGCGCGAGCTGCCCGCGACCGCGACGCAGGAGGAGATCGAGGACGTCGTCCGCGAGCTCAACGACGACCCGGCCTGCACCGGTTACATCGTGCAGCTCCCGCTGCCCAAGGGCATCGACGAGAACCGCGTCCTCGAACTCATGGACCCGGCCAAGGACGCCGACGGCCTGCACCCGATGAACCTCGGCCGCCTCGTCCTGAACGAGCCCGCCCCGCTGCCCTGCACGCCCTACGGCATCATCCAGCTGCTTCGCCAGTACGGCGTGGAGATCAACGGCGCCGAGGTCGTGGTCGTCGGCCGCGGTGTGACGATCGGTCGCTCCATGCCGCTGCTGCTCACCCGCCGCTCGGAGAACGCGACGGTGACGCAGTGCCACACCGGTACGCGCGACCTGTCCTTCCACCTGAAGAAGGCGGACATCATCGTGGCCGCTGCGGGCGTGCCGCACCTGATCAAGCCCGAGGACGTGAAGCAGGGCGCCGCGGTCCTGGACGTCGGCGTCTCGCGCGACGAGACCGGCAAGATCGTCGGCGATGTGCACCCCGGCGTCCGCGAGATCGCCGGGTGGATCTCGCCCAACCCCGGCGGTGTCGGCCCGATGACGCGCGCCCAGCTGCTCGTCAACGTCGTCGAGGCTGCCGAGCGCGCCGCGTCCGTCGCCGCGAGCTGAACCGGGAAAGGGTGAGCCCATGAGCGCCGAACCTGATCAAGGGGCATCGCCTGCCGACGTCACGAAGGCGGGCGGCACGGAGGCGGGCGCCACGAAGGCCGATGTCACGAAGGCCGACGTCACGAAGGCAGGCCTCACGGAGGCCGAGGCCGTGGAGGACACCGAGGCCAAGGGTGCCGTCAGCTCCCCCGGTCCCGACGGGCCGAAGAAGACCACGCGGCGCTTCCCCCTCCTGACCCGGGACACCGCGCGGCCCGAGGGCGGCGGCCGGGCCGCGGGCGGCGACGCCCCCGCGCCCGCCCGGCAGTGGCCGCTGCTCACCGTGCTCTCGACGGTGGGGCTCGGGCTGCTGCTCACGGCCTTCGACGTGTTCCGCGTCGGCACGATACTGATCGGCCTCGCGCTGATCGCGGGCGCCGTCATGCGGTGGGCGCTGCCCGGCGTCGGCATGCTGGCGGTGCGCTCGCGCTTCACGGACATGGTCACGTACGGCGCCCTCGGCCTCGCCATCGTGCTGCTCGCGATGATGGCGCAGCCGGATCCGTGGCTGGAGATCCCGTTCCTCGGCGACACGCTGCACCGAACGATCACTACTTGACGGCGAGCGTTCCGCACGCCATGACCGCGGCCCGTCCTCTCCCCCCGTGTGAGGACGGGCCGCTGCTCTGTCTCGCCCTTGCCCTTGCCCGAGAAGCTACGGCGTCGGGGCGGGGGGAGTCGTCCCGCGCAGGGTTGAGGTTCGGGCACGCCCTGTGGAGTACGCCCGTGGTTCCTGCAACTTCCGCTGTACCGCCGTAGTTTGACGTTCCGGTGTCCGCACCCGAGCTACGCTGCGGCGATGCGGATCCGCCCCCTCGTCGCCGACACGTCGATCGCGGTCGCCCTGACCACCGTCGCCGTGCTCCTCGGGCAGGAGTCTGTGCGGCAGGGGTGGCCCGAACTCGACGTGCGGGGCTACGTGTTGGTGGCGCTCGCCAATCTGCCGGTCGCGTGCCGCTCCAAGGCGCCGCTCGCGGTCCTGCTCCTGGTACACGTGGTGTGGGCCGGGTACGTCACCCTCGGCTACTGGCCCGTGGTGAACACCTTCGCGCCCATGCTCACCGTCTACACGGTCACGTCCCTGCGGCCCGCCCGCGTCTCCGTCCCCTGCGCCGCCCTGATGAGCGCCGTCTGGATCTACGCGGGCCTGGTGAGCGAAGGCGCGTCCATGGCGTCCGTGGTCGGACAGGCCATCGGCTTCCCCCTGGTGATCTGGCGGTTCGGTCACCTCGCGCGCCGCTCCGCGGAACTGGCCAGGCAGCTGAAACGTGAGCAGGACGAGCGGGCGCGGCGCGAGGTGGCCGAGGAACGCGGGCGCATAGCAAGGGAGTTGCACGATGTCGTGGCGCATCACATGTCCGTGATATCCGTGCAGGCGGGCCTCGCGAAGTTCGTCTTCGCCTCCGATCCCGCCACCGCCCACGCCGCGCTCTCCACCATCTCCGGCACCAGCGGTGAGGCCCTTGAGGAGCTGCGCCGCATGCTGCGGGTGCTGCGGGCGCGGGAGGAGGACGACGGTGCGCCCGACGCGCCGATGCCGGGGCTCGCGCGGCTCGGCGAGATGATCGAGCGGGTGAGGGCCGGGGGAGTCGATGTCGAGCTGCGCGTCGAGGGGACACCGCGCCAGCTCGCTCCCGGGATCGAACTCTGCGCGTACCGCGTGGTCCAGGAGGCCCTGACCAACGTACTGAAGCACGCGCGAGGAGCCGGCGCGGCGGTCGAACTCCGTTACCAGCCGCACCACGTGACGGTTTCGGTGACCAATGACGGGGAGGGGGTGATTCCGGACAGAGTGAGCACAGGGAGCGGCCATGGGTTGATTGGGATGCGGGAGCGGGCCAAGCTCTACGGCGGGACGATCAGCATCGGCCCGCGGAGCGAGGGAGGGTTCGCCGTGCGTCTGACCCTGCCGACCTCCGCGCAGGCCGCATCGCAGGGGGACGACGCGACTTAGATGACCAGGGTGCTCGTGGTCGACGACCAGTTCCTCATCCGGGCCGGATTGGTGGGGCTGCTGCGCGCCGCGCCCGGCATCGAGGTCGTCGGTGAGGCGGGTGACGGTGCGGAAGCCGTAGCTCTCGCCGCGACGACCCGGCCCGACGTGGTCCTTATGGACATCCGCATGCCCGGCATGAGCGGCATCGTGGCCACCGAGAAGATCCTCGCCGAGGCACCCGAACCACCGCCGCGCGTCCTGGTGTTGACCACCTTCGATCTCGACGAGTACGTGTACGGGGCGCTGCGGGCCGGAGCGTCGGGCTTTCTGCTCAAGGACTCCGGGCCCGAGCGCCTGCTCGCCGCGGTGGCCGCCGTCGGTGGCGGCGACGCGCTCTTCGCGCCCAGTGTCACCTGCCGCCTCGTCGAGGCCTTCGCCCGGCAGGCCGGTGCGGGAGCCGGGGGTGAGTGCGCGGAGCCGCCGCCCGATCTGCGGGCGCTGACCCTGCGCGAGGTCGAGGTCCTGAAGCTGATCGCGACGGGCCTGTCCAACGCGGACATCGCCGACCGCCTCTACATCAGCGAGGCCACCGTCAAGACCCACCTCAACCGGACGATGTCCAAACTCGACCTGGACAGCAGGGCGCAGGCGGTGGTGGTGGCGTACGAGACGGGCCTCGTCACGCCGGGCGGCGGCGGCCGCTGACAGCAGAGACGGCGCCCGTCCTCTCCCCCGTGGGAGGACGGGCGCCGCCGGTTCGTGGAGGGCCGCTCCAACGGGATCCAGCGTCATGCCCCCGCCAATTCCGTACAAGGGATGCCTTGCCCCTGTGGCAGGGAGGTGACCATTCCGCAACGGTGTTCCCAGCCCGCAACAGGGGGCGGCGCGGCGCGGAAGGAACCACTTCGGGTCACCCCGCCGTCATGGGGGCAAACTGGGCGCATGCTGGGGGTGAAGCATGAGTGCTGCCTGGCAGCCGCTTCCGGAGGCACTTCCGCCGGAGGTACGGCATTTCGTGGAGCAACTGCGGCTGCTCAAGGACCGCACCGGCCTGAGCCTGATCGCGCTCGGCGAGGAGACGGCCTACAGCAAGTCCTCCTGGCAGCGTTACCTCAACGCACGGCAGCCACCGCCCCGGCAGGCGGTCGCTGCGCTGTGCAAGGTGGCGGGCGAGGACGGCGAACGGTTCTGCGCGCGCTGGGAGGTGGCCGTCCGCGTATGGCCGCGGGGCGGTGCGGGCGGCACGGAGCCCGCCCCGGGCGTCGTACTGAGCAAGACGAGCAAGGCAGGCAAGGCGAGTAGGGCAGGCAAGGCGAGCAGGGCAGGCAAGGCGGGCAAGAGCGCGCCCTCTGCCCGGTCCAGAGGGCCACGGCGGCCGTCGCGTGCCCGCTCGGCCTGGACGTGGCGCTCCACCGTCGCAGTCACCACGTTCCTCGTCCTCGCGGTGCTGTTCGAAGGGCTGCTGAGGTTCCTGATGAGCTAGCGCATGAGCCGGGGCCGCCACGACGTGGCGGCCCCGGCCGGGGGTGAGGCGGAGTCGGGGGTCAGCCGCGCCAGTTGTACGCCGCCTTCTTCCACTTTCCGTCGATCTTCACGTAGTACGTGCCGGAGAGGCGCTTGAAGCCGACGTCGTGCTTGTAGCCGCTGTACGTGACATGGCCGCCGCCTGCTGGGCCGTTCAGGAAGTCGTCGGCGACGCCGAACGTCTCCTTGCCGACGATGCCGTCCACGTCCTCGACGTCCTCGCGCTGCTGCCACCACTTGGTGGCCGACTCGGTCTTCCGGCCGAAGCTGCCGTCGATGTCCCACTTCTTGAACGTGTGCCGCTTGCCGTTGCTGTCCTTCCACTTGGCCCCGTCCGCGTACAGGACGGACTGCCACAGGCGCGTGGCGTTGCTGTTCGCGTGGCTGTGGCGCGACAGATCGCCCTCGTCGCCCCAGTCGTTGTACGCGGCGCCCTTGCCGTCGACGACGTGCGGCCCGCTGGCCTGCGCGAGCGACGCGGTGCCGCCGAGCGCGATCGCCGCCCCCGCCGTCACGGCCACCGCCGAGCCGAGCAGCCGCTTCGACCTGCCCTTGCTGATGCGCATGTGTTCCCCCTAGGTGGTGCGTTGACGTCTTCGATGCTTCCTCCCGGAGGCATTTCGCAAAAGGGCCAAGCGGTGCATTCGGGATGATTTGGGACGTCCCAGGCCGCTACCAGGGGTTCCGCATCGTGGAGCGGGACAGCGATGGGACACTGGACGCCGGACCGCACGGAGTGCGACGGTGCACGCCAGTGGCCCGAACACTCCCGTGCGCCCCCGGTCCGGGAACTGACATCCTGACTTTTGGCATCCCTCTGGGTAGCCCATGACAGGAGCGGCGGGGGGCTGCCTCATGGGCAGAGCGGGGGGAACCACGCGCGGGGGCACGTTGGCACGTACCGGGGGGAATAGGGGGAGTAATGCCTCGTTGGAAGGCGCTACCGGATGAGCTGGATCCGCAGGTCAGGGAGTTCGCGAGTCAGCTGCGCAGGCTCGTCGACCGCAGTGGTCTGAGTATCGCCGCGGTGTCGGACCGCACCGGGTACAGCAAGACGTCGTGGGAGCGCTATCTGAACGGGCGGCTGCTCGCTCCGAAGGGTGCGATCGTCGCGCTTGCCGAGGTGACGGGGACCAATCCCGTTCACCTCATCACCATGTGGGAACTCGCCGAGCGCGCGTGGAGCCGCTCCGAGATGCGGCACGACATGACCATGCAGGCGATCCGGATCTCCCAGGCGCGGGCCGCGCTCGGCGAGTTGGGACCGAATCCGCCCAAGGGCAAGAGCAAGGGCGCGGAAAGTGGCGGCACGGCGCGCAACGGCGCCCCGGGCGCGGGTGCCGGTGCCGGAGCCGGTGTCGGTTCCGTCGACCGGCCAGGGCGTACGGCACGCCCCGGCGGCAGCGTCACGGGGGTCGCGGGCCCCGCGGGTGTCTCGCCCACGGTGCCGCCGCAGGCTCCGTCGTACGGACCTGGGGGCGGGGGCGACCAGGGCGTCGTCCTGGGGCCGCCCGGTACGCACGAGCCGGGCCGTGGCGGTGACTCGCCCGACCGGCAGCGGCGACGCAGGAAGCTGACGATGTTCCTGGCGGGTGTCGTCGGCGCGCTCGTCGTCATAGCCGCCGCGGTCTTCCTGACCGACTTCGGCAAGGACGACAAGGGCAACGAAAGCGCCAAGCCGCCGGCGTCGCCGAGCACGAGCGACAAGGACCTGCCCGAGGGCGTCGAGTGCAGCGGCAAGAGCTGCACGGGCAAGGACCCGGAGACCATGGGCTGCGGCGGCGAACTGGCCGCCACGACGACGCGCGCGACGGTGGGCAAGGCCGTGGTCGAGGTCCGCTACAGCAAGACGTGCGGGGCGGCGTGGGCGCGCATCACGCAGGCGGCTCCGGGCGACAAGGTCACGATCTCCGGCGACGGAGCCAAGCAGAACGGGACCGTGAACGCGGACTTGGACGCGTACACGCCGATGGTGGCCGTCAAGGACGGTGCGTCGGCGGAGGCGTGCGCGACCCTCAAGGCGGGCCAGACCGGCTGCACGAAGTAGGCGCGGCCGGGGCCGGGTGCCGGGGGTGACCGACGGGAGATGGCGGCCACCATCTCAGGGGGGGAGCGTGGCGGCCGCCTGGGGGTGTGACCACTCCCGTGGGGGTACTGCTGCGTGTGCCCGCACTCGCCGAAGACATGCCTGTCGATTTCGCAGAAATTTCGCGAGGCCCGAACGGAGCCCGTACATCGCGGTCCTGCGGCACGGATGGATCTCTGTGGGGCGGGCCACACCCTCCCGGGGTTCGGGGGTCGGCGGGGCGCGATAGCCTGAGCGGCGGATCTCTCTTGATGCCAAGAGATCGATCATCGAGGGCGTCGGTGGGGATCCAGCACAAGGGGACCCCGCACAAGGGGCGGGGACCCCCACCGCCAGCTGTCTTACGGAGATCGCCATGACCCGCACTCCCGTGAATGTCACCGTCACCGGCGCGGCCGGCCAGATCGGCTACGCGCTGCTCTTCCGCATCGCGTCCGGCCACCTGCTCGGCGCGGACGTGCCGGTCAATCTGCGACTGCTCGAGATCACGCCGGCCCTGAAGGCCGCCGAGGGCACCGCCATGGAGCTCGACGACTGCGCCTTCCCGCTGCTGAACTCGATCGAGATCAGCGACGACCCGAACGTCGCCTTCGACGGCGCCAACGTCGCCCTCCTCGTCGGCGCCCGCCCCCGCACCAAGGGCATGGAGCGCGGCGACCTGCTCTCCGCCAACGGCGGCATCTTCAAGCCGCAGGGCAAGGCGATCAACGACAACGCCGCGGACGACATCAAGGTCCTCGTCGTGGGCAACCCGGCCAACACGAACGCGCTCATCGCGCAGGCCGCCGCCCCGGACGTACCGGCCGAGCGCTTCACCGCGATGACCCGCCTCGACCACAACCGCGCGCTTTCGCAGCTGTCGAAGAAGACCGGCGCCCCGGTCTCCGACATCAAGCGCCTCACCATCTGGGGCAACCACTCGGCCACCCAGTACCCCGACATCTTCCACGCGGAGATCGCCGGCAAGAACGCCGCGGACGTCGTGAGCGACCAGGCCTGGCTCGCCGACGACTTCATCCCGACCGTCGCCAAGCGCGGCGCCGCGATCATCGAGGCCCGTGGCGCGTCCTCGGCCGCCTCCGCCGCCAACGCCGCCATCGACCACGTCCACACGTGGGTGAACGGCACGGCCGCCGGTGACTGGACCTCGATGGGCATCCCGTCGGACGGTTCGTACGGCGTTCCGGAGGGCCTCATCTCCTCCTTCCCCGTCACCACCAATGACGGCAAGTACGAGATCGTCCAGGGCCTGGAGATCAACGAGTTCTCGCGTACGCGCATCGACGCGTCCGTGAAGGAGCTCACCGAGGAGCGCGAGGCGGTCCGCGGCCTCGGCCTCATCTAGGACGACACCTCACGTCGACCGGTACGACCCTTCACTTCGCCCCCGGCAGCCGCTCGACCGGCAGCCGGGGGCGAAGTGCGTCCGGCCCCGTAGCCGAAGGTGACCAGGGCCGCCGCGGCCACCACCGCGAGCCCCACGACCCGCAGCGACGCCTCCATCCCGGAGGTGAATCCCTCGTGCGACGCGAGGACCGTCCCCGTGACGGCCACCCCCAGCGCGGCCCCGACCTCCCGCGCCGACGTCCCGAGCCCCGAGCCGAGGCCCGCCTGGTGCGGCGGCAGCGAGGAGACGACGCCGAGCGTGAGCGCGGGCATGCACATCCCGGTGCCCGCCGAGATGACGAGCAGCCAGCACGCGTACGCCGCGTAGGGCGTGCCCGCGTCCGCCGTGGACGCGCCGAGCAGGCCGAGCCCGATCAGGAGCAGCCCGCCGCCCACCAGCGGGCGAGGCCGCTTCGAGAACCGTGCCGCGAGCTTCGGGACGAGGACCATGCCCACGGTGAGGGGGACGATGGCGAGGCCCGCGCGGGCGGCGCCGTACCCCTTCACGTACTGCAGATACTGCGAGTTGACGTAGAAGAGCGAGAAGAGACCGAAGAAGGACGCGGCCGTTCCGAGGGTCGCCGCCCGCAGCCTGCGGGACCCGAAGACCCGCGGGTCGAAGAGCGGTGCGCGTGAGCGCAGGGCGTGTGCCACGAACGCCCCGATGAGCGCCGCGCCCAGCGCGAACGCGACGAGGATGCGCGCCGACGTCCAGCCGTACACCGGGCTCTCGATGATGCCGAAGAGCACAGCGAACAGCCCGCCGGTGAGGAGGACCGCGCCGACGGGGTCGATGGCGGCCTCAACGGACGTCTCCGTACGGGGAGTTGTGCGCACCGCGGCGAGAGCGAGGATCGCGGCGAGCGGCACCATCAGCCAGAACAGCGCGCGCCACGGCAGGTACTGGCCGATCAGGCCGCCGACGGCGTTCCCCGCGAAACCGCCGAGCCCCGCGGCCAGCGCCCAGGACGCGATGACCCGCGGCCGCTGCTCCGGCGACGCGGTGCGCACCAGGATCGACATGGTCGCGGGCATGATCAGCGCGGCCCCCGCGCCGGAGACACCCCGCCCGGCGATCAACTGGAGGGGCCCGGTGGCGAGCGCGCTGACCGCCGCGCCCAGGGCGAAGAGTCCAAGACCCCAGAGCAGCGCGCCCTTGCGGCCGTACCGGTCGCCGAGGGCGCCCGCGGGGATGAGGAGGCCCGCGAAGACGATGACGTACGCGTCGACCGTCCACAGCAGTTCGCTCGCCGAGGGATCGATGGACGACGAACTCAGCTGCGGGATGAGGAGGTTGATGGCGGCGACCATGCCCTGCGCGACGAGCACGCAGGCGCAGAGGGTCAGTTCGGCCGAGCGGCCGAGCCGGTTTCGGGCAGGAGAGGGCAAGGCTCCTCCAAGGAGCGTCGTGGTGGGGGATGCCCGCTCACCGTAGGCTCGCTCCTCACATGATCTCCAGTGCAACCTTTGCAAGGGATGTATGCGCGTGACGCAATCCGAGCCGGGTCATCCCGGCAGCGGCCTCGACCTCAATCTCCTGCTCGCCCTCGACGTGCTCCTCGACGAGGAGAGCGTGTCCGGCGCCGCCCGCCGGATGCACCTGTCGGAGCCCGCGATGAGCCGCACCCTGGGCCGCATCCGCAAGGCCCTGGGCGACCCCGTCCTCGTACGGGCGGGACGGCAGATGGTGCCCACCCCGCACGCGCTCGCCGTCCGCGCCGAGGTGAGCGCCGTGGTGGAGCGGGCGCGGGCCCTGTTCGCCGGTCCTGGCGCGGCCGATCTGCGCACCGTGTCCCGCACCTTCACCGTGCTCGGGCAGGACTCGATCGCCGCCGCCTACGGCCACGCGCTGTTCGCCCGCGCCGCGGCCGAGGCGCCCGGCGTGCGCATCCGCTTCCTCGGCGAGAGTCACGTGGACGCGCCCGTGCTGCGCGAGGGCACGGCCGACCTGGAGGCCGGGGTCATCGACACGGTCGCGCCCGAGGTGCGGGTGGAGCACCTGCGCGACGACCGGATGCTGGGCGTCGTGCGCTCCGGACATCCGCTGCTGCGGGGGGAGTTGACCCCCGAGCGGTTCGCGGCCGCCGACCACATCACGGTCTCCAGGAGGGGCAGACTCCAGGGACCGCTGGACGGCGCCCTCGCTGAACGAGGGCTGACGCGCCGGGTGGTGGGCAGCGTGGGGACGTACCCCTCGTCGCTCTTCATCCTTCTGCGCACCGACCTGGTGGGCCTCGCCGTCTCCTGGGCGCGGCCCTTGACGGACACCCTCGGCCTGGTCACCTTCGAGATCCCCCTCGACCTGCCGGTGCTGCCGCTGGGCATCGCCTGGCACCCCCGGCACGACGCGGACCCCGCTCATGCGTGGCTGCGGGAGTGCGTGCGGGATCTGCTGCGAACCGCTGGGTGATCTCTGTCGCGTAGCTGCTCTGTTGCGCACCCGCTCTGTTGCGTGTCTGCTCGCTGATGTAGTACTTCTTATACATGAGCGAGCAAGTGCACAACAGGTTGGCGATGGTGCGCGCGGAGCGGAAAGTGTCGCGCCAGAGCCTGGCCGAGGCAGTGGGGGTCCACTACCAGACCATCGGCTACATCGAGCGCGGGCAGTACAACCCGAGCCTCGACCTGGCGCTGAAGATCGCGGTGTTCTTCGGACTGCCGGTGGAGGCGCTGTTCTCCCTCGAGCCGTTCCGCCCGCTCACGGACGAGGTCTACGGGAGGAGTCAGGGATGACGGGCCGGCAGGCACAAGGGGCACAGGAGATGACCGGCTACGACCGGCGGATGTTCGCGCTCATGAACCGGCGCGAGGGGGCGCCGATGTACGCCACCGCCACGCGCAGGCGGATCGCGGTCGGCGCCCACATAGTGCTGACCGTGGCCAGTGAGGTGGCCTGGCTGCTCACGGTCGTCGGCGACCAGCGGTGGGCGATGTGGACGATGCTCGGCCTTCTGCTGCCGTGGTGCGTCGCCACCGGCGTCATCAACGGCGCCACGCGCGGCCTGCTCGAACTGCGCGAGCGGGTCCTGGACGAGCGGCAGCGCGCGGAGCGGGTCCGCGTCGCGGCGCGTGCGCGTCAGATCATGCTCTGGCTGCTCCTCGCGGCGGCGGTCGGCGCCGGGTTCACCGCGTACCAGGGGTGGGACACCGAGGGGCTGCTCTTCCCCGTGCTCTTCACCGCGTTCGTCGTGCACTGGCTGATGCCGCTGTGGGTGGCGGGACTCGCCGTGCGGGACGAGCCGGCGGACTTCGACGAGATCCAGCACGAGGTTCAGTAGGTGTTCGGCTTGTCCGTCACCTGACCCTGCAACTGGGACACGTCCACGGAGTCCTTCTCCGACGGAGTCTTCGACGGGACCGGCTTGTCGTAGTCGCTGAGCGTCAGCGTCGAGTCGGTCCCTCCACCCTTCTCCGTCGCCCTGACCAGGTACGGAGTGCCTTCGGTCGCGACGTACAGCGTGGTGGTCTTGCCGTCCTCCCTGCCGGAGACGGGGATCGCGGACGTGCCGTCGACCTTGGTCGTCTCGCCCTTCTTCAGGGCTGTGCTGTCGTCGGACTTGTTCTTCACCTCGTCCTGGATCGTGTTGAGGTCGCAGACCCCGGCCATGTCCTTGAGCAGGGCGTCGTCGGTCGTGCCGTACAGATAGCGGTCCCCGATCACCTCGGCCGCGGCCTCGCCCTGGCCGCCGGGGAGCTGGGCCTTCCAGAAGGCGAGGTCGGGCTTCATCCAGACCTTCTCGCCCTGCTTGATCAGCTCCAGGCTGCCGCCGTCGTCGGCCATGCGCAGCGAGCCGACGCAGTTGTCGTCCTGGTCCAGGGTGAGGTCCATGGAGACCGGCTCGCCGCCGTCGACGTCCTTGCCCTTCTGCTCCAGCTTCAGGTGGACCGACTTCGCGTCGAGCAGCTCCTGCTCCGCCTTGTCGGAGATCTCCTGTGCGCTCAGATCCTCCGTGTCGGCGAGCGCGACGGCCGGTGCGACCAGCAGCGCGGCAGCCGTACAGGCCGCCGTGCAGGCCGCGGTGCCCCAGCCACGCTTCCTGGATATTCCACGCATAGCGCCACCTCCAGGGATGAACCCCATAAACCCCTCTTCGAGCGTACGTTTCGCCCCAGGTGCCTGCACGCGCAGTGACACAGCGCACTTTCAGTTATGTAATGCGCATGGTTTCTCCGCCTCGGGGCATGTGCACCCGGCTACCGCGAGTGACAGGCGGGGCGTATGACAGGAACGGAAGGCAAACGGGACGTGTCCGCACAACAGACCATCCATGTGGGCGGAGAGTGGCGAAACGCCCTCTCCGGCGCCACGCGCGAGATCCTCGACCCGGCGGATGCCAAGCCGTTCGCACTGATCGCCGAGGGCGGCACCGAGGACACCGACGCGGCCATCGCCGCCGCACGTGAGGCGTTCGACCACGGACCGTGGCCGGCCACGCCCGTCGCCGAACGGGCCGCACTGCTGCGCCGCGTCGCGGACCTCCTCGTACGCGACCGGGAGAAGATCGGGCTCCTGGAGAGCCGCGACGCCGGCAAGACCGTCGAGGAGGGCCGCGTCGACGTCGACTGCGTCGCCGACGCCTTCCGCTACTTCGCCGACCTGGTGATCGGCGAGGGCGCGGGCCGCGTGGTCGACGCCGGGTCCGACGAGATCCACAGCGTCGTCGTGCACGAGCCGATCGGCGTCTGCACGATGATCACGCCCTGGAACTACCCGCTCCTCCAGGCCAGCTGGAAGATCGCCCCCGCGCTCGCCGCGGGCAACACCTTCGTCATCAAGCCGAGTGAGGTCACTCCGCTGACGACGGTCGCGCTGATCGAGCTGCTCGTCGAGGCGGGCCTGCCTGCCGGTGTCGCCAACATCGTGACAGGACCCGGCCACACCGTCGGCGCACGCCTGTCCGACCACCCCGACGTCGACCTGGTCTCCTTCACCGGCGGCCTCGTCTCCGGCACCAAGGTCGCCCAGGCCGCGGCCCTCGGCGTGAAGAAGGTCGCCCTCGAACTCGGCGGCAAGAACCCGAACGTCGTCTTCGCCGACGCCTGCGCCACCGAAGAGGGCTTCGACACCGCCGTCGACCAGGCGCTGAACGCCGCCTTCATCCACAGCGGGCAGGTCTGCTCCGCCGGCGGCCGCCTCATCATCGAGGAGTCGGTGCGCGAGCGCTTCGTCGCCGAACTCGCCCGCCGCGCAAGCAAGATCAAGCTCGGCCGCGGCACCGAGGACGGCGTGGAATGCGGCCCGCTCGTCTCGCAGCAGCAGCGCGAGAAGACCGAGATGTACGTCGCCTCCGCACTGGAGGAGGGCGCGGTCCTGCGCACCGGCGGCAAGCGCCCCGAGCCCAGCGAGGTCCGCCCCGCCACCGGCTACTTCTACGAGCCGACCGTCCTCGACCAGTGCCACCGCGAGATGCGCGTGGTCCGCGAGGAGGTCTTCGGCCCGGTCCTGACCGTCGAGACCTTCCGCACCGAGGACGAGGCCGTCGCGCTCGCCAACGACACCGAGTACGGCCTCGCGGGCGCCGTCTGGACCAACGACGCGGGCCTCGGCCGCCGCATGGCCCGGCGCCTGCGCCACGGCACGGTCTGGATCAACGACTTCCACCCCTACCTGCCGCAGGCGGAGTGGGGCGGCTTCGGCAAGAGCGGCGTCGGGCGCGAGCTCGGACCCGCAGGGCTCGCCGAGTACCGCGAGTCCAAGCACATCTACCAGAACCTGGCACCGCGGCCGGTCCGCTGGTTCGCGGGCTGAGGCCCGACTCGTAGAGGCGTGCGCGGGGGCGGCGGTCCCGCCCCCGCGCACGTGTATGTCCGTACGTCCGAGCACCCCCCGCTCACTACGCGCAAGCACCTTGCACCACACCTCGCAGGAAGAGGAGCAGCACGCATGGCTGAGACCACTGAGTACGACTACGTCATCGTCGGTGGCGGCACCGCCGGTTCGGTGATCGCGTCCCGCCTCACCGAGGACCCGGGCGTCACCGTCGCCGTCATCGAGGGCGGCCCCAGCGACATCGACCGCGAGGACGTCCTCACGCTGCGCCGCTGGCTCGGCCTGCTCGGCGGCGACCTCGACTACGGCTACACGACCACCGAGCAGCCGCGCGGCAACTCGCACATCCTGCACAGCCGCGCCAAGGTCCTCGGCGGCTGCTCGTCGCACAACACCCTGATCTCCTTCAAGCCGCTGCCGTCCGACTGGGACGAGTGGGAAGAGGCGGGCGCCACCGGCTGGGGCGCCAAGGCGATGGACCCCTTCTTCGGCAAGCTGCGCAACAACATCGTGCGCGTCGCCAAGAAGGACCAGAACCAGATCGCCACCGACTGGGTCGAGGCGACGAAGAGCGCGCTCGGCGTCCCCGAGGTCGTCGGCTTCAACGACAAGCCCTTCGACGAGGGCGTCGGCTTCTTCGACCTGTCGTACCACCCGGAGAACAACAAGCGTTCCTCCGCGTCCGTCGCCTACCTCCACCCCCACATGGAGGCTGGCGACCGCCCGAACCTCCACCTCTTCCTGGAGACGTGGGCCACCAAGCTGGAGCTTGAGGGCAAGACCGCGCGCGGCGTCCACATCCGTACGAAGGACGGCGCCGAGCAGCTCCTGACCGCCCGCCGCGAGGTGCTCGTCTGCGCGGGCGCTGTCGACACGCCCCGGCTGCTCATGCACTCCGGCATCGGCCCCGCGGGGGACCTCGAAGCGCTCGGCATCCCCGTCACGCACGACCTGCCGGGCGTCGGAGAGAACCTCCTCGACCACCCCGAGTCGGTCATCGTCTGGGAGACCAACGGCCCGATCCCCGGCAACTCCGCGATGGACTCCGACGCGGGCCTCTTCGTGAAGCGGGACCCGGACCACAAGGGCCCGGACCTGATGTTCCACTTCTACCAAATCCCGTTCACGGACAACCCGGAGCGCCTGGGCTACGAACGCCCGGAGCACGGCGTATCGATGACGCCGAACATCCCCAAGTCCCGTGCGCGCGGCCGTGTCTACCTGACGTCGGCCGACCCCGAGGTGAAGCCCGCCCTCGACTTCAAGTACTTCGAGTACGACGAGAACGGCGTCGACTACGACGGCCAGACCCTCGTCGACGGCATCAAGCTGGCCCGCAGGATCGCGCAGGCCGAGCCCTTCGCCAAGTGGCTCA
Source organism: Streptomyces sp. NPDC054866 (assembly GCF_053610745.1). NCBI lineage: Bacteria > Bacillati > Actinomycetota > Actinomycetes > Kitasatosporales > Streptomycetaceae > Streptomyces > Streptomyces sp. NPDC054866. The sequence continues at coordinate 422,202 of NZ_JBSGZA010000003.1, forward strand.
AGCGCGAGGTCTTCCCCGGTCCCGACGTCACCGACGACGCCGAGATCAGCGAGCTCGTGCGCAAGGCCGCGCACACCGTGTACCACCCGGCGGGAACCTGCCGCATGGGTGCCGTCACGGACGAACTCGCCGTAGTGGACCCGGAGTTGAAGATCCGGGGTCTTGAAGGAATTCGTATCGCGGACGCATCCGTCTTCCCGACGATGCCCGCCGTGAACCCGATGATCGGAGTGCTCATGGTCGGGGAAAAGTGTGCCGAGATGCTGGGTGGTGATGGCCGATGAGCGAGGCCGCGGTGATGAAGAAGGAAGAAGCGAAGCCGCCGGAGTCCGCCGACGGGCCCGTCTTCGCCGTCGAGAACCTCTGGAAGGTCTTCGGCCCGAAGGCCGACCGAATACCGGGCGACACCTCCGTCCATGACCTCACCCCCGCCGAACTGCGCGAGCAGACCGGCTGCACCGCCGCCGTGCGCGACGTGTCCTTCGAGGTGAAGAAGGGCGAGGTCTTCGTCGTCATGGGCCTGTCGGGGTCCGGCAAGTCGACGCTCGTACGCTGCCTCACCCGGCTCATCGAGCCGACATCGGGGTCCATCGCGATCGACGGCGAGGACGTCCTCGGCATGGACAAGGCGCGCCTGCGTGAACTGCGCAGGCACCGCGCCGCCATGGTCTTCCAGCACTTCGGCCTCCTCCCGCACCGCACCGTCCTCGACAACGTCGCGTACGGCCTGGAGATCCAGGGCGTCGGCAAGGCCGAGCGCCGCGCCAAGGCACTCGAAGTCGTCGCCAAGGTCGGCCTCGAAGGCCTTGAGCAGCGCAAGCCCGGACAGCTCTCCGGCGGCCAGCAGCAGCGCGTGGGTCTGGCCCGCGCCCTCGCCGTCGACCCCGAAGTCCTGCTCTTCGACGAGCCGTTCAGCGCGCTCGACCCCCTCATCCGCCGCGACATGCAGGAAGAAGTCATCCGCCTGCACCGCGAAGAGGGCCGCACGATGGTCTTCATCACCCACGACCTCAGCGAGGCCCTGCGCCTGGGCGACCGCATCGCGCTGATGCGCGACGGCCGCATCGTGCAGCTCGGCACGCCCGAGGAGATCGTCGGCTCCCCGGCCGACGACTACGTACGCGACTTCGTACGGGACGTGGCACGCGCCGACGTGATGAGCGTGCGCACCGCCATGCGCCCCGCCGACACCGACGAACAGGACCGCGGCCCGGCGCTCTCGCCGGACGCCAAGGTCGCCGAAGCCATCGAGGCCGTCGCCAAGTCCGGCTTCCCGGTGCGCGTGATGGACGGCCCGCGCTGCCTGGGCGTCGTCGACCACGAGGCGCTGCTCGGCGTCGTCGCGGGCGTGGCCCCGGCGGACGGGCGCGTCACGAAGCCCGACAAGGGGCACTCCGATACCGGCGAGGTGGTCGCCTGATGGCCACCGCCACCGCATCGACTCCCGTACGCGACTCGGGGATCGGCGCGCTCCTGCGCCACCGTGCCGTCGGCAAGCTCCTGCTGCTCGCTGTCGCCGCGGCGATCCTCATCCCCATCGTCAACGCCAAGTGGGCGTCCGGCGCCTGGCCCGGCGCGCTCACCGTCGACCTGACCGAGCCGCTCGGCAAGACCACCGACTGGATCATCGACAACCGCGACAGCCACCCGCTGTTCGTCTACGTCCTCGGCAACATCTCCAACGGCATCGTGCTCTCCATCCGCGGTGTCTACCTGGTCCTTCTCGCAGCGGGCTGGGCCGGAGTGAGTGTCGGCGCCGCGCTCGTCGCCTGGCGTGTGGCGGGCGTACGGCTCGCGGTCCTCGCCGGTGCCTCGTTCGGCCTGTGCGGACTGCTCGGCATGTGGGTGCCGACGATGCAGACGCTGGCCCTGATGATCGTGGCCGTGCTCGTCTCCGTCGTACTCGGCATGCTGCTCGGCCTCGCCGGCGGTCTGAGCGACCGGATCTTCCGCATCCTGCGGCCGGTGCTCGACACCATGCAGGTGCTCCCGGCCTTCTCGTACCTGCTGCCCGTCGCCCTGGTCTTCGGCATCGGCGTGCCCGCCGCGGTCATCGCGACCGTCATCTACGCGGCACCGCCGATGGCCCGCCTCACCGCGCTCGGCCTGCGCGGCGCCGACGGCGGCGTGATGGAAGCGGTGACGTCGCTCGGCACCACCGCACGCCAGCGCCTGCTCTCCGCGCGCCTCCCGCTGGCCCGCAAGGAACTCCTTCTCGGCCTCAACCAGACGATCATGATGGCGCTCGGCATGGCCGTCATCGCGTCGATGATCGGCGGCGCCGGTCTCGGTGACCGCGTCTACCAGGCCCTCGGCTCCGTGGACGTCGGAGCCGCGCTCGCGGCCGGAATCCCGATCGTGCTGCTCGCCGTGGTCCTCGACCGCGTGACGGGCGCCGCCGGGGAGCGGCTCGGCGCCCACACCGAGGACAACTCTCCGCTGCGTGGAGGGCGCGGCTGGGCCGTGGCCGGAGCGGTCACCGTCGTCGCGGCGCTCGCCGCGCGCTTCGCGGACCGCCTGGAGTGGCCCGAGAGCTGGATCGTGAACATCGCCGAGCCGGTGAACACCGCCAAGGAGTGGATGGTCGACCACATCTACACCGACGTGCCCGTCGTCGGCGGCACCGCCGACTGGGCCGCGCACTTCACCACGTGGGTCCTCGACCCGATCCGCGACGGTCTCCAGGGCCTGCCCTGGTGGTCGGTCCTCCTCATCATCGCGGCCCTCGCCTGGCTGATCGGCACCTGGCAGACCGCGCTCACCGCCGTACTCGCCATGGCGGCGACGGGCGTACTGGGCGTGTGGAAGCCGTCCCTCGACACGCTCGCGCAGGTCCTTGCGGCCGTCGCGGTCACGGTGGTCCTCGGCTTCGCGGTGGGCATCGCGGCAGCGCGCAGTCCGCGGCTGGAGGCACTTCTGAGGCCCGTCCTCGACGTCTTCCAGACGATGCCGCAGTTCGTGTACCTGATCCCGGTCGTCGCCCTCTTCGGCATCGGCCGCGCCCCGGCGGTCGCCGCGGCCATCGTGTACGCGCTGCCCGCCGTCATCCGCATCACCACGCAGGGCCTGCGCCAGGTCAACGGCGCCGCGATGGAGTCGTCCCGCTCCCTCGGCGCCACCAGCTGGCAGCAACTGCGCCAGGTCCAGCTCCCGCTGGCCCGCCCGGCGCTCCTGCTCGCCGTCAACCAGGCGGTCGTCCTCATCCTCGCCGTCGTCGTCATCGGCGGCCTGGTGGGCGGTGGCGCACTCGGTTACGAAGCGGTGTTCGGCCTCGCGCAGGGCGACCTGGCCACGGGTCTCGTGGCGGGTACGGCGATCGTGTGCCTCGGTCTGATGCTGGACCGGGTCACGCAGCCGACGACACGTCGGGAACACGGCACGAAGAAGGGTGCGTGACATGCGAGTACGTACGCGTGTGATGCGTGTGACGAGCGCGGCAACTGCGGGCTGTGCCTTGCTCGCCCTCTCGGGCTGCGCCTCCGACATGACCAAGCAGGCGTCCCCGTACGCCAACGCCGAGGGCGCCAAGACCGTGACGCTGTCCGTCCAGTCCTGGGTCGGCGCGCAGGCGGACGTGGCCGTCGCCGAGTATCTGCTCAAGCACGAGCTCGGCTACCGGGTCGACAAGGTCCAGATCGACGAGGTCCCCGCCTGGGACGCGCTCAGCCAGGGCCGCGTCGACGCGATCATGGAGGACTGGGGCCACCCGGACCAGGAGCAGCGCTACATCAAGGACAAGAAGACGATCGTCCCCGGCGGCGACGTCGGCGTGACGGGTCACATCGGCTGGTACGTCCCGACGTACTTCGCGAAGAAGCACCCGGACGTCACCAACTGGAAGAACCTCAACAAGTACGCGAAGGACTTCCGCACCTCCGAGAGCGGCAGCAAGGGCCAGCTCATGGACGGCTCCCCGTCGTACGTCACGAACGACAAGGCCCTGGTGAAGAACCTCGGCCTGGACTACGAGGTCGTCTTCGCGGGTTCCGAGGCGGCGCAGATCACGCAGATCGAGCAGTTCGCCAAGCAGAAGAAGCCGTTCCTGTCGTACTGGTACAAGCCGCAGTGGCTGTTCAAGAAGGTGCCGATGACGGAGGTGAAGCTGCCCGAGTACAAGGAGGGCTGCGACGCCGACCCCGCCAAGATCAAGTGCGCCTATCCGCATACGCCGCTGCAGAAGTACTTCAACGCCGACTTCGCCAAGAAGGGCGGCGACGCGGCGGAGTTCCTGAAGAACTTCAAGTGGTCGGAGGAGGACCAGAACGAGGTCTCGCTGATGATCGCGGACAAGAAGATGGCGCCGGAGGACGCGGCGAAGGCCTGGGTCGCCGACCATGAGTCGAAGTGGCGGGGCTGGCTTCCGAAGTAGCGCTGGGGGCGGCGGCGGGGCCCCTGAACCGCCGCTCCGCGCCGGGCCCTTCCCACCCGCCCACCCGGCACTCCGCGGTGGGCGGGGGCCTGGTGCGGCGCCGCCGTCGTGGGGGAACCTGAACCGCCGCTGCGCGCCGGATCTTCCCCACCCACCCGCCCGATTGCCCCGCGGTGGATCTCTCGCTCCCACCCGCCCGGCACCCCGCAGTGCGGAAGCCTGGTGTCGCGTCACCGTCGGCGGGGCCCTGAACGGCCGCTGCGCGCCGGGTCCTTCCCGCCCACCCGCCCGATTGCCCCGTGTGACCCCACCCACCCCCACGCCCCCCGGTGCTCCGGGGTAATCGGGTGGGTGGGCGGGAGACATCCGCCGCGAAGCGGCGGTCCAGGGCGGTGCCACAGGTGCCGAGCGCCCCGGCACAGGGGCGGCACTGTGCGTGAGCTGGGTGGCTGGCACAGGGCGGCGCCCTGCGCCAGCCGCAGGCCCGGTACGGGAGTGCTCTAAGCGCCCGGCGTCAGGGGCGCCGCGCCTCAGCTACCCCAGCCGGGAGGCGACCACGCAGCGCGCGGAACTCCTCCACGAGGCTCACGGCACGTACCCTCCCGGTTCGATACGGCGGCTGACCATCACCCGGTTCCAGCTGTTGATGACGGTGATCACCCCGATGAGATGGGCCAGTTCGGATTCGGTGAAGTGCTTGGCCGCCGCTTCGTACGCCTCGTCGGGGACGAACCCGTCCGTCAGGACGGTGACCGACTCGGTCAGCGCTAGCGCGGCCCGCTCCCGCTCGCTGAAGACCTCACCCGCCTCCGCCCACGCGTTGAGGAGCGCGATCCGCTTCGCCGTCTCGCCGCTCTTCACGGCGATGTCCACATGCATGTCCAGACAGAACGCACACGCGTTGATCTGCGAGGCCCGCATCATCACGAGCTCGGCGAGCACAGGGTCGCCGAGCCCCTTCTTCGCCGCCGCGCTCAACGCGGACAGCGCGCTGGTGACCCCCTTGTCGAGATGAGTGGTCCGAGCGCTCACTTCTGGTCTCCGGCCTTGTAGTGGCCCGGCACCTGACGCGTCGAGACACCGAAGCGGTTCCACGCGTTGATCACCGTGATCGCGGCGATCAGCTGCGTCAGCTCCTGCTCCTCGAAGAGGGCCGCCGCCCTGTCGTACACCGCGTCCGGCACGAAGCCGTCCGTAAGGACCGTGATCGCCTCGGTCAGTTCGATCGCGGCGACCTCCTTCGCCGTGTAGAAGTGCTTCGACTCCTCCCAGGCGCTGAGCTGAATGATCCGCTCCACGCTCTCGCCCGCCGCGAGGGCGTCCTTGCTGTGCATGTCGACGCAGAGCGCGCAGTGATTGAGCTGCGAGGCGCGGATGTTGACGAGCTCGAGGATCACCGGGTCGACACCCTTACGGGCGGCCGCGTCGAGCCGGATCATCGCCTTGAAGACCTCGGGGGCGTGCTGGTGCCAGTCGAGGCGGGGGGTGTGCTCGTGGACGTACTCGGGTGCGGGGGTGGTGTTGTCGTTCGTCGTCATGACATCGACCGTACGACCGGAGTAGCCCACAGGTATGGTCCATTCCCATGGAAGAATCCTGGGCCACTTTGGGCGTCGACCTCCACCTGGAGACCGGGAAGACCGGGGAGCCCGTGGAGCCCGGGGGAGAGGCGGCGCGCTCCGGCGTACGCAAGGGCCTCACGGACGCCCTGCGCGAGGCGGTACGCGGCGGCAGGCTCGCCCCCGGCACTCGCCTCCCCTCGTCCCGCTCCCTCGCCGCCGACCTGGGCATCGCCCGCAACACCGTCGCCGACGCGTACGCGGACCTCGTCGCCGAGGGCTGGCTCACGGCACGCCAGGGCTCGGGCACCCGCGTCGCCGAACGCGCCGTGCCGCGCCCCGCCGAACCCGCACCGCGCCGCAGGGCCGCCGGCGGCCCGACGTACGACCTGATGCCGGGCACCCCCGACCTCTCCTCGTTCCCGCGCGCCGCCTGGCTCAAGGCCGCGCGCCGGGCCATGGCGGCCGCCCCGAACGACGCGCTCGGCTACGGCGACCCGCGCGGCCGCATCGAGCTGCGCACCGCCCTCGCCGGCTACCTCTCCCGCGCGCGCGGCGTGCACACGGACCCGGACCGCATCGTCATCTGCGCCGGGTTCGCACAGGGCCTGAGCGTGCTCGGAGCTGTGCTGCGGGCGCGCGGTCTGCGGGAGGTGACGGTCGAGTCGTACGGCCTGGACGTGCACTGGAATCTGCTGAAGCGGGCGGGGCTACGGACGAGGCCGCTGCCCTTCGACGAACGGGGCACCTGCACCGATGAGTTGGGGGAGGGTTCGGCGAAGGTCGCGCTCCTGACGCCCGCCCATCAGTTCCCGATGGGAGTACCGCTGCACCCCGACCGGCGCGCGGCCGCCGTCGACTGGGCGCGGCGCGCGGGCGGTCTGATCCTGGAGGACGACTACGACGGGGAGTTCCGCTACGACCGGCAGCCGGTGGGCGCGCTCCAGGGTTTGGACCCCGACCGCGTGGTCTACCTCGGCACGGCGAGCAAGTCTCTCGCCCCTGGCCTCCGGCTGGGCTGGATGGTCCTTCCGGCGCCGATCGCCGAGGAGGTCGTCGAGGCGAAGGGGGGCGCGGAATGGGCCTGCGGAGCGCTGGATCAGCTGACGCTCGCGGAGTTCATCACGTCGGGTGCGTACGACCGCCATGTGCGGGGCGCGCGGCTGCGCTACCGCCGTCGGCGGGACCAACTGGTCGCCGCGCTTGCCGCGCGGGCACCGGAGGTGCGGGCCACGGGGATCGCCGCGGGGCTGCACGCGGTGCTCGAACTCCCGCCGGGTACGGAGCGCTCGGTGGTGCAGGCGGCAAGCTGGCAACGCCTTGCCGTGCAGGGCCTCGGGAGCTTCCGGCACCCCGCCGCACGGGTCCCGGAGCGGGACGCGCTGGTGGTGGGGTACGGGACGCCGGCGGATCACGGGTGGGCGGGGGCACTGGAGGCGTTGTGCAGGGTGCTGCCGTAGCCGCGCGCAACGTCATCACCGGCTCCGCAGCCGTGCGCACCGTCATCACCGGCTCCGCAGCCGTGCGTACCGTCATCACCGGCTCCGCCGAGTTCGTCCTCAAACGCCGGACGGGCTGATGGGTTCCCCCTCCTCCACAGGAGCCGGCGCCTCGCCGAACCGCGCCAACGCCAACGCCCCCACCACAGCCACCACGAACCCCAGCACCGCCACCCACTCCATCCCGCCCCGAGTCCGGTCCCCGAGCCACACCACCCCCACCACCGCGGGCCCGATCGTCTCCCCGATCACCATCCCCGCGGTAGCGGTCGTCACCGACCCCCGCTGCAACGCCGACGTGAGCAGCAGGAACGCCGCGCCCCCACCCACCAGCAGGGCATACGCGGCCGGATTCCGCGCCAACGCCCCCGGCGAGGCATCGTCGATCAGCCGCACCGCCACCTCCACCACCCCGAACCCGAACCCCGCCCCGAGCCCCAGAGCCAGCGCGCGCCCCCGCCCCGGCAGCCGCCCGGCCACGGCCCCCAGCACCAGCACCCCCACCGCCACGCCCAGCATCACGTACCGCAGAGTCGTCGACCCGACGTCGTCCCCCTCGTCCCCCGACGCGAGCCCCAGCATCGCGAGCCCCGCGCACACCACCCCCACCGCTGCCCACTCCACCCCGCTCAACCGCACCCGCAGCAACCGCGAGGCCACCACCGCGGTGACGGCGAGGCTCGCGGCGAGCGCAGCACCCACCGCGTAGATCGGGATGGAACGCAGCGCCACGATCTGAAGCAGGAACCCGAGCCCGTCGAGCCCGAGCCCCACGACGTACCGCCACTGCTTCACCGCGCGCAGCAGCAGCGCGGGGTCGACCCCGGACCCCGTTCCCGGCGCCGTGGCGCGGGCGGCGATGGCCTGGAAGACGGAGGCCGTGCCGAAGCAGACCGCTGAACCGAGTGCGCAAATCATCCCAAGAGACACGAAGTGACTGTAGAGGAAGGGGATTCGGCTGAGCCGGTTGGCGTGACGTGCGGGGACTTACCTACGCTGATCGCCGAACACGCTTTGACACATGTACGACAACGGGGAGCTGTAGAGCAGATGGCGGCTGAGCAGCAGGAACTGAAGCAGGAGCCGAAGGAGCGGACGCAGCGGCGAAGGCTTCGGTCCAGCACGGTGATACTCGGCGGAATGGGCGTCCTCGCGGCGGCCCTGACCTCCTGCGGCTCGGAGCCGGACAAGCGGTGCGTGGACCGCGACAGCTACGACTACCTCACGGGCTACAAGATCGTCGCCGACAAGAACTGCAAGAGCGGCTCGTCCTCGGGCTCGTCCGCCGGTTCGTCATCCTCGTACGGCAAGGGGCGTCAGTCCGGCGGCAGTTCCTACGGAACCGGCACAGGCACCGGCACCGGCAGGACCGGCCGCATGGACGCCGACTGGTACTACGACGCCGACGTCGAAGGACGGCGCGCCGACTACGGCACCTTCAGCCGCAGCGAGGCCGTCGACCGCGACGGCTTCGGCTGCTCGGGCAGCGGCAGCGGCGGCGGCTGAGCCGGAAGCGAGCGAGACCCGAGGCCCGAGACCCGAGAGCTGAGACCCGAGGCCCGAGACCATGGAACGTCACACCATCACCCCCCGCCCAGGCTGGCAGCAGACGGTCGAGGACCAGGGGCTCATCTACCCCCTGACCCGCTACCCCGACGACTCGCTCCGCCCGTACTGGGACGAGTCCGCGTACTACGAGTTCACGCTCCCCGAGGTCGAGGCCCTGGAGGAGGTCGTCGAGGAGCTGCACACGATGTGCCTCGCGGCGGCCGAGCACATCGTCACGCACGGCCGCCTCGTCGACCTCGGTATCACGGACCCCCGAGTGGCCGACGCGGTCACTGAGGCCTGGCACCGGCGCGCCGAACTCCCTTCCCTCTACGGCAGGTTCGACCTGCACTACGACGGTACGAGCGGCCCGGCCAAGATGCTGGAGTACAACGCCGACACCCCCACCTCCCTGGTCGAGGCCGCGAGCCCCCAGTGGTTCTGGATGGAGGAGTGCTTCCCGGGCGCCGACCAGTGGAACTCCCTCCACGAGCGCCTCGTCGACGCCTGGAAGAAGCAGGCCGCGCTGCTTCCGCCCGGTGGCCCGCTGTACTTCGCGCACTCCGCGGGCGACGAACTCGGCGAGGACCTGATGACGGTCGCGTACCTGCGCGAGACCGCGCAGCAGGCCGGGCTCGACACCGAGGCGATCTCCATGGAGGACATCGGCTGGGACCGGCTCTCGCGGCGCTTCGTCGACAAGAAGCTCGGCTTCATCCGCAGCTGCTTCAAGCTCTACCCGTGGGAGTGGCTGACCACCGACCGCTTCGCCCCGCACGTCCTGGAGACCCTCGACAACGGCGGCGGCACCGGTTCCACCCTGTGGATCGAGCCCGCGTGGAAGATGCTCCTCTCCAACAAGGCGCTGCTCGCGGTGCTTTGGGAGCTGTACCCCGGCCACCCCAACCTCCTCCCCGCCTACCTGGACGGCCCCCGGGAGCTGGCCTCCGGCCGTGGCTACGTCGCCAAGCCCCTCCTCGGCCGCGAAGGCGCCGGAGTCACGGTCCATCCACCGGGAGTAGAGGCCGCCCTACGCGAAGAGGCGTGCTGCTACCAGGAGTTGGCGCCGCTGCCCGAATTCGACGGCAACCGTGTGGTGCTCGGTGCGTGGGTCGTGGAGGACGAGGCGGCGGGGCTCGGCATCCGGGAGTCGGCGGGTCTGATCACGGACGAGTACGCGAGGTTCCTGCCGCACGTCATTCTCTGAGGGCCAGCGGAGACCGGATTCTCTGAGGCCCCGCGGAGACCGGTGAAGTCCCGCGAGTACGCTGCCGGTTGATCGGGTTGATCGAGGTGACGCACTCGGAGGCGAAGCGAACATGACCGACAGCAGGATCAACACCACGCAGCCTCACACGGCCCGGATCTGGAACTACTGGCTCGGCGGCAAGGACAACTACCCCGTCGACCAGGCCGCCGGGGACCAGATCCGCGCGCTGCACCCCGGTATCGGTGCGTACGCGCTGGCCGACCGGCAGTTCCTCGGCCGCGCCGTGAGCCACCTGGTGACCGAGTGCGGCATCCGCCAGTTCCTCGACATCGGCACCGGGCTGCCGACCGCCGACAACACCCACGAGGTCGCCCAGCGGATCGCCCCCGAGACCCGCGTCGTCTACGTCGACAACGACCCGCTGGTCCTCACCCACGCGCGCGCCCTCCTCACCAGCACCCCCGAGGGCAGGACCGACTACCTCGACGAGGACCTGCGCAACGTCGAGACGATCCTCGAACACGCCGCCAAGACACTGGACTTCGACCAGCCGGTCGGGCTGATCCTGCTCGGAGTCGTCATCTTCATCGACGACGACTCCGAGGCGTACGGCATCGTGCGCCGCCTGCTCGACGCGCTGCCGACCGGCAGCCATCTGGTCCTCTCGCACACGATCACCAGCCCGGAGATGCCCGACGTCGACGAGGCGGTGGCGTTCTGGAACGAGAACGGCACACCCAAGCTGACGCAGCGCACGCCCGAGCAAGTGGCCGGATTCTTCGAGGGTTTGGAGCTCCTCGCGCCCGGGGTGGTGTCGTGCAACCGCTGGCGTGCGGACGCGGACGCCGGCGCGGCGCCGGCCCTCGAGGACGTGGCCATGTTCGGCGGGGTCGGCGTCAAACGCTGACGCCGACCCGCGGACGCCCGGCAGTGGTTGGCTCACAGCCGGACGAGCATCTTGCCGGTGTTGGCGCCGCGCAGTACGCCGAGGAAGGCGTCGGGCGCCTGCTCGATGCCGTCGACGACGGTCTGTTCGGTGCGCAGACTGCCGTCGGCGAGCAGGCCCGCGGCCTTGCCGATCCACTTCGGGAACAGGTCGAAGTGGCTGCTGACGAGCATGCCGCGCAGGGTCACCTCGTGGGTGGCGGCACGGAACAGGTTGTTCGGTCCTGGCGCGGGTGCGGTGGTGTTGTAGCCGCTGATGGCGCCCACGAGAGCGATACGGCCGCCGGTGCGGATGGCGCCGATGGCGGCCTCCAGGTGGTCGCCGCCGACCGAGTCCAGGTAGACGTCGATGCCGTCGGGGGCGGCCTGGGCGAGCTGTTCGGGTATGCCGCCCTGGCGGTAGTCGATGGCCGCGTCGTAGCCGAACGTGTCGAGCAGCTTCTTGGTCTTCGCCGGTCCGCCCGCCGAGCCGATCACGCGGGAGGCGCCGAGCTCGCGGGCCAGCTGCCCCGCGACACTGCCGACCGCGCCCGCCGCCGCGGAAATGAAGACGACGTCGCCCTCGCGGACGGGGGCGGTGCGAGTGAGCGCGGCGTACGCGGTCAGGCCCGTGGTACCGAGGGGGCCGAGGTAGGCGGCGGCCGGGGCGAGGGCGGTGTCGATGACGGTGGCGGTGGCGGCGTCCATGACGGCGTACTCGCGCCACCCGAGGAAGTGCGAGACGGTCGCGCCCACCGGCACGTTCTCGGCGCGGGACGCGACGACCTCGCCGACCGCGCTGCCTTCGAGGGCGGCGCCGAGTGCGAAGGGCGGGATGTAGGAGGGGACGTCGTCCATGCGGCCCCGCATGTACGGGTCCACGGACATCCAGGTGTTGCGGACCAGGATCTGCCCCTCGGCGGGCTCGGGGATCCCGACAGTCACCAACTCGAAGTCGGTGGGGGTGGGTTCGCCGGTGGGGCGGGAGGCGAGGTGGATTTCGCGGGAGGTGGGGGTGGAGGTGGTGGGGATGGGCATGGCGGGGGTCCTTTCGAGGTGGGTTCGGCGTGACCGGGCTGCTGTGTTCGGGGTGTTGCGTGGGCGGGCTGTCCTGGTCACGTGGACTACCGTGCCCGGGCCCGCGCACGAGCCACTGACGGCTCACGCACGGCCGCTGGTGCGCCACGCACGGCCGCTGGTCCGCGCCACGCACGGCCGCTGAGGAACCCCGCTCGGTCCCGCATTAACGTTGCGGCATGCGATTCGAGGTCCTTGGCCCGTTGACGGTGCGCACGGCGGACGGGGCGGTCGTCCCGGTTCCGGAGCCGAAGGTCCGTGCCCTGCTCGCGAATCTCCTGGTCCACCAAGGGCGGCCGGTCCCCGCGGACGTGCTGATCGACGACCTCTGGGGCGAACGGCTGCCGGGCAACCCCGCCAACAGCCTCCAGACCAAGGTCTCCCAGCTGCGCAGGGCCTTGGAGAAGGCGGAACCGGGGGCGCGCGAACTCGTGGCGTACGGCCCCGCCGGGTATCTGCTGCGGGCCCCCGAGGGAGTGGCGCCGGAGGAACTGACGGACGCGGCCCGCTTCACGACGCTGACGTCACGCGCGTACGCCTCCAACGCCGCCCCTGAGGTCCCTGACGTGCGTACGAGGATCACACTCCTCACGGAGGCGCTGACGCTGTGGCGTGGACCGGCGTACGCGGATTTCCGCGACGCGGAGTTCGTGCGGGTGGCGGTGGCGCGCCTGGAGGAACAGCGGCTCACGGCGCAGGAGGCACGGGCGGAACTGCGCCTGGACTCGGCCGCCCCGGGCGAACACGCCTCCCTGGCCGATGAGTTGGCGGAACTGGTGGCCGAGCAGCCGCTGCGGGAGAGGCTGCGGGGCGCGTACATGAGGGCCCTGTACTTGGCGGGGCGCCAGACGGAGGCGCTGGACGCATACCGTGACCTGCGCGAGCGCCTGGCCGACGACCTGGGCATAGACCCCGGAGCGGAACTCGCCGCTCTCCACGAGGCGATGCTCCGCCAGTCCCCGGAACTGGCCTCGCCGAGGGCGGATGTGGCGGCCCCGCGCCCCGAGCTGGAGGCACCGCCAACACCGCACACCCCTCGCACGAACCTGCCCGCCCAGGTGACTGCTCTCGTGGGCCGGGACGACGCGGTGGCCCGGGTACGGGAACTGGTCGGAACGGCGCGGCTCGTCACCCTGACGGGACCGGGGGGCGTGGGCAAGACCCGACTCGCGCTGGAGGCGGCGGCAGGGCTGGCGGATAACTTCGAGGAGGGCGTCTGGCTGGTGGAACTGGCCGGCACGAAGCACGACGTAGCTGAAACGGTCGCCACGACACTAGGCATCAGAGACGCCCCCGCCCCCCTCCACACCGAGCCACCAACGACGACCGCCACGGCACTGGGCATCGAGGACGCCTCCGCACCCCTCCACAGTGAGCCACCAGCCCCAGCCACCAACAAGACCGAGCCACCAAAGCCAAACGCTCACGATGACCTGGGTCATGGCCATGCCTCAGCTACCCCGGGCCGGGCCGCCCCGACCCCGGGCCACACCCCTCACACCCCGGCCACTCCTACTCCCACCCCCGCCCTAGTGCGACTCCTAGGCCAAGCTCTTGCCCCGCGTCGCATGCTCCTTGTGCTCGACAACTGCGAGCATGTGTTGGAGCCCGTGGCCGAGCTGTTGTCCGAACTGCTTCGGTGCGCCCCCGAGTTGCGCGTGCTTGCCACCAGTCAGGAGCCCCTCGCCCTCTCCGGCGAGACCCTCGAAGCCGTCGCGCCGCTCGCGGAGCGTGAGGCCTTGGCGTTGTTCGCCGAGCGGGCCGCCGCTGCCGCGCCCGGCTTCGTGCTGGATGCGGAGAGTACCCCCGACGCCGTCCTCATCTGCCGCCGCCTCGACGGCATTCCGCTCGCCATCGAACTGGCCGCCACCCGCGTACGCGCCCTCGGCGTGCACGCCCTCGCCGAGCGCCTGCACGACCGGTTCAGGCTGCTCAACCAAGCGCGCAGGGACGCCCCCGCCCGCCAACGCACCCTGCGCGCGATGATCGACTGGAGCTGGGAGCTGCTGACCGCGGAGGAACAAGGCGCCCTGCGTCAACTCGCCGTCTTCGGCGGCAGTTTCACACTGGACTCGGCCGAAGCCGTGTACGTGTACGGGGTCGGCCCCGCGCCGCGTGACGTGCAGGGCTGCGACGAGCCCCGCGGCGCCCTCACCACCCCCAGAGGCGCCGACGCTCCGGACGTACTGGACCTCATCACCCGCCTCGTCGACCGCTCCCTCCTCACCACCGCGCCCGGAGCGAACCGCGCCCACGGCCTCCGCTACCGCATGCTCGAATCCGTCACTGCCTACAGCCTCGAACGGCTCGACGAGGCGGGGGAGACGAACGACGTACGCCGCCGCCACGCCCACCACTACGCCGACCTCGCCGAACACGCCGCACCCCACCTCCTCGGCCCCGGCCAACAGCAGTGGCTGCACCGCCTCGACACCGAAGCCGTCAACCTGCGCGCCGCACTCGAATGGGCCGCGGCCGACGCCGACGCCGCCCTCGCCCTGCGCCTGGCCAACTCCCTGACCTGGTACTGGTTCCTCCGCGGCCGCCTCGGCGAAGCCGAGCGCTCCCTGACCCAGGCCCTGAGCCTGCCCCCGGCCGAGATCACCGACACGGGACAAGCTCGCGCCTCCGCCCGCACGGCCCGCGCCGCCCTCGCCCTGCTCACCGGCGACGACACCCCCTACGCGGAGATCGGCACCGACGGCCCCGCCGAGGGCGCCGACCTCCGGTCCCGCTGGCTCCTCGCCTACGCCCGCTGCGGTTTCAACCGTACGGAGAGCGAGGAGACCCAGGTCGACGAGCTCCTGGAGGAGTTCCGCGCGGCGGACGACCGCTGGGGCGTCGCCGCCGCCCTCAGCACCCGCGCCACCCGGGCCCTCTACCGCGGCGACCTCGCCACCCTGCGCCGCGACGCCGAGGCCAGCGCCGCCCTCTTCGCTGTACTCGGCGACCGCTGGGGCCAGTTGCAGGCCTCCGAGCAGCTGGGCGTGCTCGCCGAGATCGCCGCCGACTACGAGGGCGCCGCCAGGCTCCACCGCGACGGCATGCGCGGCGCGCAGGAGCTCCAGCTGTGGACCGACGTGTCCTTCCGCCTCGCCCGCCTCGGCCGCATCGCCCTGCTCACCGGTGACGACGCCGCGGCCACCGACTTCCACGAGCGCGCCGCACGCCTCGCCGCGCGGCACTCGCACGGGCCCGCGCAGCAGTTCGCCGAGACGGGCCTCGCCATCGGCGCCCGCCGCCTCGGTGAGCTCGACACCGCGGAGAAGTACCTCCTGCCCTGGCTCGCCTGGAATCGCCGTCTCGGCGTCCAGTCCGGCACCGCCCTGATCCTGGCCCAGCTCGGCTACGTCGCCGAACAGCGCGGTGACGCGGCGCGCGCGGAGGAACTCCACCGGGAGGGCCTCGCCGTGGCCCGCCGCACGGGCGACGAGCGCGCGGTCGCCCTCGCCCTCGAAGGACTGGCCGGAGCCCACTCCCTCGCGCACGATCACACCGGCGCCGCCGAACTCCTCGGCACCGCGGCCGCCCTCCGCGAGGCGGTCGGCAGCCCCCTGCCGCCCGCCGAACGCCGCGATGTCGACCGCGCCGCACAACGCTCCCGGAACGCCCTCGGCGAGGACGGCTACGCGGCCGCGTACACCCGCGGCCACGACACCGGCAGCCGCGACACCCGCGGCCACGGCAACCGCGACCGGGGGGCTCGAACTAGGCCAGCACAGCCCGCAGTTGATCGAGCCCCCAGTCCAGGTCCTCCTTGCTGATCACCAGCGGTGGAGCGATCCGGATCGTCGACCCGTGGGTGTCCTTGACCAGCACACCCCGGTCCATCAGCTTCTCGGAGATCTCGCGGCCCGTGCCGTGCGACGGCTCGATGTCGACGCCCGCCCACAGCCCACGGCCCCGCACCTGCGTCACCGCGCCCGTACCGGCAAGGAGCCCCAGCTCGGCGTGCAGATGCTCGCCCAGCTCGGTGGCCCGCTGCTGGAACTCGCCCGAGCTCAGCATCGCGACGACCTCCAAGCCCACCGCGCACGCCAGCGGATTGCCGCCGAACGTCGACCCGTGCTCGCCCGGCTTGAACACCCCAAGCACATCCGCGTCCGCCACCACCGCCGACACCGGCACGACGCCCCCGCCGAGCGCCTTGCCCAGGATGTACACGTCCGGGACCACGCCCTCGTGCTCGCACGCGAACGTCCTGCCTGTCCTGCCGAGCCCCGACTGGATCTCGTCCGCCATGAAGAGGACGTTCCGCTCCCGCGTCAACTCCCGCACGCCCGCGAGATAACCGGTCGGCGGCACCAGAACCCCGGCCTCTCCCTGGATCGGTTCGAGGAGCACGGCCACGGTGTTCTCCGTGACCGCGGCCCGCAGCGCCGTCAGATCGCCGTACGGCACGATCTCGAAACCCGGGGTGTACGGACCGAAGTCCGCCCGCGCCTCCTGGTCCGTCGAGAAGCTGACGATGGTCGTGGTCCGCCCGTGGAAGTTGTCGCGGGCGACGACGATCTTCGCCCGCCCGGCGGGCACGCCCTTGACCTGATACCCCCACTTCCTCGCGGTCTTCACCGCCGTCTCCACCGCCTCCGCCCCGGTGTTCATCGGCAGCACCATCTCCTTGCCGCACAGCTCCGCGAGCCGCGTACAGAACTCGGCGAACCGGTCGTGGTGGAAGGCCCGCGAGGTGAGCGTCACCCGCTCCAGCTGCGCCTTGGCCGCGTCGATCAGGCGGCGGTTGCCGTGCCCGAAATTCAGCGCCGAATACCCGGCCAGCATGTCGAGGTAGCGGCGCCCCTCGACGTCCGTCATCCAGGCACCCTCCGCCGACGCCACCACGATGGGCAGCGGATGGTAGTTGTGCGCGCTGTGCGCTTCGGCCGAGGTGATGAACTCTTCGGTAGTCGACACGGGGTCTCCGTTCGTCCTGCGGCATGGGGCGGGTGTGGCGCCCAAGTTCTATCGTCGCTCGGATCGCGGACGAAGAAACCTGCCGACCCGGCGTGCCCGATAGGCTGGTCTCTACAGCACGGCGACTGGCGCACGGGGAACGGACCCCGAGGAAGCCGTGCGAGGCAGAACCTTCGAGGTGCCGACCGCCTGGGCACCCCGGGACCACGACCGGACACTCACCGCTCGCCCCGGAGGACGCCATGACTCACTCTCCTTCCCTCAGTTCCTCGCAGTCCGCGGCCACCGCGGATGCGCCGAACACCCTCAGCCACCCCGCGCTCGCCGCGACGGACCCCGAACTGTCCGCGCTCGTCGCCGCCGAGGAACAGCTCCAGGCCGACACCCTGCGCCTGATCCCCAGCGAGAACTACGTCTCCACGGCCGTCCTCGAAGCCTCGGGCACGGTCCTGCAGAACAAGTACAGCGAGGGCTACCCGGGCCGCCGCTACTACGAGGGCCAGCAGAACATCGACCCCGTCGAGCGCCTCGCCGTCGCCCGCGCCAAGTCCGTCTTCGGCGTCGAGCACGCCAACGTCCAGCCCTACTCCGGCTCCCCGGCCAACCTCGCCGTCTACCTCGCCTTCGCCGAACCGGGTGACACCGTGATGGGCATGGCCCTCCCCATGGGCGGCCACCTCACCCACGGCTGGGGCGTCTCCGCCACGGGCAAGTGGTTCCGCGGCGTCCAGTACGGCGTCCGCCACGACACGGGCCGCATCGACTTCGACGAGGTGCGCGACCTCGCCCTCAAGGAACGCCCGAAGCTGATCTTCTGCGGTGGCACCGCCCTCCCTCGCACCATCGACTTCGCCGCCTTCGCCGAGATCGCCCACGAGGCGGGAGCCGTCCTCGTCGCCGACATCGCGCACATCGCCGGCCTGATCGCGGGCGGCGCCCACCCGTCACCGGTGCCGCACGCCGACGTGATCTCCACGACCACCCACAAGACCCTGCGCGGCCCGCGCGGCGCGATGCTGATGTCCCGCGAGGAGCACGCCAAGGCCATCGACAAGGCGGTCTTCCCCGGCCTCCAGGGCGGCCCGCACAACCAGACCACCGCGGCCATCGCCGTCGCCCTGCACGAGGCGTCGCAACCCTCCTTCCGCGACTACGCCAACACGGTCGTCGCCAACGCCCAGGCCCTCGCCGAAGCGCTGCTCGCCCGCGGCTTCGACCTGGTCTCCGGCGGCACCGACAACCACCTGATCCTGATGGACCTCACCCCCAAGGACGTCCCGGGCAAGGTCGCCGCCAAGGCCCTCGACCGGGCCGGGATCGTCGTCAACTACAACACCGTGCCGTACGACCCGAGGAAGCCGTTCGACCCCTCCGGCGTCCGCATCGGCACCCCCTCGCTCACCTCCCGCGGTCTGGGTACTCAGCACATGCCGACCGTCGCCGACTGGATCGACCGAGGCGTCGCCGCGGCCCGTGCCGGAGACGAGGACGCCCTGACGAAGATCCGGTCCGAGGTCGCCGACCTGATGGCCGCCCACCCGGCCCCGGGCCTGCCGCCCCACTGACCCGCCGGGTCCGACAGCCCCCCCCGGCCGGTCGATCCACCGGCCGGGGACGGCCGCTGCCCGCAGCGCTCACACATCCCTCAACTCCTGCCGCGGGCCGTCCTCATGAGGCCGCCGCCCACGCAGCGAGGCAAGGGGAGGGAGGAGGGCGCGCCGCTCGGCGAGCGGCCCCCGCAGCAGCAGCGCTCCCGCGGCCCCCGCCGCGGCGCCCGGTATCGCCCACCACCAGTCCGTCCCACTGCCCCCCGACGCACCGTCCCCCGAGGCGCCGTCGGTCCGTCCGGAGGCCGGTGCGGGTGCCATGCCCTGGCGGCCGCCGTCCTCCTCCGGGCCCATCACCCCGAGCTTGTCGAACAGCTTCGTCAGGCGGGCCGGGTCCTTCGCCTTGTGCCAGTACCCCTTCATCGAGTCCAGCTCGGTCGACGTGTGCACCCACACGTCCGCGGTGTCCTTCCCGGCGTCGGGCGTGACCGGATAGACCCGGTCCACTCGCCACGGCTTCACGTCATGGACCATCCACGTCACATTGAGCTGACGGCTGTCCTGCCCGATGTCGAGCCCCGGCGGCCGCTCACGGCTCCCCCGCTCCGCGCGGAGCTCCCCGAGACCCTGCTCCAGCCGACGATAGTCCCCGTCCTCGATGGTGAGCGCCGCGCTCTCCCCGCTGATGGGCGAGACCACCAAGACGCTCGTCGACCCGCCCCCCACCGCCTGCGGCGCTCCCAGCACCACCAGCGCCAGCGCGGCCGCGACCCCCGCAACCGACCCGCACACTCCCCTTGCCGTCCCTACGGTCCCTACCGTCCCCATGTCCGATCCCCCAGCCGCTCTCCGGCACGACCCGTCCGCACCGCGTCACTTCTGGTACACCGCCCGAGCCGTTCAGGTTCCCGATTCGCCCGGCCGAATCGAGACCGACTTCCCGATCTCCAGCGCCCGCTCCTTCGAAGCCACGCCCTCGAGCCGCAGCGTGAGCTCCGGTCCGTGCGTCCACAGGAGCGTCGGGCCCGCCGTCCGTTCGGAGCGCGTCCACCGGTCGCCGTCGCCCTCCACCATCCAGAACGTGAGCCGATGCGGGCGCGGGAACCACAGCCCCGTCTCCCGGCCGACCTGAACCCAGTCGGGACGCTCCGTCACCGTCTTGCTGAAGCTCGGGTCCAGCTGTGCCCCGAACTCGTCGAGCCGTATCGTCCGGCCCTCGTCGCGCCAGCACAGCGTGACCCGGACGCGCGCGCCCGGCTCCCGCGTCACGACCACGGCGTCCGGCGCGCCGAGCGCGCCCGGCACCGCGGGCGCGAACCCGGCCCGCCGCTCGGCCTCGGACAGGCTCACCCCGCCACCGCACCCCGGCACACCGGCCTCGGTCGGCGGGGTCGCCGACGGGTCGTACCGCACCTCGACCCCGCCGAAGTCGAACCACTCGAAGACCGCGGCCCGCACCGGCGGTGTGAGCACCGCCGCCGTCAGGAGCCCGCACAGCGCCGCCGTCAGGACCCGCCACCGCGCCCGCAGCCACGACCGCAGCCGGGAGAGGAGACCCGGCGGTTCGGCCACCGGGACCGGCACCGACTCCGCGATGATCTGCGCGATGACCCGCTCGGCCATCGACTCGCCCGTGACCCCCGGCGGATCGAAGGACCGGCCGAGCGCCCGCAGCTCCTCAGGAAGCCGACGGGCGCCCCGCCCGGCCTCCTCGGCGGCGGCCTCGTCCTGACCGTCCCGACCGTCGCCCCGCTCACTCATGCCCGTCACCTCCTTCCGCTTCCGCTCCCTGCGGCAGGATCCGCCCCAGCTTCCGCAGCGCGCGGTTCAGCCGGGACTTGACCGTGCCCCGCGGCCAGCCAAGCGCCTCGGCGGTCTCCGTCTCGTCCATCTCCAGGAGATAGCGGTACGTGACGACCAGGCGGTGCTCCTCGCTCAGCCGGTCGAGCGCGGCGAGCAGGGCCGTCCGGCGCTCGTGCCGCAGCGCCGCCACCGCTGGGTCCGCCGATTCCGGTATCAGCGGCTCCGCCTCCGCGAGCGCCGCCTCACGTCCGACGAGCGACCGCTGCCGGACCGCCGAACGCACTGTGTTCCTCGTCTCATTGGCGACGATCGACAACAGCCACGGCTTGAACGCCGAGCCGTCCCTGAACCGCCCCAAGGAGCAGTACGCCTTGAAAAAGGCCTGCTGCACCACGTCTTCCGCGTCCGCTCCCGCCCCGAGTGCCACGGCCGCCCTGAGCGCGATCCCGGTGAAAGCGCGCACCAACTCCGCGTACGCCTCCGCCTCCCCGGCGCGCACACGCGCGATCACCGCACCCTCGTCGACGACGCGGCCCCCCTCCAGGACCTCCCCCTGTGCCCTCACACTCTTGATACACCGGCCGGACGAGATCGGTTCCGTATTCGCGAGGACCGGATCGAGCTGGGTGGGGCACGGGCCAGGACAAGATCGCGGCACACCCGTCACACGTCTGTTTCCGAGCAATGAGAGACACCTGAGAGAATGGCTCCATGGCCCTTGATCGTCCTCGCGTGCTTTCCGGAATCCAGCCCACCGCAGGCTCGTTCCACCTCGGCAACTACCTTGGCGCGGTCCGCCAGTGGGTGGCGCTGCAGGAGTCCCACGACGCCTTCTACATGGTGGTGGACCTGCACGCGATCACGATCCCGCAGGACCCGGCCGAGCTCCGTGCCAACACCCGGCTCGCCGCGGCCCAGCTCCTCGCGGCTGGACTCGACCCTGAGCGCTGCACGCTCTTCGTCCAGAGCCACGTCCCCGAGCACGCCCAGCTCGGCTGGATCATGAACTGCCTGACGGGCTTCGGCGAGGCGTCGCGCATGACGCAGTTCAAGGACAAGGCGGCCAAGCAGGGCGCGGACCGCGCCTCGGTGGGCCTCTTCACGTACCCGGTGCTCCAGGTCGCGGACATCCTGCTCTACCAGGCCAATCAGGTCCCGGTCGGCGAGGACCAGCGCCAGCACATCGAGCTGACCCGCGACCTCGCGGAGCGTTTCAACGGCCGATTCGGCGAGACGTTCACTGTTCCGGCGGCGTACATCCTCAAGGAGACGGCGAAGATCTTCGACCTTCAGGACCCGTCGATCAAGATGAGCAAGTCGGCGTCCACTCCGAAGGGCCTGATCAACCTCCTCGACGAGCCCAAGGCCACCGCCAAGAAGGTCAAGAGCGCGGTCACCGACACCGACACGGTTGTGCGCTACGACACCGTTGACAAGCCGGGTGTCAGCAACCTCCTCACCATCTACTCGACGCTCACCGGTGCCGGTATCCCGGAACTGGAGCAGAAGTACGCCGGCAAGGGCTACGGTGCGCTGAAGACTGACCTCGCCGAGGTCATGGTCGACTTCGTGACTCCCTTCCGGGACCGCACCCAGGCCTACCTGGACGACCCGGAGACGCTCGACTCGATCCTGGCCAAGGGTGCGGAGAAGGCGCGCGCCGTCGCCGCGGAGACCCTCGCCCAGGCGTACGACAAGGTGGGCCTGCTGCCCGCCAAGCACTGAGCCACACGACCCCCCTGCATCACGCCAGGTGCAGCAGCGCCCTCTGCCCGCCACCCGACCGACAGGAGTACGACGTGGGGACCGTAACGATCGGTGTGTCGATCGCGGTCCCGGAGCCTCACGGCAGCCTGCTCCAGGAGCGGCGCGTGGGCTTCGGGGACCCCGCGGCACACGGCATCCCCACGCACGTCACGCTGCTGCCGCCGACCGAGGTGGACGCCACGGCGCTGCCCGCCGTCGAGGCGCACCTGGGGGCCGTCGCGGCCGCCGGGCGCCCCTTCCCGATGCGGCTCTCCGGGACGGGCACGTTCCGTCCGCTGTCACCCGTGGTCTTCGTCCAGGTGGTGGCGGGCGGCGCGGCCTGCGGCTGGCTCCAGGAGCGGGTGCGGGACGCGTCCGGGCCCATGGCGCGCGAGCTGCAGTTCCCGTACCACCCGCACGTCACGGTGGCGCACGGCATCTCCGAAGAGTCCATGGACCGGGCGTACGCGGAGCTCTCGGAGTACGAGGCCGAGTGGCCCTGCACCGGCTTCGCGCTCTATGAGCAGGGCGCCGACGGAGTGTGGCGCAAGCTGCGCGAGTTCGTCTTCGGCGGTGGCGGACCGGTGGTGCCTCCGCAGGCGGCCGCCCCCGCCGCGCACGGCACACTGCCCGCCCGCTGACCCAGGCGCCTGCCCCCGAAGAGCCCACTTAGGCGCCCGGCCCCGAAACGCCTCACACCGGAAGCCGCCGGAACACCGCCCGCGGGGCGTGACGCAGCGCCGACATGACCACCCGTAGCGCGCCGGGCACCCACACCGTCTCCGAACGCCGCCGCAGGCCCGTCTCGATGGCTTCGGCGACCGCCTCCGGAGTGGTCGCCATGGGGGCCTCCTCCAGGCCCGCCGTCATCTTGGAGCGTACGAAGCCGGGGCGGACGACCATCACGTGCACCCCTGTGCCGTGCAGCGCGTCGCCCAGGCCCTGGGCGAAGGCGTCGAGGCCCGCCTTGCTGGACCCGTAGATGAAGTTCGAGCGGCGGGCACGCTCGCCCGCGACCGAGGAGAGCACCACCAGGGAGCCGTGCCCCTGGGCCTGGAGCGACCGCGCGCACACCAGGCCGGCGGAGACCGCGCCGGTGTAGTTCGTCTGCGCGACCCGCACCGCCGACAGCGGCTCGTCCTCGTCGCGTGCCTGGTCGCCGAGGATGCCGAAGGCCAGCAGGACCATGTCGATGTCGCCCTCGGCGAAGATCTTGCCGAGCGTGTCCTCGTGGGACTCGGAGTCCAGCGCGTCGAAGGCGACGGTGCGGACGTCCGCACCCATGTCGCGCAGGCCCGCCGCGGCCTTCTCCAGGCCCGGGGACGGCCGCCCGGCGAGCCACACGGTGCGGGTGCGCCGCGCGACCAGACGGCGGGCGGTGGCGAGGCCGATCTCGGAGGTGCCGCCGAGTACGAGAAGGGACTGGGGGGTGCCGAAGGCGTCCTTCATGGGACCAACTCCTGGAGGTGCTAGAGGGCGAGGCGGCGCGAGAGGTCCGAGCGGAACACGCCGCGCGGGTCGAGGTCGGCCCGCAGCGCGCGGAAGTCGTCGAGCCGCGGGTACATCGCGGCGAGCATGTCCGGCCGCAGGCGGGAGTCCTTGGCCAGGTAGACGCGGCCGTCGGAGGCGGCGACCTCCTCGTCGAGCTCGTCGAGGAAGGCGCCGAGGCCCGGCAGGTTCGCCGGGATGTCCAGGGCGAGGGTCCAGCCGGGCATCGGGAAGGAGAGCCAGCCCGGATCGCCCTCTCCGAAGCGCTTCAGTACGGCGAGGAAGGACGGGCAGCCGCGCTCCGAGATGCGCCGCACGATGCGCCGCAGGGACTCTTCCTTGCCGTACCCGACGACGAATTGGTACTGCACGAAGCCGCCGCGGCCGTACACGCGGTTCCAGTGCGGGACGCCGTCCAGGGGGTGGAAGAACGTCGACATCTTCTGGAGTTCGCCCACCCGGCAGCGCGGTGCCTTGCGGTACCAGAGCTCATTGAAGAGGCCCACCGACCTGCGGCCGAGCAGGCCTTCGGGCAGGAAGCGCGGGGCGGGCGGCAGTTGGCCGGGGCGGAACGTCAACGGGGCTCTACGCGCGCGTGCCGGGAGGGCGTCCAGGGGAGCGTGGTCGCCGCGCGTGAGCACGGAGCGCCCCATCGACGCCCCGCGCGCGAGGAGGTCGATCCAGGCCACGGAGTAGCGATAGCGGTGGTCGGTGGCGGTGAGTCGGGCCATCAAGTCGTCGAGGTCGGTGGCGCGCTCGGTGTCCACCGTCATCAACGAGGTCTCGACCGGCTGCAGTTGCAGCGTCGCGGCGAGGATCACGCCCGTCAGGCCCATGCCGCCCGCCGTTGCGTCGAACAGGGGGGTGCCACGCTCGACCGCCTGCACTGTGCCGTCGGCGGTGAGCAGTTCCACGGCCATCACGTGGCGCGAGAACGACCCGGACCCGTGGTGGTTCTTGCCGTGGATGTCCGCGCCGATCGCGCCGCCCACGGTCACATAGCGGGTCCCCGGCGTGACCGGCACGAACCAGCCGAGCGGGAGCAGGACTTCCATCAGGCGGTGCAGGGAGACCCCGGCGTCGCACAGGACGGTGCCGGCGTCGGCGTCGATGGCGTGCACGCGGTCCATGCCGGTCATGTCGAGGACCGCGCCGCCCGCGTTCTGCGCGGCGTCCCCATAGGCCCGCCCAAGGCCTCTGGCGATGCCGCCACGCTCCCCGCAGGCCTGGAGGGCCGCCACGGCCTCCTCGGGCGAACGGGGGCGGATCAGGCGGGCCGTGGAGGGGGCGGTGCGTCCCCAGCCCGACACGGACACGGTCGGCGCGATCGCGGAGTCGGCGGGCGGCGGAGCGGAGTCGGCAGGCATAGGCGTGACCGTATCGTCCGAGCAAGGGCAGTTTGCCCATATTCGTCAGAGCTCTCACCGAAATGGGTGATTGATGGAGTGTCGTCCTATATTGCCGTAAATATTGAGAGGTTGCCTAGAAGAGTCGCCGAGGTCAGGTCCTTGAAGTCCCCGGAGAGGGAGGCCACATGCACGACATGGACCACCGGCTGCTGTCGGCCCTGCGCGACTGCGGCTCCGACGCGCGCGTGGCCGCCGCCGCACGGGCCCTGTCCTGGACCGGCGAGCACGCCGCCCTCTGGATCGTCGCGGGGCTCGCGGGCGCAGCGGTCGACCGCGAGCGGCGCTCCGCGTGGCTGCGCGGCACGGCGCTGACCGCCGCAGCGCACCTGGCCAGCATGGGCGTCAAACGGGTCGTACGGCGCCCGCGTCCCGGCGGCGACCCGGGCGTGGAGCCCCTCGTCAGGACCGCGGGGCGGCACTCCTTCCCCAGTTCGCACGCCACTTCGGCCGCCGCGGCCACCGTCGCGTACAGCACGCTGAGCCCAGTCGGAGCCCGCATCGTCCCGCCGCTCGCCGCCGCGATGTGTGTCTCGCGGATGATCGTCGGCGTCCACTACCCGAGCGATGTGGCGGCCGGAGCGGCCCTCGGCGCCCTCACCGCGCGCGTGGGCTCCGCCTGGATGAACGGGGGCCGCGCGCATGGCTGACCGCACCGCCCTGCTCGAACGCCCCCAGCCGCCCCGGCCGTCCGGCTCGGGCTCCCTGGCCCTGCCGCTCGGCCTCCTGAAGACCGCCCGGCCCCGCCAGTGGGTGAAGAACGTCCTGGTCGTCGCCGCCCCCGCCGCCGCGGGAGAGCTCTTCTCGCGCCACTCGCTGATCCAACTCGCTGTGGTGTTCGCGCTGTTCACGGCCGCCGCGTCCGCCGTCTACCTCATCAACGACGCGCGTGACGCCGATGCCGACCGCGCCCACCCCACCAAGTGCCGCAGACCGGTCGCCGCAGGGCAGGTGCCCGTGGCGCTCGCGTACGTGGTCGGCGGGCTGCTCGCCGTGCTCGCGCCGGCGGCCGCCGCCGCGTTCTGCACGCCCCTGACAGCGGGCCTTCTCGCCGCCTACGTAGTGATGCAACTGGCCTACTGCGTCAGCCTCAAGCACGTCCTCGTCATCGACCTCGCCGTCGTCACCACGGGCTTCCTGATGCGGGCGATGATCGGGGGAGTGGCCCTGGACATCCCGCTCTCGCGCTGGTTCCTGATCACGACGGGCTTCGGCGCGCTCTTCATGGTCGCCGCCAAGCGCTACTCCGAAGCCGTGCAGATGTCCGGGAAAGCGGGCGCCACGCGCGCGTTGCTCACCGAATACACCACCGGCTACCTCCGCTTCGTCTGGCAACTGGCCGCCGGAGTCGCCGTACTCGCGTACTGCCTGTGGGCCATGGAGAGCGGCGGCACGGGCAACGGCCTGCTGCCCTGGCGGCAGCTGTCGATGGCCGCCTTCGTCCTCGCCGTCCTGCGGTACGCCGTCTTCGCCGACCGGGGCACCGCGGGAGAGCCCGAGGACGTCGTCCTGCGCGACCGTGCCCTTGCCGTCATCGGTCTGGTGTGGATCGCGATGTACGGCCTCGCGGTCGCCGACTGGTGAGCCCCTTCAGGGAGCGGCTACGGGCCATGGGCCCCGAACTGCTCGGCTTCGCCGCCGCCGGGATCTGCGCGTACGCCGTCGACCTCGGCCTCTTCATCTGGCTGCGCGGGCCCGTCGGTATGGACCCGCTGACCGCCAAGGCGCTGTCGTTCGTCGCCGGTTGCACGGTCGCGTACGCGGGCAACGCGCTCGGCACCTATCGGAGACGCGAGGCGGCCGGAGTCTCGCGCCTTCGCCAGTACGGGATCTTCTTCGCCGTCAACATCGCGGGCGCCCTCGTGCAGTTGCTCTGCATCGCGGTGTCCCACTACGGCCTCGGCCTCACCTCACAGCGCGCGGACACCATCTCCGGGGCGGGCGTCGGTATGGCACTCGCCACTGTTCTGCGTTTCTGGGGTACACGGACCTTGGTCTTCCGCACAACGGGCAGGGAGGCATCATGGACTGGCTGAAGAAACTCCCCGGCATCGGGCCCCTGGTGGAGCGCCTGATGCGCACGCACGCGTGGAGCGCGTACGAGCGGCTCGACAGCGTGCACTGGACCCGTCTCGCGGCCGCGATGACGTTCATCAGCTTCCTGGCGCTCTTCCCGCTGATCACCGTCGCCGCCGCCATCGCCGCCGCGACGCTCTCCAAGAGCCAGCAGAACAAGCTCGAGGACACCATCTCGAAGCAGGTCCCCGGCATCTCCGACCAGCTGAACCTGGACGCCCTGGTCGCCAACGCGGGCACCGTCGGCCTCGTGGCGGGCGCCCTGCTGCTCTTCACCGGCATCGGCTGGGTCGGCTCGATAAGGGAGTGCCTGAGGGCCGTCTGGGAGCTTGAGGACACCGACGAGAACCCCGTCATGCGCAAGGTCAAGGACGCCGGGGTGCTCGTCGGACTCGGCGGCGCCGGGCTGGCGTCCCTCGTCGCCTCGACCCTCGCCTCCACCGCCGTCGGCTGGAGCGCCGACCTCATCGGGATCTCCGAGGACGGCTGGGGCGGGCTGCTGCTCCAGGCGATCGCGTTCGCCATCGCCGTCCTCGCGGACTTCCTGCTTCTGCTCTACGTCCTGACCCTGCTGCCGGGCGTCCAGCCGCCGCGCCGCCACCTGATCACCGCGGGTCTGATCGGCGCGGCCGGGTTCGAGCTGCTCAAGCTGCTGCTCGGCGGCTATATGAAGGGCGTCGCCGCGAAGAGCATGTACGGCGCCTTCGGAGTGCCCGTCGCGCTGCTCCTGTGGATCAACTTCACCGCGAAGCTCCTGCTGTTCTGCGCCGCCTGGACGGCGACGCGGAAGCAGGAGCGTACGGAAGCGGAGCAGGCGCAGGAGAAGGAGCAGAAGCAGGAAGAGTGCCGCGACGTCAGCGGCGGCTCTTCCGCCGCACCAGGTCCGGCAGCGGCATCCGGCGGTTGATCACGAACAGCCCCGCGGCGATGAGCGCGAGGACACCGGCCGCGATCCCGAGCGCGACGCCGGCACCGCCACCCGATTCCTTGTCGGAGGCGTGCGCCACGTTCTTGGACGAGTCCGACCCGCCCTTGCCCGCGCCGGGAGCGCCCTTGCCGCTGCCCGTACCGGCACTCTTCGGAGCGACCAGTTCACCCACGGGCTCGACCTTGCCCGACGCCTTGAAGCCCCAGTCGAGGAGACGCGCGGTCTCCTTGTAGACCGCGAACTGCTCGCCCGAGTCGGGGTTCATCACCGTCACGAGCAGCACCTTGCCGTTGCGCTCGGCGACACCGGTGAAGGTGTTGCCCGCGTTCGTGGTGCTGCCGTTCTTGACGCCCGCGATGCCCTTGTAGGGGGCGACTCCGACGTCCCCCGTAAGGAGTCGGTTGGTGTTCTGGATCTCGAAGGACCCGCGCTTCTTCTTGCCCTTGTCCTTGCCCTTCGTGACCTTCTTGGTCTCGCCGGGGAACTTGGCGGTGGCCGTCGAGCAGTACTCGCGGAAGTCCTTCTTCTGCAGCCCGGAGCGGGCGAACAGCGTCAGGTCGTACGCGGAGGAGACCTGCCCCTTCTCGTCGTAGCCGTCCGGGCTGACCACGTGAGTGTCCAGGGCCTGCAGCTCGTCGGCGTGCGCCTGCATGTCCTTGACGGTCTGCGGGACACCGCCGTTCATTGCCGACAGGACGTGCACGGCGTCGTTGCCCGACTTCAGGAAGACGCCGAGCCACAGGTCGTGGACCGTGTACGTCTCGTTCTCCTTGATGCCGACCAGGCTGCTGCCCGCGCCGATGCCCGCCATGTCGGAGAGCTCGACCTTATGCTTCTGCGTCTTGGGGAACTTCGGCAGCACCGTGTCCGCGAAGAGCATCTTCAGGGTGCTCGCCGGGGCCAGCCGCCAGTGGGAGTTGTGCGAGGCGAGGACCTCGCCCGTCTCGGCGTCCGACACCATCCAGGAGCGCGCCGAAAGGTCCTTGGGGAGGACGGGAGCGCCCGCCTTGAGACTCACCTGGGTGCCCGGCTTCCCGAGCTTGGCGCCGCCCACTGTCGACATCGAAGCCGGGGGCTTGGGCTTCTTCTCGCCCCCCGGATTGTCGTCCGCCCATGCGGGAGCTGTGGTCGACATGGTCAGCAATGCGGCGGAAGTGACCAACAAGGCGGTCTTTTTTAGGGCAGGCACGGACGAGAACGTACAGGGCGCCGCTGTGGAAGTCGCCGCCGAGGTGGGCTGTGTCCTTGACGGCCCGGACTCCCCACCCCGGCGGCGGTGCGGAAGGGAGCCTCGCGATACTGAACGTATGAAGCTCAGCCGCCCGGTCTCCTGGTTCCTGCTCGCCTTCGGGGTGTGGAGCTGGTTCATCTGGATCACTTTCGTCAAGAACCTGTGGAAGGACGGCAGCGGGCTCGCCTTCGATGACGCAGGCGACCCGACCGCGTACTTCTGGGTGCACCTGACGCTCGCCGTCGCCTCCTTTGTCTTGGGGACGGTGGTAGGGGCCATCGGGTTGCGCGGAGTGCGTGCTCTGCGCCGTACGTCATAGCTGATCGGTCACTTCGGGCACTGCTGAGGGGCGCGCAACCGTGGTCATCCTGTTCGTGCTGGTCGGCCTCGCCGCGCTCGCGGTCCTCGCCGCAATGCAGTGGTACGCCTGGCGGCGTCTGGTGCGGGACACCACCGCCAGGTCCGGGTTTGCCCGGCGTGCGGGCGCTGTGGTCTTCGTGGCGGGGCCGCTGCTGATGTTCGCGGCGGTCGCCAGTGAGCGGGCCGGGGCGCCGTTCTGGCTGCAGAAGGTGCTGGCCTGGCCGGGCTTCATGTGGATGGCGCTGTCGATCTATCTCGTGCTCGCGCTTCTCGTCGGTGAGCTCGTACGGCCCTTCTTCTTGAGGCGCGGTTCGAAACGCGCCTCTACGGAGGACGCCGCCGAGCCGGAGAAATCCGGCCCTGCGGGTCAGCCAGAGACTCCCGGCCCCGCAGTCCAGCCGGAGACCCCCGCTCCCGCGCAAGCGCGCGCAGAGCCGGTCGCTCCCTCGCGCCGCCTCTTCGTCTCCCGCGTCGTCGGCGGGAGCGCCGCGGCCCTCGCCGTCGGAACAGTCGGCTACGGGACGTACGGCGTCCTGCGCGGCCCCCGCGTGAAGCGCGTCACCGTGCCGCTGGCCAAGCTGCCGCGCGGGGCACATGGTTTCCGGATCGCCGTGGTCAGCGACATCCATCTGGGGCCGATTCTCGGACGCGGCTTCACCCAGCGGGTGGTCGACACGATCAACGGCACACAGCCCGACCTCATCGCGGTGGTCGGTGACCTGGTCGACGGCAGTGTCGAGGACCTCGGCCCCGCTGCCGAGCCGCTCGCGCAGCTCCGGGCGCGGCACGGGACGTACTTCGTGACCGGCAACCACGAGTACTTCTCGGGAGCCGAGCAGTGGGTCGATCACGTACGCGAACTCGGCCTGCGGCCCCTGGAGAACGCCCGCACCGAACTGCCAGGCTTCGACCTCGCGGGAGTGGACGACGTGGCGGGCGAGCGCGAGGGGCACGGGCCCGACTTCGCCAAGGCACTGGGCGACCGGGACCGCTCGCGGGCCTCCGTGCTCCTGGCCCACCAGCCGGTCGTCATCCACGATGCCGTCAAGCACGGCGTCGACCTGCAGCTCTCCGGGCACACCCACGGCGGACAGCTGTGGCCAGGCAATTTCATCGCCGACCTGGCGAATCCGACGCTCGCGGGCCTTGAGCGGTACGGCGACACGCAGCTGTACGTGACGCGTGGCGCGGGCGCGTGGGGGCCGCCGGTGCGGGTGGGGGCGCCGTCCGACGTCACGGTCGTCGAACTGGCCTCCCACCAGGCGTGATCGTGCGTCGGTTCGATACGAGACAAAGCTGGCCGGATACAGCCGGGCCGTAAGGTGACGGTGTGACACCGGGTATGACCTCTGCGCAGCATTAAGTGTCGGAAGTGTGTGCGGTTCTTGGTGCTTTGGTGTGCCATAGGGGGAACGTTGTTGCGACGTCAGGCTTTCCGGCTTCCGCCGCATCCGGCATCCGTCTCGCTCGCCCGGCTCCGTGTGCACGACCATCTCGCCGCCTGGGGTCACAAGGAGGAGAGCGCGGCGTTGCACGACGCCGTGCTCCTCGTGTCGGAACTCGTGACGAACGCGGTCTGCCACGGCGTCGTCCTTGACCGGGAGTTCGAGGTCGCGGTCACGGTCCTCGCTGACGGCGACTGCTTCATAGAGGTCTCCGACGAGAGCCCGAGCAGCCCGGAGCTGCGGGAAGTGGGGCCCTTGGAGGAGGGCGGCCGCGGCCTGCGGCTGCTCGACGCGCTCGCCGAGGCGTGGGGCGTCTGGCAGCGGGGACGGCACGGGAAGACGGTGTGGGCGCTGGTACGGGCCTGAGCGCGCCCTGAGCCGCTCCTGCGACCCTCCCCAGGAGCCGCCCCTGTGCCCCTCCCCGGGAGCCGTCCCGACGACCCTCCCCAGGAGTCGCCCCGGCGACCCTCCCCAGCCGACCGCCCCCTCAATTAGCCGTTCGCGCAGGCAATGTGACCGTCACCGTGAGCCCCGCCCCCGGCGCCGTCTCCACCCCCACCTCGCCGCCGTGCGCCGCGACGACCCCCTGCACGATCGCCATCCCGAGCCCGCTGCCCGCGCCCCCGCCCGCGCGGAAGAACCGGTCGAACACACGCGCCGCATCCTCCTCCCCGAGGCCGGGCCCCTGGTCGGCCACGCGCAGCCGCACCACCCCGTCCTGCCGCTCCACGCCCAGCGTGACCGGCGCGTCGGCGGGCGTGTGGACGCGTACGTTGCCCAGCAGATTTCCGAGCACCTGCCGCAGCCCCGACTCGTCAGCGCGGATCAGCACCGCCCCCTCGGCGCGGACAGTGAGCGGGCGCTCCGGCTCCTGCACCCGCAGATCGTCGGCGGCGTCCCGTACCAGGCGGCTCAAGTCGACGTTCCTGAAACGCAGTTCCGGCTGCTGGTCCAGGCGGGCCAGGGTGAGCAGCTCGTCGACGAGGTGTCCCATCCGGTCGGTCTCCGCGATGACGCGGCTCCACGCGCGCGTGCGTTCCGCCGGATCGCGGAGCATCCCCTTGTCGTACAGCTGGAGGTAGCCGCGGATCGCCGACAAGGGCGTACGCAGTTCGTGCGAGGCATCGGCTACGAAGCGGCGCAGCTGTGCCGAGCTGCGCTCGCGGGTCTCGAAGGCGGATTCGACCTGGTGGAGCATGGAGTTGAGGGCCAGGCGCAGCTGCTCGGTCTCCGTCGCGGGGGCACGGCTGGAGGGAACGCGCCGGGTGAGGTCGCCCTCGGCGATGGCTGACGCGGTCTCGACCATGTCCTCCAGGGGGCGCAGCCGGTGGTGCGCGGAGATCATCGTCAGGACGGCGAGCAGCGCCAACAGGACCACTCCGAAGGCGGCGTCCAGCTTGAGCGCCTTCTTGATGCCCGATTCCACGTTCTGGGTGGCCGCGGCCATCAGGACCGTCGTACCGTCGGCGAGCTCAGCGCCCACCATGCGGTGGGCGTCCCCGTCCAGGGTGATGTCCTGCGGCTCGGACCTGCCGGCGACCGCGTCGGGGTCGTCGACGGCGGCGGCCAGGGCGCGCTGGCGCGGGGTCGGCGTGAGCGATCCGATGGCGACGGGTTCGCCACGTTCGTTCACCGCCACGAACACCGTGTCCCCGCGCGGGAGGGCGCTCGCGCTCTCCTTGCCGCCGGGTGAGAGCTTGTCGAACGCGATGCCCAGCTCACTGAGCCTCCCGATGTCCTTCATGGTGAGGCCGGTGCTCAACAGTGAGGTGCGCGACTGCGTCAGCTCGGCGTCCACGTTGTCCAGCAGGTAGTGGCGCATGCCCATGACGCTGACGCCGGTCGCCACGATGATGCCGAGGGCGAGGAGGGCCACGTTCACCCACGTGAGCTTGGCGCGCAGCGAGCTCATGCCGCGGTGTGGTGCCGCACGCCTCATGCGAGGCCGTATCCGACACCCCGCCGGGTCGTGATCACCGGTGGGCCCAGCGCGTCCAGCTTGCGCCGCAGATAGCTGATGTAGGTCTCCACGACGGTCGACTCGGCGGGGTGCTCGTACTGCCAGACATGGCGCAGGAGTTGCTCCTTGGGCACCACGCGGCCGCCGTTGCGGACCAGGAAGCGAAGCAAGGCGTACTCGGTGGGCGTGAGTTGCGCCGTGCGGCCCGCGCGGCGCACCACGTAGGCCGTCTCGTCCAGCTCCAGGTCGCCGTAGCGCAGCGGCGGGCGCTGGGGGAGCACGTCGCCCGCCCTGGTGCGGCGCAGGACCGCGCCGACGCGGGCGATGACCTCGTCGATGTTGAACGGCTTGGTGATGTAGTCGTCGCCGAGGGCGAGCGCCCCCACGACCTCCGCGGGCGCGTCCCGCGCGGTCAGGAAGAGCAGGGCCGACTCGGGGCACCGGGAGCGCAGTTCCCTGGCCAGGGCCCGTCCGTCGCCGTCCGGCAGCATCACGTCGAGGAGCGCCACGTCGGGCCGGGTGCGCCCGGCGAGGGCGAGGGCGTCGCGCACGGTGCCCGCCACCATCACGTCGAAGCGGTGGTAGCGCAGGGCGATGGCGAGCACGTCGGCGATGCTGGGCTCGTCCTCGACGACGAGCACGGTGGCACAGGTGCCGGGACCGCCCGCGCCGCTGCCCGTAGCGCCACCTGTAGCGCCGCCCGTAGTGCCCCCCGTAGCGCCCGTCCCGCTCGGACGGGTTGGCACTCCGACATCTGTTCCCTGCTGGCCTTCGGCGTGGCTCATGCCCTCAGTATCGGCGCGGGCGTTGTACGAAGACCCGGTCCGTGCCTTGGAGTTACTTGAGAATCATGGCCGCGTCACGCCGCTGGAGCGTGGTGCCGCCGATGCTGAGGCCCCTGAAGGCACGGACCCGGGGGACTTGGCGACGCGGAGGAGGAGTGGATCGTGGCGGCATTGGCGCGATGGTGCTATCGGCACCGTCTGGTGGTCCTTGTGCTGTGGGTGGGAGCCCTGTTCGGACTGGGGGCCGCGGGGACCTCCGCGGGCACCGACTACGCGAACGTGTTCTCCCTGCCGGACACGGATTCCAAGCGCGCGTACGACCTGATGACGAAGGCCTTCCCGGAGAGCGCCGGAGACACCGACACGGTCGTCTGGCGCGTCGACGAGGGAGCCTCGGACGGTGACGCCTCGGTCCGTGAGGCGTCGGTCCGTGACGAGGGCGTACGTTCTCGGATCGAGCCCGCGCTCAAGGAGATCGCCGGCATGAAGGGCGTCGGCGAGGTCACGAGCCCGTACGCGTCCAAGGAGGCGGGCGCGGCCCAGATCAGTCAGGACGGGCGCATCGCCTACGCCCAGGTGACCTTCGCCGAGGAGGCGAACTCGGTACCCAAGGACCTCGTCCAGGACGTCGTGGACACGGCTCAGAACGCCGAACGCGCCGGTCTGCACGTCGAGCTGGGCGGCCAGGCGATCACCCGCACCCAGGAGCCGCCCACGGGCATCGCCGAGATGGTCGGCATCGCCGCCGCCGCGGTCGTCCTCTTCCTGGCCTTCGGTTCGCTCTTCGCGATGGTCCTGCCGATCGTCATCGCCGTCTTCGGAGTGGGCCTCGGCATGCTCTCGACGATGCTGCTCAGCCATGTCACGGACATCCCCGAAGTGGCCCCGCTGCTCGGCTCGTTGATCGGCCTGGGCGTCGGCATCGACTACGCGCTCTTCATCGTCACCCGGCACCGGCGCGGCATCCTGCGCGGCATGGAGCCCGAGGAGTCCGCGGTGCAGGCCCTGAACACCTCGGGCCGTGCGGTGCTCTTCGCGGGCGGCACAGTGTGCATCGCGCTCGCCGGGATGCTGGTGATGAACATGCGCTTCCTGGACGGCGTGGTCATCGCGGCCTCCCTGACGGTGGTCCTGAGCGTCCTCGCGGCCATCACCCTGCTGCCCTCGCTCCTCGGGCTGCTCGGACCCAGGGTCCTCAGCCGCAGGCAGCGGCGCCGCCTCGCCGCAACGGGACCGGAGCCCGCGGAGGCGAGCGGACTCGCGGCGCGCTGGTCCTCGTACGTCCAGAAGCGGCCGCGTTCGATCGCGGCGCTCGCCTTCGTGGTGATGGCCTTCCTTGCGCTGCCGCTGCTCTCCTTGCGGCTCGGCGCGACCGACCAGGGCAACCACCAGGAGTCGACGACCACCCGGCAGGCGTACGACATGCTGGCCGAGGGATTCGGTCCGGGATTCAACGGTCCACTCCAAGTAGTGGCCGAAGAGGCCGACACCGGGGACCTGGTGGCGACCATCCGCGAGACGGAGGGCGTCGCGAGGGTGGCGGCCGCACCGCCGACGGACGGCATTTCGGTCATCAACGTGGTCCCGACGACATCCCCCCAGTCGGAGGAGACGGACCAGCTCATCGACCGTCTACGGAGGGACGTGATTCCGGAGGCCGGAGTCGACGCTCATGTAGGCGGCGTCACCGCCGTCTTCAAGGACTTCGCCGCGGTGACCGGCGACCGACTGCCCTACTTCGTAGGAGCGATCATCGCGCTCGGCTTCCTCTTGCTGCTGATCGCGTTCCGCTCCCTCGTGGTGCCGCTGACGGCGGCCCTGATGAACCTGATCGCGGCGGCGGCGTCCTTCGGCGTACTGGTGGCGGTCTTCCAGTGGGGCTGGGGCACGGAGATCCTCGGCATCGGCAAGGAGGGCCCGATCACCGCCTTCCTGCCCGTCATCATGCTGTCGCTGCTCTTCGGGCTCTCGATGGACTACCAGGTGTTCCTGGTGAGCCGCATGCACGAGGAGTGGGTGCACACGAAGGACAACGCGCGAGCGGTTCGCGTCGGCCTTTCCGAGACGAGCAGGGTCATCAACTGCGCGGCCCTGATCATGATCTGTGTCTTCTCCGCGTTCGTCCTGAGCGGCGACATGGAGGGCGCGATGGCGGGCATCGGCCTTGCGGCTGCGGTCGCCCTGGACGCGTTCATCCTGCGCACGGCCCTCGTCCCCGCCGCCATGCATCTGCTCGGCCGCTCCAACTGGTGGCTTCCCGCGGGCTTGGAGAAGCGTCTTCCGCACCTTGCGGTGGAGCCGCGTGAGGCACCGGAGGAGACGGCACCTGTGCCCCACGCGCGCCTGAGGGAGCCCGATGGCGAAGGCGGCGCCTCCGTAGTGCACGGTTTCATCCGCACGGCGGACGGTGAACCAGTGGAGGGCGCGGTCCTGACCCTCCTCTCCAAGGGGGGCCGCCAGCTGGACCGCGTCACCTCCCTGGCCGACGGTTCGTACATCGTCGCGGCCCCGTCGGCGGGCGCGTACCTGCTGGCCGTCACGGCCCCCGGATACGCGGCCCGCGCGCGGCATATCGCGGTCGCGGGCGAACCGCTGGTGTACGACGTGGAGCTGGCCGTGGGCGAGATGGACACGGTGAACTGAGGTCGTCGACCGGGGCTCAGCTCGTGGTCCGCACGCGCGGCAGCCCCGTAGCGGACATCACCAGCGAGTAGAGCGAGGTCGTCGCCGTGATGAAGAGCCGGTTGTTCTTCGGCCCGCCGAAGGCGATGTTGGAGACGGCCTCGGGGACGGTGAGCCGCCCGATGAGGGTGCCGTCGGGGTCGTAGCAGTGCACCCCGTCATTGAGGGCGGCCGCCCACAGCCGCCCCTCGTCGTCGAAGCGGATGTTGTCGAAGCCGGAGTCCTTCGACTCGGCGAAGACGACGCCGTCCGAGAGGGTCCCGTCGTCACGCACCTCGAAGGCGCGGATCTGGGCCGCGCGAGAGTCGGAAACGTACAACTGCCGCTCGTCGGGCGAGAAGACGAGCCCGTTCGGCCCGTCGAAGCCGTCGGCGACGATCCGTACGTCACCGGTCACGGGGTCGATCCGATAGACGTGACAGCCACCGATCTCGGCGGGCGCCCGGAACCCCTCGTAGTCATTGGTGATCCCGAAGTCAGGGTCGGAAAACCAAACTGACCCATCCGAGCGGACCACGGCGTCGTTCGGGCTGTTGAACCGCTTGCCTTCGAAGCGGTCGGCGAGGACGGTGACGCGGCCGTCGTGCTCGGTGCGGGTGACGCGCCGATTCCCCTGTTCGCAGCAGATCAACCGCCCCTCCCGGTCGAGGGTGTTGCCGTTGACGTGTCCGGCGTTCGACCGGAAGATCCCGACGCGCCCGGTCGCCTCGTCCCAGCGCAGCAGCCGGTCGTTGGGTATGTCGCTCCAGATGAGCTGCCGCCAGGCGGGGAGGTAGAGCGGCCCTTCGGCCCACCGGCAGTCGTCGTGGAGCACTTCCAGCTTGGTGTCCCCGTTGGCGCACCGTCCCGTGCGGAACCGCTCATCCAGAATCTCGTACGACGTAGGCACCTTCTGAGAAGACATGACGACCCCTGTCCGACGTGTGAAGTGAACTTCATTCGGCTACATGGAGATAATGCAGTACGAGGTATGGTGAACGTCAAGGAAGGGCGAACGAAGGGTGGGAGTGCAGCCGATGCCGCAGATGCAGCCGATGGACGGCACCGACCGAGAGTTGCTGACGCTGCTGCAAGAGGACGCCGCCCAGCCCTACGCGACCCTGGGCAAGGCGGTGGGACTCTCGGCGGGCGCGACCCACGAACGCGTACGGAAGCTGCGTGAACGCGGAGTGATCCGCCGCACGACGGTCGACGTGGACCCGGCGGCCGTGGGCCAGGGCGTGCTGGCCTTCGTCATGGTCGACTCGACGGCGTGGATGGGGGACCGGGCGGAGGACTTCGCGGCGATCCCCGAGATCCAGGAGGCGCACGTCATCGCGGGCGCGGCAAGCGTCCTGGTGAAGGTCCGCACGGGGACGACGGAGCAACTCCAGGACGTGCTGCGCCGGCTGTACGCGATCGACGGGGTGAGCGGGACTCAGGCGACGGTCTCCCTGGAGACGTTCTTCGAGAGGCCGGTGTCGCCGGGGGCCCGCCCCACCGGCTAACTCCGGGCCAACTCGGGCCGCTTGCGGTAGTCGGTGAACCCCACGACGTTCCCCCACGGGTCGGCGAACTCCACGGTGTACCCGGTGGCGACGGAGAACGGCGGGGCCAGCAGCTTGACCCCGGCGTCATCGAGGGCACGC
The DNA here is from genome assembly GCF_053610745.1 of Streptomyces sp. NPDC054866. Taxonomy (NCBI): domain Bacteria; kingdom Bacillati; phylum Actinomycetota; class Actinomycetes; order Kitasatosporales; family Streptomycetaceae; genus Streptomyces; species Streptomyces sp. NPDC054866. The sequence continues at coordinate 460,384 of NZ_JBSGZA010000003.1, forward strand.
CCGGCAGCCCGTGCGTCGGGCACCTCCAGCCACACCCGGGGCGTGGCCCAGGCGGAAGGCCGGTGCTCGACCCCCTCCTCCACCCGGAGCAGAATCCCGGGCGTCTCCTTGCCCACCGCCAGGATCGCGAGCCCGATCTCGTCGATGCGGTGGGTCACGGGGAACCCGGCACGCTCGTAGAAGTCGACGGCTTCACCGAGTTCGCCGACGGGGAACACGACGTTGTCGAAGCCGAGCAGTTCGGACGAGTTCTCGTCCACCGAAGGCTGGTCAGCTGACAGGCCGACCGACTGGTTGTCTGACATTCCGTCAGGGTAAGCCGGTCGGACTGAAATCAACCGTATTGTCGCTATTTAGCCGCCGCATGGACGGATGCGTCACCCGGCCGGGGTGCTCAGCGGTTGATCGACTGGATCTCCTGGACCTCGATGTCCTGCGTCCCGTCGAACGTGCCGTCCGGAAGGTCGTGGACGCCGTCGTTGTCCGAGCCCTCCCAGGTGATCTCCCAGGTGATGGAAGCTTTCAGCTGGAACGGCTTGCCTCCGGTTGCCCGCAGGTACGCGATGCCGCACGGCGGGTCCTCCTTGGAGGAGCCTTTCGTGTACGGAGTGCCGATGCTGCCGTCGTCGTTGACCTTGCACTCGCCGGACGCGGGGAACGTCCTCGCGTCCGCCGTGCCGGGTTCCAGGTGGAGGCTCTTCGGCTTCGCCGTGGTCTCCGCCCACAGACCCGTACCGGGCAGCTCGGCGCGGACCTTGACGTCCTCGAACTTGCCCTTGTCCAGCCAGACCCAAGTCGGCAGATTCACCGTCGACTTGGCTTCCGGCTTCAGCTCGACCTTGGTGTCCGGGACCTTGATCTTGTCGTACGCGTACGAGGCGAGGACTTTGGGTGTGGGGGCGTTGGCGATCTTGGGGATAGCCCCGGCGTCCTGCCAGAAGAGCGTCTCTTCGCAGTCGTACGCCCCAGGATCGTCCTCCATGTCCGGGTTGACGACACCGCGCCAGAACTTGCCGTCCTTGCCGAGGTTGAAATTCTTGTAGCTCTTTACGTCGTCGCTCGGCGGCTTGTCCTTTTCGAAGGTGTTCACCATCAGCTCCTGACCCCAACGGAGTGTGGGGGTGACCAGGACAAGGTTCTCGTTGGGGGTCTTCTTGAGCTGGTCCGTCGCGGCCTTCACCTGCTCGGACGTAGCCACGGGCTCGTACCAGCAGGCCGGGGGCTTCCAGTTCGGGTCCACCGGAGCGAGCCCCTTGGTGGAGGAGCCGCCTTTGCCGCCGCTGACCTGAGCGACCTTGATGCCCGTCTTGCCGACCCCGGCGTTCAGCATGTTGTTGTTCGCGCCGCCCGAAGGCCCCGACGGATTCTGGTTGTTCTTGTCCCCGATGCCGTATGCCGCCGTCGAGGAGAATCCCAGGGCGAGGGCGGTGGCGAGCAGGAAGGCACCGGCCTTCGTGGTGGTCCGCACTACTTGCACCCGCCCGGGACGGTCTCAAGGGAGACGGTCTGCCACACGCCCTGTTGGGACTTGGTGAGCCTGGCCCGGTACTGCAGCACCGAGTCGGGGGTGTCGGGGGTGGCCGTGACCTTCTTGGTCTTGCGGTTCTTCGTGGATGCCTTGCGCTCGTCGACGCAGTAGAAAAACACAGCGGCATCCTTGCCGCTGACGTGGACCTTGGGATCGTAGGCCTTGATCTCACCGATCAGGCTGTCGTCGGTCTCGGTGAAGCCCTTGATCCACTTACGGGCCGTGGTGAGGGACGAGCCCGAGTTGTAGAACGTCACCGCGTCCGAATCCGGGTTCCCCTCGATGATCGCCGCGTACTTCGCCCGCAGCTCCTCCTTGCCGTCGTCCAGGACCCCCTGGAGCTTCGGGTCACTGTTCGTCCAGCCCGCGAAGTTCGCCTCGAACTCCGCCGGGAGCTTGATCTCCGGCCGCTTCGCCCCGCCCGGCTTCGCCGACGCACTCGCGGAAGCCTTCGAGCCGCCGTCGCCCGCACCCTCGATCTTGTCCGGGGCCCCGTCGTCCCCGCCTCCCGAACCGCAGGCGGTCAACAGCAGGGCCGCGGACGCGGTGAGCGTGGCCGTCAGGAGACGGATGGGGCGGTTCACTCGGGACTCCCGTGAGGTGGGGGGTAACTGAAGCGAACCAACGCTATCTCTGGGGCGAGTGAGGACACCAGGCGGATTCCGTCAACCAGATGGGCCTTTATGTTGATTGAGCCCCATTGGTCGACAGCCCTCGGCCCAGTGACATTTGCCTTAGCGGGCTTCGCCGGCGCCCATCCGCGGCCAGCTGCGGGGCCGGATGCTCAACTCCCCTCCTGCACAGCCTTTCCCGCCTCCAGAACCTCCGTCACGTCGAGCGTGACCTTCGCGCCGATCGACTCGGGGAGGGTGACCAACTGGCCCGGGGCGTGCACCTGGTGGGTCGCGTACTCGTCGTTCGACGGGTCCATAAGGGTGTGGAGGCGCCCGTGCTTGCGGTCGACGATGACGTAGACCGGGATCTCGGCGGCGGCGTACGACGTGACCTTGGCCCGGAGGTCGTTCTGGTAGTTGCTGGAGGTGACTTCGAGAACGAGGCGGAAGGAGAGCGGGTCGTAGCAGTTGTTCTCGATGACGTGCTCGTCGATGTCGGCGTCGACGACGACGAGGTCGGGGATCGCGTAGTCCTCGGCACCGGTGGGGAGCCAGAGACCGACGCCTTCGAGAACCTCGGTTTCCCCGCCGTCGAGCCCTGCCGCGGCGAACGGACGCCTCAGCCGGGAGAGGGCGCGGGCATGTGCCACGTCCGGGGGAGGGGTCACGGTGATCTGGCCTCCGATGATCTCGACGCGGTGGCCCGGGTTGCGATCCATGAGCAGGTTCGCCTCGGCGAGCAGGGACCGCTCGCCGGACAGGTCGTCATGGGGCCGCTCGGCAGCTGCTGCAGACATCGCGTGCCTCCTGAGGGCTGGTGTCGAGAGCATCATCGTAGGACGGGGAAGGGGCCGGAGTCCGATCCCGACGCGTTCACCGGTGCGGGTGAGTGAGGCCCAGGCCGGCCGCCGGGAACGTCGAGAGGGCCCCGCCCCCGGCACAAAACCGGAAGCGGGGCCCTCAGCGACTGCGTGAAGCCGGCCAGGAAGAACTCAGAAGCGCCGCGTGATCAACGCCCGCTTCACTTCCTGGATCGCCTTCGTGACCTCGATGCCACGCGGGCACGCGTCCGTGCAGTTGAACGTCGTGCGGCAGCGCCACACGCCGTCCTTGTCGTTCAGGATCTCCAGGCGCTGCTCGCCCGCCTCGTCACGGCTGTCGAAGATGAAGCGGTGCGCGTTCACGATCGCGGCCGGGCCGAAGTACTGGCCGTCGTTCCAGAAGACCGGGCACGACGACGTGCACGCGGCGCACAGGATGCACTTCGTCGTGTCGTCGAAGCGCTCGCGGTCCTCCGCCGTCTGGTGGCGTTCGCGCGTCGGTTCGTTGCCGGTCGTGACCAGGAACGGCATGACGTCGCGGTACGCCTGGAAGAACGGGTCCATGTCGACGACCAGGTCCTTCAGGACCGTCAGACCCTTGATGGCCTCGACCGTGATCGGCTTGGACGGGTTGATGTCCTTGATCAGGGTCTTGCAGGCCAGGCGGTTGCGGCCGTTGATGCGCATGGCGTCGGAGCCGCAGATGCCGTGGGCGCAGGAGCGACGGAAGGTCAGCGACCCGTCCATGTCCCACTTGATCTTGTGGAGGGCGTCGAGGACACGCTCCTTGGGGTCGATCTCCACCTGGAAGTCTTCCCAGGTCGCGTCCGCCGAGATCTCCGGGTTGAAGCGGCGGATGCGGAAGGTGACCGTGATGTACGGGGAGTCGGCGAAGCCGGCCTCGGGCTTGGCGTCTTCCTTGTCGAGGGTCGGGGTTGCCATCAGTACTTACGCTCCATCGGCTGGTAGCGGGTCTGGACGACAGGCTTGTAGTCGAGACGGATCGACTCGGCACCGTCGTCGCCGACCTCGCGGTACGCCATGGTGTGGCGCATGAAGTTGACGTCGTCGCGGTTCGGGAAGTCCTCGCGGTAGTGACCGCCGCGCGACTCCTTGCGGGCCAGGGCCGACTGCGCCATGACCTCGGCCAGGTCGAGCAGGTTGCCCAGCTCGATGGCCTCCAGGAGGTCGGTGTTGAAACGCTTGCCCTTGTCCTGGATCGAGACGTTGAGATAGCGCTCGCGGAGCTCCGCGATCTTCTCCACCGCCGTCTTGATCGTCTGCTCCGTGCGGAACACCATGACGTTGGCGTCCATGGTCTCCTGCAGCTCCTTGCGGAGCTCGGCGACCCGCTCGGTGCCCGTGGCGTCGCGCAGGCGCTCCACCTGGGAGGCGACCAGCTCCTCGGGGTTCTCCGGGAGCTCCACGAAGTCGTTCTTCGCCGAGTACTCCGCGGCGGCGATGCCCGCGCGCTTGCCGAAGACGTTGATGTCCAGGAGCGAGTTGGTGCCCAGGCGGTTGGCGCCGTGCACCGAGACGCAGGCCACCTCGCCCGCCGCGTACAGGCCCGGAACGACCGTGGTGTTGTCCGCGAGGACCTCACCCTCGACGTTCGTCGGGATGCCGCCCATGGCGTAGTGCGCGGTCGGCTGGATCGGGATCGGGTCCGTGTAGGGCTCGATGCCGAGGTACGTACGCGCGAACTCCGTGATGTCGGGGAGCTTCGCGTCCAGCTGCTCCGGCGGGAGGTGCGTCAGGTCCAGGTACACGTGGTCGCCCTCGGGACCGCAGCCGCGGCCCTCTCGGATCTCCGTGTAGATGGAGCGCGAGACCACGTCTCGGGACGCCAAGTCCTTCATCACCGGCGCGTACTTCTCCATGAAGCGCTCGCCGTCCTTGTTACGGAGGATGCCGCCCTCACCACGGGCGCCTTCCGTAAGAAGGATGCCCATACGCCAGATGCCGGTCGGGTGGAACTGGAAGAACTCCATGTCCTCCAGCGGCAGGCCGCGGCGGTAGCAGGCCGCCTGGCCGTCGCCCGTCAGCGTGTGCGCGTTCGACGTCACCTTGAAGAACTTGCCGGTGCCGCCCGACGCGTAGACCACGGCCTTCGCCTGGAAGATGTGGATCTCGCCGGTGGCCAGCTCGTAGGCGACCACGCCCGCGCTCTTCTTGACCCCGTCGACCTCGACGATGAGCTGGTCGAGGACGTAGAACTCGTTGAAGAACTCCACACCCTCCTTGACGCAGTTCTGGTAGAGGGTCTGGAGGATCATGTGGCCCGTGCGGTCCGCGGCGTAGCAGGACCGGCGGACCGGGGCCTCACCGTGGTTGCGGGAGTGGCCGCCGAAGCGGCGCTGGTCGATGGTGCCGTCCGGGGTGCGGTTGAACGGCAGGCCCATCTTCTCCAGGTCGAGGACCGCGTCGATGGCTTCCTTCGCCAGGATCTCGGCGGCGTCCTGGTCGACCAGGTAGTCACCGCCCTTGACGGTGTCGAAGGTGTGCCACTCCCAGTTGTCCTCCTCCACGTTGGCGAGCGCGGCGGCCATGCCGCCCTGCGCCGCGCCCGTGTGGGAGCGGGTCGGGTAGAGCTTCGTCAGGACCGCGGTGCGGCTGCGCTTCGTCGCCTCGATGGCCGCGCGCATGCCCGCGCCGCCGGCGCCGACGATGACAGTGTCGTACTTGTGAATCTTCACTGGGTTCGCCTCGGCTTTAGCGGATGTTCGGGTCGAAGGTGAAGATCACCAGCGTGCCCAGAAGGATGGTGAACACCGTGGCGGTGTACAGCAGGCCCTTGAGCCACAGGCGCGTGTTGGCGCGCTCCGCGTAGTCGTTGATGACCGTGCGCAGGCCGTTGGCCCCGTGCAGCATCGCGAGCCACAGCATCAGCAGGTCCCAGACCTGCCAGAACGGCGAGGCCCAGCGACCGGCGACGAAAGCGAAGCCGATCTTGCTCACGCCGCCGTCGAGCACCAGCTGGATCAGCAGGTGGCCGAGGACCAGGACGACCAGGACGACGCCGGACAGGCGCATGAAGAGCCATGCGGCCATCTCGAAGTTGCCGCGGGTCGAGCGCGGGGTCTTGGAGGTGCGCTTGCGCGGCGCCTCGATGAGGGGGGCCGGGTTGTCGACGTCGTAGAGCGAGGCGCCTTCGACGGGACCCACTCCGGCTTTGTCGAGCGTGGTGTCGGACATGTCTGGCGTCAGCTCCCGAAGACTTCGCGGACGGCGTGGCCGAGGACCGGGTAGAGCGCCCCCACCATCAGGACGATCCAGATACCCATGACGGTCCAGAGCATCTGCTTCTGGAAGCGCGGGCCCTTCGACCAGAAGTCGACGGCGATGACACGCAGGCCGTTCAGCGCGTGGAAGAGGATGGCGGCGACCAGGCCGTACTCAAGGAGTGCGACGAGGGGCGTCTTGTAGGTGCTGACGACATCGTCGTACGCCTCCGGGGAGACGCGGACGAGAGCGGTGTCCAGCACATGCACGAACAGGAAGAAGAAGATGAGGACGCCGGTGACTCGGTGAGCCACCCAGGACCACATTCCTTCCCGGCCGCGGTACAGCGTTCCAGCCGGCACGGCAGAACCCTCCGGGAGCGGGGATTGGGGCCAGCCGGCTTGGGTGGTCGGACGGGCCCGGCCGGGTACGGTCCACCGGCCGCTCGTCATCGTATCGACGAGTTGTCGGTTCGCTCGCGCGGGGTAGCCAGGTGTGATCAAACAGGCAATCAAACAGGCACGTACGGGCTATTCAGGTCGTGCACGAGCCGGGTGAGTCGTCCGCGGGCGAGCTTCCGCATCTCCTCGGCCGCGAGGACCCGCTCCTCCTCCGGGTCGTTGGCGAGGCGGGCGCGGATTCCGGCGAGCAGATGGTCGAGGGCCTGGGTCGGCGGGACGTCGTCCAGGCAGATCACGAAGACGTGACCGAACCGGCTCTCGTACGCGGCGTGCGCGGCCCGCAGGGCTGTGTGGGCGGCGGTGTAGGTCCCCTGCCGGGGGACGGCCGGCCACAGAGGTTCGCAGGCCAGGGCCTCGGCGAGGTCAGCGGGCGGCAGGTCGTACGCCGCTTCGTCGGACGCGGCGAGCAGGGCGTCCAGGTCGGGGTACGGCCGGTGGGCGACGAGGCGCCGGGCCCAGAGGTGGCTGCCGCAGCAGGTGAGCAGCGCGGCTTCGGCGGCGCCGGGCTCTGCGGTGTTCAGTTGCTCCGGGGCGTGTGTCGGCTCCGCCGGGGGACTCGGTGAACGGTGCGGGGACAGCGGGGGCTCCTGGGCAGGGGGCATCGACTGGGGGCTGTGGGGGTTTTGTCGTAACGCTAGCGAGGGGTGGTGAAGTGTGTCGGTCGGATACGTGAAATATCACTCGGATGGGAGAGTTTCGCTTCGCGTGGTGGACGAGGTGGCCCCGGGGCCCGCTTTACCGTGGGCGGATGACTGGTGCCTTTGGCTGCCCGCCGGTGGGGGTTTCCCGTACCGCCGCTTCGCGGTGGACGTCTCCCACCCACCGACCCGCTCGCCCCGCGGCGTGTAACCCGGCGCAGGGCGACAACCGATGATCCCCCGCCGCCTCGCCCTCGTCGCCGCGGCTGTCGCCGCCGGAGCCGTCGCCCTCACCGTGGCCGTCTGGCCCGACGACGGGGGTGGCGCCGCGCCCGCGAAGTCCCCCTCCGACAGCAAGTCCGCCGTCGCCCCGACCCCCTCGCCCACGAAGTCGTACCCCCTCTCCAAGGCTCCGGCCACCATCCCCGCCGTACGCGAGCACAGCGCGGCGCGCGGGCCGGGGTGGAAGCCGGGGGGCGGCGGGCGCGTGGTCGTCGGTGACGACGAGCTCGCGGACGAGGGCAAGCTGCTCGCCGGTGAGCTGAAGCTCAAGTACGCCGGTGACGCCGACCCCCGCAAGGGCGACGTGGAGCTCTCGCTCACCGAGGACGACTCCGATGAGCGAGACGAGTCGTACACCCTCTCCGTGAAGGGGCAGCGGGTGAAGATCAGCGCCCCCGAGGATGTGGGCGTCTTCTACGGGACGCGCACCCTGAAGCAGGAGGTGCGCGGCGGCCGGACCGCGCCCGAAGGCGTCGTACGCGACCGCCCCGCCAAGCAGCAGCGCGGATTCATGATCGACATCGCGCGCAAGCACTTCGACGCGAAGTGGATCGAGGACCGCATCCGGGAGCTCGGCGACCTCAAGTACAACCAGCTCGGCCTGCACTTCTCCGACGACCAGGCCTTCCGTATCGAGTCGGAGTCGCACCCCGAGATCGTCTCGCGCGACCACCTCACCAAGGCGCAGGTCCGCCGCATCCTCAAGCTGGCGGCCAGCCGCCACATCACCGTGGTGCCCGAGATCGACTCACCGGGCCACCTCGGCTCGGTCATCGCCGCGCACCCCTCCCTCCAGCTCCGCGACACCCGTGGCGTCGCCGCGCGCGGTGCGGTGGACATCTCCAAGCCGCTGGCCGCGGAGATCGTCGACGATCTCCTGGAGGAGTACGCGGACCTCTTCCCCGGCCGCTACTGGCATCTCGGCGCCGACGAATACCAGGCCCTCACGGTCAGCAATCCTGAGGCCAGCTACCCGCAACTGGCGTCCGCGGCCCGCGAGAAGTACGGACCCGACGCCCGCGTCCAGGACCTCGCGACCGGCTGGCTCAACGACCGGGCCGAGACCATGCGCCCCTACGAGCGCGGACTGAGGGCCTGGAACGACGGGTTCTTCCGCGGCGGGGTCGAGAAGGCCGACGACGACATCGACGTCGCGTACTGGACGGGCAAGGAGATCGGGGCGAGGGAGCCGGCCGAGTATCTGAAGGATGGCCGGAACGTCATCAACTACAACGACGAGTACCTGTACTACGTCCTCGGCCAGCCCAACGACTTCCGCTACCCCACCGGTCAGCGGATCTACGAGCAGTGGACCCCGCGGGTGATCCGCGGGACGAAGCCGGTGGACGCCCGTTACGACGACCAGATCCTCGGCGGTTCCTTCGCCGTCTGGTGCGACCTGGCCGGCTCGCAGACGCAGGAGCAGGTGGCGCAGGGCATCCGGATGCCGCTGCGGGCGACGGTCCAGAAGCTGTGGGATGAGCGCGAACCGGGCCTGTCCTGGGGAGAATTCGTGAAGCTGGCCGACCAGGTGGGATAGGTTCCGGAGGCCGTCGGCGCTCTGGGGAGGGACGCGGACGGCTTCTTCTATCTCATCTCTGTCCGGTTCTCTGGGGGGGCGCTCAGCCATGCTGTGCACGGAATGTCAGTTCAATACGGCGACGACGTCGGAGGGCCTCTGCGACATCTGCGTGACGGTGGCCGCGCAGTCGCAGCCGGCGCCTCGCCCCGGGTACGCGTCCAGCGGACGCCCCGCCGGGCTCCGTTCACCGGTCGGCCTCGCCCGGGCGACGGTCGCGCTCCTGTGCGGCGTCATCGCCGCCGACCTGTACTCGATGTGGGCGGGCACGGTCCTCCAGGGCGTGATCGAGGACCTGCTCGGCGTGCGGTACACGGTGAACTTCGGGGCGGACCTGGTGCGGGAGGCGGAGCGGGCCGACACGCTGTACGGCGTCTCCGGCGTGCTGCAGACGGCCGCGCTGGTCGCCACCTGCGTGGTCTTCCTCTGCTGGTTCCACCGCGTCCGCGTGAACGCCGAGGTGTTCGAGCCGTACATCCACACCAAGACGCGCGGCTGGACGGTGGGCAGCTGGTTCGTGCCGGTCGTGAACCTGTGGTTCCCGCGGCGGATCGCGCTGGACATCTGGGACGCGAGCGGCGACCGCTCGGTGGCCCTGGACCGGACGATGACCCTCGGCGACGCCTCGGCCCGCGCCACGCACCCGCTGATCAACGGCTGGTGGACGCTGTGGGTGGCGAGCCTCCTCGTCGGGCGGTGGGCGTCGACGAAGTACTGGGGCGCGGAGGAGGCCGACGAGATCGACGCGGCGATCTCCGGGCTGATGTTCGCGGACGTGCTGGACATCGCGGCCGCGGTGATGGCGATCCTGTTCGTACTGCGTCTGACGCGGATGCAGGACACGAAGGCGAGGGCAGGCGCGCTGAAGCACGCGCAGACGTCGGCCTGAGAGATCCACTCCGTCTGAGAGGTCCACGAGATCCGTTTTCGGCTTTTTGGTGGCGAACTTGCATACGTCTGTGGTGTATTCGGCCCAAAGCCGATCGCAATCGCAGCCGTCGAGCGCAGTTGAGCAGCAGAGTCGAGTACACGGGGGGACGCGAGCATGGGCTACTGGGGTTACTACGTCGTGGGCAGGAGTGAGCGGCCACTCGTGGAGCTCTCGGCGGTGGCGGGAGTGCGGGACGAGCTGAGCCTCCTCGTACAGCGGGACGACGGCTGGCAGGTGTGGGAGGTGCCGGGCGGCGACGGCACGCGCGACGTGGGCAACATGAACACCCTGGCCCTGGAGACGGGTTCGCCCGCCCTCTTCGGCTACGTCATGGACAGCGACTGCGTGGTCGTCGAGGCGGCGGCCCCGGAGAGCGGCGTATGGACGACGTGCCTGGCCCGCGAGGCGATGGCCGGGTACATCGGCGACGACGGCCTTAGCCTCGACGACTACTTCCTGGAGCCGCGCGACGCCGCGGACCGGGCCGTGACGTGGGCGGCGGAGACGGGCAGGACGGTGGCGCCCGCGACGCTGCTCGACGTGCTGAACGCCGCCGCGGAACCGTCGGCGGAGGAGCTCTTCTTCCGCTTCCTCGACCGGCTCGGCGTAGTGCCCCAGTGACGTTCCCGGGGACCCGCACGCAGTAGGTGACGTGCATTGTCCGCGACGGGAGGCGTACGACATGAGCGGCGCGAGTCTGGTCGAGCTGATTGCCGAGGCCGACGAGAGAGGTCTGGCGGCGAGCGGGCTCGCCTGCCTCGACCGCTGTGTACCGCTCCTGGGCGGCGGTGACGAGGTGCTGCGCCCGCTGTGGGGGAGCCTCGCCGAAGGCGGGGCCTGGGACGTGGCGCTAGCCGAGGCGCGGGTGACGCTCGGCGGCGCGGACGTCCTGGAGGACCCCTCCGCGGACGAGGCGAGCACCCTCGCGTACCGCATGCTCGGCGCCGTGCCCTCCACGCGTACGGCCGCCGAACTCCGGGAGTGGGCCGACGCCTGCTCCGTCGCCGCGCTTCAGGTCCACCGGCTGCTCGACACCGCGCCGGACGGAGGCACCCGTACGTCGGCCCTGAGCGCGAGGCGCGCGGGGAGTACGGGGCGGCCCGCGGGGCGCACGGAAGGGATGTCGCCGCTCGTCGCCGCCGAGTTGAGGCGACAGGTGCGGATCCTGGAACTGCTCGCCCACCCGGGCACGGGCGCGGGCGGCCTGCGCCAGGCGCTGGACGTATCCACGGAGGGGCGGCGGGTGCTGCGGGCGGTGGTGTCCCGGCGGGAGCGGGGGAGCAAGGTCTGACGGTGGCCTGGGTGGCCTGGGTGGCCTGGGTGGGGGGTTGGCTGGGTCCGCCTGCAGAAAAGTCCCACGGAAGCAGCCCGAATCGGCGCGTCCGTGGGACTTTTCTGCAAGCGGCCCTCTGGGCCCTCTGGTTACGGCGTCAGCAGTTGGCCCAAGTGCGCCGCCGCCGGAGTGCCCAGCTGCGTACGCCCGTAGTAGACCCCTGTCGTCGTTGAGACGCCCGATGCGCCGCTGTCCAGTTGGAGGATCGTGCCGTTGCCCTCGTCCTCGCCGTCCGCGCCGATCGCCAGGTCCGCGCGGCCGTAGCCCGACAGGTCCGCAAGGACCACCGACGAGCCGAGGCGGTCCGCCGACTCCGTGGAGCCCGTGATGCCCTCCGTGTCCTGGGAGAACGCCTGGGCGCCTGTGCCCGTCAGGCCGGATGACGTGCCCTTGAGGAGGAGCGATGTGCCTGCGTCCGTTTTCGCCGAACCGGAGCGCGTGATGTCCTCGTTCGGGGCTCCCGCAAGGACGTCCGCGTAACCGTCCAGGTTGAAGTCGCCCGCCGAGACCGACCAGCCCATCGCGTCGCCCGACTCCGCCGCTCCCGGGACTCCGGACGTGTCCTGGTGGACTGTCTTCATACCCGTCGTGGTGAAGCCTGTGGAGGTGCCCGGGATCGTCGTCACCTGGCCGCCCGCGTGCGCGCCCGACTCCGACGTGTACGGCTGGCCTATGACCAGGTCGTCGTAGCCGTTGCCGTTCACGTCGGCCACGGCGAGCGATCGGCCGCCCTTGACCGTCAGCGAACCGACCCTGCTCAGGCCTGACTTCGTGCCCTTGAACCACTGGACGCGGCCGACTCCTGACTGGTCGCGGTAGTTCAGGGCCACATCCGCGTAGCCGTCGCGGTTGAAGTCGCCGGACGCGGCGTCGGCGTACGAGATGGCCGTGTCGCCCGACGTCAGGGTGCCGCCCACCTCGGTGCCCGCCTTGAAACGTGCCGCCCAGGTGCCGCCTGTGCCGGTGGACGCCGCGAAGACGTCCGCCTTTCCGTCCGCGTTGAAGTCACCGACCGCCACCGCCGAGCCGAACTTGGCGCCCGGGTAGTGGAAGTCGTCCGCCAGTTGCATGTCCGTGCCGGTGGTGAAGTCTGGGCCGTAGAGCATCGTGACCGCGCCCCGGTCCTTGTTCGTGGCGTCGTCCTCGCCGGGGGCGCCGATCGCCAGGTCCGCGTGTCCGTCGCCGTTGATGTCGCCCCACGCCGTGGCCGCGGCCCAGTTGTCGCCCGCCTCGGAGGCGCCGGGGACGCCGGGGCTGGACTGGGTGAGGGTCTTCTTGGAGGCGGCCACCGGGCCGTCCAGGCCGCCGGGGATCAGCGTCAGTGTGCCTACGCCGCCCGATGCCTTCGGCGTGCCCGCCACCAGGTCCGTGATGCCGTCGCGGTTGAAGTCGGAGGTGGGGATCGCGGAGTTGCGGGCCGCGCTTGTCGCGTAGCGGCGGATCTCGGTGAGCTTGGGGTAGAGGTTCTTGCCGGGGCATGCCGTCGCGAAGCCGTCCCGGTGGCCCGAGATCGTGTTGAGGGAAGGGGTGTCGCCCTTCTTCCATACGCCCGTGTCGTCGGCCGCCGTCAGCGTGACCTTGCCCTGCGGGTCGCCCTCGTACTGGCCGAGCTTCCAGGCCGCGACGCGGGAGGCCGACTCCAGCGCGGCGCGGGTCGGCTTGCCCGCCTTCTTGTACGTCTCGCCGGGCTGCGGGTTCTCGTTGCCCTCGAAATCGCCGAGGACCGCGACGCCCGCCGACTCGCCGTTGAAGCCGTACGTGTGTGCCCCGCGCACCGGCAGATCGGTGCCGCCGCCGCGGCCCTCGAAGATCTGGCCACACTTGTCCACGAGGAAGTTGTAGCCGAGGTCGTTCCAGCCCTCGGTCTCCACGTGGTACGCCATGAGGCCGCGGACCAGGGCCGCCGACTGGGCGCAGCTGTAGTCGTTCGTACCGGCCGTGTGGTGGACGAAGACCGCCTTGACCTTCTCGATGTACTCCGGCGGGTCCTCGACCTGGGACTCGTCCGCGCCCCACGCCGCCCTGCTGATCATGGGCGGCTTGGTGACGGTGGACGGCGGAGCTGTCGGGACCGGCGGAACCGTGGGCTCCGGGTCGGCGGACGGTGAGCCCGTGGGGGACGGGTCCGGTGCGGTCGGGTCCGGTGCGGTCGGCGCTGGTGAGGTGGGGGCCTCCGTAGGCGCCTCCGTAGGCGGATTCGTCGGCTCGGGTGACGCGGGGGCGCTCGGCTCCGGCTCGGGCTCGGGTGTCGGTGGCACCGTCTCGTCGGCCGCGAACGCCACCGGCGCCATCGCCGAACCGTCGAGCGCCGGGTTGTTCGCCTCCTTGGACGTCACACCCGGGTCTACGAGGTTGACCTCAAGCCCCTTGGGCAGGGCGGCGGTTGATGTGCCGTCCGCCGCTACCACGCGGACCTCGACGCCGTCCGACGGGCCGACCCACAGCGGCTCGGAGGCGGCCCGCATGCCCGCCTCCGCCTTCTCGGGCAGGTGCAGCTCCAGGTCCAGGTTCTGCCAGCCGGTCCACTTGTCGCTCTCGATGGAGCGGGTGCGGACCTGGGCCGTGCCCTCCAGCTCCTGCGTCACGCCGGTCCATGAGACGCCGAGCAGCGAGAACTGCTCGGTCGACGTGCGCGGCAGCTCCCTCTCCTTGGCTCCGTCGGCCTTGAGCGCGATGTCGTGCACGCTCACCGGGCGCTTGCCGCGTGAGACGTCGCCCGGCTGCTTCCCGTCCGAGGACTCCGCCATCGCGTACGTGACGGCCCCCGCGCCGCCGAGCACGACGGCCCCGATCGTCAGCCACGCCCTGCGCTTGAGACTCAGTGGTCTGTACGCGTGCGTGGTTCGCGCTGCTTCGCGCGGTTTGCGCGGGCTCAAATGCCCCACCCCTTAGCGGAATTGCCGGCGGAATCGCCGGTTGACCCGGTTGACCAAAGCGAGTGCGTACGACCGCCCGAAGGATCAAACGGTTGTACGAGGGTGGGTGAAATGTGACGTGACGTATCCCGCACCGCTGGGGTGTGACATATGGACAGAACATTGCGCTGGGTCACCTGACAGGTGTGAACGAGGAGTGTGGGTGGGGACCGTGATTTCTGTGGTGAGGAAGAGACGCCTGTGGGTGCGGGGGATCGCCTGTTGCCTCGCGATGGGGGCGCTCGCGTCCTGCGGCGGTGCGGAGGGGAAGGTCTACGAGGGTCTTGTCGAGCGGACGCCGGCGGAGCCGCCGAAGCCGGCCGCCGAGGTGCGGGGCGAGCGGCTCGCGGGGGAGGCCATGGGGCTGCTCAAGACCACCGATTCCGTGCGTATCGGGGTCGAGATGAACACACCCAAGGGGCACAAAGAGGTCTCCTTGCACATGGACCGCCGGAGCAACTGCACGGGCACCTTCGATTCGGGGCCCATGCAGAAGGGCGAGCTGATGATGGTCGGTGGCGAGGAGGGCGGTGGCGGGGAGGCCTACATTCGCTTCTCGGACGAATCGCTCGACGCGATCCGCGATGCCGCCGTGGCACGCGGCCCGCAGATCGCGGCCACGGCCAAGGAGCGGACAGCGCTCGCTCGCGGCAAGTACATGAAGTTGCCGAAGGGGGGCGGGAGTTCGGGTGCCGGGTCGCCGACGAAGATGTGCGACCTCGACAAGGTGTTCGGCCAGTTGGGCGGCCCGGGGGCGGACACCGACATGAGCGGCGCCCGCGCCCTGCCGGACAGGCGGTGGCATGGAGAGAAGGTCACTCCGCTCGCCGCGACGGACGACGGTCACGACATGACGGTCTATCTGGCGACAGGCGACAAGCCGTACATCGTGGGCATGACGCAGACGCGGGGCGACGAGCAGATGGAGATGCGGATGTCGGACTACGACAAGCCGGTCGCCGTGCACGCCCCCGACCCGTCCCTGGTCCTCGACATCGAAGCGCTCGGCATGGGCGCCGGTGCCGGCTCGCTGTTCGAGGTCTGAGGCCGGTCCCGACCTGTGACATTTCCGTGAGCCCTGGCGCAGCTCAGCGTGGGGGCACGGACACGGTGAGCTGTGTCGCGTCGGTACGGATGGGAAAGCGTGGGTCGAGGAGGGGAGCCCCGTCGCGCACGGGTGCGGGACGAGGAGCTGGGCGCCGCGGTCGCGCGGGCACAGGAGGGCGACGAGGCGGCCTTCGCGGTCGCGTACCGCCTGGTGCAGCCGGGTCTCGTGGGCTATCTGCGGGGCCTGGTCGGCCACGACGGTGAGACCGCGGAGGACATCGCGGCCGAGGCCTGGCTGGAGATCGCCCGCGATCTGGGGCGGTTCCGCGGGGACGGCGCGGGGTTCCGCGGCTGGACGGCGACCATCGCGCGGCACCGGGCCCTCGATCACCTGCGGCGCCAGAAGGTCAGGCCGCGCCCGTCCGCCCTCGAACAGGACATGCTCGATCTTCCCGGGCCGCACAGCACGTCGGAGCAGGCGCTGGAGTCGATCTCCACGGGGGAGGCCATCGCGCTGATCGCCGGGCTGCCTCGCGATCAGGCGGAGGCGGTGCTGTTGCGGGTGGTCGTGGGCCTGGACGCGGCTGCGGCCGCGCGGGTGCTTGGCAAGCGGCCCGGGGCGGTACGGACTGCCGCGTATCGGGGGCTTCGGCGGCTTGCACGGCAGTTGGGGGGTGCGGGGTGAGGGAGCCTTGGCCGGTTGCCGGGGTCCTCGCCAGGGTGCTGGCGGAGGCGATTCGTGCCGACCGCGTCGACGTGGAGGCTCAGCGCAGGGCTGTCGCAGCGTTTCGCTCGGCGCGGGAGGCTGCCGCCGAGTATCCCCCGCCGACCCGCCCCGACGATGATTGGCGCGGCTGAGGGGGGCGGGGGGAGGGGGGGCTCGCGTTGTACCTCGCCTGCACGTGCGTGGGGGCTGGCCGCGCAGTTCCCCGCGCCCCTTAAGGGGCGCCCACGTCTGATTTCGTCTGCACGAGCGTCGTGGCTGATCGCGCAGTTCCCCGCGCCCCTGACGGGCGCCCCGTCGTTTTTTGTCTGCACGTGCGTGGGGGCTGAGCGCGCAGTTCCCCGCGCCCCTGACGGGGCACGACCCCCGGCGAGGAGCGCCCCGAAGGGGCGCGGGGAACTGCGCGACCAGCCACGAAAGGCCCGCGGACGAATGGCGGGCGGCGTCAAACGTCAGGGGGTAAGGATCGAAGCTCCGGTGGGGGCCGAGCCGCGGGGGCGACTTTCCGTCAGGCCCCGCCAAGGTGAGCGGCCGGGGTCGCCACCCCCCACAGGAGAGACCCCGGCCGTCACGCGGACGGACCGCACGCGGCCCGTACTCCCTTCAGCGCCGCGCGTGCGTTTTCTGTCACACCGCGTACTGTCACGCGCTAGTTGCACGTTGTACCAAACATGGACGTGAGCCCACTTCAGCCCGTAGCGTGCTGCTTCGCGCCAGGCGGCGGGGTCAGGACCGCAACCGGTGTAGGCGCATAGGGAGAAGTTGTGCTGGGGGACGACGCGGAACTGACCGCCGCGGTGCTTGCGGCGCAGGACGGGGACGAGACCGCGTTCCGGACTGTGTACCGCGCCGTGCACCCGCGGCTGCTCGGCTACGTACGGACACTGGTCGGAGACCCGGACGCGGAGGACGTCGCGTCCGAGGCCTGGCTGCAGATAGCCAGGGACCTCGACCGGTTCAGCGGCGACGCGGACCGGTTCCGCGGCTGGGCCGCGCGCATAGCGCGCAACCGCGCCCTCGACCACATACGCATGCGAGGCCGCCGCCCGGCGATAGGCGGCGACGAGACCGAGCTGACCGGAAAGCCGGGCGACGCGGACACCGCGGACGAGGCGATGGAGTCCCTCGCCACCGGTGACGCCCTCGCCCTGATAGCCCAGCTCCCGCAGGACCAGGCCGAAGCGGTCGTGCTCCGGGTCGTCGTCGGCCTCGACGCCAAGAGCGCGGCCCAGACCCTCGGCAAGCGCCCCGGCGCCGTCCGCACCGCCGCACATCGCGGCCTGAAGCGGCTCGCGGAACTCCTCGGCGCCGACGGCCCGCCGAGTGAGGGCGCGCTGGACGCCGTACCGCCCCAGAGGGAGCGGCGTGGGCGGGCGGTGACGTCCGCCGGTGTGACGCATTCTCGTTCGCGGGCGCAGAAGGACATGTGATGGCCGACGAGGATTACAGGTGGCTGGACCGCGACGCGGCGGAGCGTTTGCTGAGCGGTGAGTCCATCGACGGCACCACCATCGACGGCACCGGCATCGACGGCACCGACCATCACGCGCGGGAACAGGCCGCGCGACTGGCCAAGGCCCTGGCCGCGCTGGCGGCCGATGAACGTGCGGGATCCGTCGTACCCGCCGACCTCTCCTCCGAACTCCCTGGCGAGGCCGCCGCGCTCGCGGCGTTCCGGGAGGCCCGTGGCACCAAGGCCCGGGCGGCTTCTACGCGCGTGGGAGCGGGCGAAACCGTACGTATCGGGCGCTCGGCCGCGCCTCCGCGCCCCGCACGCTGGGCCCGCCCCCTGCGCTATGGACTCGCCGCCGTGCTCGCGGGCTGCATGGTCGGCGGTGTCGCCGTCGCGGCCGGTACGGGCGTGCTGCCCTCGCCCTTCGGTGACCGGGACCAGCCGGGCCCCGCGGCTTCCGCGTCGTCCGTAGCGTCGCCCGAGCCGCTCGCGTCCCCGTCGGAGGGCGAGAGCGACACCCCGGACGTGAAGCCCGACGATGTGACCACCACTCCGGATGACCCCTCCCGCGAGCCCGGCAGCAGCGCGCCGCCGCAGGAGTCCGCGCCCCCCGACGGCGCGTCCAAGGGCACCCCGGGCACCAAGCAGCCCGGCTCCGGCGACCCGCAGCGCGACGACGAGGCCAAGGACTGGTACCGCAGGGTCGTCTCCGCCTGCCGCGACTACCGCAGCGGAGAACTCCAGGGCGAGAAGAGGCGCCGCCTGGAGGAGGCCGCCAAGGGATCCCGGCGGGTGACCGAGTTCTGCGGTCGCGTCCTGGACGGATCGGGCAGCGACCGCGAGCACAACAACGGCGGCGGCAGCGGTGGCAGCGGTGGCAGTGGCGACGACGGCGACAAGGGCGGCGACGGCGACAAAGGCAACGGCGACAGCGACGGCGACGGATCATCCGGCGGCGGCAACGACCACTGGGGCAACGGCGGCAGCGGCCCGGTCCCTCCTGCCGTGAGGCCCACGGCCTCGCGGCCGGCTCCCGCTCCCACCGCCTCGTACAGCGCGCAGCCCGTGCTGCCAGGCTCCTGACCTGCTCAAAAGCCCCGCTCGCAGCGGGTGTGACGTTTTTTGAAGCAGTGACGCAGTAAGAAGTGAGCCGACTGGTCATCGGCCCGCGCACGAGCCAGGGGTTCCCCCCGTACCTTTGGCTCAGTGCCACCAGCGTGGGCGGGAGACGTTCCCCCGATCCCGCCCACGCTGATTAATCCGCCCCGGCAAGGCCTTCTGCCTCACTTGTGGACGACTGCCTCACTTGTAGATGACGACCTTGTCGCCGTTCTCGACCTGCGCGAACAGGCTCGCGATCTTCTTCTCGTCCCGTACGTTCACGCAGCCGTGCGAAGCGCCGTTGTAGCCCGTCGCCGCGAAGTCCGACGAGTAGTGCACGGCCTGGCCGCCGCTGAAGAACATCGCGTACGGCATGGCGGTGTCGTAGAGCGTCGAGACGTGGTGCCGGGACTTCCAGTAGACGGTGAACGCGCCGTCGCGCGTCGGCGTGTACTGCGAGCCGAAGCGCACGTCCATCGTCGAGACGACCTTGCCGTCGATCATCCAGGTCAGCGTGCGGCTTGCCTTGCTGATGCACAGGACGCGGCCGGTCAGGCAGCGCTTGTCGGGCTTCGACGCCGGGATGCCGCCCCCGGAGTAGAGCTCGTACTTCGTGGGCTTGCGGGTCATGCCGATCAGCTTCTGCCAGGTGACCGTGTCCGTCGTGCCCGTGCGGGGCAGCCCGCGCTTGCCCTGGAATCCCTTGACCGCGGTCGTCGTGGATGAGCCGTACGTGCCCGAGGGGTTGTCGAAGAACCAGGCGATCTGCCGGAGCCGGGCCTGGAGCTCGCGCACCTGGTCGCCGCGCTGTCCCGGGGCGAGCAGGGTCTTCGGGGCAGGCTTCGGGGCCGCCGGCTTCCCCTCGGGCGTTCTGGCCCCGGACGGCTCGTCCTGGCCGCCCGGCTTCGTCTTCGTGGGGGATATCCGGACCGGCTGCGCCTTCCCGTCCGAGTCGACGGCCTGCGCCTTGCATCCGCCCACCAGGGCGACCGTGACCACGGCCCCCACGGCTATCGCACCTCTGCGCACAATGACCCCCGTCATCGCTCGACCGCTCGACAGACTCGCCGAGAGTGTTCCCCGCGAGTGACCACCCCTGAACGTTGCCGCATGCTGGAGGCGGACCGCTATACCGGATGAGTAACGAAGGATCTCCAAAGGCAAGGATCTCCAAAGGCAACGAAGGATCTCTGGCAGGAGGCACAGAGCGATGGCGCGTGAGTCGGAATCCGGACTGCCGATCGAGCCCGTGTACGGCCCGGGGGCCCTGGAGGGCTGGGACCCGGCCGAGAAACTGGGCGAACCGGGCGCCTATCCCTACACGCGCGGGGTCTACCCCTCCATGTACACGGGCCGCCCCTGGACGATGCGCCAGTACGCGGGCTTCGGCACGGCCGTCGAGTCCAACGCCCGCTACAAGCAGCTGATCGCGAACGGCACGGCGGGCCTTTCGGTCGCCTTCGACCTGCCCACGCAGATGGGCCACGACTCGGACGCCCCGATCGCGTCCGGCGAGGTCGGCAAGGTGGGCGTCGCGATCGACTCGGTCGACGACATGCGGATCCTGTTCGGCGGCATCCCGCTGGACGAGGTGTCGACATCGATGACGATCAACGCCCCCGCGGCCCTGCTGCTCCTGATGTACCAACTGGTCGCCGAGGAGCAGGGAGTTGACCCGGGCGAGCTGACGGGCACGATCCAGAACGACGTCCTGAAGGAGTACATCGCGCGCGGCACGTACATCTTCCCGCCCAAGCCGTCGCTGCGTCTGATCGCGGACATCTTCAAGTACTGCCGGGCCGAGATCCCGAAGTGGAACACCATCTCCATCTCCGGCTATCACATGGCCGAGGCGGGCGCGACGCCCGCGCAGGAGATCGCCTTCACCCTCGCCGACGGCATCGAGTACGTCCGCACGGCGGTCGCCGCCGGTATGGACGTGGACGACTTCGCGCCCCGCCTCTCCTTCTTCTTCGTGGCGCGTACGACGCTCCTGGAGGAGGTCGCCAAGTTCCGTGCGGCCAGGCGTATTTGGGCCCGTGTGATGCGCGACGAGTTCGGCGCTAAGAACCCGAAATCCCTGATGCTGCGCTTCCACACGCAGACGGCCGGGGTCCAGCTCACCGCCCAGCAGCCCGAGGTGAACCTCGTCCGGGTCGCGGTCCAGGGCCTTGGCGCGGTGCTCGGCGGCACCCAGTCCCTGCACACGAACTCCTTCGACGAGGCGATCGCGCTGCCGACCGACAAGAGCGCGCGCCTGGCCCTGCGCACGCAGCAGGTCCTGGCGTACGAGACGGACGTGACCGCCACGGTCGATCCGTTCGCGGGGTCGTACGTGGTCGAGAAGATGACCGACGACATCGAGGCCGCGACCCTCGGGCTCATGGAGCGCGTCGAGGATCTGGGCGGCGCGGTGGCCGCCATCGAGCACGGCTTCCAGAAGAACGAGATCGAGCGTGCCGCCTACCGCATCGCCCAGGAGACCGACTCCGGCGAACGTGTCGTGGTCGGCGTCAACCGCTTCCAGCTGGACGCCGAGGAGCCCTACGAACCCCTCCGCGTCGACCCCGCCATCGAGGCCCAGCAGGCGGCCCGCCTCGCGAAGCTGCGGGCGGAGCGGGACCAGCGGGCGGTGGACGCGGCGCTCTCG
The DNA here is from genome assembly GCF_053610745.1 of Streptomyces sp. NPDC054866. Lineage (NCBI taxonomy): Bacteria > Bacillati > Actinomycetota > Actinomycetes > Kitasatosporales > Streptomycetaceae > Streptomyces > Streptomyces sp. NPDC054866. The sequence continues at coordinate 481,683 of NZ_JBSGZA010000003.1, forward strand.
TCGCTCCAGGAGGCGGCGAAGGGGGAGGTCAACGTCCTCCACCCGATGAAGGACGCGTTGCGGGCGCGGGCGACGGTGGGCGAGGTGTGCGACGCGCTGCGGGAGGTGTGGGGCGCGTACGAGCCCTCGGACGTCTTCTGACGGGACCGGATGCGGGCGCGGGACCAGACGCGGGCGCGGCACGGGAAGCGGGCGAGTGTCCGCTGGGCGGACGCCCCGTCCCTCATGTCGTACGCCCGTGCGAGACTCCGCCCCATGCTGGGTGTCACCGATCTTCCGACCTATCTCGCGGGTCTCGCCCTGATCATTCTGCTGCCGGGGCCGAACTCGCTGTACGTGCTCTCCGTCGCCGCGCGCCGCGGCGTACGCACCGGCTATACCGCCGCCGCGGGCGTCTGGTGCGGGGACGCCGTCCTGATGACGCTGTCCGCTGCCGGTGTGGCCTCCCTGCTACAGGCCAACGCGCTGCTGTTCGGGATCGTGAAGTACGCCGGTGCCGGATATCTGACCTGGCTCGCGGTCGGGATGCTGCGGGCGGCCTGGGGGATGTGGCGGGAGCGGCGGCAGCCGGTGGCCGAGACCGGTGCGCAGGCGCAGGAAGGTGCCGCGGAGCGGCCGTTCCGCAGGGCCCTGGTGATCAGCCTGCTCAATCCGAAGGCCATTCTCTTCTTCATCGCCTTCTTCGTGCAGTTCGTCGATCCGGGGTACGCCTACCCCGCGCTCTCCTTCCTCGTGCTCGGGATCTTCGCCCAGGTGGCGAGCGTCCTCTACCTCACCGCCCTGATATTCAGCGGCACGAAGCTGTCGGCCGCGTTCCGCCGCCGCAAGCGGCTCTCGGCGGGAGCCACTTCGGCGGCGGGGGCGCTGTTCCTCGGTTTCGCGGCGAAGCTGTCGCTCGCCAGTGGGTGAGTGACGGTGAGCGGCGGTGAGTGACGGCAGAGGGGCTCAGTGGTGCCAGGCCGTGCCTCCCACGTTGTGGATCATGCGCTGGAGCACCTTGAGGGTGCGGACGAACTCCTCGTCCGGGATGCCTTCGTGGATCTCCGCGCGGGTCTTCTGCTGACGTGCGGCGGCCTCCTCCCGGAGCTTGCGCCCCGCGTCGGTGAGGCGGAGGCGGCCCCCGGCGTCCTCGGTGAGCAGGGCGCGGTCGTGCAGAGCCTCGATGTCGTGGTGCAGGGCGCCGTCGCCCACGTTCAGGTAGCCGCGCAGGGTGGCCACCACGGCCTCCTTGTCGCGGCCGTCCTCGGCGATGATCTGGTTCAGGACCCACCACTCGGGCTGGGTGAGCCCGAACTCGGCGAGCATGGTGCGGATGTGGTGGACGACGGCTTCGCCCGCGGCCGATGCCCAGTAGCCGATGGGCTGGTCGAGGAGGCCTTCGTCGCTGTGGGAGTACGTGAAAGTGTCCATGCCCAGAAGGTAGAACCTCAAGCATGATTGAGGTCAACTGCCGCCGTGCGTAAGCCTGAAGTACTCCGTCAGGCCCGTCGCGTCCTCGCCCGCCCAGCCGACGTACCCGTCGGGCCGCACCAGGAAGAGTCCCTTGCCGTAGGGCGCGTAGGGGCCGATCCGGTGTGTGTGCGCCAACTCGACGCCCAGCGCGGGGAGTTCGGCGTCCGTGCCGACTGCGAGAAGCGTGAAGTGCGGCCCCCTGAACGCGTCGAACAGCCTCCCCCCGGCATACGGCCCGTCCGGCGCGCGGTCGCCCGCCCGCAGCGCTTCCTCCGGGAGGCCGTCACGGGTCTCCACCGCCAGAGAGCTGCCCCGGTAGCCCAGACCGAGCTGGCGGGTGGCCTCCCCGCGCCGTTCCTCGCCCCGGTGGATGCGGGTGGAAAGGCCGAGCATCTGCGCGGCGACGGGCAGGCGCTCGGCCTCGTACGTGTCGAGGAGGGTCGCGGGCGCGCCGTCCCGCAGGACCGCGCCCAGCTTCCAGCCCAGGTTGTAGGCGTCCTGCACGCTGGTGTTCAGGCCCTGTCCGCCCGCCGGTGAATGCACGTGCGCCGCGTCCCCCGCGAGGAAGACGCGGCCCTCGCGGAACCGGTCCGCCATCGCCGCGCGCGGCCGGAAGTCGGAGGCCCAGCGCACCTCGGTCACCTCGTCGGCGGTGAGGTGCGTACGGGCGGCGACGACCTTGCGTACGCCTTCGAGCGAGGTGTCGGGGTCGGTCCCGTCCGTGAACTGCGCCGTCAGCTGGAAGTCCGGCGTGCCCGACAGCGGGCAGATCGCCAGAAAGCCTCCGCCCTCCACGGTGGGCGGGAACATGTGCCAGTTGTCGCGGTCCAGCGTGGGGATGCGGACGTCGGCGACCAGGACAGGGTTCGGGTCGACGGTCTCACCGGTCATCCCGATGCCGAGCGCTGCGCGCACGGTCGAGCGGCCGCCGTCGGCCGCCACCGCGTACGCCGCGCGGACGGTCCTGCCGTCCGCGAGCCGGGCCGTGACGCCTTCCTCGTCCTGCGCGAGGCCGGTCAGGGCGGCGCCGAACTCGACGGCGGCGCCCCCGAGTTCGCGCAGGCGGGCGTACAGGATCTCCTGCGTACGCCACTGCGGGAGCATCAGCGGCCGGTCGTACGGGGAGTCCTCCGTCGGCTCCTTCTCGTCGAACATCCGGTGCTCGCCCTGCCGCTCGCCGTCCCGCCAGACCATGCCGACCGGGTAGGGGCCGCCCGCCGCCTCGGCAGCGCCGATGATTCCGAGGTCGTCGAAGACCTCCTGGGTGCGGGGCTGGATTCCCTTGCCGCGGGAGCCGGGGAAGAGGGCGTCGGCCCGCTCGACGATCAGGGCGCGCACACCGCGCCGGGCGAGGTCGCAGGCGAGGGTCAGGCCGGTGGGGCCCGCGCCCACGACGAGTACGTCGGTCATGACAGCCGTCACGGCCGCCTCCTTAACGCTGTTAAGTGCCATGCGTCAGAGCCTGCGCTTAACGGTGTTAAATTGTCAAGGTGGCTACGACACCCCTGGACCGCACCCGCGTGGCGCGCACCGCCCTGAAGCTCCTGAACGAGACGGGCCTCGACGGGCTCTCCCTGCGGGCCATCGCCAAGGAACTGGACGTCAAGGCGCCCGCCCTGTACTGGCACTTCAAGGACAAGCAGGCGCTGCTCGACGAGATGGCGACGGAGATGCTGCGCCGCATGAGCGAGGAACTCGCGGCGGGCGCGCCGCCGGACGCCGAGTGGCCGGACGCGCTCGCCGCCGCGATGCGGGGCCTGCGGCGCCACCTGCTCACGTACCGCGACGGCGCGAAGGTCTACAGCGGTACGCGCTTCACGGACCTGTCGTACGCCGCCCCCATGGAGGCCCACCTGCGCATGCTCACCGACGGGGGCTTCACGCCGGGTGGCGCGGCCCGTGCCTGGCTCACGGCGTACAGCTACACGATCGGCTACGTCATCGAGGAGCAGTCCATGGGGCCGGACCCCGCGAAGGCGGAGGGTGGGTACGACCTGGCGGCGCGGGCGGAGCGCCTCGCCGCGTATCCGCTCGCGGCCGCGGCGGGCGACGAGATGTTCCGTGACTACGACGCGGGGTTCGAGAAGGGTCTGGCCGCGGTGGTCGCCGGGATCGGGGCCACGATGCGGGAGACGCGGGAAACGTAGTCTTGCCCCATGAACGAAGGCACCGGAGGCACCGCAGGCACCGAGGGCGAGACGTTGGAACGGCTGGTCCAGGAGTTGGCGGATGCCCTAGGGGAGGCCGAGGTCGTCATGGGTGAGGCCATGGGCGTGGCCCGTGCGGTGGCGGCGGACGACGCCGCCACCGATACCGGGAGCGTTACTTACGAGTCATGAGCCCGTTCCGGATCAGCGGCGTCAGCCGCTCCTCCACGAAACGGTTCAGGAGCCACGCGAGCAGCAGCATCGCCGCGATCGTCAGGCCGAAGGTCGCGTACGAGGGGAGCCCGAGCCCCCGGTGCAGCGCGCCCACCGTCACCCAGCCCAGGTGCTCGTGCACCAGGTAGAACGGGTACGTCAGGGCGCCCGCCACCGTCAGCCACTTCCAGTCGACCCGGTGCAGCGCGCCCAGCGCGATCAGGAGCACCGCGGCGAAGCCCGCCGTCACGACCGCGATGATGCCGAAGGACGTGCGGTAGGAGAAGAAGTCGGGGTTCGGCGCGTGCCAGAGGCGGGAGACCGCGTAGTGCTGGCCGATCAGCCAGCTCACGCCCACGATGCCCCAGGCCGTGAGGTCCTTGCGGTCGCGGTGGACGAGGTAGATGCCGATGCCGCCGATGAAGAAGGGGGCGTACTCGGGCATGAGGACGAGGTCGAGCAGCGGCTCGTTCGCACCCTCCGCGACGACCGCGGCCAGGGTCCACACCGCGCAGAAGAGGATCACGCGGGCCCGGTTCGCGCCCGGCATGACGACGCAGAGCGCGAAGAGGGCGTAGAAGCGCAGCTCGGCCCAGAGCGTCCAGCAGACCCCCAACACCCGGTCCACGCCAAGGGGTTGCTGGAGCATCGTCAGGTTCACCAGGGCGTCGCTCGGCGAGACCGCCTTGTACGCCACGACGGGCAGTGCGAAGACCGCCGTCACCAGGACGATCGCCGCCCAGTAGGAGGGGAGCAGCCGTGACGCGCGCGAGGCGAAGAACGCCCGCAGCGGCCGGCCCCAGCCGCTCATGCAGATCACGAAGCCGCTGATCACGAAGAAGATCTGCACGCCGAGGCAGCCGTACGCGAACCAGTTGTGCGCCGTGGGGAATTGGAGCTGTGGCGAGCTGCCCCAGGCCTCGGAGATCTCGCCGTCGCGGCCTCCGTAGTGGTAGGCGGCGACCATCAGGGCCGCGATGAGCCGCAGCCCGTCCAGGGCTCTGAGGCGGGGGCGCGCACGCCGGACGGTGGGGGTCGTGATCGTGAGCGCGAGACTGTCCGCCCCTGAAGACTTCTTCGGGAGCGTGGTTCCGGGAGAGGTCATCCGAGTGCGGTCCGCTTGATGGAGCGCTGGACCGAACGGGCGCGGCGCGCGACCCTGCGTACGGCCGCGTTGCGCGGGATGAACGAGAGCTGCGTGGGCAGCGCTCCGGGCAGGGCGAGGGCCGTGAGGCGGCGCCGCTTGAAGTAGCGCCAGATGTGCGGGGAGAGCTGCGCCGAGAGGTACCGCTCGGCTTCCGCGCGCCGGCGCGGGTAGATCTGCGGCTGCATGGCGAAGCCGACGGCGACGAGCAGCTCGCCCAGGTCGGCGACCGGCATGCCCGGCTGGCGCCCGGTGACCGCGCCCTTGTCGGCGAGGTCGGGGATCAGCGCGTCCACGATGGTGACGGGGACGCGGTTGCTGTTCTGGTAGGGCGCGAGCCGCTCAAGGAGGGTCTCCGTGCCGGTGCGGGCGACCGGCAGGCCGTACAGCGCGGAGGCGGTGAGCAGCGCGGTCGAGAAGCAGCCGATGACGAGCGCCGGCCGCATCCGCTGGTACAGGACCTCGGCGAGGACCGGCGAGTCGAGGACGGTCAGCTCCACGCTGATCGCCTCCGCCTCCTTCTCCAGCATGCGCGACCAGCGGGCCGGTGCCGTCGGGTGCGGCTTGAACACCACGCGCGTATGGCCGAGTTCGGCGGCGCCGCGCACCATGCGCACATGCAGCTCCTCCTCTTCCTCGGCGGTCAGGATGGAGAGGGCGGAGAGGTACTGGCCGAGGAGCAGTGCGGGTTCGGCGATGTCGGGGATGTCCGCGGCATCGGCCTCCGCGAGGCGGTCGAGCACCTTCACGAACGCGTCGGTCGGCACGATCTCCGGCTCCACGCCGAACTCGGTCAGGAGCAGCGGGGTCAGGCCGGGCACCAGGTCCAGGTGAAGCAGGCGCCGCACCCGCGTGCCGACCAGCGGGTCGATCTTGTTGCGGGTCGGGCCGTAGCTCATCAGGCCGTCCGCGTAGACGTCCACGGGCGCGCCCGTGAAGATCTGCGTGAGGGCCAGGGCCGGGTTGACCTGGATCGACTCGACGGCCAGCTCGATGTCGTCGTCACCGAGGTCCCACAGGAGCCGGATGTACCGCTCCCACATCGGGATGTCGTCCGACCGGGGGGCCCAACCGCCCGGATGGAAAGGGGAGATGGCCTCGTTCCACGAACGTACGTCGTCGAAGCGGTCACGCAGCTGAGCGAAACCCGGCATCTCGTCCACCGCGACCGTGGTCTCCGGCGTCGCGGCGTTGTTGCTGACGAGCAGCAGCCGCCGGTCGGCCGGACCGAAGCGGTCCGCGTCGATCGCGGCGGCCAGCGTCGCGGTGCCGTACAGCGTGGACGCGAGGAAGATCTGCGTCGTCGCCATTACGCGGCCACCTCCGCCGACACCGGGCGCCGGCGCAGCCGGCGAAGGCGGGTCGCCCGCTGTATGTCCATGGAGTCGAGGGCGTCGTCGAGAACGCCCTGCGGCATCCGCTTCAGGGCGGCCGCACTCAGTGACTTCAATTTCCGCGCCACTTGTGGCTCGAACCTTTCGATGGATCCCAGATGGTGGGAAATGATCGCGCAGTAAGTACGGACTGCCTTCGGCAGGAGTTTGTCCGCGTCCCGGTCCTCGGCTGTTTCGCGGATCACCTGGTCGAATGCCCGGATGAAATCGAGCTGTCGTACGTCGCCGATCTGTGTCAGTGACGAGGCGACTCCGCGCCGGTAGAACACGCCGAGAAGACCCACCGCGGCGAAGGATTCCGCCTCGCGGTGAAGCCGCCAGATCCAGGGCCGGTCCTCCGCGGTGCGCAGGCCGTCCGTGAAGTGCAGCAGGCCCCGGTCGGCCAGGCGCCGGTGGTAGATGCCCGCCCAGGCGTACGCGTAGTCGACGGACGTCGAGCGGTCGGCGGGCAGGATGACGTCCCGCGGCGGCATGACGACACCGCGCCTGCCGTGCGGGACACGGTGGATGGAGCGGGCCCGAGCGGTGCACTGCACATGGTCGGTACGCACGAAGTCGCAGCCCAACTGCTCAATGGCTTCGACGAGTTGGGCGTAGTAACCGGGGGCGAGCCAGTCGTCACCGTCCAGGAAGGTGAGGTACTCGCCGCGCGCCGCGTCAAGGCCCGTGTTGCGGGCGGTCGCCAGACCGCCGTTCGTCTCATGTCTGAGATGGACGGCGCCGGGCAGCTCGCGCGCGGCACGCTCCAGGATCTCTGGAGTCTCATCCTTCGAACAGTCGTCGACGAGAATGAATTCGAAGTCTTCACGTGCGTTCGCTCGCAGACTCCTCAAGGTGTCGGGCGCGTATTGCTGCACGTTGTAGAACGGCACGATGACGGAGAGCTTAACCACGTGGGTGACGTTAGGTGTCGGCCCGGCATTCGTCTTGGCCGAAGGTGAGATGTCAGGTGAACGACGCATGGCGGAATGGTTAACCCGCCTGCCTACCGGCGGTTTCCCGGGCTGATTCGCCATTCGTCGGCGCGCTGTTAACCGTTTGTTGCACCTGAGTTGGGCCGCCAATCTCAATGCCTTCCTAGCGTCCTTCCTGTGCCAGTAAGCAACAGCGGGACGACACGGATCACCGTGCTCGCCGACTCCGACACCCGGTGGAAATGGGGCGCGCTCACCGCGAGCCGCCTCACCGCCGAGGGAGCGGACACGCGCCTCGACGGACGCCTCCTCCGCGGCAGGGCCACGCCCACCGTCCGGCAGCTCGAAGAGGTCGGGGTGCGCGCGGACTCGCTCCGTGAGGTCACCGCCGTCGAGTTCCTGCGCGAGGTGGAGCGCGACGCGCCCGACGTGATCGTGCTCGCCCTCGTGGGCGGCGCGGTCCAGGCGGTGCTGCACGGGCTCGCCCGCATCGCGGAGGGGTCCGTCGGCAGCAGGCGCCCCGTCGTCGTCACCGGCTATGTCGGCGTCGTCTACGAGAAGCTCGCCGACGGCCTGCTGCTCCGGCACGGCGCGGACGTCGTCCTCGCCAACTCCCGTCAGGACGCGGAGCGTTTCCGCGCCGTGTACGAGGGAGTGGGCGCCGACGCGTCGGGCGTCGTGGAGAGCGCGCTGCCGTTCCTCGGCGGTGCGGCATACGAAAAGCACGACCCGTACACGGTCGTCTTCGCCGCGCAGCCCTCCGTGCCCGACAGCCGCGCGCACCGGACGTACCTGCTGCGCCGCATGGTCGAGCACGCACGGCTCCATCCGGACCGCGAGGTCCTGATCAAGCTGCGCAGCAAGCCCGGCGAACACACCACGCACATCGAGGAACTGCCCTACCAGAAGCTCGCCAAGGGCGAGGACCTGCCGCCCAACTGCCGCCTCGTGTACGGGAACATGGGCGAGGTCCTGGACCGTACGGATCTGCTCGTCACGGTCAGCTCCACCGCCGCGCTCGAATCCCTGCACCGCCGCATCCCCACCGCGGTCCTCACCGACCTCGGGGTGCGCGAGGCGCTCGGCAACCACCACTTCATCGGCTCCGGATGCCTGGCGTCCTGGGACGAGATCGACGCGGGGTACAGCCCCGAGGCCGCTCCGGAGTGGGTCGCACGGCAGGGCGTCGCGCCCGACGGGACGTACGCGAAGGCCTTCGACGCAGCCCGCGAGCGCGTCACGGAGCTTCTCGCGCGGCCCGCGCTGCCGCCGATCGCGCCGTACTACAGCCTCACCACCGCCCCCGGCTACCTCCCCGGCATCCTGGCCCGCCACCACCTCGGCCCGGACGGAGCCCCGCTTCCCGGCGCCCCCGCGGCGGACCGCGAGCCCGGGCCCGTGCGCCAGGCCGTCCGCAGCGCGGCGCGCGGCGCCTACCGGCACGGGGTGCAGCGCGTGGCCCCCGTCATCCGGCGGATGGGCGAGCTGTGAACCGCGGGCGAGCCGTGATCCCCCACCCCTCTCAAGGAGCCCCCATGTCCCACCCCGCCCCAGGGAGCGCGCCAACCCGCCGCGTCCTTGCCGTCATCCCGGCCCGCGGCGGCTCCAAGGGCGTGCCCGCCAAGAACCTCGCCCCGGTCGGCGGCGTGCCCCTGGTGGCGCGCGCCATCCGCGAGTGCCTGGCCGCGCGGCTCGTCACGGACGTCGTCGTCTCCACCGACGACCACGTGATCGCCGAGGCCGCGCGCTCGGCCGGCGCCGAGGTGGTCCTGCGGCCCGCGGCGATCGCGGGGGACACCGCGACCAGCGAGGCCGCCGTCCTGCACGCCATGGACGCCCACGAGGCGCTGCACGACACCTCCGTGGACGTCGTCCTGCTCGTGCAGTGCACCAGCCCCTTCATCGTCCGCGAGGACGTCGACGGCGTGGTCGGCTCGATCGTCGACGGCGGCGCGGACACCGCGCTGACCGTCGCGCCCTTCCACGGCTTCGTGTGGCGCGACGCCGACGACGAGCCCAAGGCCCTGGACGCGCGCCGCACCGGCGAGATGGGCGGCACCACGAAGGTGGCGAGCTCCACGGCCACCGACGGCGGCTACGGCGTCAACCACGACAAGTCCTTCCGCCCGCGCCGCCAGGACCGCCCTCAGGACCTCCTGGAGACCGGCGCGGTCTACGCGATGGACGTGACCGGCTTCCGCGAGCACAAGCACCGCTTCTTCGGGCGCACCGAGCTCGTGAGGACCGACCCGGCGCGCGTCCTTGAGGTCGACGATCCGCACGACCTCGCCCGCGCCCGCGCGCTCGCCCCGCTGTTCGACGGCGGCCGGGCGGACGCCCTTCCGACCCGCGACGACATCGACGCGGTCGTACTCGACTTCGACGGCACCCAGACCGACGACAGGGTGCTGATCGACTCCGAAGGACGGGAGTTCGTCTCCGTGCACCGCGGGGACGGCCTCGGCATCGCGGCCCTGCGTGACGCGGGCATCCCGCTGCTGATCCTGTCCACGGAACAGAACCCGGTCGTCGCCGCGCGGGCCCGGAAGCTGAAGCTTCCCGTCCTGCACGGCATCGACCGCAAGGACCTCGCACTCAAGCAGTGGTGCGAGGAGCAGGGCATCGCTCCCGAGCGCGTGCTCTACGTCGGAAACGACGTCAACGACCTCCCGTGCTTCGGCCTCGTCGGCTGGCCGGTGGCGGTCGCGAGCGCCCACGACGTCGTACGCGGCGCCGCACGCGCGGTCACCGCTCTCCCCGGTGGTGACGGCGCGATCCGAGAGATCGCCGCATGGATCCTCGGCCCCTCCCTCAACAAGTAAGGAAAGTTCCTGCCATGAGCTCTACGGTCTCCAACTCCCGTCTGCGCACCTTCGGTTCGAAGACGGCCGGACCTGGTCAGCCCGTCTACATCACCGGCGAGATCGGCATCAACCACAACGGCGAGCTCGACAACGCGCTCGCGCTGATCGACGTGGCCGCCGACGCCGGCTGCGACGCGGTCAAGTTCCAGAAGCGCACCCCGGAGATCTGCACCCCGCGCGACCAGTGGGACATCGAGCGCGACACCCCCTGGGGCCGGATGACGTACATCGACTACCGCCACCGCGTGGAGTTCGGCGAGTCCGAGTACCAGGCCATCACCGAGCACTGCAAGAAGCGCGGCATCGACTGGTTCGCGTCCCCGTGGGACACCGAGGCCGTCGCCTTCCTGGAGAAGTTCGACCTCCCGGCCCACAAGGTCGCCTCGGCCTCGCTGACCGACGACGAGCTGCTGCGCGCCCTGCGCGCCACCGGCCGCACGGTCATCCTCTCCACCGGCATGTCGACCCCGAAGCAGATCCGTCACGCGGTCGAGGTCCTCGGCTCGGACAACATCCTGATGTGCCACGCCACGTCGACGTACCCGGCGCAGGCGGAGGAGCTCAACCTCCGCGTCATCAACACCCTCCAGGCCGAGTACCCGAACGTCCCGATCGGCTACTCCGGCCACGAGACGGGCCTGCAGACCACCCTCGCGGCGGTCGCCCTCGGCGCCACGTTCGTCGAGCGCCACATCACCCTCGACCGCGCCATGTGGGGCTCGGACCAGGCGGCGTCGGTGGAGCCCCAGGGCCTCACGCGCCTCGTCCGCGACATCCGCACCATCGAGGCCTCCCTCGGTGACGGCGTCAAGAAGGTCTACGAGTCGGAGCTCGGCCCGATGAAGAAGCTCCGCCGCGTCGCGGGCGTCGTCGCCGAGGCCGAGTCGGCCGAGGGCACCGACCGTGAGCCCGTCGCGGTCTGAGCGGCGAGCCGACGCTCTTACCGGGGCCTTTCACCGGGACCCCCGGGACCCCTTTCGACAAGGACAGGACACGGTCATACGACGATGAGCCCCCGACCCGGGCCGACGGCCCCCACAGCTGCGGCGCCCACCACCCTGGCGTTCGTAGAGAGCCCTGTGCAGCTCCTCAACGTCCTTGAGTGGGCGCATTCGGCAGGGGCGACCGGCCCGGCCGGGGGTCTCACCGTCGTCGTCCTCTCCCCGAACGACCCCATGACCCGGGGCCAGTTGCGCCGCATGGCCCAGCTGGCCCGTGACGAGGGCCTCAACGTCCGCTGGGAGGAGGCGCGCGGCGGCGCGGCTGCTCCCTTCCAGACCATCGGCGGCCTGACGGGCTCGCTGCGGGCGGCGGACAGGATCGTGATCGGCGACCCGTTCTCCCGCTACGTACAGCTGTTGCTGACGATCACCAGGGCCCGCTCGCTGGTGGTCGTGGACGACGGCACGGCCACGATGGAGTTCGTGGCGCAGCTCGCGGCGGGGGAGCGCCTGGTGCGCTGGCACCGCCGCGGCGGCCGCCCCGGCGCACGCGACATCGCCTTCGCCCCCATCTCGGCCTCGGCCCGGCGCCGCCTGACGCCGGGCGGCAAGCGCAAGGTGGAGGTCTTCTCGTCCATGCCGATCGAGAAGGCTCCGGAGGGCGTGGCCGTGACGGCCAACACCTTCGCGTGGACGCGGGAACGGTTCGGCCCGCCGCGGGTGTCCAAGGGCGCGGACCTGGTGGGCACCTCGCTGGTGGAGACGGGCGTGGTGGACCTGGACCGCTACGTGGAGGCGGTCCGCTCCCTGTCCCGGGCCCACGGCGCGACGCGCTACTTCGCACACCGCCGCGAGAGCTCCGAGAAACTCCACCGCCTGGCGGTGGAGACGGGCTTGCAGGTGGTACGCCCGGACCTGCCGCTCGAACTGATCGCCCGACGGGGCCCGATCGGCCGTACGATCCTGAGCTTCCCCTCGACGGTGGTCCACACCCTGCCGCTGGCCCTGGCCGGCACGGAGGTCCGGGTGGCGGTCTGCGACATCGACCCGGCGTGGCTGACGGAGAACGCCTCGCCGAGGGCGCAGGGCTTTTTGTCGGGCGTCACGGGAACGGCACGGGATGTGCACCGTCTGGCGTCCATCGCCTCCCCGGCGCCAAGGGTCGCGGCCACGGCCTGACGCGGAGCTGGACGGCGTCGAAGGGCAAAAACTTTACCCACCTCAACTAGCGCCCATGCGCCACGCGGCCACTTTTTCTTACCCTATCGGGCTGAACTTTTGTTGATCGTGGGTCAGTTGGACCGTGCCTCGCCCTACCCTTCAGAGGGTGAACCAACTGATGTCACAAGAGTCCGAGCAAGGATCCGGGGCCGATCTGCCCGGGGAAGCAGCGGGGGACGCCCCCGGGGAAGCAGCACTCCCCGGTGCGCTCCCGGATTCCCTGCGCGCCGAACTCATCGCCTTCCGCCGCGACTTGCACATGCACCCCGAGCTCGGAAACCAGGAGTTCCGCACCACCGCGGCCCTCAAGGCCCGGCTTGAGCGGGCGGGGCTCGAACCCCGCGTACTGGACATCGGTACGGGTCTCATCTGTGACATCGGCACCGAAGAGTGGGACGGCGTGCGCCCCATGCTCGCGCTGCGCGCCGACATCGACGCGCTGCCCATCCCGGACACCAAGCTCGGCGTCCCGTACCGCTCCACCGTGCCCGACCGCGCCCACGCCTGCGGCCACGACGTGCACACCACCGTGGTGCTCGGGGCGGGGCTCGTCCTCGCCGAGCTCGCGAAGCAGGGGCAACTGCCGCAGCCCGTACGGCTGATCTTCCAGCCGGCGGAGGAGGTCCTGCCCGGCGGTGCGCCCGACGCCATCGAGTCGGGGGTGCTCGACGGTGTCGGGCGCATCATCGGCGTGCACTGCGATCCGCGCGTGGACGCGGGGAAGATCGGGCTCCGGCACGGCGCCATCACCTCCGCCTGCGACCGCCTTGAGGTGTCGCTCGACGGGGCCGGGGGGCACACCGCCCGGCCCCACCTCACCACCGACCTCGTCACCGCCGCCGCCAAGGTCGTCACCGAGGTCCCCGCCCTGGTCGCCCGGCGCATCGACGCCCGCTCGGGGCTCGCGGTGACCTGGGGCCGCATCGAGTCAGGCCACGCCTGCAACGTCATCCCGCAGCACGCCGAACTCTCCGGCACCGTCCGCTGCCTCGACCTCACCGCCTGGCGGAAGGCGCCCGACCTGGTGCACGGAGCCATCCAGGAGATCGCCGATCTCTATCGCGCCAAGTCCGAGGTCAACTACATCCGTGGCGTGCCGCCCGTCGTCAACGACCCGGACATGACCGACCTGTTGAAGGAGGCCATGGAGCTTCGGCTCGGGGCGCACTCCGTCGAGGACACCGAACAGAGCCTGGGGGGAGAGGACTTCTCCTGGTACCTCGAGCACGTCCCCGGAGCCATGGCCCGCCTCGGCGTCCGTACGCCCGGCGAGCGCACCGTCCGCGATCTGCACCAGGGCGACTTCGACGCGGACGAGTCGGCGATCACCGTGGGCGTCGAGCTCTTCACCGCCGCGGCGCTGCTCGACGGGGCCCGGTAGGTAACCACCGCTATCGGCCGGTTACGGCGGACCCGTTCACCCGGACGTAACCGGCCCTCGGCACGAATAGGTAACGGCAGTGCGAAACCCCGTTCCCCTCCCTTTCTACGCGCGTTACTGTGCGCCGGAATCAGGCCCTTCAAGGGTGCTTTGGGGAACGTAAGGGGTGCGTCCTATGCGTCTTCGTCGAGGATCTTGTGGAACCCGTGGAATCCGTGGAACCCGGGGATCGAAGCTCTCCCAAGTGGCCGTCGTGGTGGCGTCCCTCGCCCTCGCGGCCTCAGCGTGCGGCAAGACCAGCAGCGAGGCGTCATCGGAGGACGAGGGCAAGGACGGCAAGTCCGGGAACTCCTCGAAGTACAAGGCCAAGGGCATCGGTCTTGCCTACGACATCGGCGGCCAGGGCGACCAGTCGTTCAACGACGCCGCCTACGCCGGATACGCGAAGGCCCGCAAGGACTTCAAGATCGGCGGCGTCGACATGGAGCCGGGCGACGGCGAGTCCAGTGCCGACAAGGTGCAGCGGATCGAGCAGCTGGCCAAGCAGGGCTACAACCCGGTCGTCGGCGTCGGCTACATCTACGCCCCCGCCATCAAGGAAGCCGCGGCGAAGTTCCCGAAGACCACCTTCGGGATCATCGACGACAACACCGTCAAGGCCGACAACGTCTCCGACCTCGTTTTCCATGAGGAGCAGGGGTCCTATCTGGCGGGCGTCGCCGCCGCGAAGGCCACCAAGGCCGACCACGTCGGGTTCATCGGCGGCGTGGACATCCCGCTCATCCACAAGTTCGAGGCCGGCTTCGTGCAGGGCGTCAAGGACACGAACCCCAAGGTCAAGGTCGAGAAGCAGTACCTGACCGAGAAGCCCGAGGACGGCGGCTTCAGCAGCCCCGACAAGGGACAGAACGCGGCCAGCGGCCAGATCGAGTCGGGCGCCGACGTGCTCTACCACGCGGCGGGCCTCTCCGGGCAGGGCGTGATCCAGGAGGCCGGCTCGCAGAAGGTGTGGGCGATCGGCGTCGACTCCGACCAGTACAAGCAGAAGGCCCTCGCCAAGTACAAGGACTACATCCTCGGCTCGGCCCTCAAGGACGTCGGCGGTGCGGTGTACGACCTGACGAAGTCCGTCGTCGAGGGCAAGCCGATCACGGGCGAGCAGCGCTACGACCTCAAGTCGGGCCGCGTCGGGTTCGCCGACTCGAACCCGAAGTACACGGCGATGAAGGACGTGGTCGCCGCCGTCGAGAAGGCCGAGAAGGACATCGTCGACGGCAAGATCACCGTCAAGACCACTCCGTAGCCGACTTCGTGACAGGTGGGGCGCCCCGTGCGGTGAGGGGCGCCCCACAGTGCGTACATGCTCCCGCAACCTCGCGGCCACAGCTCGATAACGGACGGGACAGAAGGGTTCTTATGTCAGGTCTACGCGCGTTACGCTGCGGCGAAATCAGCGCCAGGTGAGGCGCTCGTACGTGCTTGTGCTTGCTTGTACATAAGGAGTTCCTCTCTATGCGCCGGGTTTCCCGAATTGCCGCAGCGGGTGCAGCCGCCGCCGCACTCGCCGTTTCCGCCACCGCCTGCGGCGGTACGTCCAGCGATGCCGCAGGCTCCAAGAGCGGCGGCAAGAGCAAGGGCGTCGCCATCGCCTACGACGTCGGCGGCAAGGGCGACCAGTCCTTCAACGACGCCGCGACCGCCGGCATGGACAAGGCCGCCAAGGACCTGAAGATCGGCAAGAAGGCCGTCGAGCCGAACGACGGCGAGTCCGACGCCGACAAGGCCCAGCGCCTCACTCAGCTGGCCAAGCAGGGCTACAACCCGGTGATCGGCGTCGGTTACGCCTACGCCCCCGCGGTCAAGGAAGTCTCCGCCAAGTTCCCGAAGGTCACCTTCGGCATCGTCGACGACGAGACGGTCAAGGCCAAGAACGTCGCCGACCTGGTCTTCAGCGAGCAGGAGGCCTCGTACCTCGCGGGCGTCACCGCCGCCAAGACGACCAAGAGCAAGACCGTCGGCTTCGTCGGCGGCGTGGACGTGCCCCTCATCCACAAGTTTGAGGCCGGCTTCACGCAGGGCGTCAAGGACACGAACCCCAAGGTCAAGGTCGTCAAGCAGTACCTGACGGAGAAGGCCGAGGACGGCGGCTTCACCAGCCCCGACAAGGGCAAGACCGCCGCGCAGGGCCAGATCGAGGACGGCGCCGACGTGGTCTACCACGCCGCCGGTCTCTCCGGTCAGGGCGTCATCGAGGCCGCGGCCGCCAAGAAGGTCTGGGCGATCGGCGTCGACTCCGACCAGTACAAGCAGGACGCGCTCGCCAAGTACAAGAAGCACATCCTGACCTCCGCGACGAAGGACGTCGCAGGGTCGGTCTACAACCTGGCGAAGTCCGTCGTCGACGGCAACGCCGAGGGTGGCGTCGTGCGCGCCGACCTGAAGTCCGGTGGCGTCGCGCTCGCCGACTCGAACCCCGAGTTCAAGAAGAACGCCGACCTCCAGGCTGCCCTGAAGAAGGCCGAAGAGGGCATCACCAGCGGCAAGATCAAGGTCAAGGCGACGCCGTAACGGCTGCTGCGACAACAGCTGCGGTGACCACCTCGACGGCGGTCGCCGCAGCCGTAACAACAGCGTGATGGTCGCGGAACGGGGTGTGGGGGACGATGGTTTTCCCCGCGCCCCGTTCGCGCGGCCCACTGCCCAACTCCCGTCGAACCAGGGGCGCTACGCGCGTAGGTGGCCCCTTTCCTGAGGATTCCCGAGGAGAGTGCGCCATCGACGCGTCCACCAATCCCGATCCGGGCAAGACCACCGCACAGGCCGTTGCCGTTGAACTCACCGGCATCACCAAGCGCTTCCCGGGCGTCGTGGCCAACCACGACATCCGCCTGATCGTCCGCAAGGGCACCGTGCACGCCCTCGTCGGCGAGAACGGCGCGGGCAAGTCGACCCTGATGAAGATCCTCTACGGCATGCAGAAGCCGGACGAGGGCACCATCTCCGTCGACGGCACCCAGGTGACCTTCTCCAGCCCGGCCGACGCCATCGCGCGCGGCATCGGCATGGTCCACCAGCACTTCATGCTCGCCGACCAGCTCACGGTCCTGGAGAACATCGTTCTCGGCAGCGAGAAGCTGCACGGCATCGGCGGCGCGGCCCGCCGCAAGATCGCGGAGATATCCGACCGGTACGGCCTCGGGGTGCGCCCCGACGCCATGGTCGAGGACCTCGGCGTCGCCGACCGGCAGCGCGTGGAGATCCTCAAGGTCCTCTACCGCGGCGCCACCACGCTGATCCTCGACGAGCCCACGGCCGTGCTCGTGCCGCAGGAGGTCGACGCGCTCTTCGACAACCTGCGCGAGCTGAAGTCCGAGGGCCTCTCCGTCATCTTCATCTCCCACAAGCTGGGCGAAGTCCTTTCCGTCGCCGACGACATCACCGTCATCCGGCGCGGCACGACGGTGGGCACGGCGATCCCGTCCGAGACGACCCCGCGCCAGCTCGCCGAGCTGATGGTCGGCAGCGAGCTGCCCACCCCGGAGACGGCCGAGTCGACGGTCACCGACCGCGCGATGATCGAGGTCAGCGAACTCAAGCTGCTCGCCGACGGCGAGTCGGGCCGCGCCCTCCTCGACGACATCTCCTTCACCATCCACGAGGGCGAGGTCCTCGGCCTCGCGGGTGTGGAAGGCAACGGCCAGACCGAGCTGATCGACGCGCTGATCGGCCTCAAGCACGCCGACTCCGGCGTCATCCGCATGGCCGGGAAGGACATCACCGACCTGGCCACGCGCCACCGCCGCGAGCAGGGCGTCGGCTACATCCCCGAGGACCGCCACCGCCACGGCCTCCTCCTGGAGTCGCCCCTCTGGGAGAACCGCATCCTCGGTCACGTCACCGAGAAGCCCAACTCCCGTGGCAAGGGCGGCTTCTGGCTCGACCCCAAGGGCGCGCAGGCCGACACCCGGCGCATCGTCGAGCAGTACGACGTCCGTACCCCCGGCATCGACGTCACGGCCGCCTCCCTGTCCGGCGGCAACCAGCAGAAGCTGATCGTGGGCCGCGAGATGAGCCACAAGCCCCGCTTCCTGATCGCCGCCCACCCCACCCGCGGTGTGGACGTCGGCGCGCAGGCCCAGATCTGGGACCAGATCCGCGAGGCACGGCGTGAAGGACTCGCCGTCCTGCTGATCTCGGCGGACCTGGACGAGCTGATCGGCCTCTCCGACACCCTCCGCGTGATCTACCGCGGACGGCTCGTCGCCGACGCCGACCCGGCCACCATCACGCCGGAGGAGCTCGGCTCGGCGATGACGGGTGCGGCGTCCGGCCACCTCGAACACGTAGAAGAAGACCCCGAAGAGGGCTCTGCCGAGACTTCGGAGGACGAGGCCCGATGAAGAAGTTCGACAAGGAGCGCGTGCTCCTCGCGGTGGCCGGACCGGTCATCGCGCTCGTCGTGGCCGTGGCGCTGACCTCGGTCGTGCTGCTCGCGTCGGGCAAGAGCCCGATCGAGCCGTACACCCTGATGCTGGAGCAGATCAGCTACTCCGACGTCCAGGTCCTGACCATCAACCAGGCCGGGATGTACTACCTGGCCGCGCTCGCGGTGGCCATCGGCTTCCGCATGAACCTGTTCAACATCGGTGTGGACGGGCAGTACCGCCTCGCCGCGGTGACCACCGCGGTCGTCGGCGCGCACGTCGCCCTTCCGGCGCCGCTCCAGATCCCGCTCCTGATGCTGGTCGCCATGCTCACCGGCGCCTTCTGGGCGGGCATCGCGGGCATCCTCAAGACCACCCGCGGGGTCAGTGAGGTCGTCGCGACGATCATGCTCAACGCCATCGCGACGAGCGTCATCGGCTACATGACCCTCACCGACAACTTCGGTGTCCCGGTCGGCAACAACCAGACCACCGGCGAGATGCACAAGTCCGGCTGGTTCCCCGGCATCAGCATGGGCGAGTCCGGCGAGATCTACGGCTTCGTGATCATCGCCGCGCTCGCGGGCGTCCTGTACTGGCTGGTCCTCAACCGCACCCGCTTCGGCTTCGACCTGCGCGCCACCGGCGCCTCGCCGTCGGCCGCCGCGGCCTCGGGCGTCAACGCCAAGCGCATGGTCCTCAGCGCGATGCTGATCTCCGGCGCGGTCGCGGGCCTCGCGGGCATGCCGATCCTGCTCGGCGACACCCACACCTACAGCCTCAGCTTCCCCGCGGGGCTCGGCTTCACCGGCATCGGTATCGCCCTGCTCGGCCGCAACAACCCGGTCGGCATCGCGTTCGCCTCGCTGCTCTGGGCTTTCCTCGACAAGGCGTCGCCCGCCCTCGACTACGCGACCCCGGTCGCGTACGACAAGGAGATCGCGGTGATCATGCAGGGCCTCATCGTGATCGCGGTCGTCGTCTCCTACGAGGCCGTACGCCGCTGGGGCCTCAAGCGCCAGCAGCGCCGCGTAGGCGAGGAACTGGCTGCCGCCGCGCGCGACAACGGCAACAACGGCAACAACGACACCGTGAAGGAGGTGGCTGCCCGATGAGCTCGGCAACCGTAGCCAAGCCCCCGGCCAAGCAGCCCGCGCCGGGCCGCCGCCGCATATCGCTCCCCGTCCTCCTCCTGGTGATCGCGGGCGTCCTCGTCCTGACGTCCGTGGTCCGGCTGATCACCGACGCGAACGGCATCACCTCCACCGGCCAGATGTCCACCGCGCTGCGGCTCGCCGTGCCGATCGGCCTCGCGGGCCTCGGTGGTCTGTGGGCCGAGCGCGCGGGCGTGGTCAACATCGGCCTTGAGGGCATGCTGATCCTCGGCACCTGGTTCGGCGCGTTCGCCGGTTACCAGTGGGGCCCGTGGGTCGGCATCCTGTTCGGCATCCTCGGCGGCGCGCTCGGCGGTCTGCTGCACGCGATCGTCACGGTCACCTTCAACGTCAACCACATCGTCTCCGGTGTGGCCATCAACATCCTCGCCCTGGGCGTCACGCGCTACCTCTCCACCTTCGCCTTCGAGGGCAAGGAGGGCGGTACGTCGAAGCAGTCGCCCCCGGTCGACTCGCTCGGGGAGTTCTCCGTGCCGGGTCTTTCCAACTGGCTCCAGGACCTCAACGAGAAGCACTGGTTCCTCGTCTCGGACCTCGCGGGCCTGTTCGGCGGCCTGTTCACCAACCTGTCGCCGCTCACCGTCATCGCCATCGCGATGGTGCCGCTGAGCTGGTGGGTCCTGTGGCGCACGTCGTTCGGTCTGCGCCTGCGCTCCTGCGGCGAGAACCCGGTGGCCGCCGAGTCCCTCGGCGTGAACGTCTACAAGTACAAGTACCTGGCAGTGATCATCTCCGGCGGCCTCGCGGGCCTCGGCGGCGCTTTCCTCTCTCTGGTCGCCTCCAACATCTACCTGGAGGGCCAGACCGGCGGACGCGGCTACATCGGCCTCGCCGCCATGATCTTCGGCAACTGGATGCCGGGCGGACTCGCGCTCGGTGCCGGCCTGTTCGGTTACACCGACAGCCTGAAGCTCCGGGGCGGCGGCACGAACGTGCACGCGCTGCTCCTGCTGCTCGCGATCCTGCTGGTCATCGGCGCGGCCTACCTCATCTGGCGCAAGCGTTACGTGCCCGCGGCGATCACCGCGGCCGTCTCGGCGCTGATGTTCGCGTGGTACGGCTTGACCGACGAGGTGCCCAACCAGGTCGTCACCGCGACGCCGTACGTCGTCACGCTGCTGGTGCTCTCGCTCTCCGCCCAGCGCCTTCGGATGCCGAAGGCGGACGGCCAGCCCTACCGAAAGGGACAAGGAACGTGACCGAGACCGACTGGGACGCGCTGCGGGATGCTGCGCGCGAGGCCATGTCCCGTGCGTACGCGCCCTACTCAGGCTTCCCGGTCGGTGCCGCGGCCCTCGTGGACGACGGCCGCACGGTGTCGGGCTGCAACGTCGAGAACGCGTCGTACGGCCTCGGCCTGTGCGCCGAGTGCGGCCTGGTCTCGCAGCTCCAGCTCACCGGGGGCGGCCGTCTGACGCACTTCACCTGCGTCGACGCCAAGGGCGAGATCCTGATGCCGTGCGGCCGCTGCCGCCAGCTGCTCTACGAGTTCGGCGGCGCGACGCTCCTCCTGGAGACGGCCGCGGGCATCCGGACCCTGGGAGAGATGCTGCCGGACCCGTTCGGCCCGCAGCACCTCAACTGACGTACGGCCCCTGCCCGTTGTGGACCTTCGGGCGGGGGCCACCTTCATCTCGTGGCTCTATGCGCGTAGAGTCGCGATCACCGTTTTACGCGCAAAGAGGGGTTATGCCATGGACGTCATCTCCGTCATCCGTACGAAGCGGGACCGCGGCGAGCTGAGCGGCGAGCAGATCGACTGGGTCATCGACGCCTATACGCGCGGCGCGGTGGCCGACGAGCAGATGTCGGCCCTGGCCATGGCGATCCTGCTGAACGGCATGAACCGCGGCGAGATCGCCCGCTGGACCGCCGCGATGATCGCGAGCGGCGAGCGCATGGACTTCTCGTCCCTGTCCCGCCCCACGGCCGACAAGCACTCCACGGGCGGCGTCGGCGACAAGATCACGCTGCCGCTCGCCCCGCTGGTCGCGGCGTGCGGCGCGGCGGTGCCGCAGCTTTCGGGCCGGGGCCTCGGCCACACGGGCGGCACCCTGGACAAGCTGGAGTCGATCCCGGGCTGGAAGGCCCTCCTCTCGAACGAGGAGATGCTGTCGGTCCTGGACGGCGTCGGCTCGGTGATCTGCGCGGCGGGCGACGGCCTGGCCCCGGCGGACAAGAAGCTGTACGCGCTGCGGGACGTGACGGGAACGGTGGAGGCGATCCCGCTGATCGCCTCGTCCATCATGTCGAAGAAGATCGCGGAGGGTACGGGCTCGCTGGTCCTGGACGTGAAGGTCGGCACGGGCGCGTTCATGAAGACGCTGGAGGACGCGAGGGAACTGGCGTCCACGATGGTGGGCCTGGGCACGGACCACGGCGTACGCACGGTCGCGCTCCTCACGGACATGTCCACGCCGCTTGGCCTGACGGCGGGCAACGCGCTTGAGGTCCGGGAGTCGGTGGAGGTCCTCGCGGGCGGCGGCCCGTCGGACGTGGTCGAGCTGACCCTCGCCCTTGCGCGGGAGATGCTGGATGCGGCGGGCCTGAAGGATGTGGACCCGGCGAAGGCGCTGGCGGACGGCTCGGCGATGGATGTGTGGCGCCGGATGATCTCCGCCCAGGGTGGCGACCCGGACGCGACTCTGCCGGTGGCCCGGGAGACGCACGTCGTGACGGCGCCGTCGTCCGGCGTCCTGACCCGCCTCGACGCGTACGACGTCGGTGTCGCCGCGTGGCGTCTCGGTGCGGGGCGTGCGCGCAAGGAGGACGTGGTGCAGGCGGGTGCGGGCGTGGAGCTTCACGCGAAGCCGGGCGCGGCTGTGGCTGCGGGGCAGCCGCTGATGACCCTGCACACGGACACCCCCGAGCGCTTCGAGTACGCCTTGCAGGCGGTGGCGGGTTCCTTCGACATCGCCCCGGAGGGCACGGGCTTCGCGGCGACGCCGATCGTGCTGGACCGCATCGCGTAGGGGGGTGCCGTAGGGGCGGTCCCTGCGGGGCTTTCCCCAATCCCGCCCCTTCCCGAAACTGGGGCTCCGCCCCAGACCCCGCTCCTCAAACGCCGGAGGGGCTGAAACCACTCAGCCCGTCCGGCGTTTGAGGACGAACTCGGCGCAGCCGGTGATGAGGCCCACCAAGGCCCCCGCGCCAGAGCGGGTTTTCGGGAAGGGGCGGGGTTGGGGAAAAGCCCGCCGCAGGCGCACCGGCGGACCTACCGATGAGTTCCGGCCCCCCGGCCAGTCATCCCAACGTGAACCCCAAGCCCCCGCCAGACCTGACCCTCACCGGCACCCTCAGCCGAGAGGCCACGCACCGCCTCTGCGAGGAGGCCAGAAGCCTGCTGCACGCGAGGGACGACGTGGACGTCCTCGTATGCGACGTCGCGGACATCGGCCCACCCGTACTCGCCGCGATAGACGCCCTCGCCCGCCTACAACTCACCGCCCGCCGCGCAGGCGCCCGGATCCGCCTCCGCAACCCGGCCCCGCACCTGCGCGAACTACTGCACCTCGTCGGGCTCCCCATTGAGGTCGAGGTGGAGCGGCAGGCCGAACAGCGGGAACCACCTGGGCGTGTCCAGGAAGCAGTGGAAGCCCGCGATCCGCCCCTCTGAGATCTCGATGACCTGAACCGCCCACGGCGCGAACCCGCCCTTCTCCGGGTCGGGCTTGTAGTGGGCGAAGCCCGGAGTGCCGTTGACCTCCACCGGGAACAGCTTGCTGTCGGCGCAGGAGGCGCCGATGGTCGACATGAAGCCGGTGATGTCGGACGTGCCGCGCAGCCACAGGTCGAACGGGGGCATCGTCATGATGGCGTCTTCGTGCAGCAGCGCCGTCAGCGCCGCCATGTCGTAACCCTCGAAGGCCGCGACATACCGCTCCAGCAGCTTCTGCTGCTCGTCGTCCAGCGGGTCGGAGACCGCCGTGTCGTCGCCCGGTCCCTCGGCCAGCGTCGCCCGCGCCCGCTGCAACGCGCTGTTGACGGACGCCACCGAGGTGCCGAGGAGCTCGGCGGCCTCGCTGGCCTTCCAGGCGAGGACCTCGCGCAGGATCAGCACCGCCCGCTGCTTGGGCGGCAGTTGCTGTAGCGCGGCGACGAACGCTAGCCGCACCGACTCCTTCGCCACGGCGGCCTCGGCGGGGTCGCTGACGGAGGGCAGCACGCGCGCGTCCGGCATCGGCTCCAGCCACACATTGTCCGGGCGGGGAGTGAGCGCGGCCTGGGCCAGCGGCGCCGCCGCGGTCAGGTCCATGGGGCGGGCGCGGCGGTTGCCGGCGTTCAGCATGTCCAGGCAGACGTTCGTCGCGATGCGGTACAGCCACGACCTCAGGCTGGAGCGGCCCTCGAACTTCTCGTGGCTCCGCCAGGCGCGCACCATCGTGTCCTGCACCGCGTCCTCGGCCTCGAAGGCGGAGCCCAGCATGCGATAGCAGTACCCGGTCAGCTCGACCCGGTGCTTCTCCAGCATGACGTCCACTTCGGACGTCGTCCCTGCGATGTCAGTCATCCCAACCCACCCCTGCGGCTGCCACGAAAGTCCCAGCACTTTGGAAGCTACCGCAGCCCACTGACAACGGCCCCCGGAGTCGGAAAACCCGCAGGCGGGAGGGGGTCGCCCGGGACAGCTGGTGCGCGCCCGGGACAGCTAGTGCGCGGCCACAAGCCCCCGCCGGGCCCGCCGCTCCTGGACGCGAGCCACGTGCGACCCCCACACGGTGAGCGACACGACGCCGAGCACCGCGAGAAGGCCCAGAGCCACCGTCCCCGCCCAGCCCCCGGCGTGGAAGGCGACCGCGCCGAGCGTGCCGCCCGCGCTGGAGCCCAGGTAGTACGCGGACTGGTAGAGCGCCGAAGCCTGCGCACGCCCCGTGGTGGCCGTACGGCTCACGGACGACGAGGCGACCGCGTGACCGGCGAAGAAGCCTGCGGTGATCAGGACGAGCCCGAGCAGCACCATGACCAGGGACTCGGAGAGGGAGAGCAACAGCCCGCCCGCCGTCGTACTCACCGCCAAGTACAGCGCCCCGCGCCGGCCGAGCCGAGCCACCAGCTTCCCGGCGGCGGCCGAGGAGACCGTACCGACGAGATAGACCAGGAAGATCGAGCCGATGATGCCCTGCGGGAGCGAGAAGGGCGCCTCGGTGAGGCGGTAGCCGATCACCGTGTAGACCGCGCCGAACACGGTCATGAACAGCGCCCCGATCGCGTACAGACGGCACAGGAGCGGGTTGGAGAGGTGCGAACGGATCGTGCGGCCAAGGGCCTTGGGGTTGAGCGAGCCCGCCGTGAAGTGCCGCGGCGCGGGGAGCAGCGCGCGGAAGGCGAGGGCGCACAGGACGGCCACGACACCCACCACGCCCAAGGCCACGCGCCAGCCCCATGCCTGCGCGACCCAGCCGGTGATGATGCGCCCGCTCATGCCGCCGATGGAGTTCCCCGCCACGAACATGCCGATCGCGGCGACCAGCGCCTTGGGCCTGACCTCCTCCGCGAGGAAGGCCATCGCGGAGGCCGGGAGCCCGGCGAGCGCCGCACCCTGCACGGCACGCAGTGCGATGAGGGCGCCGATGGAGGGTGCGAAGGGGACGAGAAGACCCACGACCACCGCGACCGTCAGCGAAACCGTCATCAGCGTCCGGCGCCCGAACCGCTCGCTGAGCGCGCTCAGGGGCAGTACGAAGAGGGCGAGCGCGCCCGTGGCGGCCGACACCGTCCAGCTCGCGGAGCTCGCGCTGACGCCGAAGTCGGCGGAGACGAGGGGGAGCAGCGCCTGCGTGGAGTAGAGGAGCGCGAAGGTCGCGACACCGGCGAGGAAGAGGGCGAAGCTCATCCGGCGGTAGCCGGGCCCGCCAGGGGTCAGACGTGTGTCGGTGGCTTCGGCGAGAGGGGACGACGGGGTGAGGGCGGCCGCGTGGGTGGCGGACGCCCCGCTACTGGCAGGAGGCATGCGTCGAACGTAGGCACACAAGACTCATCCGTCCAATGCATGGACTGGCCATAATCGTTCCCATGGTGCATGAGCGCAGTTCAGAGCGGCGTCTGTCGCAGAGCAGTTACGTAGGAGACATCGGCGGCGGCGCGTCGGTGCCCGCCGAGCTGACCCCCGGCTCCTGGTCGGCCCTGCTCTCTCCCCGTCTCGCCTACTTCGCGGGAGTGGCCCGTACCGAGCACGTGACGCGGGCCGCGCAGGAGATGCAGGTGCCGCAGTCGACGTTGTCGCGTGCGCTGGTGCGCCTCGAACAGGACCTGGGGGTGGACCTGTTCGCGCGCCACGGCCGTACGGTGTCGCTCACCCCGGCGGGGCGGACCTTCCTCGCCTCCGTCGAGCGGGCGCTCGGTGAGGTGGAGCGGGCGGCGGAGTCGGTACGGGCGGACGCGGACCCGGCGTCGGGCAAGGTGGCCTTCGGCTTCCTGCACACGATGGGCTCGGAGACCGTCCCAGGCCTGATCCGCGCCTTCCGCGCGGACCATCCGAGGGTTCGCTTCAGCCTCGTACAGAACTACGGGGAGGCGATGATCGAGCGGCTTCGGGCGGGGGAGCTGGACCTGTGCCTGACGTCGCCCGTGCCGGACGCTCCCGATCTCGTCGCCCGGCGCCTGGACGAGCAACGCCTGCGTCTCGTCGTGCCGGACGACCACCGTCTCGCTTCCCGGAAGCGGGTCCGCCTCGCGGAGGCGGCGGACGAGGCCTTCGTGACCCTCGAACCCGGCTACGGCCTGCGGCGCATCACGGACGACCTCTGCCAGGAGGCCGGCTTCAAGCCGCGGATCGCGTTCGAGGGGGAGGAGGCGGAGACGCTGAGGGGGCTGGTGGCGGCGGGCCTCGGGGTGGCGCTGCTCCCGCCACCGGCCGTTCCCCGTCCGGGGGTTGTCGAGTTGACGGTGACGGGGCAGCGGGCGGTGCGGGAGATCGGCGTGGCTTGGCTGGACGGCCACCCGGACACTCCGCCGGTGGCGGCGTTCAAGAGGTTCCTGCTGGGGAGGCGGGGGCGGCTGCTGCCGGAGTAGCTTCCTTTTCCCCAACCCCACCCCTTCCCGGCTGTGACATTTGCGGCTCCGCCGCGGGCCGCTCTGGCATTTCAGCCCCTCCGGCGTTTGAGGAGCGGGGTCTGGGGCGGAGCCCCAGTTTCGGGAAGGGGCGGGATTGGGGAGAGCCCCGCAGGGACCGCCCCGCTCAGTGCCGCATCGACTCCCCAAAGCCCGCGGCAAGCGGCATCCGCAGCCCCAGCGGCGGCGGAGCCGCCAGTGCGTCCTCCAGGGGGCGCGCGTACGCGTGGCCGAACAGTGAACCCAGGACGAAGTCCGAAGCCAGCGCCTGGACTTCGGCCTGGTGCTGCTGCAACCGATGGCCGTCGGAGTGGACTTCGAACCGGCACACTTCCCGGTTCGCCTTCTTCGCCCGCTCCGCAAGCCGGAACGAAAGCTCCGGATCGGTCCGCTCGTCATTCGTGCCGTGCACGATCAGGACCCGCCGCCCCGCGAGCTGTTTCACCGGTTCGGGGGACGCGGCCACATCGTCCTCGGGCAGCCAAGGAGCCAGCGCGAGGACGGAGTTGACCGCTTCGTGGCCACTGGCCCGCAGGGCGGCCCGGCCGCCCATGTCCCTGCCGACGAGGCAGATGGAGACGTCGCCGTAGAGACGGACGATCTCGTCCGCCGCCCACTCCGCGTCCCGCGCGAGCTGCGCCTGCGCCCCGTTCCACCCGCGGTAGCGGTAGTGCACGACGTGCGCCGCGAGGCCTTCGCCCCGGCCGTCGTGGGCGAGCCTGCGGCCGAGCGCGCGCACCGCGTTCGCGGCGAACGGGGACGGCTTGCGGGCGGAGGTCTCGTGGCCGCCGGGGAGCAGCAGCACCGCGCCGCTGACCGCCGAAGGACGGGTGCCGATCACGCGTCCGAGCCTGGCCGCGCGCGCGGAATCGGGCGTCGCTTGCTGTGCCATGACAGAACAGTGTCAGAAGCGATGGTGTACGCCACCCGTCCGCAGGGTCACTGTTACGTATCGACCCGTGAGATCCCCCGGGCGATCTACGCGCGTAGGCGCTAGAGTGCCGAAATGACGAGCCAGACCACCAAAGCCGGTCAGACGGACCGCGAAACGCCCAGCGCCGAACAGATCCGCCGCGCCCCGAAGGTGCTCCTGCACGACCACCTCGACGGCGGCCTGCGCCCCGGCACGATCGTCGACCTCGCCCGCGAGTCGGGGTACGAGGGCCTGCCCGAGACCGACCCCGACAAGCTGGGGATCTGGTTCAGGGAGGCCGCCGACTCCGGTTCGCTGCCGCGCTATCTGGAGACCTTCGCGCACACCTGCGCTGTCATGCAGACGAAGGACGCCCTCAAGCGCGTGGCGGCCGAGTGCGCCGAGGACCTCGCCGAGGACGGCGTCGTCTACGCCGAGATCCGGTACGCCCCCGAGCAGCACCTGGAGCAGGGCCTCACCCTCGAAGAGGTCGTCGAGGCCGTCAACGAAGGCTTCCGGGAGGGCGAGCGGCGCGCGAAGGCCAACGGTCACCGCATCCGCGTGGGCGCGCTGCTCACCGCGATGCGGCACGCGGCCCGCGCCCTGGAGATCGCCGAACTCGCCAACCGCTACCGCGACCTCGGCGTCGTCGGCTTCGACATCGCGGGCGCGGAGGCGGGCTTCCCGCCCACCCGCCACCTCGACGCCTTCGAGTACCTCAAGCGCGAGAACAACCACTTCACCATCCACGCGGGCGAGGCCTTCGGCCTGCCGTCCATCTGGCAGGCCCTGCAGTGGTGCGGCGCCGACCGCCTCGGCCACGGCGTGCGGATCATCGACGACATCCAGGTCGCCGACGACGGCACCGTGAAGCTCGGCCGCCTCGCCAGCTACGTACGCGACAAGCGCATCCCTCTGGAGATGTGCCCCAGCTCCAACCTGCAGACGGGTGCCGCGAGCTCGTACGCCGAGCACCCCATCGGGCTGCTGCGCAAGCTGCACTTCCGAGCCACGGTGAACACCGACAACCGGCTGATGTCCGGCACCAGCATGAGCCTCGAATTCGAGCACCTGGTCGGCACTTTCGGTTACACGCTCGACGACATGCAGTGGTTCACAGTCAATGCGATGAAATCAGCGTTCATTCCTTTCGATGAACGCCTGGCCATGATCAATGACGTGATCAAGCCCGGATATGCCGAGCTGAAGTCCGAATGGCTGTTCCGTCAGACCGCCTCCACCAGGGCTTCTGTCGATGTGTAACAGAAATTGAGGCAATGTGGACGCGGCCGGGAACATTAATTCCCGGCCGCGTTTTTGCTGTTTCGCTGTTTGCGGACTGCCCCTTCACATGTTTACGGTCATGGGCCGCTCGAAAGTCCCCGTCATCAAGGACGCATTGAAGATGAAGCAGTCTGCCGCCAAGACCCTCGGTGTCGCCGCTCTCGGCGCCGCCTTCGCCGCCGCGGGCGCGGGTGCCGCCAACGCCGCGCCGGCCCTGCCCGACGCCACGGGCGCACTGGGTTCCGCCACCGCCATGCTGCCCATGGAGCAGATCGGCGAGAAGCTGCCCGCCGGTGGCCCCGAGGCGATCGCCGCCGGCCAGAACGTGGTCGGCAGCACCCTGGAGGCCTCCGCGCCGACCGTGGGCAAGCTCGGCGAGAGCATGAAGCACGCCGACGACCGGGGCAAGCCCGCCGCGGCCGACCCGCTCTCGGGCCTGCTCGGTGGCCTGCCGGTCGCCCAGGCCCTGCCCCTCCAGGGTCTGCCCCTCCAGGGCCTGCCCACCGAGGGTCTGGGTGTGAACGGTCTGCCGCTCGGCTGATCCTCACGGTCTCCGCACACGCCGATGGGGCGCATCCCTTCTCCAGGGGTGCGCCCCATCGGCGTACGTACGTGGCGGTGAGGGCCGCCGGTTCACCAGGCTGCCTGCCTGGCCTTGCCCTCCGTGGGCAACAGGACCCAGAGCGCTATGTAGAGCAGGAACTGCGGGCCGGGAAGCAGACACGAGAGCACGAAGATCACGCGCATCGTGGTCGCCGACGTGCCGAAACGCTTGGCGAGGGCGGCGCACACTCCGCCGATCATCCGGCCGTGGGTGGGGCGGGCAAGGGCGGTCATGATGGCTCCTTCGTGAACCGTCGGTATGAGGTCCGGGGGCGATTCCCCGTCCGGGGGCGTTTCCCCGATGACTCAAAGCTACGTTCACGAAGCGGGCAAAGCGTCGCTCTAGGGTGCGATACCGACCCTGGGAATCGTCGGGGTCGACCCCTGAGAAGCGTCCTCCCGCAGGAGGGCCGCGCGATGCTCCACATCAGTACGGCGGCGGAGCCTGGCCCTGGCCGCGGGCACCACGGCAAGATGCGCGAGAGCCACGCCCACGGCGTTCAGGAACAGCGAGTCGATGTCGACGACCTGCCCCGGCACCCCGGTCTGCAGCAGCTCGATGCCGAGCGAGATCAGCGCGCCCGCCGCGACCGTCCGCACCAGCGAACCGAGCGGTGACACGTGAACCCGCCCACCGGCGAGCGGAAGCAGCACGCCGAGCGGGGCAAGGAGCAGCAGACTGCCGCCTATCTGCCGCGCCGCCTGGACAGGGCCGAGCGCCAGATCCGCCTTGATGCCGGCGAACGGCTGAAGATTCGCCGCGCTGACCCAGGGCACGTCCAGTGGACGCAGCGTGAACCATCCGACGAGCAGAAGATGCGCGACGAGGAGGAATCCCCCTGTCGCACGGAAGCGGATGGCGGCCCCGTGGCCGCCCGAGCCTTGACGCACGCCCCCCAAGACGCGACTAGCGGCAGGATCGGTTCCGCGCATCTACTCCCGGTACGCGGCACTGTCCTGATCGCACACCGTGACTGTCCTGATCGGCTACTTCACCGTCCCGGCCGCTTCACCGTTCTCGGCTACTTCACCGTCTCCGTGGGCGGAGCCACCGTCCCGGGGCGCTGGCGGACCGCCTGGGTGCATTCGTAACGGCGCAGCGGGGAGTCACCGGGGCCGCCCATGATCACCTCGCGGTCGTCGCCCGCCGCCGCGCTGTCCGCGAACGTGCAGACGACCTGGGCGAGTGCGAACGCCGACAGATCCTCCGGGGACGTGCTGAACCGCAGCGCGTCCTCGGGGTCCCCCTTCCCGGGGCCGCTGACGACCGTGCCGCCGCGTACGTCCGTGGCGAAGCCCGCCTGTTTCTCCGGGGCCGACGGCGCGTGCGACAGCTCGTCGAGGAGCGCCTGCGCGATACGGACCCGGTCCGTCGTCGCCTTGTCGGTGGGGATCCGCACCGACCGGTCGACAGTCACGAGCTGCGCCGCGCACACCAGGAAGACCTGCACCGGGACCCCGTTCGTGGACTGCGAGGCGATGCTCGACCCGGACATCACGCAGGGCACGCGCGAGGGGCCGGGGCCGAAGTCCGTCGGCACCTCCGTCGAGCGGATCCCGCAGCCCGCGAGGGTCGCGGTCAGTACGGTGGCGAGCAGCGCGGCGCGCAGCCGTCGGCGGTTCATCACTTCTCTCCCTCGACGGCGGTGTCGCCGTCGGTGTCCTGCTCCGACTCGTCCGCGGGCAGCAGCGCCGACGGATCGCGCGGCAGCCACAGCGTGAACACCGCGCCGCCCTTGGGCGAGTTCGCGGCGGTGATCTCCCCGCCGTGGATGTGGGCGTTCTCCAGGGCGATGGAGAGCCCGAGCCCGCTGCCCTCCGAACGCGGCCGGGACGCGCTCGCCTTGTAGAAGCGGTCGAAGACGTGCGGCAGTACGTCCTCGGGGATGCCGGGGCCTCCGTCACGCACCGCGATGAGGAGCTTCTCGCCCGCGAGCCGCACCGAGACCTCCACCGGGGAGCCACCGTGCTTGAGCGCGTTGCCGATCAGGTTCGCCAGGATCACGTCGAGGCGGCGCGGGTCGAGCCGCACCATGATGCCGCGCTCGGCGTCCAGCTCGACCGCGTCGAGCCAGGCACGGGCGTCGATGCAGGCCGTGATCTGGTCGGCGATGTCGACGTGGTCCAGGACGAGCCTGGCCGTGCCCGCGTCGAAGCGGGTGACCTCCATCAGGTTCTCCACCAGGTCGTTGAGCCTGCGGGTCTCGCTGACCACCAGACGTACGGCGGGCTCGATCATCGGGTCGACGCTGCCGGTCTCCGCGTCGAGCTCCTCCTCCAGGACCTCCGTCACCGCGGTGATCGCGGTCAGCGGCGTACGCAGCTCGTGCGACATGTCGGCGACGAAGCGCCGCGACGCCTCGTCACGGGCGCTCATGTCGTCGACCTTCTTCTCCAGGCTCTCGGCGGTCCGGTTGAACGTCCGTGACAGATCGGCCAGTTCGTCCGTGCCCGACACGCGAAGGCGCGTGTCCAGCTTGCCCTCGCCGAGCCGCCGCGCGGCGACGCCGAGCCGGTGCACCGGTTTGAGTACGGTCGTCGCCGCGGCCTGCGCGAGCAGCGCGGAACCGATGAGCGCGAGCCCGGTGGCGATCGCGAGCGACCAGCCGAGCGAACTGAGGTCCTTCGCCTCCGGCTCAAGGGACTTGAGCATGTAACCGGTCGGCCCGCCGCCGATGACCTTGGCACCGCCCACGAGGTACGGGGTGCCGCCGTCGACGGTCCGCTGCCAGTACAGGTGATACGGACTCTTGTTGCTGGAGGTGAGCGGCTGCTCCTTGTTCACCGTCTTGCGCAGGGACTTGGGCACGTCGGCGAGCGTGAAGGCGTCCAGGTCGGAGTAGCCGACGATCGTGTCACCGTCGGCGTCCTTCCCGATCAGGAGCACGCTGTAGCGCTGGCTGCTGTTGGCCATCGTCCCGGCGGCCTGCTGCAGTTCGTCCTGGGTCGGATTGGGCGGCAGCGCGCCGGCGCGGGTCTGCATCTCCTGCTGGAAGTCCTTCAGGGCCGCGTCCTGCGCGCGCGTCAGGACCGCCTCGCGGTTCAGCCAGTACGCGATCCCGGAAGCCGTCACGGCGGCGGTGAGCGCCACGAGACCGAACACCACGACAAGCCGCAGCCTGAGGCTCGTGAAGCGAAGCCCCGCCAGTATCGCCTTGCGCGCCGCGGCCCAACCGCGGAGCTTGTCCTGCGGTTTGGTCACTGAGGAGTGTCCAGCCGGTAGCCGACCCCACGCACCGTACGGATCAGTGTCGGCGAGGACGGGACGTCCTCCACCTTCGCGCGCAGCCGCTGCACACACGCGTCGACGAGCCGGGAGTCACCGAGGTAGTCGTGCTCCCACACCAGGCGCAGCAACTGCTGCCGCGACAGGGCCTGTCCGGGCCTGCGGCTCAGTTCGAGGAGCAGCCGCAGCTCGGTCGGCGTGAGCTGGAGGTCCTCGCCGTTCTTCGTGACGGTCATCGCGGCGCGGTCGATGACGAGCGAACCGAACGTCGCCGCGTCATTGGCCTCCCTCTCACCGCGCCGCAGAACCGCACGGATACGGGCGTCGAGCACCCGTCCCTGCACGGGTTTCACGACATAGTCGTCGGCACCGGACTCGAGCCCGACGACCACGTCGATGTCATCACTGCGCGCGGTCAGCAGGATGATCGGCAACTGGTCGGTGCGCCGGATGCGACGGCACACCTCGAATCCGTCGATGCCCGGCAGCATCACATCCAGCACGATCAGGTCCGGCCGCTGCTCACTGAGCAGTTTCAGGCCGTCCTCGCCGGTGGCAGCAGTAGCCACCCGATGCCCTTGGCGGGTGAGCGAAAGCTCAAGGGCCGTACGGATGGCGTCGTCGTCCTCGATCAGCAACAGGGAAGGCACGGACGTCATTCTGTCCCATGGCACGGGCACAGTTCGACTGTTGGAGCGCTCCCACACTTCTCCCCTACAAGCAGATTGGCTGTTGCAGGCCTGTGACAGTCGGCGGACACCGTCATGAAGTGGGTCCGGCAGAGTTCTGGTCACACGGAAAAAGCCGGACTCCACCGACGGGGGGCGCGAGATGAACACACTGCACAGCACCAGCTCAAGCGCAGTAATCACGCGTCTCCACGACGTGATCCGGCCTGCCGAGAGGCACGAGAAGTCCGGTGCCGTGAGCGGGCGGGGGTGCGCTCGCGGCACCGGGCGTCAGCACGCCGCGTACATGACGGTGGTTGACGCGTTCCGGGGGGAAACCCGCGGAGACGATGGGGGGGCTCACGGGGGAGCCGCGTACAGGGAGGACACGGGGGAGCGCACATCGGCGTCGGAGGCGGAGTTCACCGCCTACGTCCAGGAGCGTCGTGCCTCCCTGTACGCAACCGCCTACCACCTGACCGGTGACCGTTTCGAGGCGGAGGACCTGCTCCAGAGCGCCCTCTTCTCGACGTACCGGGCCTGGGACAGGATCAGCGACAAGGCCGCGGTCGGCGGATACCTCCGCCGCACCATGACCAACCTGCACATCAGCGCCTGGCGGCGCCGCAAGCTCAACGAATACCCGACCGAGGAGCTGCCGGAGACGGCGGGCGACACGGACGCGATGCGTGGCACCGAACTCCGCGCGGTTCTCTGGCAGGCCCTGGCCCGCCTCCCCGAACTGCAGCGGACGATGCTGGTCCTGCGTTACTACGAGGGCCGCACGGACCCCGAGATCGCGGACATCCTCGACATCAGCGTGGGCACGGTGAAGTCCAGCATCTGGCGCTCCCTGCGCCGGCTGCGCGAGGACGAGGTCCTCAGCTTCGGCCGTGACCAGGAGGAGTCCTTCGGCGAGTTGGTCGCCTAGGGATTACGGGGGGCCGCCGCTCCCGGGGGGAGGCGGCGGTAGCAGGGGGGACACGGGGGAAAACGGGGATCACGGGGGATCCACGGGGGAAACAAGTAGCGGGACCGGAAGGCCGGGGGGTCTTTCCGGTCCTTCTGCTTTGCAGGGGCGGCTTGCCGGCCGCCCCCTCGCCCGCGCGGAGCTACGCGGCCTCCGCGCGAGCCTTGGCGCACCGGCCCGCGGCAGCGGCCGCGAGCCGCCCCAGGGCCTCGTCCTTGCCGCAGGGATGGGCGCCGAGCGCGGTCTGCCGGGCGACGATCGCGCGCTCGGCCCGCATCAGCCGCCACCCGCGCCGCAGCAGGAACGCCACGGACTTGCGCCCCTCGCGCAGATCCCGCAGGAGCCGCCGCCGGAACGTGGTGGACGGCCGCCCCCGGAGACAGAGCGCGTCGGCGAGCACGCCGATCTCCCGGCACCGCTCCACGATGTCCGCCGCGAAGATCCCCTCCGCGATGAAGAGGGGCGTGCGCTCGATGTCCATCGCGGACTCGCCCGTACGCGAGCTGGTGGCGATGTCGTAGACGGGGACGCGCGTACGTCCCGTGCGGCACAGCTGCTCGATGGCGGCGACGGCGACGTCCGTGTCCCAGGACGCGGGAGAGTCCCAGTCGATGTCCGTGCTGCCGGGGACCTGCGGCAGTGTCGGGTCGTCACCCTCCTTGTAGAAGTCGTCGAGGCACAGGACGGGCAGCCCGGAGCGGGCGGCGAACGACGACTTGCCTGAGCCCGAGGGACCGGCGAGCAGCACGACTCGGGTGGGTATCGGGGGATGGGAACTCACGAGAGACCAGTGTGCTGCATTGAGCCGCCCAGGCGACCCGAAGGGTAGGGCTTTGGTGCCCACATCGCCCCTCAACTACGCTGTGTGCGCATCTGATTACTCAAGCGGATAAGGGCGGAACCCATGGCACGGCACGCAACAGCCTCCAAGCACCTCTCCCGCGTCCTGCTGCGGGCGGGTCTGACGGTCAGCGTCGCGGGCACGGCGCTCGGCATCGGCGGCGCGGCGACGGCCAACGCCGCGCCGGCCCCGACGCCTCCGGCGTCCGAGAATCTGCCGGCCGCCGGGGCGGGGGTGCTCCGGGCGGTGGAGGAGGTCACAGCCGGAGGACTCGGGCCCGCCAAGCACCTGAAGCTCAATCCGCTCGCGGGGACGGGGTCCGACCCGCTGGACAACGCCCTGGGCACCCAGATCGCGGACTTCAAGCCGGTCTCGACGGCGCCGCTGACGGCCCCGCTGACCAAGGGCGGCGGGTCCCTGAGCGACCTGCCGCTCGTCGGCCAGGCCACGAGCGTGCTGCCCGGCTAGGGTCTGCTGACGCGGAGTCCCCCTGTCACCCCTTTCGCAGGGGGACTTCCCGCACGAGCCATGCCACCGCGAAGGCCGCCGCGCCAAGAATCGCGGCGCCGAGGGCCACGCCGTGCATGCCGCCGGTGACAGCTGTGCGCACCGATTCCCGCACTCCCTCCGGCATCTCCCTGACCGCCTCGGGGGTCCATGCGGAGCCGCCCTCCGGCATGCCGCCCGATGTCAGGCGGTTCGCATAGACGGCGCCCATGACGGCGATGCCCAGTGAGCCGCCGATCGTGCGCAGGAGTGTGGTGGTTCCGGTGGCGGCGCCCATGTCGCGCGGTTCCGCGCTGTTGATGGTGATGAGCAGGGTGCTCTGGATCAGGAAGCCCATGCCCGTACCGAGCACGAACGTCAGCGCGGATGTCACGGCGGTGGGGGTGTCCGCGCCGACCGCGAGGAGCGCGAGACTGCCGACGGCCGTCAACGCACCGCCGATGATGGGGTAGGCGCGGTAGCCGCCGCCCTTGGACGTGATCCGGCCGAGCAGGAGTTGCGCCCCGAACATCCCTGCCATCAGCGGGAGCAGCAGCATGCCGCTGGCCGTGGACGAGGCGCCGCGTACGAACTGCATGTACTGCGGCAGATACGCGGACGCCGCGAGCATGGCCGCGCCCACCAGGAAGGTGAGGACCTGGGCGAGCGTGAAGTTGCGGTCGGCGAAGAGTCGGGGCGGGATGACCGGTTCGGCCGCCCGCCGCTCGACCCGCGCGAACCAGACCAGGGATCCGGCGCCGATCACGCCGAGTCCGAGGATCTGCGGCGACGACCAGCCGTACGTCGTCCCGCCCCAACTGCCGAGGAGCGTCAGGGCGAGGATGCCCGTGGAGAGGAGGGCGGCGCCGGCGAAGTCGATACGGGCCCTGACCCGCTCGGTGCGCAGGCGCAGCCGCAGGCCGATGATGAGCAGGGCGAGTCCGCCGATGGGGACGTTGACGTAGAAGACCCAGCGCCAGTCCAGTTGGTCGGTGAGGAAACCGCCGAGCAGTGGTCCGCCGACCAGCGCCACCGGCATCATCGCGCCGACCATCGACTGCGAGCGGCCCGCCTGTGACGGCGGCAGCATGACACCGATGATCGATATGGCGCCGACCATCAGACCGCCCGCGCCGAGGCCCTGTACGGCGCGGAAGGCGATGAGCTGCGCCATGTCCTGGGCGATCCCGGAGAGGACCGAGCCCGCGAGGAACACCGTGATCGACCAGATGAAGCTGCCCTTGCGTCCGTACAAATCGCCGAGCTTTCCCCAGATGGGCGTGGAGACGGAGGCGGTGAGCAGATAGGCGGTGACCACCCAGGAGAGGTGGTCAAGGCCGCCGAGGTCGCCGACGATGGTGGGCAGGGCGGTGCCCACGATCGTGCCGTCGAGCAGTCCGAGCATCAGGCCGAGCAGCAGCCCGAAGAGGACGAGCTTGGACGGGCCTTCCGACTCGGCGGTCGGCTCGATGGGCGGCTCGGCGGGCGGCTGTTCGACGCCCGCAGAGGCCGGGACGCTCGTCTCTTCCGTACGTTGACTCATGGTTGTTCCCCCTCAGCGAACGTGATGTGACGTCAGGCGTTGTACGGGCGCGCAGACTTGGCGTCCCGCAGGGCGTGCGCCCACCAGGTCAGCTGGTCGAGCAGCGCCTTGGCTGCCGTGTCGACCTGGGGGTCCTCGACGGTGCCGTCCTCGCCGAACCGGCCCCAGGCGTTGTGGAAGCTGACCGTGTTGCGGATGGTCGTGGCGTTCAACTCGGCCATGACGACGCGGAGTTGTTCCACCGCGCGCAGGCCGCCCGACAGGCCGCCGTAGGAGACGAAGCCGATCGGCTTCGCGTGCCACTGCTCGTTGTGCCAGTCGATGGCGTTCTTCAGGGATGCCGGGAAGCTGTGGTTGTACTCCGGCGTGATGAAGATGAACGCGTCGGCCGCCGCGAGGCGGGGTGAGACCAGGGCGAGCGCCTCCTCGGTGCCGGGGGCGGGCGGCTGCCCGAAGGCGGGGAAGACGGTGGGCAGCGGGGTCTCGGCGAGGTCGACGACATCGGCGGTCAGGTCGTCACGCTGGGCGAGGTGTGCGGTCAGCCACCGTGTGACGACGGGTGCGAACCGGCCCTCGCGGGTGCTGCCGACGAGGACGGCCACGCGAAGGGGCTGGGTGTCGCTGCTGGTCATTGGGGTCCCCCTGAAAACACTGGATGTGTACGGCGTATCTGGATGCGTACAACGTACACGTCGGTGTGTACAGCGTCTACACAGGGATACGTTGTACGCTCACGCCCTG
Organism: Streptomyces sp. NPDC054866; assembly: GCF_053610745.1. NCBI lineage: Bacteria > Bacillati > Actinomycetota > Actinomycetes > Kitasatosporales > Streptomycetaceae > Streptomyces > Streptomyces sp. NPDC054866. Next base: position 519,278 of record NZ_JBSGZA010000003.1, read on the forward strand.
ACGAGAGGAGCCCTGCTGTGGCCGGCCAGAAGAAGGACGGAAAGGTGACGGTGCCGGACAAGTCGCTCTGGGAGCGCCTGGAGCAGCCGACGGCGCCCCGCGCTTCGCTGTCCCTGGAGCGCATCGGGGCCGTCGCGGTGGAGGTCGCCGACGCCGAGGGCTTCGCCGCCGTCACCATGCGGCGGCTCGCCACGGAGCTGGGGGTCGCGCCCATGGCGGCGTACCGGCATGTCTCGGGCAAGGACGACCTGTGGGCGCTGATGGCCGAGCGGGTGGCGGCCGAGCACCGGATTCCCGAGGAACTGACCGAATGGCGTGAGGTGCTGCGGGCCTTCGCCCTGCTGACCCGGGAGATGATGCTGCGCCACCCGTGGGTGGGTCAGCTGCCCACGGCCCTGTTCGTGCTCACGCCGGGCCGGATGGCCATCGCAGAGCGGCAGTTGGCGGCGCTTGACGGCCTTGGCCTGGACGAGGACGCCATGATGATGGCCTTCCGCACGGTCAGCTCCTATGCGCACGGCGCCGCCTCGTCCGAAGTGGCCCTGCGGGACTGGACGGAGTCGGAGGGCTGGTCGTCCGGCGCCGAGACCCGGATGGGCCTCGCGCCGCAGATGACGTACCTCATGGACACCGGCCGCTACCCCACCTACCGGCGCTACGGTCTGCGGTCGCGCCGCAAGGACGACGCCACCTGGACGTTCGAGACGGGCCTCGACTGCGTACTGGACGGGATCGCGGCCCGGCTCGGCATCTGACCGAGCCGGTGAAAGGGCGAAGCCCCGGCTCTCCTGGACGGAGGAGGGCCGGGGCTTCGCTGTGCGGGGTGGTTCCAGGTGGCCTCGGGGGGCCTCGGGTGGTCTCAGTACGAGGAGCCCGACGCGCCCAGCGAACCCGTGGGGTGCCAGACCGTCTTGGTCTCCAGGAAGGCCGTCAGGCGGTGCGTGCCCGGATCCGCCGACCAGTCCACAGCCTGTGGACGGACGACGCGCTTGAGGTTGTCCGCCGCGGCGACTTCGAGCTCCTTCGCCAGTACGTCGTCCTCGACACCCGCCAGGTCGATCGCGTTCACGTCCTGGTGCGCGGCGAGCGACGGGGTGATCTCCGCCGTACGGCCCGAGAGGATGTTGACCACGCCGCCCGGCAGGTCGGAGGTGGCGAGCACCTCGCCCAGCGAGAGCGCCGGGAGCGGGGAGTCCTCGCTCGCGATCACCACGGCCGTGTTGCCCGTCGCGATCACCGGGGCGATGACGGAGATCAGGCCGAGGAACGACGACTTCTGCGGGGCGACGACCGTCACCACGCCCGTCGGCTCCGGCGAGGAGAGGTTGAAGAACGGGCCCGCGACAGGGTTTCCGCCGCCCACGATCTGGGCGATCTTGTCCGTCCAGCCCGCGTACCAGACCCAGCGGTCGATCGCGGCGTCCACGACGGCGGCGGCCTTCGACTTGGACAGGCCCTCCGCCTCGGCGACCTCGCGGACGAACTGGTCCTTGCGGCCCTCCAGCATCTCCGCGACGCGGTAGAGGATCTGGCCGCGCAGGTAGGCCGTCTTGCCCGCCCAGGAGCCCTGCGCCTTGCGCGCGGCCACGACCGCGTCACGCGCGTCCTTGCGGGACGACAGCGGGGCGTTGGCCAGCCACTTGTTCTTCGAGTCGGACACCTCGTACACCCGGCCGCTCTCGCTGCGGGGGAACTTGCCCCCTACGTACAGCTTGTAGGTCTTGAAGACGCTCAAACGCTGCTCAGACATCGAGGTAAGCCTCCAGGCCGTGGCGGCCGCCCTCGCGGCCGTAACCCGATTCCTTGTAGCCGCCGAAGGGCGAGGTCGGGTCGAACTTGTTGAACGTGTTGGCCCAGATGACGCCCGCGCGCAGGCGATCGGCGACCGCGAGGATGCGGGAGCCCTTCTCCGTCCAGATGCCGGCGGAGAGGCCGTACTGGGTGTTGTTGGCCTTGGCGACGGCCTCTTCCGGCGTACGGAACGTGAGCACCGAGAGCACCGGGCCGAAGATCTCGTCGCGCGCGACGGTGTGCGCCTGCGTGACGTTCGTGAAGAGGGTCGGCGCGAACCAGTAACCGGCGGAGGGGAGTTCGCACGGGGCGGACCAGCGCTCGGCGCCCTCGGCCTCGCCCGTCTCGGTGAGGGCCTTGATCCGGGCGAGCTGCTCGGCGGAGTTGATCGCGCCGATGTCGGTGTTCTTGTCCAGCGGGTCGCCCAGGCGCAGGGTGGTCAGGCGCCGCTTGAGGGCGTCCAGGACCTCGTCCTGGACCGACTCCTGTACGAGGAGGCGGGAGCCCGCGCAGCAGACCTGGCCCTGGTTGAAGAAGATGCCGGTGACGATGCCCTCGACGGCCTGGTCGATGGGGGCGTCGTCGAAGACGATGTTGGCGCCCTTGCCGCCCAGTTCGAGGGTGACCTTCTTGTCCGTGCCCGCGACCTGGCGCGCGATGGCCTTGCCGACGGCGGTCGAGCCGGTGAAGGCGACCTTGTTCACGTCCGGGTGGGCGGTGAGGGCCGCGCCCGCGTCGCCGTACCCGGGAAGGATGTTGACGACGCCCTTGGGCAGGCCCGCCTGGCGGCAGATGTCCGCGAAGAACAGGGCGCTCAGGGGCGTGGTCTCGGCGGGCTTCAGGACGACCGTGTTGCCCGTCGCGAGGGCCGGGGCGATCTTCCACGCCAGCATCAGGAGCGGGAAGTTCCAGGGGATGACCTGGCCCGCGACGCCGAGGGGCCTCGGGTCCGCGCCGTACCCGGCGTGGTCGAGCTTGTCGGCCCAGCCCGCGTAGTAGAAGAAGTGCGCGGCGACCAGGGGGAGGTCGGCGTCGCGCGTCTCCTTGATGGGCTTTCCGTTGTCGAGGGTCTCCAGGACGGCCAGTTCGCGGCTGCGCTCCTGGATGATCCGGGCGATCCGGAAGAGGTACTTGGCGCGCTCGGCGCCCGGCAGCGCCGACCACTTCTCGAAGGCCTTGCGGGCGGCCTTCACCGCGCGGTCGACGTCTTCGGAGGAGGCCTGCGCGACTTCGGAGAGGACCTCTTCGGTGGAGGGCGAGACGGTCTTGAAGACCTTGCCGTCGGCGGCCTCCACGAACTCGCCGTCGATGAACAGGCCGTACGACGGCGCGATGTCGACGACGGAGCGGGACTCGGGCGCCGGTGCGTATTCGAAGGGGGAAGTCATCTTGGTCAGTCCACCGTCACGTAGTCGGGGCCGGAGTAGCGGCCCGTGGCCAGCTTCTGGCGCTGCATCAGCAGGTCGTTGAGGAGCGATGAGGCGCCGAAGCGGAACCAGTGGTTGTCCAGCCAGTCCGCGCCCGCGGTCTCGTTCACCAGGACGAGGAACTTGATCGCGTCCTTGGAGGTGCGGATGCCGCCCGCGGGCTTCACCCCGACCTGTACCCCGGTCTGCTCGCGGAAGTCGCGTACGGCTTCCAGCATCAGGAGGGTGTTCGCGGGGGTGGCGTTCACGCCGACCTTGCCGGTCGAGGTCTTGATGAAGTCCGCGCCCGCGAGCATGCCGATCCAGGAGGCACGCCGGATGTTGTCGTACGTGGACAGCTCGCCGGTCTCGAAGATGACCTTGAGCCGGGCCTCGCCGGAGGCTTCCTTCACGGCGCGGATCTGCTCGAACACCGTCATGTAGTCACCGGCGAGGAAGGCGCCGCGGTCGATGACCATGTCGATCTCGTCGGCACCCGCGGCGACGGCCTCGCGGACGTCACCGAGCTTCACGTCGATGGCGGCGCGGCCCGCGGGGAAGGCGGTCGCGACCGAGGCGACCTTGACCCCGCTGTCGCCGACGGCTTCCTTGGCGGTGGCCACCATGTCCGGATAGACGCAGACCGCGGCGGTCCTCGGGGTGCCGCGGTCGGTCGGATCGGGGTGCACGGCCTTCGCGCCGAGTGCCCGGACCTTGCCCGGGGTGTCGGCGCCCTCGAGCGTCGTCAGGTCGATCATCGAGATGGCGAGGTCGATGGCGTACGCCTTCGCCGTGCTCTTGATCGAACGGGTGCCGAGCGCTGAGGCGCGTGCCTCCAGGCCGACCGTGTCGACGCCGGGCAGCCCGTGGAGGAAGCGGCGCAGCGTGCGGTCCGACGCTGTGGCGTCCGCGAGCGCGTGTGCGGATGCAGTTGCGGGAGCAGTGGGCATGGTCACGAGGGGAGCATATCTACGCGCGTAGCGGCTGTACAGGGGGCGGGTCGCGCGAGAGACCGGGCGTCCGCGGCGGACCCGTGGCCGCCCCGCGGCGGACCTCAGGCAGAATCAAGGGTATGACCGACCCCCAGCCCCCCATGGCGGAGCCCGAGTACCCCGAGTACAAGGACCGGACCTTCCGGTCGTCCGGCGGCATCGCCGGAGGCGTCCTGCTGCTCGCCCTCGGCGGCTGGCTCGGCATCGACGCGATGATCCGGGGGGAGGGCCGCACCCCGTGGCTCGCGCTCGCCGGGCTGCTCCTGGCGGTGCCGATCGTCGTCGCCTTCACCGTGCGCCCCGCCGTGTACGCCAACGACGACCGGCTGCGCATCCGCAACCCCTTCCGGACGATCACGCTGCCGTGGGCGTCCGTCGCGACCCTGCGCTCCGGGTACTCGAACGAAGTCCTCACCCAGTCCGGCACCAAGTACCAGCTCTGGGCCATCCCGGTCTCCCTGCGAGGCCGCAAGAAGGCCGCGAGGAGGAGTGCGCAGGGGGCGGCCGCCGGTGACCCGAGTGTCGGCGGCCCGGGTCTGCGTGCTTCGCTGAGGCCCGGTCAGTCGTCGTCCCCGCGCGCCGCAGGCGACCAGATCATGGACGACCTGCGCGAACTCTCCGAGCAGCGCGCCGCCGCGGAGTCCGCGCAGGGCGAGCCCGTGGTGCGCTGGGGTTACGAGATCCTCGCGCCCGCCGTGGCCGGTGCGGTGCTGCTCGCGGTGGTGCTGGCCGTCGTCTAGGGGCCGGCCGTCGCCTGGGGGCCTGGCCTACGGCGGGCCCATCCACGCGAGCAGCATGTGGCCCCCGAACGCCGCCGACGTCACGGCGGCGGCCACCGTCACCGTCACGGCGACATGCGTCCGCGCGCGGGCCAGCGCCGCCGCGAGCGGCAGCAGCAGGGGGAAACCGGGGAGCAGGAAGCGCGCCCGGGGGAAGTAAACCCCCTTGCTGCCGAGCACGATCAGGAGCAGCAGCCCCGTGAAGACCAGCAGCGGCAGCGGCTGCCGGTCAGCCACCGACAGGACGAACAGCGCCACCGACGCGAGCAGCGTCGCCGTCACCATCGTCAGGAACAGCTGCGGCCGTTGCACCGCGAGCAGGTCGTACATCGTCCGCAGGGTCGCCACCCCGCCGTCCCACTCGTTGCGCCACAGCTTCTGTACGGCGAAGTAGCCGTCCCAGCGGCCGAGCCGGAACCCCACCCAGCCGACGTACGAAAGCCAGCCGAGCGGGGCCAGCACGGCGCCCAGGAGCGTGCGTACGCGGCTGTCGCCGCCCTCCCCGCGGCGCGTGCGCCACAGCGTGAGCAGCGCCGTCAGGGAGACGGCCGCCGCGAGCGCGACACCCGTCGGGCGGGTCAGGCCCGCGAGCGCGGCCAGCGAACCCGCCCAGATCCAGCGGCCGGTGAGCACGGAGTGCAGCGCCCACGCCGTGAGTGCCGTGAAGAGCGACTCCGTGTAGCCCATCCACTGCACGAGCGCGATGGGCAGCGAACCCCAGAGGGCGGCGAGCAGGACCCCGGTCCTGCGTCCGTACAGGTGGTCGCCCACCGCGAAGATCCCCCACGCCGCGAGGAACGAGCAGGTGACGGCGACCGCGAGCCCCACGGCACCGCGCGGCTCCGGGACGATCACGCTGCCCGCCCTGATGAGCAGCGGGTGCAGCGGGAAGAAGGCGAGGTTGTTCGCGTCGATCTGGGTGCCCAGGGTGTGCGCGTACCCCTTGTCGGCGATCTTCAGGTACCAGTCGCAGTCCCACGACTCCGCCAGGAGGTGCCAGACGTCCCGCTGCTCCCTGCGCGCCCAGAGGGAGAAGACCAGGGCGCCGAAGAGGCGTACGGCGGCGTACGCGAGGAGTGCGGGAGAAGCGTGCCGCAGGGCGCGGGCGGCGCGGCCCGACGGGCGGCCCGGGGCGATGCGAGGGAGGCGGGACGGGGCGACGACCCGGGGCGAGGCGGCGGAAGGCGATGCGGGCGAGGTGGTCTCGGGGGTCGGTCCGTACGGCACTGCGGCAGCTCCTGGAACGTGATCGTGCGCTGCCGGTCACCCTTCCTGGGGGACCGGCAGCGCACGGATCGCTGCGGCAACTGCGCCGACCGAACCACTCGGACGGGTGGCGGCCCTGCGCCACCCGCCTCGGAGGTCCCGCCGGACGGTGTCTAGATGCCCGCCGCCGCGGCCAGGTCGCGCTTGATCGCCGCGAGGAGGTCCGTCGCCTCGGTGCGGGCGGCGGGCAGGCCGGCCTTCGCCGCCACCGGGACCACCACCTCCAGGTAGCACTTCAGCTTCGGCTCCGTGCCGCTCGGGCGCACGATGACGCGGGCGCCGTCGAGCGTGTAGCGCAGGCCGTCCGTGGGCGGCAGCGTGTCCGTGCCCTGTGTGAGGTCCTCGGCCTTGGTGACCGGCAGGCCCGCGAGCGCGGTCGGCGGCTGCTCGCGCAGGCGGCGCATCGCGTCCGCGATCAGGGAGAGGTCCTCGACGCGGACCGACAACTGGTCGGTGGCGTGCAGGCCGTGCTCCACGGCAAGGTCGTCAAGGAGGTCGAGGAGGGTGCGCCCCTCTTCCTTCAGCTCGGACGCCAGCTCGGTCAGCAGGAGCGCCGCCGTGATGCCGTCCTTGTCGCGTACGCCTTCGGGGTCCACGCAGTAGCCGAGGGCCTCTTCGTAGCCGTAGCGCAGGCCCTCCACGCGGGCGATCCACTTGAAGCCGGTGAGGGTCTCCTCGTACGGCAGACCCGCCTTCTCCGCGATCCGGCCGAGCAGGGACGAGGAGACGATCGACTCGGCGAACGTGCCGCGGGCGCCCCGGCGTACGAGATGGGCCGCGAGGAGCGCGCCGACCTCATCGCCCCGGAGCATGCGCCAGTCCGGGCCGTCCTTGACCGCCGCCGCGCAGCGGTCCGCGTCCGGGTCGTTGGCGATGATCAGGTCCGGGTCCGCCTCGCGGGCCTTCGCGAAGGAGAGGTCCATCGCGCCCGGCTCCTCCGGGTTGGGGAACGCGACGGTCGGGAAGTCCGGGTCGGGCTCCGCCTGCTCCGCGACGAGTACGGGGGCGGGGAACCCGGCCCGCTCGAACGCCGCGAGGAGGGTGTCCTTGCCGACGCCGTGCATCGCTGTGTAGACGGTGCGGGCGGTGCGGGGGGAGCCGGGGGACAGGACGGCGTCGGTGCGGGCCAGATAGGCGTCGAGGACGTCGTCGCCGAGGATCTCCCAGCCGGCGTCGGGGCGCGGGACGTCGTGGAGGGTGGCGACGGCGTCGATCTGCGCCGCGATCTCCGCGTCGGCGGGCGGGACGATCTGGGAGCCGTCGCCGAGGTAGACCTTGTAGCCGTTGTCGCGCGGGGGGTTGTGGCTCGCCGTCACCTCCACGCCCGCGACGGCGCCGAGGTGCCTTATGGCGAAGGCGAGTACGGGGGTGGGGAGCGGGCGGGGGAGCACCGCCGCCCTGAGTCCGGCGCCGGTCATGACGGCGGCGGTGTCGCGCGCGAAGTCCGCGGACTTGTGGCGGGCGTCGTAGCCGATGACGACGAGGCCGTCGGTCCGGCCCTTGGACTTCAGGTACGCGGCGAGGCCCGCTGCCGCGCGGATGACCACGGAGCGGTTCATGCGCATGGGGCCCGCGCCGAGTTCGCCGCGGAGGCCGGCGGTGCCGAACTGGAGGGTGCCGCTGAAACGGGCGCTCAGCTCTTCGGTGTCCGTGGCGTCGATGAGCTTCGCGAGTTCCTCGCGGGTCTCGGGGTCCGGGTCCTCGGCCAGCCAGGCCTGGGCCCGCGCGATGAGTTCAGAGTCGTCCAGCACGTGACGTCAGCCTCTCGTATGCGGAGTTCGATTGCGGGGCCCGGGTGCTCCTACCCGGAGCGAGGCCCTGCGGGGCGTTCTTGCCCGCGGGGATTACGTCTACCCGGCGGGGCCCGGCGGGCTGATCCCCGCCTGCCCCGCACCGGCTGCGCCACCGGGTGCGGCCCGGTGGGAGGGCTTGTCCCGCCGCTTCGCGGCGGATCTTTCCCGCCCACCCACCCGATCACCCCGCGGCGAAAGGTTTTGTCCCCCTCCGACGCTCCGGGGCAATCGGGCGGGTGGGCGGGAAGGCCTGTTCGGCAACGGGCGATGCTGCCGGGAAAGCCCGTGCGGCAGGAGCCGAAGCCGCGGGGTGAACGGGTGGGTGGGCGGGAAAGCTTGTGCGGCAAGGAGCCCAGCTGCGGGGCAAGCCAAGTCCCCACCGGCAAGGCTCGCCCCCGGCCAAGCGGCCCACCCGGCAGAGGCAACCCCGCCGGGCAAGGCCCCCCGCCAAGCAGGGTGCCCGCCAGGCAAGCAAGGCGCCCCGCCAGGGGAGGTTAGATGCGGCCCAGAACCTGGCCCAGCAGCTCGCCCATGCGGGTAGCGCTGTCGCGGCCCGCCTGGAGGACCTCCTCGTGGTTCAGCGGCTCGCCCGTCATACCCGCGGCGAGGTTCGTGACCAGGGAGATGCCGAGCACCTCCGCCCCCGCCTCGCGCGCGGCGATCGCCTCGAGGACCGTCGACATGCCCACCAGGTCCGCACCGATCGTGCGGGCCATGCGGATCTCCGCCGGAGTCTCGTAGTGCGGGCCGGGGAACTGCGCGTAGACGCCCTCTTCGAGAGTGGGGTCGATCTCCTTGCAGAGGGTGCGCAGCCGCGGGGAGTACAGGTCCGTGAGGTCCACGAAGTTCGCGCCGACGATCGGCGACGTGGCCGTCAGGTTGAGGTGGTCACTGATCAGGACCGGCTGACCGGGGCGCATGCCCTCACGCAGGCCACCGCAGCCGTTCGTCAGCACGATCGTCTTGCAGCCCGCGGCCACCGCCGTACGCACGCCGTGCGCGACGGCGGCGACGCCACGGCCCTCGTAGTAGTGGGTGCGGCCCAGGAACACGAGGGCGCGCTTGTCACCCACCTGGAAGGAGCGGATGCGGCCGCCGTGCCCCTCGACCGCCGGCGGCGGGAAGCCGGGCAGCTCGGTGACGGGGAACTCGGCGTCGGGCACGCCGAGCGCGTCCACCGCCGGCGCCCAGCCGGAGCCCATCACAAGGGCTACGTCGTGGGTCTCGGCGCCCGTCAGCTCACGCAGGCGCGCGGCGGCGGCGTCGGCGGCGGCGTAGGGGTCGCCCTGGATGTCGTCCGGAATAACTGAAGCGTTCACGCGGACGAGAGTAGCCGCTCACGCCCTACGCGCGTAGATGACGATGCTCACGGGATTCGGATCGTTGTCTTGTCGTTTCCGACGAGAGCACTGCGGGCACCCTCCGCGCACCGGGTGGGCACCCTCCGCGCGCCTAGCAGGGCCGCTTCCGCAGCTCCATCACATAGTCGTGCGGCGCCCCCGCGGTCTCCGCCGCGTCCGCCAGCTCCCCCAGATATCGCGCCGACGGCAGGCCGCCCTCGTAACCATTGAGTACGTACACCCAGGCGGGTTCCTCGCCGTCGAGCGTGTGCACACGCACCCGCATCCTGCGGTAGACGTCGAGCCCCACGCCCTCCCACCGGTCCAGGGAGTCCTCGTCCATGGGGGCGACGTCGTACAGCGTGACGAAGACCTGCGAGCGCGGCGCCTCGACGATGGTGGCGAGCGCGCCCTCCCACCCCATGTGCTCCCCGCCGAAGGTCAGCCGCCAGCCGTTCAGCCAGCCGGTCTGGCGCAGCGGCGAGTGCGGGGCGCGGCGTGACATGAGCCGCGGATCCAGATTGCCGGCGTACGCGGCGTAGAGCGACATGGGGTCGAGGGTACGGCAGGCGACGCGTGCGTCCCTCCCGTAACGGAAGTGCCCTTCTTGTAGGGAGAACGGCCCGGATGGAGCCCCCGGGGCGAAGCACCTTGAAGCGTGCGGGACAATGGAGTACGTGACTCGGATCGTGATCATTGGCGGCGGACCCGGCGGATACGAGGCGGCACTGGTTGCCGCCCAGCTCGGCGCGGAGGTGACCGTCGTCGACTGCGACGGTCTTGGCGGGGCGTCGGTGCTCACCGACTGCGTCCCGTCGAAGACTCTGATCGCCACGGCCGAGGTGATGACCACCTTCGACTCCTCCTATGAAGAGCTCGGGATCATCGTCGCGGACGACACTCCGCACATCGACACTCCCGCGCGCGTAGTCGGCGTCGACCTCGGCAAGGTCAACCGCCGTGTGAAGCGCCTGGCGCTCGCGCAGTCCCACGACATCACCGCGTCCGTCACGCGTGCGGGCGCCCGCGTGCTGCGCGGCCGTGGCCGCCTGGAGGGCCAGCAGGACACCGACGGCTCGCGCAAGGTCGTCGTGCGCGCCGCCGACGGCACCGAGGAGACCCTCGTCGCCGACGCCGTGCTCATCGCCACCGGCGGGCACCCGCGCGAGGTTCCCGACGCGCTGCCCGACGGCGAGCGGATCCTCAACTGGACCCAGGTGTACGACCTGGACGAGCTCCCCGAGGAGCTCATCGTGGTCGGGTCCGGTGTCACCGGTGCCGAGTTCGCCGGCGCCTATCAGGCGCTCGGTTCGAACGTCACGCTCGTCTCCAGCCGCGACCGCGTGCTGCCCGGCGAGGACCCGGACGCCGCCGCCGTCCTGGAGGACGTCTTCCGCCGCCGTGGCATGAACGTGATGTCGCGCTCCCGCGCCGCCTCCGCCAAGCGCGTGGGCGACCGCGTGGAGGTGACGCTCAACGACGGCCGCGTCATCTCCGGTACGCACTGTCTGATGGCCGTGGGTGCCATCCCGAACAGCAGCGGCATGGGCCTTGAGGAGGCCGGGGTCAACCTCAAGGACTCCGGGCACATCTGGACCGACAAGGTGTCGCGCACGTCCGCGCCGGGCGTGTACGCCGCCGGTGACGTGACCGGGATCTTCGCGCTCGCCTCCGTCGCCGCCATGCAGGGGCGCATCGCGATGTACCACTTCCTGGGCGACGCGGTGACGCCGCTGAACCTGAAGACCGTGTCGTCGAACGTCTTCACCGACCCCGAGATCGCGACCGTCGGCTACAGCCAGTCCGACGTCGACAGCGGGAAGATCGACGCCCGCGTCGTCAAGCTGCCGCTCCTTCGCAACCCGCGCGCGAAGATGCAGGGCATCCGCGACGGCTTCGTCAAGATCTTCTGCCGTCCCGGTACGGGCATCGTGGTGGGCGGAGTGGTCGTCGCGCCGCGCGCTTCGGAACTGATCCACCCCATCTCGATCGCGGTCGACAACAATCTGACGGTCGAGCAGATCGCGAATGCGTTCACCGTGTATCCATCGCTTTCGGGGTCGATCGCCGAGGTCGCGCGTCAACTCCACACGCGGAAGTCGGCGGGCGAAGCCTGATCGCGGACCGATCGGTGCGCAGGTCACGGGCTGTTGTCGCCCATTCGCCCGGCATAAGCGGGGTGGGTAGGCCCGTATACCACTTCCCACCCAACCGTGCGAACAACTTCTGTAATTCGGCGCAAACTGCTGAAAGCAGACGGTCGTTGGGGTTACTGTCAGTTTCGTGTTCGCTGCAGAACGTCGCCAATTGATCCTCGAAATGGTGCGGGCCAACGGAGCTGTATCGCTCCGGGAGCTCGCCCGCGTCGTCCAGACCTCCGAAGTGACCGTACGGCGGGACGTGCGCGCGCTGGAGGCAGAAGGACTCCTCGACCGCAGACATGGCGGTGCGGTATTGCCGGGCGGATTCACGCGGGAGTCCGGCTTTCCGCAGAAATCACATCTCGCGACCGCCGAGAAGACGGCCATCGCCGATCTCGCGGCGGGACTCGTCGAAGAAGGCGAAGCCATCGTCGTCGGGGCGGGTACGACCACGCAGGAGCTGGCCCGACGGCTCGCGCGGGTGCCCGGTCTGACCGTCGTCACCAACTCCCTCCTGGTGGCACAGGCCCTGGCTCATGCCAACCGCGTCGAGGTCGTCATGACCGGCGGCACCCTGCGCGGGTCCAACTACGCGCTCGTGGGCAGCGGGGCCGAACAGTCCTTGCAGGGCCTGCGGGTCTCGCGCGCCTTCCTGTCGGGCAGTGGTCTGACCGCCGAACGCGGGCTCTCCACGTCCAACATGCTCTCGGCGAGCGTGGACCGTGCGCTCGTCCAGGCGGCTGCCGAGGTCGTGGTCCTCGCCGACCACACCAAGCTCGGCACCGACACGATGTTCCAGACGGTGCCGACGGACGTCATCACCCGCCTGGTCACGGACGAACCGCCCACGCACGACGACCGCGCGGCCACCGAGCTGCAGGCCCTGGCGGACCAGGGTGTGCAGATCGCGGTGGCGGGCGGCTCGGCGAGCCCCAACTCCGGATCAGGGGTGGATTCGGTCCCGGCGCGACAGCCGCGCCGGGACGTGCCACTGCCGGGGCAGCGCCGTAACCACGGCGGTCATGGGGCAGGCCCCGGGGCGCAGTTGCGCAGTGCGGTGCTCGGGGAGCAGCAGCCCGGGGAGCGCGCCGCGCGGGTGGCGGATCTACGCCGCCGCTGATCCGGCCGCCTGGTCGGCACCGCACCCGTCGGGTGCCGATCCTTCGGGCTTCAGGCCGCGCAGGGTCAGCATCAGGAGGCGGTCGGCCAACTCGGGGTCGTCGGGGGTCTCTTCGGCGGCCAGCGCGATCGCGTTGGTCAGCTGCATCAGGTCGCCGATCGAGACACCGGGGCGCACGGCACCGGCCTGCTGCGCCCGCACGAGCAGGGCCGTGCCCGCCTCACGCATGGGCCTGCTGCATCGGGAGAGTGCTGAACTGTCGTCGTGCGACGCCGACATGAGGGCGCGGGAGAGCCCGCGGTACTCACCCGCATGAGTGATGATGGCGCGCAGCCAGGTCACCAGGGCCGAGCAGGGCTGCGTGTCCTCAAGGAGCGCGCGGGAGCGGTCCAGAAGGTCGCTCAACGCCTCTTCGAAGACGGCGCTCATCAGGGCGTGACGGTTGGGGAAGTGGCGGTAGAGGGTGCCGATGCCTACGTTCGCGTGGCGGGCGATGTCCTCTAGCGAGGCGTCCGTGCCGTGCTCGGCGAAGGCGGCGCGGGCCTCTGCGAGGAGCCGGTCGTAGTTGCGGCGCGCGTCCGCTCTTTTCAAGCGGGGGCGCTCTTGCGGGCTCTCTGCCTCTGCCATGGCGGGCCTCCCTGACCTGAACGTACGCGTGTGCCTCAAGTCTGCCCGAAGCGTGCGTGCCGTCTGTCACCGGCTTCGCCGAGTTCGTCCTCAAGCGCCGGACGGGCTGAATACTGCGCTGGCCGGGCTGGATGCTCCAGCCCGGCCAGCGTATAAGTACTGCTCTGCGGGACTAGTCCTTGATCTCGCAGATCACCGCGCCGGAGGTCAGGCTCGCGCCCACCTCCGCGGTGAGGCCCTTGATGGTGCCCGTGCGGTGTGCGTTCAGGGGCTGTTCCATCTTCATGGCCTCCAGGACGACGACCAGGTCGCCCTCCTGGACCTCCTGGCCCTCCTCGACAGCGATCTTGACGATCGTGCCCTGCATGGGGGACGCCAGGGTGTCACCGGACGCCGCCGGGCCCGACTTCTTCGCCGCGCGCCGCTTGGGGCGGGCGCCGCCCGCGGCAGCGGTGCGGGCGATCGTCATGCCCAGCGAGGAGGGGAGCGAGACCTCAAGACGCTTGCCGCCGACCTCGACGACGACCGTCTCGCGGCCGGGCTCCTCGTCCGTCTCGGTGTCGGCCGCCGCGGCGAACGCGGGGATCTCGTTGACGAACTCGGTCTCGATCCAGCGGGTGTGGACCGTGAACGGGTCGGTGGAGCCGGTCAGTTCGGGGGCGAACGCCGGGTCCACGACGACCGCGCGGTGGAACGGGATGGCCGTGGCCATGCCCTCCACGTTGAACTCCGCAAGGGCACGCGCGGCACGCTGCAACGCCTGCTGACGCGTCGCGCCGGACACGATCAGCTTGGCCAGGAGCGAGTCCCAGGCGGGGCCGATGACGCTGCCGGACTCCACGCCCGCGTCCAGGCGCACGCCCGGACCCGACGGCGGGGCGAAGGTGGTCACGGTACCCGGAGCGGGCAGGAAGCCACGGCCCGGGTCCTCGCCGTTGATGCGGAACTCGAAGGAGTGGCCGCGCATCTCCGGGTCGCCGTAGCCCAGTTCCTCGCCGTCGGCGATGCGGAACATCTCGCGGACCAGGTCGATGCCGGTGATCTCTTCGGTGACCGGGTGCTCCACCTGGAGACGGGTGTTGACCTCCAGGAAGGAGATCGTGCCGTCGGTGCCGACGAGGAACTCGACGGTGCCGGCGCCCTCGTAGCCCGCTTCCTTCAGGATCGCCTTCGACGCCGCGTACAGCTCGGCGTTCTGGGCCTCGCTCAGGAACGGCGCGGGCGCCTCCTCCACCAGCTTCTGGTGGCGGCGCTGGAGCGAGCAGTCACGGGTGGACACGACGACCACGTTGCCGTGCTTGTCGGCCAGGCACTGCGTCTCCACGTGCCGCGGCTTGTCGAGGTAGCGCTCCACGAAGCACTCGCCGCGGCCGAAGGCCGCGACGGCCTCGCGCACCGCGGAGTCGTACAGCTCGGGCACCTCTTCGAGGGTCCTGGCCACCTTCAGACCGCGCCCGCCGCCACCGAAGGCGGCCTTGATCGCGATCGGCAGGCCGTGCTCCTCGGCGAAGGCCACGACCTCGTCGGAACCGCTGACGGGGTCCGGCGTACCGGCCACCAGCGGGGCTCCCGCGCGCTGCGCGATGTGCCGGGCCGCGACCTTGTCACCGAGGTCACGGATGGCTTGCGGCGGCGGGCCGATCCAGATCAGGCCCGCGTCCAGGACGGCCTGCGCGAAGTCGGCGTTCTCCGAAAGGAAGCCGTAGCCGGGGTGGACCGCGTCCGCCCCCGCGTCCTTGGCCGCTGCCAGCACCTTGGAAATGTCCAGGTAGCTGGTGGCCGGAGTGTCACCGCCCAGCGCGAACGCCTCATCTGCCGCGCGGACGTGCAGAGCGTCCCGGTCAGGATCTGCGTAGACGGCTACGCTCGCGATCCCTGCATCCCGGCATGCCCGAGCAACGCGGACAGCGATTTCGCCACGGTTGGCGATGAGCACCTTGCGCACGATGGCTCCCTCCTTGAAACAAGCCGAGTTTAGGGACTGCCGACACGACCTTTCGACCCGTCCCCAATGGTGAGCTTGCCCACACGGAGCGTGATCCGGGGCCTGCCCGTCCGCGAAATCCCTTGTCGCACCACGGTACGCAGGGTCCCTTACCGGCAGACTAACGTCCCGATGTGGTCAAGGTCTCTGTGAGAGCGCGCTGCGGCAGGGGGGCAATCTTTGTGGAGTCCCTACGAATGGCCCAATGATTCTTTGCCTTCGGTAGAAGCCTTGTCCCCCGGTTTACCCGTTAGTAGCGTTCGCGATGTCTCGGACGTACTAGCGGTAACAGCGGAAGTGGGTGGGCGCCGTGGCGCGTAGACCGGTGGCCTTGGTGGGCGCGATCGTGCTTCTGGTGGAGGCGGTGGGCATCGCGCTCCTCAACTGGTTCCTCGGACTCGTGGTCAACAAGCAGGACATGTCCCTCGCGGGCCTCGACCCGCACGCCATGTCCGTGTCGACGTGGATCGCGGGCGGCGTCTTCGGCTGCTACCTCGTGCTCTGCGGCGTCGTCATGGCGCGCTCGGCGATCCGCGACCGCGCGCCGGGCCGCTTCGGCCGGCTGCTCCTGATCAGCGCCGCCGTGGTGCACGGGCTGCTCGGGGCGTTCTCGGTCGGCCTGGTCGGCTGGCCCGCCTTCGCGTTCATGATGGTCGTGCTCGGCCTGATCGTCCTGACGTTGGTGGCCTACGACAAGAAGCCCGACGAGGTCGCCGACGAGCCGCGCCCCGGCCACGGGGCGGCGGGCGGCGGCGCGCCGGAGAACGGCGCCCCACAGCCCGCCTGAAGCCCTCCAGGGCCGCTCCAGCCGGCCTGAGCCCTTCCGAGAGCGTCGCGCGAGCCTACTTCGCCCACAACTCCGTGATGCCGACGCCCAATTCGGACAGGAGGCGGCGCAGCAGCGGCAGTGAGAGGCCGATGACGTTGCCGTGGTCGCCCTCGATCGAGTCGACGAAGGGGGCCGAGCGGCCGTCGAGCGTGAACGCGCCCGCCACGTGCAGCGGTTCACCGCTCGCCACGTACGCGGCGATCTCCTCGTCCGAGGGATCGCCGAAGCGGACGACGGTCGAGGCGACCGCGGACACGTGGCGGCCCGCCACGGTGTCGTACACGCAGTGGCCGGTCTGCAGGACGCCCGCGCGCCCGCGCATCGACTTCCAGCGGGCCGTGGCCTCCTCGGCGTCGGCGGGCTTGCCGAGCGCCTCACCATCCAGTTCCAGGACCGAGTCGCAGCCGACGACCAGCGCGCCCTGCACGTCGGGGCGCGCGGAGACGACCGACGCCTTGGCCTCGGCGAGGGCGAGGGCGAGCTCGGCGGGGGTCGGTGCGGAGATCGCGTCCTCGTCGACCCCGCTGACGATCACCTCGGGGGCGAGACCGGCCTGGCGCAGGAGGCCGAGCCGGGCGGGGGACTTGGAGGCGAGGACGAGACGGCGGGGCTGATCAGTCATGACGTTAGGTTAGCGAGCCGCAGGTCGGCGAGCCGCCGTGCGGGTCTCAGTGGATGCCCAGGACGAACATCGCCACGACCATGGCCAGGGCGAGGACGAGTCCCGCACGGCGCATCTTCGCCTGCATGTCCCGCATGTCCTTGGGCGGGTTGTTCTCCGGGTCCGACCACAGCATGCAACCGATACTGCGCGCGGTGACGCCGGGGCGCCTGAGTACGCGTACTCAGGCGCCCCGGCCCGTCTCACTCATTCTCGGACCGCGCGGCCCGGCTCACCCGGGCCAGTAGGTGCGGCCCCACGACGTCGGCCCCGGTGCGGGGAGCCGGTGGCGGGCCACCCGCGCGGGGTCCGCCCAGGCGTCGAGCACCGCGGGCGCGCCGGACGGCTGGTTCGCGACCGCCGCGGCGCGCGCTTGGACCACCGCGAGCGCGGCGGCAAGCTCCTCCGGGGTGGGGTTGCCCCGTACGACCTTGATCATGAACGGTCTCCTTACTGCGGCACGGCCTAGAGGGGGATGTTGCCGTGCTTCTTCGGGGGAAGGGATTCCCGCTTCGTACGCAGCTGACGCAGGCCCCGCACCAGATGCGAGCGGGTCTCCGACGGCATGATCACAGCGTCGATGTAGCCGCGCTCGGCGGCCGTGTACGGGTTGAGCAGCCGGTCCTCGTACTCCTGGATCAGGCGGGCGCGGGTCGCCTCCACGTCCCCGGAGGCCTCGGCCGCGGCGATGGTCTTGCGGTGCAGGATGTTGACCGCGCCCTGCGCGCCCATCACCGCGATCTGCGCGGTCGGCCAGGCCAGGTTGAGGTCGGCGCCCAGGTGCTTGGAGCCCATGACGTCGTACGCGCCGCCGAACGCCTTGCGGGTGATGACGGTGATCAGCGGGACCGTCGCCTCCGCGTACGCGTAGATCAGCTTGGCGCCGCGGCGGATGATGCCCGTGTGCTCCTGCTCGACGCCCGGCAGGAAGCCCGGCACGTCGACGAAGGTGATGACCGGGACGTTGAACGCGTCGCAGGTGCGGACGAAGCGCGCGCCCTTCTCGGAGGCGTCGATGTTCAGGCAACCGGCGAACTGCGTCGGCTGGTTGGCGACGATGCCGACCGGGCGGCCCTCGATCCGGCCGAAGCCGGTGACGATGTTCGGCGCGAAGAGCGGCTGCGTCTCGAAGAACTCGGCGTCGTCCAGGACGTGTTCGATCACCGTGTGCATGTCGTACGGCTGGTTCGCGCTGTCCGGGATCAGCGTGTCGAGCTCGCGGTCCTCGTCCGTGAACTCCAGGTCCGCCTCCTCGGGGAAGGCGGGGGGATCGCTGAGGTTGTTCGAAGGCAGGTAGGAGAGAAGGGACTTGACGTACTCGATCGCGTCCTTCTCGTCGCCCGCCATGTGGTGCGCGACGCCGGAGGTGCTGTTGTGGGTGCGGGCGCCGCCGAGCTCCTCGAAGCCGACGTCCTCGCCGGTGACCGTCTTGATGACGTCGGGTCCCGTGATGAACATGTGCGACGTCTGGTCGACCATGACCGTGAAGTCGGTGATGGCCGGGGAGTAGACGGCGCCGCCCGCGCACGGCCCGACGACCAGGCTGATCTGGGGGATCACACCCGACGCGTGGGTGTTCCGGCGGAAGATCTCCCCGTACATCCCGAGGGCCATGACGCCCTCCTGGATGCGGGCGCCACCGGAGTCGTTGATGCCGACGACCGGACAGCCGGTCTTCAGGGCGAAGTCCATGACCTTGACGATCTTCTGCCCGAAGACCTCGCCGAGCGCACCGCCGAAGACGGTGAAGTCCTGGGAGAAGACGGCCACGGGGCGGCCGTCGACGGTTCCGTAACCCGTCACGACACCATCGCCGTACGGGCGGTTGGCGTCGAGGCCGAAGTCGTGCGAGCGGTGCTGGGCGAACTCGTCGAACTCGACGAAGGAGTTCTCGTCCAGGAGCAGCTCGACGCGCTCACGCGCCGTCAACTTGCCCTTCGCGTGCTGCTTCTCGACCGCGCGAGCCGAACCGGCGTGCTTGGCCTCCTCGATGCGGCGCTGCAGATCAGCGAGCTTTCCCGCAGTCGTATGGATGTCGGTACTGGGCACGGGCACGTTGGGCTCTTCCGGCTCGGACATACGGATGCGGCTCCCTGCCTGCTCAAAGGGGCGACGGGCGGCTTGCGGCTGCTGGTGACTCGCTTGCTACTGACTCGTAGGGTATCGGCGCGCATACGGTTCGGCAGTGCGGCGTTTACCACACCTAAGGTGGCTTGCATGACGCCGCGAGATGCTTCAGACGACCCTTCCGACCTCCCTGAGGGCAACCGCTGGTCCGACCTCGAAAGGCCGCCCCTGAACGCCGCGTCGCTGCGGCGCGCACTGGTGCGGGACGGGGGCCTTTGGACCTCTCTGGACGTGGTGCCCGCGACGGGGTCGACCAACACGGATCTGGCCGCCCGCGCGGACGAGCTGCCCGAGGGGGCGGTCCTCGTCGCCGAGGAACAGAGCTCGGGGCGCGGCCGCCTCGACCGCCGCTGGTCGGCGCCGGCCCGCTCGGGCCTCTTCTTCTCGGTGCTCCTGAAGCCGGGGCCCGAGGTGCCGGTGGAGCGGTGGGGGTGGCTTCCGCTGCTGACCGGTGTCGCCGTCGCCACGGGCCTCTCGCGGGCGGCCGGGGTGGACACGGCGCTCAAGTGGCCGAACGACCTGCTGGTGACGGTGGCGGGCGAGGAGCGGAAGGCCGGGGGCATCCTCGCGGAGCGCGCGGGTTCCGGTGACGGCGGGGGTGTGGTGGTCGGCATCGGCATCAACGTGACCCTGCGGGCGGACGAACTGCCGGTGCCGGGAGCGGGTTCGCTCGCGCTGGCCGGGGCCGCTTCGACGGACCGGGACACGGTGCTGCGGGCGGTGCTGCGTTCCCTGGAGCAGTGGTACGGGGACTGGCGCGCGGCGGAGGGCGATCCGGTGGCCTCCCGCCTCCAGGAGACGTACGCGGCGGGCTGCGCGACGCTGGGCCGCAAGGTCAGGGCAGAGCTGCCGGGCGACCGGTCGATCACGGGGGAGGCGGTGGCGGTGGACGGCGACGGCCGCTTGGTGCTGGCTACGGGGGACGGGGTGCAGGAGCCTGTGGGGGCGGGGGATGTGGTGCATTTGCGGGGGGCGTAGCTGCGGGGCAAACGGGCGGGTGGGTGGGAGAGGCTTGTTCGTTCAGGTGAGGATGCGGGGCAAACGGGCGGGTGGGTGGGGAAGAGGTGTTCGTCCCCGCAGCTGCGGGGACCCACTGCTCAAGGCGCCCCGCCAGAGAAAGGCGTGAGCTGCGGCACACCTGCCGTAAAGTTGGCGCCGGTCGATACCTGACCGCGGCAGATCGGAAGGGCAGCAGGCGTGACCGTCGACGACACGGGCTCCGGCACGGGTGCATCCCCCGGCCCCGACGGTGAGCCCGGACGTACCGCAGGGCCCGCCACAGACGCGTTCGACTCGATGGACTCCGGGGACGAAAAGCCGGGAGATCCGGAGAAGGACCCCCTCGCCCTGCGCCTCGAAGGGCTGATCCTCGGCGCGGACCGCCGCTACACCCCGTTCCAGGCGGCCCGCAGCGCCGGCGTATCCATGGAGCTTGCCTCCCGCTTCTGGCGGGCCATGGGCTTTCCCGACATCGGCCAGGCCAAGGCCCTGACCGAGGCCGACGTCCTCGCGCTGCGCCGCCTCGCGGGCCTCGTCGAGGCGGGGCTGCTCAGCGAGGCGATGGCGGTGCAGGTGGCCCGGTCGACCGGGCAGACCACCGCCCGCCTGGCCGAATGGCAGATCGACTCCTTCCTGGAGGGTCTGACGGAGCCGCCCGAGCCGGGCATGACGCGGACCGAAGTCACGTATCCGCTGATAGAGCTCCTCCTTCCCGAGCTCGAGGAATTCCTCGTCTACGTGTGGCGGCGCCAGCTCGCCGCCGCCACCGGACGGGTCGTGCAGGCCGCGGACGACGAAGAAATGGTCGACCGGCGCCTCGCCGTCGGATTCGCCGACCTCGTCGGCTTCACGCGGCTCACCCGGCGCATGGAGGAAGAGGAACTCGGCGAGCTCGTCGAGGCCTTCGAGACCACAGCCGCCGACCTGGTGGCCGCGCACGGAGGGCGGCTCATCAAGACGCTGGGCGACGAAGTGCTGTACGCCGCCGACGACCCGGGCGTGGCCGCGGAGATCGCCCTGCGGCTGATCGAGACCATGGCCAACGACGAGACGATGCCCGAGCTGCGCGTCGGTATCGCCTTCGGCACGGTCACGACGCGGATGGGCGACGTCTTCGGTACGACGGTGAACCTCGCGAGCCGCCTCACGTCGATAGCGCCTCGGGACGCCGTCCTGGTGGACGGCGCGCTCGCCGAGGAGCTGACGCGGACGGGGGACGCTCCCGCCTCCGAGACCGAGGCGGCGGAGGCGGCCGAGCTGGCCGAGAAGGAGGGCTCCGAGCCGCCCTCCTATCGCTTCGCCCTGCAACCGATGTGGCAGCGGCCCGTACGAGGTCTCGGCGTCGTCGAGCCCTGGCTGCTGGCCCGGCGTAGCTGAGCCTGCCCCTTGAACCGCCGCTTCGCGGCGGAATTTTCCCGCCCGCCCACCCGGCACTCCGTAGCGGTGACATGATCCTCGTACAGTGCGGTAACGGGCGTTAACCAGACGTGGAGGAAAGCCATGGGTGGCGAGCAGCGGTTCGGGGAATTCGTCAGCGTCAGGCGGCACGCCTACGTCGCCGAGCTCGTCCTCGACCGGCCCAAGGCCATGAACGCCGTGTCCACGGACATGGCCCGCTCCATCGGCTCCGCCTGCGAGGCCCTCGCTCAGGACCGTGACGCCCGCGTCGTGGTCCTCACCTCCACCCATGAGCGGGCCTTCTGCGTCGGCGCCGACCTGAAGGAGCGCAATTCGCTCTCCGACGCCGAGTTGGTGCGGCAGCGGCCCACCTCGCGGGCCGCCTACACCGGCGTACTCGAACTGCCCATGCCGACCGTCGCGGCCCTGCACGGCTTCGCGCTCGGGGGCGGGTTCGAGCTCGCGCTCGCCTGCGATCTCATCGTCGCCGACCCGACCGCCGTGGTCGGGCTCCCCGAGGTGTCGGTCGGCGTGATCCCGGGCGGCGGCGGTACGCAGCTGCTTCCGCGCCGGGTGGGGGCGGCGCGGGCCGCCGAGCTGATCTTCACCGCGCGGCGCCTTGAGGCGGGCGAGGCGCGGGAGTTGGGGCTCGTCGACCAGCTGGTGGGTGAGGGTGAGGACCGTACGGAAGCGCTCGCGCTCGCCGCGCGGATCGCCGCCAACTCGCCCGTCGGGCTGCGCGCCGCCAAGCGCGCCCTGCGGCTCGGGCACGGGCTCGACCTGCGTGCCGGCCTTGAGGTCGAGGACGCGGCCTGGCGTTCGGTGGCCTTCTCCGGTGACCGGGCCGAGGGTGTCGCGGCGTTCAACGAGAAGCGGAAGCCGCAGTGGCCCGGGGAGTGAGCGGATCCCCTGGATCTCCTGGAGCTCTCGGTCCACACGCTGCGTAATGTTCCAAACGCCCAAATTGTCGCAAATCTCCTAGCCTAGGGAGATGGGAGAGGATGTCCGGCTGCGGGCCGTGGTCGTGCTGGCGCAGGGGATGGCCGCCGCGCACACTCCACGTGAGTCCTGGCGGGCGGCCGCCCACGGCGCTTGCCGCGCGCTGGCCGGGAGTTTCGCGGCCCTGTCCGTCTGGGAGCGTGACCTCGGGCGGCTGAGGGTGCTCGTGAACGTGGGCGAACGGGCCGAGGGGGAGGAAGAGTTCCCGGAGCGCGAGGCGTATCCGGTGAACGAGTTCCCGGAGATCACCGAGTTCCTGCATGAGCGCTGGGCGGGCGGCGGTGAGCCGCACGCCTGGGTCGAGACGGCGCGGGGGCCCGCGGAGGCCACGGCTCCCGGTTACTGCCACCAGCGCGTCGCGGCCCTGCGCAGGCGTGGCCGCGGTTGCTGCGTGGTCGCGCCGATCGTGCTGCACGGGCGGGCGTGGGGCGAGCTGTACGTGGCGCGGCCGGTGGGGGCGCTGCCCTTCGGGCGCGCGGACGCGGACTTCGCGACGGTGCTCGCCTCGGTCGTCGCGGCGGGCATCGCGCAGACCGAACGCCTGGAGGAGGCGCGGCGCCTCGCCTTCACCGACGCGCTGACGGGGCTCGCCAACCGGCGTGCGGTCGATCTCCGCCTTGAGGAGGCGGTGGAGCGGCACCGTGCGGAGGGGACGGTGGTGAGTCTGGTCGTGTGCGACGTGAACGGTTTGAAATGGGTCAACGACACCCAGGGGCACGCGGTCGGCGACCGCCTCCTCGAACGCTTCGGTTCGGTGCTCTCCCTGTGCGGGGCGATGCTGCCGGGGACCCTGGCCGCGCGGCTCGGCGGGGACGAGTTCTGCCTGCTCTCGGCGGGTCCCTCCGCCGACGAGGTGGTGCGGGTCGCGGACGAACTCTGCGTGCGGGCTGCCGAGTTGGATGTGGGGGAGGGGGTCGCGTGCGGGGTCGCCTCCACGGAGGATCCGATCGGCGAGGTCCGCTCGGCCCGCCGCCTGTTCCGCCTCGCGGACGCGGCTCAGTACCGCGCGAAGGCTGCGCGGGCGGCGAAGCCGGTGGTTGCGGGACGTGAGGGGGCGGATGATCCTGTGGTGCGGTTGGCGGACTCGGAGGGGGTTGGGCCTGCGGGGGAGCGGCGGCGGTTCCGTGGGCGCGGGGCCTCCCGGCGGGGTGGGGAGGGTGGGGAGGGGGCTCGGTGAATTCCCTGCGGGGCGGTGGGGGCTCGTCGCGCAGTTCCCCGCGCCCCTGACTGGGCTGGGCGTGTTGTTTCCTGCGGGCCGGTGGGGGTTTGTCGCGCAGTTCCCCGCGCCCCTGACTGGGCTGGGCGTGTTGGTTCCCTGCGGGGCGGTGGGGGTTTCTCGCGCAGTTCCCCGCGCCCCTTACGGGGCTTGGCGCGTCCGCCCCCTGCTCTCGGTAAGAGGCTCAGGGTGTATCCGCCCGTGACACCTGGCGATTCAAACCGTACGCTGCTGAATATGGATATGCACACCGTGGTCCTGGGGACGTCCGGGACAACCGCTGCGGATGTCGTCGCCGTTGCGCGTGGCAATGCCCGCATCGAGCTTTCGGCCGAAGCCGTGGCCGCTCTTGCCGCCTCGCGGGAGATCGTCGACGCGCTCGCCGCCAAGCCCGATCCCGTCTACGGCGTATCGACCGGCTTCGGCGCCCTCGCCACCCGGCACATCGGCCCGGACCTCCGCGCCCAGTTGCAGCGCAACATCGTTCGCTCGCACGCGGCCGGGATGGGCCCGCGCGTGGAGCGCGAGGTCGTGCGCGCGCTGATGTTCCTGCGGCTGAAGACGGTCTGCTCGGGGCGTACCGGCGTACGGCCCGAGGTCGCGCAGACCATGGCCGACGTGCTCAACGCGGGGATCACGCCCGTCGTCCACGAGTACGGCTCGCTCGGCTGCTCCGGCGACCTCGCGCCGCTCAGCCACTGCGCGCTGACGCTCATGGGCGAGGGGGACGCCGAAGGGCCAGACGGCGAGCTGAAGCCGGCCGGTGACCTGCTCGCCGCGCACGGCATCACCCCCGTAGAGCTGCGCGAGAAGGAGGGTCTCGCCCTCCTGAACGGCACCGACGGCATGCTCGGCATGCTGGTGATGGCCCTCGCGGACCTCGACGCCCTCTACAAGTCCGCCGACATCACCGCGGCCCTCACCCTTGAGGCGCTCCTCGGCACCGCCAAGGTCCTCGCTCCCGAGCTGCACGCCATCCGGCCGCACCCGGGCCAGGGAGCCTCCGCGGCCAACATGCTCGCCGTTCTCGAAGGGTCGGGGCTGACCGGCCACCACCAGGACGACGCGCCGCGCGTCCAGGACGCGTACTCGGTGCGGTGCGCGCCGCAGGTCGCGGGCGCCGGGCGAGACACCCTCGCCCACGCCCGTACGGTCGCCGAGCGCGAGCTGGCCTCCGCCGTCGACAACCCCGTGGTCCTGCCCGACGGCCGCGTCGAGTCCAACGGCAACTTCCACGGGGCGCCGGTCGCCTACGTCCTGGACTTCCTCGCGATCGCCGCCGCCGATCTCGGCTCGATCGCGGAGCGCCGCACGGACCGGCTGCTCGACAAGAACCGCTCGCACGGCCTGCCGCCGTTCCTCGCGGACGACGCGGGCGTGGACTCCGGCCTGATGATCGCCCAGTACACGCAGGCGGCCCTGGTGAGTGAGATGAAGCGGCTCGCCGTCCCGGCGTCCGCCGACTCCATCCCCTCCTCCGCGATGCAGGAGGACCACGTCTCGATGGGCTGGTCCGCGGCCCGCAAGCTCCGTACGGCGGTCGACAACCTGACCCGCATCGTCGCCATCGAGCTGTACGCGGCGACGCGCGCCGTCGAACTCCGCGAGGGCCTCACGCCGGCCCCGGCGACCCGCGCGGTCATCGACGCGGTCCGCAAGGCGGGCGTCCAGGGCCCGGGTCCGGACCGCTTCCTCGCGCCCGACCTGGCGGCGGCGGACGAGTTCGTGCGTTCCGGCGCGCTGCTCGACGCGGTCGAACCGGTGACGGGTCCGCTGGCCTAGCCGACGGCTGTAGGCCGTACGCCGAAGGGGGCGCCGTCAGCGGATGACGGCGCCCCCTTTCGCTGCGACAGCACGTCAGTCGCGGTCGACGTGCTCACGGGTGATGTTGCCCTTGACCGCGTCGATCTCGAAGTCGGTCTTGTTCCAGTCGTCGGTGACGACGTCGACGGACCAGACGAGCGCCTTGTTGTCGTTGTCGTCGAGGCCGATCGACGTGACCGTGCCCTTCTTCTTGTCCGTCGCGGTCTTGGCCGCCTGCTCCGGCGTCTGCTTGACGCGGGAGAGCCAGTCGGCCGTCTCCTTCTTGTCGTCGGCGTCCTGGTCGTTGTCGGGGGCGGAGCTGATCACCTTGCCCGAGACCGCGTCGATGCGGACGTTGTGCACGGTGCCGTTCTTCTCGGCGACCTCGGCGACCCATTGCGGGGTGCCCGCGCTGCCGCTCGGGCTCGGACTGGGGCTCGGGCTCGGGCTTCCGCTCGCGTCGTCTTCGTCGGTGTCGTCGCTGTCGTCGTCCACGCCCTTCAGGTCGAGGTCGGTCAGCTTGCCGCCCGAGACCTTCCCCACCGCCGTGGTGGCGGCCTTGTCGTAGGTGACCTTGGTGGTGGCGAGCAGCGCCTTGCGCTCCTGCTGGTCCTGCGTGAGGGACGCGCTGCCCGTGGGGCTCTGCGTCGGCGCCTCCTTCGGAACGGACTTCGCCGCCTTCGAGGTCGCTTCGGCGGACGACTTGCCGTTGTCGTCTCCGCAGCCTGTCACCAGTGCCGCTGAGGCCACGAGGGCGCACACGGCGCCGACGCGACGGAGATGGCGGGCGCGCGGGGCGCCGCTCTTGCTGTGCCGGGGCTCGAATCTCATAACGGCATGACTAGCCGTCAGCCCGCCCGGCCGTGCTGTCCGACGCGCCAGGGTCACCCGATCGATGTGAGCGCCTGAGCGCCCGTCAGTAAGCCGGGCCCTGCCGCTCGCGTCGTACCGAATACGCCACGAAGCCCGCCCCGAGGCCCAGGAACGCCGTCCCGCCGATCAGGTACGGGGTCGTGTCGGCGCCGGCACCGGTGTCGGCGAGGCGGTCGTCCGTGGCGGCGGCGGTGTTCTCCGGGTTCAGCGTCGCGCGGCGCTGTTCGGTGTGGACGACCCGGGGGGCGTCGGGCGCCTCCGGGGATCGATACGTCGCCGTCGCATTCGCGGAGGGAACGAACCACAGGGCGCCGAGGAGGGCCCCTGCGGCAGTGGCGGTGAGCAGCGATCGACGTGCGGACACGGAATCGGATCCCCCTTGTGGCGCTGGCGAATTGGCCGTGTGGGGCGATGGTAATGAAAGGCGCGGGTCGCGGGAAAGCCGCGGGGGCCATGGGTCGTACGCTCCGACTCATGAGCACATCTGAGACATCACGTTTTGTACGCCTCCGAGTCGAATTGGTGGTGGAGGTCGACGATTCCGGCGAGCTGTCGTCGTCCGCCCTGCGCCGGATCGCGGAGGACGAGCACATGCCCGCCGAGGAGCGGCTGCACGCCGAGACGGCCGTCAAGGAGGACGACGCGGAGGCACTCGCCTATCTGGTGGACCCGTTCGACCTGGTCAGCAAGTTGCCGGGGGTGGAGCTCTCGCAGGCCTCCTGGAGCAGCGAGCAGATCGACTACGACCCCGATTCGCCGGACTGGGACCCGGACGAGGATGATGACGACGACGAGGCCGACGAGGACGTGGCCCGGGACGGCGCTGGTGGCCGGGGGCTGTAGACGGTAGACGAGAGGTCCTACGTCTACCGGACGGAAAAAACGGAACCCGTAGCCCCGGACGGCAACCGCCGCCCGGGGTTCCGTCGTCTCAGTGGTGCACGGATGTCACCGGCGCACCGCATGACGTGGTGTTCCCCACATCTTCCGCGGAAGTGGAACGGGACGAACCGGGCAGGACGTTATGCGGGATTACGGGGACTCCCGGCGTTCTTGGCGTGTTGGGGATTTCGGCAACGATGGAGAAGCGTGTGATGACGGACAGTAGGCGGCAGCGCGGACGGCGCAAGGGTCTTGCGGCCGTGTCCGCCCTGGTCGGCGGCGTCCTGGTGCTCTCGGCCTGTAGCAGCGACGACGGCGACAAGAACAGTGCCGGCGGCGGCAAGGAGTCACAGAACCAGGTCGACGAAGCGGCTGCCAAGAAGTCTTCCGACGCCGAGATCAAGATCGCGCCGAAGGACGGCTCCGACAACGCGAGCATCAACAGCGCGGCCAAGGTCACGGTGAGCAAGGGTTCGCTCACGGACGTCAAGATGACGACCGAGACCGGTTCCGCGGTCGAGGGACAGATAGCTGCGGACAAGAAGAGCTGGAAGCCGAGCGGCCAGCTCGAGCGGGCGACCACCTACAAGATCTCCGCGACCGCCAAGGACTCCGACGGCCGCAAGGCGCACGAGAACTCGAAGTTCACGACGGTCTCGCCGGCCAACAGCTTCATCGGGAACTTCACGCCCGAGGACGGCTCCACGGTCGGCGTGGGCATGCCGGTGTCGATCAACTTCGACAAGGCGATCACGAACAAGAAGGACGTCCAGTCCCACATCAAGGTGTCGTCGAGCAGCGGCCAGGAAGTCGTCGGCCACTGGTTCGGCAACAACCGTCTGGACTTCCGCCCCGAGAAGTACTGGCAGGGCAACTCCACGGTCACCCTGAAGCTGGCCCTGGACGGCGTCGAGGGCGCGGACGGCGTCACCGGCGTCCAGGAGAAGACGGTCCAGTTCAAGATCGGCCGTAACCAGGTCTCGATCGTCGACGCCAAGACGAAGCAGATGAAGGTCATGCGGGACGGCAAGGTCATCAAGACCATCCCGATCTCCGCGGGCTCCCCGGAGAACAAGACGTACGAAGGTCAGATGGTGGTCTCCGAGATGTTCAAGGAGACCCGCATGAACGGCGCGACCGTCGGCTTCACCGACGACGACGGCAAGGGCGAGTACGACATCAAGGACGTGCCGCACGCCATGCGCCTGTCGAACTCGGGCACGTTCATCCACGGCAATTACTGGGGCGCGAAGTCCATCTTCGGCGGCGCCAACACCAGCCACGGCTGTGTCGGCCTGGAAGACGCCAAGGGCGCGGGCGACAAGAGCACCCCGGGTGCCTGGTTCTACGACAACTCGATGGTCGGTGACGTCGTGGACGTCAGGAACACCGGCGACAAGACGGTCCAGCCCGACAACGGCTTCAACGGCTGGGTCATGGACTGGGCGCAGTGGAAGGCCGGTTCGGCCGTCTAGGACAGCCTTCGGCAGTCCAGGACAGCCCGAACAGACGCAGGCAGCGGCCCGCATCCCTCAACAGGGGTGCGGGCCGCCGCCGTTGGGGCTTCTCATGCATCTCTTATGCCGCCCTTATCCGTTCATCACGGTGCGTACCTAGCTTCACGCACATGTTCTTCACCTACCTGCGGCGCGAGCTGCACCGCCGCAGAAAAGCGGCCCTCGTCGTGGCATCCGGACTCGCGCTGGGCATCGCGCTGGTCATCGTCGTCAGTTCCGTGTCGTCCGGCATGAAGCAGGCGCAGGGCAAGGTCCTGGAGTCGCTCTACGGGCTCGGCACCGACATGACCGTCACCAAGGCGGCGACGCCGCCCGAGGAGGGGAGCGGATCGACCGGGCGCCCGCGCTTCAAATTCGACGCCAAGGACGCCGACGAGGGCGGCAAGGAGCAGAGCAGCGACCGCGTCATGGTGCAGGGCTTCCAGACGCTGTCCTCGTCCACCGTCGCGAAGGTCGGCGGCCAGAGCGGGGTCGCGGACGCCGTCGGCGGGCTGAGCCTGCACGTCATGAAGGTCAACGGCCAGTTCGAGCGCGGTGAGTTCGAGAAGGCGCCGGGCACGGACGGCAAGGCTCAGCCGCCCGGCGGCAGCGATCAGCAGAACGGGAAGGTGCGCGGCGGCGGCGCCGACTTCGACGTCGACTCCTACAGCGTCTACGGCACGGACGTCGGCAAGCTCGGCCTGGGCCCGCTGACGTCCTCCAGGATCAGCGAGGGGCGTACGTTCACGGGGGCGGAGTCCGACGCCAAGGTGGCCGTCGCGGATGCCTCGTACGCCAAGGAGAAGAAGCTCTCCGTGGGCGACACCGTCACGATCTCCGGCACGAAGATCGAGGTCGTCGGCATCGCGACGCCCGACAGCGGGGACGCCGCGGCCAACCTCTACCTCCCGCTCGAGCGCGCGCAGACCCTCGCCGACGCGAAGAACAAGATCACGACGGTGTACGTCAAGGCCGCGGACTCGCAGCAGATCGACGCGGTCAAGAGCGCCATCCAGAAGAACGTCTCCGGGACGACCGTGACCACGTCGGCCGACCTCGCCGACACCGTATCGGGCTCGCTCTCCACCGCATCCGACCTCGCGTCCAGCGTCGGCAAGTGGCTGTCCATCGCCGTGCTCGTCGCGGCCTTCCTGGTCGCGGGACTCCTGACGTCGGCCGCGGTCAGCCGTCGTGTACGGGAGTTCGGCACCCTGAAGGCGCTCGGCTGGAAGAGCGGCCGTGTCACCCGGCAGGTCGTCGGCGAGGCGGTCGTCAACGGCCTCGTGGGCGGAGTGCTCGGCATCGCGGCCGGTCTCGGCGGCGCGTACGTGGTGACGGCGATCAGCCCCACCCTGACGGCGGAACTCGGCTCGGCCGGCGGGCAGTCGGGCGGCGGACCCGGCGGCGGGGGCCCCGGCGGCGCGCTGAGTGATTCGGCGTCGAAGGCCCTGGACATCTCGCTGACCGCGCCGGTCAGCGCCACCACCATCGCGCTCGCCGTCGGCCTCGCCGTGGCCGGTGGTCTCATCGCGGGCGCCTTCGGCGGCTGGCGTGCCTCGCGGCTGCGGCCCGCGGACGCCCTGCGCCGCGTCGAGTAGGCGGCCCGAGCGACCCTCACCGTGCCGCCAACCCCCTTACGTATCGCAGGAGTCACAGCATGTATCAGCTCAAGGGCGTCACCAAGCAGTACCGCAGGGGCAAGGAGACCGTCGACGCGCTGGCCGGGGTCGACCTGGCCATCGGCGACGGTGACCGGCTCGTCATCCAGGGGCCGACGGGCGGCGGCAAGTCCACGCTCCTGCAAATGCTCGGCGGGCTCGACCGGCCGACGTCCGGCAGCGTCGAGCTCGACGGCGTCGATCTGGCCGCGCTGCCCGAGGCGCGCCTGACCAAGGTGCGCGCCGAGTCCATCGGCTTCGTCTTCCAGTCCTTCAACCTGATCCCCACGCTCAGCGCCCAGGAGAACGTCGAGACGGCGCTCGTCCCGCTGGGCCTCGGCGCCGCGGACCGCCGCGAACGCGCCGCCGGCGCCCTGGAGTCGGTGGGCCTCGGCGAACGGAGCAGCCATCTGCCCGCCGAACTCTCCGGGGGCCAGCAGCAGCGCGTGGCCATCGCCCGCGCCCTGGTCAAGCGGCCGAAGGTGCTGCTCGCCGACGAGCCGACCGGCAACCTCGACGAGTCCATGCGCGACGAGATCATGGAGCTGCTCGAAGGGCTCTGGAAGGAGCACGGCCTGACGTTCGTGATGGTCACGCACGACAGCGCGATCGCACGGAAGGCGCCGCGGCTCGCGACGATCAAGCGCGGCCAGATCAAGGTCACCGAGCGGGCCCCTCAGTGACCAACTCATCACATGTGACGCGGTATTGAACTTCTGACGCACTATTGAGCAGATGTTCGGCCCTGGGCAATACTTCCTCGTCCAGGGGCGGGAGCCCCTTGACCTCCAGGGGGAGACTTGCGCAGAAAAGTGAAGAGAGCCTACGGGGCCACGATCGCCACAGCGGCGGCCGTGGCCCTCGCCGCGGGCATGACCAGCCCGGCGTCGGCGGCGAAGCAGTCGCCCGACGCACTCCCGGCGGCCGCGCAGGCGGCGGGCCTCAACAGCGCCGAACAGACCACGCACCGCATCACCCTCATCACCGGCGACCGCGTCACCGCCGACTCCAAGGGCCGCGTCACCGCCTTCGAGCGGGCCGAGGGACGCGAGCGGATACCCGTACTGACCAAGCGCGTCGGCGGCCACACGCTCGCGATCCCGGCCGACGCGCAGCGCCTGATAGCCGCCGGCAAGCTCGACCAGCGGCTCTTCGACATCACCGAGCTGAGCAAGAAGGACAACCGCAGGGCCCAGAAGAAGGGCCTCAAGCTGATCGTCGGCTACAAGGGAGCCGCCGCCGGTGCCAAGGCCGATGTGCGCGCGGCGGGTGACACCACGGTCCGCAGGACCCTCAAGTCCCTCAACGCCGACGCCATCACCACCCCGCGGCAGGACGCCACCGACCTGTGGTCCGCCCTGATCGCGGAGAAGGGCGACGCCACGGCGTCCGGCGTCAGCCGCGTATGGCTGGACGGCGTCCGCAAGGCGAGCCTCGACAAGAGCGTCAAGCAGATCGGCGCCGACAAGGCGTGGGCCGCCGGCTTCGACGGCAAGGGCGTCAAGGTCGCCGTCCTGGACACCGGCGTCGACGCCACGCACGCCGACCTGAAGGACCAGGTCGTCGGCGAGAAGAACTTCACGAAGGCGGCGGACGCCAAGGACCGCTACGGCCACGGCACCCACGTCGCCTCCATCGCGGCCGGCACCGGCGCGAAGTCGGGCGGCAAGTTCAAGGGCGTGGCGCCCGGCGCCAAGCTCCTGAACGGCAAGGTCCTGGACGACAGCGGCTACGGCGACGACTCCGGGATCATCGCGGGCATGGAGTGGGCGGCCGAGCAGGGCGCCGACATCGTGAACCTGAGCCTGGGCGGCGGCGACACCCCCGGCGTCGACCCGCTCGAAGCCGAGGTGAACAAGCTCTCCGCGGACAAGGGCATCCTCTTCGCGATCGCGGCGGGCAACGACGGAGAGCCCGGCAGCGTCGGCTCCCCGGGCAGCGCGGACGCGGCCCTCACGGTCGGCGCGGTCGACGACGGCGACAAGCTCGCCAACTTCTCCAGCCAGGGCCCGCGTGTCGGCGACGGCGCCATCAAGCCCGACGTGACGGCCCCCGGCGTGGACATCACCGCGGCCGCGGCCGACGGCAGCGTCATCGACCAGGAGGTCGGACAGGAGCCCGAGGGCTATCTGACGATCTCCGGTACGTCGATGGCCACCCCGCACGTGGCGGGCGCCGCCGCTCTGCTGAAGCAGCAGCACCCGGAGTGGAAGTACGCCGAGCTCAAGGGCGCGCTCACCGCGTCCACCAAGGGCGGCAAGTACACGCCGTTCCAGCAGGGTTCGGGCCGTATCGCCGTCGACAAGGCCATCAAGCAGTCGGTGATCGCCGAGCCGGTGTCCCTCTCCTTCGAGACGCAGCAGTGGCCGCACGTCGACGACAAGCCGGCCACGAAGAAGGTGACGTACAAGAACCTCGGCAAGGAGGACGTCACCCTCGACCTGACGGTGACGGGCACGAACCCCAAGGGCGCCCCGGCTCCCGCGGGCTTCTTCAAGCTCGGCGCGAAGACGGTGAAGGTCCCCGCGGGCGGTACCGCGGCGGTCGACCTGACCATCGACACCAAACTCGGCGGAACGGTCGACGGCGCGTACTCCGCGTACGTCGTGGCGACGGGCGGCGGGCAGTCCGTGCGCACGGCGGCCGCGGTCGAGCGCGAGGTCGAGTCGTACGACCTGACGCTGAAGCACGTCGGGCGCGACGGACAGGCCCCGAAGTACTACGACAGCGACCTGGAGGGTGTCTCCGGGCTCGCCACCGACAAGTCCTTCAACCCGTTCGACGCATCCGGCACGGTCAAGGTCCGTGTCCCCAAGGGCGGTTACCTGCTGAACACCAGCATGTACGCCGACCCGGAGGACTTCACCAAGGGCGCCGACTGGATCGCCCAGCCGAAGCTGAGCGTCACCAAGGACACGACGGTGACGCTGGACGCCCGCAAGGGCAAGCCGGTCGACATCACGGTCCCGTCGGCGGACGCCAAGTCGTTCTTCGCGTCGCCCGACTACACGGTCGAAACGGCCCGCGGCAGCTACTCCTTCGGCTGGTTGCTCGACTCGTACACCGACTTCCGGACCTCGCACCTGGGCCAGCAGGTCACCGACGGCTCGCTGCACCAGCAGTGGGACGGGCACTGGACCAAGGGTGACGACGCCCAGTACGACACCGTGCTCGGCGGCAACGTCAAGCAGGTCGCGACCGGCTACACCAAGCACTTCAAGGCGTCCGAACTCGCCACGGTGAAGGTGGGCATGGGCGCCTCGGCCAAGGACAAGAAGGGCGCGGTCAGTGCCCTTGGCTACCTGCCCGGCAGCTCGGGCGGCTCCTCGATCAGCGTTCCGCAGCCGCTGCCCGGCACCCGGACGGTGTATCTGTCCACGGCCGACGACGTGAAGTGGAGCATGGACTTCGAGCAGCACGCCGGGGTCGACCAGACAGGCTGGCCGAAGGTCGACGCGGCCTACTCGCTGGGCGCCGGGCAGAAGTTCGTGGGCGGCAAGAGCTACGACAAGACGTTCAACACGGCCGTCTTCGGCCCGCGCATCGGCGGCGCGTACGGCGTCTCGCGTAAGGGCAACGAGATCAGCGGCTCTCTGCCGCTGTTCGCCGACGGCAAGACGCACGTGGGCTCCTCGCTCTACACGTCGGTGAAGACGACCCTCTACAAGGGCGACACGAAGATCGGCGAGAACGAGGACCCGCTGGCAAGCGGAACGCCGTTCAAGGTCCCCGCGGCCGAGGCCGAGTACAAGCTCTCCACGTCCGTGAAGCGCAGCGTCAAGGTGGCGTCCGCCTCCACGCGCATCGACGCGAGCTGGACGTTCCGCTCCAAGAAGGCCGACAACGCGAAGCTGCCGGTCTCCACCGCGCGGTTCGCCGCGGCGACCGACCTGAGCAGCAAGGCCAAGGCCGGCGAGACCCAGTCCGTGCCGGTGACGGTGCAGGGCGCGGCCGCGGGCTCGAACCTCAAGTCCCTTGCCGCGTACGTGTCGTACGACTACGGCCAGACCTGGAAGAAGGCCACCGTCAGCGGCGGCAAGATCAAGGTCAAGAACCCGGCCGCGGGCAAGGGGATCTCCTTCCACGCCAAGATCACGGACAAGAAGGGGAACAAGTCGACGCTGTCGATCTACAACGCGTACTACGGCAAGTGAGTTGGCCGCACCACGCGCTGTCTGAGCATCTAGGCGGGAACCGCGGCGCCGAAGGGACTGTCGATCACATATCGCCAGTACCCGTCGGCGCCGCGGCGTGCCACGTCCGTGGCGGTGGACCGCACGACGCCCTCGATCTCCCAGTCGACGACTAGCAGCGCGATGTCCCCGGAGACGTGTACGTGGCGGGGGCGCACGGAGATGGGCAGCCCGATCGCGAGGAACGGGCCGTTCTCCTTCGCGATGGCCGCGAGCCCGTGCACCGCGTCCCCCGACTCCGGCACGAAGGCGGCACGCTCCTCGTACAGCTCGTGCACCGCCTCCGGATCGCCGCTGTTGAACCGCTCGGCGAAGGCCGCGGGGACGTCCTCGGCACGCGTGGGAAGAGCTGTCGTCGCCATGTGTAACCCTCCTGGGGTGGTCCTGTCGGCAACAGTAGGAGGCGGCTTCGTGACTCACCGAACGGTAAGCCAGGGGCCGGACCAGAGGCCTGACCAGGGGCTCCCGGACGATCCCAGGGCCCGCGTCACCGCACCCGCCCCCGGCTGCCCCGTGGAGATCACCCTCGCCGCCCTGCGCGGCCGCTGGACCACCTTGATCGTCCGCGAACTCCTTCGCATCGACTCCTACGCGTACAGCGAACTGGCCTCCACGCTCCCGGAGTTGTCGGACAAGGTGCTCACAGAGCGGCTCGCCCAGCTGGTCGCCGCGGGTGTCGTCCTGCGTACCAGGACACCCGGCTGGCCCCCCACGGTCACCTACGAACTGACCCCCCACGGAAGAGAACTCGGCCCGGTCCTACAGGCGTTGTGGGACTGGGGAGCACGCGTGCCGGCACCACCCACCGCAGAGGAAGCCGACGTCACATGACCGCCCACACCGTCGAGTACATCCGCTACCGCATCCCGTCCGAGCGCTCCGCGGAGTTCCTCTCCGCGTACACCCGCGCCGCCGTCCCGCTGTCCGCGGCACCGCAGTGCATCGACTACGAACTCACGCGCTGCGAGGAGGACTTCGAGCACTTCATCCTCCGCATCACCTGGACGTCGACCAAGGACCACCTGGAGGGCTTCAGGCGCTCGGAGCACTTCCGTGACTTCTTCGCGGAGATCCGCCCGTACGTCGAGAACATCGAGGAGATGCGCCACTACACCCCCACCGCCGTGCGCGGGACGGGCGCGTCGACGCCGACCCTGTACGCGTGGGCGGGCGGCGAGGAGAACCTCGCGCGCCTGACGGAGGTCTTCTACGAGAAAGTCCTCAAGGACGACCTCCTCGCCCCGCTCTTCGACGGCCTGCCCGCCGAGCACGCCCTGCACGTCGCCCAGTGGCTCGGCGAGGTCTTCGGCGGCCCGGCCACGTACTCCAAGGAGCACGGCGGCCACTCCGAGATGGTCGGCAAGCACCTCGGCAAGGGCATCACCGAGCCGCAGCGCCGCCGCTGGGTCAACCTCATGCAGGACGCGGCGGACGACGCGGGCCTGCCGACGGACGCCGAGTTCCGGTCCGCCTTCGTCGCCTACGTCGAGTGGGGCACCCGCCTCGCGGTCTACTTCTCCGGCCCCGAAGCGAGCCGCCCCACCGACCAGCCGGTGCCGCTGTGGAACTGGGGCGCGGCGCCCCCGTACCAGCCCTGACGCGCGGAGCGGCGGGGCCTACTTCGGGGTGCCCGCCGCACCCGTGCCCGCCGCACCCGTACGCGTCGCGTCTGCTCCCCAGCTGGCGAGCAGCCGCAGCGCGTCGGCCGACGCCGAGTCCGGCTCCGCGTGGTACGTCACCAGTGACTGATCGTGATCATCAGGAAGTCGCAGCGTCTCAAACGACAGGGTCAGATCGCCCACCAGGGAGTGGTGCAGGCGCTTGACGCCGTGGCCCTTCTCGCGCACGTCATGCGTGGCCCACAGGCCCCGGAACTCCTCGCTCTTCACGGAGAGCTCGCCGACCAGGGCCGAGAGCAGCGGATCGTTCGGGAAGCAGCCCGCGTCCATCCGCAGGAAGCTCACGATGTCCGACGCCTTCTGCTCCCAGTCACGGAACAGGGAGCGGGCCTCGGGGTGCAGGAAACAGATCCGCGCCCAGTTCCGCTCCTCGGGCGGCAGCGCGCCCCAGTCGCCGAAGAGCGCGGCGGCCATGCGGTTCCAGCCGAGGATGTCCGAGCGGCGGCCGACCACGTAGGCGGGGATGCCGTCCATGGCGTCCATGAGCTGGAGCAGCGCGGGCCGCACGTGCTGGGGGCGGGCCGGGCGCTTCTTCTTGTGCTGCTTCGGCTTGGCCATGTGCGTCAGGTGGGCGTGCTCGGCGTCCGTGAGGCGCAGGGCGCGCGCGATCGCGTCAAGGACCTCGCCCGAGACATTGCGGCCGTTGCCCTGCTCAAGACGGGTGTAGTACGCCACGGACACCCCCGCGAGCTGCGCGAGCTCCTCGCGGCGCAGCCCGGGCACCCGCCGGTGGCGCCCGAAGTTCGGCAGGCCGACGTCCTCCGGCTGCAGCCGGGCCCTGCGGGTGCGCAGGAACTCGCTGAGCTCGGCGCGGTTGTCGAGGGGCTCGGGGGCGGGGGAGGAGTGCGGGGGCTGCGCGGCGTCGGCGTCCATGTATTCCAGTATCCGGGCTCGCGGGCGTACGAGCCTGTCCCCGCCAGTAGTAGGACCACTGGACGTACGCAAAGCTGTGACCTGGGTAGATGTCCGCGTGGCTGGCACGGTTGATGCCATGACCGCACAGACAAGCACCCCTAGCGCCACCAGCACCACCACCGTTTCCGCCTACGCCGCTCCGGCCGCCAAGGCACCCCTGGAGCGGACCACCGTGCCGCGCCGCCCGGTGGGCGCGTCCGACGTACTGATCGACATCAAGTACGCCGGCATCTGCCACTCGGACATCCACCAGGCCCGCGACGGCTGGGGTGAGGGCATCTTCCCGATGGTTCCGGGCCACGAGATCGCCGGTGTCGTCACCGAGGTCGGCTCCGCCGTCACCAAGTTCGCGGTCGGCGACCGCGTCGGCGTCGGCTGCATGGTCGACTCCTGCCGCGAGTGCGAGAACTGCAAGGCAGGCCTGGAGCAGTACTGCCTCAAGGGCAACGTGCCGACGTACAACGGCCTCGGCAAGGACGGTGAGCCGACGTACGGCGGCTACTCCACGCACGTCGTCGTCGACGAGGCGTTCACCGTCCGCATCCCCGAGGGCCTCGCGCTCGACGAGGCCGCGCC
This sequence comes from Streptomyces sp. NPDC054866, assembly GCF_053610745.1. Classification (NCBI taxonomy): domain Bacteria; kingdom Bacillati; phylum Actinomycetota; class Actinomycetes; order Kitasatosporales; family Streptomycetaceae; genus Streptomyces; species Streptomyces sp. NPDC054866. Next base: position 556,821 of record NZ_JBSGZA010000003.1, read on the forward strand.
GCTGCTGTGCGCGGGCATCACGACGTACTCCCCGCTCCACCGCTGGAACGCGGGCCCCGGCAAGAAGATCGCCGTCGTGGGCCTCGGCGGTCTCGGCCACATGGCCGTCAAGATCGCGCACGCCATGGGCGCCGAGGTCACCGTCCTCTCGCAGTCCCTGCGCAAGAAGGACGACGGCCTGAAGCTGGGCGCCGACCACTACTACGCGACCAGCGACGAAGCCACCTTCGAGCAGCTCGCCGGCTCCTTCGACCTGATCCTCTCGACGGTCTCCGCGCCGCTGCCCCTGGACAAGTACCTGGGCCTGCTGCGCTCGGAGGGTGCCTTTGTGAACGTCGGCGCTCCCGAGGAGCCGGTCTCCCTCAACCTCTTCTCGGTGATCGGCGGCGGCAAGACCCTCGCGGGCTCCATGATCGGCGGCATCCAGGAGACCCAGGAAATGCTGGACTTCTGCGCCGAGCACGGCCTGGGCTCGGAGATCGAGCTGATCAACGCCGACCAGATCAACGAGGCGTACGAGCGTGTCCTCGCCAGTGACGTGCGCTACCGCTTCGTGATCGACGCGTCGACGATCTGAGGCACGGCCTCGGGCCGGGTCGGGCGTTACCTCGTGAGGGAAGTGGCCGGATCTCGACTCGGCCCGCGGCCCTAGGCCGCATTGCGCAGCAGGTGGGGGGCCGTGTGGCCGATGTCGGCCGGTGGGGGCGTGCCTAGTGTGGAGTGCGTCAGGACGGGCACTCCAGCCGCACGGGAAAGAGGTCGCACGATGTCCATCGAGCTCAATCACACCATCGTCACCGCGGAGGACAAGAAAGCTTCCGCCCAGTTCCTCGCCGACATCCTCGGCCTCGAAGTGAGCCCCCAGTACGGCCCGTTCATCCCCGTCGAGATCCCGAACGGCGTCACGCTGGACTACATGGAGAGCGACGGCGGCCCGATCACCCCCCAGCACTACGCCTTCCTGGTCTCCGAGGACGAGTTCGACGCCATCTTCGGCCGCATCAAGGCCGCCGGGCTCACCTACTGGGCCGACCCGCACCACACAGTCGTCAACGAGATCAACACCAACGACGGCGGCCGGGGCACGTACTGGGACGACCCGAACGGCCACAGCCTGGAGATCCTCACCAAGCCGTACGGCAGCGGGAGTTAAGCTCCTTCCTCCGCAAGGAAGCCGAGCACCAGCGGCGTCGCGACCTCCGCGAACTCCTCGAAGTACGCATGCCGCGCACCGGAGATGAGTCGCATCCGGGCTCCGGGCACGCGCTCCGTGAGCAGGGGCGCGTTGGCGGCCGGATTGAACTCGTCGTCCGTGCCGTGCACGACGAGCGTCGGCGCCGTGATCCGCGGCAACGCGTCCCAGGAGTCGTGCCGGGCGCTGGCCCGCAGATGGCGCCGGCGGGCGTGCGGGGGCATGTCCGGATCGCCGAGGGTGTGGAACACCCGCCGTTCCCCTTGCCGGGCGATCCAGCCGGGGGTGTACATCAGCTCAAGCAGGGCGCGCCGCGCCGCCGCCGGGTCGCGCTGGGTCAGGGCCGCGCGCACCTCGGGCCCGCGCTCGATGCCGTGCGGCGCCCCCGGCGACGTACAGCCGAGGACGAGCCGGTCGACCCGCTCGGCATGATCGGCGGCGAGCCACTGCGCGACACGGCCGCCCATCGACGTGCCGTACACATGGGCGCGGTCGATCCCCCCGTGGTCGAGCACGGCGACGACGTCGCGGGCGAAGCCGGGCGTGCTGTAGCTGTCGGTGTCGGGGCGCCCGCTCCCGCCGGTGCCGCGCCAGTCGAGTACGACGGTCCGGTACGAGGCGGCGAAATCGTCCCGCACAGGGTCCCACCAGCGGCGGCTGTTGGACTGCCCGCTGAGGAGGACGAGGGGGCGGCCGGAGCCGTGGACTTCGTAGTGCAGGGCGGTGCCGTCGGCGGCTTCAGCGAAGGGCATGGGGTGAACGGTATCCACCGGGCGCCGCGCCCTGTCCGCGGTCCTCGCTAGGGTGCCGGGATGACCGGGACACCCATCGACATCGACGTACCAGAGGGCTTCGCGCTGAGCACGGTCCAGCGGGAGGGCGAGCGGGGCCGCGCCTGGCTCGCGACGCTGCCGGAGCTTGCCGATGAGCTGCTCCGGCGCTGGGACTGCGAGCCGACGGAAGCGGTCACGCACGGGCAGGTCGGCATCGTCGTCCCCGTGAGACGGCGGTACGACGGGACGCCCGCCGTCCTGAAGATCTCCTTCCCGCACCCCGGCAACGTGCACGAGCCGGACGCCTTCGCGGTGTGGGCGGGACGCGGCGCGGTCCGCCTGTACGAGCGGGACGACGAGCGGTTCGCGATGCTCCTTGAGCGGGCGGGGGCCAGTTCCCTCGCCGACGTCGAGGACACCGACGAGGCGGTGACCGTGGCCGGGCGCCTGGCGCGCCGCCTCGCCGTGCCCGCGCCGCCCGGTCTGCCGCGGATGAGCTCGCTCGTGGCCGAGTGGGAGTGTGAACTGCGGGACGAGGACCGGGAGTTGGGCTCCCCGCTGCCCGCGCGCGTGGTGGCCGCGGCGATCGCGACCGTACGCGAACTGGGCCGGGACCAGCCGGACACCCTCGTCCACGGCGACCTGCACTTCACCAACGTACTGAGGTCGGAACGCGAACCCTGGCTCGCCATCGACCCCAAGGGCTACGTCGGCGACCCGGCGTACGACTCGATCACGCTGCTCCGCACCCGCTTCGAGCCGCTGCTCACCGCACCCGACCCCCGGGCCGCCGCCCTGCGCCGCCTGGCCGTCTTCGCCGACGCGGCGGAGGTCGACCGTGAACGGGCCAGGAGGTGGGCGCAGGCGCGGGCGGTGACGGCGGCGCACTGGGGGATGCGGCACGGGGATCCCGCGTGGGTGGTCAAGGCGACGGAGGCGCTCGCGGAGGCACTGACGTGAGGCGTTCGCCGGGCACGCCGGGGGATTTCGCCGGGGGCGGAACGCTGATCGATGACCGGGGGGTGGGGCGGCTTCTACCCTGAGGGGGTGAGCAGCCAAGAGCGGTACCACGAGCCGGAGCAGGCCGAGTCCCAAGAGCGGGCCCGCGTCATCCCGTTGCGCCCACGGACCGAGCGGACGGCACCGGGTCACAGCGCCCCGATGCGCACAACTCCCGTGACACCGGCGGCGAAAGAGCCCCTGTGGCGGGACGTGGTCGGTGACGTGCTGCGCCGCGAGCGCCTCGCCCAGGAGCGGACGCTCAAGGACGTCGCCGAGGCGGCCCGCATCTCGATGCCGTACCTCTCCGAGCTGGAGCGCGGCCGCAAGGAGGCTTCGTCCGAAGTCCTCGCGGCCGGCGCCCGCGCGCTCGGCCTGAGCCTTGCGGACCTGCTCTCCCTGGCCCAGACCGAGTTGACCCGCTACACGCAGCACTCGAACTACACGCACCACGCACAGCCGACCCGCCCGCGCCAGGGAGACATCCGCCTGGCCGCGTAAGAACGACCGCTAGGCCGCCGCGGCGAGCATCCGCCGGCTGAGCACCTCGTCGGCGAGCCCGTACGCCACCGCGTCCTCGGCGGTGAACACCTTGTCGCGGTCCATGTCCGCGCGCAGCGTGGCGACTTCGTGCCCCGAGTGCCGGGACAGCACCTCCTCCACCTGCGAGCGGATCCGCAGCATCTCCTTGGCCTGGAGGCTGAGGTCGGAGACCGTCCCCTGCTGCCCGCGGCTCGCGGGCTGCCCGAGCAGCACGCGCGAGTGCTCGAGCACGAAACGCCGCCCGGGGTCGCCTCCGGCGAGGAGCACGGCGGCGGTGGAGGCGGCCTGCCCCACGCAGAACGTCGAGATGGGCGCGCTGATGAAGCTCATGGTGTCGTAGATGGCCATGAGCGAAGTGAAGGACCCACCGGGCGAGTTGATGTAGATGGCGACTTCACGCTCGGGGTTCGAGGACTCCAGGTGGAGCAGTTGAGCGATGACGACATTGGCCACGCCGTCGTCGATCTCGGTGCCGAGGAAGATGATCCGCTCCGAGAGCAGCCTGCTGAAGACGTCGTAGGCACGCTCTCCCTGAGGGGTGCGCTCGACGACGGTAGGAATCGTGTACTGGCTCATGTCGGTCAGACCCCCAGTCCCATACGCGGCTTCGACGCGGCGGGCCGCACGTCGGCGAGCGAATCAAGCACCCGGTCGACCATCCCGTACTCCTTGGCCTGCTCGGCGGTGAACCACCGGTCGCGGTCACCGTCACGCGAGATGGTCTCCTCGCTCTGCCCGGTGTGCTCGGCGGTGATCCGCTCGACGGACTTCTTCGTGAACTCCAGGTTCTCGGCCTGGATCGCGATGTCGGCGGTGGTCCCGCCGATGCCGGCCGAGGGCTGGTGCATCATGATCCGCGCGTTGGGCAGGGCGTACCGCTTCCCCGCGGTCCCGACGGTCAACAGGAACTGCCCCATGCTGGCGGCGAACCCCATGGCGAGGGTCGACACGTCGTTCGGGATCAGCCGCATGGTGTCGTAGATGGCGAGCCCGGCGGTGACGGATCCGCCCGGGCTGTTGATGTAGAGACTGATGTCGGTCCGCGGGTCCTCGGCGGACAGCAACAGCATCTGCGCGCACACGCGATTCGCGGAAACCTCGTCGACCTGCGTCCCGAGGAAGATGATCCGCTGGGTCAGCAGTTGCGCGGCCAGATGATCGTCGAACCGCGTCGAGGGTGTCTCGCCCTCGGAGGCTCGCGGGGCACTACCGATGATCGGCATCGTTGGTCCTCCTGACGGTGGGAGCGGCGGCTCACCTGCGGGCCGCTGCCCGGGTCCCACCACCTTCGACCGCCCGCACCCGCCACGTAAGGCTTCTTGGCCCGCAGCAGATTCGCTGACGGCAGAGCCGATGCCCGGCCCGCCCGTCCGCCGATCTGCTGGTGAGCCGCCCCGGTGGGAAAATGAGAGCGGGTGATCCTCACCTGAGGAGGTGGATCATGGGACAGGCACGTGACGTCATGGACCGGCTCACGGATGCGCTCACCACACACCCGGATCTGAAGGCCCTCGGCGAGCTGTATGCCGAGGACGCGGTCGCCCTCACCCCCGACGAGGGGGAGATCCGCGGCCGCGACAACATCGTGGAGTACTGGCGGCAGATGACGGAGGCGGTCCCCGACGCCACGTTCGAGACGGTGCACGCGTACGAGTCCGGCGACACCGCCATCGACGAGGGGATCTTCAGCGGCAGGAACACCGGGCCGCTGCATCTGCCGTCCGGGGAGACCCTCCCCGCGACCCAGAAGGAGATCAGGATCCGCGGGGTGGACATCGCCACCGTGGCGGACGGCCGGATCGTCGACTACCGGCTCTACTTCGACGAGATGGACTTTCTCGGGCAGCTGGGAATGCTGCCCGACGAACCGTCCTGAGAACGCTTGCCCGGCGCCGCTACCCCTGCCGCTGCTACTCCGCCGTGGGAGCGGGAGCGATCCCTGTCGGGCAGGCCCGGCCCCAGTTCGTCTCCGAGGGGCTCTCCAGCTGCAGGCCCGTGCCGCCGATGCCGCAGTAGCCGTCGGGGTTCTTGTCCAGGTACTGCTGGTGGTACCCCTCGGCCGGCCAGAACGGGCGGGGGGCCGCCGGGAGGATGGTGGTCGTGATCGTGCCGTGGCCCGCCTTGGTGAGTACCTGCTGGTACGCGTCCAGGGATGCCACGGCCGCCGCCTCCTGGTCCGCGGAGTGGGTGTAGATCGCCGAGCGGTACTGCGTGCCCACGTCGTTGCCCTGGCGGAAGCCCTGTGTGGGGTTGTGGGACTCCCAGAAGAGCTTCAGGAGCGTGGCGTACGAGACGCGAGCCGGGTCGAAGACCACGCGGACGACCTCCGCGTGGCCGGTCAGGCCCGAGCAGACCTCCTCGTACGAAGGGTTCTCCGTGTAGCCGCCCTGATAGCCGACGTACGTCGTCCAGACGCCCTCCGTCTGCCAGAACTTGCGCTCCGCGCCCCAGAAGCAGCCGAGCCCGAAGTCCGCGATCTCCAGGCCGTCGGGGTACGGGCCCAGGAGCGGGTTGCCGAGGACCGTGTGGCGGGACGGAACCTCGAATTCGGGGGTCGCTCGGCCCTTCAGGGCCTGCTCGGGGGTGGGGAGCTCGGGCGTACGGCCGAAGAGCATCGGGCTGTCCTCCAGGAGGGTGGAGCGGGGGAGCTGGGTGTGCGGCTCCTACGTCAACGTGTGCGGGGCGGGCCGCATTCCGCGGCCGGGCTCAGTGCGGCAGTGTCGCCGGGCTGCCGCCGTTCGCCTCATAGCCCCCCACTGCCAGCGCGCGGTACACCGCGTAGTCCGCGGCCGGGTCGGAAGAGACCGTCCAGGGCAGGGCGCCGACGTGGCCGTCCACGTGGATCAGCTGGTTCATCGCCTCCGCCCAGCGCTCGCTGCGGACCAGGAAGAAGACCAGCAGGTGCCGCACGTGCGCCAGCATCGGGTCGTCAGGGCGTGCCGAGTGCACCGCGTACAGCGCGCCCTCCACCGCCTTCGTGACGGTCTCGCTCTCGTAGAAACCACGGACCAGATTGACCTCGGGCAGGTGCTCGTACACCGCGAAGAGCGGGAGCGCGGAGAGCAGCGAGCCCTTGGGGGCGCGGGCCGCCGCGGCCTCCGCGAAGTTGTTCGCGAGCTCACGCGAGCCGTGCCACTTCTCGCACCAGTAGTGCAGGGCCGCCAGATGCGCCCCCATGTGCGCGGGCGCGCGGTCCAGGATCTTCAGCCACAGCTGCTCGAACTCCTCGCGCGGATACGCGAGGCCGCGCGCGATCGAGAGCTCGATGATGTACGGGACCGGGTCGCCGGGGGAGAGGAGCGCCGCCTGCGCGCAGGCCTCCTTCGCCTCCTCCAGGATGATCCGGAACTCGTCCGTCCCGGACGTGGAGGACCGCCAGGCCTGCTGGACCAGGAACTCGGCGTGCACCGCAGCGCCGCCCGCGTCCTTGGGCGCCTCGGCCCGCCACACCCGCAGCCACTGCCCGCCGGGCTGGTCGCTGACCCCGCCGGGCCGCTCCTGGAGCTCCAGGGAGGCCGCGCCCGCGAACGCCTGTACGCGCTGCCAGCGCACCTCGCCGTGCACCTCCGTGCCCGCGAGCAGCTGCGAGGCCGCCTTCCAGCTCTGCGACTGCTGGACCACGTCAAGGACGTCCAGGAGGTCGCGGTCCGGGCCGGGCATGCGGATGTCCAGCTCCTCCTGCCGCGCGAAGCCGTAGTCCGCCGGGTCCGCGGCGTCCGGTGAACCGGGGGCGACCTGCCGGATTCCGCCGCGCCTGCGCAGCAGGACGGGGCCGAGCACCGCCCCGATCATGATCGCTGCCATCAGCACCCAGAGAATCTCCATGAGTACAAGCGAACCAGACCGGTCTGACACTTGGCGAACCAGTCTCGAACTCGTCGGGCCTTCCCCTGTCCCGGACTAGGCTCTGGCCACATGAGTGACACGTTCAGCAGCCAGAGTTTCGAGACCGTCGCGATCCACGCGGGCAATACCGCCGACCCGCTCACCGGCGCGGTCGTCCCGCCGATCTACCAGGTGTCGACGTACAAGCAGGACGGCGTCGGCGGGCTGCGCGGCGGCTATGAATACAGCCGCAGCGCCAACCCCACCCGCACCGCCCTTGAGGAGAACCTGGCCGCGCTCGAGGGCGGCAGTCGCGGGCTCGCCTTCGCGTCGGGTCTCGCCGCGGAGGACTGCCTCCTGCGTACGCTGCTCGCCCCCGGTGACCACGTGGTCATCCCCAATGACGCGTACGGCGGCACGTTCCGGCTCTTCGCGAAGGTCGTCTCGCGGTGGGGCGTGGAGTGGTCGGTCGCCGACACCTCAGACCCGGCGGCGGTACGGGCCGCGGTGACCGACCGTACGAAGGCGATCTGGGTGGAGACCCCCTCCAACCCGCTGCTCGGCATCACGGACATCGCCGCCGTCGCGCAGGTCGCCAAGGAGACGGGGGCCCGGCTCGTCGTCGACAACACCTTCGCGAGCCCCTACCTCCAGCAGCCGCTCGCGCTCGGCGCTGACGTCGTCGTGCACTCCCTGACGAAGTACATGGGCGGGCACTCGGACGTCGTGGGCGGCGCGCTGGTCGTCAACGACCCGGAGCTGGGCGAGGAGTTGGCGTACCACCAGAACGCGATGGGCGCGGTGGCCGGGCCCTTCGACGCGTGGCTGGTCCTTCGCGGCATCAAGACGCTGGCCGTCCGGATGGATCGGCACAGCGAGAACGCGACGAAGATCGCCGAGATGCTGACGCGGCACGCGCGCGTGACGCGTGTTCTCTACCCCGGGCTTCCGGAGCACCCGGGTCACGAGACCGCCGCCAAGCAGATGAAGGCGTTCGGCGGGATGGTGTCCTTCCAGGTCGCCGGGGGCGAGGAGGCGGCGGTGGCCGTCTGCGACCGCGCGAAGCTGTTCACCCTGGGGGAGTCGCTCGGCGGTGTGGAGTCCCTGATCGAGCACCCTGGGCGGATGACGCACGCCTCTGTGGTGGGCTCGGCGCTTGAGGTCCCCGCGGATCTGGTGCGCCTCTCGGTGGGCATCGAGTCCGCGGACGACCTGCTGGCCGACCTGCAGCAGGCCCTGGGCTAGTCGCCCTCGCGCCCGCTCACCAGCGGGTGAGGGGTGGAGTCGTCTCCGAAGGCGGCTCCACCCACGGCTGCTCGACCGACGCCCAGACCACGAAGACGACCGCCGCCACGAGCAGCAGGAGCCACAGGAACCGGCGCACTGCCCTTCTGCGGCGCAGCATGCGGCCGCCGCGGCGGACCGCCTCCTCGTAGAGCTCGGGCGGGGCCGAGGGGGGCGTGCCGTCGTCCAGGAGCCGGCGGACCTCGCTCGCTTTGCGGTCGTAGTGGCTCATGACGGGGCCGCCTCCCCCAGGGGAACCGGCGGCGCGGGGCCGCGCGGCGGGTGCAGGACCGTCTCCATCGCGCGGACGCAGATCGTCTCCACCCGGTCGGTGGGCAGGCCGAGCAGCGCCGCGGTCTGTTCCTCGGCGACGCCTTCATAGAGCCGCAGTACGAGAATCAGCCGCTCCTGGGGCGTGAGGCGGGCCAGGACGCCGCCGTGCCCTCGGTGCCGGCGCCAGGCCCCGCGTGCGAAGCGGATGGCCAGCTGCTGGCGGGTGCGGTCGTACGGGTCCTCGCCGCGCATCCGGTCCCAGGTCGCGTACGAGTGCGCGAGGGACGCGGTCAGCAGGGCACGCGCGCGTGGGTTGGCGTCCGGCGGTTCGGCGGTGAGCAGCGTCGCGGCATGCAGCAGCCGCCCTGCCGCGCCCGCGACGAACGCCTCGAACTCCCGGGCCCGGCGGGCGTTCAGGAACGCCTGCCGTTCGCGCACCGCGTCTCCCGCCTGGAGGGGACCGGGCCCCCGGTCTCATATGAGGCCAGGCGCATGGCCCAGGTCAAGAGGCAGGCGCCCCGGAGCCGTCGGTGCCTTACGAAGCGGGCGCGTCCGGCGTCGACTGCGAGGTCTGGCGGGCGGAGAGCGCGGAATTGAAGCGCGTGAGGAGCGTGCAGAAGCTCTCGCGCTCCTCCGGGGACCAGTCTTCGGTCAGCTCGGCCATGAGGTCACGCCGTGAGGACCGTACTTCGTTGAGGCGTGCCTCGCCGCGCGGCGACAGCTGGAGCACCACGGCGCGGCCGTCCTCGGGGTGCGATGTGCGCTTGACGAGCCCGGTGTCGACCAGCGGGGCGACCTGCCGGGTGACCGTCGAGGAGTCGATGCCCATGCTCGCCGCGAGCGCTTTGACGCCCATCGGCCCCTCCTTGTCGAGGCGGTTGAGCAGCAGGTACGCGGCGCGGTCCATGGAGTTGCGGACCTGTCCTACGCCGCCGAGGCGCGTCTGCTCCGCACGGCGGGCGAACACGGCCACCTGGTGCTGGAGCGTATCGAGGAGGCCGGGATCGCTGGCGGTCGTCATGTCCGGAGTTGTGGGCATGGCCGGGGGCTCACTTCATGCGAGGGCGATGGGTTGGGGGACAGGGTACGCGGCCGGGACGCGGGGCGTACCAGCGCTGCGCAAACCAGTCTCGGCACGTGGTCACCGCAGGAGGACCCTGGTGTGAACTGGGAGACTGGCTGTCATGAGCTACCGCACGCCTCACTCCTTGCCGACGGTCACCCTCGACGACGTGCGCGGTGCCCAGAAGATGCTCTCGGGCGTGTCAAGAATGACGGCGATGGAGGGCAGCAGGCACCTGTCGCAGCTGGTGGGCGCGCCGGTGCACTTCAAGTGCGAGAACCTCCAGCGGACGGGCTCGTTCAAGCTGCGCGGCGCGTACGTACGGATCGCGGGCCTGCTCCCCGAGGAGCGCGCGGCCGGTGTGGTCGCCGCGAGCGCGGGCAACCACGCGCAGGGTGTGGCCCTCGCGTCCTCCCTGCTCGGTGTGCGGTCCACGGTCTTCATGCCGGTGGGCGCGCCGCTGCCCAAGGTCGCCGCGACCCGCGACTACGGCGCGGAGGTGCGGCTGCACGGCCAGGTGGTCGACGAGACGCTGGCCGCCGCCCAGGAGTACGCCGACGAGACGGGCGCGGTCTTCATCCACCCCTTCGACCACCCCGACATCATCGCGGGGCAGGGCACGGTGGGCCTGGAGATCCTGGAGCAGTGCCCCGAGCTGCGCACCCTGGTCCTGGGCGTCGGCGGCGGCGGGCTCGCCGCGGGCATCGCGGTGGCGGTCAAGTCGCTGCGCCCCGACGTCAAGGTGATCGGCGTGCAGGCGGCGGGCTCCGCGGCGTACCCGCCCTCGCTCGCGGCCGGGCACCCGGTGTCGATAGAGAACCCGGCGACGATGGCCGACGGCATCAAGGTCGGGCGCCCCGGCGACGTGCCGTTCCAGATCATCGACGAGCTGCTCGACGGCATCGTCACCGTCTCCGAGGACGAACTGTCCAGCGCGCTGCTGCTCTGCCTGGAGCGGGCCAAGATGGTCGTCGAGCCGGCGGGCGCGAGCCCCGTCGCGGCGCTCCTGAGCAGGCCGAGGGAGTTCGAGGGCCCGGTGGTCGCGCTCCTGTCGGGCGGCAACGTCGACCCGCTCCTGATGCAGCGGATCCTGCGCCACGGCATGGCGGCGGCGGGCCGCTACCTGTCGCTGCGGCTGCGCCTGACGGACCGGCCGGGGGCGCTGGCCACGCTTCTCGGGGTGTTGTCAGTGGTCGACGCTAACGTCCTTGACGTGGGCCACGTGCGGACCGATCCGCGCCTCGGACTCACGGAGGTGGAGGTGGAGTTGCACCTGGAGACCAAGGGGCCCGAGCACTGCACCGAGGTCGGGGCGGCCCTGCGCGAGGCGGGTTACACCGTCATCGGCTGACGCCGGGGGCTCCCCGAAATTCCCCTGCATCAGGCGCTGTTCCCCGCTATTTTGCGTTATCCACAGGCTTCGCGAACCCCGTTGAGAAAACGCGATGTATCGCGTTATGGTGTGTCTCACGCCACTGGTCGCCGGGCGCGTCATACCCGGCAAATCTAAGCTTTTCCGTAGGAAGTCACCCAAACCACTGGGGGAACTCACATGCCAGGCGCCATCTACGCCGAAGGTCTGGTGAAGACCTTCGGCGACGTAAGGGCTCTGGACGGCGTCGATCTGGATGTCCCGGAAGGCACCGTGCTCGGCCTCCTCGGGCCGAACGGCGCGGGCAAGACCACGGCGGTGCGCTGTCTGACGACGCTTCTGACGCCGGACAGCGGCCGTGCGGTCGTCGCGGGCATCGACGTACTGAAGCATCCGAACGAAGTGCGGCGGTCGATCGGCCTCTCGGGCCAGTTCGCCGCCGTCGACGAGTACCTCACGGGCCGCGAGAACCTCCAAATGGTCGGCCAGCTCTACCAGATGAAGGCGAAGGAGGCGAAGGCCAGGGCGGGCGAGCTGCTCGACCGGTTCAATCTCGCCGACGCTGCGGACCGCCCCTCCAAGACGTATTCGGGAGGCATGCGCCGCCGCCTCGACCTCGCCGCCGCGCTCGTCGTGTCGCCCCCGGTGATGTTCATGGACGAGCCGACCACGGGCCTCGACCCGCGCAACAGGCAGCAGCTCTGGGAGGTCATCCAGGAGCTGGTGTCGGGGGGCACGACCCTGCTGCTCACCACCCAGTACCTCGAAGAGGCCGACCACCTGGCGCACGACATCTGCGTCGTGGACCACGGCCGGGTCATCGCGCGCGGCACGTCCGACCAGCTCAAGGCGCAGACGGGCGGCGAGCGCGTCGAGGTCGTGGTGCACGAGCGCGAGCACATCACCTCGGCCACGGAGGTCCTGCGCGGCTTCGGCAAGGGCGAGGTCGCCGTCGAGAACCACACCCGCAAGCTCACGGTCCCGGTCGCGGGCGGCGCCAAGCTGCTCGCCGAGGTCATCCGCGAGCTGGACGCCCGCGGGGTCGAGATCGACGACATCGGGCTGCGCCGCCCGACCCTGGACGACGTGTTCATCTCGCTGACCGGCCACGTGGCCGAGGTGGCGAACGGCGAGAACGGCGAGATGGGCGAGAACGGCGAGAACGTCAAAGACACGGAGGGCGCGAAGTGAGCGCGACAACCGAAGCGGTCCGGAATGTGGCCCCCAGGCCGCGCGGCGGCGTCGTCCAGTCGGTCAACGACTCCCTCGTCGTCGCCAAGCGCAATCTCATCCGCATGACGCGCATCCCGGAGATGATCATCTTCGGCCTGATCCAGCCGATCATGTTCGTGGTCCTTTTCGCCTACGTCTTCGGCGGCTCGATGAACATCGGGGGCACCACGGACCCCGGTGTCTACCGCGAGTTCCTGATGGCCGGCATCTTCGCCCAGACCGTCACCTTCGCCACCGCGGGCGCCGGCGCGGGCATCGCCGACGACATGCACAAGGGGCTCATCGACCGGTTCCGGTCGCTGCCCATGGCGCGCGGCGCCGTCCTCACCGGCCGGACCATCGCCGACCTCGTGCAGACCGCGCTCACCCTCGTCGTCCTCGCGATCGTCGCGCTCCTGGTCGGCTGGCGGGTCCACGAGGGGATCGGCAAGGCGATCGGCGCCTTCGGCCTGCTCCTCCTGCTCGGCTATGCCTTCACCTGGATCGGGGCGCTCATCGGCCTCTCGGTCCGCACCCCGGAGGCGGCCACATCGGGCGGCCTGATCTGGCTCTTCCCGGTCACGTTCATCTCGAACGCCTTCGTCCCCACGGACAACATGGCCACGTGGATCCAGACCATCGCCGACTGGAACCCCTTCAGCGCCACCGTCCAGGCCTGCCGCGAGCTGTTCGGCAACCCCGGAGTGGTCGACTCCTCGGCCTGGCCCATGCAGCACCCGGTCTGGGCCTCGGTGATCTACTCGATCCTGATCGTCGTGCTCTTCCGGACCCTCGCGGTCCGCAAGTACCGCTCGGCCACCGCCTGAGCCCAGGCACGCGAAAGGTCCCCGGCGCACCGAGCGCCGGGGACCTTTCGCGTCAACCGAAGAAGCCGAGCGGCCTCAGGCCTGGTACGGCTTGGCCTGGAGGATCTTCACCGAGGCGAACTTGCCGTTCGGCAGTTCGTACTGCGCGTCCTCGCCGATCTTCTTGCCGTTCACGCCGCTGCCGAGCGGGGACTGCGGCGAATACGTCTCGATATCGGCGCTCGCGTACTCGCGCGAGGCGAGCAGGAACGTCAGGGTGTCGTCCTCGTCGCCGTCAAAGGCGATCGTCACGACCATGCCGGGCGCGACCACGCCGTCCGCGGCCGGCGCCTCACCGACCTTCGCATGCTCCAGGAGCTGGGTCAGCTGGCGGACGCGGAGCTCCTGCTTGCCCTGCTCCTCCTTGGCCGCGTGGTACCCGCCGTTCTCGCGCAGGTCGCCCTCCTCACGTGCCGCCGCGATCTTCGTAGCGATCTCGGTGCGCGCGGGACCAGACAGGTACTCCAGCTCGGCCTTGAGCTGGTTGTACGCCTCCTGGGTCAGCCAGGTGACGTTCTCGCTGGTCTGGGTCACAGGTGCTCCTCGTAGGTACTGGGAATACAAAGCATCGCCCTACCCAGAAGGATGTTCCCTAACGGGTGGGCGAAACCACGAGCCTAACAATTCAGGCGCGTGAGGGGGAGGACATAAGCCATCAGAAATACGTCAACGCAGGTGAGAGCCGGTACACCGGGGGCGTCGGTCGGTCAGCGTGACGCAAGGGACGCCCCGGAGCGCGGCTCACGGCGGCCGCGGTCAGTCCGAGTGGCAGCCGAGCAGTTCCGCGCTCGTCCCGCGCGCCTTCGTGCGCAGCGTGACGACCTTGTCGATCCGGCCGTCGTTCTGGTCGAAGCGGAAGTCCGCGCGACCCACCTCTTCGCCGTCCTCGGCCTGTGAGCGCACGGTGCAGTAGCCCTTGGCGTCCGCGTCCTTGCGCACCTCAAGGTGCACCTCGACCGCGCCGGCGGAGACGACGTCGAACTTGATCACTTCACCGCTGACCTTCGTGCCGGACACGTAGTCGTATCCGAACCAGCCGATCATCAGGAGGAAGAGCACACCGAGGACGCCGCCGATGATCTTCAGCTTGCGGTCCGCGCGTTCATCGGCCGAGCGTGCGCGGTCGTACCGCCCCTCGGGGAGCTTGTCGCTCACGGCGGCCATGATCTTCCTCCAGGAAAAGGGATGCCGGAATTTTCCGCCCCCCGGTTCCGTCACTATAGAAGCCGCCCATTGCGCCATATCGACCAGGGCGCCGGATCACTGAGGATCGAGTCTTGACTGAGCAGCTGCGACTGATGGCCGTCCACGCCCACCCCGACGACGAGTCGTCGAAGGGCGCGGCCACCATGGCCAAGTACGTGTCCGAGGGGGTGGACGTGCATGTCGTGACCTGCACGGGCGGGGAGCGCGGCGACATCCTCAACCCCAAGCTCCAGGGTGACAAGTACATCCAGGAGAACATCCACGAGGTGCGCAGGAAGGAGATGGACGAGGCCCGCGAGATCCTCGGCGTCAAGCAGGACTGGCTCGGCTTCGTCGATTCGGGTCTGCCCGAGGGCGACCCGCTGCCGCCGCTGCCCGAGGGCTGCTTCGCCCTGGAGGACGTCGACAAGGCGGCCGGTGAGCTCGTCCGGCAGATCCGCTCCTTCCGTCCGCAGGTCATCACGACGTACGACGAGAACGGCGGCTATCCGCACCCCGACCACATCATGACCCACAAGATCACGATGGTGGCCTTCGACGGAGCGGCGGACGCCGAGAAGTACCCGGAGAGCGAGTTCGGCCCGGTCTTCCAGCCACAGAAGCTCTACTACAACCAGGGCTTCAACCGTCCCCGCACCGAGGCGCTGCACAAGGCCATGCTCGACAAGGGCCTGGAGTCGCCCTACGGGGACTGGCTGAAGCGGTGGGACGAGTTCGAGCGGGTCGAGCGCACGCTGACCACGCACGTTCCCTGCGCCGACTTCTACGAGGTCCGCGACCGGGCGCTGATCGCGCACGCCACGCAGATCGACCCCGAGGGCGGCTGGTTCCGCGTGCCGATGGAGCTCCAGAAGGAGGTCTGGCCCACGGAGGAGTACGAGCTCGCGAAGTCGCTCGTCGATACATCCCTCCCCGAGGACGACCTCTTTGCGGGCATCCGCGACAATGCCTAGCGTGAACGCACATCTGGCAATGACGCATCTCGTCCCTCTCGCCAAAGAGGTCGACGATGACAAGGTGACCCCGGGTGTTCTCGGCTTCATCGTCTTCGCGGTGATGGCTCTCGCCGTCTGGGGGCTGATGAAGTCGATGAACAAGCACATGCGGAAGGTCGACTTCAAGGAGCCCGCGGAGGCCGCCTCCAGGCCCTCCGCGGAGGTCTCCTCCAGCTCCTCCAGCTCCTCCACGGAGGGCGAGACCTCCGGGGCCGAGGCCGAGGCCCGCAAGGGCTAGCCCGCTCCCGTCACCGTCACTCCCATCACCTCTCGGGAGTGACGGTTCGGCACCATGCCCAGGCGCCAGGCCTGCCAGCCCGACTCCAGGTCGGCGCCGCGCTCCAGGAGCAGGCCGAACGCCTCCATGTAGTCGTCCAGCTTGCCGTCGCGCGTCGGATGACCGGCGCGGGCCAGCTGGCTGAGCTCCTCGTGGGCGACGGCGGTGCCGATCTCCCAGCCGCCGGGCGACCCGTACGGCAGCAGGGTGCAGCGCAGGAAGCGGGCCCAGTCCTCGCCTCGCCGGTCGCCGTACGACGCGAACAGCGCCGCCGCCTCGTCGCACAGGGCGAGCGCCTGCTGGGCGCGCGTGTTCCCCGCGTCCACGACAGCGAGCTCCAGACACGTCCACGCCTCGCCGTGCGCGACCCCGATGCGCTGGAAGTCGGCGCGGGCGTCCACCAGGAGCTGGCGGGCGAAGCCGGAGTTGCGCAGCGAACCCGTCTGGGCGGCGCGCTGGTCGCGGGTCACGCGAGCCGAGTGGTGCCGCGCGCAGGCCAGGCCGTACACGTCCCGCATCCGCGAGAACATCGTCCGTGAGCGCTCCAGCTCACGCACCGCCTGGTCCAGGCTGCCCGCCTCCTCCAGGGCCTGGCCCAGGTAGTAGGCGCTCCACGCCTCGCCGCGCGCGTCCTCGTTGTCACGGTGCCGGGAGACCGCCTGCCGCAGCCCGTCGACCGCGGCCGAAGCGTCGCCGTCCACCAGGCGGGCCCGCGCCAGCTGCGTCAGGGCCCAGGCCTCGCCGCGGCCGTCACGCGTGCGCCCGTACAGATCGAGGGCGCCCCGCAGCTGCTCCTCCGCGCGCGGTACGTCGCCCATGCGCAGGAAGAGCTGGCCGAGCTGGAAGTGCGCCCAGGCCTCGCCGTGCAGGGAGTCGTTCTCGCGGTGCAGGACGAGCGAGGTCTCCAGGAGGCCGAGGGCCTGGTTGAGGTTGGCGCGGTCACGCTCCACCGCCGCGAGAGCGTGCATCGTCCAGGCGCGGTCACCGGCGAGCTCGTCGGGGGCCTGGAGATCGAGGGCCTCGCGCAGGCGCGCCGACGCCTCCGTCAGATTGCCCTGATGGTGCAGCGTGATCCCCAGGGAGCACAGGGCGAGCGCGGCGCCCGCGTCCTGGTGCGCCTCCATGTACAGGTCGACCACCGACGTCAGGGTCGTCCGCGCCTGGTCGAGCTCGCCGAGCTGACGGGACGCGATGCCCGTGCGCCACCGCACGCTCCGTGAGAGAAGCCCCTGGTCGACGGCCTGCGTCAATTCGCTGATCTCGCCCAGGCGGTAGAGGTCGCCGCGCAGCAGGCAGTAGTCGCACAGTGCGCCCAGGAGATTGAGCACCGCCTCCTGGTCCACGCCCTCCGCGTGCCGCAGTGCCGCCGTGATGAAGCTCGACTCGTCGTCCAGCCAGCGCAGGGCCGCCTCCAGCGAGGAGAAGCCGTGCCGGTCGAACTGGCCGGCCCGCGTCGACATCTTGCCGTCGACCAGGCGGATCACCGATCCGGCGAGCTCGCTGTAGCTGACGATGAGACGTTCCTGCGCGGCCGTGCGCTCGCCGGGCTCCTCCTCGTCGATGAGGCGGGCAAGCGCGAAGGCACGTACGAGATCGTGCAGGCGGTAGCGGCTGCCGCGCACGTGGTCGACGAGACCCGCGCGCGACAGCGCGGTCAGCTGGCGGGCCGCTTCCGCCTCGTCGGCGCCGAGCAGGGCAGCCGCGGCGGCCGTGCCCAGGGACGCGCGCCCCGCGAGCGCGAGCCTGCGCAGAAGGCGCCGCGCGGGCTCGCTCTGGTCGGTGTAGCGCAGCCACAGGACACGCTCGACGGGCTCCACAGGGCCGTACGCGGACAGATCGGCGGCCAGCTGCGTCGCCGTGCGCGAGCCGATCGAGGACCCGGCGACGCGCAGGGCCAGCGGAAGCCCGCCGCACAACTCCCGCACCGCGTCCGCGGATTCGGCGTCGTAGGGCCCGGAGGTGTCCTCGGCCGCCTCGCGCAGCAGCTGCTCGGCGCCCGCCGCGTCGAGCGGCTCCACCGGCAGCTGGTGCACCCAGGCGGGCAGGTCGGCGGGGAGTTCCAGGGGCTTGCGGGTGGTGACGAGGACGAGGCTGTCGGAGCGCTCGGGCACGAGGGTGCGCACCTGCTCCGGGTCGCTCGCGTCGTCGAGTACGACGGTCACCGCGAGCCCGGTCAGATACTGGTGGTACAGCTCGCTGAGCCGTTTGACCTGTTGTTCCTGCGAGGAACGCTCACGGAAGAGGAGCTGCTCGCGCGGGGCGCCCAATCGATTCAGCAGATGCAGGAGCGCGTCCCGCGTCGACAGCGGCTGGGAACTCTCGCCCCGCAGGTCGACGACGCAGGCGCCCCGGAACTGGTCCCGCAGATCGTGCGCGGCCCGCACGGCGAGCGAGGACCGCCCGGAGCCCGGCACGCCGTGCAGCACGACGACGGTGGGCCGGGTCTCGGTGCTCGCCCGCGCGGCGTGCACCCACTGGGCCACACGGGCGAGCTCGGCCCGCCGCCCCGCGAACGGCCCCTCGGGCTCCGGCAGTTGGGCGAACGACTGCTCCAGTACGGTACGCCTGCGTGCCGCCGCGCTCTTGTCCGTGCCCCGCAGCTGCGGCGAGGTCTTCTTCTTGGTGGTGGGCGCCTGAAGCAGCCGCTGCTGGTCGAGGAAGGGCCGGATGCCCCGCACATCGAGGGCCGTCAGCCACTGCAGCCGCAGCTGCTCGGGCCCGCCGGGCTGGCTGATCGCACCGGCGCGGCGGCTGGCCGCGGGCACGTGGGACGCGGTGACCTTCAGGACGGTGGTGGCCGCGCCGACGACGGCGACGGCGGCACCCGCGCCGAGCGCGGTCGACGTCCCGGTCCCGAGCGCGAGGTCGGCGACACACGCACCCACGGCCGCAACGACGGCCACGAGCAGGGGAGTTCCGGCCCCTTCCTTGGCGTAGCGCTGCCCGAAGGAGAGCTGACCGGCCTCCGCCTCGTCGACGGCCTGCGTATAAGCGGCGTACTCCTCGGCGGCGGTCTGCCCCATGTCCTCCAGCGCGCCCCGGGCCCGCGAGAGCAGCACGCCCCCGTCGATACGCCCGCCGGAGCGCCGCACCTCTTCCTCCACCGCCCGCACCAACAGCCGCTCGGCTTCGGCCCGATGGCTGTCCCGCATATGGGTCCCCCTCCGAGAGCAATATCTGAGATCAGCAGTCACCTGCGGTCACAAGTGTCCTGCGTACGGGGCTCCGGCGCGAGGGACTCCGCGGATCACGTGGGCCAGTCCCCGGATCGGCGGGCGGTGTGAGCGAGGATGGGAGGTATGCCGAACCGACTGGCCCATGAGACGTCCCCCTACCTCCTTCAGCACGCCGACAACCCCGTCGACTGGTGGCCTTGGTCGGCAGAGGCCTTCGCCGAGGCGCGGGAGCGGGGCGTGCCCGTACTGCTCAGCGTCGGGTACAGCAGTTGCCACTGGTGTCACGTCATGGCGCACGAGTCCTTCGAGGACGCCGGCACCGCCGCCTTCCTGAACGCGCACTTCGTCAACGTCAAGGTCGACCGCGAGGAGCGGCCCGACATCGACGCCGTCTACATGGAGGCCGTACAGGCCGCGACCGGGCAGGGCGGCTGGCCCATGACGGTCTTCCTGACGCCCGACGCCGAGCCCTTCTACTTCGGCACGTACTTCCCGCCCGAGCCGCGCCACGGCATGCCCTCCTTCCAGCAGGTGGCCGACGGGGTCCGGCGCGCCTGGACGGACCGGCGCGGCGAGGTCGCCGAGGTCGCGGGGAAGATCGTGCGTGACCTCTCCGAACGCCAGCTGGCGTTCGGCTCCGACGAACTGCCCGGCGAGGACGAGCTCGCGCAGGCGCTGCTCGGCCTGACGCGCGACTACGACGCCTCGCGGGGCGGCTTCGGCGGCGCGCCCAAGTTCCCGCCGTCCATGGTCGTCGAGTTCCTGCTGCGGCACTACGCCCGCACCGGCTCCGAGGGCGCCCTCCAGATGGCGGCCGACACCTGCGAGCGGATGGCGCGCGGCGGGATCTACGACCAGCTCGGCGGCGGCTTCGCGCGCTACTCCGTGGACCGGGAGTGGGTCGTGCCCCACTTCGAGAAGATGCTCTACGACAACGCGCTGCTCTGCCGCGTGTACGCCCACCTGTGGCGGGCCACGGGATCGGACCTCGCGCGGCGAGTCGCCCTGGAGACCGCCGACTTCATGGTGCGCGAACTCCGCACGAACGAGGGCGGTTTCGCCTCGGCGCTCGACGCGGACAGCGAGGACGCCGCCAGCGGCAAGCACGTCGAGGGCGCGTACTACGTGTGGACGCCGGAGCAGCTGCGCGAGGTCCTCGGCGACGCGGACGCCGAGCTGGCCGCCACGTACTTCGGCGTGACGGAGGAAGGCACCTTCGAGGAAGGCGCCTCGGTGCTCCAACTCCCCGACACGGGTGGCGTTGTGGCAGATGCCGAGCGGATCTCCTCGATCCGGGAGCGGCTGCTCGCGGCACGCTCGGAGCGGCCCGCGCCCGGCCGTGACGACAAGATCGTCGCCGCCTGGAACGGGCTCGCCGTCGCCGCGCTCGCGGAGGTGGGCGCGTACTTCGACCGGCCGGATCTGGTGGCGGCGGCGGTGGGCGCGGGCGACCTTCTCGTACGCCTGCACATGGACGACAGGGCGCGACTGTCGCGCACCTCGAAGGACGGTCAAGTCGGCGCCAACGCGGGCGTGTTGGAGGACTACGCCGATGTCGCCGAGGGGTTCCTCACGCTGGCCTCCGTGACGGGGGAGGGGGTGTGGCTGGAGTTCGCCGGTTTCCTGCTCGACCACGTGCTCGGCCAGTTCGTGGACGCGGAGTCCGGGTCTCTGTACGACACGGCGGCGGACGCGGAGCAGTTGATCCGCAGGCCACAGGATCCCACGGACAACGCGGTGCCGTCCGGGTGGACGGCGGCGGCCGGGGCGCTGCTGTCGTACGCGGCGCAGACCGGCGCCGAGCCGCATCGCCTCGCGGCGGAGCGGGCGTTGGGGGTGGTGAAGGGGCTCGCGCCGCGTGCTCCGCGGTTCATCGGGCACGGGCTTGCGGTGGCGGAGGCTGCGCTTGACGGACCCCGTGAGGTTGCGGTGATCGGCTCGGTGGGCGGAGAGCTGCATCGCACCGCGCTGCTGGGGACGGCGCCGGGGGCTGTGGTGGCTGTCGGCCCTGCGGGCGGCGATGAGCTTCCGCTGCTCGCGGGGAGGGGGCTGGTCGGGGGGCTTCCGGCGGCTTACGTCTGCCGCCGGTTCGTCTGCGACGCGCCGACTGTGGATGCGGGGGAGCTGGCGGCGAAGCTGTCGGGCTGAGGGCAGGGGCTTCTTTGTCCCCAACCCCGCCCCTTCCCGAAAACCCGCTGCGCGGGGGCGTCCTCAAACGCCGGACGGCTGAAAATTAGCCCCTCCGGCGTTTGAGGAGCGGGGTCTGGGGCGGAGCCCCAGGTAGGTCCGGGGCGCAGGCACGGTTTTCGGGAAAGGGTGGGGTTGGGGAGAATTCCTTCACCGCCCCCGCCACGATCCCCTCCAGCCGATCATGATGCGCTCCCCGCCAGTACACCCGCCCGCACTCCACACACTCCGCGAAAACGTCGTACGACCCCCGCGTTCCCCCTTCCAGGCGGTCCGCCACATCCTCCTTGCTCGCCGCCCTAAGCGAGCCGTTGCACGCCGTGCAGCGGCTCCACGGATGCAGAGAAGGCGCGAACCGCCCCAGCACATCCCGCAGTTGCTCCTCCGGCGCGTCGCTGTAGACGTACCCCCCGGCCCACAACTCCCGCCGCCGCAACAACCCCCGGTCCCGGCTAAGGAGCACCCGCCGCTCCGCGGCCGACCGCGCGGCGAGAGCGGCGTCGCCGATGTCCGTGCTCTCGTACGCCGCGTCGACGCCGAGGAGCCGCAACCGGCGGGCCAGCGTGCCGAGATGGACGTCGAGGAGGAAGCGGAGGGGAGCGCCGGGCACGGGCTGGGGACGGGAGACGGCGCGGACCTCCACCGACTCGTCCGCCGCCGGGACGTGCGACACCGGGACCTCGGCGCCGTCCACGACGAGCGCGCCGACCTCCGTCAGCGGAACCCCGAGCGATTCGACGACGTGCCCGAGCGTGGACACGCCGTCCGTAACGGCCTTGGTGGGGCCGCCCCTTCGCTCGTGCGGGACGAAGACGCCCAGCTCAGGGGCGAAGTCGATGAGGATCTCCGGACCGTTCATGCGGTCAGGATGGCATGGCGGCAGCGGAGGAGGCCGGGGATTTACCGCGCGGGCGCCGAACCGGCGTCAAGCCTAAGCCGCACCCGTCCCGAACCCTGCGATCAGCATGTCCATCGCGCGGTCCACCAACTCGCGCAGATCGTCCCGGTGGCCGTGTTCCGCCCAGTACGCCGTCGTCTCGGTGAGCGCGGCGATCAGGCTCATCGTGAACACCCGGACCTCCAGCTCCCCGGGGTCGCGGCCGCTGCGTTCCGCGACGACGCGGCACAGCATCTGGCTGGTGACCGACATGCTCTCCAGGAGCCGGGACCGCACAGCGGGGACCTCGATCATCAGGCGCGTACGGAGGCGCAGGATCTCCGGCTCCTCGGCGGACCCGAGGCCCACCGCACTGCGCAGCACGTGCCGCAAGGACTCCACGATCGACTCGTCCGCCGGGCGCGCCCGCAGCTCGTCCTCGAGCAGCGGGTCGTACTCGTCGGTGAGGACGATGTCCTCCTTGGTCGGGAAGTACCGGAACACGGTCGACGCCGACACCTCCGCCGCGTCGGCGATCTGCTCGACGGTCGTCGCGTCGTACCCCTGCTCCTCGATCAGCCGGTACGTGGCCTCACGGATCGCGATGCGGGTCTTGAGCTTCTTCCGCTCGCGAAGCCCCAGCTGGGGGCCCTGCGAGGAAGCGGTGGTGCGTGCGGCCGTCATGGCCCTCATTGTCG
Source organism: Streptomyces sp. NPDC054866 (assembly GCF_053610745.1). Lineage (NCBI taxonomy): Bacteria > Bacillati > Actinomycetota > Actinomycetes > Kitasatosporales > Streptomycetaceae > Streptomyces > Streptomyces sp. NPDC054866. Next base: position 579,639 of record NZ_JBSGZA010000003.1, read on the forward strand.
GGCATCCTCCGTCCGCTGTGCCATGTCGGTGTCCTCCGGCGGCGCGGGATTCGCCTTCGGCAGCAGCGCGGCGACCAGCAGCGCCGTCACAAGGGCCGCGACGCCGCTCACCGGGAGGACCGTCACCATGCCGTCGATGTACGCCTCGTCGGCGGAGTCGATGAGCCGTGGCACCCCGAGCCGTTCACCGATCATGTGGGCCGCCACCACTGATTCCCCGGCAGCGTCCGCCGCCGCGCCGGGAATCCCGCCGGTGTCGAGGCGGTCGACGTACACGCTGGAGAGCAGCGAGCCGAGCAGCGCGATCCCGACGGCACTGCCGACCTGGCGCACGGTCATCATGAGTCCCGTGCCCGATCCCGCCCGCTCCACGGGGAGCGCACCGAGAGCGGAGTCCATGGCCGGCACGATGGCGAAGCCGAAGCCGATCCCGGCGATGGAGAGCCACAGCGCGGTGAATCCGTATCCGGAGTCGACGGTCGTACGGCTGCCGAGGATCGCCGCGAAGGCGAGGACGATGAGCCCGGCGCTGATCGCCGCACGCGCGCCGAAGCGGCGTACGACGGGCTCCGCGCCCCTCGCGGCGATGAGGAGTCCGCCCATCATCGGCAGCATCCGCAGGCCGGTGCCGAAGGCGTCGTGGCCGAGCACCGCCTGCAGATACTGCGGAAGCACGAACATCAGGCCCGAAAGGACGAACATGACGAGCGTCGCCGCGATCGTGTTGAGAAGGAAGCCGCGGTTGCGCAGCAGCGCCATGTCGAGCATCGGGCGCGGCAGCCGCCGTTCACGCAGGACGAGCGCGGCGATCAGGGCGGCGGCGCCGCCGAACATGCCGAGGATCAGCGGGTCCCCCCAGCCGCGTACGGGGGCTTCGATGATCGCGTAGATGAGCGCGCCGAGCCCGGCCGCGGTGAGCGCGGTGGAGGCGGCGTCGACCTTGGGGGCGGACGGGTCGGTCGTCTCCGGGAGCAGGAAGACGCAGGCCGTGATCCCGATCGCGACCATCGGGACGTTGATCAGGAAGATCGAGCCCCACCAGAAGTGGTCGAGGAGCCAGCCGCCCACGATCGGTCCGAGTGGGGCGCCGAGCGCGGAGGCCGCGGAGACGATGCCGACGGCCTTGGTCCGCTCGCCGGGGGCGAAGAGCGCGGGCAGCACGGCGAGGGCGAGGGGCATGACGAGCGCGCCGCCCATGCCCATGACAGCCCGCGCCACGACGACCAGCTCGACGGAGTCGACCAGGGTGCCGATCAACGAGCCCACCAGGAAGATCCCGAGCCCGGTGATCAGCATCCTGCGGCGTCCGAACCGGTCGCCGAGCAGCCCGGCCGGAAGCATCAGGGCCGCGAACACGACGACGTACGCGTCCGCCATCCACTGTTGCTCGCCCGTACTCGCGTCCAGCTGCCCGGCCATCGTGGGCAGGGCGACGTTGAGGATCGTCATGTCGAAACCGAGCACGAGCATGCTCGCGACGAGGGCGGCGAGCGCCCACCAGCGGCGGGGGTCCTGCCGTTGCGCGGCAGACGAGCTTGTGACAGTGGCCATGAATTGAGAGTAACTCTCAAAAGGTAGTCACCGTCAAGATGTGGGACCGTCGAGGCGGGGCCGTCGAGGCACGCAAATGGCCGCGGCTCGAAAGCCGCGGCCATGAGGGAGAAGAGGGGGTAGACCCTCCGTGCTGGGCCTATCCGTGCTGGTAAGCCACCAGCGAGATCCCCACGTAGTGCACCGCGAAGGCGGCCAGCGTCAGGGAGTGGAAGACCTCGTGGAAGCCGAAGAAACGCGGGGACGGGTTGGGGCGCTTGATGCCGTAGATCACGCCGCCCGCGCTGTAGAGCAGCCCGCCCACGATCACCAGGACCAGGACGGCGACGCCGCCCGCCCGCAGGAAGTCGGGCAGGAAGAAGACCGCGGCCCAGCCCATCGCGATGTAACAGGGGGTGTAGAGCCAGCGGGGCGCGCCGACCCAGAAGACCCGGAAGAGGATGCCGGCCACCGCCGCGCCCCAGACGCCCCAGAGCAGCCACTGCCCCTTGGAGTCGGGCAGGAGCAGCATCGTCAGCGGGGTGTACGTGCCCGCGATGATCAGGAAGATGTTCGCGTGGTCGAGTCTGCGCAGCACGCCGTCCGCGCGGGGGCTCCAGGTGCCGCGGTGGTAGATCGCGCTCACTCCGAAGAGCAGGCATGCCGTCAGGACGTAGATCCCGCAGGCGATCCGCGCGCGCGTGGAGTCCGTGAGCGCCAGGAGCGCGATGCCGGAGACGAGCACCGCGGGGAACATGCCCGCGTGCAGCCAGCCGCGCATCTTCGGCTTCATTTCTTCGAGCACGGACGAGTCGGAGCCGGAGGCCGGATCGCGGCTGGCGTCCTGGGTGTTCGTGATCGCGTCAGGGACGGGAGCGGTCATGAGGAGAATCGTACCTACGCAACCGTAAGTTAGGCATCAGTCATGGGGGAACCGTGGCCCACAAGTGGCGATGCTCACGGTGATACCCGAGCGTACAAGTGACGGATTCGTGTACGGAGGGCGGCCGGAGCGAGTGGCGATACTCACGCCGCTCACCTGTGACGTCCTCTGGACATATGCGCGGAAGCGTCGGATGATCAAATGAGTGCGGTCGGCACCGGATGAGCGCCAGAGGGAACAATCACGTGAAGCGTCCGGGTCGCAGCCCCCACGGGGCAACACAAACCTATAAACCCCTCGTATAGGAGCAATCGTGGCGCGCGACATCGCGGCTCCCCTTCTCTCTGAGTCCCTGGGCACCGTTCCCACCAACCACCAGGACCTCGTCTCCTGGGTGAGCGAGATCGCCGAACTGACGCAGCCGGACAGCGTGGTCTGGTGTGACGGATCCGAGGCTGAGTACGAGCGCCTGTGCGAGGAGCTCGTCGCCAAGGGCACCTTCAAGAAGCTCGACCCGATCAAGCGCCCGAACTCGTACTACGCGGCCTCCGACCCGACCGACGTCGCGCGCGTCGAGGACCGCACCTTCATCTGCTCCGAGAAGGAGGAGGACGCGGGCCCGACCAACCACTGGAAGGCCCCCGCCGAGATGCGGGAGATCTTCCAGGGCGAGAAGGGCGTCTTCCGCGGCTCGATGCGCGGCCGCACGATGTACGTCGTGCCGTTCTGCATGGGCCCGGTCGGCTCGCCGCTGTCCGCGATCGGCGTCGAGATCACCGACTCCGCGTACGTCGCCGTCTCCATGCGCACCATGACCCGCATGGGCCAGCAGGTCCTGGACGAGCTCGGCGAGGACGGCTTCTTCGTGAAGGCCGTCCACACGCTCGGCGCGCCCCTTGAGGCGGGCGAGGCCGACGTGCCGTGGCCCTGCAACTCCACGAAGTACATCTCGCACTTCCCCGAGGACCGCGAGATCTGGTCGTACGGCTCGGGCTACGGCGGCAACGCCCTGCTCGGCAAGAAGTGCTACGCCCTGCGCATCGCCTCCGTCATGGCGCGCGACGAGGGCTGGCTGGCCGAGCACATGCTGATCCTGAAGCTGACGCCCCCGCAGGGCGAGAGCAAGTACGTCGCGGCGGCCTTCCCGTCCGCCTGTGGCAAGACCAACCTCGCCATGCTGGAGCCGACGGTCCGCGGCTGGACGGTCGAGACCATCGGTGACGACATCGCCTGGATGCGCTTCGGTGAGGACGGCCGGCTCTACGCGATCAACCCCGAGGCCGGTTTCTTCGGCGTCGCGCCCGGCACCGGCGAGCACACCAACGCCAACGCCATGAAGACCCTGTGGGGCAACTCGGTCTTCACGAACGTCGCGCTCACCGACGACAACGACGTCTGGTGGGAGGGCATGACGGAGGAGACTCCCGCCCACCTCACCGACTGGAAGGGCAACGACTGGACGCCCGAGTCGGGCGTCCCGGCCGCGCACCCCAACGCCCGCTTCACCACGCCCGCTTCGCAGTGCCCGATCATCGCGCCCGAGTGGGAGGACCCCAAGGGCGTGCCGATCTCGGCGATCCTCTTCGGCGGCCGTCGCGCCAGCGCGGTGCCGCTGGTGACGGAGTCCTTCAACTGGCAGCACGGCGTCTTCCTCGGCGCGAACGTGGCGAGCGAGAAGACCGCCGCGGCCGAGGGCAAGGTCGGCGAGCTGCGCCGCGACCCGTTCGCGATGCTGCCGTTCTGCGGCTACAACATGGGCGACTACATGGCCCACTGGGTCAAGGTCGGCGCGGACAAGCCCGACCAGTCCAAGCTGCCGAAGATCTACTACGTGAACTGGTTCCGGAAGAACGCCGAAGGCAAGTTCGTGTGGCCCGGCTTCGGCGAGAACAGCCGCGTCCTGAAGTGGATCGTCGACCGCCTCGACGGCAGGGCCGAGGGCGTCGAGACCCCCATCGGCATCCTGCCGACGGTGGACTCGCTGGACACCGAGGGCCTCGAACTGCCCACCGCCGACCTGGAGTTCCTGCTCACGGTCGACAAGGAGGTCTGGCGCGAGGAGGCCTCGCTGGTCCCCGAGCACCTGAACACCTTCGGTGACCACACGCCCAAGGAGCTGTGGGACGAGTACCGCGCCCTGGTGCAGCGTCTCGGCTGACCTGGCTGACGACGCACATTCCGGATGGGCCCCGCACAACGGCGTGCGGGGCCCATCCGCGTATATCCGCATCTTGCATACGCCGCCTTCACATGCCCCTCACATGTTTCAATGACCCCACACGGGGGCCGCTGATCGTCGCGCGCCCGCCAAAAGAGCCTGTGGGGGGCCAAGTTGAAGCACTCTCAGCGGTTAAGACGTGTGACGGGCGCCGCGCTCGCGGTCGTCCTCGGTTCGGCCGGTCTGGTCGCCCTCGGAACACCCGCCGCGTACGCCGCCACTCCGTCGGACGAGGTGGCGAAGCTGCCGATCTCCTCGTTCGGGGCGATGGTGGTCGACGACGCGCACGAGCGTGTCTACGTCACCGATGGACGCCTGAGCGGCAGTGGGGCCAGCTCCGTCCTGGTCTACAACTTCGAGGGTCAGCGCGTCGGTTCGCTCGCCACCGACCAGCCCGCGTCCGGCATGGCGCTCAGCGCGGACGGCGCGACACTGCACGTGTCGCAGTCCAACCGCATCCTGGCGTTCGATACGGCGACACAGACCAGGACCAGTGCCGCGAGCACGCCCTACGACGTCACCTGCGGACGTGAGGTGGCCGTCGCGGGCGGCAAGACGTGGTTCACGGAGACGCCGTACACCGGCGGTTCGTACTGCGACAGGCCCGACAACCTCGCCCTGCTGTACGGGGTCAGCGGCACCTCATCGGTCAACACCGGCTGGAACAGCGAGGGGCGGCTGAAGCTGGAGACCGGGCCCGGGGCACCGGACCGGCTCGTGATGGGGCAGGCGGGCGCGGGCAGCGCGGCCAACGCCTTCGTCACCACCTTCGACGCGAGCGGCGAGAACCTGGTGCGAGGCCCGCAGCGGCGCTTCGCGGACGCCGAGGGCAAGGGCGCGCTCGACCTGAAGGACATCGCCCAGAGCGCCGACGGCAAGCGGATCGCCATCGCCGACGCGGCCTACGGCACCCGGCTGCTCGACGCCTCCGACCTGGCGGACGCCCCGGTCGGCTACCAGCAACTGCCGGTGGGCTCGAAGGCCTCGGCGGTGGCGTTCAGCGGCGACGGAAAGTACGTGGCGCGCGGTGCGGTCGCCGACGGCAGCGTGTCCGACCTGCTGATCCAGCCCGCCGACCCGGCGGACGGCACCACGGCGATGGAGTTCGCCTTCGAGGGGGAGCTCGACGGCTCACGGGTCGTGCCGCGCGGCCTCGACTGGTCCAAGGATGGCTCGCGGCTCTTCGCGGTGACCTCGGACGGCGGCTACGGCCACTGGCTGCACGTCATCAAGCCGCCGGCCGCCCAGTACGACTCGCGCTTCACGGGCACCCTGAGCACCACGCCCGCCAAGCCCGTGGTCGGTGAACCGCTCGGTATCCGGGGCAAGTTGGAGCTGGACGGGCCCGCGCCCGCGGAGCCGGTGAAGGTCGAGGCGGTCCGCAAGGACGCGGACGGCACGACGGACGTGGCCCCCGCCAAGGTCGCGGCTGACGGCAGCTTCACCGTCCTCGACGTGCCGGACAGGCTCGGAGAGGCGACGTACACGCTGCGGTTCCTCGGCGATCTCACGCACCGCCCCGCCGAGGACGTCACGGTCACCGTCGACGTGGCGAAGGCGCCGACGTCGATCGAGCTGACGGCGCCCGCCGAGGCCACCCGCGCGGGCGGCGTCGAGATCACCGGGAAGCTGACCGCGCAGGGGCGTGCGCTGCCGTCCGGGATCAGCCTGAAGGTGACCCGCACGGACCGGTTCGGCACGACGGGTGAGCTGACGTCGGCGCCGGTCGCGGCCGACGGCACGTTCAAGGTCAAGGACCTGCCGAACAAGCGGGGCAGGACGGTCTACGCGGTGAGCTACGAGGGCGACGCCCTGCACAGCGGCTCGTCCGCCGAGGCGACGGTACGGGTGATCAGCTAGCGGGTTAGATGGCTCCCGGTCCGAACGCCTCGAGGGCGTTCGGACCGGGGCCGTATACGGGCCCCCGAAGGGGCGCGAGGAACTGCGCGACAAGCCACGACGCACCCGCAGCCGCGCAGACGGGGCCAGCGGCAGCTCAGTGGGCGCCAACCAGCCGGGCCGCGCCAGCGTGCGCATCCATACGCCGCGCAGCGAGAATCGCCGCCGCCGTGTCGGCGCGCGAGGCGGCCACCACCAGGGCGCGGCCCGCGAGGGCGTGGGCGCGCTGGTGCAGGGCGGTGAGGTGCGGTTCGTGGATCGCGGTCACCACGGCCGAGCGGACGGGCGGCAGACCCCCGCGCAGCCGGGCCACCTCGGAGGACAGCTGCTCGGCGGCGTCGTCCAGGTCGGCGGCGGGCGCGAGGGCGCGCAGCTCGTCCGTGACGGCGAGGAGCGCCGCCAGATGCGCGGCGAGCTGGATGTCCAGCTCCTCCTCGCGGGAGCGGTGCGGGAAGTCGCCCGGGTCGGCCATGGCATGGACCGACTTGGTGCGGATCGGCTCGTACATGGGATGGCCTCCTGGCGGGTAGCTTGAAAGCCATCCTACATTAGATTCTGTCTAAAGTTGAGCCGGGTAGTCGTCGCGCCGGACGGCGGGGCCTAGGGCTGGCTGTAGCCGTCGAGGAAGTTGCCGATGCGGGTCACGGCCTCGGTCAGGTCCGTCGCCGTGGGCAGCGTGACGACCCGGAAGTGATCGGGTTCGGGCCAGTTGAAGCCCGTGCCGTGGACGACCATGATCTTCTCGGCACGGAGCAGGTCGAGCACCAGCTGGCGGTCGTCCTTGATCTTGAAGACCTTCGGGTCGAGCCGCGGGAAGAGGTAGAGCGACCCCTTGGGCTTCACGCAGCTCACGCCGGGGATCTGCGTCAGCAGGTCGTACGCCGTGTCGCGCTGCTCGACGAGACGCCCGCCCGGAAGCACGAGGTCATTGATGGTCTGCCGCCCGCTGAGCGCGGCGACCACGCCGTGCTGGCCCGGCATGTTCGCGCACAGGCGCATGTTCGCGAGGATCGTCAGGCCCTCGATGTACGAGGACGCGTGCGCCTTCGGGCCCGAGATGGCCACCCAGCCGACGCGGTAACCCGCCACCCGGTACGCCTTCGACATGCCGTTGAAGGTGAGGGTGAGGAGGTCGGGGGCGATGGCGGCGGTGGGGGTGTGGACGGCGTCGTCGTAGAGGATCTTGTCGTAGATCTCGTCCGAGCAGACCAGGAGATTGTGGCGGCGTGCGATGTCGGTCAGGCCGCGCAGCATGTCCTCGCTGTAGACGGCGCCCGTCGGATTGTTCGGGTTGATGATCACGAGCGCCTTGGTGCGGTCGGTCACCTTGCGCTCGATGTCGGCGAGGTCCGGCATCCAGTCCGCCTGCTCGTCGCAGCGGTAGTGCACGGCCGTGCCGCCGGAGAGCGAGACCGCGGCCGTCCACAGCGGATAGTCGGGCGCCGGTACGAGGACCTCGTCGCCGTCGTCGAGCAGGCCCTGCATGGCCATGACGATGAGCTCGGAGACGCCGTTGCCGATGAAGACGTGCTCGACGTCCGTCTCGATGCCCAGGGTCTGGTTGTGCATGACCACCGCGCGGCGGGCGGCGAGCAGGCCCTTCGCGTCGCCGTAGCCGTGCGCGTCGCCGACGTTGCGGAGGATGTCCTCCAGGATCTCGGGCGGGCACTCGAACCCGAAGGCCGCGGGGTTGCCGGTGTTGAGCTTGAGGATGCGGTGACCGGCCGCTTCCAGCCGCATCGCCTCCTCGAGTACCGGGCCCCGGATCTCGTAACAGACGTTGGCGAGCTTCGTCGACTGGATGACCTGCATGTCCGCGAGCTTACGGCCGCGTAACGAGACCCGCCTCGTGTTTTCCGCCACGTAGCCCAGGGGGGAGTGTCCTGTCAGCGGTCAGCTCTGTCCGTTTGCGGTCTTGTCCTCGCGGCCGGGGACCTCAACAATGCGCATGACAAAACCGAAGCAACTTCGGTCACACGGTCATCAGAGGGGACCCCCCACATGAACAAGCCTCTCGTCGGTGCGTGCTTCGCCGTTCTGCTCCTCGGAGCAACGGCGGCGCCCGCGGCGGCAGTCAGTGACGAACGGCCGGTCAAGGCCAAGGCGGTCGATTTCGCGGGCACGGTGGCACTGAGCAACTGTTCCGGTTCCGTCGTCCGCGTGCCGGACTCGAAGCCCGGCGACCCCGCGCTCGTGATGTCCAACGGCCACTGCCTGGAGAGCGGCTTCCCGGCGCCCGGTGAGGTCCTCGTCGACAAGCCGTCGTCGCGCACCTTCACCCTCCTCGACGCCTCCGGCGGTGACGCCGGCACGGTCAAGGCGAGCAAGATCGCTTACGGGACGATGACGGACACCGACCTCTCGCTCTACGAACTCACCAGCACCTACAGCGAGATCGAGAGCAAGTTCGGCATCAAGGCGCTTGAGCTGAACGCGGCGCGCCCGGAGCAGGGGAAGGCGATCACCGTCGCCTCCGGCTACTGGAAGAAGATGTACAAGTGCAGCATCGACGGCTTCGCCCACCGCCTCAAGGAGGGCAACTGGACCTGGAAGGACTCGGTCCGCTACACCCCCGACTGCCAGACGATCGGCGGCACTTCGGGCTCACCGGTGATCGATGACGCGACCGGCAAGGTCGTCGCCGTCAACAACACCGGCAACGAGAGCGGCGAGGAGTGCACGGACAACAACCCGTGCGAGGTCGACGAGAACGGCAAGGTGACGGTCCGCAAGGGCATCAACTACGCCCAGCAGACGTACGGCGTCGTGCCGTGCGTGGCACCCGGCAACAAGATCGACCTGAGCCGCGAGGGCTGCGAGCTCCCCAAGCCGTAAGGGTCCGGCCCGCGGCGGGACCGGTCCTACCCGGACCGGTCCCGCCGAAATGCAAGAGTTCTCACCCCTTGTCCCTTATCCGTGGGCCCCCGAAGAATGCCCATGACAACACCACAGGGCACAGCTACACGTAGCTACAAGGGGGGCACCACACATGAAGAAGGCTCTCGCGGGCGGCTTACTCGCCCTCACCCTCGTAGGCTTCGGCTCCGCGCCGGCCATCGCGGCTCCGGACAGCGCATCGTCGAAACAAGCTGCAGGGGAGGCCGCCAAGGCCAAGGCGGTCGACTTCGCGGGCACGGTGGCGCTGAGCAACTGTTCGGGCTCCGTCGTCCGCATGCCGCAGTCGAAGGCGGACGACCCCGCGCTCGTCCTCTCCAACGGTCACTGTCTGGAGAGCGGCTTCCCGGCGGCGGGCGAGGTCATCGTCGACCAGCCGTCCACCCGCACCTTCAAGCTCCTGGATGCCACGGGCGCGGAGAAGGCGACGCTCAAGGCGAGCAAGATCTCGTACGCGACGATGACCGACACCGACATCTCGCTGTACCAACTCACCACCACCTACGCCGACGTCAAGAAGAAGTACGGCATCAAGGCGCTGGAGATCGAGGACGACCACCCGGTCAAGGGGCGAGCCATCACGGTCGTCTCCGGGTACTGGAAAGAGACGTACACCTGCAAGATCGACGGGTTCGCGTACCGCCTCAAGGAGGGCGAGTGGACCTGGAAGGACTCGGTCCGCTACACCCCCGAGTGCCAGACGATCGGCGGGACTTCGGGCTCACCGGTGATCGACCACAAGACCGGCAAGGTCACCGCCGTCAACAACACGGGGAACGAGGACGGCGAGCGCTGCACCCTCAACAACCCCTGTGAGGTCGACCGGAAAGGCAACGTGACGGTCCGCAAGGGCATCAACTACGCCCAGCAGACGTACGGAATCGTCCCCTGCGTCACCCACGACAGCAAGATCGACCTCACCCGGAAGGGCTGCAAGCTGCCACGCCCGACCCCCTCCGCCAAGCCGTAAGGCATCTGAGCGCTGCCACCCTGCGGTGCACGTCGTGAGGTGGCAGCGGGGCGGCGGGGGCCCGGCCCCGGCCCGGCCCCGCCGCCCTGCTCCCGGCAGCCTTTCGGGGAGTCCGGGCACACCGCAGTCCGTGCACTCCACGAGAACTTGCCGCCGCGCGGCGAGCTGCGGCGGGCGAACGTGCCGGGGGAGTACACCTGTTCCGGCAGCCCAGCGGTAAGGGCGCGCACCAGCGTCTCCGGCGTGGCCCCGCGCGCGAACCACTGTGCGGCAAGCTCTTCGAGCGCGGCGCACTCGGCCGCCGAGAGCGTCAGCCGCTTGTCGGCCGCCCCGAGCCGGGCGAGCGCGTCGTTGGCTATGCCCGGTCCGGCAGCGTATGAGGCATGGAACGCACAACTTCCCCTCTCCCGAGGGAGTTTGGATGGCGGCTGCCGCGAGGCCCGCGCAGTGTCGGCCGGGCGCGCTCGCTGCTCGCCGAGCAGGCGCGGGACTGGAAGGTCCCGGACGACGTGACGGACACCGCCGTACTGCTGCTCAGTGAGCTGATGACCAATGCCGTACGGCACGGGCGGGTTTCGGTGGGGCGGGAGGTCGAGGCGCGGTGCGTGCTGGACGGGGGCGTCCTGCGGGTGGAGGTGGCGGACGCGAGTGATGCGCTGCCGTGTCCGAGGGAGGCGGGGCCGGACGACGAGTCGGGGCGGGGCCTTGCCCTGGTGGAGCTGCTGGCCGACACGTGGGGGTCGTACCCCCGGTCGTACGGGATCGGCAAGACGGTGTGGTTCGAGCTGGCGCTGCCGTGCGTGACGTGAGAAGGCCCCACTGCGTGGGCAATTGATTAGCGTGGTTGCTGTGGGTGGGTGGCTGAGGGAGCCTCCATCCCGTGTGGGCCGGCTCGGGCCGGTGGGGGCTGGCTTTCGTCGCCTGATGTTCGGACGTGGCCACGGGGTTGGACACCGGGGTTTACATGACGGGGCAGGGCTGGCCCCGAGGGCGGTGTGAGTGGCAGCCCGGAAGCACGGCGCCCAGGCCAACAGACAAAGACGCAGCAACAGGGGGGTGTGGGGGTGGGCGCGGTGGGTGGTGGGTGGTGGGGTGCGGGTGGGGACAGAGGGACCGACAGGGGGTGGCGACGGAGGGTGGTGACGGAGGGGACGACGGGGGGTGGCGACGGAGGATGGCGACGGAGGGGGACGACGGGGGGGTGGCGACGGAGGGGGACGACGGGTGGTGGCATCGGAGGGGCGGCAACGGAGGGGTTCGCCGTCTGCCGACCTCCTCGCTTGGCGTCACCGAAGTGTCCAGCTCTACCGCCCAGCTCTCTCGTCGGGCTCTCTCGTCGGGCTGTCCGTCTTTCGGCGTTGATGAGCCGCCATTGCAGAAAAGTCCCACTTGGTTCGGCAGTGAGCTGGGGCTTGCGGGGCAGGAAGTGGAACTTTCCTGCAAATGGGCCCCACGAGGCCCCATCCGCGAGGCCCTCGCCCTACCCGCCGCATGCGCGGCCCTATCCGCGAAACCCTCGCCCCACGCGCTCGCCCTACCCGCCCCATGCGCGGCCTCATCCGTGAAGCCCTCGCCCTACCCGCCGCATGCGCGGCCCTATCCGCGAAACCCTCGCCCCACGCGCTCACCCCACACGCCCTACACGCGGCCCCATCCGTGAAGCCCTCGCCCCGACCCGCCCTACGCGCGGCCCCATCCGCGAAATCCTCGCCCACGCCCTCGCCCCACGCGCACCCCACCCACACCCCGCCCACACCCCACCCGCACCCCACCACCCACCGTGCCCACCCCCCTGTTGCTGCTGTCTGTTGGCCGGCTGGCGGGTGTGGCGGGGTGTTGTCGCTGTGGAGTGGGGGGAGCCGTGCGGGCTGTTGGTTGGGGGTTGTGGAAGAGGGTTGCTGAATCTGGGCCCGTACGTAGATCAGCCGACGAAAGTCAGCCCCCACCGGGGCCGCGCCCGCCCACACGGGATGGAGGCTCCCTCAGCCACCCACCCACAGCAACCACGCTAATCAGTAGGTGATTGCCCCGGCGTGACTGAACGGTTCGTGGCTTCGCGTTGCGTGGTACGCCGGGCTCCCCGCCGCAGAACCGGACGGGACGCAACCCGGTGACGGGGGCCCGCTGCGGTGAGACGTTGCCCGCGCACTCGCCGCCGGACGGCCCGGCGGCGGGACGAAGGGGGCTCCATCATGACCAAGATGATCAATCACGTGGAGTACGCGAACGACGAGGCGGAAGCGACCGAGCTGCTGACCGCGTACAGCGAGTCGATCGGCCTCCCCTGGGGAGTGATCCCGCAGCGCAAGCGGGACGCCTCCGTTCGCATCGCGTGGGTCGAGGACAAGAACAACGGTCTGGTGGCGGCCAAGAAGACCATTGAGGACGACCTGATCGAACAGCGGCGCGCGGAGCGGGTGGCGGAGCGCGCGGCGGCGATCCAGAAGCAGGCCGAATCCCTGGTGAAAACGGTCGGGGTGAAGACCGACGCAGGCCTGCTCCTCGACCAGTGCAAGCACCACTACGAGCAGGCCAATAACCCCGACTTCACCTTCGGATCAGGCATGACGGAGAGCGAATACGCCGCCTTCCAGGAGGAGTGGGAGGAAGCCGCCCAGTTGGCCGCCGAGCGCTACGACCAGTTCACGAACCTCTACTCGACCGAGATCCAGGACAAGGCGGCCCTCGGCAAGGGGCAGGTCGGGGACACGATGGCCACGCGCGGTCGGCAGGGCAACGTGTTCGTGACGATCGTGGGCGCGAAGTTCAACGCCCACATCGACATCAAGGGCAAGAAGAAGTGAGGAAGTAGGGAGGGGACGGGGCTTAGAGGGTGCGGCGCACGGCGCGTCCTGCGAGGACGTCCGTGCGTCGGCCGTCCTCCATCACGAACTTGCCGTCGATCAGGACGTGCGGGATGCCCGTGGGGAGGGTGCGGGGGGCGTCGAAGGTGGAGCCCGCCGCGACCGTCTCCGGGTCGAAGAGGACCAGGTCGGCGCGGTAGCCCTCGCGGACGACGCCCCGGTCGGGGAGGCGCAGGCGAGCGGCCGGGCGCCCGGTGAGGTGGGCGACGCAGTCTTCGAGGGTGAGGACGCCGAGTTCGCGGACGTAGCGGCCGAGGTACTGCGGGAACGTTCCGTACGCGCGCGGGTGCGGCTTGAAGCCCTGGAGGATGCCGTCGCTGCCGCCGGTGTGCACGGGGTGGCGCATGATCGCCTGGACGTTCTCCTCGTGGCCGACGTGCTGGAGGATCGTCGAGCCGAGCTTGTCGTTGATGAGGAGGCGACGGGCGGTGATCCAGGGGTCCTCGCCGCGCTGGGTGGCGGACTCGGCGATCGTCTTGCCCACGCAGGAGGCAAGACCGGGGTCGCTCACACCCGAGATCTCGATCTTGTCCCACTCGATCGGTACGCCGTGACAGCCGTCGGCGCCGATGACCTCCATGTGGTGGCGGATCTTCTCGGCGGTCTCGTCGTCCTGGAGGCGGGTCAGGATCGCGTCGGGGCCGCCTTCGCTTGCCCAACTCGGCAGCATGGCCACGAGAGTTGTGCAGCCGGGAGTGTAGGGGTAGGTGTCGAGGCTGATGTCGGCCCCTTGGGCGAGGGCGTCGTCGAGGAGCGCGAGCAGGTCGGGCGCCTTGCCCTTGTTCACGCCGAAGTTCATGGTGGCGTGGGCGAGGTGGAGGGGGCAGTTCGCGGTGCGGGTGAGGTTGACCATCTCCTCGTACGCCTGGAGGGCGCCGGCGCCGTAACTGCGGTGGTGGGGGCAGTAGTAGCCGTTGTACTGGGCCACGACCTTGCAGAGCTCGGTGAGTTCGGAGTCGTCGGCGTACATGCCGGGGGTGTAGGTGAGCCCGGAGGACATGCCCACGGCACCTTGCTCCATCCCCTCCGCGACGAGCTGCTTCATGCGTTCGACCTCGGCGGGGGTGGCGGGGCGGTCGTCCCAGCCGAGCGCGTACATGCGGACGGTGCCTTGGGGGATGAGGTAGGCGGCGTTCACGGCGATGCCGTGGCCGTCGTGGGAGCGGTCGAGGCGGTCCAGGTACTCGCCGACGGTGCGCCAGTCGAAGTCGATGTCGCTGCCGTCGCCGTTCCAGCCGGTGATGGCCTGGCGGACCTGGGCGAGGGTGCGGTCGTCCACGGGGGCGTAGCTGAGCCCGTCCTGACCGATGACTTCCAGGGTGACGCCCTGGGCGGCTTTCGCGCTGTGGTCCGGGTCGCGGAGGAGGGCGAGGTCGCTGTGGGCGTGCATGTCGATGAAGCCGGGGGCTAGCGCCAGGCCTTGGGCGTCCAGGGTCTTGGCCCCGGTGAGCCGGGGGCCCTCGCCCACCCCTTCCCTGCGGATCTCGGTGATCCTGCCCTCGTGTACGCCGACGTCGGCTCGGTAGGAGGCACCTCCGGTGCCGTCGACGACGCGTACGTCCCGGATGACCAGGTCCATGGCCGTGCCTCTCTTCTCGCTTGGCTGCGGGCTGTGTGTGGTGCACCCGGCCTCCGGCCGGGTTGTCGCTCCCACCCGCACCACCCGTGCGGCTTTCGTCGCCGGGTGCGGGTGGCCCCGGCGGGGGTGGGGCTTCGTTGGCGGGTGCGGGTGGTACTCGTGCGACTGACCCCTGCTGTCTCGTCCGCCCGCCGTCTTGTCAGTCCGCGCCTTCGGCGCGGGGCTTCCCCACCCACCCACCCGTCAACCTGCGGGGTAATCGGGTGGGTGGGTGGGAGGCATCCGCCGCGGAGCGGCGGTTCTGTTTGTTCGGCCACCCGGTACCGCCGGGTGATCGGACGCCCCCCCAAGACCCAGGGGTCAGAAAGGCGCCGCCCAAGACCCAGGGGTCAGAAATAAGTGCGGATGTAGTCCGTGACCGTGCCATCCGCCTCGACCAGAGGGATCAGCTGCCACTTGTCGAACGAAGTGCACGGGTGCGAGAGACCCAGGCCCACCCAGTCGCCGACCGCGAGGTCCGCCTCGGGGGTCGTACGGACCCATCCGTGCTGGTCGGAGAGGCCCGTCACCGTGACCCCCGTCGCGGGCCGGTCCACCCCACCCCGGTGGACGACCTGCGCCTCGGGCAGGTCGATGTCGTACGCCGCATCCCTCTTCCCCGCGTTGGTGAACGCCTGCTCCCGCGTCGGCCGCGAAACCACCTGCGTCCAGAGCCGGAACGCGGGGTGCAGCGCCCCCTCGTCCGGGATGCGGTTGAACGGGGTCAAGTGACGATAGTGGCCGTCGTCATGAGAGACGTACGCCCCCGAGCGAAGCAACTTCAGTACCGGCACCGACAGTTCGGGAATCTCCGCGAAGACATCCGCCACCGCGTCGAACCACGCGCTGCCACCCGCACTGACGACGATCTCGTCCAGATCCGCGAACCGGTTCGCCTTGTCGAACTCGACCGCCAGCGCCGCGAGACGCCCCAGCCAGGCCCGCACCCGCTCGGGCGTCGCGTCGGGCACCTCGCCCTCGTACCCGGCGACACCCACCAGGCGCAGCGTGTCCGCCGCCGCGACCGCGTTGGCGATCTCGACGCACTCGGCCTCCGTACGCACACCCGTGCGCGCCCCGTCACCCGCGCCCAGCTCCACCACGACGTCGACGGGACGCGTCGCACCCGCCTCGCGCAGAGCGGCGTCCATCAGGGCGACGCCGGCCTCGGAATCGACGTAGCAGATGAAGCGGAAGGAGGGGTCCGCGTCCAGCTCGCCCGCGATCCAGCGCAGCGCCGCCGCGTCCACCAGCTCGTTGGCGAGGAAGATCCGCTCGATGCCGTAGGCCCGCGCCACCCGCACCTGGTGCGGCACGGCGAGGGTGATGCCCCACGCGCCCCGCTCGATCTGACGCGCGAAGAGCTGCGGCGCCATGGACGTCTTGCCGTGCGGGGCGAAGGCGAGGCCGTGCCGCTCGGAGTACGTCTCCATCAGCGCGAGGTTGTGCTCCAGTCGCTCGGCGGAGAGGGCGAGGACGGGGGTGGTGAAACCGTCCGTGAAGAGGTTCCGGCGCTGGGCCGCCAGCTCGCCGACCGTCAGACCCTCCGCGTCCGGCGGAAGGCCCTTGAAGCGGTGGTCGACCCGCTCTTCCGCGAGCCTGTCGAGCTCCCGGACAAGACGTCCGCCGGAGTGGTCGGCTGCGTTGTCGGCGGCCATGGCGCCTCCTCGAAAAGGTGCGTTGCATGATATGCAACGGTCATTGCGTATGTCGCTTACTGCTGTCTAACATCCGAGCCAACGCCGGGTCAACGGATCCGGACCGACGGTTGAGGGGCAGGAAGACAGTGACCGCAGAGGCCGCGCAGGCAGCGATGGACGCGCAGGCAACAGTGGACGTCGTCGCGCTCGGCGAGTCCATGGTCACGTTCCTGCCCTCCCGCGCGGGCCGCCTCGCCGACGTCCCCTCCTTCGATCGCGGAATCGGCGGCGCCGAGTCGAACGTCGCCTGCGCGCTCGCCGCGGCCGGACACCGCACCCGCTGGGTCAGCCGGGTCGGCGCCGACGGCTTCGGCGACCACCTCGTCGAGGCGATCGCCCGCTACGGAGTCGACACCGGCTGCGTCGGACGCGACCCGCACCGCCCCACCGGCATCTACTTCCGCACCGCCGATGACCGCGACACCGACGCCCACGAGGTCCTCTACTACCGGGCCGGGTCCGCCGCGTCCGCGATGGCGCCGCGCAGCGTGGACCGCGAGGCCCTGGACGCCGGCCGCATCCTGCACCTCTCCGGCATCACCGCCGCCCTCTCCGCGGACTGCCTCGCCCTCCTGCGAGAGCTGACCGCACCCCGCCCCGGCCGCCCGCTGGTGTCGTTCGACGTGAACTACCGCCCCGGACTGTGGAGCGGGGAAGCGAGCGAAGGACCCCGCGTCCTGCTCGACCTGGCCCGCGGCGCCGACCTCGTCTTCGTCGGCGAGGACGAGGCCGCCGACGCCTGGGGCGTCACCGGCGGCCCCGACGCCATCCGCGCCGCGCTCCCGGAGCCCGCGACCCTGGTCGTCAAGCAGGGCAGCCGCGGCGCCACCATCCATACCCAGGGGGAGCCCGCCGTCTTCCAGGCCGCGCTCGACGTCGACGTCGTCGCCCCCGTGGGCGCCGGAGACGCCTTCGCCGCCGGGTTCCTCTCCGCGACCCTGCGCGGCCTTGACGCCGAGCGGTGCCTGCGCCACGGGCACCTCATGGCGGCCGCCGCCCTCACCGTCCCCGAGGACCTCGCGACCCCTCCCGCGAGGGAGCACACCGATCGTCTTGCCGCACTGGACGCCGACGCCTGGGGGACACTTCGTCTCGGCCCGGGCTGGACGGACGGCGTCCCCGCGAACACTGAGGCCAAGGAGGAGGCACGTACATGAGCCAGACCGTCGACCGCGCCCTGTCCATCCTGCCGCTGCTCGCCGAAGGCCCCGCCGACCTCGGCCAGGTCGCCGAGCGTCTTGAGGTGCACAAGTCCACCGCGCTGCGGCTCCTGCGCACGCTCCACGAACACGGCCTGGTCTACCGCCAGTCCGACCAGCGCTACCGCCTGGGCGCCCGCCTCTTCGCGCTCGCCCAGGAGGCCGTCGAGAACCTCGACGTACGCGAGATCGCGCACCCCCACCTCCTCGCGCTCAACGAGAAGTGTGGCCACACGGTCCACCTCGCGGTCTACGAGGAGCAGGAAGTCCTCTACATCGACAAGGTCGAGAGCCGCTATCCGGTGCGGATGTACTCGCGCATCGGGAAGCCGGTGGCGATCACCGTCGCCGCCGTCGCGAAGCTGCTGCTCTCCGATCTTCCCGAGGCCGAGCGCCGTGCCATCGCGGAAAAGCTCGACTACCCCACGTACACGTCCCGTTCGACGCCCAACGCCGCCGCGTTCCTCAAGGAACTCAGCGCCGTACGCGAACAGGGCTGGGCCACCGACCTCGGTGGTCACGAGGAGTCCATCAACTGCATCGGGGCCCCCATCCGCGGTGCGGACGGCCGGGTCGTCGCCGCCATGTCGGTCTCAGCGCCGAATGTCGTCGTCACCGCCGACGAACTCCTCACGCTGCTCCCGCTGGTGCGCCGTACGGCGGACGCCATCAGCCGGGAGTACTCCGGCAAGTCACCCCTCAAGGAAGCCTGAGCACGTCATGACCACCGAGAAGATCGCTCTCACCCCGGCCACCCACACCACCCCGCCCGCGAAGTTCTCCCACGGCGTCAAGAAGGGCAACATCCTTCAGGTCGCAGGGCAGGTCGGCTTCCTCCCCGCCGAGGAGGGCAAGGCCCCCACCCCCGCGGGCCCCACCCTGCGCGAGCAGACCCTCCAGACCTTCGACAACGTCAAGGCGATCCTCGAAGAGGGCGGCGCGACCTGGGACGACGTGATGATGATGCGCGTCTACCTCACGGACGTGGACCACTTCGCCGAGATGAACGAGATCTACAACGCGTACTTCGAGGAGCAGGGCCTCAAGGCCCCCGCCTCGGCCCGCACCACGGTCTACGTGGGCCTGCCCAAGGGTCTGCTCATCGAGATCGACGCGCTCGCCGTCCTGAGCTGACGCAGCCCGTCCCCTGATCCATCCTCTGAACCACCCTCCGCAAGCCGCAAGTCTTCACGGCGCGGTGCCCAACTCCCCCCTTCGGGCGCCGCGCCGTGATCCCCCCTGCCCTGAAAGCCCCATGCACTTACGAGGTCAAAGATGTCCCCGTCGTCCCCCTTCGCCGCGCTCGCGGCCGCCGCCCCCGCCGCCGAGGAACCACCTCACACCGGCGGAATCCTCACCCTGATCGACGGCACGGCGGGCCTGCTGACCGTCGCCGCGCTCGGCATCGTGCTGCTCCTCTTCCTGATCATCAAGGTCAGGCTTCAGCCCTTCGTGGCGCTGCTCGCGGTCTCCATAGTCGTCGGCCTCTCGGCCGGCCTCTCCGTCACCGAACTCTTCGGCACGGTCCAGAAGTCCGACGCGGTCTCCGTCATCGAGACCGGCATGGGCGGCATCCTCGGCCATGTGGCGATCATCATCGGCCTCGGCACGATGCTCGGCGCGATACTCGAAGTGTCGGGCGGCGCCGAGGTGTTGGCCTCCCGCCTCCTCGGCCTCTTCGGCGAGAAGCGCGCCCCGCTGGCCATGGGTCTGACGGGCCTGATCTTCGGCATCCCGGTCTTCTTCGACGTCGGCATCTTCGTCCTCGCGCCGATCGTGTACGCCGCCGCCAAGCGCAGCGGCAAGTCGATCCTGCTCTACTGCCTGCCCCTGCTCGCGGGTCTTTCCATGACCCACGCGTTCCTGCCCCCGCACCCGGGCCCGGTGGCCGCCGCCGGTCTGCTCCACGTGGACCTCGGCTGGGTCATCCTGATGGGCATCGTCTGCGGCATCCCGGCCGTCATCGCCGCCTGGGTCTACTCGGCCTGGATCGGCAAGCGCATCTTCGTACCCGTCCCGCAGGACATGGTCGAGGCCGCCGACGAGGCGCGCCAGGCGGTCGTCGCCGAGCAGCGTGCGGCAGGCGTCGAGCCGCGCGAGAAGCCGGTGCCGCTGGGCACCGTCTTCGCGATCATCGGAACGCCGCTGTTCCTGATCCTCCTCGCGACCTTCTCGTCGATCGCCTTCGACCCCTCGACCTTCCGCTCGGTGATCGAGTTCTTCGGCAGCCCCTTCGTGGCCCTGACGATCGCCCTGCTCATGGCGTACTACCTGCTCGGCATCCGGCGCGGCTGGTCCCGCAAGTCCCTGGAGACGGTGTCGACCTCGTCCCTCAAGCCGGTCGGCAACATCCTCCTGGTGGTCGGCGCGGGCGGCATCTTCGGCGCGGTCCTCAAGGCGAGCGGCGTGGCCGGCGCCCTCTCGGACACCTTCCAGGACGTGGGCCTGCCGATCATCGTCCTCGCCTACCTGCTCTCCCTGGTCCTTCGCGTCGCCCAGGGCTCGGCGACGGTGGCGATCGTGACGACGGCGGGCATCGTGGCCCCCCTCCTCGCCGAGGGCGACCACTCCCAGGCGTTCGTGGCCCTGGTCATCATGGCGATCTCGGCGGGCTCGATCTTCGCCTCGCACGTGAATGACGGCGGCTTCTGGATGGTGGCGAAGTACTTCGGCATCTCGGAGCGGGACACGCTGAAGACGTGGACGGTCCTGGAGTCGGTGCTGTCCGTGGCGGGATTCGTGGTGGCGGCAGTGGTCAGCTTGTTCGTCTGACGCGAGATCCCCTTCTCGTACGTCACTGAAGGCGCCCCGGGTCATGACGGTCCGGGGCGCCTTCGTCACGACGCGACCGGGGGCGCGCCCGCGGGCTCGAACCCGGCCAGCATCTGCTCCAGCGCCGCCTGGTCAGGGCCCACGAAGGGCGAGGCCCCGGCCGCCGAGCCCAGCGTGTCCATCATCGTCCCGGTGATGCCGAGGGCCGGCGGCAGATGCGTGGAAAGGACGAGCTCGGGCGCCCCGTCCCGCAGCGGCTGGAAGCTGTCCAGGAACTTCCCGGAGTCCACGACCTGCACCCAGGGGCTGTCGACCGTCGCCCAGAGCAGTTGCGCGGCCCGCAGCCCCTCGACGGGCACCTCGCGCACGTCGTCGGCCTGTGCCAGCTCGGCGGTGGCCATCGGCCCTCCGAAGCAGTCGGAGCTGAAGCAGGCCCCCGACCGGTCGTCGAAGAAGCCGACGGTGGCCGGGTTGTCGAAGAGCGGCGGCCTGAACCCCGTGAGGGTGCGGTCGCCGACGTCCAGGCTCTGCCCCGGGTTGAGCAGATGGACGCGGTCGAGGGGCAGCGGGCGCTCACAGGACATGATCCCCGCGCCCCCGAACGTGGTCACGACCCGTGCATGGGGCGCCGCGACCAGCAGATCGAAGATCCCGCCGGTGTGATCACGGTCCGGGTGGGTGAGCCAGATCCAGCGCACGTCGGCGGGATCGAGAACGGTGGCGAGCGCCTCCAGGAAGTTGCGGTCGGACAGCCCGAGGCCGGTGTCGACGACGACGGGCTGGGAGGCGTGCAGCACAAAGGCGTTGACCGGTATGTGCCCGATCCCCGGTACTTCCAGGCTGTCGCTCAGGACGCTGATGTCGGGGCGTACCTTGTGGACGCGCATGACACATCTCCATGCCCCCTCAGGGATGGTGATCGCGTCGCGGCCCTTATGTGTCCCTTTATGTGTCCCCTTATCTGTCCATCGTCGTCCTGTTCAGGCGCCACCGCACGCGGGCGAAGGCTCCCGCGCCCCGTTTCCGCCCTGCGCGTGCCCGGAGTCCGACCGGCGTCAGCGGTGCAATGGAGGACGAGGGGAGAACGGAACGGGCTTGTGAGGGGTGTGACGCCGGTGCGATCCTTGCCGCCATGTCACCGCCTCCTCACATACCCGATCACGGATTGGTGCTCGAGGAGGTGAGGAAGGTGCGGCGGGCGGGCGTCGTCAGACTGCGCGAGACGGACACGCCTGAGCTGATCCGGATCGCCGAGGAACTTCCCACGACCGGCGGCGAGTTGGCCTTCGGTGCCGTCGAGCGGCTGCTGCGGGCCGCCGTCGCCGGAATCGGGGGCGGAAGTCTCCAGACCGCCGCCGAGTACACCCTCGGCCTCGCCCAGGGCACCCGCGACTGGCCGCCGGCTGACCGGCGCCGCAGGGCCGCTCAGGTGTACGGGGTCAGCGTCGAACGCTTCCGCAAGCACCATGAGTTGATGGTGCTCGGGCAGATAGCCGAGCAGGTCGTCGGCATCGCCGTCCGGGCGCCGGGGGAGAGGGGTGGACCGGCGGGCGGACTGCCCGCTGCCCACCGTGAGCTCCGGCTCTTTCTGCACGGGCGCGCCGTGACCGTCACCGTGCACGTCCACTCGGTGGACCTGCTGCGGGACGTGGATGTCGTGGTCTCGCCCTCCAACACGTACTTCGCGCTGCCCGCCGCCTACAAGTCGTCGGTCTCGGCGACCCTGCGGAGGGCCGGTGCGCGCAAGGACCCGACGGGGGGCCTCGTCGAGGACCACGTCCACGACGAGTTACGGGGGTGGGCCGCCCGGCACGGAACTCCGGGCCGGGCGGCCCTGCCGGGAACGGTCGTCGCCACCTCGGCCGGCGCCCTCGCCGTCCAGGGCGTCCGGCGGATCTACCACGTAGCCGTGGCCGTGCCACGGCCCGAGACCAATGACTACGACGTACAGCCGGCCGACGTGACCCGCGGCGTGGCCCGCGCCTTCGCGCTGCTCGCCGAGGAGTCCCGCGCGAGCGATCCGCCCCTCACCTCCATCTGCGTGCCGCTGCTCGGCGCGGGCCGCGGCGGCCTCCCGCCGCTGGAGAGCTTCGGCGCGCTGTGGGCGGCCGTGGAGGCGGAATTCGCCCGTGGCGCCGATTGGGACGTCCACTTCGTCGTCCGCCGCCACGCACGCGCCGACCTCATCGAGAGGCTGCTCGCCGGGTACGCCGAGCCGGGGATCCGCGAAGGCAGGGGGGTCCACGAACACCGGGGGATCCACGAAGACAGGGGGAATCCGTGAATCCGTACGCCGTGCTCGCGGCCGCCGCCGCGCTATGGGACCGCGTCGGCGCCCGTCTCGACCAGCCGCTCCTCGACCGCCTCGCCGCGCTGCTCGGCGTCGTGCGCGGCGGTGACACGGACGAGGCGACCCGCAGGGAAGCGGCCGATCGGGCGGCGGGGCTGCTGCGGGAGCGGCTGCCCGAGGAGTTCGGCGCCGGGGGCGAGGCACGGCTCACCATGGACGCCGAGCTCGAAGGGACGGCCGGAGAGGATCTCAGCTATCAGGGATTCCACGCCGAGGACCTCGCCGTGCTCCTGATCGACGGCCACCGCATGGTCGGTCCCGTGCTCGGCCCGGTCCGCGAACGGCTGCTCGCCGCGCCCGCCCTGGACGCCGACACCGTGCTGCGGCACGGCGGCAATCCCTTCGCGCCCGAGCTGATCCGGCTGCCCGCGGCGGGCGGTCTGCCACGCCTGCCGCGCTTCCAGTTCTCCGAGGACGCGATGCCCTGGCTGGTAGTCCTCGAAGTCAACGCCCTCCTGGCCGCCGACCGCGACCCCTGGGGCGCCGCCGACTGGTGGCTGTCCGCCAACGCCTGGCTCGGCGCCCCGCCCGTCCAGTTCCTCGGGGCCGGACGCGACCGCCAACTCGCGGACACGGCACGCTTCTTGATGGAGGGTGACTAGCCGTGCCCAACTACCGCCCGCCCGACACCATGACCGGCACCCCCGCCAAGGTCACCCTGGAACGGGGCACGGTCCTGCACCGCGTGCACTCCTCACGCCGCGACGCCGCGGCGTTCAACCCGCGCCCCTCGCACTGCCTGTACGGGGGCGGCCGCTTCGACGGCACGGCCTGCGATCCGTACGGCTACCTCTACGCGGGCCTGAGCCCGGCGGCCGCGGTCTGCGAGACGCTGCTGCGCTCCCTGCCGTTCGACCCGGCGGGCGGCCCCCGGCTGCTACCGCGCGTGAGCGTCGAGGGGCGGCGCCTGTCCACGCTCCGGCTCACCACCGATGTCACCGTGGTGTCGCTGATGAGCGCGCAGGACCTGGCCGCCGTCCACCAGGACAGCTGGCTCGTCCAGACCGAGGCGATCGACTACGCCTACACGCGCGACTGGGCGCACTGGATACGCGATCACACCGACCCCTGGGCGCAGGGCTTCGTCTGGTCGTCGAAACGCGAGCCCGCCGACCGCACAGTGCTGCTCTTCGGCGACCGGTGCCCGCAGGGGGCCGTCGCGGCCGTCGCGGCCGTCGAGGGGGACGTCGTGGACTTCGGCACGACGGACGGCGAGCGATGGCTCAACTCCGTTCTCCAGCCCTACCACGCGCGCCTCGCGCCCTGAGTGCCCTCTCCACACGTAAGGCTCACTGTGCTCGACGAGAACAGACAGATGCTCCAGGGCGAGCGCGCCGAGATCCTCGACCACCTCGCGCGGCTGCCGTCCGACGCCCAAGAGGCGCCCGCACTGTGCGCGTACGCGGGCGAACTGAGCTACCGCATCCACCTGTCGGCCGACGGCGACCCGGACGGCGCGGACCTGGAGCTGGCGGCGGAAGCCTTCGCCCTGGCCTTCGCGGCGCCGGGCACCGACGACGACTGGCACGCGTGGCGGATCGTGTACGCGCACGTGCGCGCCCTTCAGTACGACACGGATCCCTCGCGGCAACTTCTCGACGACTGCTGGGAGTTGCTGCTCGCCGGAACCGCGTCGCTGTCCGCCGGCGACTCCGTGTACGACGACACGCGCGTACTGGGCCGCCATCTGCTCGCCCTCTGCGCGAAGGAGCGGTACGTGCGGTGCTCGCCGGACGCGCCCGGCGAGGTGCGGGCCGAGCTGCTCGACGAGGCTCTGCGCCGCTGCGCGGACGCCCACGCCGTCCTGGAGGCGGGCGGCGAGGAGTCCGTCGACCTGTGGGAGGCACAGGGCTTCCTGCGGCTCGAACGCTGCGCGCTGCGCGGCGCCGTCGAGGACGCGGCGGCCGCCGCCGCGCACTACAAGGCGGTGCTCGAAGCGGCGCTGCCCGGTACCGACCTGCCGCTCGTCCGGCACAGCCTGGGTCTGGCCCTGCTCGTGCACGGCCGAGCGACCGCCGACCGGGACGAACTGGAGGAGGCCCGTGAGGCGTTCGGTACGGCGGTCCGTGACGCACGCCGGAGCACCGGCGAAGAGCCGTGGTGGGCAGGGGAGGCGGAGGGCAGGGCCGTCTTCGTCCGCGTCGTGATCTGGTCCACCTGGAAGGACCAGGCACACGGGGCGGCGGGCGAGGTCGAGCTGACCGCGCTGCTTGCCAGGCCCGGCGTGGAGGAACAGCTGTTGCCGCAGTTCCTCGACGGATTCGGGCGGCTGCTCTACGAGCGTGCCGCGGCTCGGGGTGACGCGGCGGGCTGCGACCGGGGCATCGCCCTGATGCGCCGCGCGGTCGCCGAGTGGCAGTCGGAACGGGACGGCACAGTCACGGCGACGGCGATCCTCCTGGCAGGCTTCCAGCAGGCCCGCTACGGGGACGACCCCGATCCGCGGCGCGTGGCGGACGTCGCGGACGCGGCCGGGATCGTCCTCGCGGACGAGCGGGCACACCCGGAAGTACGGAAGATGGCACGCCTCCTCGCCGCCTGGGCCCGGCACGAGGGCGGACAGCAGGCGGACGGCGACGGGACGCCGGTGCGGGACGACGATTTCACGGCGCTGTACGGCGAGTTCATCGACGATGTGGAGGAAGGCCGCAGGTTCCTCGACTTCAGCGGGAGCGACGAGGACTTCCCCGGCCTCTTCGCGGGGTTCGGGCCCGAACGCCTCGCGGATGCCTTCGACAAGGCGTACGTGCAGTGGAGCGCGGAGGAACCCGGCCCCGGCCGGGCGAGGGCCGCCGCCATGCTCCTGTTCCATCTGCGCGTCCTCGACCCGCACGGCGACCACGTTACCGCCGAGCAGAAGGACGAGCTGGTGGCGGCCGCCCTCGACCACGGCAAGGACGACCCGGAGTGGCAGCGCACCGCGCACATGGCGGCCGGTACGGCCCGCATGGTCGACGAGATGGCGGGCTCGGGTGGCGGCATGGACGCGGTCCTCGACCACTTCGCGCAGGCCGAGGCAGCGGGGGCGCGGGCCGGCGGCGGAGCCGGCGGGCACGGGCTCGACCTCGCCAGGATCATGGCCACCAGCCACCGGGGGCAGACCGGCGGCGGCGCGGACGACGTGGAGGCGGCCCGCGCGGGCTGGCGGAAGCTGCGGGACAACCCCCGGCTCTCCCCGCGCACGCGTCGCGTCATGGACGCACAGCAGGCGTCCTTCGACGCCCAGGCCGCGATCCGGCGCGGCGACCTCGCCGACGCCGACCGGAACATCGCCGTCGTCATCGAGGTGCACGCCGGACTCGACCCCGAGGACCCGTCCCGCGCCGAACTGTGGACGCTCATCGAGCTCGACCGGATGATCCGCGACGACTTCGCCGAGCGGACCGGCGAGCCGCCCGCCCCGCCGCTCGCCGGCAGGCCCACCGCCGCCAGGCTGCGCAGGGAAGCAGCCAGGCTGCCCCGGGACCACCGGGCCTGGGTGCTCGGCGACAGCGGCATCGCCCGCTTCGTACGGGCGGGGAAGACCCAGGACGCCGCCGAGCTCGCCGAGGCGATGGAGCTGGTCCAGGAAGCCCATGACATGGTCGACGAGGGCAGCGACAGCAAGCTGCGGTACGCCAACTGCCTCGGCACGGGCAACTGCGCGCTCGCCGAGATCCAGCGCGACCCACGCGCCCGCGACCGCCATCTCGCCCAAGGCATCGCGATGTTGGAGTACTCCTTCGGCGCGGTCGGTGGCCCCGAGCACCGCCTCTACGCGTCCACCGGCCTCGGCCTCGCCCGCGCCTACCGCACCCGCGGCTCGCTGCGCGAGGACGACCGCGCCAACGCCCGCCGCATCGGACTCGACGCCCTGCGCGGCCACACCTGGGCCGCGTTGCTCCAGTCCGGTACCGAGCACGCCACGCAGGCCGCGGCGAAGGCGACCGCCTCGGCGCTCGAAGTCGCGGCGTGGTGCCTGCGCGACAACGTCCCCGAGGAGGCCGTACGGGCGCTCGACGCCTGCCGGGGCCTTGTCCTGCACGCGGCGACCACATCGAGCACCGTGCCTGAACGGCTCGCCGCGGTCGGCCGTGAGGACTTGGCGTCGGAGTGGCGCGGGGTGGGCGCCGAGCCCGACCAGGCATCGGACCCGCTCTCCGCCACGCAGGCCCCCCTGTCCGTCCCCAGCGCCCTGCGCCGCCGCGTGCTGGCCGCGCTCACCGGCGAGGAGGCGCCCCCCGGTGACGGCACCCCGCAGGACCGCCTGCTCGACCCGCCCACGCCCACCGAGATCGCCACCGCCCTGCGCACCCTGGGCAAGGACGCGCTTGTCTACCTCGTGCCCGCGTCCGACGACGGCGGAGGTGCGGCGGTCCTCGTGACCAACGGCGGCGACGTGCACTCCGTGCCGCTGCCCAAGCTGATGGAGGACGCCGGGCCGCTCAGGGCGTACACGCCCGCGGGCGAAGGCTCCCGCGACATGGGCCCTGTGCCGGGCTACGCCGCCGCAACGGCCGCCCCGACACCCCTCCGCGACCGGCTCGACCGGCTCTGCGGCTGGGCTTGGTACGCGGCGATGCGGCCGCTCTTCGACGCGTTCGCCGCGCCCAGGAAGCCCGGCAGGGTGCCACGCCTGGTGCTCGTCCCGATGGGCGCGCTCGGCCTCGTCCCCTGGCATGCGGCGTGGGGCCAGGTGGGCGACGGGCGCCGACGGTACGCGCTGCAGGACGCGGAGATCTCGTACGCGGCATCCGCCCGTCTGCTGTGCGACGTGGCCGCCCGGGCCGCCGTCCCGCACACCGGGCGTGCGCTGGTCGTCGGCAACCCCACGGGGGACCTGCGGTACGCGGGCGAGGAAGCCGACGCGGTGCAGCGCGTCTTCTACCCGTCCGGGCAGTTCCTCGGGGGCCGTTCCGGCGATACGTCCGACGGGCCGGGCACTCCGCAGGAGGTGGTGGCCTGGCTGCGGGCGGGGGAAGAGGACAGCGGCGGGGTGCTGCACCTGGCCTGCCACGCGGCGGTGACGGGACGGTCCGCGGCCCGCGGCAGCGCGTATCTCTCCTTGCACGGGGGCGAGTTGTCGGCGGAGGAGCTGACGGAGGCGCTGAGCGGCGAGGGCCGTGGTCGGCTCGGTCTGGTGCTGCTCGCCGCATGCCGGAGCCACGTGTCCGGGCGTGGCCACAACGAGGCGTACACCCTCTCGACGGCGTTCCTCGTGGCCGGCGCACGGTCGGTGATCGGCTCGCTGTGGCCGGTACCGGACGACGCGACGTCGGTGCTGATGTTCCTCACGCACCACTTTCTGCGGGTGGAGGGGGAGCGACCCGCCAGGGCATTACGAAGGGCCCAGCTGTGGATCCTCGACCCGGACCGCGAACTCCCGCAGGGGCTGCCCCCGTTGCTGGCGGACCGGGCCCGGGGCGTGGACCCCGACGACTTGAGCGGGTGGGCGGGATTCACGCATCTGGGGCAGTAGGGGGCGCCCCCGGCACCACCGTCCGCAACGGAATCGTCCGCGTGGCCCAAAGCCCCGGCGCCCCACCCCCCTCGACCCGCCCCAAGTCCCGTCGCCCGCCCGGCTCCTGGGGGCCGGTGAGCCGCAGGACGCCATCATCGGAGGCGGCGGACCCGGCCGAGCGGGATCCCAGGCCTTGCGGGTCCCACGCGGGCAAATGGAACGGCACGGTGTTCAGCTCCCCCTCCGCCACTATCAGCTTCAGCCAGTCCCGCGTACTCGCGCCGCCCACGGCGGCCCGCCCCACCGGCAGGGAGAGCTGCACAGGCTGGTCGTCGAGCGCGTACCCCGTGTGCCCCGGAGCGATGAAGTGCCCCGGATAGAGCTCCGCGTCACTCCGGTAGCTGTCCGTGAGGTCCAGCAGAACGCACCACAGCGGCCGGTCGGGGGAGCGGTTGTGCAGCCGGATGGAGACCCACGGGTTCTGCGGCCCGCCGGGCCCCGGCACGTAGGGGCAGACGATCTCCCCGCCCCCGTCCGGCAGCAGCTCCGTGCCCCGCTCGTCCCGCGTCTCCCACGGTTTGATCTCCACTCGCACGAGCCCGTCCAGGAGCGAAGGCCGCGACGAGAGGTCCCGGAACTGATGCCAGCGCGTGAGGTGGACGAGGCAGTCCGCGACGCGCCCCGCGTCCGTAAGCGGCAGCGCCTCCACGAAAGGCGATCCGTCCCTCCGCAGCACATGCGCCGACGCGCCCCGCACCTCGACCCGGAAGTGCAGATCCCCCGCCTCCAGAGGAGAGTCGACCACCCGGAGCAACGGGGACGCGGTCAGCGCCTCCCTCAACGTCCGCAGAGCGTCGGTCTGTTCGAGCGGCCCGGTGACGGCGACCGTCGTCGGCGCAAGCGCCAGCGCGGAGAGCGCCACCGGATAGACCCGTGCGGCGGACGGCTCCCACTCCACGGGATCGACGAGCGTGCGATGTCCGTGCACGGCCCGCGCCCGGACGACCCCGCCGTCGCCGACGCTCGGCAGCACCGTGAACTCCGTCCCCGAAGCCCCCGCCCCCTCCCGCAATCCGTGCCCGCTGCCGCAGTCCACCTCCCAGCCCTCGGTCCCGCACCGCAGCAGGTGGGAGCTCGGCGCCCGCGAGACCGCGCCGCCCAGGAACGGCTGATCCGCGACGCCGCCGGGCTCCGGCGGGTAAAGGACCGGCTGCTGGCCACCGCCGGAACGCTGCAGCCGCGCGTCGGCGGCGGCGAGCAGCTCCCGGTACGTCGCGTCCGTGCCCGAGTCCCGTACGGCGCCGAGCAGCGCGTGGGTGAAGGCGCCGTGTCTGCGGCCCGCGAAGTAGCCCTCGTAGGACAGCTGGTTGAGCCTGCTCGCGGCGAGCAGCACATGCCGCGCGGGGCCCTCGGGGGCCACCACGTCCCGTGATCCCACGGCATTTTCCTCCGTGAAGTCCCACCCCGCCCCCGGCGGCGCATAGCGCGCCGTCAGCTCCGAGTCCCGCGTCGCGCCCCCGGAGTAACAGCAGTCGAGCACGGCCGCGGTGTGCGCGCCCCGCGCGGCGACCGCGTCCAGCAGGGTGCCCAGACGCTTGTCCGGCAGCGGGCCGTCCGCGCAGACGAGGGCCTGGTTGCGGCCCGTCGCCTCGATCAGGAGGTCCACGCCGGTCGCCTGCGACTGCGTGCCGTGCCCGGAGAACCAGAGCAGGGCCGTGTCCCCGGGCCCAGCCGCCCCCAGGTGCCGCTCGATCGCGTCCGTGACGGCCGCTGTCGTGGCCTCGGCGTCCAGCAGGATCCGTACGTCAGTCGTCCCGACCGCGCGGTCAGCGAGCAGCCGCCCGGCCTCCGTCATGTCGTTGACGCACCCCGTGAGCGGCGTCGCCGTCTGGCGTGGATAGTCGTTGATGCCCACCAAGAGCGCATAGATCGTCCCCATGGCGGAGAGTCTGACAGTGACCCGGGCCCACCGTCGGCGCCGAACTGGTCGCGAACAGGTCGTCTTCCGGCTGCGGTTGGGCCGAGACGTGCCAATGTGCATGTCAGGTCGCACTATTGATGTGGCGTCACTATTCTTCACGCACCACTCGGCCGGCCCCGTGTCGGCTCACCACCCATGACTCTCGGGGGACACATGGGGCACATCGAGAGACCACGGCGGATCGTGCAGACCGGACAGCAGCTCACACCCGGCCAACAGCTCACGCCCGGCCTGGGCAAGGACCAGCGCACCACGCAGACTCCCGGCACGGCGGGGCCGCACCGCCGCGAGCTGTACCTGGCGCGGGCGCGGCCCCTCCTGGACGCCGTGACCCGGCTGGACGCGGGACTCGACGAGGAAGCCCGCCGGCAGCTCGCGGAGTGGATCGGCGACGAGTACCGGACGGCGTACGCGGACGTGCCGCTCGGGCTCGTCGCCCGCTGCCACCTGGGCCCGCCCTACATCGACCACGTGCTCAACCTCTTCCACGTCATCCTGCGGCACTTCGCCCCGTCCGAACCGATGCCGGAGCCGTTCGCACAGGCCCGGATGCTGGCCAGGTCCGGCGGATACGCGTACATCGAGGTCTACGACGGCGGCCTGATCCTCCCCGTGCTCGAGGACGGAACCGTCGTACGCCCCTGAGCGCGACCTCCCCACAGCCCCAACCACAGATCAGTGTGATCGGAGACCCGTATGTCCGAGGTGGACTACACGCTGCGCCGCCAGGTGCAGGAAGTCAGCAACCTCGTGGTCCGGCTCGGCGAGCACGTGAGCTCGGTGTCCGGCCAGGTGGCGACTGTCGAACACAATCAGCAGCAGACCCGCACCGAACTGCAGCAACTGCGCGACGAGTTTCTCGCCTTCGTCAAGCAGGCGGAGTTCACCGCCAACGTGCAGCGAGCCGAGACCCGGATCGGTGTCATCCAGGACCAGGTGGACCACGAGTTCGGCCACCACAAGACCGTGCGGCGCACCGCGGTCGGCATGCTCCAGGCCTTCGACGTGGGCCTGGTGTCCGAGGACAACGTCCGTATGGTCAGCGACCAGTTGATGATTCAGACGCCCCGCTACTGGCTCGCGCCCGCCCTTGTCGCGCTCGCCTCCTGGTCGGCGGACGACCGGCTGCTGTGTGAGCGCGGCGTGGAAGAGGCCTTCAGGCGCTCCCCGGACCGCACCGCGCTCTTCTTCGCGCTCGTGCTGCGCCGCCAGGGCCGCAAGGACTCCGCAGTGCGCTGGCTGCGGCACTACCTCCTCGCGCAGGACCCGACGGCGCTCGGCCGGGAGTTCGCGGTCATCCTGGAGTCGATCGCGCAGGGGGCCTTCGGTCTCGTCGGCCGTGAGCTGCTCACCGAAACGCTGGCTGGATGGCGCGAACATCTGGCCGACGACGCCCAGTCGCTGACGCGGCAGGTCACGCGGTGGCGCGAAGAGATCGATTCGCTGCGCCAGCCGTCCGCCAAGGCCGAGTTCCCGCGCCTCGCCATGGTCTCCCCGCAGTGGCACCACCTCGACTCGGCCTACAGCTCCGCCCGCGCGCAGCAGGCCGTACTCGACAAGTACCGCGCCATCATGGAACGGGAGTTCGCGCCATCGGACCGTCTCGAGGACGCCGTGGACGACATCCTCGACCGGCTCGTCTCCGAGTACGACTACGAAGAGCTGCCCCTGCGCCGCGACCTCGCCTTCAACCATGCGGTCGTCGGCCACGACGGCGATGTCCTGGCGGCCCGCAAGGCCTCCGACGCCGACTCCGCCTCGTACGAGGAGACGCTCGACTACCTGACGGTGCAGACCACGGCCGCGCTGAACCCGGCGGCGATCGGCACGTCGGCCGCCACCCAGCGCTTCGCCGTCGCCGCCTGCAACGAGTGGTTCCTCCAGGCACACGCGGGCTTCACGCGCGACTACCGAGCCTCCGTCCCGCAGGACGTGGTGGCGCAGTTCGGCACGGCGCACACCGTCGGTGCACAGACCTTCCACCTGCCGCCGTGGATCGGGTCGTTCACGCAGCCCCTCGCCAACCTGGAGAAGTCCCTCTCGGGCCACTGGGACCAGCACATGGCACCGTTCATCGCCTCGCTCGCCTACCCGATGGGCCGCAAGGTGGCGCCGCTGATCGCCGTGCTCACGGGGATCCTGCTCCTCATCGGGGCGATCAACATCGGCTTCGCGCTCGTGGCCGCGGCGGTCACCGGCGCCGTGTGGGGGCTCTTCCTCTACAACGGCGCGCAGGCGGCCAAGCGCAACCAGGACAACGCGCGCCAGCTCCTGGAGCGTGCCAAGACCGACTCCCTGCATCAGCTACGGGGCGCCTCAGCGGAGTTGACCGACTGGTACGAGAAGTACCGGACCGCCGACCTGGTGGAGGCGGACAACCGCGAACTGATCACGTCTCTTGCCACCGCGACCCAGGGTGGCTCGCCCTTCGAGGGCCGCACCGTCGTCAAGGAGAAGCAGTGATGAGCGTTCCCCCGCAGCCCCGGCAATCCGCGCGGACCCAGGAGCCCCCGGCCTCCCAGAAGCCCCCGTCTCCGTGGGCCTCCACCGGCCGTCCCCAGGGCGAGCGCGTCACCAGCCGGCTCCGCCGGATCGCCGAAGAGCTGCCCGACTGGGAGCCGCTGCCGCCCGGCGAGACCTTGGTGCGGCGCCCCGGCAGCTCCGCGTGAGCGGAATGTGGGGCGACGGCGGGGCCTATCAGGCCTGGGTCCAATTCCTCCGGCGCTGGGCGGAGTTCGAGGACGTCGACCCGGCCGTGCTGCCCGCGATCGCCGAGGAGCAGTACGACGGCGCGACGGTCCAGAGGCTCACGGACCACCTCGGGGGCGCGCTCGACCGGAGGCTCAAGGCCTGGGCCGAGAAGCTGGTCATGGCGATGGCGTCGACACGTGACCCGTTCTCCTACGGCCGTGAGCTGGCCCAGGCCAGGGCCGGACTCCAGACCGTACGCGCCATGGCGGGCCACCCCGGACTCCCGCAGAAACTGCACACGGCCATGACGGAGCTGGTCGACCGGCAGATCCCACAGCTCCAGGAACAGCTGGAAGGGTTTCTCGACGACCAGCTGCGGCGGGGCGGGGATCCGCGCCACATCGAGGAGCTCCGCCGCACCCTGCGCGACAACGCGCTCACCGGCGTCCTCGCGCAAGGGCCACCGCCCCCCGCCACGAGCGCCGCCCCGGACCCCTGGGCGTACGACCCGGCGGCCGCACCACGGCGCCGGGTGATCCCCGACTGACGAGCGCCCCACCCCGACCGCTCCGGACCACCCCGCCCACTCCCGCGAAGGCCCGAATCCGCATGTCGAACTACGCCGAGAGCCTGCACCACCTCGACAGCTACATCTCCGCCCGCGTGCCGGTGATCGGCATGCGCACCATCGAGCAGCAGCGTGCCCTGCGCCTGCTGCGCGAGTCCGCCACGCAGCCGCGCCGCAGCAGCATGCCGTTCTGGATCTACACCAGGGCAACAGGCCTGCGCGACCTGCGGACCAACTCGCCGGTGATGGACGACCGTTCGCTCACCGGAGCCATGGAGTTCGCCGCCACCCAGTTCACCAGCAGGGCCAACGCGACGGTGGTGTTCGTCGACCCCGACGGTCTGGAGGCGGACACCCCGATCACTCGGCACGTGGCCGAGCTCGCCCGGCTCGCCGACAGCAACATGGGCAGCATCGTCCTCATCACGGACACCCCCATCTGGAGCGGTCTCCAACGGCTCGGCATGAGCCTCCACCTCGATCTGCCGGACGCTGACGAGATGTACGGCATCCTCAGCAGCTTTCTCGGTGACCACAAGGGGCACATCCCCATCGAGTGGAGCGAGGAGGACGCACGGCGCGCGGCGGAGTTCCTGCGGGGCGTCACCGAGGCCGAGTGCGTCAATCTGATGGCGACAATCGCGGCCAAGGGCTCCATCAAGGAGGCGGACGTCCTCGGGCTCGCCCAGGCCAAGGACCGGATCTTCAGCGATCTCACAGGTCTCGAACGGGTTGCGCTGCGGGAGAGCGACTACTCGATCGGAGGCCTGAGCAGCCTGCGCGAATGGCTGCGCCGCAAGCACGAGCTGATGCATGCCGACCTGCGCGGCACCGAACTGCGGCCGCCGCGCGGTGTGCTCCTCGTCGGGGTGCCCGGCTGCGGCAAGTCGCTCTCCGCGAAGGCCATCGCCCACGAGTGGAGACTCCCGCTCTACCGCCTCGACATGGGCAGCATCCACGGCAAGTACCTCGGCGAGTCGGAGGGGCGCTTCCGGGAGGCCCTCGCGATGGCCGACCGGGTGGCACCCTGCATCCTGTGGATCGACGAGATCGAGAAGGGCCTCGCGGGACGCGACGACGGCACGGGAGTGCCGCAGCGGATCATCGGCCAGTTCCTTTTCTGGCTCCAGGAGTCCCAGTCGCGGGCCTTCGTCGTCGCCACCGCCAACGACGTCCGCAGCCTGCCGCCCGAGCTCCTGCGCAAGGGGCGCTTCGACGAGCTGTTCTTCGTGGACCTGCCCGATGCCGAGGAGCGCAAGGAGATCATCTCCATGTACCACCAGCGCTACCTGAAGACCCCTCCCGAGCAGGAGCAGGTGGACCGCCTCGTCGACCTTTCCGAGGGCTTCGCGGGCTCCGACATCGAGTCCGCCCTCCACGACGTGGGTGCGGAGGCACTCCTGAACGGTGGCGCCGCCAACCTGAAGCCCTCGCTGCTCCTGGACACCTTCGCCAACACCGTCCCGATGAGCAGGGTCAACCCGGAGCAGATCGAGGAGATCAGGGCCTGGGGCAGGGAACGCGCCGTTCCCGCAGGGCGGGCGTCGGGCAGCACGGCTCCGGGCGCGGTGAAGCCGGCGCGGCGGATCGTGTTCATGGACGACTGACGGGCCGATGGCGAAGGGCCGCCGCCGGACGGCGACGGCCCTTCACTGACCCGGTCCGCTCACCCGGTGCAGTACTGCTGCTCCTTGCCGATCGAGCGGTACATGCAGTCCGAGTTCTCCAGGAGCTGCAGGACCGCGTCCCTGTTGCGGTTCGTCTCCCGCTCGATCACCTCGTCGGGCGGGTAGAAACCGCCGCCGCCCGCGGACGACGGGTACATCTCGAAGGTGTAGCTGAAGATCTTCTGGTTGCCCCAGAGCCAGTCGTTGATCGACCCGTCCGTGATGTAGAGGTCGCTGGACTGCTGCGGCGTGTAGCCGTTGCTCGCGGCCATCTTCCGGCCGACGGTGGCGTGCGCGTCGCGGTCGTCCTGGGTGAGGCCGGGGCCCGTGTCGCTGTACGTGTAGCCGTACGGCCACAGGACCAGCTCGCTGTACGTATGGAAGTCGATGGAGGCCTTGATCTGCTGCTTGCCGCCGACGATGCGGCTGCGCACGAAGTTGGAGACGACCTTCACCTCGGGTGCCGACTCGGCGCTCGGGCCGCGGTAGGTCTCGGATCCGGTGGAGCCGGACGAGCCGCCGCAGCAGCCCCACCGGTAGGCCCAGTTGCGGTTCATGTCGGTGCCGACGTTCGACGAACCGCTGTTGGGCTGGCGGTTCTTGCGCCAGCTGCGGTAGGAGCCGGTCGCGATGTCGTACTCGCCGCCGTCCGGGTTCAGGTCCGGCACGATCCAGATCTCGCGCTCGTCGACCATCTTCTTGATGCGCGCGTCCGTGCCGTAGTCGTCGCCCAGTTCGCGCAGCAGGTACAGCGCCATCTCGACGGTCAGGTGCTCGCGGGCGTGCTGGTGGTGGGTGAAGAGGACCTCGGGCTCGGCCTCGTCCGTGCCGACGTTGTCGCTGATCTTGATGGCGACGATGTCCCGGCCCGAGTAGGACTTGCCGATGACCCTCTTGCTCATCAGGGTCGGGTGGGCGGCGATGCGCTGGTTGATCTCCGCGTTCATCTCCGCGTAGTTGTGGTACCTCGCGTCGGCGGGCGGGAAGTCCTTGGCCTCCACGGGTTCGCCGTTCGTACGCTTCGGGGGTCCGGCCAGGGCCTTGAGCTCGTAGCCCGCGTCCCGGAGCCGGGCCGCCTCGCGGCCGTCGGCCGAGACGACCACCGCGCGGGCGTCGACCTCGTCGATGGCGACGCCGGTGCGGGCGAGCGCGGTGCGTGCCGCCTTGTCGTCGCCGAGGGGGATCTCGTACTGGCGCGTTTCGTTGTCGGCGGCCGCCGTGCTCCGTGAGGTGCGGTCGGCGGGGTCCGGTGAGGCGTTGGCGGTGATGGGTGCCGCCACGGCGAGGGCGAGAAGTACCGCTAGGGCAGCGGATCTTCTGCCGCGTATGCGAAGTCGCATGAAGTCTCCTGGAGGGGTGGGGGTGGTTCACTGCGACGCGTGCGGTGCGGTTGCGAGGTGCGAGATGCGGGTTGCGCGGGCCCATCGTGGGGGCCTGGCATGCTCCGGTCAACGCTGTCTTCGGCCAACCCCTTGTGCCACACGCCGCCATGCGGTTTCTTGATCGGCATGGCTGATACGACAGGCAGTGGCACGGCCACGGGAGATGCGGCTCCCCAGCCCCGCAAGTCCAGCTGGAAATACATCGGACCCGGCATCGTCGTCGCCGCGACCGGCGTCGGCGCGGGCGACCTGGTCGCCACGCTCATCGCGGGCAGCAACTTCGGCTACACCCTGCTCTGGGCCGCCGTCATCGGCTGCGTCGTCAAGATCTCGCTCGCCGAGGCCGCCGGACGCTGGCACCTGGCGACCGGACGCACCCTCTTCGACGGCTGGGCCAGCCTCGGCCGCTGGACGACGTGGTTCTTCGTCGTCTACGTCGTGATCTGGGGGTACGTCTACGGGGCCGCGGCCATGTCGTCGTCGGGACTGCCGCTCCAGGCGCTGTTCCCGGACGTCATGGAGCTCAAGTGGTGGGGGATCCTCACCGGCATCGTCGGCCTGGTCTTCGTCTGGTTCAACAAGTACGCCGTCTTCGAGAAGGTCATGACGGTGCTCGTCGGCATCATGTTCGTCGTCACCGTCTACCTCGCCATCCGCGTCACCCCGCACCTCGGCGACGCCTTCGCGGGCCTGCTGCCCGTCCTGCCCGACGAGAAGGACTCCATCCTCAACACGCTCGGCCTGATCGGCGGAGTCGGCGGCACCATCACCCTTGCCGCGTACGGCTACTGGGTCAACGCCAAGGGCTGGACGAACACCGGCTGGATGAAGGTGATGCGGCTCGACAACCGCGTCGCGTACATCACCACCGGCATCTTCGTCGTCGCCATGCTCTTCGTCGGCGCCGAGCTGCTGCACTCCGCGAACGTCGCCATCGCCAGCGGCGACAAGGGCCTCGTGCAGCTCTCGGGCATCCTGGAGAAGGAGTACGGAGACGCCACCGCCAAGCTCTTCCTGATCGGCTTCTTCGCCACGTCCTTCACCTCGCTGATCGGCGTCTGGCACGGCGTGAGCCTGATGTTCGCCGACTTCGTGGAGCGCTACCGCAAGCAGCGGGCGGGCGCCGACCAGAAGGCCCTCACCGGCGAGGAGGTGGCGTCCGGAGCCCGCGAGAAGTCGGTGCCGTTCCGCGCCTACCTGCTGTGGCTGACCTTCCCGCCGATGATCCTGCTCTTCCAGGGGCAGCCGTTCCGCCTCATCATCCTCTACGGCGTGCTCGGCGCGGCCTTCATGCCGTTCCTCGCCCTCACCCTGGTCTGGCTCCTCAACTCATCGCGCACGCCCAGTGAATGGCGCAACGGCTGGCTCAGCAACGGCATGCTGGCGATCGCCGGCCTGCTGTTCCTGGTCCTGTGCGTCAAGCAGATCACGGACCAGGACTGGAGCAGCTTCTTCTAGCGCGTACGAGGACGAAGAGGACGGCAGCGCCGCCGGGGGAGCGGCGGCGCTGCGGTTCTGTGTGGGGCGGTTACGGCAGACCGTGGACGTGCGGTCCGACCGCCTTGGACCAGGAACTGCCGTCGGCGGCGTCCCAGTTGGTCGACCAGGTCATCGCGCCCCGGATGTCGGGGTAGGTCTTGGACGGCTTGAAGGAACCGCAGCTGGTGCCCTTCGCCAGGCAGTCCAGGGCCTGGTTCACGACGGACGGCGAGACGTAACCGCCCCCGGCAGCCTTCGCGGATGCCGGGACGCCTATGCCGACCTGCGACGGGGCGAGGCCGCCCTCCAGCTGGATGCAGGCGAGCGAGGTGAGGAAGTCGACCGATCCCTGGCTGTAGACCTTGCCGTCACAGCCCAGCATCGAACCGCTGTTGTAGTACTGCATGTTGACGACCGTGAGGATGTCCTTCACCGCGAGCGCCGTCTTGAAGTACTCGTTCGACGTCGACTGCATGTCGATCGTCTGCGGCGCCATGGTCAGGACGAACCCGGAACCGGCCTTCCCGGAAAGGGACTTCAGGGCCTGCGACATGTACGTCGAGTTGAGCCCGTTCTCCAGGTCGATGTCGACGCCGTCGAAGCCGTACTCCTGCATGAGCTTGTACGCGGAGTCGGCGAAGGCGGTCGCCGACGCGCCGTCGTTGACGGTCACGGCTCCCTTCTCGCCGCCGACCGAGAGGATCACGGACTTCCCGGCCGCCTGCTTGGCCTTGATGTCGGCCTTGAACTGGTCGACGGTGTACCCGCCGAGCCCGGCCGAGTCGAGGTTGAAGGCCAGCTCGCCCGGCGTGGAGGTCGCGTCCGCGAACGAGACCGCGATGATGTCGTACTCGTCCTGTACGTCGCTCAGCTTCTGGACCGTGGCGCCGTTGTTGAAGTTCTGCCAGTAGCCGGTCACCGCGTGCTTCGGTACGGCGCGGGCGTCGTCGGCGTCGGCGTTGTCGGCGCCGCCGGTGAGCAGGCCGGTGAGCGCGAGGGCGAGTGCCGTTGTCAGACCGATGACGGACCCTGCCTTCCTGCGTGTCCTGCCGCGTGCGTGGTCCACTTCTGCCTCCGGTGGGGGGAGTTGGGGCGTTCGGAGAGCTCTCGCCGGGCTGGGGTGGGGGGGATGGTGGGGGGCTGCCCGGCGCCTTGCTTGGTCGTACACAAGCTGGTCCAGACCAATCAGGTTGTCAATACCTCTGGCGCCACCTGGACCCCACGAGTCCGGCCAACCTCTGCGTGAACAGTGGGAAGTTGGGTGTTGAGGTGACGCTGACCTCTATAAGGTGCTGAGGCAGAAGTGCACGAAGACCGGGGGGTGTGCGTATGCCGACCGCCATAGCCGTCACCGGCCCTGACCTGGTGCTGCCACCGCCCGACCGGCACACCCCGTCGGCGGCCGTCCTGCAGAGCGCCGTCCAGTCACCGCGGACGTACTCCCTGGACCAAGCGCTCACCGAGATGCACACGCTCATCGAGCACCACGGCTATGTGATCGTCCTGTGCCCCGCGTCGGCGCCGCCCGCCCTCGTCCAGCGCATGCACGCGATCCGCTCCGTCCTGGAGAGCGACCGCATCGCCATCCTCCGCCCCGACCTGCCGCCGCTGGGCCTCGCGGTCCTCGCGCTCCAGCTCCGCCAGCTCTCCATCTGCGACTTCAGCCCCGGCGTCCTCGCGTCGGCGGCCCGCCTCCTCTCCCACTACATCTACGCGGGCGCGCTGCTCGGCTCGGTGGCGAAGCTGGACCGGGTCCCGGTCACGCTGCAGTCCCACGCCAAGTCATGGGTGCCGGGCGCCCAGTTCGCCGTCCTGGCGACCCCGCGCCCCGAGCTGATCAAGGTGACGGGGGACGCGACGCTCCCCGGCCCCGGCTTCGGCACGAAGATGCTGTACGCCACCGGGCAGCTGGGGTCCGGCTGGGTCACCGAGACGCTCGCCCCTGCCTGGCGGACTCAGGGGGTTTCGGAGACGCGGCTTCCGGGGGAGTCCGCGCGGTGGTGGGCGACGGGCAAGCTCGTCGAGTTCGCCGCGGCGATCCCCGACATCTCCGTGCTCTACCAACTGGTGTCGTCCGTCCGCCGTGACGACTGCCACTGGTGCGGCCTCGAACTCATCGGCGACCGCTGCGGCTTCTGCGCGGCGCCGTTGCTGCCGCCGCCGGAACGTGCGGCGCCGGCAGCCGCCTCCGTATCCGCCTCCGTCTCTGTCTCCGCCGTACGGGCGCTGCCGCGAGGCGCGACGTAAGAGCCGCAGGTCCCTCATGTGCACGAGCCCGAACTGAACGCGCGCCACCCCGCTCACTGTCCGTAGCCGCCCGCACTCGATCGAGGTAGTCCGGTTCATGAACTCACGCCAGCGCCGCGGCGTCATCCTGCTGGTCCTTTCGGTCCTGGCCGCGTTCGGCGCGTTCGCGGGCGTCCTCTCGGTGATCCGGGACGTGAACTCGAAGGTGGGGCCTGAGGTGGCCGCGTACAAGCTGAAGGGGGACATCGCCCCCTACAAGGAGCTGAGCGCGGACCAGTTCGAGAAGGTCGAGATGCCGGAGCGGTGGCTCTCGAAGAACGCGGTCACCGATCTGCGCCAGGTCCGCGGCAAGATCGCGGTGACCGAGCTGCGCAAGGGCTCGCTGCTCCAGACGGACATGATCGTCGACCGTCCCGAACTCGATCCCGGCCAGCAGGAGATCGCCATCATGATCGACGCGGCGACGGGCGTCGCGGGCAAGATCACGCCGGGGGCGACGGTCAACATCTACGCCACGTTCAAGGCCGAGACCGACAACGCCAAGGACCAGTCGAAGGTGATCGTCGAGTCCGCGAAGGTGATCGACGTAGGCAAGCTGACGGCACTGGACCCGGACGAGGACGACCGCGGCAGCAGCCGCAGCCGTCGTACGGCGACGGAAGCGGTGCCGATCACGTTCGCCCTGGACACGGCGGACGCGCAGCGCGTGGCGTACGCGGAGTCGTTCGCCACGCATGTACGGCTCGCCCTGGTCGGCCAGGGCGAGGAGAGCGCGATTCCGCGGGGCGACCGGACGTACACACTCGACGAGGACAAGTAGGGGGCCCCGCGCATGAGGCGACGCACGTCCGTACCCCCGCGCTGCGGCTCCGCCGGGCCACCCCACCCAAGGCCACCGCTGCGCGGCGGATCTTTCCCTCCCACCCACCCGATTACCCCGCGGGGCAATCGGGTGGGTGGGAGGGAAAAGCCTGTTCGCCGGCACCAACTGCCGAGTGAGAGCAGGCGGAACGTGCACCCCGCCGCAGGCGAAAGGTACCCGCTGCCGAGTGAGAGCAGGCGGGACGTGCAGCCCGCCGCAGGCGGAAAGGGCCAACTGCCGAGTGCCGACAGCCAGGACGTCCAGCCCGCCGCAGGCGCCCCGCACTGCCCACCGCCAGGAGGCAACCGCGTATGACGACCCGCATCCTCCCCGCCGTGGGAGACATGGACGCCGCCCGCGCACTCTCC
This sequence comes from Streptomyces sp. NPDC054866, assembly GCF_053610745.1. Lineage (NCBI taxonomy): Bacteria > Bacillati > Actinomycetota > Actinomycetes > Kitasatosporales > Streptomycetaceae > Streptomyces > Streptomyces sp. NPDC054866. The sequence goes on from NZ_JBSGZA010000003.1 coordinate 621,222, forward strand.
ACCCTCACAGGGCAACTGCCGGACGCCGAACCCGCCCTCCCCGTCGCGGACTCCACCGCCCTGCTCGACACCCTGGCCCGCCTCGCCGCGGAGTCCATCGACGAGCTCCCCGAAGTCGTCCTCATCCATGAGCGCATCGGCCCCGTCCCCGCCCTCGACCTGATCCGCGACCTCGTCCTCCGCTTCCCCGCGGTAGGCGTCGTCCTCATCACCGCCGACACCAGCCCCGCCCTCCTCACCGCCGCGATGGACTCCGGCGCCCGAGGCATCGTCGGCTTCCCTCTCGCGTACGACGCACTCGCCGAGCGGGTGCACGCGGCGGCCGCCTGGTCCGCGGGGATGCGCAGGCACCTGGGCAGCGCGGGCATAGAGCTCTACGCCGGGCCGGGAGAGACCCCGGGCGGCGGCCACGTCGTAGCGGTGAGCGGCGCCAAGGGAGGCGTGGGGACCACCCTCGCCACCGTCCAGCTCGCCCTCGCCGCACGGGCGTCCGGCCGCACCGTCGCCCTCCTCGACCTGGACCTCCAGGCCGGCGACGTCTCCTCGTACCTGGACGTCCAGTTCCGCCGCTCCATCGCCGACCTCGCGTCGATCACCGACATCACGCCCCGCGTCCTCCAGGACGCCGTCTACACCCACGAGACCGGCATCGGCCTCCTCCTCGCCCCCGGCGAGGGCGAGCGGGGTGAGGAGATCACCGACCGCGTCGCCCGCCAGACGCTCAGCGCCCTGCGCAGCCGCTACGACGTCGTACTCGTCGACTGCGGTACGTACGTCACCGGGGCGAGCGCCGCAGCGATCGAACTCGCCGACCAGGCCATCCTCCTGGTCACCCCGGACGTCGTCTCCGTACGCGCCGCCAAACGCATGGTTCGCCTGTGGGACCGCCTCCAGATCCGCAAGGCGGAGGAGACGCTCACGGTCGTCAACCGCCACGGCAAGGGCGCGGAGATCCAGCCCTCCCTGGTGGAACGGGTGACGGGGACACGCGTCGCCCGCACTACCGTCCCCGCGAACTTCAAGGAACTGCAGGGCGCGGTCGACGCGGGCCGCATGCAGGACCTGGACAGCAAGTCCACCGTGAAGCAGGCGCTGTGGGCGCTGGCGGGCGAGCTGGGCCTCGTGGACCTGGAGGCGGCGTCCGCCGGAGCCAAACGCCTGACCCTCCGCAAGCGGGTCGGCGGCGACCGCGGCGCGGTCACCCTGGAGTTCGCCGGGATGTTCCCGCTGCTGCTCGCCGTGATGGGCCTCCTGTGGCAGTGCGCGCTGTACGGCTACACGTTCTCCCTCGCCGGAAACGCGGCGGACGAGGCCGCGCGGGCGGCAACGGCCGCGTACGCCGTGGGAGAGGGCGGCGCGGCGGCGTGCGAGGCCGCCGCGAAGGAGCATCTGCCGTCGGCGTGGCAGGGCGCGGAGGTGGCCTGCACCGACGAGGGAGCGGTGTGGAAGGCCCACGTGGACGCGGACGTACCGCTGTTCTTCCCCGGGATCGACGCGGGGTGGAGCGTCAGCGGGGAGGCGGGCGCGGCGAAGGAGGGGGAGGACGGTGAAGGCTGACCCCGCAGCGCTGCGTACCGTCGATCACCGGCTCCGCCGAGTTCGTCCTCAAACGCCGGACGGGCTGGGCCCCCGGCGCCATCAGCAGTCTCAGCTGCATCTGCGAAAGAGAGTGCGCCTCAACGACGACCGAGGCGTATCCATGCTCGAATTCGCCGGCTTCCTCCCCATCCTGCTCCTCATAGGCCTGGCCGCCATCCAGCTCGGCCTCGTCGGCTACGCCGTCAACCAGGCAGGCTCAGGCGCCCGCGCCGCGGCCCGCGTCGCCTCCCAGGGCGAGGGCGGCGAGGCGGCGGGCCTGGCGGCGATGGACGGGAACCTCGACGCCCAGGTCGCCATCAGCGGCGGCGGCGACACGACGACAGCGGACGTCACCGTCCAAGTCCCCACCCTGCTCCCCTTCGTGGACGCCGGCTGGTCCGTCACGAAGTCGGCGACCATGCCCAACGACGATGACGAAGACGGGAGCTGAGAGAGAAAAGATGAGCCTCCGCGACCGCATGGCGACCCCGCACGACCACGGCAAGGGAAGCGACCCCAGCCGCGACGACAGCCTCGTGGCGGTCTACCGCGCCAAGCTCCTGGAAGAGATCGACCTCGCCGAGATGTCCTCCCTGACGACGGCCGACCGCCGCGTCCGCCTCGAACGCGTCATGGGCCACATCATCAGCCGCGAGGGTCCAGTCCTCTCGACCTCGGAGCGCTCCCAGCTCATCCGCCGCGTCGTGGACGAGGCCCTGGGACTCGGCGTACTCGAACCGCTCCTCGCCGACGCCTCCATCACGGAGATCATGGTCAACGGCCCCGACTCGATCTTCGTCGAGCGCGCCGGACGCGTCGAACAGCTCCCCCTCCGCTTCGCGTCGAACGACCAGCTCATGCAGACCATCGAACGCATCGTCTCCACGGTCAACCGCCGCGTCGACGAGTCGAACCCGATGGTCGACGCGCGCCTGCCCACCGGCGAGCGAGTGAACGTGATCATCCCCCCGCTGGCCCTGACCGGCGCGACCCTCACCATCCGCCGCTTCCCGCGCGCGTACACGCTGCACGAGCTCATCGGCCTCGGCTCGCTCGACGAGCACATGCTGCTCCTGCTCTCCGCCTTCGTACGGGCCCGCTTCAACATCATCGTCAGCGGCGGCACAGGCTCCGGAAAGACGACGCTCCTCAACGCACTCTCCGGCCTCCTCCCTGCCCATGAACGCATCATCACCATCGAGGACTCCGCCGAACTGCAACTCCAGCAGGACCACGTGATCCGCCTCGAATCCCGCCCCCCGAACGTCGAGGGCAAGGGCCAGATCACCATCCGCGACCTGGTCCGCAACAGCCTCCGTATGCGCCCCGACCGCATCATCGTCGGCGAGGTCCGAGGCGGCGAGACCCTCGACATGCTCCAGGCCATGTCGACGGGCCACGACGGCTCCCTCGCCACCGTCCACGCGAACACGGCGGAGGACGCCCTCATGCGCCTCCAGACCCTCGGCTCGATGTCCGAGGTCCAGATCCCGTTCGAGGCGCTGAAGGACCAGATCAACTCGGCGGTCGACGTGGTGGTCCAGCTCGCCCGGCACGCGGACGGCTCCCGCAAGGTCGCCGAGATCGTCCTTCTCGTCTCGCACGGCCGCGAACAGTTCCGCATCGCCCCGGCGACCCGCTTCGTGCCGAGCCAGCCGAGCATCGGCGGCCTGGACCGCCGCGTGCACGGCTACTTCGAGCACCTGCCGCTGCCGCGTTCCGTCGCCGAGCGGCTGTACGTCGCGGGAGAGCCGGTGCCGCCAGGTTTCGGCGTGGCCCAGGCCATCGACGTACTGAACACGAGAGAGGCCATCGGCTGATGGAGAACCAAGCCGCCCTCCTGGCTCTGGGCGCCACGATCCTGACGGGCACGCTCGCCGTCGCCGGAATCCACTCGTACGCGTCCGGCCGCGCCCAGCGACAGGCGCTGGTGGACCGCCTGTCGATCGGCCCCGGCACGGCCGACGCCGGAGGCCGTGGCCGCCGCTTCTCCGCCGTCGACCGCCGCCTGCGCCGCACCCGCCTCGGCCACTCCATCCACCTGCGCCTCTCGGCGACAGGGCTCGACCTCACGGCGGGCGAGTTCTTCGTCTACGTCGTGGCGGTCGTCGCCGCGCTCTGGCTGATGGCGGCGGCCACACTGGCCCCCTTCTTCGGCCCGATCGCGGGCATCGTGGCGGTCTGGAGCGCGGTGGTGTTCCTCAACTGGCAACGCCAGAAGCGAATTGAGGCGTTCATCAACCAACTCCCGGACGTGGCCCGCATCCTGGCGAACGCGACGGCGGCGGGCCTTGCCCTACGCACGTCACTGGCGATGGCGGCGGAGGAGCTGGAGGCCCCGGCAGGCGAGGAACTGTCGATGGTGGCAGACCAATTGACGCTGGGCCGCTCGATCGACGACACACTGGGCGAACTGGCGGAACGCCTCCCGTCACGCGAACTGATAGTCCTCGTGACGACCCTGATCCTCTCCAACAAGGCGGGCGGCTCGGTGGTGAACTCCCTCCGAAACCTCACCCAGACCCTGGAGGACCGCAAGGAGACCCGCAGGGAGGTCCGCACGATGCTCTCGGAGGTCCACGCGACGGCGTTCACCGTCCCGCTCCTGGGCCTGGGCTCCCTGATCCTGATCAACTCGTCCAATGAGGGAGCACTGGCAAGGGTGACGGGCTCGCCGATGGGCCAGACGCTGATCCTGATCGCGCTCGGCCTGTACGCGGTGGGCTTCTTCGTGATCAGACGCCTCGGCAAGATCGAAGTGTAGGGAGCGGTCGACGTGTTCGGTCTGGCGATGGCGGCCGTGATGGGCCTGGCGGTGGCGGGAGTGTGCCAGGGCATCCGCATGTACCGCGCGGAGGCGAAACTCCCCTCGGACCTGGCGATCGCTCTGGAGGTCGGCGCCACCCGCGTCTCGACGGCGGGCTCGGCGGTGGACCGCCTGGGCATGCGCTTCGCGCCGCTGGTCCTGCGCCTGATGGGCCAGAAACGGGTGGACGCCAAGCGCCGCAGGATCGACATGGCGGGCAACCCGGGAGGCTTGACGATCGACCGCTATGCGGCGCGCAGGGCGGTCTACGGCATCTTCGGCTCGGTGATGGCCCTGGTCTTCCTGACGAACGGCTCATCCCTCTTCGGCCTCTTGACCTTCGCCTTCGGAGTGACGGCGGCGGACGCGCTGATCTGGCAGGCGATACGGGAACGGCGCGAGGTCATCGACCGCACGCTGCCGGACTTCCTGGACGTCCTGGCGGTGGTGGTCTCGGCGGGCCTCGGCTTCCGTCAGGCGCTGGACCGCGTGGCGGAGCGCTACGAGGGCCCCTGGGCAGACGAACTCCGCATCACCCTCCGCCAGATGGACATGGGGGTGAGCCGCCGCCAGGCATTCGACGAACTACGCCGCAGGAACGCCTCAGAGCAGGTCTCCCAGTTCGTCTCGGCGCTCCAACAGGGCGAGGAACTGGGCTCCCCGATCGCGGACACGCTGATCCAACTGGCAACGGACATGCGCAGAACGGACGCCCAGAACTCCCGCCGCAGGGCGGCGAAGACGATCCCCAAGGCCACGATGGTGACGCTGGTCTTCATGCTTCCGGCCACGATGATTCTGATCGCGGCGGGGATGTTCCTGGGCTCGGGTTCGGACTTCGGCTCGATTCTGGGGAAGTGAGGGTGCCGTGACGGGTTCGGAGCGGGGCGGGACGGGCGCTGGTATCAAGCCACTGAGCGAAACGGCTTCGCGGCTGCAACGAAATATGGGACAGTCGCGAGGGGCGCGGGAAGGGCGCGGTGACCCCGGGGGCGGCCCCAGCCGGGTCCTGCCACCCCAACGAACCTTTGCAAAAGGTGAGTTCACGGGATTCGCGGGAGGGGAAGACGTGAAACACAACGAACCACCGACCAGCAGCTCAAGGACCTCCGCCACACGCCCCCGGGGTGCGTGATGACCTCGCCACCGGGGAAGGGAACTCGCCAACTTCCGCGCATCAAACGGTATTGGTTGCGGAGAGTGGCTGTTGGGTCACAAGATCTCGCGTACGTTGCCTATGACGACAGCGGCGTCGGAAGTGGTTGCGCCAGCAGTGCGGGTATCGGGTGGGAGAGAAGGGGCCGTCGTGCTGAAGGATCGCGTACTCAGAGTATGGACCGACTGGACGGTGACCGTGGCTTCCCGGGTTCGGGGGAAGGGGCGGGATGCGGGGGCTGGGTTTGTGGAGTATGCGGGGTTGATGATTCTTATTGCGGGGATCTTTACGTTGATCGACGGCCTTGGGCTGGACGGTCTGATCTCCGGGGCGATCTTGGACGCGGTCAACAACGTAATCGGTGGCTGACGTTCCGTAGCCTGCACGGTGACCGAGGGCAGACTCTTCCCATCTATATCTGGATGACGGGGATTCTGCTCTTTGTTGCGTTCGCGTTCTTCGCGTTCGCCCAAGCAGCATCCGCACGGAACGGCGCCCAGTCGGCGGCTGACGCAGCGGCGCTGGCAGCGGGGCAGCACGCCAGGGACGAACTCATCCAAGGGCTGGGGGACTCCATCGGCCAAGGTGATGACTGGCTCGATTGGCTCGATGGTGACAAGTTCACCGGTGACGGCGCGGAGGGTGCGGCTGATGCTCTTGCTGCCGACAATGATTCGACTGTCATCGGCTTCGGGCCGGACGAAGTAAACGGCTACCCGGGCTTTCGGGTCGAGATCGAGACCACGTATACAGTCGGGGATTCGATCATTCCTGGCACTGAGTCCATGCATGCCAAAGCAGAGGCCACCGCCATCATCAAGCCGCGATGTGATCTGTCTCCATCGGCCGACCCGGAAAAGGTCGTCCAATTCGACTGCGAGGGCGGGGGCTCTTTCGAGATCGATCCGGATGACTTCCAACTGGACGACCTACCGGACGCATCCGCCCTCTTCTCCGTCCACTTGGCCGACTGATGAATGATCGACGAAAGAAGGAAGCCGTAGCGATGAACATTCGGCGCACCATGAAGGCCCGCAGGGCAATGACCGCTGTAGCGATCACTACTGGGCTGGTCCTCACGGTGGCCGGTTGCGGCGGAGGTGGGGACGACGACAAGCCCAAGTCTGACAAGAGCTCGTCATCCTCGGGCGGCAAGAATAGCGAGGGAGGCGAAGAGGACAAGGAGACCGAGCAACCGGCTGCGGACCCTGTGCTCGCAGAGGTCAGGGGTGAGGAGGACCTGACCCTCAAGGTCACTTCTGCCAAGCGTGATGAGGGGGGCTTCCTCACAGTTGAGGGCACGGTCACCAATGGAGGCAGCAAAGCCTGGGTGGCAGCCAGTTGGCGTGGGGACGAGAGCGAACTGACCAAGAACGGCGGTTCAATCGCGGGGGCCAGCCTCGTGGACACCGAGGGGAAGAAGAAGTACCTCATCCTCCGGGACACGCAGGGCCGTTGCCTGTGTACGCGGTTCACTGGTGGTGTGCTCTCGGGCAAGACCGTCAACTGGTTCGCCCAGTTCCCGGCGCCTCCCGCAGAGACGACCAAGGTCGACTTCCAGGTAGGCGCCATGCCCCCCGCCTCCATCGAGATCTCCGAGGGCGAGTGACCCATGGGCCACCCACGATCCCGCACCCTCACCACGGCAACCGCCACCCTCACAGCCCTGGCCCTCCTGACCATGACCCCCGCCTACGCGGACGACGAAGACCCCAGCGCCCCCCCAGGCAGCAGCACCACATCCCCACCCCCCGAGGTCGACTCCAACAGCCCCGGCCTGAAGCTCGCCGACGGCGCGACCCTCGCCCCGGCGAAGGTCCTGGACATCAAGTCCGTGGTCGAAGACCTCGGCGGCGAGGAACGCCGCGAGGACACCAACACAGACGTGAAGTTCGCGCTGCAGGCAGAAGTCCTCTTCCCCAAGGACAGCAACAAGCTGAACCCCGAGGCGAACGCACGTATCAAGGCGATCGCGGAAGAGGCCAAGGCGCAGAAGGCGACGAACGTCAGGGTCTTCGGCTTCACGGACAACCTCGGCTCGTACAGCCACGGCAAGACCCTGTCCCGCAAGCGCGCGGAAGCGGTGCACGACAAGCTGGCGAGCTACCTGGGCCCCGAGGTCACGTACTCCGTACGCGGCTACAGCGAGGACTACCCCATCGCGGACAACACCTCCGAGCAGGGCCGCAAGAAGAACCGCCGAGTCGAGGTGACGTTCCCGAGGGGTTCGTCCGGGGAGGACACAGGGACGGCCCCGTCCGGCAGCCAGGACTGATCCGGCGGCTCAAGTGTGGCCCCCCGCCGGGGCTTCGGTGCACCGGCGGCGGTGTACGTACCGGGGCCGCCCGGTTGTCCTGAGGTTGGCGGTTCCGGGGCGGGAGTAAAGGGCGCTCCTGCGTCGCGTCGGCTTCGCCGATGACCCTTCGGGCCACCCTTGACACCCGTCCCTCCACCGCGCGAGGGAAGACGACCGGACGGCCCGAGGGGCGGGACTCTCGACCACTGCCGTGGGGCCGTCAGGCTTTCCTGCCGAGTGCGGACTGGTTCTTCCGGCGTGACGGTCACGGGGAGAAGGGCGGACGCCCGGTCCGCAGCCGGTCCGGGAATGGGCCCGGTCTCGTCAAGCGTCTACCGACCGGATCTTCCGGGGTGACCGCCAAGCATTGGTTGCTTCTCCAGGGGGCGGATACGAACACTCGGAGTCTTGTCCGCCAGGGCGAGCGCGGTACGGGCGGTCTGACCCGCCACGGCACGCAAGTGCGGTGCGCGGAGTACGGCGGAGGGTCTGAACCCGCAGGGACTCACAGCCAACGACGCCTGCGGTGGTTGCCGGGTGAGGGCTGGGTGAGGGCAGGGGGGTCCGGCACCTAATTCCGAGAAGGCGCATTACACAACGCACGCGCCCCCCTACTGCCAGAACACAACTTTGCGAAAGTAGGTGCGCCGCCGCGCGGCAGGCAGAAAAGTCCCGCCAACCCCACGGACTGCGCGTGGTGGCGTGGAACATTTCTGCAATCTGCCCCTCGCGGCCCTGTCCGTGACCGCCATCCCCGAAGATCCGGCCGATAGCCGCTTGACGAAACCGGCACAGGCACCTGCCCCCGGAGCGGCTGCGGACAGACGGCCGCCCTTCTCCTCCTGCCCGCCCTCCCGGAAGATCCGGTCGGCAGCCGCTTGACGAAACCGGCATCCGACCCGGAGCGGCTGCGGACGGGGCAGCCACCCTTCTCCCCGTGATGGCCGCCCCGGAAGATCCGGTCGGCAGCCGCTTGACGAGACCGGCATCCGACCCGGAGCGGGTGCGGACGGGGCAGCCGCCCTTCTCCTCGTGACGGTCACCCCGGAAGATCCGGTCGATAGCCGCTTGACGAAACCGGCACCTGACCCCGGAGCCGCTGCGGACCGGGCGCCCACCCTTCTCCCCCTGACAGTCACCCCGGAAGATCCGGCCGGTAGCCGCTTGACGAAATCGGCATCCGCCCCGGAGCGGCTGCGGACCGGGCGGCAAGGGTGACCCGTGACGGTCACGCCGGAAGATCCGGTCCGCACCCGACAGTCAGCCCCCGTGGCCCCACGGGAGTGGTCGAGAGTCTCGCCCCTCGGGCCGTCCGGTCGTCTTCCCTCGCGCGGTGGAGGGACGGGTGTCAAGGGTGGAGCGCAGCGGAATCGGCGTAGCCGACGCGACGCAGGAGCGCCCTTTACTCCCGTCCCGGAACCGCCAACCTCAGGACAACCGGGCGGCCCCGGTACGTACACCGCCGCCGGGTCACGGCACTTCCGGCCAGGCGCAAGGCGGACTACCGGGCCACCTGCTCGGCTGAGCCAGCCGAGCAGGTGGTCGACGGCCTACTACCAACTACTTGCCGCACTCCGCCAAGTACCGGTCAAAGGCATGGGCCTTGGCCTTCCCCGCGATGGCCTCCGTGTACGCGTCCGCGCGCAGGACCCCGGCCGCGAGGTGGGTGTCGTCCTCAAGGTTCTTCGTGTCCGCGCACGCCACCACCACGATCCAGTCGGCATGCGTCCCCGTGTCCTTCGCGGTGCCGTACGTCGCCTTGGTGCCGGTGACCGGCTTTGACAGGTCGTACGACACCATCGACGAAGCCGCCGGCAGCCCCCCTTCCACCTGCGCGACGGTCTGACCGACGAACGAGGTGACCGGCACCTGGCCGGGCGGCGAGTCCGGCTGATCGCCCCCGGCGCCGCACCCGCTCAGCAGCATCGCGGCTCCCGCGACGGCGATGGCCATGGCTCGGTTAGTCAGGACACTCACTTGACCTTGCAACTCACCTTCGCGGGAGCAGGGTTGAAGGCACGCTTCCACCCGCTCGTGCCGGCCTTGTAGTCGAGGGGCGTGGTGATGTGCTTCTCGATCTTGTACTTGTACCGGGTGCCGATCGGGTAAGCGACGAGCGAGTGCCCCTTCTTCACCGGCGAGCTGCAGGTCACGGCGACGGACTGGGTCTTGGCCTGGCTGATGTTGAGGCTGCCCGCGACGGCGCCCCGGCTGAGGCCGAACCCCGCGTCGATGGTGCGCGTGGCCGAAGCGGTCTTGTTGATCATGCAGGTCATGCCCTTGGTCTGGGCGGTGCAGCGGGCGATCTCGTCTTTCTGGTTCGTGTAGTTCGTCTGCTTCGACTTGTTGATGAGCTTGCTGTACTTGCCGACCGCGGCCCGGGTCGATATGTCAACCTTCGCGTTGGACGAGGCGCCGGCGCCTGCGGGCGCGGCGTTGGCGTGTCCGGCGGTGGTCATCAGCGTCGCGGACAGGGCGAGTACGGCTCCGGCGATACGAGTCGTCGAGCTCAGGCGCATGTGCGTTCCCCCATTTTTGATCTTGGTCGCCAAAGATCGTACGCGACTGCTCGCACGCTCTGACCTGCGCATTGTCGAGACCCCTGCCCCCAGACCCTCACCCGCGAACCACAACGCCCCATGGTGAGGCCAGCGAGGCCAGCGAGGTCGCGAGCCTGCGCCCCGGCTGGCCCTCCCTCGCGGGCCGTAGGCGCACACTTCCAGTCGACGCCCCAGCTCGACCGACGCCTGGCCGACTGGTTCTTCAGGGGCGAGTACTCGTACGGCGAAGGGGACGGCATGGGGCGGATGCGCACACTCGGGGCCGTGTTCGGCATCAGCGCGATAACGCTGCTCACCGCCTGCGGGAACGGAAAGCCCGACCCCTCCACAGACCTCAGATTCCTTCCCCCACGTCCACCGGCTGCCCGGAGGAGCCCGCGACGAGCCCGTCGGCCGCAGCGGTCACGGTGGTCATGACCCCGCAATGGAAGCGGACGTGGGGTTGGAGCAACCCCAGTTGCTCGCCGCGTCAGACAACAGGGGGGACCCGCCACGGGACGGAGCTCCGGTGCACGAGGACGGCGAGGGCTGGACGTGGCGCTGGCGCTTCCGGCCGCACGAGGAAATGCCCTGCGTGGACGAGGGCGAATGGAGCGTCGTGAGCTCCGGGTGGGGCTTGGCCTGCCGACAGGGAACGTGGCGTCGAGAGCGACTCGACAACCCGCATTCACACACCCCATCGCCGAGCGACGCAAGCGACGGTCCTGGCACCCGTCGCCCGTTGCCTGCCGTCTGTCGCCCTCGCGCAGCCAGCACATGCAACTCGCCGCCCCGCCGAGGTCCGCCACCCCACCCCACGAACAGCCAATACGCCGCCCAATGCACAAAAATTCCACCACCACCCCACCCTCTACCACCCCAGCATGGGACTTTCCTGCAATGGACCCCTCCGGGACCGGCCGCACCTCGCCTCCTGGCGGCCACCCAGAAGACCCGGTCGGTAGACGCTTGACGAGACTGGGGCCCGTCCCCGGAGCGGCTGCGGACCGGGCGGCAAGGGCGACCCGTGAGGGTCACGCCGGAAGATCCGGTCCGCACCCGACAGTCAGCCCCCTCGGCCCCACGGCAGTGGTCGAGAGTCCCGCCCCTTGGGCCGTCCGGTCGTCTTCCCTCGCGCGGTGGAGGGACGGGTGTCAAGGGTGGAGCGCAGCGGAATCGGCGTAGCCGACGCGACGGAGGAGCGCCCTTGACTCCCGTCCCGGAACCGCCAACCTCAGGACAACCGGGCGGCCCCGGCACGTACACCACCGCCGGTGGGAGAGGCTCCCGGGGGCTGGCGGTTCAAGCAAGGCCCGGCGGTTCAAGGGAACCGTACGGCCACGTCGTACAGCCCCGGATTCGCCGTGGCCGGAGTCTGCTTGGAGTCGCGCGCGGCATTCGCGCGGTTCGCGAACTGGGGGTCGGCAGTGGCCGCTTCCCAGGCCTCCTGGCTCTCCCAGTGGGCCACGTTCACGAGCTGGAAGCGTCCGTCGGGGGACTGGGCGCGATGCAGGCGGGTGTCGATGAAGCCGGGCTTCTTGCTCATGATCGCGGCCCGCTGCTCCCACTTCTCGGCGAAGGCGTCGACGTCCTCGGGGGCGATCTCGAAGACGTTGATGAAGGTGACGGACGAGGAGTCCGACGGGTCCGCCGAGGCCGACGCGTCCACTGGCGGCTGCGGCTGCGGCTGCGGATGCGGCTCCGGCCGCTGGCTCTCTGAGGTCATGATCGAACCCTATGGGTGTCCTAATTAAGCCCGGATAAGGGGCAGTTGAACCGGCGCCCGACCGGCCACCGACTGACGCGGCGCCCGCGCTTTAGCCCTCCCCCTCACTCCCTCCCTCCCCCTCCCTCACGTCTCCCCGAACGCTTGCGCCACCGCGAGGCTGTCCTCGTACACGTGGTGGCGCGTGACGAGGCCGTCCTCCACCGTGAGGTGCAGTGCGAACCGTGCCCGGTAGGGCCTTCCCGTCGGACGGGCGGTCTGGCGGATCTCACCGAGTACGACGGCGTGCTCACCGTCCACGAGGATGCGCTCGACCCGGGTCGCCGCCTCCCCGGGCACGTGATGCTCGGCGAGCTCGCGATAGTGGGCGGCGGCGTCGGCGCGTGTCGCGCGGTGGCGGATCCACGGGGTGGCGGCGCGGCCGTGCTCGGCCTCCGGCCAGTCCAGTTTCCAGTCCGCCCCATCGGCGTACCGCTCGGCGATGCGCTCGGGGTCGCCCTCCCCGATGCGGGCCAGCAGGTCCTCCACGACTGAGGAACCCCATGCCGCCCACACCCACGTCCCCACCCCCACCCACCACCCGCTCCTCTTCCTGCGACGTTGCCCTTGATCTTTCCGGGTGGACGGCAGCCGTGGCGATTACCTCTGGAGTAATGGGCGTGAGTCGCGTCGCCATGCGATGCGAAGATCGATCCATGAGCAGTTTCGACACACTTGTGGTGGAAGCGGAGTCGGCCCCGACCGAAGGCTGGGACTTCTCCTGGTTCGAAGGGCGGGCCACGGAGGAGCGGCCCTCCTGGCGGTACGCCCACGCCATGGGGGAGCGGCTCGGGCACGCCATCGCCTCCCTCGACATCCAGACCGGCGGCGGCGAAGTCCTCGCCGCCGCGCCCTCACTCCCGCCGCTCACCGTCGCCACGGAGGGGTGGCCACCCAACGTCGCCAAGGCCACCGCGCTGCTGCATCCGCGGGGCGCGGTGGTCGTGTCCTCGCCGGAGGACGCGCCGTTGCCGTTCGCGGCGGAGGCGTTCGACCTGGTCACCAGCCGGCATCCGGTGAAGCCGCATTTCGACGAGATCGCGCGCGTGCTCTGCCCCGGGGGAACGTACTTCGCCCAGCACGTGGGCCCCGCCAGTGCTTTCGAGGTCGTCGAGTACTTCCTCGGGCCCCAGCCCGATTCCGTACGGAACGCGCGTCATCCCCATGACGAGCGGGCCGAGGCGGAGGCGGCGGGCCTGGAGATCGTCGACCTGCGGGCCGAGCGGCTCCGGATGGAGTTCTACGACATCGGGGCCGTCGTGCACTTCCTGCGGAAGGTGGTGTGGATGGTTCCGGACTTCTCGGTGGAGCGGTACTGGTCGCGGCTGCGGGAGCTGCACGACCAGATCGAGGCGGAGGGGTCCTTCGTGGCCCACAGCACGCGACACCTCTTCGACGCCCGCAAACGCTGACCGCCCGGGGCGGACAACCTAGGCGCGCACGCCCTAAGGGCAACCTAGGCGCGCACGTCCCAAGGGCAACCTAGGCGTGCGCCCCCACCCTCACCTCACCCACCACCAACTCCGCCACCCCCTCCAGTACTTCCCCCACCCTCTCCACCTGCCCCGCAAGCTCCCTCTCCTGCCCGGCGCCCAGCGTCCCCAGCGGCTCCACCGTCACCGTGATCCGTCGCCCGGAGCGGCGCTGATGCCAGACCCCGGCCACGACACCGTCGACCAGCAGCACAGGGAAGTTGCCGGCCTGGCCCTTGGCCAGCGCTCGCTCGTAGGCCCGACCCGGGAAGAGCCGCTCGCGCGGGTGTGAGGCGATCACGTACGCGTCGAAGTACGGCAGCAGCCGCACCCCCCGCACCGGCTCCCCCGGAAACTCCGTGTCACCAGCGACCACCCACCCCGACGACGCAGACGAGCCCGATGACGCCGCCGACCCCTCCCCGTCCATTTCCAACCCCTCGATCTCCCCCTCCGACGCCAGCGCCGCGAAGACCCCGGCCGCCCAACCGTCCGGCGCCGCCGCCCACTTGGCGAACTGCTGCGGCGTCGCAGGCCCGTACGCGTACAAGAACCGTCGCACCAGACGCCCCGTCGCCACCTCGGCGGACAGCGGCGACTCCCCGGCCCTCGCCCCCGCACCCGGACCCGCCCCCGCGGTCGGCGGGCGCGTGTACGTCACCTTGCGGCCCCGGTTCGGCGCGAAGCACAGCACCCCGCGGTGGCCCGCCAGATGCATGACCGAGCGCCACCGCGGCCACATCCCCTGGAAGGCGGGCAGCACCAACTCCCCGGCCCAGGGGCCCGTTCGCGCCACGACCTCGTCGTTGAGCTCGTCGATGGTCAGCCGGACCCCGTCAAGCGCCTCGCCGATCGCGCTCACGATCTCCTCCGTCTGGGAAGGAGTCAGCCGGTCACCCGCCTTGAACGGGCTCGGTCCGCCCGGGATCGCGGACAACGCGCCTGTCCAGAGCGGGAGTTCCGCGGTCGGCAGGAAGTGGATCGTGCCGCGCGGCCCGTACGTCTTGACCAGACTCGGCTCCTCGCCCCACAACGCGTCGCGTACGTCCTGCCGGGTCGCCCCGTCCATCCGCAGCCCCACCGAAAGCTCGGCGGCGGACATCACCTGCGCCTGCGCCGCGAGCATCGCGTCGACCACCTCGCCGGGTCCTGCCTCGCCCGGCTTCGCCGGAGTCCGCAGGAACTGCCGCTCCATGCGACGGGCGTTGGCAGCACTCCACGTGACGGTTGAAGGGGCGCTCATCGGGGGTCTCCTTCGGTACTGTCCATCGGGTAAGTGGCTCTGCGGACACGAGGAGTGGACCATGCCGAACAGCGGCGCGGAGGGTAATTCGGGGAGCGCCACGGGAAGTGCCGTGGGGAGCGGCAAGGAGGGCAAGACGCTGTACGCCTGCGGCCTCGACGCCGCCGTGGACGTCGTCGGCGGCAAGTGGAAGCCGATGATCCTCTGGGCGCTGTTCGCGAGCACGACGCTGCGCTTCGGCGAGCTCCGGCGGAACATCACCGGTATCAGCGAGAAGGTGCTCATCCAGCAGCTGCGCGAGCTGGAGTCCGACGGCATCGTGCACCGCGAGGTGTACCGGGAGGTGCCGCCCAAGGTCGAGTACTCGCTCACCCCCCTCGGCCTGTCCCTGAACGAGGCCCTGATTCCGCTGGGCGTGTGGGGCGACGATCACATGCAGCAGCTCGTGGCCAACAGGGAATGCAAAAAGGACGGCAAAGCCGCCTGACGCGGGAAGCCGGTCTGATGCGGGAAACCGGTCGATGGTTGCGTGGCGCGGCGATCGTTAGCCAAGTGATGCCGGACGTCGGCCAAGTGAGCCCGAAACAGGTTCCGTTGATTCCGCATCGTTATCGCCACCGGCTCGATCTGAGCCCGCGGATCACGTAAGTTCAGACCAAGGCGAATTCGCGTGAGCAAAGCCACGTGTGCGGTGCCGCGCGGTGGAGGGGGCTGCGCGGCACCGCGCGCCTCCCTCTCGCAGTCTCCTCACCCCCGTCACCTCCCGCCGGACCCCACCTCGACCCGCACACCCCGGCGTACGCCCCACCGCTCCATCGCCCCGGCCTCCGCCTCCAGGACGTGCCGGGCCCGCAGCCGTGGCCGCCCGATCCGCCCGGGGCGCATCGTCCGCACCGACAGCACCCACAGCCCCCGGTCCAGGTACGCCACATCCACGGCGAACCGCATCCGCACCGTGTGCACGCTGCTCGCCGGAGTCAGCAGTAGCGCCCCCGTCACCCCGTCCCGGCCGAGCAGCCCGCGCCGCCGTGCGCCGGCGGAGTCCGCGATCTCCAGGGGGAGTGCCTGACCGCTCGGGAGGAGAAGCGTCGCCATGCGAGCCGAAGCTAGCGCCCCTCCCGCCCGCCGCGTCAAGCACCCGGCTGCCCACCCCGCCGCGTCAAGCGGGCGTCCCGGCCCCGTCCCTCCTATGGGTTACCGCCGCACGGGGCTGAAATCTGTCGCCGGGGGCCGAAATCCGGTGGGAGAACAGGGTCGCGGAGTTGTCGGGCGGTTTCGGAGAGTAGTTGTGGCACGCCGATGCGCGCAGCATCACTTACGAAGGGTTATGGTGGAAACCCCCCCTCGGGCCGGTCCATCTCCCCCCCATGGACCGGCCCGATTTTTTGTGCCCGGACGCGGCTCCAAGGCTCCAAGCACCCCAAGGGCTGACCCGACCCGTCCCGGACCCCGCCCCTGACCCTCCGGATATGGTCAGGGACATGTCGAACCAGTTCCCCCCACCGCCCCATGACCCGCAGGCCAACCCGCAGGCCAACCCACAGGCCAACCCGAACCCCCAGCAGGGTCTCCCCACTTACACCGGCCCGGCGCAGGACCCCGCGTACGGATACGGATACGGGTACGGCCCGGTCGCCCCGCTCACGATGCCCGGCGTAGTGCGCGCCGCGCAGATCGTCGTCTGGGTCCTCAGCGGACTCGTCCTGCTCGGCACGATCGCGATAGCGGCCTCGGGTGATGCGGAGACGGCCGGCGCGGCCTTCGGAGCGAACCTCTGCCTCCTGGTGGCCTGCGGCTTCGCCTTCGCGTTCAAGAACGCGGGCAACGGTGTGCGCGTGACCTGCATCGTGCTGATGAGCGTGCAGATAGCCCTCGGGCTCGGCGGCCTCGCCTCCGGCAACCCGGGCGGCCTCCTCGGCCTGCTCGGCTCGATCGCCACGGTCGTCCTGCTCTCGCAGGGTGCCGCGGGCGCCTGGTTCAAGCGCCCGCGCACCCCCGCCCCGGGCCAGGGCTACCCCGGCTGAGGCGTCCCGCCGGGTCCCGTCGGATCCCGCCAGGCCCCGCCACCTCCCGCCCGAACTACCCCCGCCCGGCCCAGATATTGGTGCCGGGCGTGGACACCGCGTACGTGTCGATCTCGCTGAGCTCCTCGTCCGTGAGCTTCGGACCGGACAGCGCCGCGACGTTCTCCTCCAGCTGCTTCACGCTGGAGGCGCCGATGAGCGCGGAGGTCATCCGCTCGTCGCGCAGGACCCAGTTGAGGGCCAGTTGTGCGAGCGACTGGTCGCGGCGGGCCGCGATGTCGTTCAGGCCGTTGAGGCGGCGTACGACCTCGTCGCTCAGGAGGTCGGGGTCTAGCGACTTGCCCTGCGTGGCGCGCGAACCCTCGGGGATGCCCTTCAGGTACTTGTTCGTGAGCAGGCCCTGCGCGAGCGGCACGAACGAGATGCAGCCCATGCCCGCGTCCTCGAGGGTGTCGAGCAGGCCGTCGTCCTCGGTCCAGCGGTTGATCATCGAGTACGAGGGCTGGTGGATGAGCGCGGGAACGCCCATCTCCCGCAGCAGCCGCGCCGCTTCGGCGGTCTGCTCGCTGTTGTAGGAGGAGACGCCCACGTACAGCGCCTTGCCCTGCTGCACGGCGGACGCGAGCGCGCCCATCGTCTCTTCGAGCGGGGTCTCCGGGTCGAAGCGGTGCGAGTAGAAGATGTCGACGTAGTCCACGCCCATCCGCTTCAGCGACGCGTCGAGGGACGACAGCAGGTACTTGCGCGAACCCCACTCGCCGTACGGCCCGGGGTGCATGAGGTAGCCCGCCTTGGTCGAAATGACCAATTCATCGCGGTACGGGGCGAAGTCCTGCGCGAACAGCTTGCCGAAGTTGAGCTCGGCCGAACCGGCCGGCGGGCCGTAGTTGTTCGCCAGGTCGAAGTGCGTGACGCCCAGGTCGAAGGCGCGACGCAGGATCGCGCGCTGGCTCTCCAGGGATTTGTCGTCACCGAAGTTGTGCCACAGGCCCAGGGAGACGGCGGGCAGCTTCAGGCCGCTGCGGCCCGTGCGCCGGTACTCCATGCTGCCGTAACGGTCCGTTGCCGCTCGGTACAGAGACGTGTCGTTCATGGGTACGAAGCTACTTCAGCGTGGGATCTTCCGGGGTCGGCCTCGTGTCGCCCGAGGAGGGGAGGCCCGCCTCACCCCAGGGCGGAACCCCGCCCTCACAGCGGTAGGCTTTCGCCTTCGGGGACTGCCATCTGCATGGAGGGGCTGACAGAAGTGAACCTGCGCGACCTGGTGTACGGACTTTACGCACGCCGGGTGGAAGGCCGCCTCGACCACGATCAGGTGCCCAAGCACATCGGGGTCATCCTCGACGGCAACAGGCGCTGGGCGAAGGCGTCCGGCGGGACCACCGAACAGGGCCACCAGGCGGGTGCGTACAAGATCGAGGAGTTCCTCGGCTGGTGCGCCGAGACGGACGTCGAGGTCGTCACCCTCTGGATGCTGTCGACGGACAACTTCGACCGCCCGGAGCGGGAGCTCATCCCGCTCCTCGGCATCATCGAGGACACCGTCCGCAGCCTCGCCGGCGACGGCCGCTGGCGCGTGCACCACGTGGGCACGATGGACCTGCTGCCCTCCCGCACCCAGGCCGTCCTGAAGGAGGCCGAGCAGGCCACCCACGGCAACAAGGGAATACTGGTCAACGTGGCCGTGGGATATGGCGGCCGGCAGGAGATCGCCGACGCGGTCCGCTCGCTGCTCCTTGACCACGCGGAGAAGGGCACGAGCCTGGAGGACGTCGCCGAGACCGTCGACGTCGACCTGATCTCCAAGCACCTCTACACGCGCGGCCAGCCCGACCCCGACCTGGTGATCCGAACGAGTGGCGAGCAGCGCCTGTCCGGCTTCATGCTCTGGCAGTCGGCCCACTCCGAGTACTACTTCTGTGAAGTCTTCTGGCCGGCCTTCCGCAAGGTCGACTTCCTGCGTGCGCTGCGTGACTACGCGGCCAGGCACCGGCGCTACGGCGGCTGACGCCCCAAGAGGCACGCGAGGCGCTCATGTCGGTGAGGCGTGAGTAACCCAGAGTTCACGGACGCGCCGTCATATGCCATGGCATGGCAGCGCATGTTCGAGGGAATAAGCCTTCCAGGTCGACATCCGATTCACGGATGTCGTATCTCAGCGGGCGGCATGGGGCCGTCCGCCCGGGAGGCCCTTTGCACCAGGACGACCGTGCGGTGAGTACGGGCGAAGTGGAGGGCCGGAGCTCGGCCCGCGCACTGCGGCACGAGACCGGTCCGGATTTCTCCCGGCATCCTTCCCGTCGCTCCCCGACCTCATCCGAGGGGGTACGTCCTTCCGTGGTGACCAGCACAAAGCGCCGCATGTCCGACAGGCGCACCTATGTTCTCGACACCAGCGTTCTGCTCGCAGACCCGAACTCCATGTACCGCTTCGACGAGCACGAAGTCGTGCTGCCCGTCGTCGTGGTCACGGAGCTCGAGGCGAAGCGGCACCACCCCGAGCTCGGCTACTTCGCCCGGCAGGCCCTGCGCCTCCTGGACGACTGCCGGGTCCGGCACGGTCGCCTGGACGCGCCGATCCCGATCGGCGACCTGGGCGGCACGCTGCGCGTCGAGCTCAACCACTCCGATCCCGGCGTGCTTCCGGCCGGCTACCGGTTGGGGGACAACGACTCACGGATTCTCGCCGTCGCGCGCAACCTCCAGGCAGAGGGATACGACGTCACCGTCGTGTCGAAGGATCTGCCTCTGAGGATCAAGGCGTCCTCGGTCGGCCTCCTCGCGGAGGAGTACCGCGCCGAGCTCGCCATCACGGACTCCGGCTGGACCGGAATGTCCGAACTGACCCTCTCCGGCGAACAGGTGGACCTCCTCTTCGAAGAGGACACCCTGTATGTGCCCGAGGCGGCCGACCTGCCCGTCCACACGGGCCTCACCATCCAGTCGGAGAAGGGCAAGGCGCTCGGCCGTGTCACGGCCGAGGGCAATGTCCGTCTCGTACGCGGCGATCGTGAGGCCTTCGGCATCAAGGGGAGGAGTGCGGAGCAGCGCATCGCGCTGGATCTGCTGCTCGATCCGGACATCGGCATCCTGTCGATGGGCGGCCGCGCGGGCACCGGCAAGTCGGCTCTCGCGCTCTGTGCGGGACTTGAGGCGGTCCTGGAGCGCCGCCAGCACCAGAAGGTGATGGTCTTCCGGCCGCTGTACGCGGTGGGTGGGCAGGAGCTCGGCTATCTGCCCGGCACCGAGGCCGAGAAGATGGGCCCTTGGGCCCAGGCGGTCTTCGACACGCTCGGTTCGGTGGCGGGCAAGGCGGTCATCGAGGAGGTGACGGCGCGCGGCATGCTCGAAGTGCTCCCGCTCACTCATATCCGCGGGCGCTCGCTGCACGACGCGTTCGTGATCGTCGACGAGGCCCAATCCCTGGAGAGGAACGTTCTTTTGACCGTTCTGTCCAGGATCGGGGCGAACTCCCGAGTCGTCCTCACTCACGACGTCGCCCAGCGCGACAACCTCCGAGTGGGGCGGTACGACGGGGTAGTTGCCGTGGTCGAGAAGCTGAAGGGCCATCCGCTCTTCGCTCACGTCACGCTCACCCGCTCCGAGCGTTCGCCGATCGCGGCGCTCGTGACCGAAATGCTGGAGGACGGAGCGATCTGATCCAGTTCACCCTGGTTACGGGGTAGTTGGCGCCGCCCGGCGAAGCGAAGGAGCTTAGTCGGGCGGCGTCTTGGCGTTCGCCCTTTTCCGAAAAACTCCTGGGGCAAACGAGGTGTGAGCTTTCACACGCAACGGAGAATTGCCTTGCGGCGTCCGGCTGGGGCAGAGTCTGGGTCCTGTCAGGCCCCGCATGCGACACACCTGTACCCCCAGCGGTACGGCAAACCGGAAACACCAGAACTTCATAGTGGCCGTCGCATGCCGCCCGAGCACCACGCGGCACTCCCGTCACGGGAGTTGCCCACCGGGTCCGTGCCTCCCGTGACCGATACAAAGCGGAGGCCAGCGCCAGGGGCACGATTGCGTCCGCGAGGTCACCTATGCGGGCGATGCTGGAAGGAAACCGTGTGAGCCGGATTTCGGTCCGGGGATTCGCCGTGGCATCCGCCACCGCGGTCACCACCGTCGGCGCTGTTGTTGGTGTCGCCTCGGGCAGCACCCCGGGCGCCTCGAACGACAACGACTTCGAGGCGACAGCAAGCGAAGCGACCCTCCTCGCAGACATCCCCGCGGGCCAGCAGGCCCAGGTGCAGACCGCGTCCCTGACGCAGCAGGCCGACGCACAGGCCATGGCTGCGGACACGGCCGCGAAGAAGTCCGCGGCGGAGGCGGCCCGCAAGCAGGCCGCCGAGTCGGCGATCGCGAAGCAGAAGGCCGCGGAGAAGGCTGAGGCCGCCGAGAAGGCGGAGAAGGCCGCGGCCAAGAAGGAGCGCGAGCAGGCCGAGACCAAGGCCAGCCGTTCCTCCGCGCGCGACGCGTCGGACTTCGCCCCGCAGTCCTCGTACTCCGTCTCGCAGGTCCAGGCGATGGCACGGCAGATGGTCCCCGGTGACCAGTTCCAGTGCTTCAGCAACATCGTCAACCACGAGTCCACCTGGAACTACAAGGCCAGCAACCCCTCTTCGGGTGCGTACGGCCTCGTCCAGGCGCTGCCCGGCTCCAAGATGTCCTCGGCCGGTGCCGACTGGCAGACGAACCCCGCCACGCAGATCAAGTGGGGTCTCGGCTACATGAACGACCGGTACGGAAGCCCGTGCGGAGCCTGGGACTTCTGGCAGGCGAACAACTGGTACTGAGCCGCTTATCGCTCAACCTTCTGAGGCCCCTCACCGTCCTTCGGTGGGGGGTCTTTGCCGTGTACGGTCAGTCCGACAACTTCCAGGGGGGAGTGGTGGGGAAAGACGGGGGAAGAGGACGGATCATGTCGCGAGTGCCAGGGTGGATCGGCAGGCTCGGTGCCGGGCTGTCGCAGATGGGCGAGCGGATGGGGCGCGACGACCCTGACTCCGGCCCGGAGGACGGCGGCAGGGCGTCACGGCGGTCGGCCGCCGACGACGCTGCCGCCGCCGAGGGCGACGCGGCGGCCGAAGCGGCAGCCGGAGAAGAGCCGGAGCAGGTCGTGCCGGCCCCGCCCGCCTACGCCCCGGACATAGCGGCACGGCCCGACCCCGTCGCGGCGGTGCCGTGGGGGATGCGGGTCGCGGCCGAGGCCGGCTGGCGTCTTCTCGTACTCGCGGGCACGCTCTGGGTGTTGATGAAGGTCATCAGCGCCGTGCAGCTCGTCGTCTTCGCCTTCGTCGCGGCGCTGCTCATCACCGCGATGCTCCAGCCGACGGTGGCCCGGCTCAGGCGGCTCGGACTGCCGAGGGGGCTCGCGACGGTCCTCACGGCCGTGCTCGGCTTCGTCATCATGGGGCTGGTCGGCTGGTTCGTGGTCTGGCAGGTCATGGACAACGCGGACACGCTCTCCAGCCAGGTCCAGGACGGCATCGACGATCTGCGCAACTGGCTGCTCACCAGCCCGTTCCACGTCACCGAGGACCAGATCAACGACATCGCCAAGAGCCTGCGCGAGGCGGTCGGCGCCAACACGGAGGAGCTGACTTCGGCGGGGCTCGAAGGTGTCACCGTGATCGTGGAGGCCATGACCGGCATCCTGCTCGCGATGTTCTCGACGCTGTTCCTGCTGTACGACGGCAAGCGCATCTGGCAGTGGGTCCTGAAGCTGGTCCCGGCGCCCGCGCGGCCCGGCATCGCGGGCGCGGGGCCGCGGGCCTGGCGCACGCTGACGGCCTATGTGCGCGGCACGGTGATAGTGGCCCTGATCGACGCGATCTTCATCGGGCTCGGGATCTACTTCCTCGGGGTGCCGATGGCGGTGCCGCTGGCCGTCTTCATCTTCCTGTTCGCGTTCATCCCGCTGGTGGGTGCGGTCATCTCGGGCGCGCTCGCCGTGGTGGTGGGTCTGGTGACGCAGGGGGTCTTCACCGGTGTGATGACCCTGATCGTGGTCCTGGCCGTGCAGCAGATCGAGGGCCACATCCTGCAGCCGTTCATCCTCGGCCGTGCCGTACGGGTGCATCCGCTGGCCGTTGTGCTGTCCGTCGCCGCGGGCGGGTTGGTCGCCGGGATCGGCGGGGCGGTGGTGGCCGTGCCGCTCGTCGCGGTCACGAACACGGTGGTGGGCTACTTGCGGGCGTACTCCCGGGAAGCGGCCCTGAAGCAGTCACCGCAGCCGCGGGGGGCGACGGCGGTGGATGTGGCTCCGGTTGATCCGCCCCACCGGACGGTCTGACATCGCAGAAGGGCCCCGCTCAGCAACTGCTGAGCGGGGCCGTTCTGTTCATGCCTGAGGCGACTACGCCAGAGACTCCTCCGAGTCCAGCGTGACGCCGACCGCCTGGATCACGGCGGCGATCTTGAAGGCTTCCTGGATCGTCTCGCGATCCACGCCCGCCTTCCGCAGCACCTGCTCGTGCGAGTCGAGGCACTGGCCGCAGCCGTTGATCGCGGAGACCGCGAGCGACCACAGCTCGAAGTCGACCTTCTCCACGCCCGGGTTACCGATGACGTTCATCCGCAGGCCGGCCCGCATGGTCCCGTACTCCGGGTCCGAGAGGAGGTGGCGCGTGCGGTAGAAGACGTTGTTCATCGCCATGACGGCCGCGGCCGACTTGGCGGCGGTGTACGCCTCGGGGGAGAGGTTCGCCTTCGCCTCGGGCTCCAGCTCGCGCAGCACCATCGGGGAGCGGGAGGCGATCGCGCAGGCGAGCACCGTGCCCCACAGCTGCTGCTGCGGCAGGTCCGAGTTGCCGATGACCGAGCCGAGGTTCAGCTTCAGGTCCTTGGCGTAGTCCGGTACGGCGGACTTCAGTTCGTCGAGTGCCATGTCAGTAGGCTCCGTTCACTCGCCCGAGAGCAGCGCGACCGGGTCAAGGGTCTCGTCGCCCTGGGTCCAGTTGCAGGGGCAGAGCTCGTCGGTCTGGAGCGCGTCGAGGACCCGGAGGACCTCCTTGGGGTTACGGCCCACGGAACCGGCGGTCACCATCGTGAACTGGATCTCGTTGTTCTGGTCGACGATGAAGACGGCGCGCTGCGCGAAGCCGTCCTCGCCCTCGATGCCGAGGTCACGCATGAGCTCGTGCTTCGAGTCGGCCAGCATCGGGAAGGGCAGGTCCGTCAGGTCCGGGTGGTCCTTGCGCCAGGCGTGGTGCACGAACTCGGAGTCACCGGAGAAGCCGAGGATCTGGGCGTCACGGTCAGCGAACTCGTCGTTCAGCTTGCCGAAGGCGGCGATCTCGGTCGGGCACACGAAGGTGAAGTCCTTGGGCCACGCGAAGACGATCTTCCACTTGCCCTCGTAGGTCTTGTGGTCGATCTGCTTGAACTCGGCGCCCTTCTCCAGGGAGACGCAGGCGGTCAGATCGAACTGGGGGAACTTGTCACCGACAGTGAGCACGGACTCTCCTTGCAGCATAGGAACCCTGGTAAGGGGCTCCAGGGGGTTGGACTGCTGTCGATCGTGGCACAGGGTGCATTGATTAGGGAAATAGCTACACTCTGTCTTGTTGATCGGAGGTGGCTATCAGTGCCAGCGATAAATAGGGGCAAGCAGCCCAGCCTGGCGCAGCTGCGCGCCTTCGCGGCCGTGGCCGAGCATCTGCACTTCAGGGACGCGGCGGTGGCAATAGGGATGAGTCAGCCCGCACTGTCCGGAGCCGTCTCGGCCCTGGAGGAGACACTCGGTGTCACGCTCCTTGAGCGTACGACCCGCAAGGTGCTGCTCTCGTCGGCCGGTGAGCGCCTCGCGGTGCGGGCCAGGGCCGTGCTCGACGAGGTCGGGGCGCTGATGGAGGAGGCCGACGCGGTGCGCGCGCCGTTCACCGGGGCGCTGCGGCTCGGCGTGATCCCGACCGTGGCGCCCTACCTGCTGCCCACGCTCATCGGGCTCGTCCACGAGAAGTACCCGGACCTGGACCTTCAGGTGCACGAGGAGCAGACGTCCTCGCTGATCGAAGGGCTCGGCGCCGGACGGCTCGACCTGCTGCTCCTCGCCGTGCCGCTCGGCGTGCCCGGCGTCACCGAACTTCCCCTGTTCGACGAGGACTTCGTGCTCGTCACACCGCTCGACCACTGGCTCGGCGGGCGCGAGGGAATCCCGCGCGACGCCCTGCGCGAGCTGAACCTGCTGCTGCTCGACGAAGGGCACTGCCTGCGGGACCAGGCCCTGGACATCTGCCGGGAGGCCGGACGCGCGGACGCCCCCGTGACGACGACCGCCGCCGGGCTCTCCACCCTCGTACAGCTGGTGGCGGGCGGGCTCGGTGTGACGCTCCTTCCGCGCACCGCGGTCCGCGTCGAGACCAGCCGCAGCAATCAGTTGCTCACCGGGTACTTCGCGGACCCGGCGCCGACCAGGCGCATCGCCCTCGCGATGCGTACGGGGGCCGCGCGCGCGGCGGAGTACGAGGCGCTGGCCGACGCCATGAGGGGGGCCGTGAAGCCGTTGCCGGTGCGGGTGTTGTGACCCCGCACCGGCAACGCCCCCTTCCACGCGGGGGAGTTACTCCGTGCGCAGGCCGTCCGGGCGCATCATGCGCCACAGCGGCGGCAGGCTGAGCAGCGTCACGACCGCGACGAGGATGGCGCCCGCGACCGTCAGGGGGGCGAACAGCCACCAGTCGGTGACCGACTTCTGGATCATGCGGACCATGACCCAGCCGAGGCCGAGGCCGCCCGCGACGGCCAGCGCGAGGCCGATCGCGACCGGGATCGCGGTCTGCCACAGGATCGACCACGCCATCGAGGCGCGGCGCGTGCCGAACGCGGTGAGCGCGGCGAGCAGGCGCTTGCGCTCCCGCAGTTGCTCCATCATCGAGACCAGCATGGACGCCGCGATCAGCACCATCGTCGCCATCGCGCCGATCTGAAGGCCGCTCTGGATGGTGGCGTACTGCTTGTCGCGCTCGACCGCGCGCAGCGTCATCACGTCGAGGAACGGGTCCACGTGGGCCGCGGTGTTGCGGATGTACTCCTCCGCGTCCTTGACGTCCGGGTCGACCTGGATCATCGCGGTCGTCGTGGCGTCGGTCATCTTGGCCACGTCGATCGCGCCGGGCGTCGCGTAGACGCCGTCGTGCAGCTCGCCGCCCGGGTCGGGGCGGGCCTTGACCGTGCGGGAGTCGGCGGGCAGCGTCCACAGGCTGTGCCGTTGGCCGGGCTCACCTTCGCGGCCGACGTGCAGGTCGAGCGGCTTGCCGGGGCGGGCCGACGCGTCGACCCATTTGTTCATCCTGGCGTTGCCGGTGTGCACGACGAAGGTGTCGCCGTCCTCGCACGAGCCGACCCGGGCCAGTTCGCGCAGGTTCGCGCAGGTGCCGACCGTCACCTCCGTGGTGGGCCTGATCTCGTCGGGGTTCTTCAGCTTGCCGGGCCGCACGGCGTACGTGGAGACGGTGCCGATGACGTTCTTGACGCCCTTGGTCGTGCGGAACTTGTCGATCATCCGCTGGGCGAGCTCGCCGTCGCCGACGTCGGCCTGGACGACCAGCTTGGCGCGGCCGGGGTCGTTCCCCGTCACCCGGTTGAAGTCGTCGTGCATCGCGACGAACAGCATCTGCAGGGCGACCGCGCCCGCCACGGCGACGGTGATGCCGCTGACCGCGCGCGCCGCCGTACCGCTGCTCAACTGGAGCCTGCGGGTGGCCAGTTGCCAGGGCACGGGGCCACCGCCGCGCAGCCGGGCCACGCTCGCCTCGACGAGCCAGGGCAGCAGCGCGGCCAGGCCCACCAGGGTGAGCGTCGCGCCCGCGCCGATGGCGAAGACCGGCGGGGCCATGTCGCCCCCGACGCGGCCCGCGGCGAGCAGGATCCCGAGGCCGACGAGCGGCATCACGATGCGCCACCACAGGCGGCGCTTGCGGGGCTTGGTGCTGCGCACGACGCCCAGCGGTTCGATGGAGACGGCCCGCAGCGAGATCAGCGTGACCAGGACGGCCGTGACGGGCACGGCGAGCAGGATCAGTACGGCGAGGCCGGGCAACGGCACCACGTCGGAGGGGAAGGCGCTGATCTTCCACCCGTCGAGGGTGCCGATCAGTTCGCGTACGCCCAGGAAGAACACGCCTCCCGCGGCAAGGCCGAGCAGCGCGCCGCACAGGGCCTCGCCCGCCGCGATCCGCCGCACGCTGTGCGCGTCCGCGCCGACCAGGCGCAGCGCGGCGAGACGCCGGTCGCGCCGGTCGCCGCCGAAGCGGACCGCCGTGCCGATGAAGATGATCACCGGGGTCAGCAGGACCACGCAGATCAGGACGACCAGGACGATGAGCATCGGGTCCATGGGTTCCGCGGGCTCTTTGTACCCGAAGGCGTCCACGCGGTGGCCGCCTTTGGCCGGGGTGAGCGCGTCGGAACCGGCGTAGTAGTAGAGCTCCTTGGGGTTGGTCAGGCCCGCGTCGCCGATGGTGCCCGTGATCTTGTAGTCGCCGTACCGCTCCTTCAGGAGGGAGCCGTCGGAGCTGTTCAGGAGGTCGCGCAGGGCGGGCGACACGAGCATCTCGCCGTCCGCCGGGATCTTCTTCAGGCCGGGCGGCAGGACCGGGTGGGCGCCCTCGGCGCGCAGCACGCGGCCGCTGACCGTGGTGTCGCGGAAGTCGGTGGGTACGTCGCGCTGGAGGACCGTGGAGTCGGAGCGCTTGATCTTCTTGGCCGAGAACTGGTCGTTGGCCGCGCGGGCCACCGAGCGGTCCTCGCGGTGCTGGAGCAGGTTGGGCACGGAGGCGGCGCCGAGCAGCAGGGCCACGCCGAGGCCGACGCCGACCGCCGTCAGGAGGGTGCGGGTCCAGCCCTCGCGGCCGCCGCCGACGGCGAAACGTATGCCCATCGCGAGGTCGCGGGCGAAGGCGCGGGGTCCCCCCTTGGACACGGTCGCGGTGGCGTCGGCGAGCGGTGGCCGGGGAGCGGTGGCGGCCTTCGTACGGGTGTCGAGGCTCATATCGCCCGCTCCATGTCCCGTGCCCTGCCGTCGCGTACGACGATCTCGCGGTCGGAGTAGGCCGCGACCCGCGTCTCGTGCGTGACCAGGACCACGGCGGCGTTCGTCGAGCGCGCGGCGTCGGTGAGCAGCTCCATGACGCGCTCGCCGTTGAGCGAGTCGAGCGCGCCGGTCGGCTCGTCGGCGAAGACCACGCGGGGGCTCGTGGCGAGCGCGCGGGCCACGGCGACGCGCTGGCCCTGGCCGCCGGAGACCTCGCCGGGCCGCTTGGCGGCGACGTCCTCGACCTCAAGGCGCTCCATCCAGGAGCGGGCGGTCGCCTCGGCCTCCTTGCGCTTGGCGCCGTTCAGCCGGAGGGGAAGCGCGACGTTCTCCACGCACGTCAGCTCGGGGACCAGCTGCCCGAACTGGAAGACGAAGCCGAACTCGCTGCGGCGCAGGGCGCTCAGCGTGGCGTCGGGCAGGCCCGTGAGCTCGCGGCCGTTGTAGGTGATGGAGCCCGAGTCGGGCTTGACGATCCCCGCGAGGCAGTGCAGGAGCGTGGACTTTCCGGAGCCGGACGGGCCCATGACGGCGACGACCTCGCCGGGGTGGATGGAGAACTCGGCGTCGTCGAGCGCGGTCGTCGGGCCGTACGTCTTGTGAAGACCGGAGGCGGTCAGGAGGGAACCGGCGGGGGTCATGCGGAGCGAACCTCCTGGGCGAGCTTGCCGAGGCGCGCGGCGGCGAGTTCCAGCCAGCGCAGATCGGCTTCGAGATGGAACAGCGCGTGGTCGCAGATCAGCTGGTCGGCGAGGTCGCCCTTGCGCTTGCGGTCGGTGAGTATGCGCATCAGACGCAGGTGCTCGGCCCGCTGGGCGTCGAGCATCTCCGAGGCGTCGCGCTCGGTGAGGAGCGCGAGGACGACCTTCGTGTAGAGGGTCGACTGGAGGTAGGGCTCGGGCTTCTCGGGGGTGGCGAGCCAGCGCTCGACATCGGTGATGCCGGCTTCGGTGATCGCGTACCGCTTGCGCTCGGGGCCGCCGCCCGCCTCTATGCCGTCGACCTCGACGAGGCCGTTCTTCAGGAGGCGGGACATGGTCGAGTAGACCTGCCCGTAGTGCAGTGGCTTGTCGTGACCGAACTTCTCGTCGAAGGTGCGCTTGAGGTCGTAGCCGTGGCGCGGGCCCGACTCAAGAAGGCCGAGGAGGGTGTGACCGATGGACATGCGGAGCACTCTACACGGTGTGTATACGTGGCATGTATACCTGTCACGGGGAGCTCACAGGTTCGAAAGCCGGGCAACCTTCTGAGGCCTGTGTTCGTCGGTTGTTAAGGGCAGGTGCTCTTTGTCACGTCCGGAAAAGACCGGATCGGCAGGAGTTTGTCCCAGGGTGCGGTGTTAGCTTCATGAGCTGATTCGACGTACGCACGAGGACTAGACGGAAGCGGAGCACACAGGACCATGGGCCGAGCCGAAGAGCGACAAGCGCGGCAGCGCGGCGCGCGCCGGGCATCGCGCGGGCGCCCCGCCGGTGGCGGCAAACCCAAGCGCACGGGCATACGCCGCTTCTTCACGCTGAAGAAGATCCTGGGGACGCTCTTCGGGCTCTGCCTGCTCGGCATGCTCTCCTTCGTCGTCCTCTACATGGTGGTCGACGTCCCCGAGGGCAACGCGGCGGCCCGGCTCCAGAGCAACGTCTACAAGTACAAGAACGGCGACGTCATCGCCAGGACCGGCGAGCTGAACCGCGAGGTCGTCGACCTGGAGAAGGTGCCCAAGGAAGTCCAGCGGACGTTCGTGGCCGCCGAGAACAAGTCCTTCTACAAGGACAAGGGCGTCGACTTCAAGGGCACGGCCCGCGGCCTGATCAACACCGTCACCGGCAAGGGCAAGCAGGGCGGCTCGACGATCACCCAGCAGTACGTCAAGAACTACTACTTGACGCAGGATCAGACGGTGACCCGCAAGGTCAAGGAACTGGTCATCTCGCTGAAGGTGGACCAGAACAAGAGCAAGGACTACATCCTCGCCGGGTACATCAACACCAGCTACTACGGCCGCGGCGCCTACGGCATCCAGGCCGCCGCCCAGGCGTACTACGGCATCGACGCCGAGGACCTGAACGTCTCGCAGGGCGCCTATCTCGCCGCACTCCTCCAGGCCCCGAACCAGTACGACTGGACCTCCGCCACGGACACCAGCAAGAAGCTGGTCGAG
The DNA here is from genome assembly GCF_053610745.1 of Streptomyces sp. NPDC054866. Lineage (NCBI taxonomy): Bacteria > Bacillati > Actinomycetota > Actinomycetes > Kitasatosporales > Streptomycetaceae > Streptomyces > Streptomyces sp. NPDC054866. The sequence continues at coordinate 651,295 of NZ_JBSGZA010000003.1, forward strand.
GCGCGCTGGAACTATGTGCTCGACAACATGGTCGAAGAGGGCTGGCTGTCCCAGAGCAAGCGCGACGGCCTGAAGTTCGACAAGCCGGACGAGCCCAAGGCCGCCCCCGGCCTGGAGGGCCAGAACGGCTATCTGGTGCGCCAGGCCAAGGCCGAGGTCATGAAGGCGGGCCACCTCAGCGAGAAGCAGTTCGACGCGGGCGGCTACACGATCACGCTCAACATCGACAAGAAGAAGCAGAAGCAGCTCGAGAAGGCCGTCGACAAGAAGCTGAACGACCAGCTCGACCCGGACAAGCGCAAGGCCGACGCCCGGGTGCAGGCGGGCGCCGCTTCCGTCGACCCCAAGACCGGCAAGGTCCTTGCGATGTACGGCGGCCGGGACTACGTCAAGCACTTCACGAACAACGCGACCCGGCGCGACTACCAGCCCGCCTCCACCTTCAAGCCGCTGATCCTGGCCGCCGCCCTGGAGAAGGGCGCCACGACGCAGTCCGGCCAGCCCATCACGGCGAACACGATCTACGACGGCACCAGCGAGCGCCCGGTCAAGGGCAGCGACGTCGCCTTCGCGCCGCCGAACGAGGACGACAAGAGCTACGGGCCGGTCACCGTCCAGAAGGCGATGAACAAGTCCATCAACTCCGTCTTCGCGCAGATGGGCGTGGACGTCGGCATGGACGACGTGCTGGAGACCGCCGGCAAGCTCGGCATGGATGTCGAGGATCTGCCCGCCGTGCCCGCCCAGACCCTGGGCACCATGGGCGCGAGCCCGCTGGAGATGGCGGGCGTCTACGCCACGCTCGACAACCACGGCAAGAAGGTCACCCCCGCGGTCGTGGCCTCCGTCGAGCACAAGGACCGCACGATCGAACTGCCGGACCCGATCGGCGAGGAGGTCGTCGATCGCGGCACAGCGGACTCGCTCACCTCGGTCCTGACCGGCGTGGTCGACGACGGAACGGGCCGCGCGGTGCGCCACCCGGTGCAGGACGTGGCGGGCAAGACCGGTACGTCCGACGACAACAAGTCGGCCTGGTTCGTCGGCTACACGCCCAAGCTGGTCACCTCCGTGGGCCTGTTCGGCGAGGGAGTCGCGGGCACCGCCGAGGAGAGCAAGCAGGTCTCCATGAAGGGCGCGGGCGGTCTGCCGCGCGTCGACGGCGGCAGCTTCCCGGCGCAGATCTGGGCGGCGTACACCTTCGACGCGATGGGCGCGCCCAGCAAGTTCGACCTGGACACGTCCATGGGCGCGGCCATCGCGCCGCCCCCGGAGCCGACGACGCAGGCCCCGAAGGAGCCGACGGACGAGCCGTCGGAGACGGAGAAGCCGACGACGAAGCCGCCGACGGACGAGCCGACGACGGAGAAGCCGACGGAGACTCCGACGACGGAGGAGCCCACGGACGAGCCCACCACGGAGGAGCCGACGGACGAGCCGGAGGAGCCGGACCCGACGGACTCCATCGAGATCCCGGAGAACCCGAACGGGCGGCCGGGCAGGGACTGACGGTCACACGACACGGCGAAGGCGCCCGGAAGCACATGCTTCCGGGCGCCTTCGCCGTGAACTGCCGGGCGATCAGCTGTGGTTCAGCTCGAACCACACCACCTTGCCGGTGCTCAGCCGCGTCGCACCCCACCGCCGGGCAAGGCGGTTGACCAGGTAGAGCCCCCGGCCACCCTCGTCCGTGGCCCGCGCCTGCCGCAACCTCGGCAGCTGCGGCACGTCGTCGCCGACCTCGCAGCGCAGGACGTCCGTACGCAGCAGGCGCAGGGTCACCGGGCGCGACGCGTACCGCACGGCGTTCGTCACGACCTCGCTGACCAGGAGCTCCAGGGAGTCGGTCAGCTCTTGCAGCCCCCAGCGCTCCAGGGCGCTGCGGGCCAGGCGCCGGGCGCGGGCGGGCGTGGCGTCCTCCGGCTCCAGGAACCAGTACGCGACGTCGCTCGGCGCGATGCCGTCGAAGCGGGCGGCGAGCAGCGCGATGTCGTCGTCCCGGTCGCCGGGGCCGAGCATGTCGAGCACGTCGTCGCAGAGGGCTTCGAGCGGCGGCGGGTGGTCCGGGCCCGTCAACTGGGCGGTGGCGGCGAGCCGTTCGCGCAGCTGCTCTATCCCGGTCCACACGTCACGCAGGCGGGACTCGACGAGGCCGTCCGTGTAGAGCAGCAGGGTGGCGCCCGCGGGCGCGTCCAGCTCGACGGCTTCGAAGTCGACGCCGCCCACGCCGATGGGGGCGCCCGGCGGGACCCGCAGGACTTCCGCGCGGCCGCCCAGGTGCAGCAGGACGGGCGGCGGGTGACCGGCGTTGGCGATGGTGATGCGGTGCGCGACCGGGTCGTAGACCGCGTAGAGGCAGGTCGCCATCCGGTCGGAGCCGAGCCGCTGGGCCTGCTCGTCCAGGTGGTGCAGGACCTCCTGGGGCGGCAGGTCTAGCCCGGCCAGGGTCTGGGCGGTCGTCCGCAGCTGGCCCATGATCGCCGCCGATGTCATGGAGTGCCCCATGACATCGCCCACGACGAGCGCGACCCGGCTGCCGGGCAGCGGGATCGCGTCGTACCAGTCGCCGCCGACCCGGGCCGTCTCGGCGGCCGGGAGATAGCGGGACGCCAGGCGCACGCCGGTCGGGCGCGGCAGGGTCTCGGGCAGCATCGTGCGCTGGAGCTCGTCGGCGATGTACGCCTCGCGGCCGTAGAGCACGGCCTTGTCGATGCCGAGGGCGCTGTGCGTGGCCAGTTGGGCCGCGACGAGCAGGTCGTCGCCCTCGAACGCGGGGCGGTCGGGGCGGCGCAGGAACACCGCGGCGCCGATCACCCGGCGCCTGCCCCGCAGCGGGGCGAGGATCGTCCGCTGCCCCGAGGGCACCGTCCGTCCCTCGCCGAGCAGTTCGGGCAGGGCGGCGCGGGCCGCGGGGGCGTCGGCGAAGACCGGGCGCACGCCGCGCAGGACTTCGGCGAGGGCGCCGCCGGGGCGCACCTCGCACAGCTCGGCGGTCGTCACGAGGTCGGTCTGCACCTGGAGGGCGGGCATCGTGCCGCCCTCGGTGTCGGGCTCCTCCGCCCCTTCCTCGATCGAGCGCAGCCGGTCGGTGCGGCGCAGGCGCAGGATGAGCGCTCCGCTCGGCCGCTCCTCGCCGACCGGCAGCGGGTCGCGCAGGTAGACCAGTATGGCGTCGGAGAACGTCGGCACCGTGGCCCGGCACAGGCCCATCACGATCTCGTCCAGGTCGATGCCGCGGGCGATGCGCCGGGTCGCGGCGCCCACGAAGCGCAGCCGGTCGCCGTCACGTCGCATCGCCGCGGGGCCGGAGCCCGGCGGTCTTGGCTGTCCCGTACGCCGCTCCTCGCCGCCGGGGGCGCCCGGTGGGACGCCGTCGGGATTGTCGTGCCCGCCGCCCTGCCCGCCGCCCTGGTCGGGGCGCGGCCGGTGCGGGTCGGGCTGCTGTCCGGAGGGCCCGGACGACTGGGAGTGCTCGTCGCTGGGGCTCGCGGTGGAGTCGCCCGTGCGGGCCTGGGGCTGTGCGGGTAAAGCGGCCGCGCCCGGGGTGTCCCGCGCCTTCGGGGCACGCACCAGTGCCCCGCGGGGATCCGCGGGGGCGGCGGGCCGGGCAGCTCGGGGCTGTCGGCCCTCGTCGGGGATGGAGTGCTCCGTCACGCGTTTCGAATCCGTCCGTCCGGGGCTGCGCCTTGGTGTCCGGTGGTGGCTACGTTGGTCAGCCGCGTCGGCAGTGCAAAAAGAGCTGGTGCTCGGGTGGTACATCGGTGCTCGCGGGGGCGTAGGAGTACGTGTCCTCATCGACGATGTCGAAGCCCGCGTCACGTACGACCTGCCGCAGTTCGTCCCGCAGGTAACCGGATACCCGGATTGTGTGCCCCAGGAACGGAATTCCCGCGTCATCCAGGTCGGCCTCGACCATGGACAGCGCGAGCAGACCACCGGGGCGCAGCATTCCGTGCAGCAGCCGCAGAGCGTACGGGATCTCGGCGCGCGGCAGCATCAGGAGCGCGAAGAATGCCGCGATCCCGTCGAACTGGCCCACGCCGTCAGGCCCTTCGGCCCGCAGCGCCGCCACGTCGAGCTGCCGGAACTCGGCGTTCGGCGCGGGCACGTTCTTCCTGGCGAGGCCGAGCATGCCGGAGGAGAGATCGATGCCGAGCAAGAAATGCCCGGCGTCGGCGAGCTGACGTGCGGTCGGAAGCCCGGTGCCGCATCCCACGTCGAGCACCCGCGAGCCGGGCGGCAGCGCTTCGGCGAGCCTGCGCCCGGCGGCCAGCTGGCCGTCCTTGTGCGGGAACGCGTCGTCGTAGTGCTGTCCGATGGCGTCGAAGGCCTCGGCCTGGCCCGTCCGGTCGGGAAGCACGCCGGATGGCCCGCCGTACCTGTCGAACCCGCTCGCCTCGCTCACGTTCTGCCGCCCTTCGATGACATCCTGTCAGGCAACGCGCAAGCTCAGGGAGTTGCTGCTGAGTTGCTGCTGTGCGCCCTTGCGGAGGACGATCCTACGTTTGAACCATGGGGGCGCATCAAGGGTCTCATGACGTCACATGTACGGGCGTGCGGTCCCAGTCATCCGGTAGAGCTGGAATCACCCAGTCCGGATCGGGGCGCCAGTGCGGCCAGTTGTCCGAAAAAGGCATCCCCCAGGAGCGGATCACGTCGATGGCGGCATGCCCGGCGGCCCGCACTTCCCGTGCCTTTCCCGCCTCCATGAGGCCGGCGCGCTGAGCCTGGGCGAACTCGTCCTCGTCGTGCCAGCGCCACGTCCGGTCGGGCCGCACGGAGATGTCCAGAAAGTGATCCTCGGAATCGAGCCCTCCGACCCAACGGACGCGCGGCTCTTCGAGGTTCACGTACCAGTTCTTGAACCGCCATCCCGGATCCCAGAACAGCCACACCGACCACGGCTCCGAGGGGCGCGCCAGCTTCAGTACGCCGGTACCGAACCAGCGGTCCCTGCGCAGGGCGCGGGGTTTGGTGTAGCGGGTGGCGAGCGGTTCTTGATGCACGGAGGTCCCGTCGGCCATGACGGGTTTCACGCATTCCGTGCCGGGAGCCATCCAGACGGCGAGCAGCTCTTCGGTGTCCCGCACCACCGTGACGGGACGGCAGATGTGAATGCTGTTCCCGGCGTTCTCCTTGTACCGCCACAGCACATGGGAGCCGGGGGCCCAGCGCGCTGCTTCGCTGCTCGTCGTTGGCGGCGTGGTGAGGTCTGTCATGCGGAGATATTAGTCGGCGCCCGGGCGACTCCCCGGAAATCGTCCGGGCGCACTTGAGCGGTCGTCAAGGGAACGGCCCCTACGGGTGCGTCATCCGCAGAACGTCCAGTGCCTCGTCCAGCTGCGTCAGGCTGAGCTCGCCCCGCTCGACGTATCCGCCTTCGAGCACGACTTCCCGGATGGTCTTCCGCTGGGCCAGCGACTTCTTGGCGACCTTCGCCGCCTCCTCGTATCCGATGTACTTGTTCAGCGGGGTGACGACAGAGGGCGACGACTCGGCGTACTCCCGGGCCCGTTCGGCGTTCGCGGTGATTCCGTCCACCGTCCTGTCGGCGAGCAGCCGCGAGACGTTGGCGAGGAGCCGCACGGACTCCAGGACGTTCTTGCCGATCACCGGCAGCATCACGTTCAACTCGAAGTTGCCGGCGGCCCCCGCGGTGGCGACCGTCGCGTCATTGCCGGTGACTTGCGCGGCGACCATGAGCACCGCCTCCGGGATGACCGGATTCACCTTTCCCGGCATGATCGAGGAACCGGGCTGCAGGTCAGGCAGGTTGATCTCGGCGAGGCCGGTCCGCGGGCCCGAAGCCATCCAGCGCAGATCGTTGGCGATCTTCGTCAGGCCGACGCCGATCGTCCGCAGCTGCCCACTGGTCTCGACGATGCCGTCCCGCGCGCCCTGCGCCTCGAAGTGGTCGCGTGCCTCGGTCAGCGGAAGCCCGGTGGTCCGTGCCACTTCGTGGATCACGGCCGCCGAGAAGCCGGGCGGGGTGTTGATGCCGGTGCCCACCGCCGTGCCGCCGAGCGGCAGTTCGGCGAGGCGCGGCAGCGAGGCGTTGAGCCGCTCGACGCCGTACCGCACCTGCGCCGCGTACCCGCCGAACTCCTGGCCGAGGGTGACGGGCGTCGCGTCCATCAGGTGCGTGCGCCCGGACTTCACCACGTCGGCGAACTCCGCCGACTTCCGCTCCAGGGCGGTCGCCAGGTGCTCCAGCGCCGGGATCAGGTCCTGCGTGACGGCGCCCGTGGCCGCGATGTGGATCGAGGAGGGGAAGACGTCGTTCGACGACTGGGACGCGTTCACGTGGTCGTTCGGGTGGACGTCCTTGCCCAGGCGCTCGGTGGCGAGCGTCGCGAGGACTTCGTTCGTGTTCATGTTGGACGACGTGCCGGAGCCGGTCTGGAAGACGTCCACGGGGAAGTGCTCGTCCCAGCGCCCTTCGACCACCTCGCCCGCCGCGTCGGCGATGGCCTCCGCGACGTCCTTGTCGAGCACCCCGAGGTCCGCGTTGACCTTCGCGGCGGCCGCCTTGATCCGGGCGAGCGCGGCGATGTGCGCGCGCTCCAGGCGCTGCCCGGACACGGGGAAGTTCTCCACCGCCCGCTGCGTCTGCGCCCGCCACTTGGCGTGCGCGGGGACCCGCACCTCGCCCATGGAGTCGTGCTCGATCCGGTACTCACCGCTGTCGCTCGCGCTGGCGTCGCTGGTCATGCCTCGAACCTACCTCTCCGTCAAACCTCGCTGAAAAGTTGAGCACTTGTCTTGTTCTAGGTATTCCCAAGGCTCTTACTGACCAGTAAAAACCGTGGGTAACACCAAACCGGGGAGGCGCAATGAAGCGCATCAGACGCGGCGGCCGGAGCGGGCCGCGATGTACGTTCGCGGCCGCCGTGGCGATGGCGGCGGTGCTCGGCACGGCAGCCGCCGTGCCGGCCCAGGCCGCCGAGGACGGGAACAGGGCGGCGGCGAACGGGGCGGCGGCGAACAGGGAGGTGGCGTCCACGCCCCTGCCGCCCGAACTGGAGAAGATCCGGGCGGCCGAGGCCACCAAGCTCTACGGCGACCCGGCAGAGCGCCCGCTCGCCGACCGCAAGACCGGGCTGATCTCGCTCGGCGACAGTGAGATCTCCGGGGAGGGCGTCGGAACGTACGAACCCGGCACCGACGGCCCCGACAACTGGTGCCACCGCTCCCCGGACGCCGCCATCCACCGCACCGGCATCCCCGCGGACGTGACGTACAACGTCGCCTGCTCGGGGGCGCAGACCGTCAACATCAAGATCGGCGGCCAGAAGCAGTACGCCGACGAACTGGTGCAGAGCGACAGTCTCGCCATCAAGGCGCGCAACACCAAGATCAAGACGATTCTGCTCGTCATCGGCGCCAACGACGACCTTCAGTTCGCCCCGGTGATGACGGACTGCGTGACGCGCTTTCTGCTCAGCCAGGGCGCCTGCGCGGGCAAGTACAACGACGGCTGGCAGGCGCGCGTCGACGCGCTCGTGCCCAAGGTCGAGCAGTCCATCCGCGACCTGAAGACCGTCATGAAGGACGCGGGATACGCGGGCGACGACTACAAGTTGGTCGCCATGGGCTACCCGAGCCCGATCGGCCCCGACTTCCGGGACAACCCCAAGTTCCCCGGCAAGCTGGCCTGCGGCGGCCTCGGCTACGACTCCGACACCGAGTGGGGCCGCAACTACGCCGTACCGACCTTCGAGACCGGCATGCGCAAGGCGGCGAAGAACGCGGGCGCGACCTACCTCGACAACTCCCGCCTCTTCCACGGCCATGAGGTCTGCATGGAGGACACCTGGGCGCGCGGTCTCTACGTGGACCTCTCCAACCCCTTCCCGCCGGACTCCAATTCGGTCCGTCAGTCCTTCCACCCCAACGCCCGCGGTCACGAGGCCTTCGCCTCCTGCCTGACGCAGCTCTACAACTCCGGCTGGAGCGAGGGCGGTTGCGCGGACCCGGCGAGCACGGGCAGCCCGAAGCTCTACCAGGGCGGATGGGACGACGCGTACAAGCCGCTCAAGAACGCGGGCACGGGGACGTGCGTGGACGTCGACGCCTCGAAGAGCCGTAACGGCACCAAGGTGCAGGGCTGGGACTGCACCGGCAACCGCAACCAGACCTGGTGGTACGACGGCGCCTCCGGCGGGCAGAAGTCGCTGCACACCGGCCTGACCCAGGACCGCTGCCTCGACGTACCGGGCACGGCGAGGGAAGGCACCGCCGTCACGCTGTGGAACTGCCACGGTGGCGCCAACCAGAAGTTCGTACGCGAGGCCGGGACGCTGCGGCCGGCCGCCGACGCCGGGCTCTGCCTGACCCTGGCGGGGGCCAAGGAGCCGCTGCGGCTCCAGAAGTGCACGGGGGCGGCGAACCAGCGGTTCGCCTGAGCGACGTACCTGAGCGACGTAGAGGGGCCCTCTCCGCGGAGAGGGCCCCTCTGTGCGCTACGCCAGGCCGGGCCCGCGCACCGGGATGGACGTGAACGTCGGCTCCGGAGCCGGGTTCTGGAAGAAGTCGTTGCCCTTGTCGTCGACGACGATGAAGGCAGGGAAGTCCTCGACCTCGATCTTCCAGACCGCTTCCATGCCGAGCTCCTCGTACTCGACGACCTCGACCTTCTTGATGCAGTCCTGGGCCAGACGCGCGGCCGGGCCGCCGATCGAGCCCAGGTAGAAGCCGCCGTGCGCGTCGCAGGCGTCGGTGACCTGTTTGGAGCGGTTGCCCTTGGCCAGCATGACCTTGGAGCCGCCCGCCGCCTGGAACTGCTCCACGTAGGAGTCCATGCGGCCGGCCGTCGTCGGGCCGAAGGAGCCGGAGGCGTAGCCCTCGGGAGTCTTGGCGGGGCCGGCGTAGTACACCGGGTGGTCCTTCAGGTACTGCGGCATCTCCTCGCCCGCGTCAAGGCGCTCCTTGATCTTGGCGTGCGCGATGTCGCGGGCCACGACCAGCGGGCCGGTGAGCGAGAGGCGGGTCTTCACCGGGTGCTTGGTCAGCTCGGCGAGGATGTCGTCCATGGGCTGGTTGAGGTCGATCTTCACGACGTCCGCGGACTCGTCCAGGTGGGAGTCCTCGGTGTCCGGCAGGAAGCGCGCCGGGTCCGTCTCAAGCTGCTCAAGGAAGACACCCTCGGCGGTGATCTTCGCGGTGGCCTGGCGGTCGGCCGAGCAGGAGACGGCGATCGCGACGGGCAGCGAGGCGCCGTGGCGCGGCAGGCGCACCACGCGGACGTCGTGGCAGAAGTACTTGCCGCCGAACTGCGCGCCGATGCCGATCTTCTGCGTCAGCTCGAAGACCTTCTCCTCAAGCTCCTTGTCGCGGAAGCCGTGCCCGGTCGGGGAGCCCTCGGCGGGCAGCTCGTCCAGGTAGTGCGCGGAGGCGTACTTCGCGGTCTTCAGGGCGAACTCGGCGCTGGTGCCGCCGACGACGATCGCCAGGTGGTACGGCGGGCAGGCGGCCGTGCCCAGCGAGCGGATCTTCTCCTCCAGGAACTTCATCATGGAGGCCTCGTTCAGGACGGCCTTCGTCTCCTGGTAGAGGAACGACTTGTTGGCCGAGCCGCCGCCCTTGGCCATGAAGAGGAACTTGTAGGCGCCGCCGTCGGTCGCGTACAGCTCGATCTGGGCCGGGAGGTTGGAGCCGGTGTTCTTCTCCTCCCACATGTTCAGGGGCGCCATCTGCGAGTAGCGCAGGTTCAGCTTCGTGTACGCGTCGAAGATGCCCTTCGAGAGCGCCTCCTCGTCCTCACCTTCGGTGAGGACGTTCTGTCCGCGCTTGCCCATGACGATGGCCGTGCCGGTGTCCTGGCACATGGGGAGCACGCCCGCGGCCGCGATGTTCGCGTTCTTCAGGAGGTCGAGCGCCACGAACTTGTCGTTGCCCGACGCCTCCGGGTCGTCGACGATGCGCCGCAGCTGGGCCAGGTGCGCGGGCCGCAGGTAGTGCTGGATGTCGTGGATCGCCTCGGCGGCGAGCGTGCGCAGCGCCTCCGGGTCGACCTTGAGGAACGTCCGCCCGTCGGCCTCGAAAGTGGAGACACCCTCTGAGGTCACCAGCCGGTACGGCGTGGTGTCCTCTCCCAGGGGGAGCAGTTCGGAGTACTCAAACTCTGGCATTACGGCCATTCCTCACTCGGCAGACAGCGGCGCGGCCTCCATTGGCGACGCGCCAACCAGCGTAGAACGCCACAGGACGGCCGGGTCTGTGAGGTAAGGCTCAGTAGAGCCCGCGCGAGGCCCGCGCGACGTCCGCCTGATGTCCGCGCGGGTTGTCCACAGGGGTAGTCGCGATCTATCGCGTTTGGGTACGCTGATGGTGTGGACCTAGAGAAGCGCCCCCAGCCCCCTCAGCAGACCCACCCGGAACCGACGCCCGCAGGCCTGCGCGCGTCGGACGCCGACCGGGACCGCACGGCGGACATCCTCCGTGACGCCCTCGCCGAGGGGCGGCTGACCGCCGAGGAGCACGGTGAGCGGATCGACGGGGTCTATCGGGCCAAGACCATGGGTGAACTGGAGCCGCTGGTCAGGGACTTGCCCGCGGCGCGCGGCGCGGCGTATCCGGCCGTGAGGCCCGAGCCCGCCCCCTCCCGGCCTTCGGACGGCGTGGTGCCCCCGGTCGCCGACGAGAACCTGGTCGCGGTCTTCAGCAGCTCCGTCCGCAAGGGCCGCTGGCGCGTGGCCCGCCGCACGCACGCGTACGCGATCTTCGGCAGCGTGGAGATAGATCTCAGTGAGGCGATCTTCGAGCAGCGGCAGGTCGTCATCAAGGCGATCTCCGTCTTCGGCAACGTCGAGATCCGCGTCCCGGAGAACGTCTCGCTGCGCGGCAACGGCACGGGCGTGCTCGGCAACTTCGAGGTGGACACGCTGGATTCGGCCGAGCGGGACGCTCCGGTCGTCTTCGTCGACGGTTTCGCGGTCCTGGGCAATATCGAGGCGAAGCCCAGGCGGGGCAAGCTCGTCCGGGACCTGCACAAGCAGCTGCGCAAGCATCTCGGCCACTGAAGGGCTTCCGGTCGGCCACCGAGGGGGCGTATCCGGCCACTGACGGCGCGAACTTCCGTACATCGGAACTCAGTGCATAGGCGCGTACACAGCGGGTAGAGCTTGCTGCATCGTCTCTCGCTCGCGAAGCCGTCGTCAGGAGTAGACCCGTGCTGCAGCCGTCGCATCAGTCCCTGCAGGTCGCCGCCGTTCCGGCCCAGCGGGAACCAGTGCGCGATCGGAACCAGGACTCCCCATGGCACACCGAGGCGGTGTGCCGACGAGACGAGGCCGGGCTGTTCTTCGCCCCGTCCAAGGAACCGACCGCCTCACGCCTGTCCCGGGAAGAAGCCGCGAAGCGCGTCTGCGGCGGCTGTCCCGTGATGGTCGAGTGCAGGGAACACGCCCTGCTCCAGCCCGAGCCGTACGGCGTCTGGGGCGGCCTCACGGCCGCGGAGCGCCGCGTGGTGCTCGCCAGGCGGCGCAGGCGCGAGGTGGAGCTCAAGAAGGCCGCGCACACGACCGCGGGACCGATCGCCGCCGCCGGGTAGGCCGGGCGGGCCGGATGGATCTTCCGTACGCCGGAGGGGGCGTCCCCCGCACGGGGCGCCCCCTCCGGTGTGCGCAACTCGCGCGCCCTGAAGCCTACTTGGCGCGGTCGAAGTCGATGGCGCTGTAGGCGCGCAGCTTCGCGAGCCGGTGGTCGGAGTCGATCTTGCGGATCGTGCCCGACTTGGAGCGCATGACCAGGGACGAGGTCGAGGCCGTCTCGGCGGCGTAGCGCACGCCCTGGAGCAGCTCGCCGTCCGTGATGCCGGTCGCGACGAAGAAGACGTTGTCCCCGCGGACCAGGTCGGTCGTCGACAGCGTGCGGTCCAGGTCGTGGCCCGCGTCGAGCGCGCGCTGGCGCTCCGCGTCGTCCTTGGGCCACAGCTTGCCCTGGATCACACCGCCCAGGCACTTGATCGCGCAGGCCGAGATGATGCCTTCGGGGGTGCCGCCGATGCCCATGAGCATGTCGACGCCGGTGCCCTCGCGCACGGCCATGATCGAACCGGCGACGTCGCCGTCCGAGATGAACTTGATGCGCGCGCCGGTCTCGCGGATCTCCTTGACGATGCCCTCGTGGCGGGGGCGGTCGAGGATCATGACCGTGACGTCCTCGGGCGCGCGGCCCTTGGCCTTGGCGACGCGGCGGATGTTCACGGACGCCGGGGCGTTGATGTCGACGTAGTCGGCGGCTTCCGGGCCCGTGACCAGCTTGTCCATGTAGAAGACCGCGGACGGGTCGAACATGGCGCCGCGGTCGGCGGCGGCGAGCACGGCGATGGCGTTCGGCATCCCCTTCGCGCAGAGGGTCGTGCCGTCGATCGGGTCGACGGCGATGTCGACCTCGGCGCCGGTGCTGTCACCGATGCGCTCTCCGTTGAAGAGCATCGGGGCCTCGTCCTTCTCGCCCTCACCGATGACGACGACGCCGTTCATCGAGACGGTGGAGACGAGGGTCCGCATGGCCCTGACGGCGGCGCCGTCGGCGCCGATCTTGTCGCCGCGGCCGACCCAGCGGCCCGCGGCCATGGCGGCGGCCTCGGTGACCCGGACGAGCTCCAGGGCGAGGTTGCGGTCGGGAGCCTCGGGAGAGACTTCGAGCTCGGAGGGGAGATGATGCTCGGTCATCGGAGCGCACCTTTCTGCTGATACGACGACGGCCGGATGAGGGTGTGCCACGACTCTATCCGTAGGCCGACAAAATGAGCAGAGGGCCCCACGCATGAGCGGATCGGACGCTTGAGGGCCACCGGGGGAAGGAGCGTCTTCGGGGCCTGAGACCATGGGGGGCGTGGCAGGCAGACAAGGCAAGCAGACCGTACGGAACATGCTGTGGTCGATGGCGGTGATCGCCCTCGTCGCCGGCGCGATCTACGTCTTCATCCCGCACGACGACTCCCAGAGCCCCGTCAAGCGCGTCGACTACAGCATCGAGCTGGTGACCGCGCGGCGCGCGGCTGCCTATCCGGTGGCCGCCCCCGAGGGCCTGGCCAAGGCGTGGAAGCCGACGTCGGTGCGGTTCGACGGCTCCAAGGGCGACAGCTGGCACCTGGGTTTCCTCGACCCGTCCGGTGAGTACGTCGTGGTCAAGCAGTCCACGGCCAAGCGGGTCAAGTTCATCGAAGAGGCCACGCAGCGGGCCGTGCGGACGAAGGCCACCGAGGAGATCGGCGGCCAGACGTGGCACCGGTACGAGGGGCAGACGTACGACGCCCTGGTGCGCGAGGACAAGGGCGCGACGACGGTGGTCGCGGGCACGGCGTCGTTCGGTCAGCTGTCGAAGATGGCGCAGGCGCTGAAGACGTCCTGATTTTGTTGAGGACGTCTTGATTTTGTTGAGTACGAGTGAGGGCCCCGGCGACATCGCCGGGGCCCTCACTCGTATGCGTACTAAGTGTCCGAGTCTCAGACGGTCTCGATGACCTGGTCGATCTCCAGGCGCGGGGAGCGCGGGAACCAGGCGTTCTCGGCCGGCTTGCCGATGTTGACGACCATCAGCGGGGTGTGGTCGCCGTCCAGGAACTCCTTCTGGACGCCGGCGGCGTCGAAGCCGGTCATCGGGCCCGCGGCCAGGCCCGCGGCGCGCACGCCGATGATGAAGTAGGCGGCCTGAAGCGCGGCGTTGAGGTGCGCGGCACCTTCGCGGGCCGGGCGCTCCGAGAAGAAGACGTCCTTGGCCTGCGGGAAGTGCGGGAACAGCGCCGGCAGCTCCTCGTGGAACTCGTTGTCCGCGGAGAGGATCGCGACGAGCGGGGCGGACGCGGTCTTCGGCTGGTTGCCCTCGGCCATGTGCTTGACCAGGCGCTCGCGGGCCTCGGGGGAGCGGACCAGGGTGATGCGCAGCGACGACAGGTTGAAGGCGGTCGGGCCGAACTTGACCAGGTCGTAGATCGCCCGCACCTGCTCGTCGGTGACCGGCTCATCGGTGAAGGAGTTCGCGGTGCGGGCCTCGCGGAAGAGCAGGTCCTGTGCGGCGGGGTCAAGGACGAGAGACATGGATCAACCTTCTCGGTGCGTGCGTTGCGTGCGTGGATCAGCTTGCTTCATCGACCGTACGACGTTGCGGTTTAAGTTTCAACCAAATCGGCCGCTTGGTGATCCGCTTCACAACGCACCAGGTCAGAGGTGAGGCGGGCGTCGGCGCCTGCGGTGTCAGTCGGCGGTGGTGTCCTCGCCCGCGTCACCGTCGCCGTCGCCGTCAGGACCCGCCAGGGCCGCGTCGAGGCGGGCGCGGGCGCCGTCCAGCCAGCGGCGGCAGATCTTCGCCAGCTCCTCGCCGCGCTCCCACAGGGCGAGCGACTCCTCGAGCGTGGTGCCGCCGGTCTCCAGGCGGCGTACGACCTCGATGAGCTCGTCCCGTGCCTGCTCGTAGCCGAGTGCGTCCGCGGGGCTCGTGGCCTCGTCCGTCTTGCTGGTCATGTGCCCCACCCTAAATGTCGGTTCGTGCGGTCTCTGTGGCTCGTACGGTCGTCTCTGCGGCTCGTACGGTGAACTCGCCCTCGGCGACCCGGGCCCGCAACTCCTCGTCGGCAGTCACCTCTTCCGGGGCCCGCACCACAGCGCCGTCCGCCTTCTGGAGCACCGCGTACCCCCGCTGGAGCGTCGCGGCGGGGGAGAGGCCCACCACGCGCGCGTGGGTGTGCGTCAGCTCCGACTCGGCGCGGTCGAGGAGATGCCCGAGGGTGCGGCGGCTGCGGTCGACGAGCGCCGAGACCTGCTCCTCGCGCTCCTCGATCATGCGGTGCGGATTCTCCATCGAGGGGCGGGCAAGGGCGTGCGCGAGGCCGCGGTCCTCCCGGTCGAGGTAGGCGTCCAGGCAGCGCCGGGCGCGGTCCCGCAGCCACCGCACGCGCTCGTACTCCTCGCCGACGTCCGGCACGACCTTCTTGGCGGCGTCGGTGGGGGTGGAGGCGCGCAGGTCGGCGACGTAATCGAGCAGGGGGTTGTCCGGCTCGTGCCCGATCGCGGAGACGACGGGCGTACGGCAGGAGGCGACGGCCCGCACGAGCCGCTCGTCCGAGAACGGCAGCAGATCCTCCACGCTGCCGCCACCGCGGGCCACGATGATCACGTCCACGGCGTCGAGCGCGTCCAGGTCCTTCACGGCCTGCACGACCTGCGGTACGGCGTGCACGCCCTGAACGGGGACGTTGCGCACCTCGAAGCGGACGGCGGGCCAGCGGTGCCGGGCGTTCTCCAGGACGTCCCGCTCCGCGGCGGAGGCGCGGCCGGTGACGAGCCCGATGAGCTGCGGCAGGAAGGGCAGCGCCTTCTTCCGGTCGGCGGCGAAAAGCCCCTCCCCGGCGAGGCTCTTCTTCAACTGCTCGATCCGCGCGAGGAGTTCCCCCACACCGACGGGCTTTATCTCGACGGCCCGCAGGGACAGCTGCCCCCGGGGCGCGTACCACTCGGGCTTGGCGTGGACGACGACTCGGGCGCCCTCGGAGACGACGTCCGCCACGGCGTCGAACACCTGGCGGTAGCAGGTGACGCTGACGGAGATGTCGTGCGAGGGGTCGCGCAACGTCATGAATACGACACCGGCGCCGGGCCTGCGGGACAGCTGGGTGATCTGCCCCTCGACCCACACGGCACCGAGCCGGTCGATCCACCCGCCGATGAGCCGCGACACCTCGCCGACGGGCAGCGGGGCATCAGCAGACGTGTTCAAAGCCATGCGCCGAGCGTATCGGCAGGCTCTGACACGACCATTGCTCCTACGTGGAGGATGGGCCGCGGAGTTTCGGGTGGGCGGGCGGGAAACATCCGCCGCGAAGCGGCGGTCTAGGACTCTCCGCGTCGAGCCCGCTGGGCAAAGAGCACGACGAGCCCCACGGCCAACCAGATCGCCCCCACCACCTGCGCGGACCCGGCGGCCTCAACAATCACGGCAATGGTGATCGCCGCCCCCAGCACGGGGACCAAGAGGTGCCGCCACCAACTGACAGGCCCCCCACGCCGCTGAACGGCGAACCACCCCACCACGCTCGCGTGCAGCAACACGAACGCCGTCAACGCCCCGACATTCACCACCGAGACCAGGTGATCCATCCCGTCGTCACGCCGAGCCGCCCACACCGCCGCGACCAGCGTGATCACAGCCGCACACAGCAGCGCCAGCCGAGGCGTTCCCGAATCCGTCTTCGACAGAGCCCCCGGCAGCCGCCGGTCACGCGCCATGGCGAACAGCAGCCGCCCCGCCGCGGCCTGCCCGGCCAGCGCGGCGAACGCCGCACCGATCGCCTTGCTGACGGCCACCAGGTCGTGCAGCCAGTCCCCGACGGCCGAGTCGACAGCATCGTAGAAAGCGGACCCCTGCTTGCCAGGCTCGGCGGCGAGCTGCGCCGACGACACCGGCTCGAGAAGAGCGACCAGATACGTCTGGGCGATGAACAGCACACCGGCGAGCGCCAGACAGAACAGCACCGCCCGCGCCACCTTCGCCGAGCCCCCCGTCACCTCCTCCGCGAACGAGGCGATCGCGTCGAAGCCCAGATACGAGAGCACCGCCACCGACACCGCCCCCACCACGGCCCCCAGCGCGAACGCCCCCTGCGAGCCGTCCCCGCTCAGGGGGGAGAGCCAGTCCCGCTCCGCCCCGTCCTGCGCCAGGACGACGATCGCCGACACCACGAAGACAAGGAGGACCACGATCTCCATGGCGAGCACCAAGAAGCCGACCCGCGCGGCCGCCCGTACGCCCCACAGGTTCAGCGCGGTCGTCACCAGGACCGCGATCGCCGTCCACACCCACCGGGAGACGGAGGGCACGAGCGCCTCCATCGCGATCCCGGAGAAGAGATAGGCGACGGCCGGGATGAGGAGATAGTCGAGCATCGCCATCCACCCGGCGATGAACCCGGGGCCGTTGCCGAGCCCCACGCGCGCGTAGGCGAAGACCGAACCCGCCTGGGGGACCACCCGCACCATCTGCGCGTAGCTGAACGCGGTGAACGCCATCGCGATCGTGGCGATGATGTAGACGAGCGCCACGGCGCCGTGCGACTTCGCGTCGAGCGTCCCGAAGACTCCGACCGGTGCCATCGGGGCGATGAACAGCAACCCGTAGACGACGAGATCACGGAAACCGAGACTGCGCCGCAGCCCGTCGCCCTCGGCAACGGGGGCGCCATGGGAGCCGGCCGTCGGGTCTGGGGTACCCGGGTCTGAGTTACCGGAGTTACCGGACATCGTGCCTCCGTAAGTGAACGCAGGCCCCCAGTCTCCCCAAGAAGCCGATCTTTGACGCGCTGGGCTCGGCCTTACGATGGGGGGCATGACTGCTTCGACTCCTGCCCGCCGAGTCCTGCTCGCCGCCCCCCGCGGCTACTGCGCGGGTGTGGACCGTGCCGTGATCGCCGTCGAGAAGGCCCTTGAGCAGTACGGGGCCCCGATCTATGTCCGCCACGAGATCGTTCACAACAAGTACGTGGTCCAGACCCTGGAGAAGAAGGGGGCCATCTTCGTCGACCAGACGGCGGAGGTCCCCGAGGGCTCCATCGTCATGTTCTCCGCCCACGGAGTGGCGCCGACGGTCCACGCGGAAGCCGCCGAGCGGAAACTGGCGACGATCGACGCGACGTGCCCCCTGGTCACGAAGGTCCACAAGGAAGCCGTCCGGTTCGCCAAGGACGACTTCGACATCCTCCTGATCGGCCACGAGGGCCACGAGGAAGTCATCGGTACGTCCGGCGAGGCGCCCGACCACATCACGCTGGTCGACGGCCCGGACGACGTCGCGAACGTCGAGGTCCGCGACCCGGACAAGGTCGTCTGGCTCTCCCAGACCACGCTTTCGGTCGACGAGACCATGGAGACGGTCGACGCCCTGAAGACGAAGTTCCCGGGCCTGATCTCCCCTCCCAGCGACGACATCTGCTACGCCACGCAGAACCGCCAGGTCGCGGTGAAGAAGCTGGCGGAGGACGCCGAGCTGGTCATCGTGGTCGGCTCCAAGAACTCCTCGAACTCGATCCGCATGGTCGAGGTCGCCCTGGACGCGGGCGCGGCCGCGTCGCACCTCGTCGACAACGCCGACGAGATCGACGAGGCCTGGCTGGAGGGCGTGACCACGGTCGGCCTCACCTCCGGTGCCTCCGTCCCGGACGTCCTGGTGGACGGCGTCATCGAGTGGCTGGCCGAGCGGGGTTACGGAGACGTGGAGACGGTGAAGACGGCCGACGAGTCGATCACCTTCTCGCTGCCGAAGGAGCTCCGCCGCGACCTGCGCGCCGAGGCCGCGGAGCTGTCGCAGAAGTGACGCGAGGGTCAGAGGGTGGCCGTACGGTGGGTCTCATGCAGATCTTCGGTGTGGACATCGGCGGATCAGGGATCAAGGGCGCGCCCGTTGACCTGGACCGTGGAGACCTGGCACAAGAGCGGCACAAAGTACTGACCCCGCACCCGGCCACGCCCGACGGCGTGGCCGACAAGGTGCGCGAGGTCGTCGAGCACTTCGGCTGGACGGGCCCGGTCGGCGCCACGTTCCCGGGCGTGATCACCGACGGCACGGCGCGCACGGCGGCCAACGTGGACAAGAGCTGGATCAGCACGGACATCCAGAGCCTGGTCTCGGACCGGCTCGGCGGCGTCCCCGTCACCGTCCTGAACGACGCGGACGCGGCGGGCGTGGCCGAGATGCACTTCGGGGCGGGCCGCGGCCGTACGGGCACGGTCATCCTGCTGACCCTCGGCACAGGCATCGGCAGCGCCCTCTTCACCGGCGGCCGCCTCGTCCCGAACACCGAGCTCGGCCACCTGGAGCTGCACGGACACGACGCGGAGAAGCGCGCCTCGTCCAAGGCCAAGGAGGACGAGGACCTCAGCTGGGAGCACTGGGCGCACCGCGTCCAGAAGTATCTGGCGCACGTGGAGATGCTGTTCTCGCCCGAGCTGTTCATCATCGGCGGCGGAGTGAGCCGCAAGTCCCACAAGTTCCTGCCGCTGATCGAGGGCATCAGGGCCGAGGTGGTCCCCGCGGAGCTGCAGAACAACGCGGGCATCGTGGGCGCGGCGATGGCGGCGGCGGAAAAGGACTAGCTCCCCCCGGCAGGGGCTCCGATCGCCTCGGTGGCCTACGCGGTCGGCATGCGCTTCTTCGCTGCTCCCCGCGGCCCTGATCCTGGCCCTGGTCCTGCCCCGGGCCCGGGGGCGGAGGAGGCGGCCCGGGCCCGGCGCCGCTGCCCCATGAGCTTGATCCGGCGCACGGTCACGATGAGACCGGCGACGAGGGTCCCGCCGTACAGCCAGCCCGCGTGCAGCGCGAGCGAGGTGATCAGCCCCATGAAATGCCCGCTGAAGCCGCCTCCGTTGCCGCCCGAGATGGGTACGAGCCCGATGGCGAAGGCGATCGGCACGGCCACGGGCGCGGTCACCAGGTCGGCGGGCCGCACCCAGAACGCGGTCAGCGCGCTCACGGGCAGGAAGAGCACGCCGTACGCGACGACCGAACTGCCGAAGAGCAGCCACAGCAGACTGGCGAGCAGGAACATCACCGCGGCGCAGAAGAGCCCGCTGCCGAGCCCCGTGAGACGCGGGTTCGGCATCCCGCGCAGTCTGCGGTAGAGCGGCAGCGCGCGCAGTCTGCGTACGAAGGGCGGGAGGGGGCGGCGGGGAGGGGGCGCGGCGCGGTAGACCGCCGCGGGCGCGGCGGACCTGTTGCCCTGCGGGGGCAGGGGCGCGGTGCGTCGCGGCCGGGCCGGAGGCTGAGGGGGACGCGTCCTGTGTTGCTCCACCGGTCCAACCTAGGGCGAGCCATACCGATAATCCTGCCTGGGACACGCCCTTTGGCCGACCTTGGCCATGCGTTCGATAGCAGAGCGATACGCCGACGAGGGCGGGGCCCGCACGCCGTAGACTGGGGGATCGCCCTACGGTCGCTCCGGCCCTCCGGGCCGTCCACCCACAGCCTCCACGTACGGGAAGTCGCAACGTGTCGCTCACGATCGGAATCGTCGGTCTGCCCAATGTCGGCAAGTCGACCCTGTTCAACGCCCTGACCAAGAACGACGTCCTTGCGGCCAACTACCCGTTCGCGACGATCGAGCCGAACGTCGGCGTGGTGGGCGTCCCGGACCCCCGCCTCACGAAACTGGCGGAAATCTTCAGCTCGCAGAAGATCCTCCCGGCGACGGTCGACTTCGTCGACATCGCGGGCATCGTGCGCGGCGCGAGCGAGGGCGAGGGCCTGGGCAACAAGTTCCTCGCGAACATCCGCGAGTCGGACGCGATCTGCCAGGTGATCCGCGCCTTCAAGGACGAGAACGTCGTACACGTGGACGGCAAGGTCTCGCCCAAGGACGACATCGAGACGATCAACACCGAGCTGATCCTCGCCGACCTCCAGACCATCGAGAAGGTCCTGCCGCGCCTCCAGAAGGAATCGCGCATCAAGAAGGACATCGCTCCGAAGGTGAAGGCGGTGGAGGAGGCCCAGGCGATCCTGGAGAAGGGCGACACGCTGTTCTCGCAGGGCATCGTCCAGGGCTCGGGCCGGGAGGAACTCCTCCACGACCTGCACCTCCTCACGACGAAGCCCTTCCTCTACGTCTTCAATGTGGACGAGGACGAGCTGACGGACGACGAGTTCAAGGCCGAGCAGAGCGCCCTGGTCGCCCCCGCGGAGGCGATCTTCCTCAACGCCAAGCTGGAGTCGGACCTCGCGGAGCTGGACGAGGAGGAGGCCCTTGAGCTCCTCCAGTCGGTAGGCCAGGAGGAGCCGGGCCTCGCCACCCTGGCCCACGTGGGCTTCCGCACCCTGGGCCTCCAGACGTACCTCACCGCAGGCCCCAAGGAGTCCCGAGCCTGGACGATCCCCCAGGGCGCCACGGCCCCCGAGGCCGCGGGCGTGATCCACACGGACTTCCAGAAGGGCTTCATCAAGGCCGAGGTCATCTCGTTCGAGGACCTGGTCGAGACCGGCTCGGTGGCGGAGGCCCGCGCGAAGGGCAAGGCGCGCATGGAGGGCAAGGAGTATGTGATGCAGGACGGGGATGTGGTGGAGTTCCGCTTCAACGTGTAGGCCACGCATCACCGTGGATCCGGCGTTCTAGCAAACGGCCAGGTCAGATGGGGTCGTCCCGATTTCGGGGCGGCCCCGTTCGCGTACCCGTTCGCAAAGGCTCCCCGCCCCGGGGTACGGCACCCCAGAACCCGCCTGTGAGGCTGTGGTCAGCGTGCCGTCAGCTGAGCGTCAGCGCTGCCCGCGACTGTTGTCGGCATGACGTCGATCGTGGCCGTTTCCAGCTACCTTCCCGACACCATCCCGATTGCCCTGTTCCAGAAAGAACTCCAGCTGACGGATGTCCAGTTGAGGCGGTACCAGCGCTTCTACGGGCTTTCCGAGGTCTGCCGCGAGCCGCAGGCGACCGAGACGGAGCTGCTGCTGCGTGCCGCGGTCAAGCTGGTGGAGCTGCGGGGGCAGGAGCAGCGGGTCAAGTACGTGCTGCAGGCGCGGACGATGCCCTCGCCGCTGCCCTATCCGCTGACCTCGCTCGGGCCGATCCAGGCCGAGCTGGGGCTCGAGCACGCCGCCGGGTTCGTCGTCTCCCACCACGCCTGCGCGTCGGGGCTGCTCGCCGTGGACATGGCGGGGACGCTGCTCGCCGCCGATCCGGACCCGGACGCGCTGGCCCTCGTACTCGCCGGTGAGAAGGCCTGCACGGCCCAGACGCAGTCCATCCCCGACGTCACGGTCATGGGGGAGGGCACGGTCGCCTTCCTGGTCGGCGCCGACCGCAACACGGGCGACCGGATGCTCGGGTACGCGGCCCGTACGTACGCGCAGTTCGGTGACGAGTTCATCATGGGCGACGACGCGGCCAAGGAGTTCCAGGAGCTGTACGGGCCGGGGCTCCGCGAAGTGATCGCCGCGGCCCTGGAGGAAGCGGACTGCGCCCTCGACGACGTGGCGCTCGTGCTGCCGCACAACGTCAACCGGCTGTCGTGGATCGGCCTTTGCACGGCGCTCGGGTTCCCCCTGGAGCGGGTCTTCCTCGACCTGGTGCCGCAGGCCGGGCACTGCTTCTGCGCCGATCCCTTCATCAACCTGCAGAAGGCCGCCGAGCTGGGGCGGCTGCGCCCCGGCGACCGCTATCTGATGACCAGCGTGGGACTGGGGGCGACCTTCGCGGCCATGGTCTTCGAGCACTGAACCCAGCCGGTCCCACCCCGCGCACCTGACCGCGCACCTGGCCGCGCACCTGAGCGGGCGCACACGAGAAAAGACGAGGTCGACATGCATCTTCCGCCCACCGGTTTCAGCGGGCGCCTCAAGCGTGCCGTCACCGGGGCAGCCGACACGCCCCTGGTGTTCCTGGGCAACTTCGAGGTCGAGAACCAGTGGGCGCTCGGCGAGCCCGCGCTGCCCCGGGTCGCCTCGCACGCGGGCAGCGCCGTCGTGAACCGCATGGACGAGTTCGCGCTGCTGCTCGGCGGCAAGGACGACCACGTCGTCCTCAAGACCGCCCTGGACGACGGCTACCGCCGCTACCTCGAAGGCCTCGGCCTCACGCTGCCCACCGTGCACGTCGTCGCCGGGCAGGACCCGCAGCGCACGGTCAGCGAGGACGCCCTCGCCGACCCGGAGCTGCTGCGCACCCTGTCCGCGCTCGCCGCCGAGGGCGCGCAGCTCACCGCGCACGGGATCTCCACGGTGGAGGAGGAGCTCGCCGAGCGCACCGGACTGCGCCTCGGCGCGCCGACCGCCGAGCGGTGCAAGCGCGTCAACAGCAAGGTCTACAGCCGCAGGCTCTCCGACGAACTCGGCATCCGGCAGGCGCGGGGCTGGGCGTGCGAGACGCTGAAGGAGCTGGCGGCCGCGGTCTCCAAGGCGTCCCAGCTGCTCGCGTCGGGGCGCAAGGTCGTCATCAAGGACGCGTTCGGTGTGTCCGGCAAGGGCATCGTCGTACTCGACAGCGAGAAGCGGCTCACCCGGCTGCACCGCATGGCGGTCGCCCAGGCCGAGCGCGCGGCTGCGGCCGACGGCACGGCGCCGCGTACGGCACTCGTGATCGAGGAGTGGGTCGCCAAGCGGGCCGACCTCAACTACCAGTTCACGGTGGGCCGTGACGGGTCCACCCACTTCGACTTCGTCAAGGAACTGCTCACCGAGGGCGGTGTCCACAAGGGCCACCGCATGCCCGCCCGGCTCACCGAGGCACAGGTCGCCGAGATCAGCGGGACCGCGGCCAGGCTCGGTGAACGCCTCGCCGCCGACGGCTACTTCGGGGTGGTCGGCGTCGACGCGATGGTCGACCCGGACGACGGCCTCTACCCCGTCGTCGAGATCAACGCCCGCAACAACATGTCCACGTACCAGAACGTGGTGCACGAGCTGGCCGGCCCCGAAGAGGTCGCCGTCGCCCGCCACTTCCCGATCCGCCTGACCAGGCCGCTGCCCTTCGCGGAGCTGCGCGAGGTCCTGGACGGCCTGCTCCTCGACGAGCGGGAGGCGCGGCCGCGCGGCCTGTTCGTGAACAACTACGCCACGGTGAACGCCGCCGCTGCCGGCGCCGGAGCCGACGGCTTCGAAGGCCGCCTGTACGGCGTGCTCGTGGAGTCGTCCGACGACCGGATCGACGCGCTCGACACCGACATCACCCGCCGCCTCGCGGCCCACACGGAACGGACCTGAACGTGAGCGTCGCATTCGACGTGCAGGGCATCGGCATCACCGAGCTCGCCGAGGAGTTCGGCACCCCCCTCTATCTGTACGACGGCGGGGAGATCACCAGCCGCTTCCAGGGGCTGCGCGAGCAACTGCACCCGGCCCTCGAGGTCTTCTACTCCCTCAAGGCCAACCCCAACATCTCCATCTGCTCCCTGCTGTACCGCTGCGGTGCGCGGGCCGAGGTGTCCTCGCTGACCGAGCTGGCGACGGCGCGCCGCGCGGGTGTCGCGCCGCGCGACATCATCTTCCTCGGCCCGGGCAAGAGCCGCGCCGAGCTGGCCGCCTGCCTGGACGAGGACATCCACGCCATCGTCTGCGAGTCCCTCGGCGAGCTGGCCCTGATCGACGAGGTGGCGCGCGAGCGCGGCGTACAGGCGCGGGTCGCGCTGCGCGTCAACCCGAGCTTCTCCGTGAAGGGTTCGGGCCTGACGATGGGCGGCAAGCCCCGCCAGTTCGGCATCGACGAGGAGCAGCTGCTCGCCGAGGACTCCGGGCTCGCGGCCCGCTACCCCGGCGTACGCCTCATGGGCGTACAGGTCTATCTGGGCACGCGCATCCTCGGCGAGGAAACCGTCGTCGAAAACACCCGGCGCATCCTCGACCTGGCCGAACGCATCTCGGCGCACCTCGACTTCCCGCTGGAGACGGTCGACGTCGGCGGCGGTCTCGGCATCGCCTACTTCGACAACGAGAAGGACCTGGACCTCGCGGAGCTCACCACCCGGCTCAACCCGCTCATCGAGGACTTCACGGGCCGTCACCCCGACACCCGCATGATCATGGAGCTGGGCCGCTTCCTCGTCGCCGCGTCCGGCACCTATGTGACGCGCGTGCGCTACACGAAGACGTCGATGGGCGAGAACTTCGCGGTCACCGACGGCGGCACCAACCACCACATGGCGGCGGTCGGCATCGGTTCGTACGTGAAGCGGAACTTCCCGATGTCCGCCCTGGAGCGCGTCGACGAGCCGACGACCGAGCCCTGGCACATCACGGGGCCGCTGTGCACGCCGAACGACGTCGTCGGCAAGAAGGTGCCGATGCCGCCGCTGCGGGCCGGGGAGCTCGTGGGCGTGCACCGGTCCGGCGCGTACGGGCCGACGGCGTCGCCGGTGCACTTCCTCAGCCACGGCTATCCGGCGGAAGTGATGGTCCTGGACGGACAGGCGCACCTGATCCGCGAGCGGGACGACGTCGAGGTGATGCTCGGGCGGCAGCGCCTCTACGAGCCCAGCGGCACCGACGAGAACTGAAATCCACTGACCGGCCTTCGCCGGTCGGCACTGAACAAGGAGACCAGCATGACCGAGAACACCGCAGTCGTCGTGGGCGGCCCGGAGCGCGAGCGGTACGTGGACGCCGTCCGCAAGGGCCTGTCGGAGGTCCTGAACAAGGACGTGTCCGAGGCGAACGAGGGGGTGCGGCTCTTCGACGAGCTGGGCCTCGACTCCAGCAGCGCGCTCGAACTGCTCATCACCATCGAGGAGATCCTCGACGTGCAGTTCGACGCCGACGAGCTGGAGATGACGCACTTCGAGACGGTGGGATCCCTCGCCGACTTCGTCGCCGCGGATGCGAGCGCCTAGGCATGTTCCGCACGACTGCGCCCGTGCGGCGCTCCGGTGCGGCGGCGGACCCCCCGGGGCCCGTGCCCCGGGTGGTACGGGCCGCGCGCCACACCGCGCCGGGGCCGGGCGTGCCGTACGAGCCGGTGGCCTCGCGTGAGGAGTTCTTCCGCGAGATGGGTGCCCCCTACGGGGCGGAATTCGACCGCGAGGGGTACGCCGCCTCGGGTCGGCGCACCTCTGTGGAGCTTGCGTACGGCGCGCTCGACGCGCTGGGGCCGCTGACCGCGGGGGAGTGCCCCGAGGTGGTCGTGGTCGGGTACGCGTCCCCGGACTTCGACCACGCCGAGCTGGTCGCGTCCTGTCTCAAGCAGCGGCTCCCGGGCGAGCCCCTGTCGTTCGCCCTGTCCGACCAGGGTGTCATCGCGCCGTTCAGTGCGCTGCGGGTGGCGTCGGAGTACGCCAGGCGCTGCGGCTTCCGGCGCCTGCTCCTGATGGTCGTGGACCAGAGCACGCAGCCGTTCGCCGTGCCGGACGCCGGGCAAACCCCCGTACGCGAGGACGTGGCGGTGGCCCTGCTCATCGACTGGGACGGCGGCGGGAACGCCGTGCCGGGCATGGCGCACGGCCGGCCGTCGGCCGGGGTGTTCGCGGCGTGGGACGCGGCGGTCGACGTCGTGGCGGGGGCGGGGCTCACCGGCGGCGGGGCTGCTCCCGAACTCCCGGTGTACGACGGGACCTTGACGGAGGCCGAGCCCGGACAGCCGTGCACGGGTGTCTGGACGGCTCTCCTCGGAGCACCGGCCGGGGCCCGGCACACGGTCGTGGCCGACTACGACCGGGAACGGGATTTCCTGGCCTATTGCACGCTGGACATGGGGGAGTTGGAGACGGATGACGGGTTCTGCACAGGCGCGTGAGCACTGGCGGGAGGCGCGGGTCAACGCGCGTGCGGACGGGCTTGTTCCCGCGCTGACGCTGCTGGGCCGCGCCTTCTCCACCAAGGTGCCGCCGCGCGGCCCGCGCGGGCATGCCGTGCTGCCGAAGGAACTGCTCGACGAGTTCGCCGCGATGGAGGCCGAGGCGGACGCCGAGAGCGGGAGCAGGAGTGGGAGCGCGAGCGGCGAGGACGGGCCGATGCCCGGCCTCGCCGTGCTGCGGCCCGGCGAGGGTGCCGGTACCCGTGCGGGCGCCGGTGAGCCGTCGGCCCGGTCCGACCCCGCGTCCCGCGACTGGAACACCGGTCTGGCCTGGCTGCGGCTCGGGGCGTCCGAACGGCTGCGGGACGCCTGCATCGCCTATCTGGCGGCACGGGAGGTCGAGGGAACCTCGCTGCTCATGCAGCAGATGGTCAAGGGAGCGCTTGCCGACGTCCTCATCGACCACCTGGAGATCGAGGGGGTCCTCGACGACCTCGCCGAAGGCATCGGGCCGTTCGCGCCCCAGGAGCCGATGGACGAGCAGGCGCTCGGCCGCCTTCAGGCGCAGATCACCCAGGCCGACCGGACGCTTCTGCGGCTGCTCGGCGCGCACGGCTTCACGGCGGAGGGCCCCGGCATGACGGCCCACGCCTCCGAGCTCATCGCCGACGCGTACTGCGGGGCGCAGCACGTGCGCGCTGCCGGTGAACGGGCCGACGGGGCCGGCGAGAACGAGAACGACGACGAGAACGACAAGAGGTACTTGTGATCAGCTTGCCCGGTTCGCTCGCCACGACGCACCGGTACGTGCGGAACTGGGCCGAGGACCTGCGGGCGGGCGCCCTGGAGCTCGACCGGGACCCGGAGGCGATCCACCGGCACCTGGACCTGCCCGCCGTACGTTTCCTCGCCGGGCACGAAGTACCGCCCGACTGGGACCGGTCGGGCCCGGAGGCGGGCAGCGGACCCGCGCACGGTCTCGCCACGCTCGAGCGGGTCCTGGTGAGCGAGGAGCTGGCGCGCGGCGACGCCGGGATGATGCTGGCCTCGCCCGGAGCCTCGATGTGCGGGGTGCTCCTGAGCATCCTGGGCAGCCAGGAGCAGCGGGACTGGGTGTACGGCAGGCTCGCCGAGCGTCCCCGCTGGACCTGCTTCGCCCTGACCGAGCCCGAACGCGGCTCCGCCATCGGGGAGATGACCACCACTCTGACCCCGGTGGGGGACGGTTCGTACGTACTCGACGGCGTGAAGCGGTACGTCGGCAACGCCGCGCGCGCCGACGTCGGTGCGGTCTTCGCGCGCGTCGCGGGCACCGACCGGCTCGGTGTCATGGCCGTACTCGTCGACACCGCCGACCACGGCTTCCACGCCGAGCCGCTGCCCACGGTCGGGCTGCGCGGCGTGCAGCTCACGCACATCAGGCTCGACTCGGTCCGGGTGCCCGCCGAGCGGGTGCTCGGCGCCCATCTCCCGCCGACGCGCCGTGGCATGTGGAGCATCGTCGCCGTCTTCAACCAGCTGCGTCCGAGCGTCGCCGCGATCGCCATCGGCATCGCCCGCGCCGCCCATGAGTACGTGGCCGAGCACCGGCGGGAGCTTCGGGGCGCGGAGCGCGAGCTGTTCGACGCGCTCGGCCAACGGATCGATGCCGCACGGCAGTTGACGTACCGAGCCGCTCTCGCCGTGGACGCGAGGCCCTCCGCCGGCCATCTCGCGTCGGCCGCGAAGGCCCGCGCGTGCGAGCTCGCGGAGGACGTGACGATGCGCTCGCTCGGCTTCTTCGGGCCCGGTGCCCGCCTCGACCACCCGCTCCTGGACAAGCTCGCCAGGGACGCGCGCGGCGTGGAGTTCATGGAGGGGACGCGGACCATCCAGAAGCTCAATCTCTTCCAGGGGCTCCACACGGGAAAGGTGGGGCGGCCTTGAGCACGGCAGAGGTCGTACGCGACACGGACCAGGTCGAGGTCTGGCAGATCCCGCTCGACGGCGGGGGCGGCGGGCCCCACGCGGACCTGGCCTCCTTCGAGGATCTTCTCGACGACGGCGAGGCGGCCCGCGCCCGCCGTGGGCAACGCCCGGGAATGCGGCGCCGTTTCGTGATCGCGCACGCCGCCGCCCGGATCATCATCGGCGAGCGGCTCGGCCGTGCGCCGGCTTCGGTGCGCATCACGCGTGGCCGCTGGGGCAAGCCGGTCGTCGCGGGCGTGGAGCAGCCGCACTTCAGCCTGTCGCACTCGGGGGAGATGGCCCTGCTCGCGCTGGCGCCACGGCCCGTCGGGGTGGACGTGGAACTGGCCCGCGCGAGCCTGGACGTCATGCGCCTGGCCCGCCGCTTCTTTCCCGAAGAGGAAAGGGAGTTGGTGGAACGCGGCGGCCACGACGCCTTCACCCGGCTGTGGACGAGAAAGGAAGCCTGTGTGAAAGCCGCGGGCGGCCGGCTCACGCAGGGCATGGGACTTCCCGTCGCCCACACCGGGCCACAGGCCACCACACGCCAACCGGGCGCACTTCCCGGTCCATGGAGAGTGGCCGATCTGTTACTTCCCGAGGGGTATGCGGGGGCCGTCGCGATGCTGGGCGACGGCCCCTTCAATGTGTCGCGGCGGATGTGGTATCCAATGCTGCAGGAAAACCCCCGAGTCGAGCGGAACCGGTGGGATGTCAAGTAGAAGAAACTCCCCCTGGTTTCGGAGTACTTGTACCCGTGATCGCGTGCCGGAGCGTCACTAGATTTATGAACGTTAAGAGCACGCGGTAAAGCACTGGCCGATAGACATTTCTGTGGTCAGACCTGTGTCCCGCGCACCTGGGCATTTCATTTGAGGAGGGGAAGTAATCGTGGGAAGCAGGAACCTGATCACCAGGGCTGCTCGGTGGAGCGCAGTCCATCCCTGGCTGGCGATGTCGCTCTGGGTGGTCTTCGTCGTGGGGGCCCTGGTGGTCGGGGGCATGACGGGCACCCGGAACGCCACCGAATCGGACCTGGCCATCGGACAGTCCGGCCGGTCGGCCGAGATCGCCAAGAGCGGCGGTCTGAAGAGCAGTGCGATGGAGAACGTCCTGGTCACGCCCTACCAAGGCAACCTGGACATGGACAAGGCGCGCGCCGCGGCCAAGGACACCGTGGCCGAGCTGAAGGGCCTCAAGGGCATCGCGTCGATCGGTGAGCCCGTGGCGGCGCCCGACCGCTCCGCACTGCTGGTCCCGGTGACTCTCAAGGGCGACCCCGAGACCGCGGCCGACCGGGTGCAGCCGCTGCTCGACAAGGTGGACAAGGCCCGCCAGGCCCACACCGACGTACGCGTCGAACTCGTCGGCGCCGGCTCCATCAAGGCCGGCCTCAACGACATGCTGGGCAAGGACCTCGGCAGGGCGACCGGCCTGAGCCTGCCGGTGACGCTGCTCGTCATGGTCTTCGTCTTCGGTGCGATCGTCGCGGCGAGCGTCCCCGTCATCCTGGGCATCTCGTCGGTGCTCGCCGGCCTCGGCCTGTGGGGCGTCGCCTCCCAGCTCGTGCCCGACCCGGGCCCGGTGACCCACATCATCGTCCTGATGGGCATGGCCATCGGCGTCGACTACTCGCTCTTCTACCTCAAGAGGCAACGCGAGGAACGCGCACTCGGCGCCAACAACGTCGACGCCATCGAGATCGCCGCGGCCACGTCGGGCCACTCGGTGATGGTCTCCGGCCTGGTCGTCATGGTGTCCATGGGCGCGCTCTACCTCGCGGGACACGTCGCCTTCGAGTCGATGGCGACCGGCGCGGTGCTCGTCGTCGCCATCGCGATGCTCGCCTCGCTGACCGTACTGCCCGCCATGCTGTCCAAGTTCGGCCGCTTCCTGGACAAGCCGCGTGTGCCGCTGCTGTGGCGCCTCTCGCGGGGCGGCGTCAAGCCCCGCCTGTGGTCGGCGATGCTCAAGCCGTCCCTGCGCCACCCGGTCATCGCCCTCGTCCTGTCCGTCGGCGCGCTCCTTCTCCTCGCGGTGCCCGCCCTCGACCTGAAGCTCAAGGCCACGGGCATCGATGACCTGCCCAAGTCGATCCCTGCGATGCAGGCCAACGACCGTCTGACGAAGTCCTTCCCGAGCCAGGCGGACACCCACACCGTCGCGGTGAAGGTCCCGGGCGGACAGACCGAGGAGCTGCGCGCCGCCGTGACCGAGCTGGTCGACCGCGCCCTGCGCGACGACCTCTTCACGCACACCCCGCCGCCCGAGACCCGGGTGTCGAAGGACGGCCAAGTCAGCACCATCGCCATCGGCACGCGCTTCAACAGCAGTTCGGTGAAGGCACAGGAGTCCCTGACCAAGCTGCGTGAGGACATCGCGCCGAAGACGGTCGGCAAGATCGAGGGCGCCGAATTCGCGGTCGGCGGCAGCGACGTGGCGTACGACGTGGACTACCGCGCGAACGTCGTCGAGAAGATGCCCTGGGTGCTCGGTGTCGCGCTGCTCCTGACCTTCCTGGTCATGGCCTTCGCCTTCCGGTCGGTCGTGCTCGCCCTGATCACCGTGGTCCTCAACGTCATCTCCGCCGCCGCGTCGTTCGGCCTGCTCGCCCTGATCTTCCAGCGGACCTGGGCCGAGGGCATCCTCAACTTCGAGTCCACGGGCCGGGTGGTGGCCTGGCTGCCGCTGATGCTCTTCGTGATCCTGCTCGGCCTCTCGATGGACTACCACGTCTTCGTGGTCAGCCGGATCAGGGAGGCGGCCCGCGGCGGGCTCTCCATCCGGGACGCCGTCGAGCAGGGCATCACGCGCAC
The DNA here is from genome assembly GCF_053610745.1 of Streptomyces sp. NPDC054866. NCBI lineage: Bacteria > Bacillati > Actinomycetota > Actinomycetes > Kitasatosporales > Streptomycetaceae > Streptomyces > Streptomyces sp. NPDC054866. The sequence continues at coordinate 682,261 of NZ_JBSGZA010000003.1, forward strand.
GGCGGGCGTCGTGACCAGCGCCGCCGTGGTGATGGTCTCCGTGTTCGCCCTGCTCGCCTCGCTGAGCTTCATCGAGATGAAGCAGATGGGCGTGGGCATGGCGTGCGCGGTGCTCCTTGACGCCACGCTCATCCGGATCGTCGTCCTGCCCGCGGTGGTCATGTTGCTCGGCTGGAAGACCTGGTGGCCCTCGCGGCTCTGCCAGCAGGACGAGGCGAAGCCGCTCCGGATGCCGGCCGCGGTGTCGGAGCGGATGCCGGTTCCGTAGCGGTTCGCAGGCTTCTCCGAGGTTTTCCGTGTGGCTGCGGGGACGGGCAACAGCCCGTCCCCGCAGCCACTTTTTGGGTTCGGCACCTGAACGCATCTGTGCGTTCTATGTGCGCAACTTGTAACTCCTGTGGCGAAAGTTGTGAGAGTTGTATACTCGCCCGTGCGTTCGCCGGGGGGGTGCAGGAGTCGACCGCAGCCGACCTTTTTCGTCGTCCAGCAACTTCCCGGAGTGAGTGCAACGGGGGTTACGGGCGACCAGGGGGAGTGGCTCATGGGTGGCGACGGCGGCCTGCCATTGCGGCGTTGGCAGACCGAGCTTGACCGCGTCGGAGAACTCTCCGAACGGGAGATGCAGGTTTTCGTGTTACTGGCGGCCGGACTATCCAATCGTTCCATTTCCGTTCACCTGCATGTGACGGAACGCACGGTGAAGGCGCATGTCGCGGGGATTCTGGCCAAACTGGAAGTGGAATCCCGTCTTCAGGTCGGCCTGGTGGCCCAGGCGCATCAGCTCATGTACGAAAGTACAATGCGAAACCGGCCAGATGTGGACGATAATTGAGCAGCGCGAAAAACTCTCAGGTTTGCCACGCTTCAGGCTGGGCGGAATGCGTTGACCGCCATTCTGTACACCCTGCCTGAGGCGTGACTTGGGGGCTTGTGCCTGAAGTTTATGGGTAGGGACGGGGACTTGGTGTACATCTCAATATTGGGCCCGCTGCTGATGGGGGACGGTCGCAATACCGTTGGTCTGCGGGCCAAGAAAAACCGTGTGATGCTCGCGATGCTGGCCCTGAACCCGGGGCATGTGGTCGCCTTCGACGAGTTGATCGACGAACTGTGGGGTGAGGCCCCGCTCAAAAACGCGCGGAATGCCCTGCAGGCGAACGTCAAGCGCATGCGCAAGTCCCTGGGCGAGCTCGGGCTCGAGGCTCCGGACCAGGTGCTCATCCGTACGGTGGACAACGGCTATGTGCTGGACGCCTCCGAGGACGCCCTGGACGCGTACCGCTTTCTGCGCAAGGCGGAGAAGGGCGCGAGCCTGGTCGCCGAGCGGCCGCACGAAGCCATGGATCTGCTGCGCGAGTCCCTCGCCATGTGGCGGGGTCCTGCCCTGCTCGACGCCAGTGACGGCCCCCGGTGCAGAGCCGTGGCACTGCGCCTCGACGAACAGCGCAAGACCGTGAGGGAAGACCTCATCGCGGCTCAGCTCCAGGCCGGCGAAGCGGGGGTCGTCGTCGCCGAGTTGAAGCAGCTGCTCGCGCAGTATCCGGAACGCGAGCGGTTCAGCGAGCAGTTGATGATCGCTCTGTACCGCTGCGGGCGGCAGTCCGAGGCCGTCGACATCTTCCACCGCACCCGCAAGTGGCTCGACGAGGAGCTGGGGCTCAAGCCGAGCCGCCAGCTGTACGGCCTCTACCAGGCGATCCTGATGCAGGATCCGTCTCTCTGAGATCCCTGGGACCGCGGTTCCGCCCGTAGCGCCGGCAGCTCCCCAGGAGCTGCCGGCGCTACGGCGTTTCAGGCGTTGCCCAGGGCCGCGTCCGTGAGGGCGCCGATGTGCCGGGCGGCCTCGGTGGCGAGCATCTCCTCGTGGCCGCAGGGCACTTCGTGCACGGCGAGCGGCCCGCCCACGTGCGGCAGCCAGCGGCGCGTGAGCTCGGCGACCGGGGCGTCCGGCTCTCCCGTGGCCACGAAGAGTGTCAGCGGGCCGCTGAAGTGTCCGGGCGTGAACTCCCTCGCGATATCGGTGTGATGGCGCATGACCGCCATCAGGCGGTTCAGGTCCTTCTCGCCGATCTCCATGCCCTTGGCGTGGTGTTCGAGGAACGCCGCGCGGATGTCCTCGTCGGAGGGGTTCGGGTCGCTCGGGACCACAGGGAAGACGTCCAGAGCCCCGAGGAACGCGACGCTCTCGCCCGCCTCCTGGAGCTGGACGGCCATCTCGTGGGCGACCAGGCCGCCGAAGGACCAGCCCAGAAGGTGGTAGGGCCCGTGCGGCTGCACCTGCTTGACGCGGTCGATGTACGTGGCCGCGAGCACCGGGATGTCCCGTGGCCGGTCCCAGCCGTCCGGGTCCGCCGCGATGCCGTCGGACTGCAGGGCGTAGACAGGCCGGTCCGCGTCGATGTGCGGGGCGAGCTCCGCGTACGGAAGTCCGAAGCCGACCCCTCCGTGGACGCAGAAGAGGGGCGCGGCGGTGCCGGTGGGCCGGATGGTGAGCAGTGGGTCCGAGGGTGGCGACAGCTCCGATTGCTCCGAGGGCGTGGTGGACCGGGCGGCCGCGGCGAGTGCCGCCACCGTCTTGTGGGTGAAGACGTCGGCCAGTGAGAGCGTGAGCCCGGCCTTCGCGGCGCGGCTGACGATCTGCACCGAGCGCAGGCTGTCCCCGCCGAGGGCGAAGAAGTCCCCGTCGGCGTCGACCTGTTCGAGGCCGAGGATCTCGCAGAAGACGTCTGCCAGAACCTCCTCGTTGGCCGTACGGGGCGCCCGCCCCGGCGACCCGGGGCCGGGCGCCGCGGAGGCGCTCGCCGTGAGGGCCGGGAGAGCGCGGGTGTCGAGCTTGCCGTTCGCCGTCAGGGGCAGTGCGGGCAGGCACACCAGGGACGCGGGCACCATGTGCGCGGGCAGCGACTCGGCGGCATGGGCGCGCAGGACGGGCACGTCGACGGCCGCGACGCCGGACACGGGCACGACGTACCCGGTCAGCTGCTGGGCACCGGTCGGGGACGGCGTGAGGATGACGGCGGCCTGGGCGATCACCGGGTGACGGGCCAGGACGGTCTCGATCTCGCCCGGTTCGATGCGGAAGCCGCGGAGCTTGATCTGGTGGTCGGCGCGGCCCACGTAGTCCAGGGTGCCGTCGGACCGCCACCGTACGAGGTCGCCGGAGCGGTACATGCGGGCCCCGGCAGGCCCGTTCGGGTCGGCGACGAAGCGTTCGGCGGTGGTGACGGGGCGGCCCAGATAGCCCTGGGCGAGGCCCGCTCCGGCGATGTAGAGCTCGCCGGTGACACCGACGGGTGTGGGGGAGAGCGTCGCGTCGAGCACGTACACCCGGAAGTTGTCCAGGGGCCGGCCGATCGGCGGCTTGCCGCCCGGGGCCAGCGGGGCGCTCCAGGTGGCGCAGACCGAGGTCTCGGTCGGGCCGTAGGCGTTGCGCAGCATGCCGCGGGGGGCGAAGCGTTCGACCACGGCGGGTGGGCACGCCTCGCCGCCGACGAGCAGGCACATGTCGTCGGGGAGCACGGCCGTGTCGGGGAAGCCGCCGAGGACGGTGGGCGGCAGGACCGCGTGGTTGACGCAGTGCTCCGTGATCAGGCCCGCAAGGAGTTCTCCGGAGAGCCTGCTGTCGGCGGTGGAGAGGACGAGGGTGCCGCCGGAGTAGAGCGAGGCGCACAGCTCCCAGACGGTGGCGTCGAAGCTGAACGACGCGAACTGCAGGACGCGCGAGCCAGGCCCTGTGCCCAGGTGCGCACGGTGGTTGGCGACCAGGTTGGCCGCACCCTCGTGCGGCACGACGACACCCTTGGGGCGCCCCGTCGAGCCCGATGTGTAGATGACGTACGCGGCGTCCTGCGGGGTCAGCGGCCGGCTCCGGTCGGCGTCCGTGGGGTCGGCGTCCGGCAGGCCGCCGAGGTCGGCCAGGGTCCCGGGGGCGTCGAGGACGAGGGGGGCGGCGCCGCCGGGAAGCGCGGGGAGACGGTCGGCGACCGTCGTGACGGTCAGGACCACGGCGGGCGCCGCGTCCCCGAGCATGTACGCGATGCGGTCGGCCGGGTAGTCCGGGTCGACCGGCAGATAGGCCGCGCCGGCCTTCAGCACGGCGAGCAGGGCGACGACCGTCGTGGCGGACCGGGGAAGGGCCAGGGCGACCACGTCACCCGGTCCGACACCGCGGTGCAGGAGGAGGTGGGCGAGCCGGTTCGCACGGGTGTTGAGTTCGGCGTAGCTGATGTGGGCCGGATCGGTGGGGGCGCGGTCGGGTGCGATCAGCGCCGGGTGGTCCGGGGCCTTGGCCGTGTGGCCTTCGAAGAGGGCGGTGAGGGTGACCGGCGTCCGGGGGACGGGGCGCCCGTTCCAGGCCGTCAGGAGCGTGTCGCGCTCCTCGGGGGTGAGCAGGGCCAGAGTGCTGAGCGGGGCGTCCGGGGTGCGCGCCGCGGAGGCGAGGAGCGTGGCGAGGAGGTCCGCGATGCGGGCCGCCGTCGCCTCCGTGTAGAGGTCCTCGCTGTACTCCAGGAGGATGTCGAGACCGTCGGGGGCGCCGCCCGCGGTCGTCCGCTCCGCCACCTGGAAGGAGAGGTCGAACTTGGCCGTGGTCGTGCCGACCGGTTCGAGCGTGGCCTCCAGGCCCGGCAGGCCCGGCAGCGGGTCCGTGCCGTTCTGGAACGCCAGCATGATCTGGAACAGCGGTTGCCTGGCCATCGATCGCGCCGGGTTGAGCTCCTCGACGAGGTGCTCGAAGGGCAGCTCGGCATGGGCGTACGCCGTCAGATCCCGCTCCCGTACCCGGGAGAGCAGGGTGCTGAACGAGGGGTCGCCGCCGGTGTCGGTGCGCAGGACGAGCGTGTTGACGAAGAAGCCGACCAGGTCGCGGACCGCGTCGTCCGTGCGGCCCGCGACGGGGCTGCCCAGGGGGATGTCGGTGCCCGCGCCCAGGCGGGTCAGGAGCGCGGCGAGCCCGGCCTGGACGGCCATGAAGAGGCTGGCGCCGTTCCGGTGCGCCAGGTCCGTCAGGCGGGCGTGGGTCTCGGCGGGCACCGTGCGGGCGACGTCCTTGCCGCGATGTCCCGCCCGCGCGGGGCGCGGGAAGTCGGTGGGCAGGTCGAGCTCTTCCGGGAGGCCCGCCAACCTCTCGCGCCAGTAAGAGAGTTCCGCCGAGGCGAGGCTGTCCGGGTCGCCCTTGGCGCCGAGCAGTTCGCGCTGCCACAGGGCGTGGTCCGCGTACTGCACGGGGAGCGGTTCCCACTGCGGCGCGGTGCCCGCGAGCCGTGCGCGGTAGGCGTGCGACACATCACGGGCGAGCGGCCCGAGGGACCAGCCGTCGGCGGCGATGTGGTGCAGGGTCAGCGACAGTACGTGACAGTCGTCGGCCAGGGTCAGCAGGCGGGCGCGCAACGGGACTTGGCAGGACAGGTCGAAGCCTTGGGCCGCCTCGGCGGCGAGGGCGTCGGCAAGAGCGCCTTCGCCGGGCAGCCGCACCTGCTCCAGGCGGGCGCCCGCCTCGTCCGCCTCCTCCAGGGAGAGGACCAGCTGGGAGGGGATCCCGTCGGCCTCCGCGAACACGGTGCGCAGGCTCTCGTGCCGGCCGACCACGTCGCGTACCGCCGCCCTCATCGCTCCGGCGTCGAGCGGGCCGGTGAGCCGTACGGCAAGCGGGATGTTGTAGGTGCCCGATGGGCCGTCCATCCGGCTCAGGAACCACAGGCGCTCCTGGGAGTACGAGAGAGGGGCGGAGGCCGAGCGGTGCGCGACGGCGCGCAGGGGCGGGCGGCGGGTGGCCGAAGCGCCGTCGGGTACGGCGGGGTCGTCGGTCCCGGCGGGTGACGCGGGCAGCGTGCGGGACAGGGCCTCCGCCGTGCGGGCGTCGAACAGGGACCGCACCGGGACGTCGACGCCCAGGGCGGCGCGCAGCCGGTTGGTGACGCGGGTCGCGGACAGCGAGTGCCCGCCCAGGGCGAAGAAGTCGTCGTCGGCGCCCACCCGTTCGAGACCGAGCACCTCGGCGAAGACTCCGCACAGCAGCTCTTCCAGCGCCCCCTCCGGCGCCCGGCCGGTTCCCGCCCGTTCGTCGGGCGGCGCGGGCAGCGCCTTGCGGTCGGTCTTTCCGTTCGGGGTCCTCGGCAGCTCGTCCAAGGGAACGTACACGGCAGGGACCATGTGTTCGGGCAACACCGCGGACGCGCGCTCCCGTAGCAATTCGCGGTCGGTCCCTGCCGGTACGACATAGGCGACCAGGCGGGTTTCCCCGCCCCGGTCGGTGCGGGCCGTGACGACGGCCTGCTGGACTCCGGGCTGCGCGCCGAGCACGGACTCGATCTCGCCGAGCTCGATGCGGTAGCCGCGGATCTTGACTTGGTGGTCGCTGCGGCCCGCGTACTCCAGGGCCGAGCCGGTGGCGTCCCAGCGGACCACGTCACCGGTGCGGTACATGCGCGCCCCGTGCGGCGTGAACGGGTCGGCGACGAAGCGCTCCGCGGTCAGACCAGGCCGGTTGAGATAGCCGCGCGCGAGGCCGGACCCGGCGATGTACAGCTCACCGAAGGTGCCGTCGGGGACGGGGCGCAGGGCGCCGTCGAGGACGTACACGCGGGTGTTGGCGAGGGGGCGGCCGATGGGCGGCGGGCCCTGCTCGGCCGGTTCGCCCGCCGGGAGGTGCGCGGCCGTCGACCAGATGGTGGTCTCCGTCGGGCCGTACAGATTGGTCACGGACGCGCAGTGCGCGGTGAGCGCGCGGGCCAGCGGCTCGGGCAGCGCTTCGCCGCCCACCAGGGCTTTTAGGCCGGCCAGTTGAGGCGCGTGGTCGGCGGCGAGCGTCTGCCAGAGGCTGGGCGTGGCCTGCATCAGGGTCGCGCCCGACGCGGTGACGGCCGCGGCGAGGGCGGCGGGGTCACGGACGGTCTCCCGGGAGGCGACGAGCAGTTCGGCGCCGGCCGCGAGCGGCACGAACAGCTCCAGGTTGGCGATGTCGAAGCCGAAGGTCGTGACCGCGAGGAACCGGTCGGCTGACGTCACCGCGAAGCGCCTGCGCATGTCGTCGGCCAGGTTGGTGAGCGCGCCGTGCGGCACGACGACGCCTTTGGGGCGGCCGGTCGAGCCCGAGGTGTAGATCACGTACGCCGGGTGGTCGGCGTGCGGTGCGACGCCGTCCATGGCGGGCAGGCCGTCCGTGACCGGCCGGGCGTCCGGATCGTCGAGGACCCAGAGCCGGCCCGTGTGCGACTCGCCCTCCCCGGTGAGGAGCGCCTGGACGCGGCGATGGGTGAGCGTGACGACCGGGGCCGCGTCCGCCAGCATGTAGCGGATGCGGTCGACGGGGTAGTCGGGGTCGAGCGGGAGGTACGCCGCGCCGGACTTGAGTACGGCGAGGGCGGCGACGACCAGGTCGCAGGAGCGGTCGAGCGCGATGGCCACCACGCGCTCAGGACCCGCGCCCGCCGCGCGCAGGGACCGCGCGAGACGGTCGGCCCTCTCGTGCAGTTCACGGTGGCTTAGGCTCTGCTCGCCGCAGGTGACGGCGGGTGCGTCCGGGGTGCGGGCGGCCCACTGGGAGAGGACGGGTGCGAGCCAGTGCGCGGGCAGGTCCGCGGCGGTCTCGTTGCGCCCGTCGACCAGGTGCGTCCGCTCGGCCCGGTCCAGGACGTCCAGGCGTCCGCAGGGCACGTCGGGCCGGGTGACGGCCGCCTCCAGGAGCCGCGCGAAACGCATCCCGATGCGGAGCGCCTCGGCGCGTGTGACCAGCGCGGGGACGTGGTTGACCGCAAGGCCGAGCGGGGTGCCGGGGAACACCGTGAGGGTCACCGGGAAGTGCGTGGCGGAGCGGATGTCGACGCCGGTCACCTGGGGGCCCGCGTCCGAAGTGACCGGCAGCTGACCCATCGGGTAGTTCTGGAACATCATGACCGTGTCGAAGAGTTCGCCGCGCACCGAGCTGAGCTGCTGGACCTCCGCCAGGGTCAGGTGCTCGTGCGGGAGCAGGTCGGCCTGGCTCCGCTGTACGTCGGCGAAGAGGTCGGCCGGTGTACGGGACGGATCGACGTGCACCCGCACGGGAAGCGTGTTGGCGAACAGGCCCACCATGTTCTCGACGTCCGGGATCTGCGCCGGCCTGCCCGACGTCACGGCGCCGAACAGCACGGTGTCCTGACCCGTGAGCCGGGAGAGGAGCAGCGCCCAGCAGCCCTGGACCACCGAGTTGACGGTCAGACCCCGGCTGCGGGCGAACTGCGCAAGCGCCGCCGAGACTTCGGGCGTGACGTCGATGGGGACCGGCTGGGGCAGCGCCCCCCGGCCCGCGGCGACGCTGCCGCTCGGGCCCGCGGCCGGGATGAGCCGCGTCGGCTCCGCCACGCCCGCGAGGGCATGCGTCCAGGCCCGCCGGGCGGCGTCCTTGTCCTGTGCGCCGAGCCAGGACAGGTGGGCCTGATAGGGGGCGGAGGGGGCGGGCTCCTTCCGTACGTCCAGCCCGGGGCCGGACATCAACTGTGCGGCCACAGTTGCCAGTTCGCGAGTCAGGGTCGCCATCGACCAGCCGTCCACCAGGATGTGGTGGACCGTCCACACCAGACGGCAGCGCCCACCGCCCGCCCTGATCAGGGTGAAGCGGTGCAGGGGCGGACGGGACAGGTCGAAGCGAAGCAGGCGGTCCTCCTCCGCCACGCGGTAGAGGTCCTCCGCGGTGGCCCGTCCGCCATCGGCGCCGGTCACCTCGACCTCGCGCCACGGAGGCTCCACCGAGGTGGGCACCACCTGGATCGCCTCGCCGTTCTTGCGGTGCCGGAAGCAGGCCCTCAGATTCGGATGCCGCTCAAGGAGCACGCCCGCCGCGCCGCGCAGGGCCGTGGCATCGGCGTCGGTCATTCCCTCGAAGTCGACCACCAGCTGAATGGTGTAGACATCCGTCCCCTCACGGTCGTACTCCGAAAGGAAGAGCAGGCCCTGTTGGAGCGGTGAGAGCGGAAGGACTTCACTGATGGCGGATGGCCGATTCAAGCCGTGCTCCCCAAGGAAGGGCTGGATGCGCATAACTGGCTGTGCGCAAAGCCGGATGGGCGTATACCTGGCTGGGCGTAAAGCTGGCCGGGTGTAAAGAGAGACGATTTCTCATCGCGCTGACGCTCAACTGACCGGCAACTGACGGACCGCTGACGCACCCCCTGGTGGACCCCCTGGTGGCGCGGCCGGAACCGGGCGCCCCGGCCCCGTCAGCAGTCCGTCAGCACCTCGTCAGCGCACGGCGCGAGTCTTATGGCGAGGCTAATTCGTTGCCGAAGGCCAGGAGTCCTCAGTGCCGGTTATATCCGCGTCGCATGAATTCGATGTCAGCGACCTCTTTGTGAATCTGCAGCCGTTCTTCGGTCGCCGTCTCTTTCTGAAGGTCGAGGGATTCAACTTCGCCGGATCCATCAAGCTGAAGGCCGCCCGCGAGATGGTCGCCCAGGCGGAGGCCGCCGGCAGGCTCGGTCCTGGCTCGACCCTGGTGGAGTCCTCGTCCGGGAACATGGGCGTCGCCCTGAGCCTGCTCGCCGCCAACAGGGGCTTCAAGTTCCTCTGCGTGACCGACTCCCGGTGCAACGCCGTGACCCGGCGCACCATGGAGTCCCTGGGCGCCGAGGTCCACGTCATCACCGAGCCCCACGAGACCGAGGGCTTCCTCGGCGCGCGGATCCGCCACGTCAAGGCGCTGCTCGCCGCCGACGACAAGAAGGTCTGGCTCAATCAGTATCTGAGCCCGGGCAACTGGATGGCCCACTACCGGACCACGGCGCCGGCCATCGCCCGGCAGTTCCCCGACCTGAACGTGCTGTTCATCGGCGCGGGCACCACGGGGACCCTGATGGGCTGCGCCCGCTACTTCCGTGAGCGCCGCCCCTCGGTGCGGGTGGTCGCCGTGGACAGCGTCGGCTCCGTCACCTTCGGCGGCCCCTCCGCCACCCGGCACATCCCGGGCCTCGGCACCAGCGTGCGGCCCGCGCTCCTCGACGAGTCCCTGGTCGACGCCATCGTGCACATCCCGGAGGCGGAAACCGTCCGCACCTGCCGCGACCTCATGCGGGGCGGATTCTCCTTCGGCGGCTCCACCGGAACCGTCGTCGCCGGCGCGCTCCGCTGGCTCTCCGAGCAGTACGGGGACGGTGCCGGAGGCGCGCGCGACCAGGTGACCGCCGTGACCATCTCACCGGACCTGGGCGAGCGCTACATGGAGACCGTCTACCACGACGAATGGGTACGGAATTCGCTCGGCGCCGAAAGCCTCCTGGCGAGCGCGAGCGCGAGCGCGGGTTCGGGCGAGGGCGCGGGAACGGGAGCGGAATTCGCCGCAGGAGTCGAAGCCGTTTCCGGCTGAGCGGCGGCAGTGGTTCGAGTGGTTCGACAGTTGGGGCGGGGCTGAGGCTGACGATGACGGAGAGCAAAGCGATGACGACAAACCGAGGCGCTGTCCTCCCGCTCACCGCGGCACAGGCCGAGATCTGGTTCGACGAGCAGTTCGCCACCGGGCCGCTCGCCTACAACATGGCCGACTACATCGACCTGCGCGGACCGCTCGACACGGAGCTGCTCGGGCGCGCCCTGCAGCGCCTCGGCCACGAGGCCGAGGGGCTGCGCGTGCAGTTCGTCGAGGAGGAGGGCGCCCCGGGCCAGATCGTCCGCCCGCTCGCCCAACTGCCCCTGAAGTCCTTTGACTTCAGTGCCGAGAGCGACCCGCTCGGTGCGGCCGTGCAGTGGATGCGCGCCGACCACGCGGACCCCCTGAAGGTCACCGACTTCCCGCTGTTCCGCGGCGCGCTCATCAAGCTGGACGCCGAGCGTCATCTGCTCTACCTGTGCATGCACCACATCCTCGCCGACGGCTTCAGCCGCGCGCTCCTGTACCCGAAGCTCGCGACCCTCTACAGCCGACTCGCCGAAGGCTCGGACGTGTCGGGCCTCGACGCCGATGCCATCCCGCCCTTCCACCGTCTCCTGGACGCCGAGGGGGCATATCTCGAATCGTCGCAGGTCGAGCGGGACCGCGCGTTCTGGACCGGACTCCTCACCGCCGGCGAGGGCGGGCGGGCCCCCGAGCTCGTCTCCCTCTCCGACCAGGAGCCCGCCCCGGGACGCGGCGCGCTGCGGCACACCTCGCGTCTCTCCGCCGAAGCCACCGACGCACTGCGCGACCTCGCCAGGGACGGCAAGGTGACCATGCCGGTCCTGATGGTCGCCGCGATGGCCGCCTACACGCAGAGGGTGACGGGCGTCGCCGATCCGCTGCTCACCCTGCCGGTGACCGGTCGCGTCGGCGCGGTCAGCCGCGAGATCCCCGGCATGCTCGCCAACTACCTGCCGCTCTCCGTGGGCGTACGCCCGGAGCTGACCCGCAATCAACTTCTGCGCCGTGCCTGGGTGGAGGTGTCCCGCGCCCTCAAGCACCAGCGCTACCGGGGCGACCGCATCCGCCGCGACATCGGTCTGCGCACCGACGACCGGCGCGCGTTCGGACCGTTCATCAACGTCCTGAACCAGGACCCGGAGCTCGGCTTCGGCGACGACTGCCGGGGCACGGTGGTCAACCTCTCCACCGGCATCGTCAACGACCTCATCATGACCGTCCTGAACACCTCCGACGGCACGATGGAGATCCACCTCGACGGCAACCCCGAGCTGTACGGCTCCGCGGAACTCGCCGCCCATCTCGCCCGTTTCGAGGCCTTCCTCGCCACCCTCGCCTCGATGCCCGCGGACCAGCCGATCGGCCAGGCCGGCCTCGGCGCGCCCGGCGAGACCCTCGGACTGCTCGGCGCCTGGGACCCGTCCGACGAACAGGCCGCGTACGAGGGGCTTGTCGAGCGGGTGCGTGCCGTGGCCGAGCGCACCCCCGACGCGGTCGCCGCGTACGACGGCACCGAGAGCGTCACCTACCGCGAGCTGGTGACGCGCGCCGCCGGTGTCGCCTCCCGCCTCACCGGGGCCGGGGTGGGCGTCGGGTCGGTGGTGGCGATGCTCGCTGACCCTGGTGTGCCCTTTGTGGCAGGGGTGTTGGGAGTTATGGGGGCGGGTGGCGCGTATCTGCCGCTGGACCCTGCGGCGCCGCAGGCCCGCAACGCGGGACTGCTGAAGGACAGCGGGGCCAGGTTCCTGCTGGTGGGCGCCGCCTACCGCGAATCGGCCACCGCGCTCACGGCGGACCAGGGCCTGCCCCTGACGGATGTGACCGTGCTCCCGCTCGCCGAGACCGCCGATGCCTCCTGCACCGCCGAACTCCCCTGTGTGGGAGGTGGGTTGGATCTGGCGTATGTGATGTTCACGTCGGGTTCGACGGGTCGTCCCAAGGGGGCGATGGTGCAGCGTTCGGGGATGGTCAACCACTTGTGGGCGAAGGTGGGGGATCTGGATCTGGTGGCGGGGGAGTTGGTGGTGCAGAACGCGCCGCTGACTTTTGATGTGTCGGTGTGGCAGATGCTTTCGCCGTTGTTGGTGGGTGGTCGGGTGCGGGTGTCGGGTGTGGAGCTGGCGGCTGATCCGGCGGGGTTGTTCGCTGTGGTGCGGGATGAGGGTGTGGCGGTTCTTGAGGTGGTGCCGTCGTTGTTGCGGGCGGCGTTGGACATGTGGGATGTGGAGGGGGTTGCGCCTGAGCTGCCGTCGTTGCGGTGGTTGATGGTGACGGGTGAGGCGTTGCCCGCGGATCTGTGTGAGCGGTGGCATGCCCGGTATCCGGGGGTGCCGATGATGAATGCGTATGGGCCTACGGAGTGTTCGGACGATGTGACGCATGCGGTGATCGCTGCGGGTGATGTGTTGGGTGCGCGGGTGCCGATCGGTGGTGCGGTGCGTAACACCCGGCTGTATGTGCTGGGTGATGAGTTGCGGCCGGTTCCGGTGGGTGTGCCGGGTGAGTTGTACGTCGGTGGGGCCGGGGTGGGGCGTGGCTATCTGGATGATCCGGCGCGTACGGCGGGTACGTTCATGGCCGACCCGTTCGCCGGGGCGGGCCATCGCATGTACCGCACCGGCGACTTGGTGGTCCAACGTCCGGACGGGCAGCTGGAGTTCATCGAGCGCCGGGATCACCAGGTCAAGATCCGCGGACGACGTGTCGAGACCGGCGAGATCGAGTCCGTCATCCGCTCCCTGGACTCCGTGGTGGACGCCGCGGTCGCCGTGCTGTCCGACGCGTCCGGCAACCCCCGTCTCGTCGGCTATCTGAGCGGCCCCGGCGTGGACGCAGGCCAGGTGCGTGCCGAGCTCGCCCAACTGCTCCCCGCGTACATGATCCCCGCGTCCTGGCTGGTCCTTGACGCGATGCCGCTCACTCCCAACGGTAAGCTCGACCGCAAGGCGCTGCCCCGTCCCGCCGTCGAGGTGCAGGACACCACGCGCGGCCCGCGCGACGAGCGGGAGGCCGCTCTGTGCGGCATCTTCGGAGACGTGCTCGGCGTTGCCCGCGTCGGCATCGACGAGGACTTCTTCGCGCTCGGTGGCGACAGCATCCGCTCCATCCAGGTCGTCAGCCGGGCCCGCAAGGCCGGACTCGCGCTGACCACCCGCGACGTGTTCACCCACAAGACCGTCGCCGCCCTCGCCCATGCGGCGATCGACACGGCCGCCACGAGCGTGCTCGCAGAGGTCGACGACGACGGAGGGGTCGGGCCGTACGAACTGACCCCGATCATGGGGCAGTTGCACGACGACACCCGTACTCTCTCCGGTCCCGTCGTCAAGTACAGCCAGCACGTCGTCGTACGCGTCCCCGCGGACATCGACGCCGATCTGCTCGACGCCGCCCTGCACACCTTGGTCGACCACCACGACGCCCTGCGCACCCGGGCCACCGAACCCTCCCCGGGGCTCTGGCAGATGGAGGCCCTGGAGCCGGGCGCCCTGTCCGGCGTGCGCCTGGTCACCGCCGCCGACAGCGGCCCGGACGCCAAGGACGTACTCGACCTCGCCGAGCGGCAGGCAGCGGCCGCCCGCGCCCGTCTCGACCCCGCGTCCGCCGTCATGGTCCAGGCCGTGCTGCTCGGCGCCGAGCCGGGCGCGGACACCGCCTGGCTGGTGATCTGCGCCCACCACCTCGTCATCGACGGCGTGTCCTGGCGCATCCTGCTGCCCGACCTGGAGGCCGCCTGCCAGGCGCTCGCCGGTGGCCGCACGCCGGCTCCCGACCCCGTCGGCACCTCGTACCGCGGCTGGTCGCGGCTGCTCGCCGAGCAGGCCCGCACCCAGGTGCGCGGCCCCGAACTCGCCCTGTGGCAGGACATCCTGGACGGCCCCGACCCCCTGGTCGGCACCCGCAGGCTCGACCCGGACCAGGACGTGTACGGCACCCGGCGCACCCTGCGCCTCGAACTGGGCCCCGACATCACCGGCCCGCTGCTCACCGACGTGCCCGCGGCCTTCCACGCCGAGGTCAACGACGTCCTGCTGGCCGGTCTCGCCGTCGCCGTCGCGGACTGGCGCAGGCGGCACGGCCACGCCCACTACGCGCAGACCCTGATCGAGCTGGAGGGCCACGGCCGCGAGCAGCTCAGTGACGGCCTCGACCTGTCGCGCACCATCGGCTGGTTCACCAGCGCCTTCCCGGTTCGCCTCGACCCCGGGACCCTCGACTGGGACGAGGTGTGGGCGGGCGGCCCCGCCCTGTCCACGGCCCTGAAGAGGGTCAAGGAGCAGCTGCGCGCCCTGCCCGACAAGGGCGTCGGCTTCGGTCTCCTGCGCTATCTCAACCCGCACGCGGCCCGCACTCTCGCCTCGGCCCACCGGCCGCAGATCGGCTTCAACTACATGGGCCGGTTCGACGCCCGCGAGGCCGGACTGTGGGAGCCCGCCGGCGGCGACGGCGTCGTCGGCACCGGCGCCCACCCCGGCATGCCGCTGCCGCACCTCCTCGACGTCACCCCGGCGACCGAGGACCGGCACGACGGACCGCACCTGATCGCCAACTGGGCGTGGGCGGGCCGGACGGTGGCGGAGGAGGACGCGCTGGACATCGCGCAGACCTGGTTCCGCGCCCTGGAGCTCCTGTCCCGGCATGCCGCAGGGCCGGGCGCGGGCGGCCTTACGCCGTCCGACCTGCCGCTCGTGGACCTGGCGCAGGACGAGATCGAGGAGTACGAGGCCGACCTCGCGCGGAGGGGCGCCGCGCTGGCCGACATCCTGCCGCTCACGCCGCTGCAGCAGGGCATGTTCTTCCACGCGGACTACGACACCGCGGTGGCGCGGGACACGGGTGACGGCACGGACGCCGTGGACGGCGTGGACGGCGTGGATGTCTACACCCTGCAGATCGTCGCCGACGTGGAGGGCGATCTCGACCCCGCCGTGCTGCGTGCCGCCGGACAGGCACTGCTCGACCGGCACCCCAACCTGCGCGCCTCGTTCCGGGCCCGCTCCACCGGCGACCCCGTGCAGATCATCCCGCAGAGCGCCGAACTGCCCTGGCGGGAAGCCGACCTGCGCGACCTGCCGGAGCCCGCGCGCGCCGCCGAACTCGACGCCATCACCGAGGCCGAGCGCACCCGCCGGTTCGACCTGGCCGACGCGCCCCTGCTGCGCTTCACGCTCATCACCCACGGCGAGGGACAGCACCGCTTCGTCTGGACCAGCCACCACATCCTCGTCGACGGCTGGTCGATGCCGCTCCTGGTGCGCGAGCTGTTCGCGTTGTGCGCGCCCGGCGCCGACATCGCACTCCTCCCGGACCCGGCCCCGTACCGCTCCTACCTCGCCTGGCTGACCGCACAGGACCGTGAGGCGGCCAGGGCGGCCTGGCGCGAGGCGCTCGCCGACGTGGCCGAGCCCACGCTCCTCGTCCCGGCCGATCCGGACCGCACACCGGTGCTGCCCGACTCCGTACGGGCCGAGATCCCCCGCGAGCTGACGGCCGCCCTCACCGGGTGGGCGCGCACGCAGGGGCTGACCCTCAACTCCGTGGTGCAGGGCTGCTGGGCGCTGCTGCTCGGGCGGCTCACCGGCCGCCAGGACGTCGTCTTCGGCGCCGTCACCTCCGGCCGTCCCGCAGAGGTCCCGGGCGTCGAGTCGATGATCGGCATGTTCCTCACCACCGTGCCGGTCCGCGCCCGGCTGCACCCCGGCGCCACCCTCACCGAGCTGCTGCGTGCACTCCAGGACCAGCAGACGGCGCTGCTGCCGCACGAGCACCTCGGCCTTGCCGACATCCACAAGGCCGCCGGGCTCCCCGGCGAGGTCTTCGACACCGTGGTGCTCTTCGAGAACTTCCCGCTGGACGAGAACGGCCTGGACAGCGGCGCCTCCGACGGCCCGCGCGTGGTGCGTGCCGAGGCCAAGGACGCCCGCCACCACCCGCTGAGCATGGCGGTCTTCCCCGGCGACACCCTGAGCCTGCGTCTGGACTACGCGCCGGACCTGTTCACGCGCGCCGAGGTCGAGCGGGTCGCCGCCATGGTCGAGCACCTGCTGCGCACCGTCACGGAACACCCCGAACTGCCCCTGGCCCACGTCGACGTGACCGCGGGCGGGGAGTGGGGGCAGCCCGGTGGGCTCGGCGGACTCCTCGGCACCTGGGACCCGGCGATCGTCGAGGAGAGCCTAGGCGTCGTCGAGCGGGTGCGAGCCGTGGCGGCGCGCGTCCCCGAGGCGGTGGCCGTCACGGACGGCTCCGGCTCGGTCACCTACGGGGAGCTGGTCGAAGCGGTCGGCGGACTGTCCGTCGAACTGACCGGGGCCGGGGTGGGTGTCGGGTCGGTGGTGGCGATGCTCGCTGACCCTGGTGTGCCTTTTGTGGCAGGGGTGTTGGGTGTTCTGGGGGCGGGTGGCGCGTATCTGCCGCTGGACCCTGCGGCACCTGTGGCCCGCAATGCCGGGCTGCTGAAGGACAGCGGGGCCAGGTTCCTGCTGGTGGGCGCCGGCTATGAGGAGCGGGCCCGCGAGCTCACCGCCGTCGACGCCACCGCCACATCGCCCGTCACCGTCATCGGCCTGGAAGAGGGCCTGACATCGCGCGCTCTGCCTCCGTGCCTGGGGGGTGGGTTGGATCTGGCGTATGTGATGTTCACGTCGGGTTCGACGGGTCGTCCCAAGGGGGCGATGGTGCAGCGTTCGGGGATGGTCAATCACCTGTGGGCGAAGGTGGGGGATCTGGATCTGGTGGCGGGGGAGTTGGTGGTGCAGAACGCGCCGCTGACTTTTGATGTGTCGGTGTGGCAGATGCTTTCGCCGTTGTTGGTGGGCGGTCGGGTGCGGGTGTCGGGTGTGGAGCTGGCGGCTGATCCGGCGGGGTTGTTCGCTGTGGTGCGGGATGAGGGTGTGGCGGTTCTTGAGGTGGTGCCGTCGTTGTTGCGGGCGGCGTTGGACATGTGGGATGTGGAGGGGGTTGCGCCTGAGCTGCCGTCGTTGCGGTGGTTGATGGTGACGGGTGAGGCGTTGCCCGCGGATCTGTGTGAGCGGTGGCATGCCCGGTATCCGGGGGTGCCGATGATGAATGCGTATGGGCCTACGGAGTGTTCGGACGATGTGACGCATGCGGTGATCGCGGCCGGTGATGTGTTGGGTGCGCGGGTGCCGATCGGTGGTGCGGTGCGTAACACCCGGCTGTATGTGCTGGGTGATGAGTTGCGGCCGGTTCCGGTGGGTGTGCCGGGTGAGTTGTACGTCGGTGGGGCGGGCGTGGGGCGTGGCTATCTGGATGATCCGGCGCGTACGGCGGGTACGTTCATGGCCGACCCGTTCGCCGGGGCGGGCCATCGCATGTACCGCACGGGTGACTTGGTCGTCCAGCGCCCGGACGGGCAGCTGGAGTTCATCGAACGCCGTGACCATCAGGTCAAGATCCGCGGACGACGTGTCGAACTCGGCGAGATCGAATCCGTGCTGCGCGGGCTCGACGGCATCTCCGACGCGGCCGTGTCCGTCCTCCCCGACGCGTCCGGCAACCCCCGTCTCGTCGGCTATCTGAGCGGCCCCGGTGCGGACGCCGTACAGGTGCGTGCGGAGCTCGCCCAGCTGCTTCCCGCGTACATGATCCCCGCGTCCTGGCTGGTCCTTGACGCGATGCCGCTGACCCCCAACGGCAAGCTCGACCGCAAGGCCCTGCCGCGGACCGATCACGCGGACGAGACGGAGCGGCGCGGCCCGCGCGACGAGCGCGACGAGGTGCTGTGCGGCATCTTCGCCGACGTGCTCGGCGTACCGGGCGTCGGCATCGACGAGGACTTCTTCGCCCTCGGTGGCGACAGCATCCGCTCCATCCAGGTCGTCAGCCGCGCCCGCAAGGCCGGACTCGCGCTGACCACCCGCGACGTGTTCACCCACAAGACCGTCGCCGCCCTCGCCCACGCGGCGGGCGAACTGGACCAGGACGGTCCGCACACCGCTCCCGCGGAGCCCGAGAGCAGTCTCATCACGCTCTCCGACGAGGAGCTCGCCGATCTGGAACTAGAGCTGAATGAGGAACTGTCGTGACCGTGTCCAAGACCGGTTCGAAGATCAGCGAGGTGCTTCCGCTCTCGCCGTTGCAGCAGGGGCTGCTGTTCCTGTCGTCGTACGATCAAGCCGAACCCGACCTCTACACGCTCCAGTTCGTCGCGGACATCGACGGGGAGCGCGCGGGTGACAGCGAGGAGGTCGGCGACCGGCTGCGCGGCGCCGCGGCGGCTCTGCTGCGCCGGCACCCGAACCTGCGGGCCTGTTTCCGCAACCGCAAGAGCGGTGAGCCCCTCCAGGTCGTCCTCAAGGAAGAAGAGGTGGAGCCGGACTGGCGGGAGCGGGATCTGACGCACCTGCCCGAGTCCGAGCGGGACGCCGCCGCGCGGCTGATCGCCCGCGAGGACCGGCTGCTCCGGTTCGACACGGCACGGCCGCCCCTGATGCGGTTCACGCTGATCCGGCTCGGTGAGCGGCGCCACCGGCTGCTCTGGTCCGTGCACCACATCCTCATGGACGGCTGGTCCTTCCCGCTCGCCGTGCGTGAACTGATGCTGCTCGGCGAGGAGCAGGGCCGTGCCGGGCGGGGGAGCGAGCAGCGCGGGCGCACGGAGCTGCCCGTGCCGACGCCCTATCGCTCCTACCTGACCTGGCTGCAGGGTCGTGACCGGGCCGCGGCCCGCACGGCATGGGCCGGCCTGCTCGACGGTCTGGACGGGCCTGTCCGGGTCCTGCCCGACGCGGGCGACACCGGCCGTTCGCCCGAACTCCCGGCCTCCGTGGGGCGTTTCCTGCCCCAGGAGCGGACCGCGGCGCTCACCGCATGGGCGCGCACGCAGGGGCTGACCCTCAACTCCGTTGTGCAGGGCTGCTGGGCGCTGCTGCTCGGGCGGCTCACCGGGCGGCAGGACGTCGTCTTCGGTGCCGTCACCTCCGGCCGTCCCGCCGAGGTGCCCGGCGTCGAGTCGATGATCGGGCTCTTCGCCAACACCGTGCCCGTACGGGCCGACATCAGCCCCCATCTGCGGGCGGGAGACCTCTTCCGGGCGCTGGCCGGGCAGCAGCTCGCGATGATGCCGCACGAGCACCTGCCCCTCGCCGAAGTCCAGGCCGCTTCCGGGGTCAAGGGCGAACTCTTCGACACCGTCATGGCCTTCCAGAGCTATCCCCTGGACGAGGAGAGCCTGCGCGAACAGTCGGGCGGTGCGGTGAGCGCGGCCCAGGTGCACTCCGCCACGCACTACCCGCTGAGCCTCACCGTCTTCCCCGGCGACCGCCTGGAGCTGCGGCTCTCCCACCAGGAGTCGGCGTGGCAGCAGGGCGGGGAGAGCGCTCAGAGCGTCCTCGACCGCCTGGTCCGCATCCTCGGCGAGGTCGCCGACGACCCGGAGGCGTACCTCGCGCACCTCGGCGCGCCGGAACCCGCCGAGCGGGAGCGCATCCTCACCGAGTGGAGCGGCGCGCAGGACGCCACGGCGGCACCCCAGCGCCGTACGACCATCCCCGCGCTCTTCGCCGAGCAGGCCGCACGCACGCCCGACGCCGTCGCGCTCACCGTGCCCGCACCCGACGGGGGCGCCACCACCCTCGGCACCACCCTCACGTACCGCGAGCTCGACGCGCGCGCCAACCGGCTCGCGCACCTCATCGCCGGGCGGGGCGCGGGGCCCGAGACGTTCGTGGCGCTCGCGTTGCCGCGCGGCGCCGACCTGATCGTCGCGGTGCTCGCCGTCCTCAAGGCGGGCGCCGCCTACCTGCCCGTCGAACCCGGCCACCCGGCCGACCGCATCGCCTACACACTGGGCGACGCGCGCCCCGCGCTCCTGCTGACCGGTGCGGACATCCGACTGCCGGACGCCCCCGCCGTGCAGCGCGTCGACCTCGACGCCGACGCGACGCTGGCCGAGCTCGCCACGTACCCGGACACCGACCCGGGCTTCGGCGCCGCCGCAGACCCCGAGCACCCCGCGTACGTCATCTACACCTCCGGATCCACCGGCCGCCCCAAGGGCGTGGTGGTGCCGCACCAGAACGTGGTGCGGCTCCTGGACTCCACCGAAGCCTGGTTCGGCTTCGGGCCCGACGACACATGGACCCTCTTCCACTCCATCGCCTTCGACTTCACAGTGTGGGAGCTGTGGGGCGCGCTCCTGCGCGGCGGCCGCCTTGTCGTCGTGCCGTACGACGTGTCGCGCTCGCCCGACGCGTTCCTCGACCTGCTCGCCGCCGAACGGGTCACCGTCCTCAATCAGACGCCGTCCGCCTTCTACCAGCTGATGCGCGCCGACGCCGAGCGGCCCCGCGAACTCGCCCTGCGCCGCGTGGTGTTCGGCGGTGAGGCACTCGACGTGGGCAGGCTCACCGACTGGTACGCGCGCCACGAAGGACCCGACGCGCCGCTCCTGGTCAACATGTACGGGATCACCGAGACGACCGTGCACGTCTCCTACCAGGAGCTGGACGCGGCGACGGCGGCCGGTGGCGGCGGCAGCGTGATCGGGCGCGGCATACCGGACCTGCGGACGTACGTCCTCGACGGCGCGCTGCAGCCTGTGCCCGCGGGCGTGCCCGGTGAGCTGTACGTCGCGGGACCCGGCCTGGCGCGCGGCTACCTGGGGCGCCAGGGCCTGACGGCGGCACGCTTCGTGGCCTGCCCGTTCGGACCCGCGGGCGCCCGCATGTACCGGACCGGCGACCTGGGGCGCCGGCGGCCCGACGGCACCCTGGAATACCTGGGGCGAGCCGACGAGCAGGTCCAGCTGCGGGGATTTCGCATCGAGCTCGGCGAGATCGCGACGGTGCTCGGACGGCACCCGGCGGTCGGCGAGGCGGTCGTGCTCGCCCGCGAGGACCGGCCGGGGGACCAGCGTCTTGTCGCGTACGTGGTGGTGCGCGAGGGCGAGGAGTCCAGCGAACTCACGGCTGTATTGCGGGAGTTCGTGGGCGCGCGACTGCCCGAGTACATGGTCCCGGCGGCCGTGGTCCGGCTGCCCTCGCTGCCGTTGACCGCCAACGGCAAGCTCGACCGCCGCGCGCTTCCCGCGCCCGAGTACGCCACGTCGGCGCGTGCCCCGCGCACCCGCGAGGAAGAGGCGCTCTGCGGTGTCTTCGCCGAGACGCTCGGACTCGAACGCGTCGGTGTGGACGACGACTTCTTCGCCCTCGGCGGCCACTCGCTGCTCGCGACGCGCATCGTCAACCGCGTCCGCGCCGAACTGGGAGCCGAGCTTCAGGTCAGGGACCTGTTCGAGGCCCCGTCCGTGGCGCGGCTCGCGGCCAGGCTGCTCGATGCGGAGCGCGGCAGGACGCCACTGGTCGCGGGCCCGCGTCCTGCGGTCCTTCCGCTGTCGTACGCGCAGCAGCGCTTGTGGTTCATCGAACGCCTCGGCGCGCCCGACGGGCTCTACAACATCCCGCTGGCAGTGCGGATGTCGGGGAGCCTGGACGTGGCGGCGCTGGAGGCGGCACTGCGGGATGTCGTGGCGCGCCATGAGGCGCTGCGGACCGTGTTCCCGCTCCGGGAAACCGGTGAACGAGCCACCGGCGCCGGGTCACCCCCCGGCTTTGGCGCCGGTTCGGCGGGTGGTGTCGGTCCGGCCGAGCAGCGAGTGCTCGCGCCGGCCGATGTCCCCGTGACACTACCGGTGAGCGACAGCACCGAGGCGGGCCTGCCCGCCGCGCTCGCTGCGGAGGCGGCGCTCGGCTTCGACCTGGAGGCCCAAGCCCCGCTCCGGGCACGCCTGTTCGCAATCGGCCCCGACGAGCACGTCCTGCTGATCGTCGTCCACCACATCGCCGCCGACTGGTGGTCCCTCGCCCCGCTCACCCGCGATCTCACGCAGGCCTACGAGGCCCGGAGCGCCGGACGCGCACCCGCCCTTCCGGCGCTTCCCGTGCAGTACGCCGACTACGCCCTGTGGCAGCGCGAGCTGCTCGGCGACGAGGACGACCCGCGCAGTGAGATGGCCCGCCAACTCGCCCACTGGGCCAAGGCCTTGGACGGCCTGCCCGAGGAGCTGCGGCTGCCCTTCGACTTCGCGCGAGGGACGCGCACCAGCCACCGGGGCGGCACGGTGCGCACCACCGTCGCCGACACGCTCGTCCGTGACCTGCGGGAGCTGGCGGCCCAGTGGGGCGTCAGCGTGTTCATGATGCTTCAGGCCGGACTCGCGGCGCTGCTCACCCGGCTCGGCGCGGGCGGCGACATCCCGATCGGCACCCCCGTGGCGGGCCGCACCGACGAGCGCCTCGACGACCTGGTCGGCATGTTCGTGAACACGCTGGTCCTGCGCACCGACACCTCGGGCGACCCGGGGCTGCGTGAACTGGTCGAGCGGGTACGGGAGTACGACCTGGCGGCCTACCGCCATCAGGACGTGCCCTTCGAGAAGCTGGTGGAGCTGCTCAACCCCGAGCGGTCCATGTCGCGCCACCCGCTGTTCCAGGTGATGCTCGGTTTCCAGCAGGCCGCGGAGGCCAACAAGCCCGGGGACGCCGGTTCGGCGCTCTCCGTGCGGCAGGAGCGGGTGGCGGGGGACACCGCCAAGTGGGACCTGTTCTTCCAGCTCACCGAGGAGAGCGAAGGACCCGGGACGGACGGCGGGGAGCTCGTGCTGACCGTCGAGTACAGCGCCGACCTCTTCGAGCACGCGACGGCCCGCCGCATCACCGACGCCTACCTCCGACTTCTCTCGGCCGCGGTCGCCGACCCCGACCGCCCCCTGTCACGCCTGGACGTCATCGCCCCCGCCGAGCGCGAGGAGCTCCTGGCCCGCGGCGCCCACCACGCGGGCACCCCCAGAACCACCGTCACGGACCTGGTGGCCCGGCAGATCGCGGCCACGCCGGACGCGGTGGCGCTCGTCCACACGGAGCCGGGCGCCCCCGAACGCTTGGTGCGCACCACGTACGCCGAGATGGACGCCGCCGCCAACCGGTTGGCGCACCTCCTCGTCTCCCGCGGCACCCGCCGCGGCGACCTCGTGGCCCTCTGCCTGGAGCGCGGCCCGGCCACGGTGACCGCTGTCCTGGCGATCGCGAGGACGGGCGCGGCCTATCTGCCCGTCGACCCGTCGTACCCGGACGAGCGGGTGCGCGACATGCTGACGGACAGCGGTGCCCGCCTCCTCGTGACCCAGGAGTCCCTGGCGGACCGCCTCGCGGGCTCCGCCGACGCGGGCGCGGAACTCCTGATCCTCGACGCACCCGCCACCCGCGACGCGCTCGACGCGCTGCCCGCCACGGCGCCGCCCGTCGACGAGGCCCGTCCCGACGACCTGCTCTACGTCATCTACACCTCCGGTTCCACCGGCAGGCCCAAGGGCGTCGCCGTCCCGCACCGGGCCGCCGTACGTCTGGTGCGGGGGCTGCCCGATCTCGAACTCACCCGGGACGACACCTTCCTGTACTTCGCGCCGGTCGCCTTCGACGCGTCCACCTTCGAGATCTGGGGACCGCTCACCCATGGCGCGCGCCTCGCGGTCTGCCCGCCGGGGCACACCGACCCCGAGGCCCTGGAGGACTTCCTCGGCCGGGCAGGCGTGACGGTCGCCTTCCTCACCGCCCAGTTCGTCCACACCCTCGCCGACACGCGGCCCCGCGCCCTCGCCCCTCTGCGGGCGCTGCTCACCGGCGGCGAGGCGCTCTCCAAGGGGCACATCGAACGGCTGCGGGCCGCGTTGCCGCACACGCAGGTGTTCAACGTGTACGGCCCGACCGAGACCACCACCTTCGCCACCACCCAGGACGCCGCCCAGGCAGTCGACGGCGCGGCCACCGTCCCGATCGGGCTGCCCATCGGGGACACGTCCGCGTACGTCCTGGACGAGGCGCTGCGGCCGGTGCCCCACGGTGTCGTCGGCGAGCTGTACATCGCGGGCGAAGGCCTTGCCCGCGGGTACCTCGACCGGCCGGGCATGACCGCCGATCGCTTCGTGGCCGACCCGTTCGGGCCGCCGGGCGCCCGTATGTACCGGACGGGCGACCTCGTCCGCTGGGACGGGCGCGGGCGGATCGACTACGTCGGGCGCGCCGACCATCAGGTGAAGGTCCGCGGCTACCGCATCGAACTCGGTGAGATCGAGCGCCACTTGACCGCGCATGCCGCCGTGGCGCAGGCCGTCGTCCTGGCCCCCGCCGAGCACGGCGGACAGCGCCGTCTCGTCGCCTACGTGGTGCCGGCCCCGGGTCACGAAAGCACCGAACCGTCGCAACTCCAGGGCCACTTGGCGCGCCACCTGCCCGGCTACATGATCCCGGGCAGCTACGTCACGCTCCCCGCGCTGCCCCTCACCAGCAACGGCAAGCTCGACGTCAGGTCCCTGCCGGCCGCGCCCGCCCGCACCGCACCGGCAGCGGGCGACCGTGCCCCGCGCCCGCCCCGTACCGAGCGGGAACGGCTGTTGTGCGCCGCCGTACAGGAAGTGCTCGGCGGCGGCCCCGTCGGCCCGGACGACGGGTTCTTCACGCTGGGCGGTGACAGCCTCAAGGCCATCAGGCTGGTCAACAGCGCCGCCCGCAGCGGGCTTCGGATCAGCCTCGCCGCGGTCTTCGAGCACCGCACCGTCGGTGCCATCGCGGCGAGCGCGGTCACCGCGGGCGAGGGACTCGACCTGCTCGGGCCCGTCCTGCCGATCCGTTCGACCGGCAGCCGGCCGCCGCTGTTCTGCGTGCACGGTGGGCTCGGTTTCGGCATTCCGTTCGCGGCGCTTGCCGAGCACCTGGACCCGGAGCAGCCGGTCTACGCCCTCCAGGCGCGTGGTCTCGCGGCGGCGGGCCCGCTGCCCCAGGACATCGGGGACGTCGCCGACGACTACCTGGACCGGATCAGGAGCATCCAGCCCACGGGCCCGTACCACCTGCTCGGCTGGTCCTACGGCGGTGTCGTCGCCCACGAGATGGCGGTCCGGCTGCGTGGCGCGGGCGAAGAAGTGGCGTACCTCGCCAACATGGACGCCTTCCCCGACGACGCGCACGGCGTCCGCCCGACCGACGAGGAGTTCCTCGCCGAGTTCGTGACGGAGGCCGGTGTGGACGTGACGGGCCCCGGCCCGCTCACGCCGCGGAGCGTCGCGGCACATCTGGCGCGCTCCGGCCACGCACTCGCCGCGTTCGAACAGGACACTCTGGAGCGCCTGTTGACGATCATGCGCAACAACCTGGAACTGTTCCAGTGCTTCACGCCCGGCCGCTTCGACGGCTGCCCGATGACGCTCTTCCTCGCGACCGGCGGCGCCGCAGCGGGCGCCGGCGGACTCACCCGCGAGGAGCGCACCCTCAAGATCAAGAGCTGGGAGCCGCACATCGGCCGCGCCATCGAGGCGTACGACGTCGACTGCGGCCACCAGCAGATGCTGCGGACCGCACCGGCGGCCGCGATCGGACGCACCGTCGAGCACCACCTCGCCGCACTGCAAGAGCAACCGACCGCCGAAGAGCGGTCCACCATCCAAGATCTGGAGAACCGTCATGGCCAACCCCTTTGACAACGAAGACGGAACGTTCCACGTCCTCGTCAATGACGAGGGGCAGTACTCACTGTGGCCCTCCTTCGCCGCGGTGCCCGACGGCTGGCGGGTGGAGCTCGAAGCGACCGACCGTGCCACGGCCGTCGCCCACGTCGAGAGCAACTGGACGGACATGCGCCCGCTCAGCCTGCAGCGGCAGGCGGGCTGAGGTGTCATCTTCCGACATCGCCGTCCTCGCCGAAGGGCTGCAGAAGCGATACCGCACCCACACGGCGCTGCACGGCATCGACCTCTCGGTCCCGGCCGGCTCCGTCCTCGGAGTGCTCGGCCCGAACGGGGCGGGCAAGACGACCACCGTCCGTGTGCTCGCCACCCTGGTCCAGCCGTCCGGCGGGCGGGCCACCGTCGCCGGACACGACGTGGTGCGTGAGAGCAAGGAAGTACGGCGGCGCATCGGCCTCGCCGGGCAGTACGCGGCCGTCGACGAACTCCTCACCGGGCGCGAGAACATGATCCTGCTGGCCAAGCTGCTGCGGTTCGGGCGGCGCGGCGCGGCCCGCCGTGCCGCCGAGCTGCTCGACCGGTTCGAGCTCACCGAGGCCGCCGACCGCACGGTGAGCACGTACTCGGGAGGCATGCGCCGCCGCCTCGACCTGGCCACCTGTGTCATCGGCGAGCCGGAGGTGCTGTTCCTCGACGAGCCCACCACCGGCCTCGACCCCAACAGCAGGGCCGTCCTGTGGGGCGTGGTGCGCGGACTGGTCGCCGACGGCGTGACCATCCTGCTCACCACCCAGTACCTGGACGAGGCCGATGAACTCGCCGACCGCATCGCCGTGATCGACGCGGGACGCGTCATCGCCGAAGGCACCCCGGAGTCCCTCAAGCGCAAGGTCGGCAACGAACGCCTTGAGGTCACCGTCGCCCGCCGCGAGAGCCTGGGCGACGCGGTCGCCGCGCTCGCCGCGCTCGGCGACCCGCAGCCTCCGGTCGCCGACGAGACGACGCTGCGGGTGTCGGTGCAACTCGGCGGGGCGGGTCTCGACGAGGTGGCGCGGGCCGCCGTGGCGCTGCGCGACAAGGGCGTGGACACCGTCGACTTCGAGGTGCGCAAGCCCACGCTCGACGACGTGTTCTTCGACCTCACAGGAACGGCACAGAAGAAGGAGGTCCAGCGATGACGCCGACGACGGCCACCGCAACGCCGGAGGCCATGTCCGCAAAGCCGGCGGGACCGGCTCCCGGCAGGCCCGCCCGGCGCACGAACGAGCGGCCCGCGGAGTCCAGGGGCGCGCTCCTCGGCTACGTCGGTGACACCCTCGCCCTCGCCGGACGCCACCTGACGCATCTGCGCCGCTCCCCGGGCAGGCTCGTGCTCGTCACGATGAACCCGCTGGTGATGCTGATCGCCATCGGCTATCTCTTCCGCGACGCCATGAACATCCCCGGCGGCATCGCGTACGAGGACTTCATCATGGCGGGCATCGCCATCCAGGTCGGCCTCACCAGCGTCGGCCCCACGGCCGTCGGCGTCGCGCTCGACCTGCGCCACGGCCTCGTGGACCGGTTCCGTTCGCTGCCGATCGCGCCGAGCTCAGTGCTCATCGGCCGTACGCTCTCGGACCTGGCCGTCGGCGCGGTCAGCCTGACCGTGGTGTCCCTGGTCGGCCTCGGCGTCGGCTGGCGGCCGCACGAGGGCGTGCTGCGCACCGCCGCGGGATTCGGTGTCCTGCTCGCCTTCATCTACACCATGCTGTGGGTCGGAATTCTGCTCGGCACCACGCAGAAGAACGTCGAGTCCATTGACGGGACGGGCGCGCTCGTCCTTGTCGTCTTCAGCTTCCTTTCCAATGCGTACGTCGGTGTGAGCGGACTGCCGTCATGGCTGCGCCCGGTCGCCGAATGGAACCCCGTCACGTCCGTCATCACCACCTGCCGAAGGCTGTGGGGCAATGACCCGGCGGGCGCGGCGGGCGGCGGATTCCCGTCCCACCACCCCGGGCTCGTGACCGCTATCACCCTGTCGGTGCTCCTGGTCATCGCGGTCGCCGGCAGTGTCCGGGGCTTCCGCAACGCCGTCGGCAAGTGAGCCGAACCCGCCGTCAGTGAGCAGTCAGTTGGACGTCATCGGCCCGTCATCGGCGCTGACTATTTTTCCTTGCGGAGCAATGCAGGAAGCCCAGGAAGCCGCAATGCAAGAAGCATTGCCGCTCTGCGCGAATCAAAACGGAGGAACGAGCATGACAACGGTTGCGCCCCAGCGTCTCACTCGTATCAAGGAAATCATCGCCGAGAACATCGACGTGGAGGTCGAAAGCCTCTCGGACACGGCCCTGTTCATCGATGAACTCGGCGCTGACTCGCTGAAGCTCATCGACGTTCTCAGCGCCCTGGAGATGGAGTACTCCATCGTCATCGACATGAACGAGCTTCCCAAGATGGTGAACGTGGAAGCCACGTACCAGGTGGCCGCCGAGGCCGCCGGCTGGTGACGGGCGGGGGCTGCCGGATTCCGGTTCCCCGTTCCGCAGGCATCCCACCGCTTAAGGAGTCCCATGTCCACCGCACAGTCACCAGCGGCATCGCCGACCGCCTCGTCGGCGGATCGCCGCAGGGTCGTCCTCACCGGCCTCGGGGCGATCTCCAGCATCGGCACCGGTGTCGAGGAGTACACGGCGGGGTTGCGGGCCGGCCGCTCCGGCGCGCGGCCGGTCACCCGCTTCGACACCACCGGGTTCGGCCAGAACACCGCCTGCGAGGTCCCCGACTTCGAGCCGGAGCGCTGGATCCACAACGTCCCGCTCGACGACATGGGCCGCGCCGGGCAGTTCGCGGTCGCCGCATCCCGGATGGCCGTGTCGGATGCGGGGCTCACCGAGGCCGACCTGGGCGAGCGCAAGGCCGTCATCAGCGTCGGCACGACCGACGGTGAGTCGCACGACATCGCCGTGCTCCTCGAGCAGGAGCTGGCCGCCGGGGACCCCGAGGCGATGGACCCGGTCATGTCCCGCCGCATCAACGCGGGCCGGCTGACCACCGTGATCGCCCGCGAGCTGCGCATGCCGAACGTGGAGGCCACCACCATCACCACGGCCTGCGCGGCGGGCAACTACTCGATCGGCTACGGCCTGGACGCCATCCGCTCCGGCGAGGTCGACATCGCGCTGTGCGGTGGCGCCGACGCCGTGAACCGCAAGGCGTTCGCCCTCTTCAAGCGCTTCGGCGCGCTCACCCCGGACGTGGTGCGGCCCTTCGACAAGGACCGCCAGGGCATCCTCACCGGCGAGGGCGCGGGCATCCTCGTACTGGAGAGCCTGGAGTCGGCGCTCGCACGCGGCGCGCACATCTACGCCGAGGTACTCGGCTACGGCCTCAGCTGCGACGCGAGCCACCCCACCGCACCGAACCGCGACGGCATCGCGCGCGGCATCCGCCTCGCCCTCGACGACGCCGGGGTCAAGGAGCAGGAGATCGACTTCATCTCCGCGCACGGCACCGGCACCAAGGCCAACGACCGCACGGAGTCGGCGGCGATCCTCGACGTCTACGGCGACAATCCGCCACGCACCGTCGCCGTGAAGTCGATGCTCGGCCACTCGATGGGAGCGGCCAGCGCGCTCGGCGCCATCGCCTGCGGCCTCGCGATCGAGCACGGTTTCATCCCGCCGACCATCAACCACGTGGAGACCGACCCGGAGTGTCCGCTCGACGTCGTGCCGAACGTGGCCGTCGACGCGGACGTCCGGATCGTGCAGAACAACTCCAGCGCCTTCGCGGGCAACAACGCCATCCTGATTCTCGGCACGTACGGGGAGAGTGTCTGATCATGAGTACCGCAGCAGCCGCCACGGCGGACCCACTGCCACCGGAAACGCTCGTCATCACCGGCTGGTCGGCGGTCTCGCCGCACGGAATCGGCCGTGAGGAGTTCGCCGCGGGCGTGCGCGGCGGCGCGAAAGCCGCCACGAAGGCGGCCCCGGAGCTCGGCCCGCTGCCGTCGTCCGACGTCTGCACCGTGCCGGGCTTCGACATCCAGGGCCTGCTCGGCAAGAAGGGCACGGCCAAGATGGACCGGCTCACCGCCCTGGCTCTCGTCGCGTCCGACGGGCTGCTCCTGGACGCCGAAGGCAACAAGGCGGTGCGGACCGACGACATGACCGGCGTCGTCCTCGGCATCTCCATGGGAAGCCTGGAGAACGTCACGGACTTCCTGCGCCAGTCGTACACGAACGAGCGTCCCTTCTACGTCGACGCGGGCCGCATCCCCTTCGGCAGCCTCAACCACGCCGCCGGCGCCACCGCGATCCGGCACGACCTCAAGGGGCCCAACACGACGGTCGCGGGCGGCCGCGTCAGCGGTCTCCTCGCCCTCAACTACGCGCGCCGCCTGATGGGTCAGGGCCGCGCGACGAAGTATCTGGTGGGTTCGGCCGAGGAGTTCTCCGCCGCCCACGCCTGGTTCGAGCACACGGCCGCCGAGCCCGGCGACTCCGCGCCCCTGCTGGGCGAAGGCTGCGGACTCTTCCTCGTCGAGCACGCCGGAACCGCCGAACACCAGCCGCTGGCAGCCGTGTTGAGCGTCGAGACCCGCATCGACATCGACGACGACCCGCACGCCGCCGTCACCGCCTGCGTCCGCCGCGCCCTCGACCGCGCCGGGGTCGGCGCCGACGAGGTGTGGGCGGCCGTGCCGTGCGCGGCGCCCAGCGCCGCCGGCAGGGCGGAGCACGAGGCGCTCGCCGCGCTCGTGCCCGCCGCCGCGCTGTCCCGCGTGCCGTCCATGGAACTGCTCGGCGACACCAGTGCGGCGTCGGCGTCCTTCCAGATCGGTGCCGTGCTCGGCGTCGCGGAGACCGACCCGGACGCCCGGGGGCGCATCGCCCTGGTCTCCGCGGTCGACCGTGACGGCGCCGTGGCCTGCGCCGTGCTGCGACTTATGGGGGAGAGCGCATGATCGCGCTGGTCAGTGGAGGCTCCAGGGGCATCGGCAGGGCTGTCGTGCGGCGCCTGGCCCAGGACGGGTACGACGTCGCGTTCTGCTACCGCTCGAACGAAGACGCCGCCGAGCAACTCCTCAAGGAGACCGCCGAGTTCGGCACCCGCGTCACGGCCACCCGCTGCGACGTGGCCGACGCCGCCGACGTACGCGACTGGTTCGCACGCACCGAGCGCGAGCTCGGCCCCGTCGACGCCGCCGTCACATCGGCGGGCATCACCCGCGACCGGCCGCTCGTCCTGATGCCCGAGGACGACTGGAACCAGGTCCTGCGGACCAACCTGGACGGCGTCTACCACGTGTGCCGCGCCGCCGCGTTCTCCATGAGCAAGCGCAAGGCGGGCACCATCGTCAATCTGTCCTCGGTCGCCGGGATCTACGGCAACATGGGCCAGGCCAACTACGCCGCGTCCAAGGCCGGGATCATCGGCTTCACCAAGTCCCTCGCCAAGGAGTGCGGGCCGCGCGGCGTGCGCGCCAACGTGATCGCGCCGGGCCTCATCGAGACCGACATGGTCGGCGACATGACCGAGGCCGCGGTGGCCAAGCAGCTGAAGAACGTGGCGCTCGGCCGCTTCGGCCGCCCCGACGAGGTGGCCGACCTGGTGTCCTTCCTGGTCTCCGAAAGGGCCACGTACATCACGGGGTCGGTCTTCGAGATCCACGGCGGCGGTACGTTCTGATGGGCGCGGGGACGCAGCAGCCGGGGGACGGGCCCGGGGACCGGTACGACGCCATTGTCGTCGGCAGTGGCATCGGGGGACTGGTCAGCGGCGGCTATCTGGCCGCCGCGGGCCGCCGCGTCCTGGTCCTGGAACAGCACGACGTGGCGGGCGGCAACGCGCACGTCTTCCGCAGGCGCCGCAAGTACGAGTTCGACGTCGGCACGCACTACCTCGGCGACTGCGGCCCGGACGGACTCATCCCGGCGATCCTGTCAGGGCTCGGCGTCCGCGACCGCGTGACGTTCAGGCCCATGGACAACGAGAACGGCTTCGACCGGATCATGACGCCCACGGCCACCGTGGACGTCCCGGCCGGCTGGGAGCCGTACCGGCAGCGGCTGAAGCGGGCGCTGCCCGAGGAGGCGGGCCGGGTCGACCGGTTCATCGACCTCGCGTCCGCGGTGGCCGCCGCGAGCCGGGACGGCCTGATGGGCACGCCGATGGTGGAGCTGTTCCGCAGGTCCCCACAGACGATGCGCTGGACCCGCCGCACCCTGGCCCAGGCACTCGACCACTGCGGCCTTTCCGCCAAGGGACGCACCCTGGTCGCGGCGCAGGCAGGCAACTACGGCGCCATGCCCGACGGGATCGGCTTCGCCGAGCACGTCAACATCATGGATCACTACCTGCGGGGCGCGTACTACCCCGAGGGCGGCGGCATGACCCTCGTGGCCGCGTTCGTCGAGGCCCTGGAGGCGTACGGCGGCGAGCTGCGCACCCGCTGCCCGGTCAGCCGCATCATCGTCGACGGCGGGCGGGCCACCGGCGTGGAACTCGCCGACGGGCAGCGGATATCGGCGCCCGTGGTCGTCTCCAACGCGGACTACCGACGCACCGTCCTCGACCTGTGCGGCGGCGAGGCGGCGTTCCCCGCCGACCTCGTCGCGCGCACCCGCGAGGCGACCATGCGCAGCGCCGTCGTCGCGGTGTACGTCGCGCTCGACACGGAGCTGCCGGGCCTGCCCAACGCCAACATCTGGTGGCACGACAGCGACGACATGGAGGGTGCGCACGCGGCCGTCCTCGAACGCTACGAACGCGACGGCTCCATGGTCTCCGTGCCCCAACTCGCCTTCTCCTTCGCCTCGGTGAAGGACGCGGGTTCCCCCGCCGTCTGCCCGCCGGGCCACAGCAACTTCCAGATCATGACGGGCTGCCCGCCCGGCTACGACTTCTGGGGGCTGAAGGGCGGCCCCGTCGACGGCATGCCCTATCGCCGCGACCCCGCGTACATGGCACGCAAGCAGCAGCTGACCGAGGTGATCCTGGACACCGCCGAGAAGGTCATCGGCCCGTTCAGGGACCGCGTCACCCACGTGGAGACGGCGACCCCGCTCACGAACGAGCGCTACATCGGCGCCACCGGCGGCACACCGTACGGCATGGCCACCTGGGGCGGCGCAGGTCAGCGCCCCGATGTGCGCACCGACGTCGAAGGTCTCTACGTCGTCGGCCAGAACGTCCGCTACGGCAGCGGCGTCGGCGGCGTCGCGACGGGCGGCATCGCCGCCGCGTCGCACATCCTCGGCCGCGGGCTGCTCGGCGAGGTGTTCGCGGGATCGGTGCTCGGCGACAACGCCCTGCTGCCCGAACGTCCCGCGGGCTGGGACCCGTTGGCCGTCTCACGCGGACAGGCGCGACAGCGCGCGAAGGGCCTGGCCCGCATCGGCTGACGGCAGTCGGCCGCCCGTTACTCCCCCCTCCTTCTTCCTTCTCTCCCTCCCGACCAGGAGCAGTGTGTCCATGAATCAGGTTCCTCCCTTCGCCGTGGTCTCCGGCGCCCAGGTGCACGAGGCCCTCAGCGGGCACGAGGACAGCGTCGTCGCGACGGTCGAGGCCGCCTACCGCCTGCACGGCGAGGGGCAGACGATCAACCCCGACTCGTACTTCCTGCGCTTCCCCGACCGCCCGTCCTCCCGGATCATCGCGCTGCCCGCGTCGGTCAAGGGCGACGTGAGCGTGCACGGCCTCAAGTGGATCTCCAGCTTCCCCGACAACGTGGCCCAGGGACTCCCGCGCGCCTCGGCCGTCCTGATCCTCAACGACGCCGAGACCGGCTACCCGTTCGCCTGCCTGGAGAGCTCCATCATCAGCGCGGCGCGCACCGCCGCCTCGGCGGCTCTCGCGGCCGTGAAGCTCAGCGATGCGCGCGGCGAGCGCCCCAAGCGCGTGGGCTTCTTCGGCGTCGGCCTGATCGCCCGCTACCTGCACATGTATCTCGCGGCCGGCGGCTTCGACTTCGAGTCGATCGGCGTGCACGACCTGTCGGCCGAGCATGCCGAGGGCTTCAAGAGCTACCTCCAGCGGTCGGAGGGCGAAGACTGCGAGATCACCGTCCACGACAAGGCCGAGGACCTGATCCGCTCCAGCGACCTGGTGGTTTTCGCCACCATCGCGGGCGAGCCGCACGTGACGGACCCGCAGTGGTTCACGCACAACCCGCTGGTGCTGCACGTCTCCTTGCGCGATCTGTCCCCCGAGATCGTGCTGCAGTCCTGGAACGTCGTCGACGACATCGACCACTGCATGAAGGCGAACACCTCACCGCACCTGGCCGAACAGCGGGTCGGCCACCGCGACTTCGTCGCCGGCACGCTCTACGACGTGCTCACCGGGTCGATCACCCCGCCGTCCGACCGGCCGGTGATCTTCTCGCCGTTCGGCCTCGGCGTCCTCGACATGGCGGTCGCGAAGTACGTGTACGACAGCGTCCAGGCGGCGGACCAGCTGCACACCGTCCCGGACTTCTTCCACGAGCTCAAGCGGTACGGCTGAACCCCTCGGAGAATCGGAATCATGAGATCTTTCGCCAGTCTGGCCGAATTCGCCGACGCCGCAGGTGAACACCTCGGCCACAGCGAGTGGCAGGAAGTCACCCAGGCCCAGGTGGACCAATTCGCCGGCGCGACCGGCGACCTGCAGTGGATCCACGTGGACCCGGAGCGGGCGGCGACCGGACCGTTCGGCGGGACCATCGTCCACGGCTATATGACCCTCGCGCTGCTGCCCACGATGATGCGGGCGATCTTCGAGATCGAGAAGGTCGACCTCGGCGTCAACTTCGGCCTGGGCAAGGTCCGTTTCCCCCGCCCCGTCCCCGTCGGCGCCCGCGTGCGCGGCAGCGCCGTCCTCACCAGCGTGCGCGAGACGCCCTCCGGCCATCTCGCGGCCGTGCGCATGACGGTGGAGGTCGAGGGCGAAACGCAGTCGGCCTGTGTGGCGGAGACCCTGTCGCTCTTCGTCGGCTCGTAGGACGTCCGCCGTGGTCCGTCCGGCGGGGGGTAGAAGAAGTACCCCTCACCGGCCGCCCAAGAGGGGATGTAGTACTACCGATTTCCGTGTCCGAACGCCGACACAATGAGGGCACGGGCCCTTCGGCCCCGTACTGCGAATGGCACCAGAGAGGAGCGAGTCCAATGGACCGCACGATGCAGCTCGGAGAAGGCCGCCCGGCAGGGGAGATCAGGGGATTCTCCGTCGCGGCCGGGGCAGTGGGCCTGCGGCGGGCGCTGAGCCTGTGCTGGATGTCGGCCGCGTCCCTTGGCCGGTCCCTGGCGGTCTCCTCGGCGATACTCCTCGTGGGGCCGGGCCTCGGCATGGTGCCCCGCGCCATGGAGGGCGTACGCAGCCTGGGTGACCGTCAGCGCGAACTGGCCCTGCGCTGGTCCGGCGTGGAGATCAAGGCCCCGGCGAGTCCGCCGCCGCCCGTGCCCGCCGGCGCCTCGGGCGCCATCGCACGCTACCGCTGGATCATGAGCGACCCGCAGACCCGGCGCGAGTGGGTCTGGGTCCTCGCCGATCCGCTGGCAGGCGCCTTCCTTGCCTTCCTCCCGATCGCCCTGTTCCTCAGTGGCCTCTGGGGCATCTTCCTCGCGTTCTTCGGTGTTCCCCTCTCCACGGAGTGGGACGGCCTCTGGTACCAGTTCATCCCGATCGAGGGCCAGACCACCGCGGTGCTCGCGGGCATGCTCGGCGTACTGCAACTCCCGCTCTCCCTGTGGGCGGCGCCACGAGCCGTACGCAAGCACGCCCTCTACACCCGTGCGATGCTCGCTCCCAGCGAGAGCGAGCTGATGGCAAGCCGGATCCAGCACCTCGCCGAGACACGCTCCGACGCGGTGGACACACAGATGGCCGAGATCCGCCGGATCGAGCGCGACCTGCACGATGGCGCCCAGGCCCGCCTGGTGGCGATGGGCATGACCCTGGACGCCGCGGAGCACCTTCTGGAGACCAACCCCGAGGCCGTGCGCGCCCTCCTGATCGAGGCGCGCCAGTCCTCCTCCAAAGCACTGGAGGAGCTGCGCAATCTGGTCCGCGGAATCCATCCCCCGGTGCTCGCCGACCGTGGACTCGCGGACGCCGTAAGGGCGTTGGCCATGGTCTGCCCGGTCCCCACCGAGGTCACGGTCGACCTGCCGGGCCGCCCCGAGATGCCGGTCGAGTCCGCCGCGTACTTCGCGATCTCGGAGATGCTCACCAACGTCGCCAAGCACTCGGGAGCAGTCCGGGCCTGGATCGACATCCGTTACGATCACGGAATGCTGTGCGTCACCGTCACCGACGACGGACACGGTGGCGCGGACGCCACCCGTGGCACCGGTCTGCGCGGCATCGAGCGACGACTTGCCACATTCGACGGAGTCCTGGCCGTGAACAGCCCCGTCAACGGCCCGACCATGGTGACGATGGAGCTTCCGTGCGTATTGTCCTCGCCGAAGACCACTTCCTCCTGAGGGACGGACTGATCCGCCTCCTCGAGGCGTACGGCCACGAGATCGTGGCCGCGGTGGACAACGGGACGGAGCTGCTCGCGGCTCTCACCCGCGAGCAGCCGGACGTCGCGGTCGTGGACGTCCGGCTGCCACCGAACTTCACCGACGAGGGTCTGCGCGCGGTCCTCGCCGCCCGCCGCGAGATGCCCGACCTGCCCGTCCTGCTCCTCTCCCAGTACGTCGAGCCGCTGTACGCACGTGAGCTGCTGGCCAGCGGCGGCCGGGGAGTCGGTTACATGCTCAAGGACCGGGTGACCAACGGAACCCAGTTCCTCGACTCCATCCAGCGGGTGGCCGCGGGCGGCACCGCGATGGACCCCGAGGTGATCTCCCAGCTCCTGATGCGCAAGGAGCGCGACGAGAACGTGGGCAGCCTTTCCGCCCGCGAGCGCGAGGTCCTGGAGTGGCTCGCGCAGGGCCGGTCCAACGCGGGGATCGCCCAGGGGCTCTTCATCTCCGAGAAGGCCGTCGCCAAGCACATCAGCAGCATCTTCACCAAGCTGGGCCTGCTTCCGACGGACGGCGACAACCGCCGCGTCCTGGCGGTGCTCGCCTACCTGGAGAAGTGAACTGGACTTCGTCCGCACCCTCTGCCCTGGGTACGGCGTCTCCTGAACCCGTGAAGGGATCACAGCCCCGGCATGAGTTCATGACTGTCGGGACACCTCCCCGCGCCGTCAGAGTGGACACTCTCAGATACTGCGAGGAGAGCGCGCATGGAGGCCACGATCGACCTGCTGGAGCTGCCCGGTGGACGGCTCCGGCATCTCTGGTCGCTGCGCGAGGACGTCGTGGTCGAGTCCGATGCGCTCACGGGGGCCCTGGTGCTCACCTGGGATCAGGGCACCGCCCGCATGACGAGCCCGGAGCCCACCGTCCTCGAAGTGCTCCGGCGCATGCAGCTGGGTCCAGTTCTGCTCGGCAACGCGCTGCTGGACGACGGTGAAGGAGGCCGGGACCGGGACGCGAAGGTCTACTTCATGATGCGGCCGGTCTTCGGGCGCTTTCCCCATCTGCTGGTCCGCACCCTGGGGCTCGACGGCCTGAGCGGCCCGCTCCTCTCGATCGCACCCCTGGCCGACGCGAGCCGAGCGTCCCCTGCCGACGCCTGCGAAGCCTCCCTGGCCGTCGTCCCGCTGGATCAGGCCAGGCCCGTCCGGCTGTTCCTCGGCCTTTCCTTCGCGTTCGATCCGCTGACGGCCACCTTCGAGTCCCGCACGGCCTCGCACCGCCTGATCATCCACCGGCAGGAGGCCATGATGGTCTTCGCGCTCGCCCTCGCCCGCCCCGTCACGCCGAAGGCCATCACCGCCGTGCTGCCGCTGCCCGACGACGTGACGGAAGGCATCCTCTGCTACTTCACCGCGGCGGGAGTCGCGGCCCAACCGCGGGCCTGAGCAGCCCCGGAGGACGGCTCACAGCCACCCGGAGTCGTTGGCGATGCGGATCGCGTCCACCCTGTTGCGGGCGTTGAGCTTGGTCACCACCGTGGTCAGATAGTTCCGTACCGTCCCCACCGACAGGCGCAGCCGCTTCGCTATCTCACTGGCGTCCGTGCCCTGTGACGCGAGGCGCAGCACCTCCGTCTCGCGGGAGGTGAGCGGACTGTCCGCGCTGCCCCATGCGGCAAGCGCCAGTTCGGAGTCGATGACCCGCTGGCCCGCCGCCACTTTCCGTACCGCCTGGGCGAGTTCCTGCGGCGGGGAGTCCTTGAGCAGATAGCCCGAGACCTTGGCGGACATCGCACGGCGCAGAGTGCCGGGGCGGCCGAGGCTGGTGAGGATCAAAGTGCGGCACTGCGGCAGTCGTTCGTGCAGTTGCTCCGCCGCGCTCAGCCCGTCGAGGCCGGGAAGATCAATATCGATGATCGCGACGTCCGGCTGGAACTCACGGGCTGTGGAGAGAATCTCGTCGCCGCGTTCCACGCTCGCCACGACGTCCAAGTCATGTTCGAGATTCAACAAGGCGACCAATGCGCCTCTCAGCATGTACATATCCTCAGCGAGCATTACACGGATCATCGATAGCCCCCCATGATTACCCGTATCGCGAACCCCTGTTGTTGCTCGCGCGCCACATGTTATCAGCCGCCTAGAACGCGCCATTCGGATTTATTCGCCCGATTTTCTGGGGTTGTTCCACATTGTTTCGGCCAACTGCCTGCGCGGGCACCTCGGCCACTAGGCGGAACCAGCCCCCGCAGTCCGGAGGCGTCTCCTGCTCGCGCTCGGTGATCAGCCGGCCGCCGATCTCGTCGAGCCGCTGCTTCAGGTTGCCGAGGCCGTTCCCGCTGTCCGGAGAGGGGTCGTGATAGTCGTCCACCACACCGTCGTTGATGAGGGTGAGGCGCGCCGTCCCGTCGTCGACCACCGCGGTGATGCCGCAGCGTGACGCCTTGCTGTGGCGCAGCAGATTGGTGACGCCCTCGCGCAGGACCGTGGCGAGCGCCGTGCCGGCATGTGAGCTGATCTCCTCGATGGCCGGGGCGAGGACCACCTCGACCTCGACCTCCGCGGCGTCGAGCACCGACCGGGCCGACGACACCTCGGACACGAGTGACATGTCGCGGTAGCTGCGGGCCACCCTGCGGACGTCGCTGAGCGCCTGCCGGGAGATGGCGAGGACCTCCTCCACCTCCTGGTCGGCACGGGGGTGCTGGGCGCGGATCAGCCGCTGGAGGAGCTCGCTCTTGAGGACGATCGCGGAGATGCTGTAGCCGAGGAGGTCGTGCAAGTCCCTTGCCAGGCGCAGGCGTTCACTGGCGACCGCCATCCTGGCTATCTCCGCGCGAGCGGCGTACACCTCGTCGACGAGGGACGAGAGGCGGGACAGGCCGTAGATCACCAGGCCGGTGAGCAGGGTGCTCTGGCACATGTAGACGAGGTCGATCACCGACATCCCCGCGGTGATCCCCGGGACCAGCAGGCTCAGTCCGGTCACCCCGTAGAGCGGCCAGGCCACCCGGGGCCTGAGCAGGAGCAGCAGCGATCCGCCGAGGAAGCCCGCCATCGCCCCCCACAGGATGCCGAAGAAGACCAGGGGCAGATACGTGAGGAGCGCCTGGGCGCCCAGCGTCGCCGCCTTCGCCCAGGGTGCGGCGCGGTCGGCTCCTGGCCTGGAGTGCACGAGTTGCAGGCCGAAGACGGCGGAGAGTGTGACGAGTCCGGTGATGAGCTCGGGCGCGGAGGGCTTCTGGCTCATCAGGTTGATCGCGGTGATGCCGAGATAGCAGATGAGCGCCGCCAACAGGATGACGTGGGCCAGCCGGGGGGCAGGCCGGGGGCTCCATCGGGAACCAGCCACGTCAGACGTGTCCTTGGTGTCGCTGTGCATCCTCGAAGTGCTCCTCTTCTGCCAGGAGAGCGTACGAGAGCGCGTCCCTGCGGGCGCTCCCGAACCTCGGGCCCGTGGTATTCGGCCACAACGCTCGTCCAGCAGACCTTACGTGGAATGTCCGCGCATCAGCCCCTTCCGGAAAAAACCGTGCTTTCGCATCAACTCGCGGGATGGAACTCAGAGTTTGTGTGGGCGCAAGCTCTGAGAAATGCCGTCCGTGTTGGACGACCTGTCAAATGCATCGCCGCACGAACCGTCAGACGAACAGCGGGATCGGGTTGAGTTCCTCGTACGGCGTCGGCTCCGCGATCCGGCCGAGCGCGACGGGAACGTCGTAGAGGCGCCCGGGCGCGTATCTCGCCCAGAAGTGCCGGAGTCCGGGCACGACGACCTTGACCACGGGGAGGCCGATGTCGGGGCGGGTCTGGTCGAGTACGAGCAGATCCATGCCGTGCGAGGCGAGCAGACCGGTGGCCGCCGAGAGGTCGTCCCGCAGGTCGTCCCTCGCGGTGTAGTCCCAGGAGCCGGGCGCCCTGCGGGCCGTGTCGGCTGCGGGGGTCAGATAGGGCTGCGTGGCCGTGGTCTCGCGCAGCCACCAGCTCATGGCTTCCGGCTGGTCGACGCGGTAGCCGGAGCCGTCCGGACGCGCCCCCGAGACGGCGGGCAGCAGCTGCCCCATCTCGGTCAGGGCTCGGCGCAGTGCGATGCGGGGGTCGAGGTGGGCGCCGAAGCCGAAGATGATGTCCTCGGACGGTTTGTCGGTGCGCCGGGAGAGGGCCGCGACGACGGGGATGCCGAGGTCGGACGTGAGGTCGAGCGCCCAGACCTCGCGGTTGAACCGGCGGTAGCCGTCGCGCAGTTGGTCGATGTACGGCTCGGCGAAGGCGTGCAGGTCGATGCCGGGCTGGCGTGTGCGGTTGTACCACCACAGGGCCACCGCGTCACGTTCGACCAGTTCGAGGAAGCCCTGGAGCACGGCGTCCTCGAAGCTGCTGCCCGCCGCGTTGCCGTTGGAGTCGGCGATCGGCTCGTGCGCGGACACCGCGTCGGCGGGGAAGTACAGCATGTTGGTCGGCAGGAGCCGGTGCGTGCCCGTGGCCAGGGACCACAAGGGGGTCCAGTCGACGGGGCGGTTCTCGTCGAAGCGTTCCGGTACGTGGGTGAAGGGCGAGCGGGCCGCGTTCCAGCGGGACCGGTCGCGGAACTGCCGGTCGTCGTACAGCTGGCAGGAGTTGGGGTGCAGCGCCACGTCCCCGAGACCCCGGAAGGTGTCGCGCACCACCGCCTCGTCGCCGCGCCGGGTGCCGCTGTACCGCTCGATGGCCTCGCCCAGGGCGCTGACCTTCGCCTCCTCGGCGGTCAGGCCCTTGCCGCCGCTCAGCGAACGGAGTCCTGCGCGCAGGCCGGAGAGGGTGCTCGCCTCCATGGCGAGGTTCTGGCCCGACACGTAGGCCTGGGTGAAGTCGGGGGCGTCGGGGGCCCGGCGGATCTCCTTGACCACGCCCGTGACCGGGCCGACCAGATGGCCGTAGCGCTCCAGCATCCGCGCGGTGCCGAGCGCGCGATGCCCGCCGCCCGTGCCGTCCGCCGACTTCGGGCGGCTCCGCGGTTCGGTGGGCCGCCAGCCGCGCTCGCTCATGAGCGCCGGGTCGCCGCACGCCGCGCACTGCGGGATGCGGGACACCGGGTGGGTGGCGGTCTGCAGCGTGAGGGTGTCGAGGGTGCGTACGGCGTTCTGCTCCGGACTGCGAAGCCCGCTCGCCCACTTGACCGCTTCGAGCACCGCGGCGTGTACGGCGAGGGCACGCCCGGTCGGCAGGTCGGCCGCCGGCCTGGCCACCGGGTGGTCGAGGCGCAGTGCGCGCTGCAAGGGCAGTTCGGTGGTGCGGTGGCCGCGAAGACGCGTCGCGAGACACGACCAGCAGGGTCCGTCGTCGGGGCGGAACACCGGCCCGAACCAGGGCTCGGGCCCGCCGAGGCGTACGAGGAGCCAGGGGCGCCCCGTCGCCCGGTGCTCGGCGTCCACCTGGCGCAGGCCGGGGGAGAGGTAGTCGTCGCACAGGACGATGCTGAGGCAGGCCTCCTGCGCCGAGTCGGTGATCCGGAGGCCCGAGGCCGCGCAGGCCTCGCGGACACCGGCTTCATCAGCGGGGCCGGGCGGCCCGGACGGCCCCGGAAGCGCCACGATCCGCACCGCCGCCCGCGCCGCCTCTTCGGTGGCGCGGGCACCGTCGAGGCCCGCGAGATCCCAGTAGGCCTCGGCGGCCCGGTCGGCCCGTGACCTGCCGGGCCGCCGCTGGAAGCGCAGAAGACCGGCGTCGGCGAGCACCCGCAGCGCGTCGTCGACCTCCTCCGAGGTCAGGGAGGAGGCGGCGGCGCGGGCGATGGCGGCCGGTGTGCGGGTCCCGTCGAGCAGGGGGGCCAGCGCTTCCGCCTGTGCTCCGCGCAGTGCCGTGATCCCGGAGTGCGACACCAGATAGGCCGCCTCTCCGGGGACGACCGCGCAGCGCAGATGGCTCTTGAACTCGACGAACTCGGTCTCTTCCCCCGTGACCGCGGCCTCGTCCCCCGTGACCGTCATGCGTGGGAGAGCTCGGTGCCTGCGTTGGTGCCGGACAGGAGGGTGCAGAAGGTGAACAGGGCCACCGAGTCGTCGGCGCTCGTGTCGAGGTGGTCCACGACGAGTGCGGGGCGCGGGGAGGTGTGGCTGTCCGCGGCGGCGGGGAGCGTGAGTGCGCCGGCAATGATCTCGATCATCACAACGTTCCTTTTCGGTCTGGGGAGGCGTTCTCCGTTGCCAGGATCCTCATACGGGGAAAGCGTCCGCAGAAAGTGAAGGGCTCATCAGTGAGGGGTGAGACTTTCCCATACCCCGCCTTCGTATTTCACTCCGTGGTCACCCCAGACCTGCGGTGATAATCGGAGACCTCCATTCAGCTTCGCCTCATCTCATGGCAGGGGATCTTCTGGAGGATTTGATTCCGGTGCTGTGATTTCTTCACGGGGTGTGACGTGGTCACATACCGGAGCAGAGAAACCCACCCCGGACGCCGGTACGCACCCACTGTTTCAAGCCCCGGTCCGAATGGAATCTTCGGTGTCCATGAGGGTCACCGAGACGCCGTATCTGCCGCAGCCGGCACCCACCGCAGCCGCGGGGCCGAACCTGTTCTGCCTGCCGTGTGCGGGCGGCGGTGCCTCCGCCTATGCGCGGTGGCAGCAGGAGCTCGACGCGCGCGGCGCCGGAGTCCAGGTGCGGCCGGTGCAGCCGCCGGGCCGTGAAGAGCGCGCCCACGAACCGAGGTTCACCGACCTGGCCGCGCTGGTGGAGGAGATGGACGAGCAGCTGGACGACGCGTTCTCGCGGCCCCATCTGCTCTATGGACACAGCATGGGGGCGTTCATCGCCCACGCGCTGACCCTGCGCAGGCAGCGGCGGGGGGCCGTGCTGCCACGGGCGCTCATCCTCAGCTCCCACCGCGCACCCCACATACCGCCCAACCGAATCCTGGATCCGGCGGCGGACGACGAGGAACTCGCCGCGAGGCTTGCTGAACTGGGGGGAATTCCCCCGGAGTTGGCGGCGCGGCGCAGATTCCGGCAGCGCTTCATGCCGCTGGTCCGGGACGATCT
Organism: Streptomyces sp. NPDC054866; assembly: GCF_053610745.1. NCBI lineage: Bacteria > Bacillati > Actinomycetota > Actinomycetes > Kitasatosporales > Streptomycetaceae > Streptomyces > Streptomyces sp. NPDC054866. Next base: position 725,564 of record NZ_JBSGZA010000003.1, read on the forward strand.
CAGGCTCTGCTCGGGGGCCGTGAAAGAGAACGAGATCGAACCGCTGCGGGTGCCTCTGCGCCTGTTCGTGGGGGAGCGGGACCGGCTGGTGCCGGTTCACAAGATGGCCGCTTGGTCGGAGCACGGAAGCAGGGGGGCCGAGCTGCGCACGATGCCGGGCGGACACTTCTTCGTCCGCTCCCAGGAGAGCGCCTTGTTGGAAGAACTCGCGGGGGTTCTCAGCGAGTTCGGTGCCGTACCGGCCGAGTAATCCCATTCTCGAAAGGAACACGGAACGTGAAGATAGTGATCGCCCGGCGGGGGACTCCGGTCTGGCTGGAATCCGCATCGCTGGTCAGCAAGGTGTTCGGGACGAGTTTCGGGGCTCAGGTGACCCCGGATCCGGATCAGTTCATCGCGTACGTAGGACGGCAGGACGGCGGCCCCGACGAGGTGGAGGCCTGCATCGGGATCTCCTTCCCGGAGAACGGCCCGATCTTCCTGGAGCGGTACCTGGACGGGTCGATCGAGGACGCGCTGTGCGAGGCGGCAGGTCAGGAGGTGCGACGGCACCAGATCATCCAGCTCGGCAGCGTCGCGTCGGTCGCGAACCTGGCGGGCGCGGAGATCTACCGCGCGCTTCCGCTGATCCAGGCCTGCCTGGGCCGGTCGTACGCCGCCATGACGATGACCAACCGGTCCGCGGCGCTCGCGAAGCGCCTCGGCCTCATCACCCACCGGCTGTGCGACGCCGACGGCACGCGCCTGGGCGCCGAGGAACTGGCCCGCTGGGGAACCTTCTACGACCAGCGGCCCGCCGTGCGCTGGGGGCGTCTGGCCGACCACTCCCAGCAGCTGGTCACGGGGGTCGAACGCTACGCACTCGACTCCGTCGACATCCGCCTGCTCTCCTCCCGGAACCGAACGGAGCTGACCCGTGCTGCCTGACGTCATGCCCCACACCACCTCCTTGACGGCCGGGCTCCTGAAGCGTGCCGAGAGCGACGCGGTCATGGTCGAGGTGCTCTCCTCCACCGGAGGGCCCGGAACCCGCCACACCTACCGTGAACTCATCGGCGCCGCCCGCGTGTTCGCCGCCGACCTGCGCCGGCGCGGGGAGGCACTCGGCCGCCCCGTACGGGTGGGGCTGCTCGCCGAGAACTCCGCGCAGTGGGTGGTCGCCGACCTCGCCGCCCTGTTCGCGCGGGCCGTGGAGATCCCGGTCCCCACGGCCTTCACCGCCGAACAGGCCTCCTCGCTGCTCGCCGACGCCGACCTCTGTCTGGTCGACACGCGCGGGGAGCAGTGGCTGGAGCGCGCCGCCGCCACGGGGGCCCGGGTCCTGCCCGCGGGCTGCCCGGTCGTCGGGATCGACCTGCCGGGGCTCATCGAGGCCGCCGCCGACCGTCAACTCCCGTCGCTCGAAGCCGAGATCGCCGCAGCGGAAGCCGCCGGCGACGCCGTCGTCAAGGTGGTGCACACCTCGGGCACGACCTCCGCCCCCAAGGGCGTACGGGTCAGGCTGTACGGCATGGAGGCACTGCTCGCCTCGCTCGGCGGCCGGGTCGACGACGCGGTCTTCGCCCGCTATCTCTCCGTGGTGCCGCTGAGCCTGCTCATCGAACAGGTCGCGGGCCTCTACATGCCCTTCCTGAACGGCGGCAGCGTCACCTTCCTGCCGCCGGGCACCGCCCTGATCGGCACCGTGGCCGACGCGGGCCCCCGCATGCTGTCGCTGCTCCGCCAGGCGCAGCCCACCGCCATGGTCGTACCGCCCACCGTCGCGGGCCTGCTGCTCGGACTGTGCGAACAGAACCCCACGGAGGACCTGGCCCAGCGCAGGCACCGGCTCTTCGGCCACACCGGCCCCGTCTTCATCGCCTGTGGCGGCGCGCCCGTCTCGCTCGACGTCCTGGAGCGCCTCGAAGCGTTCGGGATCCCCTTGTACGAGGGGTACGGGCTGAGCGAGAACAGCTCGGTCGTGGCCTGGAACTTCCCCGGACAGTTCCGGTTCGGCACGGTGGGTCGGCCGCTCGACCACGTACGGGCGCGCTTGGCGCAGGACGGTGAACTCCTCATCCAGAGCACGTCGTTGTTCGACGGATACACCCAGGAGGACCCGTCGAGCGTGGTCGTCGACGACCAGGGGTGGCTGCACACCGGCGACCTGGCCACCATTGACGACGGCGGCTACATCCGGATCACCGGCCGCAAGAAGAGCCTGGTCATCACGGCCGCGGGACGCAATCTGTCCCCCGAGTGGGTCGAGGCCCGCTACCGCGAACTCGGCTTCGTGCGCGAGGCGGCCGTCGTCGCGGACGGCCTGGACGAGGTGCTCGGGCTCTTCGTGATCGACGCCGGCACGGACCGCGTGGAGGCCCGCCGCCAGATCGAGGAGTTCGGCGCCGGACGCCTCTCCGCCATCGAACGGGCCACCTCCGTATGCCTCATGGCCGAGGACGACCCGGAGTACAGCGCCTTCTTCACCGTGACCGGACGCCCCCGCAGGGACGCCGTCCGCGACCTGCTGACCCGCACCGCACCCGAGGAGATCACCGCATGAGCACCGCCCTGAGCACCACTCCGTACGGCACCGGCGGCGGACTGCTCGTGACGCCCGCCGAGCCGGGCACCCTCTCCGGCGTCGAGCCCAAGGAACTGCTCGACCTGCTTGCCGAAGCGGGCTTCCTGCTGCTGCGCGGCTTCGGCGCCGACATGGCCTCGTTCACCGATCTCGTGCAGCGCACCTCCACGTCCACCACCCTCGACCCGGCGCGCGACTTCTACTCGGAGGTCGCGCAGAAGGTCGACGCGGGCCTCGGCGAGGTCGGCCTGCACACCGAGAACGGCAACAGCCCCTTCCGCTCCCACCTGGCCTGGTTCTTCTGCGAGAAGGCGGCCGCGTCCGGCTCCCAGACCACCGTCTGCGACGGCTACCGGGTGTGGGACGAGCTCGCGGAGCCCGTACGCACGGCCTTCCTCGGCCAGGACATCGTCTACAGCCGCCACGTCGCCGAGCCCCAGTGGCGCGCCATGGCCCACCACCTCACCGGCAGGCCCGCCGACGAGATCGCCGTCGACGAGCTCGTCGTCCTCGCCGCGTCGATGCCCGGCACGGAGGTGACGCCCGAGGCGGACGGCGGGGTGCGCTACTCGTTCCGCACACCGGCCGCGGGACCGACGCTGTTCGGCGACCGGACCTCCTTCGCCAACAGCATCCTCGGCCCGTCCTTCAACTACGAGAAGCCGCGCATCACCTTCGCGGACGGCAGCGAGCTCTCCGATGAGCTGCTCGCCGCCGTCACCGGGACCACCGGCGCCCTCACCGAGAACCTGGAGTGGGCCGACGGTGACGTCGCCGTCATCGACAACACCCGGGTGATGCACGGCCGCAGGGCCATCACCGACCCTCGGCGGACCATCTACAACGCGCTGAGCTTCGTCGAGACCGCGGGCCCTGTGGCCGCCTGACCGCGCCGCCCGAGCGGCGGCGCACCCGACCGGCGGAGGCCGGTACCAACCCCCCGGCGCCGACCTCCGCCCCGTACTCCCGAAACCCCGAAGGTGATCTCGCATGTTCTCTGCCCTGGGCTCCGCCCTCCACGCGAAGCGGAGGCTGACCCTGTACCTGGTCATCGGCCTCGCCGTGCTCGCCGCCCTCTTCGGCGGCACCCTGCAGAGCAAGGTGACCAACGGCCTCGCCGACTACGACGACCCGACCGGGTCGCACACCGTGGCCCGCAAGGTCATCCAGGAAGCCACCGGCATCGACGCCCAGCAGGGGTATGCGCTCCTGATCCGTACGGATGAGGCCATCGAGCCCGGCGGGCCGCGGCCCGAGGCGGTGACGGCGGGCATCGCGCTCCTGAAGGACCGGCCCGAGGTGAAGCGGGTCGTCGACTACAAGTCGGCCGGTGACCCGGCCCTGATCTCCAAGGACGCGCGCTCCACCGTTCTCGTCGGCGCGGTCAGGCCGATGAAGGACAAGGAGACCAAGGACGCCGAGAAGGCGTTGCAGAAGGCGATCGACGCCGACCCCGCGCTGCGCGGACACGCCCATCTCGGCGGGCCGACCATCGGCATGGTGCAGGTCGGTGAGGTCACCACCAAGGACCTCTCGATGGCCGAGGGGATCGCCCTTCCCGTCGTCCTCGTGCTGCTCTTCCTGGTCTTCCGCGGCCTGGTCGCCGCGCTCCTTCCGGTCATCGGCGCGATCTTCACGCTGCTGCTCACGATGGCGGGGCTGCGCCTCGTCACCCTCTTCGACAACGTCTCCACCGGCGCGCTCAACCTGGCGTTCGCGCTTGCGCTCGGACTCGCCGTCGACTTCGGCCTGCTGATCGTCTCGCGCTACCGCGACGAGCTCGCCCAGCACGGCCCCGGGGCGCTCGCGCTGCGCCGCACCATGGAGACCGCGGGCCGCACCGTGCTGTTCAGCGGGCTCACCGTGGCCGCCGCGCTCGCGGCGCTGCTCGTCTTCCCGCAGCCGTACCTCCAGTCCATGGGCATGGCGGGCGTGATCACCTCGCTCGCGGCGGTGCTCTTCGCCCTCCTCGCGCTGCCGGCCGTGCTCGCGCTGCTCGGCGATCGCGTCAACTCCCTCGCCCCGCGGCGCTGGCAGCGTGCCGCGCAGGACGACGGGGGTTCCGGTGACGCCGCCGTCCGGCGCTGGCGGCGTATCGCGCAGATGGTGATGCGCAGGCCCGTCGTCGTCGCGGTCGCCGCCACGGCGCTGCTCCTGGCGCTCGCGTCGCCGGTGCTCGGCATCCGCTTCACCGGCGCCGACGCCTCGGCGCTGCCGACCAGCATCAGCGCCGGGAAGGTCTCGGCCGCCATGCAGGACGACTTCGCAGCGCCCGCCACATCGCCGCTGCGCGTCGTCGCGGACACCACCGACGGCGGGCGTCTCGACGCGTACGCGAAGAAGATCGCCCAGGTGCCCGGAGTCGAGGCCGTCGCGAAGCCGGTACGGCTGGACGCCACGCACTGGGAGATCGACGCCGTACTGGAAGGGCAGCCGCTCGGCACGGTGGCCAAGGACGCCGCCGACGAGGTCAGGTCGCTCGACGCGCCCACGCCCGTACGGTTCACCGGGCAGACCGCGGACTTCCTCTCGCAGAAGGACGGCATCCGTGACCGCCTTCCGCTGGCCATCGGCGTACTCGCCCTGGTGACCCTGCTGCTGCTCTTCGCCTTCACCGGCTCGGTCGTCCTGCCGTTCAAGGCGCTCCTGATGAACACCCTCTCCACCGGGGCCGCGCTCGGCTTCCTCGTCTGGGTCTTCCAGGACGGGAACCTCGGGTTCAGCGCGGTGAGCGGCATCGAGTCCACCACACCCGTGCTGGTCTTCGCGCTCGCCTTCGGTCTCTCCACGGACTACAACGTCTTCCTGCTCGGCCGGATCAAGGAGGCGAGGGCGGCGGGCCTCGACGACCGCACGGCGGTGGCCGAGGGCCTGGCCCGCACCGGACGCATCGTGACGTCGGCGGCGCTGCTGTTCTGCGTGGCGGTGGGCGCTCTCGCGCTCTCGCGTCTCGTGTTCGTCAAGGAGCTGGGGCTCGGCACCGCGTTCGCGGTCATCCTCGACGCCACCGTCGTCCGCGCGCTCCTCGTGCCCGCCCTGATGACGCTGCTCGGCGGCGCCAACTGGTGGGCGCCGAGGCCGCTGCGCCGGCTGCACAGCGCGCTGCGGCTCGACCGCATGGAGACCTCGGACGCCACCGGGCGACCACTGACCGAGGACGCCGGGAGCCCCGAGCGGGCCGGGCGTGAGGAGGTGGTGAGCAGAGCCTGAGACAGGACTCACCGGCTGGGGTTGCGGGGAACCACACAAGGGAGAGCGGAATGATTGCACCAGAGCGGGAGTTCGAGGTCGTGATCCCGGCCGTGCCGGGGAGCGGCGGTGCGGCGGCGGAAGCGCAGGCCGACCGCCTGATGGGCCACGGATTCGGCAGACTCCGCGGCCGGGAGGGCGAACTCGCCCTACTTGCACGCCTGTTGGCCCAGCCTCACGAGCGTCTCATCACGCTGACCGGGCCCGCCGGAGTGGGCAAGAGCCACGTGGCCCACGCGGCGCTGATCGCGCGGGCGCGGGCGGGCGGCGCGCCCCTGCTCTGGACGGACCTCGCCGAATCGGTCGGGGCCGCGGCGGTCTGGTCGAGTGTCGGCGCCGACACGGTCAGGGCGGCCGCGGCGCGGATCGGGACCCGGCAGACGCTGCTCGTCCTCGACAACTGCGACCCGGTGGCCGCGCACGTGGCCCTGGACATCTCCGCCCTGCTCAGGGCCTGCCCGCGGCTGAAGATCCTGGTCACGAGCCGGGTCTCGCTCGACATCCGGGCCGAGCGCGTCCTGGTGACGGAGCCGCTCCCCACGGGCGTGGGCTCACCGGCTGAGGAGCTCTTCACCGATCACGTGAGCCCCCGCCACCGCGCCGGACTCGACGGCGCCCAGGCGCAGTCGGCGGTGACGGACCTCTGCCGGGAGCTCGACGGCATTCCGCTGGCCATCGAGCTGGCCGCGGAGGCAGTCGGCGCCGAGGGCCCGCAGGCCGTCCTGGAGAGGCTGAGCAGGGGCGAGCCCATCGGCCGGCGCAGGCTGCGGGACGCCTCCGCCCGGCACGATGGCATCAGCAGCGCCCTCGGCTGGGCCGCCCAGGGGCTGAGCGCGGCCGACCGTCAACTCCTCGGCGTGCTCGCCGTGTTCGAGGCGCCGCTCGGCCTCGCCGAGGTACGCAGGGCGGCCGGCGCAGGCCAGGCGGACGCGGTGGCCGGCATCGAGTCCCTGGTCCACCAGAGCCTGCTGCTCAGCGGGCGCGGCCCGGACGGCGAGCCGGAGTTCCGGCTGCCGCGCATGGCGCGCGCCCACTACCACCGGGACCTGGCGGGCGACGCGGACGCGCTTGCCGGGGCGCTCGACCAGCACGCGGCGCACTGCACGGCCTTCGCCGCCGGGCTCGCGGACGGGCTGCGCGCCGGGCGGGACATGGGCCAGCTCCTGGCGGCCGTCGAGGCCCGGCTGCCCGACCTGCGCAAGGCCACGGGCCATCTGCGCTCGCGCGGCGACCACGCGGGAGTGCTGCGCATGCTGACCGCGCTCGAAGGCCCGCTGCTCGGCCACGGGCTCGACCTCGGCGCGGCGGACGTCATGGAGGCCTCCGCCGCCGCGTGCCCGGACGGCGCCCTGGCCGCCGAGGCGCTGATGGCCGTGGCCCGCTGGGCACTCGGCCGCGACGAGCGACAGCGTGCGGAGGCGGCGCTCGACCGGGCAGCGGTCGCCGCCGCCGAACTCCCTGCCGTACGGGCGCGGGTGGCGGCGCACACCGGGGAGCTGCTGCGCCGCAGGGGCGAGACGGCGGGCGCCGCGGCGCTGCTCGAATCCGCGCTCAGGGAACTCGACGCCAGGAGGGACGTGTACGGAGCGGCCCTTGCCCGGCGGTCGCAGTCGCTCCTGCGGGCAGGCCACGGCGACTCGGGAGCGGAACGCCCGGTGCTTCAGGCACTGGCCGAACTTCCTTGCACGCCCGTCGGGTTGGAGCCGGACGTCCACGGCTTCTGGCGCGACCCGTGGTCCCCGGTCGTGGTCCGCGCCGCCCTGCTCAACGCGCTCGCCCGGGTACGACGACTGCTCGGCCGCACCCCGGAGGCGTACGTGAACGTGCGGGAGTCGATCCGTCTCCTCATGGGCACCAGCGGCCCCGCGGAGGCCGCCGAGGCCCTGGAGACGATGGTGATCGTCGCCGCGGGGCCAGGGACCGAGGAGCACAAGGAGGCGCTGGCCCAGGTCCTCGCCCACGCGGAGGCCCTGCGCGGACGGCACTCGCTGGTCTCCGAGGAGGGCGTCGCGCTGCGGGCGGTGGCCGACCGGCTGCACCAGGGCTTCGACCCCGCCGCGCTGCGCAGGCTGCGTCTGGAGGCCCGCCAGGTCTCGCCGCACAACGCCCTGCTCGCAGGCCTGTTCGCGCCCGCGCCCAGGGAGGAACGGTCCCCGCGGGCGGAGCCCGCAGCCCCGCACGGCCTCACGCCACGGCAGCACGAGGTCGCGCTGCTCGTCGCCGAAGGCATGACCAACCGGCAGATCGGCAGGCAGCTCGGCATCTCGGAGTGGACCGTGACCAACCATCTGCGCGTGGTGATGCAGAAGCTGGAGTGCGGCTCACGGGTCCACGTCGTACGCGCCATTCAGCAGGCCGGCTGATGAGCGGGGCCGGGCGCGCGGGCGTCCACGTCTGGGCCGGGCAGGTGTGCGACACGGTGTCCGGCCGGGACGTGGCGCTCCTGGACGACCGGGAGAGACGCCGGTTCGAGGGGTTCAGGGACGAGGTGACGCGGGCGAGGTATGCGGGCGCCCGCGCCGAGATCCGGCGCACGGTCGCGAGGTGGCTCGGCGTGCGGCCGTCCGCGGTGGACTGGGGCGTCGCGGTCTGCCCGGGCTGCGGGAGCGACCGCCACGGCCCTCCCTATGTCCGCCTGCCGCGCACCGAGTGGCGGACGAGCGTGTCGCGCTCCGGGGAGTGGTGGATCCTCGCGCTCTCGTACGGGGTGCCCGTCGGCGTCGACATCGAGCGCCGGAGCGCCCCCGAGGCGCGGGCGGTGGCCCGCCGTGCCCTCACGCCCGATGAGCGGGCCCATGTCGCGGCCGCCCGGGAGGGAGCGGAGCGGGACGACGCGTTGCTGCGCTGCTGGGTGCGGAAGGAAGCGGTGGTCAAGGCCTGGGGGGTGGGGCTCGGCACGGATCTCGCGGAGGTGGCCGTACGGCCGTGGCAGAAGTCCACGGTCGTGGAGCGGGCTGCGGGGGCCGGCGGCACCGAGCGCTGGGTGGTGCGGGACGTGACGGCCGGTGAGACCTGCCTGGCCGCACTCGCCCGCCCGGCGTCGGCCGTGGCGCCGGTCGTGGTGCACCGGGCCGAGGCCGGGCGGACAGTCGCGACAGCGCCGGGGGCCTGACTGTGCGCACAGTCAGGCCCCCGGAAGTGAACCGCTCAATCAGAGGCAGCTCGTTCAGAAGCGGCTCGATCAGAAGACGATCGGACCCGGCGTCTGCTTGGAGACCGCCTTGCAGGTGTTCTCGCTGCCGAGGATGTTGAGGGTCAGCGAGGTGTCGGCGGAGCCCGCCGCCGGGATGTAGGAGTCGAGGCTGTCGCCCTCGGACACCGAGCCGGTCAGCGCGCCGATGGTCACCGGCTGCCCGGCGGCGGCCGCGTCGTTGGCGGTGCCGGTGAAGTCCACCGTGCCGCCGCCCGCCCGCTCCAGGCGCAGCGTGGCGGTGATCGAGTTCGCCGGGATGTCGACCGGGGCCAGACCGCCGCTGGTGGAGATCTTGACGGAGCCGACGCCGTCCGCGGCCGAGGCCTCGATCTTCAGGTCGGAGACGCCGTAACTGCCACAGTCGTACGACGCCGTCACGGTCTGGACGGCGGTGGGGGCCGCGGCGGAGGGGGTGGCGAGAGCGACACCGCCGACGAACAGGGCGGCGGTGGCGATGGTGCTGGCCTTCATGATGTGACGCACAGTCAAATTCCTTCTGTTGCGGCTATTTTGGGGCTTCAGGGGTGGAGAGAACGGACGGCCGGCGGGCCGTCCGGGTCAGAGGGGTGGCGCTCGGCCACCGGGATCCTCACGGCGGGCGGATGCCAGTCGGCGATTCCGTCGAAGCCGCGCAGGAGCAGGCCGGGAACGGCCTTCGACGCTGCCCTGAACACCGCGTCGCGGGTCGCCACGGCCCCGCGGGAGCGCAGCGACGTCAGTTTCAGGATGCGCTCGGCGCGCCGCACCATCGCGGTCGTACGCGGCCTGCGGTCGTGGTCGTAGGCGGCCAGGGCGGACAGTGGATCGCCGCCAGGCCCGGCGTGATGGGCGAGGACCACGCCGTCCTCGATCGCCATGTTGGCGCCCTGCCCCAGGGTCGGCACCATGGCGTGGGCCGCGTCCCCGAGGAGCGCGGTGCGGCCCCGGGTGAACGAGCCGAGCGGCACGGCCATGTGGTAGACGTCGTGGCGCAGGATCTCGTGCTCGCCGACCGAGTCGATCAGGGTCGGCACGGGGTCGTGCCAGTCGCCGAAGCGCCTGCGCAGTTCGGCCTTCTCGCCGTCGGGGGAGCGGCCACCTTCCTCGGTCGCGGCACAGGCGTAGATGAACACGCTGTCCGGGTCCCGGACCAGGCTGCCCCAGACGAGGCCGCCGCCCCACGACTCGTGCGGCACGAAGCCGGGTCCCGGCGTCGGCGCGAGGATGCGCCAGACGGTCCAGCCGCCGTAGGCGGGACCGGGGTGGCCGGGGAACAGGATGGTGCGCGTCTTGGAGTGGACGCCGTCGGCGGCGACGACGAGATCCGCCTCGTACATCCCCTGCGGGGTGCTGACGTGCGCCTTGCGGTCCGCGGATCCCGCGTCCGTGAGGTAGGCCGCCTCGCCGGTGCGCAGGACACCTTCGGGCAGCCGGCCGACGATCAGGTCGACCAGGTCGCTGCGGCGCAGGACCACCAGCGGGCCGCCGAACCGTGCGGTGACGGCCGCGCTGTTCGTGCGGGTCAGCGGGCGGCCCCGCGGATCGCACATCAGGCCGTCGCCCTGCCACGCCGCGAGGGCGGTGACCTCGTCGCCGAGGTCGAGGGCGGCGAGCGCGCGCTGTGCGTTGGGGGCCAGGGTCAGGGCGGCGCCGATCGGGGACAGGGTGGGGGCGCGTTCCAGGACGGTGGTGTCCCAGCCGCGCCGGTGCAGGGCGAGGGCGGTGGTCAGGCCGCCGATGCCGGCACCGATGACGACGGCTTTGGGGCGTGTCATGGACTCTCCTTGTGAGTCAGGCGAGTTGGCGTGAGCTGCGGGAGGGCGGGGGCGGCGCGAACCGCCCCCGGCCCCCTGGGTCACCCCCGCGCACCTCCCGCCCGCCAGTGCACGGCCGCGGCTCCCGCGAAGTCCCCGGCGTGGGCGAAGCCCGCCAGCATCAGCAGGCTGCCGTCCTCGACCCGGCCCTCGCGGATTCCGTGGTCGAGGGTGATGGGCACGGCCGCGCCGAAGAGGTTCCCGAACCGGTCGAAGGTGTCCAGATGGCGGTCGGGGCCGATGGAGAGCCGCTCCTGCCACTGCTTCAGGAACATCCGGTTGGGCTGGTTGGTGATCAGCAGATCCAGGTCGTCGGTCTTCAGGTCGAGCGACTCGCAGACCCGGTTCACCACCTCGGGCACCAGGCGGTTGCCGCGCTCGACGATGTCGGCGACCTTGTCGGGCGTGAACCCGACGTGCATCTGACTGGCACCCGCCTCCCAGTACTTGCGCCCGTCGTGCAGCGCGAGGCCGCAGTCGCGGGTGAACTCGCCGTGGTTGGCGACCTCGATGCCGAGGATCGGCGACTCGTCGGACGCCGCCACATAGGCGGCGCCGCAGCCGTCACCGGGGATGACGGCCTCGGGGAGCCCGCGCACGTCCGGCTGGGTCATCACCGGGCCCGCGCTGTTCTGCACGTTGAAGAGCAGCGCGGACCTGGCCTGGCCTGAGCCGATCAGCGCACGGGCCAGACGCAGCAGATGGACGAAGGACGCGCAGCCGCCGTTGTGGGCGTCGAGCACCCAGTCCGCCTTGACGCCGAGCCGGTGGGCGACCTCCGCCCCGGGACCGGTGAACGGCACCTCGGGAAGGAGCGAGTTGGTGATCACCACGTCGACGGCGCGCAGGGCGTCGTCCCCGATCCGCTCCCGCAGGACGAGACCGGCCTTCTCCATCATGTCCGCGGGTGTCTCGTCCCTGGACACCTGGTGCCGGGTGCGCGGCGCCTTGAACATCGTGTGGTCGGCCAAATCGCCGCCGCCCGCCTGATGTTCGAGGAAGTACTCCGTGCCCACCGGTTCCCCGGGCAGATAGGAGGCGAGTTCGAGCAGGCTTACAGCCTTCATGCGCCGGTGCTGCCGTTGCGCAGCTCCAGGATCTTCTTCATGTTGTCGATCTCGATCTGGTGACCGGCGTAGAAGAGGTTCCACATGTCGCCGACCCAGGGGCGCTCGGGGCTCGACGCCAGCTCGGGGTGCGGGTTCTTGTCGTAGTACGGGTGACGGCAGTTGGTCCAGATGACCACGGAACCGGGCTTGTTCAGGACGGTCTGCGCGTCGATGATCCGGTGGATGTAGACCATCCACAGCTCCTCGCCCTGGTCCCAGGCGCACTTCATGTCGACGGTGAGGGCCCGCGGGTCGCCGTCGATCCGCAGGAAGATCTTGGTCTCGTCGTCGAGGAGCGTGTCGCGTCCCTGGTAGAGGCCGGGGGTGTCGGTGGGCGCGAAGTCACGGGTGCTGTAGGTGTATTCGTTGAGGTTGCGCTCGTTGGTGAGGTAGTCGTAGACGGCCTGCGGCGGCGCGTCGATGTACTGGTGGACGGTCACGAACTTCCCGTACACCTCGTCGTACGTGAACGACTCCTTCGTCATCTGCGCGGCCTGCGCGAGGGCCTCCTCGCGCGGCGTGGTCTCCCAGCGGAGCAGCCCGGGGACGTCCTTGAGGTCGGCGGGGATCGGCTCCGGCGCGACGTAGTCGGCGGTGGCGCTGGTGGCGTCCGTGTTCGTGAGGGCGGTGGTCATCCTGGTACGACTCCTTGGTTGATGGGCCGGCTCTTTCCGACGGCCATGGCGTGCTGCTGGAAGGGACGGAACGGAGGCATTTCGGTGGGGTCGGTCTCGACGCAGATCAGTGAGGGCGACCCGGCGGCCTCGGCCCGGGCGAGCGCGGTGCGCAGCTCCTCGGCGGTCGTGGCGGTCACCGCGTCGAGGCCGGGGAACATCGCGGCGGCGCCTTCGCCGATCCGGGCCGGGCGGAAGAGGTTGTAGGTGTAGTCGCCGGAGAAGAACAGCTGCTCACGGGTGTGGCACATGCCGTGCGAGTTGTTGTTGAAGATCACGAAGGTGACGGGCAGTTGGTGTTCGATCGCCGTGTGCACCTCCATGCCGTGCATGAAGAACGCCCCGTCACCGGCGAACACGCAGGTGCGCCTGCCGGTCGCGAACGCGGCGCCGATGCCGGCCCCGAAGCTGTGGCCCATGCCGCCCATGCCCATGGCGACGATGAACCGGCCGTCGACGGGCACGCCGACGTGGTGGATCACGGTGGCGCCGGTATTGCCCGCGTCGCTCACCACGGTGGCCCCCGCGGGCAGCGCGGCGCCGACGACCATCGCGGCGGTACGCATGTCCAGCGGGCCCGGTGGTGAGAGGTCGGGGGGCGGTGGCGCCGCCCCGGCCGCGGGGGCGCGGAGCTCCTGCCGGGCGGCTCCCGGTGTCTCGGCCGGTGCGTCGTCCTTGGCCATCACCTCCTTTCTGGCCGTCAGCTCCTCTCGGGCCGTCAACTCTTCTGTCAGTACGGCCATTTCGTCACCCAGCGGCCCGGTGAGGCGCACCAGATCCTCGTGCGGCTCCAGGAACGGCGGCCGCGGGTCGAGGCAGACCACAGGTGAGCCCTTGAGGTGGTCGTGCAGTCCGGCCCCCGCCATCTGCGGCAGCCGGGTGCCGGCGAGCACCACGGCCGACGCCTGCTCCAGGGCTTCCTGCACGTCCGCGGTACCGATCACCCCGGCGATGCCCAGATGACGCGGATCGCGGTCGTCGAAGACGTCCTTGGCGTCCGGGGCCACGGCGACCCGCGCCCCCAGGGCCTCGACGAGCCGGGCGAGCTGCGGCCGTGCGTCCGCCCTGGCCACCGCCTCACCCGCGACCACCACCACGCCCTGCCGCTCGGCGGCCGAGCGCAACAGGCTCACGGCCCGGCCGCGTTCGGCGGCGGAGGACAGCGCGGATGCGGCGATCTCGGGCGGACCCGGAGCGTCCCAGGCGGAAAGCACGGCCTGCTGCACGTCCTTGGGCAGCAGGAGCACGGCGGGGCCCGGAGCCGCCGGGTCCATCGCCGCCGCGAGGGCACGCGGCAGCGACTCGGTGATGGACTCCGGGTCATCGACGCGTACGCAGTGCACGGCGATCTCGCCGAAAAGGCGCTCCGCGTCGATGGACCCGGCGAGCCCGCTGGTCTCCTGGAAGGAACCGTGCCCGTCCAGTGAGGTGGGCGGCTGCCCGATCAGAACGAGGGCGGGCACGAAGGAGGCCCTGAGTTCGGCGATCCCGGGGACCAGGTTCATGGCCCCGGCGCCCGAGGTGGCGGCTATCACCGGTATGCGCTGAGAGGCGCGGTGATAACCGTCCGCCATGGTGGCGGCCGAGAACTCGTGCTTGGCGACCACGCCGAGCGGGCCGGATTCCGCGTGCCGCATCGCGTCGTAGAGGTCTTCGATATTGGCGCCACCGACGCCGAATACATGTCCGACGTCCTGCCGGCAAAGAAAGTCGACGATGAAGTCGACCACTCGGAATTGGTTTCTCATGGACCGTTCCTCTTTTCAGGAGGTGGTCCAGCTATTGCAGGCCCTCCGGTCCACCACGGGCAAGTGACACATCCCTGCCAGCAGGGGCGGCCGTGGCATGGCAGGGATCTGCCATACCGCTCTGTCATGTCCCGGCAGGCCGGCCGAAGTTAGGTTCTGGTCAATCGCTCACCGCACATCGCAACGACCGGAAGGAACAACCATCGTGATCACCGTTGAATCCGTATGCGCCCTCATAGCGAAGAAGCTCGGCAACAAGGCGTCGGGCCTCACGCTCGGCGCCGACACGGCCTTCGACTCGGTGGGTCTCTCCAGCCTGCAGATCGCCGACATCGTCTACACCGTCGAGGACGACGCGGAGATCGAGCTCGACCCGAGCCAGGCGGCGAACGTGAAGACCGTCGGCGACCTGGTCAAGCTGGTCGAGTCGACCCAGACCGCGGCCGCCGCATGAGCACCGCCGCCTACCAGGGCGCCACGGCCGAGGCGATCAGGCACCACTACGACGTCTCCAACGACTTCTACGGCCTGTGGCTGGACGGTTCGCTCACCTACACCTGCGCCCTGTGGGACGAGTCGGGCGCCGAACTCGCCGGTCTTCAGGACGACTTGGAGGCGGCGCAGGCCCGCAAGCTGGACTACCTCATCGAGGGGGCCAGGGCGGCGGGCGCCGGCCGCGTCCTGGATGTGGGCTGCGGCTGGGGAAGCCTCCTCAAGCGCCTCACCGGTATCTACGGCGTGCGGCACGCCACGGGCCTCACCCTCAGCGACAGCCAGGCCGAACTGGTCAGGGCGTCCGGGATCGCGCGCACCGAGATCCGGGTGGAGAACTGGCTGGACCACGAGCCGGCCGAGGGCTACGACGCGATCATCTCGATCGGCGCGTTCGAGCACTTCGCCAAGACCGGGCTGTCAAGGGCCGAGCGGATCGCGGCCTACCGCGAGTTCTTCGAGCGCTGCTACGAGTGGCTGCCCTCACGCGGACGCATCGCCCTGCAGACCAACATCAAGGGCAACAACACCGTGATGGACAAGGCCACCGTGCGTGAGCTCATGTTCATCATCGAGACCATTTTCCCGGAGTCCGAGATCCCGGCGCTCTCCGAAGTCATCGAATCCAGCGAAAAGCTCTTCGACGTGGTTTCCCTGCGCAATGACCCGGACCACTACAGCCGCACCTGCGGGGAATGGCTGAGGCGGCTCCAGGAGAACAGGGAAGCGGCCGTACGCATCTCCGGCGAGGAGAACGTCGTCAATTACGAGAACTATCTCGGCGCGAGCGTGCGGCACTTCAAGAACCGCCACCTCGGCCTCGCGAGGATCATTCTCGAAAAGGGGCGTTGAGTGTGAGCACACGCAAGAACGTCGTCTACTGGCACGAGACGGAGTCCGTCACGCCCGAACCCCCGCTGCGGGACGACGTCGACTGTGACGTCGCCATCGTCGGCGGCGGCTACACCGGCCTCTGGGCCGCCCACTTCCTCAAGGAGGCCGAGCCCGCGCTCGACATCCGCATCGTCGAGGCCAAGTACTCGGGATACGGCGCTTCGGGCCGTGCGGACGGCTTCGTCACTCCGACCATCGGCAAGGACATCCAGGCCCTGGTCGAGGAGTTCGGCACCCGCCGCGCCCTGGAGGCCTCGCAGGCCGTCGGGCGTTCCATCCTGGAGATCGGCCGCTTCACGCGCCGCAACAAGATCGACGCGGAGTACGAGGCCAACGACTACCTGATGGTCGCCACCGACCAGGCCCAGCTGCGCCGCCTGCGCGCGGACCGGGAGCTCGCCACCACCATCGCGGGCCGCGAGCAGCCCGAGCTCCTCTCGGGCGGCCGGGCAAGGGAGTTGATCGGCTCGCCCGCGATCCTGGGCGCCATGCGCACGGGCGGCGCCCTGGTCAACCCGTTCCGCCTCGCCCGCGGTGTGGCCCGGGTCGTCAAGGAGCGCGGGGTGACCGTCTACGAGAACACCCCGGTCCTGCGCGTCGACCCCGGAGTGCGGCCCACGGTCGTCACCCCCGGCGGCCGGATCACCGCCGACAAGGTGATCATCGCGGCCAACGCGCACCAGTTCACCTTCGAGAAGTTCCGCAACAAGACCGTGCCCATCTGGAGCTACGCGATGGTGAGCGAACCGCTCACCGACGAGCAGCTCGGCCGTATCGCCTGGGAGGGCCGCGAGGGTCTCGTCGAGGCGAAGACCTTCCTGACCTGCGCCCGCTTCACCGCGGACAACCGCCTGATGTGGGCGGGCGGTCCGGCCCTCTACTTCTACGGCCGCGACATGCGCCGGCGCCGCATGAACGAGACGCGGGCCTACCGCGAACTGCACAAGGAGTTCGGGCGGTTCTTCCCCATGTGGAGGGACGTCAAGTTCACCTACCTCTACGGCGGCACCGTCGACGTCACCCGTGACTACGCCCCGCACTTCGGGTCCCTGCCCGGCGGAAACGTCTTCTACGGCTACGGCTTCAACGGCAACGGCATCGCGGCCACGCACACCGGCGGCAAGGTCCTGCGCGACCTCGTACTCGGCAAGGACTCCGAGTACTCGCGGCTCCTCTACGTGGACGACGAGCACCGCAAGCAGCGGGACTTCCCACCCGAGCCGTTCCTCTACGTCGGCGCCCGCGCCACCACACGCCTCATGGAGTGGAAGGAGTCCCGCGCATGAGCGAGCGACGCACCGTACTGCTCACCGGCGCGTCCGGCGTCGTGGGCCGCGCCATCCTCCAGGAGATGCCGGGCCGGCCGATCCGGCTCATCTCCATGGCGAGGCCCGGCGGCGTGGCCCTGCCCGCCGGAACCGAGCACGTGCTCGACGCCGACCTGGCCGAGCCGCGCTTCGGCCTCGACGAGGACAGCTACCGCGCGCTGGTCCGGGACGTGGACACCGTCATCCACTCCGCGGGCCTCACCGAGTGGGGGCTGCCCGACGAGCGCTACAAGCCCGTGAACGTGGACGGCACCCGCAGGGTCATCGAGTTCGCCGAACTCTCGGGCGCCACCGTGCACTTCATGAGCACCGCGTTCGTGGCCGCGCTCTCGGCGAACGCCCCGTACAAGCTCAGCGACACGAACGTCACCACCAACTACGTGCGCTCCAAGCTCCGTTCGGAACAGCTGCTGCGCGACAGTGGACTTCCGCACACCGTGTTCCGGCCGACCAACCTGATCGGCGACTCGCGGACCGGATGGACCTCGCGCGGCCAGATCGTGCAGCTGATGTCCGACTGGATCTGCCGCGGCCGTGCACCCTTCATCCCGGTGCACGAGGGCAACCGCATCGACATCGTGCCGCAGGACCTGCTCGCCAAGGCGGTGCTCGCGGCCGTCGAACTCGGGGACACCAGCGGCGAGTTCTGGGTGACGTACGGCGACGAGGCCATGGACATGGAGGCCGCCATCGACGTGTGCGCCAAGCACGCGGCGGGCCTCGGCCGCACCCTCACCCCGCCCCCGGTCACCGACCCCGACGCCCTCGACCCCGAGGAGCTGCGCCGGCTGCCTCC
This sequence comes from Streptomyces sp. NPDC054866, assembly GCF_053610745.1. Lineage (NCBI taxonomy): Bacteria > Bacillati > Actinomycetota > Actinomycetes > Kitasatosporales > Streptomycetaceae > Streptomyces > Streptomyces sp. NPDC054866. Next base: position 743,403 of record NZ_JBSGZA010000003.1, read on the forward strand.
GCTGGCCCGCTCGTACCTCTCCGTCCTGCGGGACGTCAGCGAGGTCACGCGCTGCGGCGGGGGAGTCCTGCCCACGTCGATGCCGGAACTGCGCGAGCGCTACCAGGTCCCCTTCGTCCACGACACGGACGCCTACCAGCGGACGCTCGAATACGCCTCCGCCCACCTCAGCTAGCCACTCAGAGCCAGAGCCAGAGAGTCAGAAAGGACGCAGCCGTGAACCCCGTGAACGAGGAGTGGAAGCCCCCGCGGCTCGACGGAACCGTCGCCGTGGTCACCGGCGCGAGCCGGGGCGTGGGCCGCGGGATCGCCCTCGCCCTCGGCAGCGCGGGCGCGACGGTGTACGTCACCGGGCGCAGCACCCGTACCGAGGGCCGCACCGAAGGCCTGCCCGGCACGGTCGACGACACCGCCGACGAGGTCACCGCCCGCGGCGGCACCGGCATCGCGGTGCGCTGCGACCACCGGTCGACCGAGGACAACCAGGCGCTCACGGACCGGATCCGGGCCGACCACGGCAAGCTGGACCTTCTGGTGAACAACGCCTGGGCGGGGTACGAGCGTTCGAGCGACGTGCGCTTCGACGCCCCGTACTGGGACCAGCCGATGTGGCGCTACGAACTGTGCGAGGGCTCGCTGCGCGCCCAGTACGACATCACACGCCTCCTCACCCCGCTGATGTTCGAGAAGGGCGACGGGAGGACCGGGCTGATCGTCGGCATCGGCTTCACCGACGGCGACACCTACCTCGGCCAGGCGGCGTACGACGTCTTCAAGTCCGCCAACGACCGGCTCAGCAAGGCGTTCGCGGCCGACCTGCGCAAGAAGAAGATCGCCGCGCTCTCCCTGCACCCGGGCTTCGTCCGCACCGAGCGGGTCGAGGCGGCCTGGGAAGCCCTGGGTGACGGTCCCGCCGCGGTCGTCCACTCACCCGAGTACGTGGGCCGCGCGATCAACGCGCTCGCCGCCGACCCCGACGTGCTCAGCCGCTCGGGCCAGGTGCTCTCCACCGGTGACCTGGCCGACGAGTACGGCTTCAGCGACGTCGACGGCAGGCGCCTGCCCGCCTTCCGCCTGGAGGGCCGGATGAGCCTGGCCACCCGCATGGACCGCCTCAACCGGGTCGTCGCGCAGGCCGCGGCCTCCTGACAGCTCGACCGAAGAGCACCCCCACACAGCTCGGCGAACAGGAGAAGGCATATGGGCAGGGGAACCGCCTCGTCCACCGCGGCAGCCGAGAGCGGCGGCGCGGCAACCAAGGCGGCAGGGCTCGCGCTCGCGGTGACCTGCGGCGCACAGTTCATGGTCATCATCGACGACACGGTCGTCGCCATGGCGCTGCCGACGATCCGCACCACCCTCGACTTCGACCGGGCCTCGCTGGCCTGGGTCATCGACGCCTACATGCTGCTGTTCGGCGGCTTCCTGGTGCTCGGCGGCCGCTGCGCCGACCTGTTCGGCAGACGCCGGGTGTTCCTTACCGGCCTCGGGATCTTCACGGCCGCCTCGCTCGCCTGCGGTCTCGCCAACTCCCCCGAGATGCTGATCGTGTCGCGCGGCGCCCAGGGCTTCGGTGCCGCGCTGCTCAGCCCGGCCGCGCTGTCCATCCTGATCACCGTCTTCACCGAGGCGAAGGAGCGCCGCAAGGCCCTCGGCATCTGGGGCGGACTCACCGGGATCTCCGGAGTCTCCGGCGTACTGCTCGGCGGCGTCATCACCGATCTCGTCGACTGGCGCTGGGTGTTCTTCATCAACATCCCGGTCGGCGCCCTCCTCTTCGCCCTCGCCCTGAAGCCCGCGCTCGCCGACCGCGAGGACGGCGCCCCGGGCAAGCGGCCCGCGACGGACGGCATGGGAGCCGTCCTCATCACCGGCGGTCTGCTGCTGTTCGTCTACACCGTGATCAGCACCAACCACCGCCCCTGGGGCTCCGCCGCCACCATCGCGGGACTCGTCGGCTCCGCCCTGCTCCTGGTGGCCTTCGTCATCAGGGAACAGCGCGCCCCCGAGCCGCTGATCCGCCTCGGTATCTTCGCCAGCCGGCAGATCTCCGCGGCCAACGTCATCATGCTGCTCGCCGCGTCGGGCCTGTACGGGATCTTCTTCTTCCTGACCCAGTACATGCAGAACCTCCTGGGCTGGTCCCCGCTGCGCGCCGGAGTGTCCTGGGCGCCCTTCGGCATCACCATGGCGGTCTTCTCCGGCATCGCGATCCAGCTGCTGCCCAGGCTCGGCAGCCGCATCCTGTGCCTGCTCGGCCTCGCCTCCGCCACCACCGGCCTCGGCCTGCTGCTCAACGCCCCGCTCAAGGCCTCGTACGCCGCCGACATCCTGCCCACCCTGCTGCTCTGCGCCGCCGGTTACGGCCTGGCCATGGTGCCGCTGGTGGTGGCGGCCGTCAGCGGTGTGCCGAAGGCGGACTCGGGCGCGGCCTCCGGGGTCCTCAACACCGGCCAGCAGATCGGCGGCGCCGTCGGCCTCGCGGTCCTCGCCACCCTGGCGAGCACCCGCCTCGACGACGAGATCGCCGCGGGTGCCGCCATGCCGGACGCACTCCTGACGAGCTTCCACACCGTGTTCCTCGTCGGGACGGTGCTCACCGGATGCGCCGCGCTCCTCTCGCTCGTTCTGCCCGCGCTCCGCACCGAATTCGACCCGGAGACCACCTCGGGTGTCTGACGCCCCGGGTGTCTGACGCTTCAAGTTTCTGACGTCGAAGACCAACGAAAGTAAGGGGAAGAAATGGACGGCAAGGAACACCGCTGGTACATGCTCGCGGCCTCCCTGGTGCCACTGTTCGCACTCGGAGCCGCCATGGTCCTGGCCTGGAACCACATATTCGGCTGGACGGACGTCCTGGTCACGGTCGTCATGTACGTGATCTCCGGCATCGGCATATCCACCGGCTACCACCGCATGCTGACCCACCGCTCCTTCGAGACGTACAAGCCCGTCCGCGTCGCCCTCGCCACGGCCGGGGTGCTCGCCGGACAGGGCCCGCCGATCATCTGGGCCGCCCACCACCGCAAGCACCACCGCGTCGCCGACAAGGAAGGCGACCCGCACAGCCCGCACCTGGGCTTCGAGCCCGGCTTCAAGGGCGCGATCGCCGGCATGTGGCACGCCCACCTGGGCTGGCTCTTCGACGAGGACCTCAGCTCCGACCCGATCCGCTACTGCCCTGACCTGGTCAGGGAGAAGCCGCTGCGCTGGCTCAGCGAGAACTTCGTGGCCGTCGTCGCCGCCGGTGTCGTGCTGCCCGGCCTGCTCGCCTTCGCCATCACGGGCGGCTCCGTCCAGGCGCTGTTCACGGGCATGCTCTGGGGCGGTCTCGTGCGGATCTTCCTCATCAACCACATGACGTACGCGGTGAACTCCATCGGCCACTACTTCGGCCGCCGCCGCTTCACCACCACCGACCACTCCCGCAACGTCGCCTGGCTGGCCCTGCCCTCCTTCGGCGAGGCCTGGCACAACAACCACCACGCGTTCCCGCGCTCGGCCCGGCACGGCATGAAGTGGTACGAGGTCGACCTCTCCGCGATCTTCATCTGGAGCCTGGAGAAGACCCGCCTCGCCTGGAAGGTCATCCGGATCGACACCGAGCGGATGACGATGCGCGAGGCCGGCGTGAGCCGGGTCAGCGGCACCAAGCTCAGCCAGGAGGAACTCCTGGTCAGCCAGCAGCGGATCGCCCCCATGGCGGACCGTTCGCGCGGCGGATCCGACCTCTCCCTCGTGGATGTGGAGTGACCATGGCAACCACCGACGCCGGACTCTGGGACCTCCTCCTGCGCGACGATTCCCACGGAGTCCTGCACCACTGGCAGGAGGACGACGGCTTCGGGCACACCCCCTGGAGCGAGGTCGTCGCCGACGCCCACGGCATGGCCGCGACCCTGCGCGCCGCGGGTGTGCGCCCCGGCAGCCGGGTCGCCACCGTCCTGACCAACTCGGCGCACACCCTGCGCGGACTCCTCGCCGTCTGGCTGGCCGGCGGGGCCGTCGCCTCCTTCCCGCTGCCCGCCCGCGGCCAGAGCCCGCAGGAGTACGGCGCCCAGCTGAGCCTGCTCGCCGAGCGGCTCGGCCCCACGGTGCTCCTCATCGACCAGGCCCTGGAGCCGCTCGTCCCCGTGGAGCTCGCCGCACAGCTCCCGGTCCTCAACTGGACGTCCCTGTACGGGGATCAGCGCATCGACCCGACGCCACCCGGCGCCGAGGACACCGCCTTCATCCAGTACTCCTCGGGGAGCACGAGCCTGCCCAAGGGCTGCGAGCTCAGCACCCGGGCCATCGGCACCCATCTGCACATGCTGCACGAGATGACCGGCGGGCGCCCCGGCGCCGAGACCATCGCCTCCTGGCTGCCGCTCTCGCACGACATGGGCATCTTCGGGACCATGCTGCACGCCTGGGCGTTCGACTACGACTTCGTCCTGTCGTCGCCCGAGCGGTTCGGCATGGCACCGCGCACCTGGTTCCGCGACATGTCCGAGTACGGCGCCACCATGACCGCGGGCACCAACACCGCCCTGCACCTGGCCGCCCGCGCGCAGGGCCGCAACCAGCTGCCCAAGCCACTGGAGCTGAAGGTCTGCGTGGTGGGGGCGGAACGCGTCGACTGGGAGACCCTGGAGGCCACCGTCGCCGCGTTCGGCCCCTCGGGTTTCGCGGCCACGGCGTTCATGCCCGCGTACGGAATGGCCGAGGCGACCCTCGCGGTCTCCTGCTCCCCGCTCGGCGAGGCCCCCGTCACCCGCAGCTTCGACGGTTCCGCGCTGCTCGACGGCCGCATCGTCGAGGTCCCCGAGGACGCGCCGGGCGCCACCCGGCTCGTCTCCAACGGGCCGCCGCTGCCCGGCGTCACGGTGACCACCGGGGAACCGGACCGCGTCTCCGAGCTGCGCGTCGACTCGCCGAGCCTGGCCAGCGGCTACCTGGGCGACGCCGAGCGCACCGCCGAGCGCTTCCACGACGGCATCCTGCACACCGGTGACCTGGGCTTCGTCCACGACGGAGAGGTGTACTTCGTCGGCAGGGCCGACGACCTGATCTCGGTCGGCGGACGCAACGTCTACACCAGCGAGATCGAATCGGCGGTCGAGGCGATGGGCCCGGTCCGCAAGGGCTGCTCGGCGCTCGTCGACATGGCCGGCGGCGGCGTGTCCAAGCTGGTCCTTCTCCTCGAACCCAAGCGCAGCAGCGCCGACTTCGCGCTCATCGCCGACCAGGCCGCCGCCGTGGCCAGGGAGAAGTCGGGCATCGCACTCTCGGAGTGCGTCTTCGTGGAGCGCGGCCATCTGCCGAGGACACCCAGCGGCAAGATCCAGCGCTTCCGCTGCCGGGCCCTGCTCGGCGGCGACGCCGACCAGCTGCAGACCATTGCCCGGGTCCAACTGGGCTGACCGGACCGGCCGTTCGGCCCGGCCGGCACGGCGACACCGTACGAGAAGGGATCCACCATGCCCCAGGTCCAGGCACCGCCGCCGGGCTTCTTCGCCGACACCGAGATCGTCGGCAGGGAGGACCATCTGCGACTGCATCTCAACGAGAACCCGTACGGTCCGCCGCCCGGAACCGTCGACGCCGTGAGGGCGGAGGCGGCGAGCTACCTCAACCGATACCCCGACAGCGAGTGCGGCGAACTCCGCGGCAGGCTGGCCGGCCACTTCGGGGTCACCCCCGACATGGTCGCCGTCGGCAACGGCACCGACGAACTGGTCCTCGTCACCTCGATGGCGTTCCTGCGCGAGCCCGGCGCCTCGGTGGTCACCACTGCCACCACCTTCCCCGGTTACGTTGTGTCCGCCGCGGCCGTCGGGGCGCGGGCGCACACGGTCCCGTTGGAAGGCGCCTCGATCCCCGTCGACGGGGTGGTGGCCGAGATGGAGCGCGGCGCCGAACTCGCCTTCGTCTGCAACCCGCTCAACCCCACCGGAGCGGTGCTCGACCGGGCGGCCGTGTCGGAACTGATCGACGCCGCGGAACGCAGCGGGACGGTGCTCGTCTTCGACGAGGCCTACATGGACTTCGCGGGCCCGGCCCACGAGTTCGCCCTCGACGCGGTGCGCGAGGGCCGCCGCGTCCTGGTGACCCGCACCTTCTCCAAGGCGTGGGGACTCGCCTCGGTCCGCATGGGCTTCGTCATCGGCCCCCAGGACCTCGTCCAGCGGATCAACACCGTCGCGGCCGCCCTGCCCTTCAACGTCAACCGTCCCGCCCAGCGGGCCGTGCTGCGCGCCCTCGAACAGCCCGAGCACATCGACCGGGTGCGCGAGGACAACGCACGGGCCAGGGAACTGCTCTGCAAGTCCCTGGACAACCTGAACATCGAGTACGCCCCGTCCGTCTCCAACTTCGTGATGGTGAAGGTGCCGGGGGAGCCGGGGCAGGGAACGGCCCCCGGGGACAGCGTGGGGTTCGCGGCCCGGCTCGCCGCCGAGCACCGCATCTTCGTACGCAACCTCGACGTGCTCGGACTCCCCGGTTATCTGCGGATCTCCGTAGGGACCGTGGACGAGGTGGAGCGCCTGTCCACGGCGCTCGCCGCCCTGCTCGGACACCGGTCATGAGCCACTACAGGTCGAACCTGCGGGATCTGGAGTTCAACCTCTTCGAGGTCCTCGGCTGCGAGCGGACGTACGGCAGGGGCGCCTTCGAGTCGACGGGCCGTGACACCGCGCGCGGCATCCTGGCCGAGGTGGAGCGGCTCGCCGTGCACGAACTGGCGGACCCCTTCGTCGAGGCCGACCGCACCCCGCCGCGCTACGACCCGGCGACCCGTTCGGTCACCCTGCCCGACTCCTTCAAGGAGGCGTACCGCACCTGGATGGAGTCCGGCTGGCACCTGCTCGATCTGCCCTCCTCCCTGGGCGGCGCCGATGTCCCGCCGTCCCTGCGCTGGGCCGTCGCCGAGCTCGCACTCGGCGCCAACCCCTCGCTCTACCTCTACCAAGGCCTCGCGGGCTTCGCGAAGATCCTCGACCGGCTCGGCACCCCGGACCAGCGGCGGCTCGCCCGCCTCATGGTCGACCGGCAGTGGGGCGCCACCATGGTGCTCACCGAGCCGGACGCGGGCAGCGACGTGGGCGCCTGCCGGACCAAGGCGGTCCGGCAGCCGGACGGCAGCTGGCACATCGAGGGCGTCAAGCGGTTCATCACCTCCGGGGAGCACGACCTGGCCGAGAACATCGTCCACTTCGTGCTCGCACGCCCCGAGGGCCACAAGCCGGGAACGAAGGGCCTCTCGCTCTTCCTCGTACCGAAGTTCCACATCGCCGACGCCGTGACGGGCCGCCTCGGCGAGCGCAACGGCGTCTACGCCACCGCCCTCGAGGACAAGATGGGCCTGAAGTCCTCGGCCACCTGCGAGCTCACCTTCGGCGCCGAACAGCCCGCCGTCGGCGTGCTCCTCGGCGAGGTCCACGACGGCATACGGCAGATGTTCCAGGTCATCGAGCAGGCCCGGATGATCGTCGGTACGAAGTCGGCGGCCACTCTCTCCACCGGCTACCTCAACGCGGCCGCGTACGCCAAGGAGCGCCTCCAGGGCACGGACCTGGCCGCCTTCGGCGACAAGTCCGCGCCGAAGGTCCCCATCACCCGCCACCCCGAGGTCCGCCGCTCCCTGCTCCTCCAGAAGGCGTACGCCGAGGGCCTGCGCGCCCTGGTCCTGCACACCGCGACGGTGCAGGACCGGATCGCGGAGGCCGAGGCCGCGGGCGGCGTCGACGAAGAGGCGAAGGCACTCAACGACCTGCTGCTCCCGATCGTCAAGGGCTACAGCTCCGAGCGCGCCTGCGAGCAGCTGAACCACGCGCTCCAGATCTTCGGCGGCGCCGGCTACATCAAGGACTTCCCGCTGGAGCAGTACATCCGCGACACCAAGATCGACACGTTGTACGAGGGAACCACCGCGATCCAGGGCCTCGACTTCTTCTTCCGCAAGGTGGCGAAGGACCAGGGCGCCGCGCTCGGTGCGCTCCTCACCGAGGTGGAGAAGACCGCGCACGCCGTCACGGGCGGCGAACTCGCCGAGGCACACGCCCAGTTGGCGGAAGCCGTGGCGCAGCTGCGGGCCATCGTCGACGTCATGGGCGGGCACCTGCTGCGCTCCTTCGAGGAATCCACGGCGATGTACCAGGTGGGGCGGAACACCACCAGGCTCCTGATGGCGGCCGGCGACGTACTCGTCGGCTGGCTCCTGCTCCGTCAGGCCACGGTGGCCGAGTCGCAGCTGGCGCGGCGGCCGGATGGCCTGAACGCCTCCGACGCGGCCTTCTACCGAGGCAAGATCGCAACAGCCAGGTTCTTCGCCCAGGAGGTGCTGCCGCTGCTGACCGCGGAGCGCTCCGTCGCGGAGCGCACGGACACGGTGCTCATGACCGTGCCGGACGAGGCCTGGTGAAACCGAAGCGCCCGGCGGGCAGACACCTGTATCGCCCGCCGTTGACCTGTAAGGAGCGACATTCATGACCGAGTCCATCGCCCACCTGCCCTCGGGCCACCAGACGATGCTGCTGGCCCACCGTGCCATGGTGCGCGACCTCGACCGCGTGGCCCGCAGCGCCGAACAGCTGGCCCGTACCCCCGACGCCGGACAGGCCGCCGCCCTCCTCGACTACGTGGACAAGCTGTTCCAGGTGATCGAGCACCACCACGAGGGCGAGGACGACTTCCTCTGGCCGCGCCTGCGCGAACTGGGCGCCGACCAAGAGGCGTTGGCCCTCATGACCGCCGAGCACGAAGAGCTCGCGAAGGTCCTGCACACCTGGCACGAGACGAGCAAACGGCTCGGCACGGACCCCGCTGTCGCGGCGGAACTCGCCAAACGCACGGAGGAGGTGCGTGAACAGCTGGCCGGGCACGCGGGCGACGAGGAGCGGGAGCTCCTCGGCCGGCTCGCCCCGGCCCTCGGCAAGCAGATCTGGAAGGGCTTCGCGACCCACATGCGCAAGACGGCCCCCGGCTGGACGCTGCGTTTCATGCCGGCCTGGCTGCTGTCCGTGGCCGGACCGGGTGAGCAGGGCGGCGTCGCGGCGGCGCCGATCGGCCGGCTGTTCAGCGGCTGGCTGGAGAAGCGCCAGCGCGCCGCCTTCGGCGAGAACTACTGAGACCCACCGGACGGCCGCGCGTCACCGGACGAGCACTGCCCTGAGATGAGTTGACCGGCCAAGACCAACAACTGCCCGAGCTGAACCGCTGAGTCGCACGGCGACCTCGACACCCCTCTGCGTCACGCGAGTCCGGGTGGCGGTTCAGTGCGTCCTGAATCACGGAGGGAACCCTCATGAGTCCGTCGGTATCGGCCGTCACTCCGCAGTACGGGAAGGCGGACACACCGGATCGCCCTGCCGCGTCACCCCTGGAACGGGGACAGCGGTGGATAGAAGAGTTCATCATGCGGCCGCACGAGCGTATCAACCGGGAGGGCGCCGTCTGCCCGTTCGTCGAATCCTCGATGAAGGCACAGAGCTTCCGCATCGAGGAGTGGCGGGTCGATGCGGACATCGACGCCGAAGGAATGGTGGGCCTCGTGCGCCGGATGGCCGAGGCCTTCGAGACCACACGCTGGGAGGGCCGCAACCGCGTCCTGCACACCCTCGTCCTGGTCCTGACGGGACTCCCCGAGGAAAGCCACCGCCTGCTCGACGAGGCGCACGCCCTCGCCAAGCCCGAACTGGTCGGCCGCGGCCTGATGCTGGCGCAGTTCCACCCGGACTGCGACGAACGCGCCGCGCGCAACGCGGAGTTCGAGGTGTCGCGCTCACCCGTGCCGATGCTGGCGATGCGCTGGATGGCCTTCCACGACGTACTGTTCCTCGGCTCGGACCCCGAGTGGTTCGCCGCCTACGAGGAGCGGTACGGAGGCAGACACGAGCGGGGTTCGGTGGCCGACCCGATGTTCGCCGAGGCCTTCGCAGAGGCACGGGACAAGTGGGGCACCACATGAGCCCGACACTGAGCACCTCCCAGGGCGCCCGCTTCGCACGGATCATGGGCGTGGGTACGTACCGCCCGCGACGGATCGTCGACAACGATGAAGCCAGCCGCCTCATCGACTCGTCGGACGAATGGATCCGCGCCCGCACGGGGATCCGCACCCGACGCTGGGCAGGACCCGACGAGACCCTGGCGGTGATGGCCGAGGAGGCCGCGGCCAAGGCCATCGCGGCGGCGGGCATCACCCCGTCCGACGTCACCTGCGTCATCGCCGCGACGTTCACCTACCTCAAGCAGACCCCGGCCGTCGCGACGGAGATCGCGCACCGCGTCGGAGCGCGCGGCGCAGCGGCCTTCGACCTGTCGGCGGGCTGCGCCGGGTTCGTGCACGGCGTGGTGCTCGCGGCGGACGCGGTCCGCAGCCGCGGCGGCCACGTCCTGGTCGTCGGCGTGGAGCGGATGACCGACCTGCTGAACCTCAAGGACCGCTCGACGGCCTTCATCTTCGGGGACGGCGCGGGCGCCGTGGTGATCGGCCCCTCCGAGACCCCCGCCATCGGCCCGGCGATCTGGGGAGCGGACGGCTCCCAGGCGGACGCGATCGAGCAGACGGCCCCGTGGGACGTGCTCAGGGACTCGCCCGAGCAGGAGTTCCCATGGATGCGCCAGGAAGGGCAGCGGGTCTTCCGCTGGGCCGTCTACGAGATGGCCGAGGTCGCAGGCCAGGCCCTGGACGCCGCCGGTCTGACCCCCGCCGACCTCGACGTCTTCATCCCGCACCAGGCCAACGTCCGCATCATCGACGCGATGGCGAAGCGCATCGGCCTGCCGGAGGGCGTGCGGGTGGCCAAGGACATCGTCACCTCGGGCAACACCTCCGGCGCCTCCATCCCGCTCGCCATGGACGCGGTGCTCGCGTCGGGCGAAGCGAAGCCCGGCGACACGGCCCTGCTGCTCGGCTACGGGGCGGGCCTCTCGTACGCGTCGGTCGTGGCCACCATGCCGTGAGGCGGGGCCGAGGCCGCACGGACCCGACCCCGCCTCTTCTTCGCGCGTGATCCGGTACTACGCGTTGAGCAGACCCGTGACGGGCGCGGCCAGGTCCGTCACCTGGTGCAGCTGCTGCAGCTCGTACAGGCCGTTGAGCCCGTTGAGCTGCTGGGTCACGGACGGCACGTCGGCGCGGTGCTCCTCGGGGATCTGGGACGCGGCGAGCGAGTTGAGCATGCCGGTGGGGGAGATGGCTTCGGCGTTCGCCGCGGGGGCGGCCAGGGCGGAGGCACCGGCGGCGAGAGCGAGGACGGCGGCCATGCGTCGTGTTGAGATCATGTGATGCGCAACGGCTCGGAACAGCGGTGGACACGGGCGATCGGACGATTTCACCAATGATGTACCGATCGGTGCCGTTACCTGCGGTCGATGACGCCGTTGAAGGGACAGTACGGCCGCGTGCATGCGGCCGTACTCGTCAATTCAAAGGAGAACGTGATGTCTCGCATCGCGAAGGCAGCCGCTGTTGCCCTCGGCACGGGCGCCGTGGTGCTCAGTGGCACCGGTATGGCCATGGCGGACGCGGGCGCCGAGGGTGCGGCCGTGGGCTCGCCCGGCGTCCTTTCGGGCAACCTCGTCCAGGTCCCGGTCCACGTCCCGGTCAACGTGTGCGGCAACACCGTGGACATCATCGGGCTGCTGAACCCGGCGTTCGGCAACACCTGCGTGAACGCCGACGGCGGCCACGGCCACGGCAAGCCCCACGGCGGCTACGGCGGCTGACCCCCGTGTGTGAGCCCCCGGCTGTCCGACGACCACCGGGGGCTCTTTCACGCGTAGCGGTAGATGCCCCGATGGCCGATCAGTTCGTCCGGCTTCGCGTCCCACGGCGGCATCCCTTCGAAACGGGCACAGATACGGCCGTGCGGCGGGCCGTGCCCTGGCCTCGGCGGCTTCTCGGGCAGATAGGGCGCGGAGCGGGGGTGGCGGGCCTGCCAGCGGTCCCACAGCAGGTCCACGAAGGCGTGGTTCAGCCAGAAGACAGGGTCGTTGACCGACGCGCCGCCGAGCATGTGCCCGCCGACCCAGCGGTGGACGCGGTTGTGGTTGCGCCACTTGCTGTTGCCGCTGCCGGAGGTCCACCCCTCGAGCTTGTTGCGGAACCCGCCGGGCGAGGTGGAGTCCCAGGGCTCTTTGTCGTACACGGGGTCGCGCATGGCCCAGGCCAGCTGCGCCTCGGTGGGCAGCTCGATCGGGTTCTGCGGCCTGCCGAAGTCGCGCATGAGGAAGTCGCCGTCCGTCTCCCCTTCCTTGATGACCCAGGTCCCGTTCGTGCGGGCGAAGGGGCCGGTCATCACCTGCCGGTCGGAGCGCCGTCCGTTGCCGCCCATGAGCCCGCTGCCCCAGAGCGAGGCGCCGGGCGTCCTGTCCACCGTCCAGTCCCAGTACGGGACGGTCACCGCGGGGTCAAGGCGTTGCAGGGCCTGCTCGAACTCCAGGAGGAACCTGCGGTGCCAGGGCAGGAACGAGGGCGTCATGTGGGCCACCCGTAGTCCGTTGTCCCCGTCGGAGATGTAGTGCTCGATGTGCGTCCGGACGAACTCGTCGTACTCGCCCTTGCGTTTGAGTTCGAGCAGCGCGTTGACGAACCGCCGCTTCTCGGCGCTGGTGAGCCGGGCCTGGTTCTTGCGCGTGTAGACCACTTCGGTTCGCTCCTCCTCCGGTCCGGGTGGGCGCGGCAGTGATCAGACGTCCCCGGCGCGCAGTTGCCGGCCGGGGCCGAGTTCGTCCACTGCTCTGCGGGTGGCGATGAGAGGCGTCGGATACGACTGGTAGTGGTCGATCATGCTCAGGTAGCCGCCGTCGGCGCGCCGCATGAGGTGGAGCGGGCGCCCGTCGACGGTGATGTCCCAGGAGGCGCCCGCGTGTTGATGTCCCGCGGCGGCTCTCGATCCGCGGATGTGCCGACCCTCGTACATCTCGTCGAACGAGCCGTCGCCGAGGTCGTCCGACGGCGGGTGCTGAGCCGGGCGCCGCGTCCACCAGTGGAGGACGGTCTGCCCCGTCACGGCGGCGACGGCCACTCCGATGAGGTTCCGCATCGTGGCCCTGCGGGTGAGGTCTGAGAGCGGCATCAACTGGTCCAGAAGTCCCACCAGCGGGTGAGGATCAGCATGCCGACGATGCCGACGTGCAGCACCGGAAGCACCCAGGTGAACTCACCGAGGAACGTACGCAGCCAGGAGGGCGCGGGCAGGAAGCCCTTGCGGACGTTGAACGACGTGACGTACCAGAACATGATGATCGTGGCGACCCAGGCCAGGCAGCACCACAGGCACAGCGAGTTGATCTCGTACAGCGACTGGTACTGGAGCCACGTGCAGAAGCCGACCCCGAAGAGCATGCCCGCGTTCAGCGTCAGCCAGTACCAGCGCGGGAAACGCGCGCGGCCCAGCAGGCTCATGCCGACACAGATCACTGCGGTGTACGCGGCCAGGCCCAGCATCGGGTTCGGGAAGCCGAACACCGATGCCTGGTCGCTGGTCATGATGTTGCCGCAGGAGACCACCGGATTGAGGCTGCACCCCGGCGTGAAGTCCGGGTCCTCAAGGAGCTTGAACTTGTCCAGCGTGATGACCCACGCCGCGAGCAGACCCGCCGCACCCGTGATCACCAGAAGCAGCGCGAACGCACGGCTCCCTCCGGTGCCGCCGGACGGCGGGTCCACGCGCCCTAAGGGGGCTTCGGGCCTACGGGCTTCAGGAAGAGGTGTCTTGGTGTGCATCGCCGCGGTGCTCCTAGCCGCGCAGGCTCTTCGGGGTGAGCAGGCAGTGCGCGGCCCGGGTCAGGGTCTCCTCGGAGCCCGCGAACGCCGTGAGGGCCTCCTCGGCGAGGGGAACGCCGGGCTTGGCCTCGGGCCAGGGGCGCGTGGTGAACATGAAGTAGGCGTGGCCCCGTTCGCCCACCGCTGCGAGCCACTCCGGCGGTACGACGCACTGGGCGTTGAGGTACGGCATGTTCAGCACGGCCTGGCCGGCCTCGACGAGGAGGGTGACGGGCAGGCTCGGGTTGCGGGAACTCTCCACGACGGGGCCGCCGATGGGGAGTCCGGTGTTCTCCAGCAGGATCTCGATGGCTTCGGTCGCGGCCTCGGGTCCGCCTTCGCCGTCACCGAGCGAATAGGCGAGCAGGAAAGCCATGTCCTGTTCGTCCTCGGGGTTTTCACCACTCCAGGGGACCACGGTGAGGGTGCCCAGATCGGCGGCTCGGAAAGTGCGGGTCTCGCTCGATGTCGACGTCATCCCGGAACCGTATCGATGTGTCCCGATCTCCCGCCCCCGCCTGTCACTTGACTGGGTGATTGTGGGCGAGCGATCACACGATCGGGGCACGCGCCGGTCGAACTCCGGGTCCCCTCAGTCGAACTGAGACCGAGAGCGGAACCAGGAAAGGCGGGGGAAAGGGGGAAAAGCCAGAGGGCCGGTTCCGCAGAATGTGTCTGCGGAACCGGCCCTCACTGCCGCGTGCCGTTTGCTCGCGGCAATACTCCTCGGGGTTTCAGATGTTGTCCCCTGACGGTGCATCGCGCCGAATGAAGGAGCCGAAAGGGGCTCTACTTCGCGACGGGAAGTCCGCCGAGGAGCTTGCCCGCGCCGCCACCCGCGTGCAGGCTCTCCGCGGCGCCGGACACGGCGTTGACGACCGAGTCCTTGTTGTCCTTGTCGAGGGCGTTCGTGGCCAGCGGGGCCGCGTCGATCTTCGACGTCGAACCGGCGATCGTGTCAACTGCACCGTTCAGGCTGGTGGGCGTGAGGTCGGCGGCAAAGGCGGGTGCGGCGGCACCTGCGATGACCATGGATCCGGCAACGACGGCGGCAGCCTTCAGGGGCTTCATCGTGTTCCTTTCTGCGGCGACGGACGGTCGCCAGAGGGGATTTTCACTTCGCCATGGGTAACGAGCCTTGTGTACGGCGGAAACTCTGTGCGGCGGAAATTCCCGGAACCCACCCGAACGAAGGCGGTGTCTCATTCTCGTATGAGATGGACGCGATACGGGCGGCTGTGCGGCGGTGCCGCGGACGTGAAAAGCCCGTCGCGCCGACCGTGCGGGCCGACGCGACAGGACGGGAACTGAACGGGTCTCAGGAAAGCGCGGGCGCCTTGGGCAGGGACGACAGGCCCGCCAGGTCGGGTGCGGGGAGGCCGCTGCCGAGCAGCGTGGCGGCGACGAGGTTGACGAGGCCGGTGAGCACGGGCGGCACCGCTCCCGTGACCTTGGTGACGTCGCCGCCGGTGGCCGACTTGAGCAGGGTGTCGACCGCGGTCTGCAGTGCCTTCAGGGCGTCGGCCTTCGGGTCGGCCGCCGCCTTGTCCTCATCCGAAGTGCCGTCATCCGCAAGGGCCTTGGGGAGCGCAGGCGTCAGCGGGAGCGCGGGAGTCTCGGGAGCCACCGAGGTCTCGGGGGCCTTGGGGGCCGTGGCGGCGGCCTTCGTGATGGCGTCCTTCACCGGGGCGGCGAGCTTCGTGGCGTCCGCGGCCGGCAGTTGACCGTTGTCGGCCTTGAGCACGGCGGTGAGCAGATCGGTGACCGGGGTGAGCACACCACCGGCGTCGCCCAGGGTCTTGACCTGGGCGAGCAGCTTGTCCGCGTCGGGGACCGGCGCGCGGGCCGCCTCCTGGGCGCTGCCCTGCGGAGAGTCGCTCTCGGCTGCGACGACGGGGCCGGCCGTCCCGAGGGGGAGCGAGACGCAGAGGACGGTGGTCGCGATACGCCGTACGGGCAGAGCGCGCATGGATGTTCCCTTCGGTGATGCGATCGGATCTTGTGTTCACCGTGAAAGCGGTGGGCACCGACCGCAACCGAGCGACTGCCATTCGGGGGCACGGCGGCCGTTCGGGGGACCGCAGGGAACGGACGACGGCCGCCCTCCTCGGGGGAGAACGGCCGTCGCGGCGTGCGTGCTGCTGGTGTGTCAGGCGTTGACGCAGGTGTTGCCGAACGCCGGGTTCAGCAGACCGATGACGTTGACGGTGTTGCCGCAGGCGTTGACCGGGATGTGGACCGGGATCTGGACGGCGTTGCCCGAGATGACACCGGGGGAGTTGACGGCAGCCCCGTTGGCGCCGGCGTCGGCGGCGGCGATGCCGGCGCTGCCGGCCATGGCGGCCACGGCAACGGTGGAGAGGGCGAGGGCCTTCGCGGTACGCGACATGGAGAGTTGCTCCTTGGTCAGTTGATGCATCGGCAGGGCGGGGTGCCCGGCCCATGGATCAACGGACGTCGCCCGCTTGAGTTGTGGGCCCAAAAGGGTGATCTGTCGGCGCAGGGTTTACGCGACGGCTTCCTGGCCGTGCTTCAGGCGGGCTCCGAGCGTTACGCACTTCACGTTTCCGACACACTTGTCAGCCTTCCTGGATTAATACAAAAAGCAGCTACTGTTGTTCTCCTCCTGAAGCCATTTGAAAGAACAAGTGCGGGAAGTTACGAGTCGAGTGTGACTGTCGCATTGAATTCTCCCTCCTGGTTCGGAACCTTTCCCGAAAGGGCAACGCCGGTCATGCGTAATTCCGTGGGCCCCTTGCTGCGTCGTGCGACGCCGTGCGCCCTTTCCCTCGCGTACGACGGCGACCGCGGTACGACCAGAGCGCGAGGACGCCCGCGTACGCCGACACGCTCGGATACGACTCCGACATCTTCCGCCTCGACGGGGGCCTCAAGGCCGACCGAAAGGGCCTGCTCATCCGACTCGCCTCGCGGCGAGAGTCCGCGTGGGCCGGTGTGCTCTTCGCCGCTGTGGACGCGAAGCGGTAGCGCACCACCTTCCCCCTGAGCAAGGCGCCGTGCATGCAACTGTCATCAAATGACCACCGGCTGAGCGTCCTTCATGTCGCCCAGCCCGTCGACGGCGGAGTGGCCCGCGTGGTCACCGACCTGGTGAAGTCCCAGCTGTCCACCGGGATGCGGGTCGACGTGGCGTGCCCGGACAGCGGCTGTCTGCCGGATGCCGTGCGCGGCCTGGGAAGCGGCGTACATGGCTGGGCGGCGGCCCGCTCCCCGGGGGCCGGGCTGGCGGAGGAGGTACGGCGTATCGCCCGCATCGTCGACGAGCTCCGGCCGGACGTCGTACACGCGCACAGCGCCAAGGCCGGGCTCGCCGTCCGGCTCGCCCTGCGCGGCAAGGTGCCCACGGTCTTCCAGCCGCACGCCTGGTCCTTCGAGGCCGTCGGCGGCGTGACCGCGGGGCTCGCCCGGCGCTGGGAACGCTTCGGGGCGCGCTGGGCCGCGCACGTGGTCTGCGTCAGCGAGGCGGAGCGGCTCACCGGGCAGCGGGCCGGGATCGACGCGCGCTGGTCCGTGATCCCGAACGGGGTCGACGTCGAGCGCTTCCGCCCCATGGCCGCGCAGGCGGCGCGGACCGCCCTGGGCCTCGCCGAGGAGGAACCCCTGGTGGTCTGCGTGGGACGGCTGTGCCGGCAGAAGGGGCAGGACGTCCTGCTGCGGGCCTGGGCGTCCGTCGCCGAGCGGATGCCGCTCGCCCGGCTCGTCCTCGTCGGGGACGGCCCTGGCGCGGCCGGTCTGCGCGAACAGGCGCCCGCCTCCGTGCGGTTCGTCGGAGACGTCGAGGACGCCACCCCCTGGTACCGGGCGGCCGACCTCGTGGTCCTGCCCTCCCGGTGGGAGGGCATGGCCCTCGTACCCCTGGAGGCGATGGCCTGTGCCCGGCCCGTGGTGGTCAGCGACGTGGACGGCGCGCGCGAGAGCCTGCCGCCCGGACTCGCCCCCCACGGCCTCGTTCCCGCACAGGATCCGCAGGCGCTGGCGCGAGCCCTCGTCGGACTGCTCGGCGATCCGCCGCTGCGTGAATCCCTCGGCCGTGCGGCGCACCGCCACGTTCTGAACACCCACGATGTGCGGCACACCGCGGACGCTGTCGCGGCCGTGTACCGCGAGCTACTGGGCGTGGGGCCCATCAAGTGCAGGGAGTCCATCAACCCGTGAGTGCGGAACGAACCGTCGCCCCTGCCGCGCAGCCACGGGCGGCCGACCATGCCATCGCCACCGCCTCGGTCATCCCTCCCCGCGGGGCCGGGGGCCGCCGCAGGACGAGCATCCAATGGGGGGCCTCGGCACGCCGCTCATCGGCCATCCCCCTCTTCGCCGTCGACTGCAGCGCCGCCCTCCTCGGCACCGTGCTGCTCACCGACCCGCAGCGCCACCCCCTCCTTGTGGCCCTGCTCCTCGCCGCGGTGACCGGCCTGAACGCGCGCGCCGCGCTCTACCGCCCGCTCGCCGTGCCCCGTGCCCTCGACGAACTGCCCTCGCTGGCCTGGCAGGCCCTGCTGAGCTGGTGCGCCGTGGGGCTCCTGGCCGCGAGCGTCTCCGTACTGAGCCCGCTCTCCCTCACCACCCTGTGCACGGCCGCGGCGCTCCAGAGCGTGCTGTGCTGCGCGGGCCGCGGCGCCCTGTACTGGTGGGCGCGCAGAGCGGTGCTCCGCCAGCCGCGCCCGGCCCTGGTGGTCGGCCCCGGCCCTGTCGCGCGGCGCGTGGCGGAGGCGGTGCTCCGCCATCCGCGGGCCGGGGTGCGGCCCGTGGGCATCGTGGGGGACGCGCCTGCCGAGCGCACGGAGTCGGAGGGTGCCGAACTGCCGGTGCTCTCCACGATCGAGGAGCTGCGCCGCGCGGTCATCCAGAACGCCGTACGCACCGTCCTGGTCGTCGGGCCGACCCCGGGCCCCGAGCAGATCGGGTGGCTGCGGACGCTGAGCGGTTCGGGCTGTGACGTATGGGCGGTCGACGCGACGCAGCCGCCGGGCTATGACGCGCCGGGGCGCCAGTCGAGGTCCGGGCAGCTCGCGGGGTTCCCCTGCCGTCCGCTCGCGCCCGTGCGGCGCGGGCACTTCAGCGTCAGCAAGCGTGCCCTGGACCTCGTGACCTCGGGGATCCTGCTGCTGCTCATCAGCCCCGTGCTCCTGGCGTGCGCCGCCGTCCTGCGGGCCACCGACGGCCCCGGGGTCATCTTCCGGCAGGAGCGCATCGGCAAGGACGGGCGGCCGTTCACCCTGCTGAAGTTCCGCACGCACCGGCCCGCCGACCCGCACGAGGCCGCGACCCGGTGGACCGTCGCGGGCGAGCAGCACATGAGACCGTTCTGCCAGTTCCTGCGCCGTACGTCGCTCGACGAGCTTCCCCAGCTGTGGAACGTCCTGCGGGGCGACATGAGCCTGGTCGGGCCCCGGCCCGAACGCCCCTATTTCGTCGGCCAGTTCAGCAAGGCACACCCCGGTTACGCCGAGCGCCACCGCATGCCGACCGGCATCACCGGGCTCGCCCAGATCCAGGGGCTGCGCGGCGACACCTCCATCGAGGACCGGTGCCGCTTCGACAACGCCTACATCGACAGCTGGTCGATCTGGCAGGACCTGTGCATCCTGCTGCGCACCGCCGCCTCCCTCGTACGTCCCACGGGGAGCTGACCCGCGTGAACGGCGCCCCGATCGCGCTCTTCCCGGCCGGTTCGCCGGCCGCCGCACTGTCGTCGGCACTCCGGAGCGCCGGGCCCGTGCTGCCGGTCATGGCCGTGGTCGCGCTGCTCGCGCTGCCCGCGGCGCCGGGCGACGGCGGCTCCGGGGGCGGCACCGTCGCCGACGCGGCCTCCGCCCTGGTGGTGCTCTGGTGCGTGGCCCGCACCGTCTGCGCGGCGCGCAGGCCGCTGACGCGGACCGCCGCCGTCGTGCTCGGTCTGCCGGTGATCGGCATCGCGGTCGCCGCGGTCGGCGCGAGCACCGCGTCCGCCGGGGCGGCCGGCCTGGTGCGCTACCTCCAGATCTTCGTCCTCGTACCGGCCGCGGTCCTGATGTTCGTCCGCGACCGCCGCGACTTCCGCCTGGTGGCCTGGTCCCTCATCGGACTCGCCCTCTTCCAGGGCTCGATCGGCGTCTACCAGTACGTCACGGGCACGGGCGCGAGCTACATGGGATCGGACGTCCGGGCCGTGGGGACCTTCGGCGCGACGGACGTCATGGGAATGTCGACCGTGGTGTCGTACGGAGTGGTGTGCGCGGTCGCCATCGCGCTCGGCCCGGCTTCCGCGAGGCAGCGTCGGGCGGGGCTGAATCAGCGTCAGACGGCGCTAGTGTGCGCGCTGCTCCTGATCGTGCCGCTCGCGCTCTCCTTCAGCCGCGGCGCCTGGATCGCCACCCTCGTGGCCTGCGGTGCGCAACTGGGGCTCGCGGGGGTACGGAACGCGCTGCGGGCCCTCGCGGCTGTTGCGGCCGCCGCCGTGGTCCTCGTGGGCGGGTTCGGCATCGGTACGCAGATGCTGTCGGAGCGCGTCACCAGCATCACGCAGGTCTCCGACGCCCCCGACCAGTCGGTCACCGACCGGTACACCATGTGGGCCGCGGCGGTGGACATGTGGCGTGACGAGCCGGTGACGGGCGTGGGGCTCAAGGCCTTCCCCGACCACCGTGACAGCCACGCGTCGCTCGCCCTCTCCTCGGCCAGCGACACCGCGGGCGCGGGCGCGAAGTTCAGCCGTCAGCCGCTGCTCTCCCCGCACAACATGTACCTGCTCGTCCTCGGCGAGCAGGGGCTGCTCGGCCTGTGCGCGCTGGTGGGCAGCTGGGCCGCGTTCCTGCTGCTCGGCCTGCGGCGGCTCGCCCGGGTGCGCGGAGGCGTCGGTGCGGACTGCGGGCTCGTCGCGTGCGGGCTCCTTGTGTGGCAGCTCGTGGACTTCGCGTACGCCGACATCGGCGGGCCGTCGACGGTGCTCATGGCCGTGGTCCTCGGGCTCGTGGCCTGGTGGGCGCTGTCCGGCCGCGCGCTGTCCACCCCGCTGCCGGGGGAGGTGCCGCGATGACCTCCACCACCCACTCCGTGGACGCGGGAACGGGCGGCAAGGTGCCCGCTCCGGCCACCGAGGCCGGGCCCGTCAAGGGCTCCGACCCCTCCAACGGCTTTCTCGCCAAGGCCGCTCTGATCACCGCGGTCCTCACGGTGGCCGGATCGGTGCTCGGGCTCGTACGTGACCAGGCCCTGGCCCACTTCTTCGGCGCGGGCCCCGAGACCGACGCCTTCCTCGTCGCGTGGACCGTCCCCGAGGTGGCCACCACCCTGCTCATCGAGGACGGCCTCGCGTTCGCGCTCGTCCCCGCCTTCAGCATGGCGCTCGCCCGTCGCGGCCAGGGCGCGCGCCGCGATCCGGTCCGTGCCCTGGTGGCCGCGTCGCTGCCCCGGCTGATGCTGGCCTCCGGAGCCGTCGCGCTGATCCTGATGGCCGGGGCGCCGGTCCTGGTGGACGTCCTCGCGCCGGGGCTGCCCGACCCGCGCCTCGCCGTGGACTGCACGCTGCTCACCGCCACCTGTGTCTTCACGTTCGGCCTCGCCGGGTATTGCAGCGCCGCGCTGCGCGCCCACCGCCGGTTCGTGGCCCCAGCGGGCATCTACGTCTTCTACAACATCGGCATCATCGCCGCGGTGTTCGTCCTCGCCCCCCGCTACGGCGTCCGCGCGGCAGCGCTGGGCGTCGCGGTCGGCGGCGTACTCATGGTGCTCGTCCAGGCCCCCTCGCTCTGGCGGCAGCTCACCCGCGACACGGCCGACGCGCCCGACGAGAGCGCCGGCGGCCCCTCGGCCCCCGCGCTGATGAGCAGCACCCTCATCGCCACCGTGCTGCTCTTCGCGCTGTGCAGGCAGTCGCAGGTGCTCATCGAGCGTTTCCTGGCGTCCTCGCTGCCGTCGGGGGCCATCTCGCACCTCAACTACGCGCAAAAAGTGGCGCAGGTGCCGATGATCCTCTCCCTGATGCTGTGCACGGTCACGCTGCCCGTCGTCGCGCGGGCCCTGGCCGAAGGCGACATCAAGCGCGCCAGGTCGCGCGTCGAGCGGGACCTGGGCCTGGCCGGCTGCGTGGTGCTTCTCGGCACCGCCGTGGTGATCGCCTGCGCGCCGCAGCTCATTCAACTCCTGTTCCAGCGCGGCGCGTTCACCGCCGGGGACACCGTCGCCACGGCGGGCGTGATGCGCGTGTACGCGCTGGGGCTCCTGGGCCACACGCTGGTCGGGGCGCTCACCCGCTCCTACTTCTCCGGCGGGCGTGCCACGTGGTTCCCGCTGGGCGCGATGGCCGTCGGGATCACCGCGACCGCCGGGATCGGCAGCTGGACGGTGGACCTGTGGGGCGTACGCGGCATCGCGCTCGCCAACGCGGCGGGGATCAGCGTCACCGCCTTCGTGCTGCTGTGCGGGATGGGTCCGCGCAATGTGCCGATCCGGGTCCGCGAGGTGGTGGGCGAACTGCTCAAGCCGGTGGCCGCGATGGTGTGCGCCACCGCGGTCGGCTGGGCCCTCGCGAGCTGCGTCGACTCGCCGTTCCCCGCCCTCGCCGCCGGCTCCCCGGCCGTCGTCACCGTCTTCGTCCTGGTGCTCTGGGCCCTGAAGGCCCAGGCCTTCGAGCCCGTACTCCGCTCCGTCACATCCGCCACACGAAAGCTCACGCATGTCCGTTGACACAGCACTCGGTGAGACCTCCCGTTCGCGGCGCTTGCGGCACTGGCTGCCCGAAGCCCCGATGTGGGTGGCGATGTACCACTCCGTGGACAACCGCGCGGACGACCCCTACAAGATCACCGTCTCGCCCGAAAGGCTCGCGGCCCAGCTGCGCTGGCTGCGGAGGCAGGGCCTGCGCGGGGTCAGCATGTCGCGGCTCCTCACGGCGCGTGCCCGTGGCGAGGGGCGCGGCCTGGTCGGCCTCACCTTCGACGACGGGTACACCGACTTCGTCACCAACGCCCTGCCGCTCCTGCACCGCTACGACTTCGACGCCACCGTATTCGTGCTGCCGGGCCGCCTCGCGGGCGACAACGCGTGGGATCCGCTGGGTCCGCGCAAACCGCTGCTCGACGGGGAGGGCATCCGCCGCGCCGCCGCCGAGGGGATGGAGGTCGCCTCGCACGGCCTGACCCACGTCGACCTCACCCGGGCGAGCGACCGGCTGCTGTGGCAGGAGACCAGCGGCAGCCGGGTCGCCCTCTCCGACCTCATCGGCCGCGAGGTCGAGGGCTTCTGCTATCCGTACGGCACCGTCGACCAGCGTGTCGTCGACACCGTACGAGCGGCAGGCTACCGCTACGCGTGCGCGATCTCCCCGGGCTCCCTGACCGGGGTGCACGCCCTGCCGCGCGTCCACATCGGGCAGGAGGACACCGCCCTGCGGCTCCAGCTGAAGCTGCGGCTCAACCGGCTGCGCCGCCGTGCGGTCCGCGAACCGGCGGTGACCGAATGAGAGCCCTGCACATCATCACCGGCCTCGGAGTCGGGGGCGCCGAACAGCAACTGCGCCTCCTCCTGCGCCACTTGCCCGCCACCTGCGACGTCGTGACCCTCACCAATCCGGGTCCGGTCGCCGACGGCCTGACGGCGGACGGAGTGCGCGTCATCCACCTGGGGATGTCCGGCAACCGCGACCTGGGCGCCGTGCCACGCCTCGCCAAGGTCATCCGCGGCGGCGGATACGACCTCGTGCACACCCACCTGTTCCGCGCCTGCCTCTACGGGCGCATCGCCGCACGCCTCGCGGGGACGCGAGCCGTCGTGGCCACCGAACACTCCCTCGGCGACTCGCAGATGGAGGGGAGGTCGCTGACCGCGGGTGTCCGCGCGCTGTACCTGACCGGCGAGCGCCTGGGGCAGGCCACGGTGGCGGTCTCCCCGTCCGTCGCCGAGCGGCTCAGCCGATGGGGGGTCCCGCGGCAGCGCATCCACGTCGTACCGAACGGCATCGACGTCGAGCGGTTCCGCTTCGATCCCCGGGTCCGGATCGCCGCACGTCGTCAACTGGGGCTGCCGGACGAGGCGTTCGTCGTCGGCGGGGTGGGCCGCCTCGCCCCCGGCAAGCGCTTCGACGTCCTGCTGTACGCCCTGGCCGCGCTGCCCCGTGACGTACGCGTGCTGCTGGTGGGCGGCGGCCCGGACGAGGACAGGCTGCGCGCGACGGCTGCCCAACTGGGCGTGGCGGACCGGGTGTTGTTCGCGGGGGAGCGGCCGCACATGTCCACAGCGGCGGACGGCCTCCCCGCGCTCCTCGCCGCCATGGACGTCCTCGCGTCGCCGTCGCCCGAGGAGGCCTTCGGCCTCGCCGTCGTCGAGGGCATCGCCGCCGGTCTGCCGGTGCTCTACGTCCGGTGCCCCGCCGTCGAGGACCTCCCGCCGGACGCCGCCACCGGCGCCGAGCGCGTCACGGGCGACCCGGATTCCTTCGTGCGGGCGTTGCTGCGGGCCCGGTCGGCGGGGCCACGGCCGCGCCTCCCGCTGGAGGCGGCGCACCACTACAGCATCACCCGCAGTGCGGCACAGCTGATGCACGTCTACGAGGCAGCTGCCTCCGGCTCGACCCCGAGAGTGAGTTCCTGATGACCGATACCCTCAGCCGGCGGTTCCGCCCGGCAGGACCGGCCCCGATGCTGGCCCGCGTCAAGCGACTGCCCGCCTGGTGGCTCCTGCCCGCGGGAGCCGCGCTCGGCGCCCTCACCGGCGGTCTGTACGGCGTGGTCAAGACACCCGAGTACACCGCGACGAGCTATGTGATCGCCGTCCCGCAGAAGGACTCCGACCCCACCGCCGCGCTGGGCTTCGCCACGGCGTACGGCCGGGTCGCCACACAGCTCGCGGTGCTCGGCGACGCCCAGGTGGAGTCGCGCGTCTCGCCGCAGACGCTGCGCGAGAGCGTGCGGGCGGCCACGTCGCCCGACGCCCCGATGATCTCCATCTCGGCGACGGCGGCCAAGCCCGGCAAGGCGGCCGACATCGCCAACGCGGTGTCGCGCTCCCTGACCAACAACGCGAACCACACCAAGGACAGCACGCAGGTACGACTTCTCCAGCTCTCCCGCGCGGTCGAGCCGAACGCCCCGGCGTCGGCGTCGGCGCCCATGACCGCCCTGGTGGGCGCCTGCGCGGGAGGTCTGCTCGGCGGGCTCGCCCTCCTCGTGCGCCCCCGCCGCGGCGAGGGCGCATCGCCGGCCCCGGTGCCGGGCCCCGCGCAGTCCGCCGATCTCGACCGGGACCGGTGATGCGGGTGGACCGCGGCGCCCTGACGGTCGAACTCTGCACGGACGAGGGGGAGTTCGGGAGCCTCGCGGCGGCGTGGGCCCGGCTGCACCGCAGGTGCGGGACGGCGACGCCGTTCCAGAGCCATGCGTGGCTGCACTCGTGGTGGCTCTCCTACGGCAGGCGCGGCCGGCTCCGCGTGGTCCTCGTGCGCAGGGACGGCGAGCTCGTCGCCGCGGCGCCGCTGATGCGCGCGTACGTCCCGCTCCCTGCACTCGTGCCGCTGGGCGGCGCGATCTCCGACTTCACCGACGTGCTGCTCGACGACGCCTTCGCCGACGAGGCCGCGGACGCGCTGGCCGACGGCCTGGCGGAACTGGCCCGCGGCGCCCTGATCGACTTCCGCGAGGTCCGGTCGGGAGCCGCCGTGGAGCGCATCTACGAACGCTGGCGCGGACCCCGGCTCCGCCTCGTGGACTCCCTCTGCCTGGAGCTGCCCGCGGCGTCGATGGAGGAACTGCTCGGGCGGCTTCCCGCGCCGCGCGCACAGCGGGCGCGCGCCAAGATCCGGAAGCTGGACAGGCTGGGCGTCGAGCGACGGGTCGTACGGCACGACGAGGTGGACGCATCGGTGCGCACCCTCCTGCGCCTGCACCAACTCCAGTGGCAGGGACGCAAGGTGACCGCCGAGCACCTCCAGGAGCGGTTCTCCGAGCACCTGATCAGGTCGGTCGGGCTCATGGTCAGGTCGGGCGACGCGGTGGTCACCGAGTTCCGGCTCGACGACGCCGTGGTGGCCGCCGATCTGACCCTGCTCTCGCCCCACCTGGTCGGCGGCTATCTGTACGGGGCGCACCCGCGGCTGAGGGAGCGGAAGGTGGACGTGGCGACGATGCTCCTGAACTCCTGTGCGGAGCATGCCGAGGGCGACCGCGGCCGGGTCCTCAGCCTCCTGCGCGGCAACGAACCGTACAAGCACCACTGGCGCCCCGAGGAGGCCGCCAACCACCGGCTGCTCCTCGCCCGCAGGCGCACCGCCCCCGTACTGCGGGCCGCCGCATGGGAAGCGGCGGCCCGCAGCCGGGGCAAGGAGTTCCTGCGGGGGCGCCGGGAACGCAAGGAGCGCTCCTGATCAGCCCCTGACCGGCGCCTGCTTACGGCCGCTTGTACCAGTCGAGGCGCATGCACAGCTTGCCGCCCAGCCAGTGCTCGACCCAGTCGCCCAGGTTCAGCGGGGAACAGTTCGGCGGTGTCGTGGGCTTCGTCGGCTCCGGGGTGGTCGGCTCGGTGCCCGTACGGCCGAAGAGCAGGGAACGGTAGGCCTTGGACGACTTGGGATTGTCCTCGCACTGCCACACGCCATGCGGGCAGTAGTCGGTGACGGTGTTGTAGAGCGGTTTGTGCTCGTCCATCCAGGCGAGCATCTTCCGCATGTACTCGTCGTTGTCGCCGTTTCGGAAAAGGCCCCACTCCGGGTAGGAGATCTCCTTGCCGTGGGCCTTGGCGAATTCCACATGCTCTTTCAAGCCATACGGCTCGCTGACCTGCTCGGCGAAATCCGTGCCCGTCGGCTGGTCGTACGAGTCCATGCCGACGATGTCCACGACGTCGTCACCCGGATAACACTGCGTCCACGGAATGGCGTCCCGGCCCCTGTTCGGCGTGAAGTCGAACTTGAACTTCTGGCCGGGCACCGAACGCATCGTCGTGACGATGCGTTTCCAGTACTTCTTCCAGGATTCCGGGTCGGGACCACATCGATGGGTGTACGTGGTGCCGTTCATCTCCCAGCCGAGC
Source organism: Streptomyces sp. NPDC054866 (assembly GCF_053610745.1). Taxonomy (NCBI): domain Bacteria; kingdom Bacillati; phylum Actinomycetota; class Actinomycetes; order Kitasatosporales; family Streptomycetaceae; genus Streptomyces; species Streptomyces sp. NPDC054866. The sequence goes on from NZ_JBSGZA010000003.1 coordinate 770,179, forward strand.
ACCACCACGGTGTCCGGAATCTTGAGCTTCACGAGCCGCTCGGCGAGGGCGCGGTAATGCTGGTCGAAATCGCCCGCGGCGCCGCGGCGGAGCAGTGAACGGACCTCCCAGTCGCCGACGTGGTCCTCGTTGCGCTCCATCATGGGGACGTTGAGCACGAAGAGCCGGTCGTCCTTCTCGCGCCGCCACTGAGCCCAGCTCTCGAGGAAGTTCGGCGCCCCCTCGATATTGCTCCACCGGTCGCCCGGCAGATAGGTGTGCCCCACGCGCAGCTCGGCGCCGCCCAGCCATTGGCTGAGCTCGGCCATGCGCTCCACGCCCTGGGGCCCGTAGGTGAGGTAGGCCCCGAACGCGGGGGTGGTGGCCGGGGTCGTCGGGACGGCCGGGGTCGTCGGCACGGCCGGGGTCGGGACCGGGTCCTGACCGACTCCCCACGCGTAGCCGGGGCCGACGGCGAGCGCTGCCGATACGACGATTCCGGTGGCAATCAATGCCGGCCGTTTACTGATGGTCCGGCGTCTCTGCAAGGCCATGGCCGCTCCTCATGCTGCTCCTCCGTCTACTGACACTCAGTCATATGTATTTCTATTGCGCCAATCGAGCCCCTAATCCTTTGGGTGTGCCCATCGCCCGCATGGAGGATCGAATTGAGAGAATTTGGCCGTGCTAACTCTCGACACCCGGGTCCCCGCTGTTCTGCTGCGGATCGACCGGAACCCTTTTCATCACGGCACGCTCGGAGCTGTCCGGTCATTGGGCCGTGCGGGAGTGGAGGTGCACGTGGCGGCCGCGGATTCCGCGGAGAGCCCGGTGCGCAGATCCCGCTATCTGCACCAGACGCACCCTCCGCCGCCGCCGGGCGCGCCACTCCAGGAAATCTCCGCCGTACTGCGCCGCATCTCCCACCGGGTGGGCAGGCCGGCCGTGCTCATTCCGATGGACGACGCGGGCGCCCTCGCCATCGGGCGCCTGCAGAAAGAACTGGCCGACATCTACCTCCTGCCGGACCAGGCGAGCGGACTCGCGGAACGGGTGGCCGACAAGGCGACGCTTGCCCAGCTGTGCGCCTTGGCCGGCATCCCCCACCCGGTGACGCTCATGCCGGAAACACCGGCACAAGCAGCCGCCGCCGTACGGAAGTTGGGGCTCCCCGCGGTGGCGAAGTGGAGCCGCCCGTGGCTGGTCCCCGGCGGCACGGATCTGCGCAGCACGGTCCTGGTGCGGTCGGCGGGCCAGGCCCAGGAGCTCCACCGGCGGAGCGAGGAGGCGGGCAGCCGCCTCCTGCTGCAGGCCTTCCTGCCGGACGGACCCGGCCGCGACTGGTTCGTCCACGGCTACGCCGACCGGGCGGGGGCCGTGCGCGGCGGCGGCTCGGGCCGCAAGCACCGCGCCTGGCCGCGCGGGGCGGGCCTGACGGCGGTGGGCGAGTGGACGCCCGACCCGGGCCTGCGGGCCGGCGTGGAGAGACTGGTCGAAACGCTGGGCTACCGGGGGATCTTCGACCTCGACTTCCGGGTGGACTCCGCGACCGGCGAGCACTGCCTGCTCGACTTCAACCCGCGGCCCGGCGCCCAGTTCCGGCTCTTCGCCGACGGGGCCGACCTGGACGTGGTGCGCGCCCAGCACCTGGACATGACACACCGGCCGCTGCCCACCGCCGCCGTACTCCCGGGCCGCTCGTTCGTCGTGGAGAACTACTCCCCGCTGGCCGCCCTGCGCGTCCTGCTGACGGCGGGGCTGACCTCCACCGCGTCACACCGCCGTGAGCTTGCCTGGCACGCACGCGACGACATGGCGCCCGCGCTCGCCATGTGGGTGCTGTGGTGCCGGCATGTCACGCGGCGGCTGCTCGGCAGGCTGCGGCGGACGGTGCGTCCCGCCGGGCCACCGGGGGAGGGGGTGCGGGTGCGGATGGTGCGCCAGGCGGGCGCGCCCGACAGCTCAGGGCGCGCCGACGACGCCCGTACCGAAGACGAGAGAGCGAGCAGTCGCTGATGTACGACCTGTTGGTTGTCGGAGCCGGCCCCTACGGGCTCTCCATCGCGTCACACGCCGCCGATGCGGGCCTCGACGTACGCGTCTTCGGCAGGCCCATGGCGTCCTGGCGCGACCACATGCCGCAAGGGATGTTCCTGAAGTCGGAGCCCTGGGCGTCGAACCTCTCCGACCCGAGGCGCCGCTACGGCCTCGCCGCGTACTGCGAGCGCAACGGCATGCGGGCCCGGCACGGCGAACCGATCTCCGTGGAGACGTTCGCCTCGTACGGCCTGTGGTTCGCGCGGCACGCCGTACCGGACGTCGACGAACGCATGGTGGCGTCGGTCGGCGCGTGCCCCGGGGGCTTCGAGGTGGTCACCGACGACGGACAGGCCATGCGCGGCCGCACGGTGGCGCTGGCCGTCGGGGTGATCCCCTTCGTCGAGATCCCCTCGGCGCTGCACGGGCTCGGCAGGGAGCACGTCTCGCACAGCAGCCACCACCGGGACCTGGACCGCTTCCGCGACCGGGACGTCACCGTGATCGGCGGGGGCCAGGCGGCTCTGGAGACCGCGGCGCTCCTCGCCGAACAGGGAACCCGCGTGCGCGTGCTCGCCCGGTCGCACCAGCTGAGCTGGAACAGCGTGCCCCCGGCGTGGAAGCGCCCGTGGTGGCAGTCCGCCCGCGCTCCGCACAGCGGCCTCGGCTGCGGATGGCGCAACTGGTTCTACTCCGAGGTGCCGGGCGGCTTCCGGCGGCTTCCCGAGGCCACGCGCACCCGCGTCTCGGCGTCGGCGCTCGGCCCGGCGGGGGCCTGGTGGGTGCGCGACCGGGTCGAGTCACGCGTCGAGGTGCTGCTCGACCACGAGGTCGTCACGGCGTCGGTCGCGGCGGGCCGGGTGCGGCTCGCGACCGTGCGCAACGCGAGCGGGGGCCCGGACTTCGACACCGACCACGTCATCGCGGCCACCGGCTTCAAGGCCACGAGCGCCCGCCTCGGACTGCTGGCCCCGGACGTGCGCGGCAGCCTGGCGGTGAACGCCGCCGACGAGCCCTGCGCCTCCGCCGAGTTCGAGTCCTCGTACCCCGGTCTGTTCCTTGCGGGCCTGGTGACGGCGTCCAGCTTCGGCCCGGCCATGCGCTTCGTGCACGGGGCGTCCTTCACGGCGCGTCGGCTGGTACGGGGCGTTCGCCGCAGCCTGCGGCGGGGGCCGCTCGACGCCCCTGTCCGTCAAGCACCGAGTGGGAACCTCACCTCTCGGGAACTCGATCAGGTGATGCCGTCGGCGAACGGGTGAATCGGTTCTTCGTCCACGGCTCAGGTGGTGGACTCTGTCGTCATGGGACGGGCCTGGTTGCCCTCCGCCAGCCGTCGGCGTCTTCGCCGTAGGTCGGCAACACCCCCCTTCGCGGGCCGGCCCCCCTCCCGTTCTGGCGGGGAAGAGACCCTCGGGTGTCTCTTCCCCGCCAGCGGCATGTCCGGGGCGCTAGCGGCGCGATGAGGCGAACCCGCGGCGGTACAGGATCCCTCCGCCGACCAGCAGAGCGGCGCTCGCGGCTGCGGCGGCCAGGAGGTCCTGGTCGCTTCCGGTCGCGGCGAGCCCAGTGGCGGCGTGCGGCGCCTCGTGGGCGGCCGACGGCAGCTGCCGAGCGGTCGAGGTCGACGACGCGACGTACTGCGGCTGCTGCTGGCCGGCCTTCCCCGGCGGGACGGCGCGCTCGTTCGGCGGCTCGACGGCCCGCGGAGGCGTCTCGTGCGAAGGCGGCGTCTCGTGCGAGGGAGGCGTCTCGTGCCCGTGCCCCGGGGGAGTCGGCGCGGCCGCTCCGTTGGCGCAGCCGTTGCCGCCGGCCGGGTTGAGCAGGCCGACCACGTCCACGGTGTTGCCGCAGGCGTTGACCGGAACGTCAGCGGGCGCCTGCGCGTTGTTGCCCGAGCCGATGCCCGGCGAGTTGGCGGCCTCGCTCCGGGCCAGCGACTGGGTGCCCGCGTGCGTGCCCGAGTACGCGTCCCTCTCCGGAGTGTGGCCGTAACCCGCTCCGTCGTCCGACCGGGGGGCCGTTCGCTCCTGCGTCGCCGTGCGCTCCGGAGCACCGGCGTGCTCCTTGTGGGAGCCCCCGGCGGTCGCGCAGTTGTTGCCCATGGCGGGGTTGCCCACGCCGACCACGTTCGCGCTGTTGCCGCAGGCGTTCACCGGCACCTCCACGGGGGCCTGCACGTTGTTCCCCGACAAGATCCCGGGCGAATTCGCCGCCACGGCGTCCCCGCCCGCGGCGAACGCGTTCGAGCCGGACAGGGAGAGGATGCTGCTCGCGGCCGCGGTCGCGAGCATCCCTTTACCAATGACCTGTCGCATCTAGTTGTCTTCCTCTGAGCAGTGGAAAGCCGGCCTTGGAGTCGTAGCGACTGTCCAAGGCCGGCCATGAAAGAGAGCCAGGTGGCTGGGTGCTACCTCAGGTGTTGACGCAGGTGTTGCCGAAGGTCGGGTTCAGCAGCGCGATCACGTTCACGCTGTTGCCGCACAGGTTGACCGGGATGTGGACCGGGACCTGGACGACGTTGCCGGAGAGAACGCCCGGGGACCCGACGGCCGCACCCTCGGCACCGGCGTCGGCGAACGCGGGGGCCGCCATGCTCATGGCCATCACGACACCAGCGATGATCGTCGCGCTCTTCTTGTGCTTCACAGATGTTCCCTTCTCTGTGGTCATGCCGATCTGGCAGTCGAAACCGAGCGAGCACTTGATTGATGTCTCGCACCATGACCCGCAGCCTGCAAACGAGTTGAGGGTCGGTAAGAAACCACCGGTCTCGACCGTTCAGTAAATTCACCCGAATTACCGCATTCAAAAATGAAGAAGCGCCCGGGCTGCCCGGCTTGAAGCAGGCGAGCAGCCCGAGCGGTCCTCACGCCGACGGATCAGCCGTTGAGCTCACCGTTCCCGGACAGGACCGGGATGTCGTTCAGGATGTGCGACAGCGGCTCATCGCCCTTGGCCTGCGTGGAGTTCTCGGTGCACTGCTGGTTCTGCGGCGCCGACAGGATCGGGATGTCCTGGACTCCGATGTTCACCAGCGCGACGAGCGACTGGAGGTTCGCCTTGACCGGGAGACCGACACAGGGCTTGTTCAGCGAACCCTGGACGAGGGAGAGCTGGGGGCTCATGTTGCCGTGCGTCGCGGAGTTGCCGTACGCCTGCTCGGATCCGTTGCCGCTCAGGGAGGTGGTGCCGTGGTCGTCACCGATGGCCAGTGCCGACGGGGCCGCGGCAGCGGACATACCGACGACGGAAACGGCAACTGCCGCCGTGGCCATAGCCTTCTTCATCATTTTGTGTGTTCCTTTTCTGGCAGAAGCTCGAGTCACTGCGAGCTGACCAACCGGCCGGCGCGAGTTTGAGTTTCGGGGCTTCACTCGGTTGGGGTCTCCACCCGCCCCGCATTGGGCCATCAGAGTGAATGGCAGCAACTAAGCGCAGGGCGTGGAGTTAATCAGAGCGCTCCGGCGAACGGGGTTTCTCCAGAAGGGAATTAGTTGTGATCAAGAAGGGTATGGCTGCAGCCGCGGTTGCCGTCTCCGTCGTCGGCATGTCGGCCGCCGCAGCTCCGTCGGCGATGGCCATCGGCGATGACCACGGCACCACGTCTCTCAGTGGCAACGGCGCCCAGCAGGCGTACGGCAACTCCGCCACCTACGGCAACATGAGCCCGCAGATGGCGCTGATCCAGGGTTCGCTGAACAAGCCCTGCATCGGTCTCCCGGTCAAGGCGAACCTCCAGTCGCTCGTCGCGCTGGTGAACGTCGGAGTCCAGGACATCCCGATCCTGTCGGCGCCGCAGAACCAGCAGTGCACCGAGAACTCCACGCAGGCCAAGGGCGACGAGCCGCTGTCGCACATCCTCTCCGACATCCCGGTCCTCTCGGGGAACGGGAAGGGCAACAGCTGATCCCCCACGCATTGCACAGCGGGCCGCCGTTCACCGGCGGCCCGCTGCCGCGTTCCGCGTCCCCCGTGCCGTCAGCCGCGTGGCCAGTGATCGCGTGACATGAGAGCTCTCCATTCCCGGTCGGGGCGACCGGGAACGGTTTTCCCCTGCCTTTCCCAGGAATCCTGCAACGACGTGAAGATGGGGTCATCGACGCGGCTTTCCGGAGAATTCCTGCTCACCGGGATGAGGCCCTGCCGCTTCCATTGACGCTTGAAGTCAGCCATGTTCCCTCGCCATCGACGGGCGTGTGTCGAGCCATCTGTTCCAGATGTGGAATCCGGGGAAACCGAACGGATTGGGGCGAACGAGTTGTTGTTCGTGCGCGCCATGAAATCCCGCGCTCCGCGGTGGCGTCGAGCGGCTTACCGTTTCTTCGCCCCGGTTCCCCCGCAGCGGAGTTCAGCTTGCTCACTCACTTCAACTCACCGACCGGATCCCGGCGTGCGCGAAGTCTGCGTATCGCCATTTCCGGGGTTCTGCTGATCGCCGCTGCCGCTGGAATGGGGAACGCCACGGCGCTGCCGCTTCCGGTCCAACGCGTCGATGCCTTCGGCGACATGAAGAATCGACCGAACGAGGGAAGCGGTACGAATATCCTCCTGATGGGGACGGACGGCCGCGACACCATCACGCGCAAGGAGAAGCGGAAGTTCTACGCGGGCGGAGTCGCCTGCAACTGCACGGACACGCTCATGCTGGTCCATGTCTCCGAGGCGGGGGACCACGTCAGTGTCGTCAGCCTCCCCAGGGACTCCTACGCCAAGATCCCGGCGCACCGCGACAAGGCAACGGGACGGGAGCGTCCGGCGCATCCGGGGAAGATCAACGGCGCCTACGCGGAAGGCGGTCCCGCGCTGTCGGTGCGGACCGTCGAGGCAATGACCGGCGTCCGCGTCGACCGGTATCTGCAGCTCGACTTCCGGCGCTTCATGGACAGCGTCGAGACGGTCGGCGGCGTGCGGGTGTGCACGCCCCGCCCCCTCAAGGACAAGACCACGAAGCTCGACCTCGCGCCCGGCAGCCACCTGCTGGGCGGCGGCCGGTCCCTGCAGTACGTCCGCTCCCGCCACGTGGACACGAGCGCCGACTTCGGGCGGATCCAGCGCCAGCAGCGCTTCCTCGTGGGCGCGCTGCGCAGCGTACGTACGGAGAACGTCCTGGCCGACCCGGTGCGGGCGGCGCAGCTCGGCCGGGCGCTGGTCGGAGCCGCGTGGGTGGACCGGGGGTTCAGCACCGAGCAGATCCTGACGCTCGCGGCACAGCTGGGCCGACTCCCGGCGTCGTCCATGGAGTTCACCACGGTGCCGGTCAGCGGCTTCAGCGAGAGCGGGTCGCTCCGGTGGGACCGGGCCAAGGCCGGCAAGGTCTTCGCGGCCATCAACCGGGACACGCCCCTGACGCCCCCCGACTCGAAGGCCAGGCTGAGCGATCCGCCGCGGTTCGGGAGCCCGGCGACAGTCAGGGGGGACACCCTGGAATGCCGTTGACGGCCGTCTGATTACTCGGCCAACCGGGTCGAAGGTCGCAACCATCACCGTGTCGGGCAGTTGATCATCACGCGGCTCTGCCAAGGGAGCCCGCTCTTGAAGGGAATCAAAATGAACAAGCTGTGGGCATCCGCGGCCATTGCCGCCTCTGTCGCAGGAATCTCGGCAGGCATGGCCCCCCAGGCCATGGCGATCGGTGACGATCGCGGCACCACGTCGCTCAGCGGCAACGGCGCCGACACGGCGTTCGGCAACTCCGCGACCAAGGGCAACCAGAGCCCCCAGCTCACGCTCGTCCAGGGCACGCTGAACAAGCCCTGCATCGCTGTGCCGGTCAAGGCGAACGTCCAGTCGATCCTCGCGCTGGTCAACGTCGGAGTCCAGGACATCCCGATCCTGTCGGCCCCGCAGAACCAGCAGTGCACCGAGAACTCCACGCAGGCCAAGGGCGACGAGCCGCTGTCGCACATCCTGTCCGACATCCCGGTGCTTTCCGGCAACGGCCAGGGCAACGGCTGACCTTGCCCCCAGGGGCCGGCCGTCGTCGTGCCGGCCGGCCCTTCGGCTCTCCTCGTGTCGCCTCCACCGTGTGGAGGCGACACGCCGGGGGTAGAGGCCCGGCGTGATTGAACTCGCCGAGATGATCGCGCAGTTACGTGGGCAGCTCGCCGCCGCCATGGCAGCGGCCGAGGAAGAAGAAGTGCGTTTCGAGCTGGGTGCCGTGCAGCTGGAGGCGGAGTTCGTCGTACAGCGGACCGCCGGCGCGGACGGCAAGATCCGCTTCTGGGTCGTCGAGGCAGGTGCCTCCGGCCAGCAGGTGAACAGCACCACCCACCGCGTGACCCTCAGCCTGGAGCCCCGCGTCCGCGGCTCCGATCAGCGGCCCTGGGTCCGCGGCGACCGGACCGCACGCGAGCGCTGAGCCCGGACACCATGTCGGCGTCGGAGGGTCTCGAGGCGGCGCGGGTCGCCGAAATACTGGTGGAGAGGCCGGGCGGAGAGCCCGGAAGGCGCGGGTCCGGCTACCGCGTGGGGGAAAGGTCCGTGCTGACGGCCGCACATGTGGTCGCGGGACCTGTGACGTCGGTGCGGGTGCGCTTCGACGCCGATCTGCCGGGGGAGTGGAGCGCCGACGTACGCGTCGTGCTGCTCGCCGAGGCCGTGGACATGGCGCTCCTGGAGGTCATGAACGTGCCGCCGCACGGGAGAGCGGCTGTCGGGAGCCCCCGTTACGGCGCCGTGCCCGAGTCCGATGTGGTGCTGCCCGTCAGCGCGATGGGCTTTCCCCGTTTCAAGCTGCGGGACGACAGGATGCGCCTCCTCGACGACGGCGCCCCCAGCCAGTTCAGGGACTCCTGCCATGTCTCGGGGACCGTCTCCGTCCTCTCCAACCGCCGCGAGGGCACACTCGAACTGGCCGTTCTCGCGCCGCGCGCGGACCCCGAACCGGAGCGTTCGCCCTGGGAGGGGATGTCCGGTGCGGTGGTCTGGTCCGGCGGTGCTGTGATCGGTGTGATCAGTGCCCACCACCGCTCGGACGGCCTGGGGCGGCTCGCGGCCGGCAGGGTGGAACATTGGTACGGCGCGCTGTCCTCGGCCGAGTTGGAACAGCTGCACAAGGAAGCGGGTCTGCCCATGCCTGGAGGGCTCCGTTCCGCAGCGGATCCGGACGGGACGGCGGCGCCCGCCAGTCTGGCCGGACTCCCCTCTGACCTGCCGTTGCGTGAACTCATGGGGCTTGTCGACGCGTTGGTGGACGTGCCTGCACTGAAGGACGCGAGCGGCCTGGGTCTGGTGCTCTCCAGCATCGACGCGGAGATCGCCGCGAACCGGCCGAGGGACTCCAGACTCAGGATGGACATCTACGGCATCGTGCGCACCTGTCTGCGCTACCGGGGCACGCTCGATCAGCTCCTGGAGACGGTCCGGCTGCTGGAGGGGCAGTCGACGGAAGTGGCCCGCCTCGACCGCGAGGCGGCTCAACTGGCCAAGCGATACTGCTGACTTGATGTCGGGCACGGCTCGGACGCGGGGTTTCGCAGCGTGCCGTGCTGGGCCATCATGAGGGGGAAAGGGATGGCGCATGCACGGAATCGCGGGAGGGGACTTGGCAGCCGTGGAGCAATCGATGCCTGCCGTCGAGTCCGATCTCGTAGATCTCTCGGGGGTTTCTCTTGAAGCGCTGCTCTCCATGGACGGTACGGCCATCGCCGTGTCGCTGGAACAGCTCCTGCGGCACATTGACGGCCCCCAGGCCATCGCCGTGTCGTACAACCCCCCGGACCGCATCGACTGAGGAGCTCGGTACGGTGCGGTGGAGGGCCCATGGCGGGTGAGTCCGCGATATCTGCGGATCTGTCGTTCCACCAGCTCTCGGCGGCCGGCGTCCGTGCTCTCGCGCGCGGCGAGGGCGGCAAGGACGTGGTGGACGAGCTGCTCGCCGCCGAGCGGAGCCGCCGGCTGCTGATGCTGCGAGCCCTGGACGACGGACTCTCCCAGAGCGATCCGCCACTCGGCTTCGGTGCGGCGCTGTCGCCCGACGCGGCCTGGGCGCTGCTCGAGCGGGTTCAGAAACAGTCACCCGAGGCGTTCGAGGACGTGCTCATGTGCCCGCACACCGGCATGTGGCTCTCGCTCGCGTTGCGCCGGCTCAGAGGCAAGTCGTACGAGGACGCGCCCTTGTGGGTGGTGACAGGGCATCTGTCGGCGCTGGCCGCTGCGGCGGGAGCGCGGGCAGGCCTGGACTTCTCGATGACCGTTCCGGTGCGCCGTGGCGTCGTGCCGCTGCCTACGCTGGGATGCGCGGTGCTTCCGGTGACCGAGCCGTGGAGCACTGCCGAAGTCGTGGCCGAGAAGGGCGTGAAGGGGGCGTTACGGGTCATCGGCGGGAGCGGCGAAGTGACCGTGCCCGGCGATTGGCAGGAGAGCGGTCCGGGCTGGCACGCGGTGCGCCGCGTGACCGTCGGGTCCGGCGACGGCGCCAAGCGGCTGGCCCTGGAGGAGCTCGACCCCTACCGCACGTTCCCCCGCCCGAGCGAGCCCTCCCTCATGTCGGCTTCGGAGGACGTGAGCTGGCGGGAGATGCTGGCCGCCGCGTGGGAGGTCCTGCTGCGCGACGACGCGGAGAGCGCCGACGCGATGCGCCCTGGGCTGATGTCGGTGGCGCCCGTGTCGGCCAGGGAGCGGTTCCGGCCATACAGCGGGACAGCGGGCGACGCGTTCGGCAGCGTCACGGCCTCCCACCCGGACGACGCGGCGCAGCTCGCCGCCACGCTGGTGCACGAGTTCCAGCACACGAAGCTCGGCGGACTCATGCACCTGGAACCGCTGAGCCGCCGGGCATCGGACCCGGAGCAGCCGGAAGAGCTCTTCTACGCTCCCTGGCGCGACGACCCGCGGCCCTTGGGCGGCCTGATGCAGGGGATCTACGCCTTCGCGGGCGTCACCCGCTTCTGGCGTGCCCACCGGCATGCCGCCGACGCCGCGTACGCCCCCTTGGCCCACTTCGAGTTCGCGCTGTGGCGTGCCCAGGTGTGGTCCACGCTGAATCTGGTGGCCGGTCATGGGCAGTTGACGCCGCTGGGCCGACGCGTCATCGAGGCGCTGCGCGAGCGGTGCGCGGAGTGGATGGCCGACGAGGTGCCGGACCGGGAGCTGGAGCTGGCAGGGGAAGCCGCCGCCGACCACCGGGCCCGCTGGCGCGCGCACCATCTGCGGCCTCCCGTCACGGCCGTCGAAGAAGCCGTACGAGCCTGGCAGCGGGGGGAGAGCCGCCCGCCGGCCGCCCTGGCGGCCGAGCCCGAGCTCGTCCCGGATCCGGAAGGCAGGCACTTCGACGTCGCGGCCATCCTGGCCCGCTACCTCATCAGCGAGCCCGAAGGGATCTGGCGGCAGACCGCTGCCACGGCGGACGGCATCAAGGGCGTCGAAGCAGCCGACGTCCTGCTGGCCCGCGGCGACCGCGCCGGAGCCCGGGACGCCTACGCCGCCCGGTTGACCGGCGACGGCGGCCCCGTGACCGCCTGGGTGGGCCTGGGGCGGGCGCTAGGCGGCGATGCGGACGACGAGGGCGGCAGTGCCGCGGCCCGGCTCCTGCGGCGGTACCCGGAGCGGGCCCGTGCCGTGCGGGACGCGCTGCGGGTCGGCACGGGCGACGGCGTGGACCCCGTACGGCTCGCCGAGTGGCTGGGCCGGGGCGGGACGACGGGACGCTAGAGGAGGCCGGCCCGGGCGGCTGGCTCCTGTGCCGGTATCCGGAGTGGGCCCGTGCCGTGCAGGATGCGTTGCGGGTCGACACGGGCGATGGCGCGGACGCCGTGCGGCTCGCCGCGTGGCTGGGCCGGGACGCTAGAGGAGGCCGGCCCGGGCGCTAAGCCCGCAGCCGGCCCTGCCTCTTCGCGTTACAGCGACACCGGGTCGATGTCGCAGTTGGCCCGCGTTCCTTCCTTGGCCTGAAGGGTCGCCGGGTGCGGGCCCGCCTCCTCGCGGATCCGGGGAGCGTCGAGCACGCGCTCCATGCGCTCCAGGGTGTCGGCCCGCAGCGCGTTGCCCGCGGTTTCCTCCCCGACCGCGATGAGGTCCATCGCGAGGTTGCTGGCGCACGCCAGGGTGGTGGGGTGGTCGGGACCGAAGGTCGACTGGCAGAGCGCGAGCGTCGTCTCGCCACGCCTGCGCGCGTCCTGGTGGTGGGAGAGCGCGGCCAGGTCGCTCGCCAGGTTGATCGCACAGGCCAGGGAGATCGGGTGGCCGGGGCCGAGCCGTTCGGCGAGTGAGGTGAGAGCCGCCTCGTTCAGCCTGCGCGCCTCGTCGGGCTGCCCGAGCAGGCGCAGGGTGACCGCGAGGTTGATGTCGGCCGACAGGACGTGCGGGTGGTGCGGGTCGAAGATGTTGCGGTAGCCCTGGCAGGCCTTGATGCCCCGGGTGCGTGCCGCCTGGAGGTCGCCGTTCTGGCGCAGCGCCACCGACAGGGTCAGCGCGGTGGAGAGCGACTGGGGGTGGGTGTCGCCGTAGCGCCGGGTGAACAGGGCGTAGGCCTCGGTGGCGAGTTCCAGGGAGCGCGCGTGGTCGCCCTCCTTGCGGTACGACTCGCTGAGCTGGCGCAGCACGCCGACCGTGGAGGGATTGGCGCGGCCGAAGACGTCACGGAAGGCGCCGAGCACCGCTTCCTGGAGGGCGCGGGCGCCGACGTAGTCCCCGGTCTCGCGGACGTCGATGGCCACGGAGTTCTCCGTGACCAGGGTCCGCTGGTCGTCGCGGCCGAACAGCCGCATCTTCAACCCCAGGGTGTGGCGGTCGAGTTCGAGCGCGCGGCGGAACTCGCCGGTCAGCCGCAGGCTCACGCCGAGGTTGTGGGCGATGTTCATCGTCGTGGGGTCGTCCTCGCCGAACGCGCGGCGGGCCCGCTCGAAGGCGGTCTCGTCCAGCTCGGCGCCGAGGGCGAAGTGGCCTTCGACGCGGCGTACGGCCGCTTCGAGCTGGATCGCGTCCAGGGCGTCTTCCCTGGTGTCCTCGCGGTCGGCGGGGGCGGTGCGTTCGTAGATGCCCTTGAGCTGGTCCACCAGGGCGGCCGCGTCGTCGTAGCGGCCGACGACGCGGTACATGATGCACAGCCACTGGCCCATGAGGACGGTCTGCTGGTCCTCCTCGCCGAAGATCGTCAGCCAGGTGTCCCAGGCCTGCTCGGAGAAGTCGAGCGAGACCTCGTGGTCGCCCCAGTAGTAGAGGTACTTGGCGATGTTCATGACGAGCTGACGCACCCAAGGCTGGTCGGACTTGATGGCGTCGGAGGCGATCACGTGACCGTACAGCTCCGCGTACCGCTGCCAACTGGCCGCGTTGTTCGGTGATTTCGGGTCAGCGGCGGCCAGCAGGGTGTGGGCGCCATGGCGCATGCGGGACTGCTCCTCAGGGGTCATGCGGTTGTTCAGGACGAGCTGAACAAGGCGGTGCATCTCGATGGAGTTCGTACGGTGGTCGATGCGGGCGAGGGAGTAGCGGTTCACCTCCCTTATGGCCCGCGCGAGCCGCATCGGGTCGTTCAGTGTCGCGTCGAGCTCGGGGAAGATGCTGCTGTTCCCCAGGCCGGAGAAGATGGACCGCGAAATCGGGTCGGGTGCGAAGTACGAGCAGAGCTGCAGCAGCCGCAGGGCTGACGGGCTGCGGTTCTCCAGGTGGTCGAGGGAGACGTTCCAGGCGGCGGCGACCGGGAGTTGGTAGTCCGGCGGCGGGGCCACTTCGAGGAGCTCCGTGCGCTTGTCCTCGAACAGCCGGAGGTACTCGGACGCCGGCATGCCCGTCTCCGCACGCCATGCGGCGGCCTGCTCCAGGGCGAGCGGCAGGTCTCCGAGCGCCTCGGCGAGCTGGTCGGCCTCGTCGTCCTGGAGAGGCGGGCCGGAGTGGCGCAGGAGTTCCTTGCTCTCCTCGCGGGTGAAGACGTCCACCTCGAGAGAGCCGCCGACCAGGCCCCATCGCCTGTTGCGCGAGGTGACCAGGATCGTGCCGTTGCCCCCCGTGGGGAAGTAATGGCGAACCTGTTCGGGGTTGTCGGCATTGTCGAAAATCAGCAGCCAGCGTGAGAAGGGACGGCCCTCGCGCAGTGCCTCGCGCACCGCGGGGCCCGCGATATTGGCCTCGGTGCTCGTCTCCAGGCCGAGGCGCCCCGCCAGCTCCACGAGCGCCTGCCCGATCTGGCCGGGCCGTTCCGAGGGAATCCACCAGACGATGTCGTACTCGGCCTGATGGCGGTATGCGTATTCAATGGCCAGCTGGGTCTTGCCCACGCCGCCCATGCCGTGAATCGCTTCCGGCAGGACTGTGGTCGTGCCTTCCCTCAGACGCTCGCCGAGGAGTTCGAGGAGTGCCATCCGGCCGGTGAAATTGGGGTTCCGAGGCGGTAGGTTTCCCCAGACGCGCGGCTGTGATGTGCGGTCCCCCTCCATCGTTTGCTGGGGCGTAGTCGACATCACCGATGCTCCTTCAGGATCGGGCCGAGAGACGGGGGTTCCACCGCTTTTCTCCAGGCTGACTGCGTAGCGACGATCGTGCCAGCCAAGTACCCCTGCCAGCAGGGCGGCGCGCTGCATGAAACGTCCTGAGAGTGCTCTCAGCGCGGCGAGTTCCACGCGGAGGAACCCGATATTGCGACTGTTCACCCGGGGCATGGCCAGGGTGTCGAGCGGTTCGGCGGGGGAGGGGAGCAGCGAGGGGGCCCCTGTGCCGTCACCTGCCAACAGTGCGCGTACGTCGTGCAGGATCCGCGCGGTGTCGCTGCGGCGGCCCAGGGCGAGCAGCTCCTCGCGGATGTCGGGAGCGAAGGAGAACGCCACATCCGTGACCTCGTCGCCCTGTTCCCCGCTGGGCCGGACGAGGCCGCTCATCAGCAGCTCCGACGCGTGCACCGGGCCCGCGCCCGGTGTGGTCTCCAGGACCTTGCGGATGAGGGGGAGGCTCAGCGGGACGGCGGATAAGCGCGTCGCCAGTGTGAAGGCCGTGGGCGATGCGCCGGCCCGGAAGTCCGACACGCGTTCGGAGGCCGGCACCGTGCTGCGCGGGTCGGGGACGTCGTCCGTCCAGGGCAGGGCGCGCGCGGCGTCGGGCCTGCGCTTCCACTCCCGCGCCCGGATGGCGGACATCTCCAGCCACCGCTGCTCCGGCCCCATGACGAGCTGGGTCCAGGCCTCGGCCCAGCGGTTGGTCAGGGCGAGGACCGGCACGAGGACCGCGTCGCCCTCGGCCTCCGGTTCGTCCGGGTCGCGTGACTCCACCGGGGCCTCGCGCAGCTCCCAGTCGAGCGCGCTGTTGGCCGCCCAGGCGTGGTCGGCGCGCAGCCGCACCCGGCAGACGTCGAGGCCCGTGCGGAACCACAGCTGCTGGGGGAGCACATGCACCACGGCCACCGGGCAGGTGCGGCCCCAGGCGCGCAGCAGGGGCATGACGGCGCCCGACCGCCATCCGGCCGCCAGCCCGTCGGTGAGGACGAGGATCACCCGGCGCATGTCTCCTGCGCTGCCGAGCGGTTCCTCGGGGCCCAGGCGTGCGGGGTCGGTCTCGTCCGTGCCGCGTAAGCGCAGGACGCGTACGCGCGCGAAGTCACCCTCGCGGTTCAGCTCGTCGACGAGGTCGTCGACAGCGTGGTCCCAGATCTTCATCGTCAGGTGGCTGTCGAGGACGAGGACCGCTTCGGAGCGCTCCTGTCTGCCCGACTGGCCGGTCCTCGGATGCCCGAGCCGGCCGAGAACGGACGCGGCCTCACGACGTGCCCGCGTTGCCGGTCCCTGCCGCTGCCCTCCGTCGTCATGCATATGCGCCCTCAAGGCGTCGAGGCGGCCAGGACAATGGTGCGGAGTCCCCCAGTGCGCGGGCGTGCGTGACATCCACAAGCGCAGCGTGACAGTGCGCCCGCACAGCAAGCAAGGGGGTACGGCGGCATGGGCCGGGGCGCACGGAAATCGTGCTAGAAGTCACGCCCGCCGCGGGGAAATCCGTGCCTACGGCGGAAGACATGACGCCCCCGGCGTGTGGCTCCGTGCGCCCGGTCGGCAGGCGCGTACGCCCGGTCGGCAGGCGCGTGCGCACGGGCGACAGGTGCATGCGCCCGGCGGAAAGCAGCCGCACGGCAGCGGAGGCCGGCTCGTTCACGGCGCGGCACCCCCTCTCGCCGTGTGCGGGAGGTTCACGGACCTGTCGCCTGCGGGCCCGTTCAACTCGTCACCGGCGCTCGGTCGGGGCCGGGCGGCCCGGGTCTGCGTTCCGGATCGTCGAACAGGATCGCCAGATGGCGCCCCACGTGGTTGTCCCAGCCCTCGGGTCCCAGCGCCAGAGCCTCCTTGCGCCAATTTCCGGCGCGCGTCACCAGGCTGGACAGGCCCCTGGCCTGGACCATCTCGGCGACCGCCTCCTTGAAGGCGGGATCACCGCAGTCACCGCGGTGCCAGATCATCGCGGGCACCCCCGCCCGCAGCCCCGCCATGAACTCCTCGTGGCTTGCGGGTGAGTCGGTGCCGGGTGGCTGGCTCAGTACGAGACAGACCGCGTGGTCGTCCTCCTTCAGCTCGCGCTCCAGGTGGAAGTGCGACTGGCCCGGAGGGTTGAAGTACGAATGGCTGTCGGCGGGCTGCTCCTTGAGCTGGCGCCACTTCTTGTGCCAGGGGCGATGCCAGGCGGCCTTGCGCAGACGCTCGAAGCTGCGGATCAGAACGGCGTAGTCCATCACCAGGGGGGTCGGTGACGAGGACGAGGACTCCTTGTGCCACCACTCCACGGGCTCGCCCAGCAATTCCCACGGGAGGATGAATTCAAGGACGACCGGTTGCCGCAGGTCCGCCCATCGCTCCTCGGTCTGCTCGATGAGGACCTCGACCTCGGCGGGCAGGTCGTCGCGGTGCAGATGCAGGGTCTCGCCCGGCACGGGATGCCAGCCGTCGGCGTCCGACTGCCGCCAGTGGGAGAGGAGATAGCGGTCGGGATCCACTCCGTCGGGCTCGAACTGGATCATCAGATACGCGGGCACCATGGGCGGCGGAGCCTGCTGGACCAGGCCGCTGCGCTGCCAGTCGGCGATCTGGTCCTCAAGACCCCACGCCCTGGCCTGCGAGCGGTTCCAGCGACGCAGGTCCTCCGCTGCCTCCATCTGTCCGTCCTCCACGAGCCGGTCGGCGGCCAGGGCCAGGAACGCCATGCTGACGGGGAGTTCCCTCGCGGCGGTGTTGCCGCCGGCCAGCCGTAGGAAGACTGCCCATCCCGTGTCGCACCACGCAGGCAATTCCTGGGTGCGTGACCGGCTGGCCCGCCGGGCGAGCGTGGCGAGTCCGGCCGATGAGCGCATGTCCCGCAGGATGGGCTGCAAGGGATGCAGGTCGGCGCCGTCGAAGAACTCCACGGCCTCCCATTCGTCCACGAGACGCAGCAGCGACAGAATGGCGGAAGACTGCTGCTCCAGATATTGCAGGCAGCGCACCAGGCACCCGAGACCGTCGGGAACCTGCGCGCAGCGCTCCACCAGCTGAAGCAGCCAGGGCCGCAGCGCCGCGTTGCGCAGGGGCTCCACGGGGGATTCCAGCTCGTCGCTCAGCATGCGCACCCAAAGATCGGCGCTGTTCTCCTGTCGTACCGTGCCCGATTCCTGCAGTACGTCGACGATGTCGGCGACCAATTCGTTGCGAACCCTCGCAGGGCTGCGCCCTTCCACCCCCGTGACCTCCCGATCGCACCGTCATATCGATGGTGGCGACAAGCGTACGGCCACAGTTCGGCTCAGGGCAGGGCTCCGGCCATGAGCGGACAGAGCTGTGACCATCGGCCGGCGGGAACCAACTAGCCTGCCCTGGTGTCCAGTTCGGCGCTCACGCGCTCGCGAGTCCCGACTTCACACCCGCACCGCACAGCGGAACCACGGCCGTGCGCTCGCCGAGTGCGCCGTCCCGTACGGCGGCCCAGCACGCGACGCCGGTCGCCTCGACGTACAACCCACGTCCCGCCAGATCCAGTTGGGCGTCCCGGATCTGGTCCTCCGTGACCGTCAGGAAACCGCCGCCGAGACCGCGTACGGCCCGCAGGATCTGCCGTGCGCGGGGTGGCCGCGGAATGGCGATGCCCTCCGCGAGCGTGGGCGCCGCCGGGGCGGTGCCCAGGGGCTCGTCGGCACCGGCGCGCCACGCCTCGGCCAGCGGGGAGACCGCGGCGGCCTGCACGGCGTACAGCGCCGGTGCCTTCGCGATCAGGCCCGCCGCGTGCAGTTCCCGCACCGCGAGTGCCGCACCGAGCAGCAGGGTGCCGTTGCCCACGGGCACGACGAGCGCGTCCGGCAGCCGGCCGCCCAGGTCCTCCCACAGCTCATGGACGTACGTCTTGGTGCCCTGGAGGAAGTAGGGGTTGTGGACGTGCGAGGCGTAGAAGGTGCCCGGTTCGTCGGCCGCCGTACGGGCCGTCCATGCCGTCTTCTCGCGGTCTCCGGGGACGACTTCGAGCCGCGCTCCGTGCGCGCCGATCTGCTCCAGCTTCTTCGGTGACGTGCCCTCAGGAACGTACACCGTGCAGGGCAGTCCGGCCCGCGCGCAGTACGCGGCGATCGCCGTGCCCGCGTTGCCGCTGCTGTCGGCGATCACCCGTTCCGGGGCGAGCCGCTGCGCGAGTGCGGCGAGCATGACGGCGCCCCGGTCCTTGAAGGAGAGGGTCGGCATCAGGAAGTCGAGCTTGGCCGAGATCGCGCCATCCAGCGGTACGAGCGGTGTGCGGCCCTCGCCGAGCGAGAACGCGGGGACGGGCAGCGGCAGGGACTCCGCGTACCGCCACAGTGAATTGACCCTTCCGTTCAGGGACTTCAGCGGTGCGGGATTGGGGGAGAAGTCCAGGTCGAGCGGGCCGCGGCAGACGGGGCAGCACCAGGCGAGGGTGCCCGCGGGGACACGGGTTCCGTCGGTGGGGCAGAAACAATCCGGCAATGCTGTCATGTCCGCAGGCTAGTTGGGGCAGTTGGGGCGGATGTGTCATGGCGGGTGCGTGGCGGTCATGTTACGTCCGGTACTGACCCTTGTGGGATTCCTATGGATCCGCCAATCTTTCGTCCCGACGAAGGCAAAAGTAGACACGTCAATTGACATGCTCCTGTCGTTTGCCTCCGCGTGTGGGCACCACTGGCACCACCGGCACCACCCCCCACCAGCGCGCCACCTATTGAGGAGGACCCCTCAGATGGCAGTGATGCGTCATACCCGCCGAAGACTGGCCGCGATCAGCGCGACAGCGGTCGCGGCCCTCGCCCTCGGCGTCGTCTCCGCCCTCCCCGCGACCGCTCAGCCGGGCCAGGGCGAAGGCAGGATCGAGAACGCCGGAGCACCCGGCGCGATACCCGGAAGCTACATAGTCAGCCTCGACGCGGACGCCGCGAAGGCGGACTCCAAGCAGGGCAAGGCCCTGGCCGAGAAGTACGGCGCCGAGATCGACCGCACGTACAAGAAGGCGCTCAACGGCTACGCGGTCGAGCTCTCCGCGGCCGAGGCCAAGAAGTTCGCCGCGGACCCGGCGGTCGATTCCGTCGTGCAGAACCGCACGTTCACGGTCGACGCCACCCAGCCGAACCCGCCGTCCTGGGGCCTGGACCGCATCGACCAGAAGACCCTCCCGCTGAACAACTCCTACACCTACCCGGACTCCGCCGGTGAGGGCGTCACGGCGTACGTCATCGACACCGGAGTCCGCATCAGCCACAGCGACTTCGGCGGACGCGCCTCCTACGGCTACGACGCCATCGACAACGACAACACCGCGCAGGACGGCCACGGCCACGGCACGCACGTCGCGGGCACCGTCGGCGGAACCCTGCACGGCGTCGCCAAGAAGGCGAAGATCGTCGGCGTACGCGTCCTGAACAACCAGGGCTCCGGCACCACCGCACAGGTCGTCGCCGGCATCGACTGGGTCGCCCGGAACGCGGTCAAGCCCGCCGTCGCGAACATGTCGCTCGGCGGCGGCGCCGACAGCGCCCTGGACACGGCCGTACGCAACGCCATCGCGTCCGGCATCACCTTCGCCGTCGCGGCCGGCAACGAGTCCGTCAACGCCTCCACGCGCTCTCCCGCGCGCGTGACCGAGGCCATCACGGTCGGCGCCACCACGAGCACCGACGCCAAGGCGAGCTACTCCAACTTCGGCAGCGTCCTGGACCTGTTCGCGCCGGGCTCGTCCATCACCTCGACCTGGAACAGCAGCGACAGCGCGACGAACACGATCTCCGGTACGTCGATGGCGTCCCCGCACACCGCGGGCGCCGCGGCGCTCTACCTCGCCGACAACCGCGCGGCGACCCCGGCCCAGGTGTCCGCGGCGCTGGTCAGCGCGGCCTCCACGGGCGTCGTCACCAGCCCCGGAACGGGCTCCCCCAACCGCCTCCTGAACGTGGGCCCCGGCTCGACGAACCCGCCGGGCCCCAAGTTCGAGAACACGACCGACTACGCGATCACTGACAACGCCACGGCCGAATCACCGGTCACCGTGAGCGGCGTCCCGGGCTCGGCGCCCGCCGCCCTGAGCGTGCCGGTCGCCATCAAGCACACGTACGTGGGTGACCTCCAGGTGCAGCTGATCGCACCCGACGGCAGCGCGTACACGCTGAAGGGCTATGGAACCGGCGGCAGTTCGGACGACATCAACACCACCTACACGGTGAACGCGTCGTCCGAGACGGCCAACGGGACGTGGAAGCTGCGGGTGAGTGACAACGCGGCGCAGGACGTCGGGAAGATCGACTCCTGGGCACTGCAGTTCTAGGCCGCAGGCCTTGAGCTGAGCTGCTCCCGTACGTACGCGCTCTCGTCCTCGGGGAAGGGCTTCGGGTCGTCGACCCGGCCCGCCGCGAGGACGAGGTGCGTCGCACGCCCGTGTGACGAGGCCGCTCACCTTAAGGGCCTTTTGTCCGCTTCTGTGATAGTTCTTCGGCGTGACGACTGTCGTGACGCCAACCGTCGCAGGCCGGCGCACTCCGGGGCCCGCGGCGTCGGACCCTCCCCGAAGGGTCAGCCGCAACGGCAGGATCAGGCCCAGGGTTTCGTGCGTCGCGCATCTCTCCCGAGTGCTCCTCGTCGCCGTCGCCCTCCTGAACGCCGCCCTCGCCGTACTCGTCGCTGCCCCGCTGCCCCGCATCCCCCTCCTGGTGCTCGTCGCGGCAGCGGTCACCTCCTGGGGGCTCGTGCTCGTGCCGCCCGCGGTCATCGGCCTCGCCGCCGGAGCGGTCGCGGGGCGGCGCCACCCCTGGTGCGCCGGGTTGGCCGTACTGACCGCCTTCGTCGCGCTCGTGTACGGCGTCATGCCGTACGCCGCCGCGTACCGCACCGCCCAGGGGCAGGGTCAACCCCTCGCCCCCTCCGCCTACTTCGAGGGCGTCAACTACGCCAAGGCCCCCGACGGCGACCGCACCCGCCGCTACGCCCGCATCGGCGAGCGGCGCGAGAAGCTGGACCTGTGGACCCTGCCGAAGCGGGACGGGGTGCGGCACCCGGCCGTGGTCTGGGTGCACGGGGGAGGCTGGAACAAGGGGCACCGCGGTCAGAGCCCCGCGTGGAACCGCTGGTTCAACGCGCGGGGCTGGTCGGTCTTCGACATCGACTACCGGCTCGCGCCCCGCGCGACCCAGCTCGACCAGATCGGCGACGTGAAGTGCGCCGTGGGCTGGCTGCGGCGGCACGCGCGCGTGTTCGGCATCGATCCCGACCGCCTTGTGCTCGCGGGGAGTTCGGCGGGCGGCAACCTCGCGCTCGCGGCCGCCTATACGGAGGGTGATGACCGCGTCCCCGCCTCCTGTGCGGTGCGTGACAGCTCGGTCGCCGGGGTGATCTCGCTCTACGGGCCGACCGACATGGGGCGCCTCATCGCGGGGACCGCGCTGCGCGGCGACCCCATGATCCCCCGCCTGATGGGCGGTTCGGCGAAGGCCGCCCCCGCCCGCTACCTGCTCGGTTCGCCCGCCAGGCTCGTACGGACGGACGTGCCGCCCACGCTCCTGCTGCACGGCAGCGCGGACCGGGCGGTGCCGGTGGCGCAGGCGCGCGAGCTGGCGCGGCGGCTCGACGTGGCCGGGGCGCCGTCGACGTATGTCGAACTGCCCTGGGCCGACCACTGCTTCGACGTGAACTGGGGTGGCTGGGGCAGTCAGATCGCGAGAGCGGCGATCTCCCGCTTCCTCGCCATCCGGGGCGAGAGCGCTTGATCGACGCCCCCGGGAGCGGCGTGGGAAGGTGATCGCCATAGCCGCGGAAAGCCCCTGCGTAAAGACCTGCACGCCCCAAAATCATCACTTCGGGTGATTCCTTGGCCTTGGGTTGCGGCCAACAACCCACGGTTGCCAGGCTGTTGCTGTCTGTCAACCTGATGGGAGTGGCCAGTGACTTTCGGTGAGCAGCCGGCGTATCTGCGTGTCGCGGGTGATCTCCGCAAGAAGATCGTCGACGGTTCGCTGCCGCCGCACACCCGGCTCCCCTCGCAGGCCAGGATCCGCGAGGAGTACGGCGTGTCGGACACGGTCGCCCTGGAGGCCCGCAAGGTCCTGATGGCCGAAGGTCTGGTCGAAGGACGTTCCGGATCCGGCACGTACGTGCGCGAGCGACCCGTGCCCCGCCGCGTGGCACGCACCGGCTATCGGGGACCTGGCGGCTCGACGCCCTTCCGTCAGGAGCAGGCGGAGGACGGCGCGCGCGGCACCTGGGAGTCGCGCAGCGAGCAGGTGGAGGCCGGCAGCGCGATCGCCGAGCGTCTCGGCATCCGCGCGGGAGACCGCGTCATGTGCACCAAGTACGTCTACCGCGACGCGGGCGAGGTGATGATGCTCTCCACCTCCTGGGAGCCCCTCGCCGTCACCGGACGCACCCCCGTGATGCTCCCCGAGGAAGGACCGCTGGGCGGCTGCGGAGTGGTCGAGCGCATGGCGGCCATCGACGTCGTCGTGGACAACGTCGCGGAGGAGGTCGGCGCGCGCCCGGGGCTTGCGGAGGAGCTCATGGCGCTCGGCGGTGTCCCCGGCCATGTGGTGATCGTCGTGCAGCGGACGTACTTCGCGTCGGGCAAACCGGTCGAGACGGCCGACGTCGTGGTGCCCGCGGACCGGTATCGGATCGCATACCACCTGCCGGTGAAGTGACCGGGCGCTCCGGCGTACGCCCGGAATCCGGAGGGGCCCGTCCGCCCGCCGAGATCGCGAGTTAACGCGCGGCCGGCTTCCGTAACGCCGGAGCAATCAGGACCCGTGACGGCTTGTCATGTACGGCTCCTAACTTGATCGCCCGTACCCGCACTCCGGTCGGACGACAGGAACCCACATGACGGTTGAACTCACATGACGGATACGGCCACCCGCGACACCAGCGCCGCCGCAGGACCACCACCCAAGCGCAGCTACGCGAAGATGGCGGCCGACGAGAGCCGCGAGGACTACTCCCTGCGGTACGCGCCGCACTCCTTCCGGCGCTGGTCGCCGACCATGGTGGCGTCGACCGCGCTCGGCGGCATCGCCTATCTCGCGGACTTCGCGATCGGCGCGTCCATCGTCTTCACCTACGGCTTCACCAGCGGACTCGCCTCGATCCTGTGCGCCGCGACGATCATCTTCGTCACCGGCATCCCGATCGCGCGGGCCTGCGCCAAGTACGGCCTGGACATGGACCTGGTGACCCGGGGCGCGGGCTTCGGCTACTTCGGCTCGACGCTGACGTCGCTGATCTACGCCTCGTTCACGTTCATCTTCTTCGCGCTCGAAGGGTCGATCATGGCCCAGGCCATGCACCAGGCCGTCGGACTCCCGGTGGAGATCGGCTACTTGATCACGACGCTCATCGTGATCCCGATCGTCTTCCGCGGCATGGGCGCGCTGGCCAAGGTGCAGGCCTGGACGCAGCCGATCTGGCTCATCGGCATGGTGCTGCCGTTCGTGGTGCTCGCCTTCGAGGCGCCGGACGCCTGGGGCGCGTTCGGCTCCTTCGGGGGCACCGAGGGGGCGGGCAGCGGCTTCTCCTGGGTCGCCTTCGGGCTCGGCACGGGCGTCGCGCTCTCGCTCATCGCCCAGATCGGCGAGCAGGCGGACTATCTGCGCTTCATGCCGGCCAAGACCGAGCAGAACAAGAGGCGTTGGAACCTGGCCGTACTGGCGGCGGGTCCGGGCTGGGTCATCATCGGCGCGGCCAAGCAGCTGGGCGGCGCGCTCCTGGCGTTCGCCGCCCTCGAAGCCGTCGGCAAGACGCACGCCCTGGAGCCGATCGCGCCGCAGATCGAGGCCCTGAAGCCGTGGCTCGGCTCCTTCGCGCTGCCCGCGGCGGCCCTCTTCGTGATCGTCTCCCAGATCAAGATCAACGTGACCAACGCCTACAGCGGTTCGCTGTCCTGGTCGAACTTCTTCTCCCGCGTCACGCACCGGCACCCGGGCCGGGTCTGGTACATCTTCCTCAACCTCGCCATCGCGCTGACGCTGATGGAGATGAACATGTTCGCGGCCCTCAACAAGCTGCTCGGGTTCTACTCGAACGTCGGCATCGCATGGATCGTGGCGGTCGCCGCCGACCTCGTCATCAACAAGAGGATGGGCTGGAGCCCCCCGTACATCGAGTTCAAGAGGGCCTACCTGTACGCGGTGAACCCGGCGGGCTTCGGCTCGATGGTGATCGCGTCGGTGGTCTCGATCCTGGCCTTCTTCGGCCTCTTCGGGGAGTACGCGGAAGCCTTCTCGACGTTCATCGCGGCCGGACTCGCCCTCGTCCTGTGCCCGTTGATCGCCTGGGCGACGAAGGGCAAGTACTACCTGGCGCGCCCGAACCCGGTGAACGGTCCGCACGTCGACGTCCCCGACGTGACGGCCACGCACGCGTGCGGCGTCTGCGAGACGGCGTACGAACTCCCGGACATCGCGGACTGCCCGGTCCAGGCGGGCCCGATCTGCTCACTGTGCTGCTCGTTGGACGCGGAGTGCGGAGACGTCTGCCGTACGTCGCCGTCGAGTGCGCCGGTGCTCATGCCGATGCCGACGGTGCGCACCGACTGACGCGGGACCGACACGGCTCGCACCGGCCGAACCGGTGTCACCAGGGGGCGCATCCGACAAGGTGCGCCCCCTCGGCTTTGGCCAATTGCGTACCTCTTTGTGCAAAGTCGTATCCGCTGAGTAAAGGTCGGGCGTAGGCTCGGGCATATGCGGATTGCGGTTTCCTTACTGATCGAGGCGTGGCGCGCGCCGGGGGCGGCGAGCGGAGGGGCGCGATGAATGACGGAACGGCCGTTCTTCCCTGGCTCGTGATACGTCAGGATGACAACGGCAACCGCTACAGGGTGGGTAGGTACGCGACGAAGGCCGAGGCCGAGAAGATCGCGGAGAGCCTCGACGACCACGGCCGCCAGCAGCTGTACAGCGTGGAGAAGCTGAGCCAGAACGGCAGCGCGCACTGACCGCATAGGCTCCGCCGCATGACGGAACGGATCGTGGTGGGCGCCGCCCTGTACGACGACGGGCGCCTGCTGGCCGCGCGGCGCAGCGCACCCCCTGAGCTCGCGGGCCGCTGGGAACTGCCCGGCGGGAAGGTCGAGCCCGGCGAGCACCCCGAGGAAGCCCTGGTGCGAGAGCTGCGCGAAGAGCTGGGCGTCACCGCCGAGCCGGTCGCGAGGGTGCCGGGACAGTGGCCGCTCAAGCCGGGGTACGTCCTGTGGGTGTGGACGGCGAAGCTCCTGTCGGGAGCCCCCCAGCCCCTGGAGGACCACGACGAACTGCGCTGGCTCGCGCCGGACGAGGTCTGGTCGGTGGACTGGCTGGACGCGGACGTCCCGGCGGTGGCGGCGGTGGTGGTGCCGGTGACGGGGGCGGGGGTCGAGCGCCGCTAGGGCGGATCGGGCGCCGCCGGCCGGGGGAGCGCGCGAGGGCATGTCTCCCCGCACTTGAGCCCCACCTACGCCGTTCGTGCCACAGTGCGCCCAAGTAAGCGGTAGTTCCGCCGGGATATCGGGTATGTGCCCATTAACCCCATGAAACCGGACAAGGGTCCGCTGTTGCTGGTCTGGAAGTGATCGGCGTGATCGACACCGAAGGCGACTGCGCCGAGTGGGATTTTCCCGCAGACCCTGGCGCCGTGCGCATGGCCCGTGCCGTCGTGCGCAAACAACTCGGCGCCTGGGGCCTCGCCGCCCTCGGTGACATCACCGTCCTCCTCGTGAGCGAACTGGTGACCAACTCCCTGCGACACGCCTCGGGCCCCATCGGAGTACGGCTCGTACGTCCGGCCGGGCCGCTGGACACCCTCCTCGTAGAGGTCTCCGATCCGCTTCCCGACCCGCCCCGGGAGCGCGACGCCACACCTGATGACGAGGGGGGCAGGGGTATCCAATTGGTGGCCCGCGCGTCGCGGCGCTGGGGGACGCGACAGGGCAGCACGGGGAAGACGGGCAAGACGGTGTGGTTCGAGCTGGTGCTGCCGGGTTAGAAGACTGGCAGCGTGGGACAGACACAAGACGGTCACGGGCCAAAAAGAGTTGAGTCCGTGCTGTGATCGTGAACGCCGTGTGGCGTGGCTCCGTAGTGCTGGATACTGCGGGCAGCCGCATCCGGTGACCGGTGCCGGACGTGGTGAGCTGGAGGGGACGGTTCGCGTGAGCGAGATACCAGCGAAGGCGACGGAGCAGGACAGGCCGTCGGGTGACGCTAGGGGCGAAGCTGCGGATGACGTGATGTGGCAGAGCAGTCCACCCGGTTCGATCTACGACTACATCAAGGTGGCCTCGTTCTCGATCGGCCCCGACGGTCTCATCGACCAGTGGAGCCTGCGGGCCGAGCGGCTGTTCGGAGTGGTCGCAGAGGACGCCGTGGGCAGGGACCCGATCGAGGCCTTCGTCCCTGCCGAGCTGCGCAGCAGCGGGCACCGCAAGATGGCGGAGATCCTGGACGGCAGGGAGTGGACCGGATCCGTCCCCTTCCGGGCACCCGGAAGGCCCGACGGACCGGGTGGACCGGGTGGACCGGGTGGGCAGGGCGGACCCGGCGGACCCGCCACGGAGTCCTTCAGAGGCTCCGAAGGGATCGCCGAGGTCTACGTGATGCCCACCGAGACCGAGGAGGGCGAGCGGGCCGCCGTCTGCATCGTCGTCGACGTACGGGCGCTCCGGCAGATCGAGACCGACCTCGCCGCTTCGCAGGCCATTTTCGGCCAATCTCCCTTCGGCTTCCTGCTGTTCGGCACGGACCTGAAGGTGCAGCGTGCCAACCGCCGTTTCGCCGCCGTCTTCGGAGGCGGCGTCGAGGACCACCGCGGCCGCACCGTCCACGACTACCTCCCGCGTCACGAGGCCGACCGCATGGCCGCCGCCCTCAGGCGCGTCCTGGAGACCGGCGACTCCGTCACGGACATGCAGATCGTCGGCCCCGCCCCCGGCAGCAACGAACGCCGCCACTGGTCGATCAACCTCTACCGCGTGCACAGCGGTTCCGGCCGCCCCATAGGCGTCGCGGGCCTCGGCACCGACGTCACCCGGCGCCACGCCGCCGCCCGCGAGGCCGCCCACGCCCGCCGCAACCTCGCCCTGCTCAACGAAGCGGGCGCCCGGATCGGCAACTCCCTCGACCTGGAGACGACCGCGCGCGAGCTGCTCGACGTCACCGTCCCCGGCTTCTGCGACCTCGCCTCCGTAGACCTCTACCAAGGACTGCTCGACGGCGACGAGACACCGCCCGGCCTCGCCGACGGAAGCGCCGAACTGCGCCGCGTCGCCTTCGCGAGCGCCGTCTCCGACGCGCCCTTCCCGGACGGCGGCCACCCCGTCGACGTGGGCGCCGTGCACCGCTTCGCCTTCACATCGCCCTGCGCGGACGCCCTGCGCACGGCACGGCCGCGGCTCGTCTCCGCGGCCGACGACGGCTCGGCGAGCAGGCTCACCGGCGGGCTCATCCAGTCGACGCTCGTCGTGCCGATGGTCGCCCACGACACCGTCGTCGGCCTCGCCCAGTTCTCCCGCACGAAGGGGAGCGAGCCCTTCGGGGAGCGCGATCGCGCCCTCGCCGTCGAGCTCGCCGCGCGCGCCGCCGTCTGCATCGACAACGCCCGCCTCTACCGCCGCGAGCACGAACGCGCGCTGATACTGCAGCGCTCCCTGCTGCCGCCCGGCGACCCCGAGGCGTCCGGCCTGGACATCGCCTGCCGCTACCTCCCGGGCAACGCGGCCACCGAGGTCGGCGGCGACTGGTTCGACGTCATCGAACTGCCGGGCCACCGCACCGCCCTGGTCGTCGGCGACGTCATGGGCCGCGGCCTGCGCGCCGCCGTCGCCATGGGCGAACTGCGCACCGCCGTACGCACCTTGGCGCTCCTGGACCTGGAGCCCGCGGAGGTACTCTCCGCGCTCGACGAGATCGCCCGCGGCCTCGGCGACCCCTCAGGCACCCAGCAGGCCACGAGGACGGCCCGTCAGACGCGTTCCGCGAACGGGACGGACCTCTCGGAGGTCTACCTCGCCACGTGCGTCTACGCGGTCTACGACGCCGTCACGCGCCGCTGCACCTTCGCCAACGCCGGCCACCTGCCCCCCGTACTCGTCGAGCCCGGCGAATCGCCGCTCATGCTCGACGTGCCGCCCGGCATGCCGCTGGGAGTCGGCGGTGAGCCCTTCGAGGAGGTCGAGGTCGAGCTGCCCGAGGGCGCCCTGCTCGCGCTCTACACGGACGGGCTCGTCGAGTCCCGCGACCACCCGCTCGACGAGGGCCTGAACGCCTTCGTACGGGCCCTCGACGACCCCGCGCCCGCCCTTGAGGACGTCTGCGACCACGTCCTGAACACCCTCGACACCCACCACGGAGAGGACGACATCGCGCTGCTCATGGCGCGCATCCAGGGCCTGCCCGCCGAGGCCGTCGGCGACTGGACGCTGCCGCGTGACCCGAAGTCGGTGGGCCGGGCCCGCGAACTGGCCTGCGATCAGCTGCGCGCCTGGGACCTGGAACCCCTCTGCGACACGACCGAACTGCTGGTCAGCGAGCTGGTCACCAACGCGCTCCGGTACGGCGAGGGCGACATCCGGCTGCGGCTCCTGCTCGACCGCACTTTGGTGTGCGAGGTGTGGGACGCGGGGCTCGTCCAGCCGCGGCGCCGCCGGGCGCGCGACACGGACGAGGGCGGCCGCGGGCTGCAGCTGGTCGGCCTGCTGAGCGCCGCGTGGGGCTCGCGCAGGACGCCGCGCGGCAAGACGGTGTGGTTCGAGATGCCGTTGCCGGACAGCGGCGCGCAGCCGATGGACGCGGCGGAGGCGCTGCTCAGTCTGTTCTGAGTTCCTCTACGTGGTCATGCTGTTCTGAGTGCCACTACGTGGTCATGTGGTCGCTTTGAGGGCGGCGAGGCGGGCTTCGACCTCCGCCGTGTCGCCCAGGCTGTCCAACTGCTCGAACTGCGCGTCGAGGGAGGACGCGGCGAGCTCCTGCTTCCCCAGCGCCCTGGCCTCCTCGCGGCGCACCTTGTCCTCGAAGCGGCTCAACTCGCTGGCCGGGTCGAGGACATCGATGCTCTGGGCGGCGTCCATCATCTGGTTCTGCGCCTGCGCGGTCTTGGCACGGGCGACCAGCTGATCGCGCTTCGACCGGAGCTGGGTCAGCTTGATCTTCATCTGGTCGAGGCCGGTCTTCAGCTTGTCGACGACCTCGGTCTGCGAGGCGATCGTCGGCTCGGCGTCCTTGGCCTCGCGCTCGGACTGGAGCTGCCGCTGAAGCGCGACCTTGGCCAGGCTGTCGAACTTGTCGGCCTCCACGGCGCTCCCCTCGGAGCGCAGCTCGTCAGCCTTCTTGCTTGCGGCGACCGCCTTGGTGCCCCATTCGGCGGCCGCGTCCTGGTCCTCCTTGTGGTCCAGTTCCAGCATCCGCAGATTGCCGATGGTGGTCGCGACCGCCTCCTCGGCCTCCCGGATGTTGTTGGTGTAGTCGCGGATCAGCTGGTCGAGCATCTTCTGCGGGTCCTCGGCCTGATCGAGGAGGGAGTTGATGTTGGCCTTGGCGAGCTGGGCCACGCGCCCGAGGATCGTCTGCTTCGTCATGACGGGCTCCTTCTATGAGGGTCGGTAGGAGTACGAGGGCATCAGGAGTACGAGGGCACTAGGAGACGTACGAAAAGGTCACCGCGAGGGCGGCGTCATGCGTCGGGCTCAGAACCTCCCGCCCCCGCCCATCCGGCCCCGGGTCCCGCCGCCGCCGAAGCTGCCGGGACCGCCGCCTCCGAAGCCGCCGCCTCCGAAGCCCCCTCCGCCCATCCCGCGGCCCCCGCCTCCGAAGAGCTCGCCGAGGATGATGCCGCCGAGTACCGCGCCGCCCATGCCGCCACCGCGTCCGCCGCCGCCTCCGTAGGGGTTGCCGTAGCCGCGTACGTCGCGTTCGGCGAGCTGATGGGCCTGCCGGGCCTGGGCGTCGGCCTGCTGGGCCTCGGCGAGCGCCGCGGAGGCATCGGTGTCCTTGGCGGCCTCCGCGCCCGAGAGGTGCCGCTGGGCCTCGGCGAGACGGGTCCTCGCCTCGCTGCCCACCCCGCCCCGGTGCGTGTCGATGAAGTCCGCCGCCGTTCCCACGGCGCTGCGCGCGGTGAGCAGGGCCTGGCCGAGGAGGGTGGCTGCGCGCTGCCTGGTGACCTCGCGTTCGCGTGCGCCCGCCAGGGACTCGTCGAGGACCGTGTCGGCCTCCTCGACCCTGCGCAGGGCGTCGATCGGGTCGTGCGGGCCCGCCGCCATCTTCTTGCGGACCTCGGCGACCACCGTCTCGGCGCGGGCGATACGGCCGTGCAGGTCGGCCGTGGAGGCTCCCGCCGCGGTGCCTTCGAGGAGGCCGCGCGCCTCGGCGAGGTCGGTCTCCGTCTCGGTGAGCGCGGCGGGGAGCTTCTCCGCGGCCTGCGCGAGCTCGTCGGCGAGGCGGTCGACGGCGTCCACGAAGGTGCCCGCCTGGTCGACGGCGCCTTCGGCGGCCCGCAGATGGACGGCGGCCTTGCCGTTGTCGCCGGCGTCGATGGCCTGGCGGGCCTCGTTCAGGTGCGTGGTGGCGAAGAGGAGGCGGTCCTTGGCCTGCTCCACATGGCCGAGGACGGGCGCCGACGCGGACGGCGCGTACTGTTCCCGGATCTTGCCGAGGGTGGTCTCCGCCGCGGTGGTACGGCCCGTGACCTCCCGGAACACCTGCTCGGCGTGGTCCAGGGCCCCTGTGACGTCGCGTTCGAGGGCGCGCAGCTGGTCGAAGCCCGCGGCTTCCGCGTCGAGGCGGCGGCTCGCCTCGGTGCAGCGCGCGACGATCTCGTCCAGCATGGTGCGCTTGGTCGCGTCGTCCTCCGGATAGGCGTCGTCCAGTTGCTGGCGCAGCTTGAAGGCCGTGGTCAGCTCGGAGCGTGCGTACGCCAGCGCGTCCGTGAAGGGCCGCACCGCCTCGTCACCGAACTGGGCGGTGGCGAAGCCGAGTTCCTCCGCGCTGGTGCGGATCGCGTCGTCGGTCTCCACCAGGAGCTGCTTGCTCCGCTTGTCGAGTTCGGGGAGCGGGGTCGGCGCCGCTCCCGCCGCCCCCTTGCCCCAGCCGCCGCCTCCGGGCGTCGTACGCGTGGTGGTGCGCCTCTTGCGGCGGCTGTACGCGACCGCCGCGAGGGCGCCCGCGCCGCCGACCACCACGATGGGCAGAACGAGGTCGCCGGTGGCCGTCTCGCCCCCGCTGTCGCTGCCGCTGCCGCCCGGGTCCGCGGCCCCCGGGGTGATCGCCGGGGTGGGGACGGGCCGGCCGGAGAGGACCGCGCTGTAGCCGTCCGCGGCGCCGATGGCCGCGCCGGCCCAGTCGTTCTGCCGCAGCGCGGGCTTGATCGCGGTGGTCGCCACGTCCTGGAGCTGCGCCTCGGTGAGCCGGGAATCGACGTCTACGGAGTAGGCGTACTGGCGGTCGTGCGTGGCGACGGCGAGCAGCACGTCGTCCAGGCCGAGCCCGTTGCGCTCGGCGGTGGTGTCCGCCCAGTCCTGTGAGCCGCGCCCGGAGAAGTCACGCACGTAGACGACGAAGAGCTGGAGGCCGCGGTCGTCGTAGAGCTGGTCGAGCGCCCGCGCGGTGGCGTCCTTACGGTCGCCGAGGGCGCCCACCTTGTCGGTGATCTGGCCCTCGCGAGAGAGAGTGACCGGATCGTCGGCCGGGGCGGCGAGCGCCGCGGGGGCGAACAGGAGCAGCAGGCACCACGCGAGCAGCGCACCGGCCACCGCTGTCGCCCGCACGACTATGTGCGAGGGCAGCGTCACATTTGGGAGCGTATGACCGTCTTGGGGGGTGCGCGACCGGGGGTGTGCGACCGGGTGTGTGCGACCGGGGGGCCTGGCGGCGTCTCCAGTGCCGTCTCCCGCCCAGTGCTGCGCCGCCCCGCTCTACTCCCGCACCAGGTCCACCGCCGCGTCCAGCCACCGCACCTCGTCCGCCCCCAGCGTCGGATTCGCACCGCGGCGGGCGCGGGCCTCCGCGAGGTGGCTGTCGGCCGTGGCTCTGACGTCGACCGCCGCGTCCGTCAGGAGCGTGGCCAGAGCGGTCCGTGACCCCGCAGCCTCAGGCCTGCCGCTCACCGCGACCTCCGCGAGGATCAGCGCCGACATCGCCCAGTCGAGGCCGGGCGGGCCCTCCTCCGTGGTGGCCCAGTCGATCACCACGGGGCCCTCCGGCGTGAGGATCACGTTCTCCGGGTGGAGATCGAGGTGCAGGACGCGGTCCGTGGGCGAGGTGGACAAGCGGGCCGGAAGGGCGTGCAGCGTGTGCAGCAGCCGGGCGAGGATCACCGCCGCCTCCTCCGGCGTGATCGCGCCCCGCATCGCGGCCTCCGCCATGGTCGGGCCCGTCAGCCGCCCCATGACCAGGTCGGTACGGGGCGCGCCGGGCTCGGCAGGGCGGACGGGCGGCACCGGATACCCGTGCTCCGACAGATACGTCATGACGGCGGCCTCCTCCGTCGCGTCGGTCCCGTCCCGATACCGGCGCAGCACCCATGCGGCGTCCGGTGTGTCGTCCAGTGCGTCGTCCAGCGCGAAGACATCCGCGGTGCGTCCCGAACCGAGCAGTCGATCAGTCGTCCCCATTCCGGGAGCGTAAGCCGCCTCCCGTGCTCCCGCAGCGAGATGCTGCCTCACCCCGCGAACTCCACTTCCGGAAACTTCCCCGAAGGCCCGTCAAGCAGGTGGTTGTCCTGCCCCCGCAGCCAGCGGTCGAAGAACGACGTCGCGTAGACCCGTTCCGCAGCCACCGCGCGGCCCGGGTCGACCGTGCCCATGTTCTTCTCGATGACCTCGCGGTCCACCCCGGCCTGCGGGAGCAGCGCCGCGAGGTCCGTGTACGTCTGGTGCATCGAGCCGCGCAGGGTGAGGTTCCGCTTCCAGCCGGTCGTGTGGGACCAGAACTCGCGCCACGACGGCTCAGTCGTACGGTCGCTGCCCTGCCTGCCCATGAGCAGGAACGGGCCGGTGAGGCCGTGCCGGGCGACCGGCGTCAGGTTCGTGCCGTTCGGTTCGGGGTTGTTCTCCAGGGTGCCGTCCATGTTCATGCCTGCCTTGACCCGGTCGTCCTCGTACATGGTCTCGGCGGCCGCGATTCCGCCCGCCGACTGGCCGAGCATGCCCACCCGCTTCTGGTCCACGACCCTGGAAAGGCCGTTCGGCAGCGAGCCGAGGCGGTCCAGGACGAACTTCGAGTCGGCGACCCGGTTTCTTGAGCAGCACAGGCACCGAATCGCTCTCCTGCGCCTCCGCGAAGGCCTTGAGGAGCGGGGCGTCGTCCTTGACCGAGCCGTCGGGGAACTGCACCCCCGGCGCCTCATAGGTGTGGTCGACCGTCACCACCACGTAGCCGTGGCTCGCCAGCTCCTCGACCAAGGAAGTGCCCCACGTACGCGGGTCGTTGGCCCCCGCCGCGTACAGCAGGACCGGACGTCGGCCCCCGCTGGTGTCGGCCGGAGCTCCCGCCCGCGCATGTGTACGCATCCTCGCGAAGTCGATCGCGTCCCTGGGGATGCCGTGGGGCGCTTTCGCGTTCCAGCGCTCTGCCGCGCCCGGCGACATGTACGGAGCTAGGCTGTGCCCGGCGTCGCCCGGCCTTCCCGCCGCCGGGTACCAGACGCTGATCATCAGCTCTCGGTACGGCACGGACTTCACCCAGGGGTCGTGCCGTGAGGTGTCGACGAGGCGCGTCGACACCGTGCCGATCCGGTGCGGTCCCGTGGGCGCGGGGAGCTTCGCCTCGACGGCTGTGGGGCCCGCGTGGGCGAGGGCCGGGGCTGCCGGCAGCGTCGCCGCCAGACCGGCCGCCGCGAGGCCGAGCACCGAGCGCCGGGTCACCACTGCACGAGCAGCCGAACGAGTCACAGCCGAGGAAGAGTTCATGCCTCCATGCTGATCTCGCCCCGCCCCCGTGACCATGGGGGAAATCTTGAGTCTTCGGCCTGGGGGATTACCCCCACCTCGCCACGGGCAGCCCTACTGCCCCTACTGCTCCCCCCGCCGCCGAATCTTGTTCCCGAGCCAGACCAGCGGATCGTACTTCCGGTCAATTGCCCTTTCCTTCAAGGGAATCAGCGCGTTGTCCGTGATCTTGATGCCCTCCGGGCACACCTCCGTACAGCACTTCGTGATGTTGCAGTAGCCGAGCCCGTGCTCGTCCTGCGCGCTCTGCTTGCGGTCGATGCCGGTCTCCGCCGCCGCGTCCAGCGGGTGCATGTCCAGCTCCGCGACCCGCATCAGGAAGCGCGGTCCCGCGAACGCCGCCTTGTTCTCCTCGTGGTCGCGCACCACATGGCACGTGTCCTGGCACAAGAAGCACTCGATGCACTTGCGGAACTCCTGGGAGCGGTCCACGTCCGCCTGCTGCATGCGGTACTCGCCGGGACCGAGGCCCGCCGGAGGCACGAAGGCCGGTACCTCCCGCGCCTTCGTGTAGTTGAAGCCGACGTCCGTCACCAGGTCCCGCACCACCGGGAAGGCCCGCAGCGGTGTCACGGTGATGACGTCCTCGCGGCTGAACACCGACATCCGCGTCATGCACATCAGCCGCGGCCGGCCGTTGATCTCCGCCGAGCACGAACCGCACTTGCCAGCCTTGCAGTTCCAGCGCACCGCGAGGTCGGGCGTCTGGGTCGCCTGGAGGCGGTGGATGATGTCGAGGACGACCTCGCCTTCGTTGACCTCGACCTTGAAGTCCTCCAGGTCGCCGCCTCCCACGTCCCCGCGCCAGACCCGGAACCGCGCTTCATAGGACGTACTCGAAGGACCGCCGGAAGGTCCCGAAGAACTCGGCGTAGGTGTCGCGGTACTCACTCGTAAAGCTCCTCTTCGGCCAGGTACTTGACCAGCTCTTCCTTCTCGAAGAGAGCAAGCAGGTCGGGACGGATGGGCTCGGTGGTGACCCGCACCAGATCGATCTGGCCGCGCACGGGATCCGTCGCCGCGAGGCCGCCGGAAGGGTCGGTGAGCTGGCAGAGCAGATTCACGCGGCGCCATTCGCGGTTCATGCCGGGGTGGTCCTCGCGGGTGTGCCCGCCCCTGCTCTCCGTGCGCTCCAGGGCGGCCCGCGCCACGCACTCGCTGACCAGGAGCATGTTGCGAAGGTCGAGCGCGAGGTGCCAGCCGGGGTTGAACTGGCGGTGGCCCTCGACGCCGGCCCGCCGTGCCCGCACCCGCAGTTCCGCCAGTTTCGCCAGGGCCTGTTCCATCTCGCCCTCGCGGCGGATGATGCCGACCAGGTCGTTCATCGTCTGCTGGAGTTCCTGGTGGAGGGTGTACGGATTCTCCGGCGTCGCCCCGTCCTCGGGACCCTCCGCGCTGAACGGCCGCAGCGCCTCGGCAGCCGCCGTGTCCACCTGGACCTCGTCCACCAGGGGCCGGGCGTCCGCCCCGGAGAGCCCGGCCGCGTACCGCGCCGCGTGCAGTCCCGCGCGCCGCCCGAAGACGAGCAGGTCGGACAGGGAGTTGCCGCCGAGCCGGTTGGAGCCGTGCATGCCTCCGGCGACCTCTCCTGCCGCGTACAGACCCGGTACGCGCTCTGCCGCCGCCGTGTCCGACTCGACCGCGATGCCGCCCATCACGTAGTGACAGGTCGGTCCGACCTCCATCGCCTCTGCCGTGATGTCGACGTCCGCCAGCTCCTTGAACTGGTGGTACATGGACGGGAGTCGGCGCCTGATGACCTCGGCCGGCATGCGCGTCGACACGTCGAGGAAGACCCCGCCGTGCGGCGAACCGCGGCCCGCCTTCACCTCGGAGTTGATGGCGCGCGCCACCTCGTCGCGGGGCAGCAGCTCCGGAGGCCGCCGGTTGTTGTCGGGGTCCTCGTACCAGCGGTCGCCCTCGTCCTCCGACTGCGCGTACTTCTCCTTGAAGACGTCCGGTACGTAGTCGAACATGAACCGCTTGCCTTCGGAGTTGCGCAGTACGCCGCCGTCACCGCGCACCGACTCGGTGACGAGGATGCCCTTCACCGAGGGCGGCCAGACCATCCCTGTCGGGTGGAACTGCACGAACTCCATGTTGAGGAGCGGCGCCCCGGCGAGCAGCGCGAGCGCGTGGCCGTCGCCCGTGTACTCCCACGAGTTCGACGTCACCTTGAAGGACTTGCCGATGCCGCCGGTGGCCAGGACCACGCTCGGGGCTTCGAGCACGAAGAAGCGGCCGGTTTCGCGGTCGTAGCAGAACGTGCCGCTGACCCGCTCGCCCTCCTTCATCACGCGCGTGACCGTGCACTCCTGGAAGACCTTCAACCGCGCTTCGTGGTCGCCGAATTCGCGCTCGTCCTCCTGCTGGAGGGAGACGATCTTCTGCTGGAGCGTACGGATCAGTTCGAGGCCGGTCCGGTCGCCGACGTGCGCGAGGCGCGGATACTCGTGCCCTCCGAAGTTGCGCTGGGAGATCCGCCCGTCCGCCGTACGGTCGAACAGCGCGCCCCAGGTCTCCAACTCCCATACGCGATCCGGTGCTTCGCGCGCGTGCAGCTCGGCCATCCGCCACTGATTGAGGAACTTGCCGCCGCGCAGGGTGTCGCGGAAGTGGACCTGCCAGTTGTCGCCGGAGTTCACGTTGCCCATGGAGGCCGCGATACCGCCCTCGGCCATCACCGTATGGGCCTTGCCGAACAGGGACTTGCAGATCACGGCGGTACGGGCGCCCTGCTCACGTGCCTCGATCGCGGCCCGCAGGCCCGCCCCTCCGGCTCCCACCACGACAACATCCCACTGCTGCCGCTCCACTTGAGACATCAGAACAACCTCGGATCGTCGAAGACGCCGGACGCGATCAGATACACGTAGAAGTCGGCGAGCGCCACACTCACCAGGGAGACCCAGGCGAGCAGCATGTGCCGTGCGTTCAGTTTTCCGATCCACTGCCACATGCGGTATCGCACGGGGTGCTTGGAGAAGTGCTTGAGCTTGCCGCCGACGATGTGCCGGCAGGAGTGGCAGGAGAGCGTGTACGCCCAGATCAGCACGATGTTGACCAGGAAGACGAGCGTGCCGAGGCCCATATGGCCCCACTCGTAGTGCTCATCGCGGAACGTCAGCACGGTGTCGTACGTGAGGATGCCCGCCACCGGAACCGCCGCGTAGAAGAAGTAGCGGTGGATGTTCTGGAGGATCAGCGGGAAGCGGGTCTCTCCGGAGTACTTCTTGTGCGGCTCGGCGACCGCGCATGCGGGCGGTGAGGCCCAGAAGCCGCGGTAGTAGGCCTTGCGGTAGTAGTAGCAGGTCAGGCGGAAACCGAGCGGGAAGACCAGGATCAGCAGGGCGGGGGACAGGCCCCACCAGCTGCCGAGGATCTCCCAGTTGGGCCCCGACTTCATCGGCTCGCAGCTCTCGGCGAGGCACGGCGAGTAGAACGGTGAGACGTAGGGCGCCGCGTAGTAGTCCGCGTTCGCGAAGGCCCGCCACGTCGAGTAGACGATGAAGGCGAGGAGACCGGCGGTGGTCGCGGCGGGCGCCAGCCACCAGCGGTCGGTCCGCAGATGGGCAGCGCTGATCGCGGCGCGCGTCGCCGCTCGTACGCCGCCGGGATCCTGACCGCTTTTCAGATGGGGTTCCGTGCCAGTGGCCAACGAGGCTCCACTCCTTCGTCCTCAGATCGGCAGTCCTCACGTCGACGGTCGTCGCAGCGGCCGTCATCGGATCGGCTGTACTCGGGTCGGCGGCGGTGCTCAGGGCGGGTGCGGCGCCTCAAGGGGCATGCCGGTCGCTCGCGCCGAGGCCCTCGTCGTCCGAGTCCGTCCACAGAGAGCTGTCGTACGGCGTATCGGGGATGGTGACCAGGTCGGGCCGCTTCCGGGGGGCAACGGCGGGATCCGAGGCGGCGTCACGCAGCAGCGCGACGCTCTCGCGCAGGTGGTCGGCGTCCGTGCGGACGCGGCGCACGTCGATCCCGGCAAGACCACCCTGGGAACCCTCGCCGACCTGCTGCTCCAGCTTGCCGACGGTGCGGACCAGATCGTCGACGCAGCGCTGAACAGCCGTCAGATCATCCTGCAGAGCCATGACTTGCCCTCACTTCAGGGGTGCGGCGGCAACGTTCATGCGCCTGCGAGTGTCGCGCGTCACATCCCGGCTTGTGAAGGGATCTGCCGGGATTCCCGGCTCATGCGGGCTGAAATGCGCCGCTGCAACGCGCCGGGGTGTACGCCCCGCCCCGCCCGTGCGTCGGGGCGCGGGCCGAGGCCGCCGTCACGCTCGGTCACGCGTGGTTGGGCCGCACGAGTGGGATCTGGTGCCCCCACGCCGTGTCGCTCCCGTGTGCCCGGCGCCGTCCCCTTCAGTGGATCGATAGATGTGATCAGCTCCATATACCGCCAAACGTGATCAAACCCGGCCCGGTCCTGGTAGCGGGCGGCCGGGCGAGCCCCGGAGGTACCCGTCATGTCCCCAGACCGCGCCAGACTGAGATCTGCCGTGTTCCTCGCCACGGGCGTGCTAGCCCTGCCCGCCCTCGCCTCCTGCAGCTCCCAGGACGAGGCGGGCTCCCCGACCGCGGGCCAGGACGTCGCGCCCGCGGCCCGGGACCTCGTCGCCGACGGCGGGACGATGAACTGGGCCCTCGACGCGATGCCGGAGACCCTCAACTCCTTCCAGTCGGACGCGGACGCGGGCACGTCACGGATCGCGGGCGCCGTCCTGCCGTCGATGTTCCGGCTCGACGCGCAGGGCAGGGCGCAGCGGAACGCCGACTATCTGGAGTCCGCGGAGGTCGTCGAGCGCGAGCCCAAGCAGGTCGTGCTCTACAAGCTCAACCAGCAGGCGGTGTGGAGCGACGGCCGGGAGATCGGCGCCGATGACTTCGCGGCGCAGCAGCGTGCGCTCTCCGGGAAGGACAGCGCGTACTGGACGGCACGCAACGCGGGCTACGACCGCATCGAGAAGATCGAGCGCGGCGCGGACAACTTGGAGGTGCGCGTCACCTTCAACAAGCCCTACGCGGACTGGCGTTCACTCTTCTCGCCGCTGTATCCGAAGGAGGTCATGGGCACTCCCGACACCTTCAACGACGGTGCGCGGCGCAAGCTCAAGGTGAGCGCGGGGCCGTTCGCGGTGCAGGACTTCGACAGCAAGGCGGACGAGGTCACGCTGGTCCGCAACCCGCGCTGGTGGGGCAGGCCCGCCAAGCTCGCCAAGATGGTCCTGCGCGAGGTGCCGCGCGACGAGCGGGCCGCCGCGCTCGCGCAGGGCGAGGTCGACCTCGCCGAGATCGACGCCCCCGAGGCCAGGCGCATCACGAACGCGGCCCGCGACCAGGGCGTCCAGGGCCCGCTCGCGCACGGTCCCGAGGCGCAGCTGACCCCCGCCAAGGCGCTGCGCTCCTGGGCGATCGCCCACGGCTCCGACGAGGAGGCGGCCGACACCGAGCAGCAGGCCCGCCAGCGGACCGACAAGGCGATCAAGAAGTACTCCACCGAACAGACCGGCCTGCGGGGCTACACCGTCCGCAAGTCCCTCGAACCGGCCTACACCCAGCTCGCCCTCAACGGCACCGAGGGTCCGCTGGCCGACGACCGGGTGCGGCGCGCGGTGGCCCGCGCCCTCGACCGCGACGAGCTGGCCAAGGCGGTCCTCGCACCGCTCGGCCTGCCCGCCGAGCCGGTCGGCAGCCACCTGGCACTCGCCGGTCAGCAGGCGTACGCGGACAACAGCGGGGCCCTCGGCGACCAGGACACCGCGGAGGCGCGGGCGCTGCTCGCCGACGCGGGGTGGACGCCGGGCGGTCCGCTGAAGGAGCCGAAGGGGAAGACGGCCGGGGGTGAGGCGGACACCAAGAAGGCGAAGGCGGAATCGGATGAGTCGGAGGACTCCGGCGACGACGGCACGTACGTCGTCGGCGAGGACGACCAGAAGCCGGGCGACAGCGGCACCTCGGTCCTCGCGCCCGCTCCGGCGGCGGCCTACCAGCAAGCGGCGCTGACCCGCCAGGCGGCGTCCCTCACGGCTCACCGCGAGGCGGACAAGGAGAAGAAGAAGGACCCCGGCGGCCACGCCAAGCAGCAGGCGGAGAAGAAGGCCGAGAAGCACGCGGAGAAGAAGGCCGCGAAGGGCGGCGCACCCGGCGCGTACGCCCCCAAGGGCACCGCGGCACCCGCCGCCACCGCGGCGGCGGGCGGCCCCATGGCCAAGGACGGCAAGCCCCTCACCCTCCGCTTCGTCCTGCCGTCGGGCGAGGGCTCGGAGTCGCTCCGTACGGTGGCCGACCGGATCTCGCGGATGCTGGAGAAGATCGGGATCCGCACGGAGACGGCGAAGGTCGCCGACGACAGTTACTTCAAGGACCACATCGCGTCCGGTCAGTACGACCTCGCCCTCTACTCCTGGCCCGCCACGGCCTTCCCCGCCACGGACGCGCGCCCGATCTTCGCCAAGCCGGTGCCGGCCGCGGACGGCTCGCTGAACGTCGAGCAGAACTACACGCGGGTCGGTACGGATCACATCGACCAGCTGTTCGATCAGGCGATGGGGGAGCTGGACGAGGACGAGAACCGCGCCCTGGTCAAGAAGGCCGACGCCCGCATCTGGGCCGAGGCCGGATCCATTCCCCTCTATCAGCGCCCCCAGCTGATGGCGGCCCGCACGAACCTCGCGAACGCGGGCGCCTTCGGCTTCCAGGTCCCGAATTACGAGGACATGGGCTTCCTGAAGCCGGGAGCCAAGCCCGCGGGCAAGCCCGCCGAAAAGTAGCTCCGCCGCGGGCCACACTGGAGCTCCGCCGCAGGTCAAGCAGTCGCTTCGGCTCAGATCACGCTCAGATTCCGCTCAACTCCCTTGCCCGCCGGCACCCCCGGCGGGCAAGGTCGTGTCCACCCATTGACCCGTACGTTCCCCCAGCACCACCAGAGCCCCAGAAACCCCAGGTCAGGCCCCCGCCAAGGCCCCGCGGAGGTGACCTCCGCGTAAGGCACGTAGACTGGGGTGAGGCCGTGGCGTGTTCTGCCCGGCAGGGCACGCGTGCCAGACCGTACGCGCGGCCATCCACTCTTCCCGGGAGAAGCGCAGCTCGTATGCCCACGCGCCATGACATTCGTAATGTTGCCATCGTCGCCCACGTCGACCACGGCAAGACCACCCTGGTCGACGCCATGCTCAAGCAGGCCGGCTCCTTCGCCGCGCATGCGGCAGAGTCCCTCGACGACCGCATGATGGACTCGAACGACCTGGAGCGTGAGAAGGGCATCACGATCCTGGCCAAGAACACGGCCGTCAAGTACCACCCCAAGGATGGCGGCGACGTCATCACCATCAACATCATCGACACCCCCGGCCACGCCGACTTCGGTGGTGAGGTCGAGCGCGGCCTGTCGATGGTGGACGCGGTGGTGCTCCTCGTGGATGCCTCCGAGGGCCCGCTGCCGCAGACCCGCTTCGTGCTCCGCAAGGCCCTCGCGGCCAAGATGCCGGTCATCCTGTGCATCAACAAGACGGACCGCCCGGACTCCCGGATCGCCGAGGTCGTCGACGAGACGTACGACCTGTTCCTGGACCTGGACGCGGACGAGGACCAGATCGAGTTCCCGATCGTCTACGCCTGCGCCCGTGACGGCGTCGCCTCGCTGACCAAGCCGGAGGACGGCACCGTCCCGGCCGACAGCGAGAATCTGGAGCCGTTCTTCTCCACGATCCTGGACACCGTCCCGGCTCCGGAGTACGACGAGGACGCGCCGCTGCAGGCCCACGTCACGAACCTCGACGCCGATAACTTCCTCGGCCGTATCGCTCTGTGCCGTGTCGAGCAGGGCGAGCTGCGCAAGGGCCAGACCGTTACCTGGATCAAGCGTGACGGCTCGCAGTCCAACGTCCGCATCACCGAGCTGATGATGACCGAGGCGCTCACGCGCAAGCCCGCCGAGAAGGCGGGCCCCGGTGACATCTGCGCCATCGCCGGTATCGCGGACATCATGATCGGCGAGACCCTCGCCGACCCCGAGAACCCGATCGCGCTGCCGCTCATCACGGTCGACGAGCCCGCGATCTCCATGACCATCGGTACGAACACCTCGCCGCTCGTCGGCAAGGGCGGCAAGGGCCACAAGGTCACCGCCCGTCAGGTGAAGGACCGTCTGGACAAGGAGCTCATCGGTAACGTCTCGCTCCGTGTCCTGGACACCGAGCGTCCCGACGCCTGGGAGGTCCAGGGCCGTGGTGAGCTCGCGCTCGCCATCCTGGTCGAGCAGATGCGCCGCGAGGGCTTCGAGCTCACCGTCGGCAAGCCCGAGGTCGTCACCAAGCAGATCGACGGCAAGACGTACGAGCCGATCGAGCGCATGACGATCGACTCGCCCGAGGAGCACCTCGGCGCCATCACGCAGCTGATGGCGACCCGCAAGGGCCGCATGGAGACGATGACCAACCACGGCTCCGGCTGGATCCGCATGGAGTGGATCGTCCCGTCGCGCGGCCTCATCGGCTTCCGTACGGAGTTCCTGACCCAGACCCGCGGCACCGGCATCGCGCACTCGATCTTCGAGGGTCACGAGCCGTGGTTCGGCGACCTGCGTACCCGTCACAACGGCTCACTCGTCGCGGACCGTTCGGGCTCGGTCACGCCGTTCGCGATGGTCAACCTCCAGGAGCGCGGTGTCATCTTCACCGAGGCCGGCACCGAGGTGTACGAGGGCATGATCGTCGGCGAGAACTCGCGCGCCGACGACATGGACGTGAACATCACCAAGGAGAAGAAGCTCACCAACATGCGTGCGGCTTCCGCGGACACGACCGAGAACGTCGTGCCCGCCCGCAAGCTCTCCCTGGAGCAGTCCCTGGAGTTCTGCCGCGACGACGAGTGCATCGAGGTGACCCCGGAGACCGTGCGCATCCGCAAGGTCGTCCTGGACCAGAAGCAGCGCGGCCGCACCGCCTCGCGCGCCAAGCACGGCTAAGTCCCGCTGCCGCTCGGCGAATTCGGCATCTGAGGCCGGTTTCCGCCCCTCCCCACGGGAGAGGCGGGAGCCGGCCTCTCGCGCGTCTGCGGGGGTTACCCCTTTGCGGGGCCCTCGACGGCACTACGCTGGCCCAGACCTCGGGGGCGAGGGATCTCCCTCCGTCGCGACTCTCCGCGCATCTACGCGCGTCCGCGAAAGCGCCTCCGACGGCGCCGCGAAGCGTCTCCGACTCGGTCCTCCGCAACCGGTTTTCCTGGACCATCTGTCCGGAATGCGGATGCCGTTGACCGTTAGATGTGTAACACGTCCGTTTC
This sequence comes from Streptomyces sp. NPDC054866, assembly GCF_053610745.1. Classification (NCBI taxonomy): domain Bacteria; kingdom Bacillati; phylum Actinomycetota; class Actinomycetes; order Kitasatosporales; family Streptomycetaceae; genus Streptomyces; species Streptomyces sp. NPDC054866. The sequence goes on from NZ_JBSGZA010000003.1 coordinate 813,808, forward strand.
GCAACCATCTATCTCGGATCGGTTTGTCCGGATTTTGGAAGTTGTACGCACCAGGTGTGATTGAACCGAGACCAAAAGAGTGTGGTCGGGCGGTACCTCATGGCTAATAGTTGACCGCGTATAGCTCGGGTCAATGGGTCACGCGCTGTGGGGAGCGCCGACTCACGAGCACACTGGGGTACTTCGATCTACGCGCCGTCAGGGGTGTCGGCGCGGATTCTCGTACCCCCTCTTGTAGTGAACAAGTGGACTCATGAGGAGGAACCCCATGCGTGGTGCCAAGAGCGCCAAGTGGGTCGCGATAGCGGGTGTCGTGGCGCTGACGGCAACGGCCTGCGGCGGCGGCAGCGACAGCGGCGGCAACAGCGGCAAGGTCGACCCCAAGGGGATCGTCAGTTACGCCAACGGTGAGCCGCAGAACGCCTTGCAGCCCGCCAACACCATGGAGGCGTACGGCAGCGTCGTCATCAACTCCCTCTTCACGGGGCTTGTCAACTACGACAAGCAGGGGAACATCACCTACGAGAACGCCGAGTCGGTCACCCCCGACAAGGACAACAAGGTGTGGACCGTCAAGCTCAAGCCGGGCTGGAAGTTCCACAACGGCGAGGCCGTCACGGCCAAGTCGTACGTGGACGCCTGGAACTTCGCGGCGAACCCCGCCAACGGCCAGCAGAACAGCGGCTGGTACCGCGACATCGTCGGTTACGACAAGGTCCACCCCGAGAAGGGGAAGGGCACCGGCAAGACCATGTCCGGTCTGAAGGTCGTCGACGACAACACCTTCACCATCACGCTGAACTCGGGCATCCCGTACTACGCGTACAAGCTCGTCTACGCGCCGTTCTACCCCATGCCCTCGGCTGCCCTGAAGGACCCGAAGACGTACGGCGAGAAGCCGGTCGGCAACGGTCCCTACAAGCTCAAGAGCTGGGACCACAAGAAGTCGATCAAGGTCACCGCCTGGTCCGGCTACAAGGGTGAGAAGAAGCCGAAGAACGGCGGCATCGACTTCAAGGCGTACACGACGCCGCAGGCCGCGTACAACGACCTGCGCTCGGACAACGTCGACACGATGCCGCTGATCCCGGACAGCGAGCTCGCCAACTTCAAGCAGGACTTCGGCGACCGCGCCATCGAGCAGGACTTCTCGGCGATCAACACGGTCAACCCGGCCTTCTACAGCAAGGCGTTCAAGGACGTCGACGTGAAGGTCATCCAGGGTCTGTCGATGGCCATCGACCGCGACACCATCGCGAAGACCACCTTCGCCGGTACGCGTGAGTCCGCATCGGGCTGGGTCGCCAAGGGCGTCAAGGGCTACAAGGCCGGCGCCTGTGGTGAGTTCTGCAAGTTCAACCCGAAGAAGGCCAAGCAGTTCGTCAAGGACGGCGGCGGCATCCCGGGCAACAAGATCACCATCCAGTACAACGCCGACCAGCCGCACAAGGGCTGGGTCACGGCGGTGTGCAACAGCATCACCAAGTCGACCGGCGTGAAGTGCACCGGCGACCCGACGACCGACTTCCAGGCCGACACCGAGATTCGGGACAAGAAGCAGGTCAAGGCGATGTACCGGTCGGGCTGGGTGCTCGACTACCCGTTCAACGGCAACTTCCTCGCCGACCTCTACGGCACGGGCGTCGACGGCAACAAGGGCGGCTTCTCGGACAAGAAGTTCGACGAGCTGACCAAGAAGGCCGACGCGGCCAAGACGATCGACGAGTCCGCGGAGCTGTACAACGAGGCTGAGAAGCAGCTCGTCAACACCTTCCCGGGCATTCCGCTCTGGTACAACAAGACGCTCTCCGCCTACTCGAAGAACGTCAAGCACGTGCAGTTTGACCAGGCCGGTGACCCGATCCTCACCGACATCGAGGTCTTCAAGAAGTAGGCGTCGGAGGCCAGTTCCCGAAGCGACGCCCGGCGATCCCGGGCGTCGCTTCGGGCGGCTCCGGATTGGACGGAGGCACCAATGGGGCGTTATGTCGCGCGGCGACTGCTCCAGATGATCCCGGTTTTCATCGGGACAACCCTGTTGATCTTCATCATGGTCAACGTGCTCCCCGGCGACCCCGTACGGGCGCTGTGGGGCGACAAGCCGCCGGACCCGGCACAGGTGGCGCAGATTCGCCACGACCGTGGTCTGGATCTGCCGCTGTGGCAGCAGTATCTGCACTACATGGGCGGCCTGCTGCAGGGAGACTTCGGCAAGACCATCGCCGGTAACCGGCCGGTCCTGGACGAGATCACCCAGGCGTTCCCGGTCTCGATGCGACTGGCCTCCATGGCCTGGACGTTCGAGCTCATCGTCGGCATCACCCTGGGTGTCCTTGCCGGCATCAGGCGCGGCCGGTTCGTCGACAACACGGTCACGCTCTTCACGCTCCTGGTGATCTCCGTACCGATCTTCGTGGTCGGTCTGCTGTGCCAGCTGTTCTTCGGCAATGAACTGGGCTGGATCACGCCCACGGTTCAGGACTCCGAGAACATGGGCCAGCTGCTGGTGCCGGCGATCGTGCTCGGCATGGTGGGCCTCGCCTATGTGGCGAGACTGACGCGCACCTCGATCGCCGAGAACCGGCAGGCGGACTACATGCGCACGGCGGTGGCCAAGGGCCTGCCCCGGCAGCGCATCATCACCCGGCATCTGCTGCGCAACTCGCTGATCCCCGTGGTGACTTACCTCGGCACGGACGTCGGCACCCTGATGGGTGGCGCGGTCATCACCGAGGGCATCTTCAACGTGACGGGCGTCGGCAATCTCCTCTTCCAGGCTCTCGCCCGCCGTGAGGGCGCGGTCATCGTCGGTGTAGTCACCGTCCTGGTGCTCGTGTACCTCGCAGCCAGCCTGATCGTCGACCTGCTTTACGCGGTCCTGGACCCGAGGATCCGTTATGCCTGACCTCACCAAGACCACGGCCACGGACGAGAAGACCGTGGCGCCCTCCGCTCCCACGGATGCGATCGCGGCCGGTCCCGCACCGGGGAAGCCGCGAAGCCTGTGGAACGACGCGTGGCGCGAGCTGCGCAGCAATCCGCTCTTCGTGATCTCCGCGGTCCTGATCGCGATCCTGCTGGTGGTGGCCGTCTTCCCTGGCCTGTTCACCAGCACGAATCCCGAGTCCGGCGACCAGGTGAACCACTTCCTGGGCAAGCCCGAACTCAGCAAGTTCTTCCAGGAGAGCTGGTTCGGCTACGACAGGGTGGGCCGCAGCATCTACGCCCGCGTCGTCTTCGGAGCGCGCAACTCGATCCTCGTCGGCGTCGGCGTGACGATCCTCGTCACCTTCTTCGGCGGCCTGTGCGGCATGCTCGCGGGCTACTTCGGCGGCTTCTGGGACAGCCTCATCTCCCGGCTCACCGACGTGTTCTTCGGCATCCCGTTCCTGCTCGGCGCCATGGTCGTCCTGAACGCCTTCACCAACCGCACGGTGTGGGTGGTCATGGGCGCGCTTGCCTTCCTGGGCTGGACGCAGATCGCCCGCGTGATGCGCGGCGCGGTCATCACGACCAAGCACGCCGACTATGTGGTGGCGGCGCGCGCGCTCGGTGCCGGGACGAAGCGGATCCTGTTCCGCCACATCCTGCCGAACGCGCTGGCTCCGGTGATCGTCGTGGCGACCATCTCGCTCGGCACGTACATCGTGGCCGAGTCGACGCTGTCGTACCTGGGCCTCGGCATCGGTGACGGCGCCATCTCCTGGGGCGGCGACATCTCCGACGCGACGCAGGACATCAGGAACAACCCGCACACGCTGTTCTTCCCGGCAGGAATGCTGAGTATCACGGTGCTGGCGTTCATCATGATGGGTGACGCCGTACGCGAAGCCCTCGACCCGAAGCTGCGCTGAGGGAGGCGTAAATGACCAGCATCGACATCAAGGAAAACTCGGTTCCCGCCCCCCGCTCGGGCGAGGAAAGAAGCGGCAGGCTCCTGGACGTCAGGGACCTGCACGTCGAGTTCCACACCCGCGAGGGTGAGGTCAAGGCAGTCAACGGCGTCAACTACAGCGTGGACGCGGGTGAGACGCTCGCCGTCCTCGGTGAGTCGGGCTCCGGCAAGTCCGTGACGGCCCAGGCCATCATGGGCATCCTCGACATGCCGCCCGGCAAGATCCCGCAGGGCGAGATCCTCTTCCGCGGCCAGGACATGCTGAAGATGTCCAACGAGGAGCGCAGGAAGATCCGCGGCCGCAAGATCGCGATGATCTTCCAGGACGCGCTGTCGTCGCTCAACCCCGTGCTCTCGGTGGGCTATCAGCTCGGCGAGATGTTCCGGGTGCACGACGGCGTCAGCCGCAAGCAGGCCAAGGCCAAGGCCATCGAGCTCATGGAGCGGGTGAAGATCCCGGCCGCCAAGGAGCGGGTGAACGACTACCCGCACCAGTTCTCCGGCGGTATGCGCCAGCGCATCATGATCGCGATGGCGCTCGCTCTGGAGCCGGACCTGATCATCGCCGACGAGCCGACGACGGCTCTCGACGTGACGGTCCAGGCCCAGGTCATGGACCTCCTTGCGGATCTTCAGCGCGAGTACAACATGGGCCTGATCCTGATCACCCACGACCTCGGCGTGGTCGCCGACGTCGCGGACAAGATCGCGGTCATGTACGCGGGCCGGATCGTCGAGACGGCCCCGGTCCATGAGCTCTACAAGCGCCCCGCGCACCCGTACACGCGCGGTCTGCTCGAGTCGATTCCCCGGCTCGACCAGAAGGGCCAGGAGCTCTACGCGATCAAGGGCCTGCCGCCCAACCTGCTCCACATTCCGTCCGGTTGTGCCTTCAACCCGCGCTGCCCCAAGGCGCAGGACATCTGCCGTACGGACGTCCCGGCCCTGGTGCCGGTGACGGAGCAGGACGGCACCGCTCTGCCGGGCCGCGGCAGCGCGTGCCACTTCTGGAAGGAGACGATCCATGGCTGAGCCGACGAAGGCTTCGAAGCTCTCGAAGACGGACGAGCCCGCCGACGCCACCCCGAACGTCTCCGAGGTGGAAACGGTCGACGCCGCGAGCGCCGAGGAGGCCGTCGCGGCCATCGAGGCACCGGTGGAGCGCGGCGAGCCGATCCTCCAGGTCCGCAACTTGGTGAAGCACTTCCCGCTGACTCAAGGCATCCTGATCAAGAAGCAGATCGGCGCGGTCAAGGCGGTCGACGGCATCTCCTTCGACCTCTACCAGGGCGAGACGCTCGGCATCGTGGGCGAGTCGGGCTGCGGCAAGTCCACGGTCGCGAAACTGCTCATGACCCTGGAGCGCGCCACGGCCGGCGAGGTCTTCTACAAGGGCCAGGACATCACCAAGCTTTCGGGGCGCGCCCTGAAGGCGGTCCGCCGCAACATCCAGATGGTGTTCCAGGACCCCTACACGTCGCTGAACCCCCGTATGACGGTGGGCGACATCATCGGGGAGCCCTTCGAGATCCACCCCGAGGTGGCTCCGAAGGGCTCGCGGCGCCAGAAGGTCCAGGACCTCCTGGACGTGGTGGGCCTGAACCCGGAGTACATCAACCGCTACCCGCACCAGTTCTCGGGCGGCCAGCGTCAGCGCATCGGCATCGCCCGAGGCCTGGCCCTGAACCCCGAGATCATCATCTGCGACGAGCCGGTCTCGGCCCTGGACGTCTCCGTCCAGGCCCAGGTCATCAACCTGATGGAGAAGCTGCAGGACGAGTTCAACCTCTCGTACCTCTTCATCGCGCACGACCTGTCGATCGTCCGGCACATCTCGGACCGCGTGGGCGTGATGTACCTCGGCAAGATGGCGGAGATCGGCTCGGACGAGCAGATCTACGAGCACCCGACGCACCCGTACACGCAGGCGCTGCTCTCCGCGGTGCCGGTGCCGGACCCGGAGGCGCGCGAGGGCCGCGAGCGGATCATCCTGACCGGCGACGTCCCGTCCCCGGCCAATCCCCCCTCCGGCTGCCGCTTCCGCACCCGCTGCTGGAAGGCGGAGGCGAAGTGCGCGGAGGAGACCCCGCTGCTCGCGATCCCGCAGCGGTTCGCGGGCCAGGACACTCCTGCGGCACACGAGTCGGCGTGTCACTTCGCTGAGGAGAAGGACGTGGTCCACGCGGCGTGAGCCGTTTCTCCGTCTGTACGTGATGGGGGCGCCCGGAACTTCACGGTTCCGGGCGCCCCCATTTTCGTACGTACCATGCGGGCGCTGCCGGGCGTGTCTATGGCAGAGGCAGCAGCCTGGGGAGTCGTCTTTCATCCGTCCGTCCCCTGGTTCCGGAGGACGCGGTGCAGGAGGCGTATGTGCGGGCGTGGCAGCGGTGGGAGCGGCTTACGCGGGAGGGCGTCCGTTGCCGTGGGTGCGCACGGTGGCGTCCCGCCTGGCGATCAGTACCTGGTGCCGGACGCGGAACCGGCTGAGGGCGCAGCTCAGGCACGGTGCAGCGTCGGACGTGCGGAACTCTCCGCGGACCGGGTGGCGTTGCTCACCGCCCTGCGCCAACTGCCCGCGCAGCAGCGCCAGGTGGCGGTGCTGCACCATCTGCTCGACCTCCCCGTGGAACACACGGTACGGATGCCGAGCGGGGCGGAGCTGCGGGCGCGGGGCGCGAGGCGAACCGTGCGAAGGCGGGTCGCCGCAGGCCGCGAAGTGGCACTGGAAGAGCATGGAGGAGGAGGTGATGGTGGACCTGCCCCCGCCGAAGGTGGGCAGGGACGACAGCTGCCCGGGCTCGGACGCCGGGCGGAAGCCTCCGAGCCAGGTCCAGTACGGCACGGAGTACTACAGCGACATGGGCGCCAACGCCAGGCAGCGGGTCACCGAGTACGACAGCGAGTCCGTCGCGGCGGACGAGGTGTCCCGCCTGCGCGACGCACTGACCCAATGCGGCCTGCGCGAGCACGCGGAGGGGGCCGACCGCTACTGGTCCGGTACCACCGAGTCCTCCTCACGGCTGCGCGTCAGCGTCGAGCGGTGGCGTGACAGGGTGTCCGTGGTGGAGGTGGAGGCGGAGGGGCGGGACTGACGGGGCGAACGGAGCGAACGAGGCTCCTCAGCCGTCGACGTCCCCTGCCTTTCCGTAGCGCCGGAACGCGGCGGTCTCAACCGTCCAGGGTCCGAACGGCACTTTGTCGCCGAAGATGTACGGCTCCTTGTTCCCGTACCGTCCTGCGCACGGCTCGGAGTGCACCTCGATCGTGCCGGTCCGGGGGTCGACGATCATGTAGCGGTCGATGCCCATGGCGGGATACTCGGTCAGCTTCTCGCCGTAGTCGTTGTTCGGGTTGGACGGGGAGACGATCTCGACGACGGCCAGCACCTGCGTGGCGTCGACGGCGATGCCCTCCTCGTCGAGCACGCCCTCGGGGATCACGAGGGCGTCGGGGCGGCGCATGCGGCCGATCGCGGGGTGCTCGATCTCCGGGCCGTTCGCGCAGATGTAGCCGGGGTGGGTGGTGGGGAGCTGCTCATCCAGCTGGTCGCGGATGCGGTGGACTGTGCCCGCATGGCGCTTGGATGGGCTGATCATGGCGAGCTTCGGACCGGAGGGGCCGATCTCGACCATCCAGGATCCCTCAAGGCGCTCGGCGTACGCTCCGAGCTCCTCGGCGATCGCGCGCATCTTCGCGTACTCCACGCTCCGAGGGTAGCGAGTGGCGCCTCCCCGCCTGTCGGATCTCCCTGTGGCGGCATACGAGGGTTTCCCCAGTCCTACTAGCCCCGGAAAGCGGCCATAAAGATGCGCAGCACCATGCATTGGGGTGTATTTGGGCCTAAGTGAGACTCAGGCCTGAAAGGGAGGCTCTCCATGCGTGGAGCCACGCACGCCAAGTGGGCCGCATGTGCGGTGACCGTCGCGCTCGCGGCGACCGCCTGTGGCGGAGGCGGGGACAGCGGCGGCGGTGGCGGCGACGGCTCCGGGATCGTGGGTTCTTCCTGGGGTGATCCGCAGAATCCGCTGGAGCCTGCCAACACCAATGAGGTGCAGGGCGGCAAGGTGCTCGACATGCTCTTCCGGGGCCTCATGCGCTACGACCCGAAGACCGGCGAGGCCAAGAACATGGTCGCCGAAAAGATCGACACCAAGGACTCGCAGAGCTTCACCGTGAAGATCAAGAGCGGGTGGAAGTTCAGCAACGGCGAGAAGGTGACCGCGAAGTCCTTCGTCGACGCCTGGAATTACGGCGCCCATCTGAAGAACAACCAGAAGAACGCCTACTTCTTCGGCTATATCGAGGGGTACGACAAGGTCCATCCGGAGAAGGGGGACGCCAGTGCCGAAACGCTCTCCGGGCTGAAGGTCGTCGACGACACCACCTTCACCGTCAAGCTCACCCAGAAGTTCTCCACCTGGCCCAAGACCCTCGGCTATCCGGCCTTCGCTCCGCTGCCCAAGGCGTTCTACGACGACCACGACGCATGGCTCGCCAAGCCGGTCGGCAACGGCCCGTACACCGTGGACTCGTACGCCAAGGGTTCCAAGATGTCCCTGCGGAAATGGGACGGGTACAGCGGTGCGGACAAGGCGCGGAACGGCGGTGTGGATCTCAAGGTCTACACCGACAACAACACCGCCTACACGGACCTCATGGCCGGCAACCTCGACCTCGTCGACGACGTTCCCGCCTCGCAGCTCAAGAACGCCAAGAGCGATCTGGGTGACCGCTACATCAACACCCCCGCGGGCATCATCCAGACGCTCGCTTTCCCCTTCTACGACAGCAAGTGGTCGAAGGCTGGGATGGAGAAGGTCCGTCAAGGGCTCTCCATGGCGATCAATCGTGAGCAGATCACCGACACCATCTTCCAGAAGACCCGCACCCCCGCCACCGACTGGACGTCCCCGGTGCTCGGCGAGGCCGGCGGCTACAAGTCAGGGCTCTGCGGCGACCCCTGCAAGTACGACGCGGACAAGGCGAAGAAGCTGATCTCGGACGGCGGCGGCATCCCCGGCGGCACGCTGAAGATCACGTACAACGCGGACACCGGCTCGCACAAGGAATGGGTCGATGCCGTCTGTAACTCCATCAACAAGGCCCTCGGAAACGACAAGTCCTGCGTCGGAAGCCCGGTCGGCACCTTCGCCGACTTCCGCAGCAAGGCCTCCCAGCAGAAGCTGGATGGCGCCTGGCGCGCGGGCTGGCAGATGGACTACCCGCTCATCCAGAACTTCCTGCAGCCGCTGTACTACACGGACGCCCCGTCCAACGACGGAAAGTGGTCCGACAAGAAATTCGACGAGCTCGTCGACAAGGCCAATGCCGAGACCGACACAGCGAAGGCCGTCTCCACCTTCCAGGACGCCGAAAAGGTGCTCGCCGAGCAGATGGCGGTCATTCCCCTCTGGTACCAGAACGGCAGCGCCGGCTACTCGGACAGGATCTCCGACGTGGCCCTGAACCAGTTCAGCGTCCCGGTCTACAACGAGATCAAGGTCAGCTGAGGCCAGGGAGCGGTCATCCGGCGCCCGTCACCGCGCCGGATGACCGCTTCCGCTACTTCCGGAGCCCCTCATGGGACGTTATGTGATCCGGCGTCTGCTGCAGATGATCCCGGTCTTCTTCGGCGCCACGCTGCTGATCTTCCTGATGGTGAACGTGATGGGCGACCCCGTCGCGGGCCTCTGCGGGGACCGAAAGTGCGATCCCGCCACAGCCGCCCAGCTGAAGAAGGAATTCGGCCTCGATAAGCCCGTGTGGCAGCAGTACGCGACCTATATGGGCAATGTCTTCACCGGCGACTTCGGCACCGCGTTCAACGGGCAGAAGGTCACCGAGTTGATGTCGACGGCCTTTCCGCTCACGATCCGTCTGACGCTCGTCGCGATCGTCTTCGAGATCGTCATCGGCATCTCGCTGGGTGTGGTGACCGGACTGCGGCGCGGGCGGCCCATCGACACCGTCGTCCTGCTCCTGACGCTCGTCGTCATCGCGATCCCCACCTTCGTCACCGGCCTGCTGCTCCAGCTCCTTCTCGGCGTCGAATGGGGCGTGATCAAACCCTCCGTCTCCTCGGAGGCGCCCGTCAACGAACTCATCGTGCCGGGGCTCGTCCTCGCCTCGGTGTCCCTGGCGTACGTCACCCGGCTCACCCGGACCTCCATCGCGGAGAACCGCCGCGCCGACTACGTCCGTACGGCCATCGCGAAGGGCCTGCCCAGACGCCGTGTCATCACCCGGCACCTGCTGCGCAATTCCCTCATCCCGGTGGTCACCTTCATCGGCACGGACATCGGCGCGCTGATGGGCGGCGCGATCGTCACCGAGCGGATCTTCAACATCCACGGCGTCGGCTTCCAGCTCTACCAGGGGATTCTCCGCCAGAGCACCCAGACCGTCGTCGGCTTCGTGACCGTCCTCGTCCTGGTCTTCCTGGTGGCCAACCTGATCGTCGACCTGCTGTACGCCGTACTCGACCCGAGGATCCGCTATGCCTGAACCCCGAGAGCCAGACGGAGCCATCGCCCCGACCGGCGCGGGCGGCGCGATGGACCTCGCGGCGACCGAGGGCTCGACGCTGGAGAAGACTCCGGGCGGCCCCGGCGGCACAGGGCCCGCCCGCAGCCTGTGGTCCGACGCCTGGCGCGAGCTGCGGCGCAACCCGGTCTTCATCATCTCGGGCCTCATCATTGTCTTCCTCGTCTTCATCTCCCTCTGGCCGTCCGCGATCGCCTCCGGCAACCCGCTCGACTGCGACCTCGCCAACGCCCAGAAGAGCTCCACGGCCGGCCACCCCTTCGGCTTCGACGGCCAGGGCTGCGACGTCTACACGCGGACCGTGTACGGGGCCCGCGCCTCGGTCACCGTCGGCGTCTGCGCCACGCTCGGTGTCGCGATCCTGGGCAGCGTGCTCGGCGGGCTCGCGGGGTTCTTCGGCGGGTTCTGGGACGCGATCCTCTCCCGGATCACCGACGTCTTCTTCGCCATCCCCGTCGTGCTCGGCGGCCTGGTGCTCCTGTCGGTCGTCACCAGCAACACCGTCTGGCCGGTGATCGGCTTCATGGTCCTGCTCGGCTGGCCGCAGCTCTCGCGCATCGCCCGCGGGTCCGTCATCACCGCCAAGCAGAACGACTACGTCCAGGCGGCACGGGCCCTCGGCGCGTCCAACTCACGGATGCTGCTCCGCCACATCGCGCCGAACGCCATCGCCCCGGTGATCGTCGTCGCCACCATCGCGCTCGGCACGTACATCGCTCTGGAGGCGACGCTCTCGTACCTCGGTGTGGGTCTGAAGCCGCCGACCGTGAGCTGGGGCATCGACATCTCGGCCGCCTCCCAGTACATCCGCAACGCCCCGCACATGCTGCTCTGGCCCGCCGGAGCCCTTGCGATCACCGTGCTCGCGTTCATCATGCTCGGCGACGCGGTGCGCGACGCCCTCGACCCCAAGCTGAGGTAGCCGCCGATGTTGCTCGAAGTGCGCGATCTGCATGTGGAGTTCAGGACGAGGGACGGCGTCGCCAAAGCCGTCAACGGCGTCGACTACACCGTCAGCGAGGGCGAGACGCTCGCCGTGCTCGGCGAGTCCGGGTCCGGCAAGTCCGTGACCGCGCAGGCCATCATGGGCATCCTCGACACGCCGCCCGGAAAGATCACCGCGGGAGAGATCCTCTTCAAGGGCCAGGACCTCCTCAAGCTCAAGGAGGAGGAGCGGCGCAAGACGCGCGGCGCCGGAATGGCGATGATCTTCCAGGACGCCCTGTCGTCGCTCAACCCCGTGGTCAGCGTCGGCCAGCAACTCGGCGAGATGTACGTCGTCCACCAGGGGATGTCCCGCAAGGACGCCAAGGCCAAGGCGGTCGAGCTGATGGACCGGGTGCGCATCCCGGCCGCGAAGGAGCGCGTCGGGCAGTATCCGCACCAGTTCAGCGGCGGCATGCGCCAGCGCATCATGATCGCCATGGCGATGGCGCTGGAACCCTCGCTGATCATCGCCGACGAACCGACCACCGCCCTCGACGTGACCGTCCAGGCCCAGGTGATGGACCTGCTCGCCGAGCTCCAGCGCGAGCTCCACATGGGCCTGATCCTCATCACCCACGACCTGGGCGTCGTGGCGGACGTCGCCGACAACATCGCCGTCATGTACGCGGGCCGCATCGTCGAGAAGGCCCCCGTCCACGAGATCTACAAGGCCCCCGCGCACCCGTACACACGCGGCCTTCTGGAATCCATCCCCCGGCTCGACCAGAAGGGCCAGGAGCTCTACGCGATCAAGGGCCTGCCGCCCAACCTCATGAACATCCCGCCGGGCTGCGCCTTCAACCCCCGCTGCCCGATGGCACAGGACGTCTGCAGGACCGATGTGCCGCCGCTCTACGACGTGGCGTACGAGGGTCTGGCAGCCGACCGCCGGAGCGCCTGCCACTTCTGGAAGGAGACGCTCCATGCCTCATGGTGAGCACGTCAGCGAGCAGCGGGTGGCGGACGAGGGCGAGCCGATCCTCCAGGTGCGGGGTCTGGTCAAGCACTATCCGCTCACCCAGGGCATCGTCATCCGTAAGCAGATCGGCGCGGTCAAGGCCGTCGACGGCGTCGACTTCGACCTCGGCCAGGGTGAGACGCTCGGCATCGTGGGGGAGTCGGGCTGCGGCAAGTCGACGGTCGCGAAGATGCTGGTGAACCTGGAGCGGCCGACGGCGGGCGAGATCCGCTACAAGGGCGAGGACATCAGCAAGCTGTCCGGGCGCGCGCTGAAGGCCGTGCGCCGCAACATCCAGATGGTCTTCCAGGACCCCTACACCTCGCTCAACCCGCGTATGACGGTCGGCGACATCATCGGGGAGCCGTACGAGATCCATCCCGAGGTCGCGCCGAAGGGCTCGCGGCGGCAGAAGGTGCAGGAGCTGCTCGATGTGGTCGGACTGAACCCCGAGTACATCAACCGCTACCCGCACCAGTTCTCGGGCGGCCAGCGCCAACGGATCGGGATCGCACGGGGGTTGGCGCTGCGGCCCGAGATCATCGTGGCGGACGAGCCGGTGTCGGCGCTGGACGTGTCGGTCCAGGCGCAGGTGGTGAACCTCCTGGACCAGCTCCAGAACGACTTCGATCTGTCGTACGTGTTCATCGCCCACGACCTGTCGATCGTGCGGCACATCTCGGATCGGGTGGGTGTGATGTATCTGGGTCGGATCGTCGAGATCGGCTCGGAGGACGAGATCTACGAGCATCCGACGCATCCGTACACGCAGGCGCTGCTGTCGGCTGTGCCGGTGCCTGATCCTGAGGCGCGGGAGCAGCGGGAGCGGATCATTCTGAGCGGGGATGTGCCGTCGCCCGCGAACCCGCCGTCGGGGTGCCGCTTCCGCACGCGGTGCTGGAAGGCGAGGGAGCGGTGCGCTCTGGAGGTGCCGGCGCTGGCCGTTCCTGCGGAGTTCCGCGGGGTCTCGGGCCCCGCGGCCCACGACTCGGCGTGCCACTTCGCGGAGGAGAAGCAGGTGGTGCCGTAGGGGCGTGCCCTGCGGGGCTTTCCCCAATCCCACCCCTTCCCGAAACTGGGGGCTCCGCCCCCAGACCCCCGCTCCTCAAACGCCGGAGGGGCTGAAAGATTTCCCCGGACCGGCGGGAATTCCAGCCCGTCCGGCGTTTGAGGACGAACTCGGCGGAGCCGGTGATTGCGGCAACCAAGGCCCCCGCGCCGAGCGGGTTCTCGGGAAGGGGCGGGGTTGGGGAAAGAAACATGAGGGCAACCCCACTGACCCAGCACCGCTACACGCGCCCGGCAGTCTGAGACACGTACGGCCGTGCGGGTGCCGTAGACCGGCCGGGGCAAGCCATGTCGCCCCGGCCGGTCGCCTGCGCTAGGACAGGCCCAGCGACCGCTTCAGGAAGTCCACTTGAAGCAGCAGCAGATTCTCCGCCACCTGCTCCTGCGGAGTCATGTGCGTGACCCCGGAGAGCGGCAGGACCTCATGGGGCCGCCCCGCTGCAAGCAGCGCCGACGACAACCGCAACGCATGCGCCACCACCACGTTGTCGTCCGCGAGCCCGTGCACGATCATCAGCGGCCGCGACGGATTCTCCGGGGCCACAAGCCCCTCCTCCGTGACGAGGGAACTCAGGGCGTACGGCGCCGGATCCTCCCCGGGGTTCCCCAGGTACCGCTCCGTGTAGTGCGTGTCGTACAGCCGCCAGTCCGTCACCGGCGCCCCCGCCACCCCCGCGTGGAACACATCGGGGCGGCGAAGGACCGCGAGCCCCGCGAGGTAACCGCCGTAGGACCAGCCCCGGATGGCTACCCGGTTCAGGTCGAGGGGGAAGGACGCGGCGAGGCCCTGGAGCGCGTCCACCTGGTCGTCCAGGGTGAGCGTGAAGTCACGGCGGATCGCCTTCTCCCAGGCGGGGGAGCGGCCCGGAGTGCCACGCCCGTCCGCGACGATCACGGCGAAGCCCTGGTCGGCAAACCACTGGGACGTGAGGTACGGGTTGTGGGCGGCGAGGACCCGCTGGCCGTGCGGACCGCCGTACGGATCGAGGAGAACCGGCAGGGGGCCCGAACCCTCCTCGTAGTCCGTGGGGAGCAGGACGGCGCACGGGATCTTGCGTGCGCCCCCCTCGGTCAGCGTCACGCGCGGCGTGAGCTCCGGATGCCGCGCGTATGAGGCGACGGTCGCCACCTGCTTACCGTCGCGCAGTACCTGGACGCGGGAGCCCGGCTGGTCAAGGGTGGCCGACACGAGGACTGTGAGGCCGCCGGAGCGCACCGCCGAGTGCACACCGGGTTCGGTGGACACGCGCTCCACGCCCAGTTCGTTGACCCGGTAGACGTGCACCTCGCCCGTCTCCGGGGCCGTGGCCGCCGCACCCGCCGACGCCGAGATCAGTACGTCGTCGTCCGCCACGTCGAGCACCGCGCGGACGTGCAACTGCGGCCCCGTCAGCGGGCGTTCACCCACCGCGAGGACCCGCGCGCCGCCCTCGTCCACGATCCGCACGAGACGCCCGCTGGGGGACCAGGACGGGGCGCCGGGGAAGAGTTCGAGCCACTGCGGGTCCTCCTCCGCGTGCACCATGCGCGTCGAGCCGTCGTCCGGGTCCACCGCCAGGTAGAGCTGGCTGAGCTGATCCCTGGACTGGACGAGGAGCAGCGGCGCCCCGGCCGAAGACCAGTGCACCCGCGCCAGATACGGGTAGCGGGCGCGGTCCCACATCACCTCGGTGCGCGCGCCGTCCAGGGTCACGACGAAGAGGCGTACGTCCGCGTTGGCCGTGCCCGCTGCCGGGTACGCGACCCGCGCGGGCTCCGTCTCCGGGTGCGCGGGGTCGGCGATCCACCAGCGCCGCACCGGGGCGTCGTCGGCGCGTGCGACGAGCAACCGGTCCGACGCGGGCGACCACCAGAAGCCGCGCGAACGCTGCATCTCCTCGGCCGCGATGAACTCCGCGAGGCCGTACGTCACTGTCTCCTTCTCGACGGAGTCGGGCTCCGGCGCCGCAAGGGCACGGTCGCCTTCCCCGTCGGCGCCCGTCACCCGCAGGGCGCCCCCGGCGACGTACGCGATGAGGCGGCCGTCGGGCGAGGGGCGCGGGTCGATCACCGGTGCGGGGGTGGGCAGTTCGCGTGCCGTGCCCACCCGCAGCTCCGCGGCGAAGAGGCGTCCGGAGAGCGCGAACGCGGCGAGTTCCACCGCCGCGTCCGTCGCGTAGCCCACGATGCCGGCGCCGCCCTCGCGGCTGCGCTCGCGGCGGGCTCGCTCCTCGGCGGAGAGCCGCTCGACCGCGCCGTTCAAGAGGGCGTCGGGGTCGGCGGCGACCCGCTCCACAGCGCCGTCCTCCAGGTCCAGGACCCAGAGTTGGTTCGCCCGGTCGGTGCCGGACGACGAGCGCAGGAAGGCGACGCGGGACCCGTCCGGCGCCACCGTGAACGCGCGGGGCGCACCGAGAGTGAAGCGTTGCGTGCGGGCGTGCAGGCGGGGGAAGGAGAGCCGCTGCGCGTGACTCTCGGCGGGCCCGGTGGTTCCAGGCGTCTCGGTGGTCATCCTCCGAGCCTATGGGGCATGCGCCCCCTTGTGCTGCCGTGCTCCGAGTCATGCGGACCCACGGATAGTTATGATCCGTAGCGCTTAGTGGGTATGTACCTGCTGGCGTCCGCACTGGTGCAGGGTCTGGGACTTGGAGGTGAGCCGCCGTGGCACTCTCGATTTCGGCGGTGGTGCTGCTGGCGATCATTGTCTTCTTGCTGGTCAAGAAGTCAGGATTGAAGACGGGCCACATGATCGTCTGCGTGTTGCTCGGCTTCTATCTGGCGAGTTCCTCGATCGCCCCGACGATCAACGAGCTGACGACGAACGTGGCGGGGATGATCGGCGACATCAAGTTCTGATCCATTTCCGATCCAGTTCTGATCCAGCCGCATCACGTTCTGATCACTGCGCGGGGTGCTCGTAGGGTGGTCCCATGACGGAACTGCCCGCCCGGCGTCTGCTGCTCGTGCACGCGCACCCCGACGACGAGTCGATCAACAATGGCGCGACGATGGCCAAGTACGCGGCCGACGGCGCCCATGTCACGTTGGTGACCTGCACGCTGGGCGAGGAGGGCGAGGTGATCCCGCCCGACCTCGCCCATCTCGCGCCCGACCGCGAGGACGCGCTCGGGCCGCAGCGCATCGGCGAGCTGGCCGCCGCGATGAAGGAGCTGGGCGTCACCGACCACCGGTTCCTCGGCGGCACCGGCCGCTACCGCGACTCCGGGATGATGGGCATCGAGCAGAACCACCGCGCGGGCGCCTTCTGGTCCGCCGATCTCGACGACGCCGCCGCGCACCTCGTCGAGGTGATCCGCGAGGTGCGGCCCCAGGTGCTCGTGACGTACGACCCGGACGGCGGGTACGGCCACCCCGATCACATCCAGGCCCACCGGGTCGCGATGCGCGCCGCCGACCTCGCGGCCGAGGGCGCCTTCCGCGCGGATCTCGGCGAACCGCACACCATCGGCAAGATCTACTGGAACCGCGCGCCGCGCTCCGTCGTCGAAGAGCGGTTCCGTTGGATGGAGGGCGCTTTGCGGCACTCTCCGTTCACGACCCCCGGCGTGGTCGCGGACGTCCCCGGTGTGACGGACGACGAACGGGTCACGACGGAGATCGACGGGACCGCCTTCGCCCAGGCGAAGGCGGCGGCGATGCGCGCGCACGCCACGCAGATCGAGGTGCAGGGTCCGCTCTTCGTCCTGTCGAACGCGCTCGCGCAGCCGATCTTCGACGTCGAGTACTACGAGTTGGTGCGAGGAAAGGCCGGTGCGGTGGAGGGCGAGCGTGAGACGGATCTGTTCGCGGGGCTCGAAGGCGCGGGGGCCGAAGGGGTGACGACACTGTGAGTACTCGTTCGCGCGCTACGTCATCGTCGGCTTCCGGTGCGTCGTCCGCTGCCTCCCCACCGGGCGGCAGCGCCCTCGCCCAGCCGCTGAATCCCGGCCGTCTCGCCGCCTACGGAGGCCTCTTCGTCCTTGGCGCGGTGGTCGGCACGGCCGGCGCGCTCGTCCAAGGGGGCTGGTTCCCGGGCGGGTTGCTGCTCGCGCTCCTCGGGGCCGCCGGGCTCTTCTACGGAGGGGTGCTCGCCATCGGCGGCAGAGCGGGGGCGGTGGCGCCCGCGGCGGGCTGGCTCGTCTCCGTCATGCTGCTCACGGCCAGCCGGCCCGAGGGGGACTTCCTCTTCGGCGCGGGAATCGGCTCGTACGCCTTCCTGCTCGGCGGGATGGCGGTGGCTGTGATGTGCGCCACCCTCGGTCAGCGGCCGCAACCAGCCGGGCCCGCCGCCCGACTTGGCAAGTGACGTACCACTTCAGCCCGTGTCCCGCACGGGTTTGAAGGCGGTCACAGGATGAGTGCCGACGGCGGCCAGTATGGTGGTGCGCGCCGCCGAGCCTCCCCCAGCCTCCGGCCGGGGGAAATTCCCCTCCGCGCGGGGAGCACGGGCGGCGGAGCCAACCGGGAGAACCTGCCTTGAGTCGTGAAACTGACAGTTCGTCCTCCGGGCCCCAGGGGCGCGGTGGAGCCGCTTACCCCTCGGGGACGCCGCCGTACGGCTCCCCCGCGCAGGGTGCCGCGTCGGACGGCGCCGTGGACGGCGCGCAGCGGCAGGCCGCCGATGAGCGGCCCGACGATCCCAAGACCGAGACCACGCTGACGACGCGTATCCGGATCAACATCCCCGGGTCGCGGCCCATCCCACCGGTCGTCATGCGCACGCCCGTCACGGACAGCGACGCGGGTGCCTCGCGTCCGCTGGACGCTGGCCCGGGCCGCGGGGCCAACGGATCCGACGCCGGTGACGGCGCGGGGCGTCCGGGGGCCGCGGGGTCCGCGAACGGCGCGGGCGGTCCCGGTTCCGCCGGGATGCCCGCTTCGGGCTCCGCGCCGGGCGGATCCTCCTCCGCCGGGTCGTCGTCCCCTTCCGCTCCGGCCGAGGAGAAGACGAGCGACTGGTTCGCGCCGCGCAAGAGTGCGTCCGGGCCCGCCGGTTCGGGGAGCAGCGGCAGCAGCAGCGGCAACGGCTCCGGTACGGGCTCCTTCGACGTGTCCGGCGCCGTGGCGTCGGGACCGCTCGGCACGGGTGCGCCGCAGGGCGGCGACCCGCAGCGCGGGGACCTGCCGTACTTCTCCGGAGGCGGCGCGGGTGACGGCGGCCGTGGCCCGTCGGGGCCCACCAGCGGCCCGATGACCGGTGAAGGCCCGCTGGCACCGAACCCCGCCGATCCGTCCGACCCGGCGAACCAGGCCAACCCGGCAGGCCGGGCGAACCCGTTGACTCCGCCGAATCAGGGCGGTCCGGGCAACCCCGGCAATCGCCCCAACCCGGGTGCTCGCCCCAACGCGGCCAACCCGGCCAATCCGGGCCCTCGTTCAGGCGCAGGCACGGGCGCAGGCGCAGGCATGGGCGCCGGAACAGGCGCGCCCGCGATGGGCGACGACACCGCCATCCTCACGCCGCAGAAGGCGGGCCCCCTCCAGGGCCCCAACGGCGGCCCGGTGCGCGGCGGCCCCGGCTCCATCCCCGGCGGCCCGAGCGCGCCCTCTCCCGGAGCCAATGTCTCCGGCGACACCCTGACCAGCGGCATCCCCGTCGTGCCGCCCGCGCAGAACTCGCCGTTCGGCGGGGGCCCGCAGGGTGACGGACCCGTGCCGCACACCCCGCCCAAGCTGCCCGAGCCGGTGCAGCCGAACGTGCCCGTCGCCGCGGCCCCGGCCAAGAAGAAGGGGCGCAACAAGCTCGTTCTGGTGGCCGTCGCCGTGGTCGTCGTGGCCTGCGGTGCTTACGGCGCCGGTCTCCTGATGAACCACGCCGACGTACCGAAGGGCACCACCGTGCTCGGCGTCGACATCGGCGGCGGCACGCGCGACGAGGCCGTCAAGAAGCTCGACGCGGCGATCGGCGAGGACGTCGCCAAGCCCCTGAAGCTGTCGGTCGACGGCGAGACGGTCACGCTCAAGCCGGACCAGGCGGGCCTGACCCTGGACAGCCAGGCGACCGTCCGCGAGGCCGCGGGCAGCGACTACAACCCCGTATCGGTGATCGGATCGCTCTTCGGCGGCGCGCGCGTCGCCGAGCCGGTCATGCCCGTGGACGAGGAGAAGCTGGCGGCCGCCCTGGAGCGTGCCGCGGGCGGCTCGGGATCGGCCAAGGAGGGCACGGTCAAGTTCGTGCCCGGCAAGGCCGTCCCCGTGTACGGCAAGGCGGGCAAGGGAATTGACGTCGCCGCGTCGACGACGGCCGTCTCGGAGGCGTACAAGAAGCAGGTCGAGACCGGCAGCGCCGGCACCGTCCAGGTGCCCGTCACGACCCGCAAGCCGACCGTCCCGAACGCCGAGGTCGACAAGTTCATGACGCGCTTCGCGAAGCCCGCCATGTCCGCCAACGTCACGATCAAGGCGGGCAGCGCCTCGATCCCGTTCGGCCCCGCGAAGTCCCTGCCGAAGGTGCTGGAGACGAAGGTGCTCGACAACGGCACGCTTCAGGTGCACTACAACACCGCCGAGCTCAAGAAGCTCTACGGCAACGTCTTCGACGGCATCCTGATCCAGCGCGGCAACGGCGACAAGACGCCGGTCCAGCCGACGGACGTGGCCGCCGCGATGAACAAGGCGCTGATCGGCAAGACGCCTGCGGAGCGGGTCGGCGTGATCGAGACGAACGCCAGCTGATTCCCGTACGCCTACGGAGGCCGGGCGGACCACAGAGGTGGACCGCCCGGCCTCCGGCGCGTCCGGCGTCTGGCATCCGGCCTCCGGCATGACATCTGTCATCCCGGACTCGGCACACACGACACTGCCGCCGCCCGCCGCTCCTTGGCGACGATGGATCACATGAAAGCAGCGAGCCACACAGCCGCGAGCCAGACAGCAGTGAGCTTCCACCAGGTGACCAAGGCCTACGGCGACGTCCGCGCCGTCGACGACCTCACGCTCGAACTCCACCCGGGCGAGACGGTCGCCCTCCTCGGGCCGAACGGCGCCGGCAAGTCCTCCACGCTCGACCTGCTGCTCGGCCTGCGGCACGCGGACAGCGGCACCGTGCGGGTCTTCGGCACGAGCCCGCGGGAAGCGATCACCGCGGGCCGGGTCGGCGCGATGCTGCAGAGCGGCGGACTGATGGCGGAGGTCACCGTCCGCGAACTGGTGCGGCTCGCCTGCGATCTGCACCCCAGGCCGTACCGCGCGGACGACGTGCTGGCCGCCGCGGGCCTCACCCAGCTCGCCGACCGGAAGGTCGACAAGCTCTCCGGCGGCCAGGAACAGCGCGTCCGCTTCGCACTCGCGACCGCCGGAGCGAACGACCTGATCGTCCTGGACGAGCCGACCACCGGCATGGACGTCACCGTGCGCCAGGCCTTCTGGGCGACCATGCGCGAGCAGGCGGACCAGGGCCGCACGGTCCTGTTCGCCACGCACTACCTGGAGGAGGCCGACGCGATCGCGGACCGGGTCCTCGTCCTGCACCGAGGCCGCCTCCTCGCTGACGGCACGGCCGCCGAGATCAAGGCGAAGGCGGGGGCGCGGAGGGTCGCCTTCGACCTCCCCGAGCTGGACGCCGCGCTCGCGGAGAAGCTGCGCGCCCTGCCGTTCCTCACCGCCGCCGACGTGTCCGGCCACACCGTACGGCTCCAGTCGACGGACGCCGACGCCACCGTGCACGCGCTCTACGGGCTCGGTCTTTACCCCCGCAACCTTCAGGTGGCGGGCCTCGGCCTGGAGCAGGCCTTCGTGGCGATCACCGCGGCCGAGGAGGCCAAGAAGGAGACCAAGGAGGAGGCCACGGCATGCTGATCAAGTTGGAGATCATCCGCGCCCTGCGCAACAAGAAGTTCCTCTTCTTCTCGGTCATCTATCCGTCGATGCTCTTCCTGATCATCGCGGGCGGCCAGAGCGGCACGGACATGGTCGGCGACACGGGGCTCGCGCTCCCCGCCTTCTTCATGGTGTCGATGGCGTCGTTCGGCGCCCTCACCGCCGTCCTCATGGGCAACAGCGAGCGCATCGCCAAGGAGCGCGAGAGCGGCTGGGTACGCCAGCTGCGCCTGACGAGCCTGCCGGGGCGCGGCTACGTCATCGCGAAGACCGCGAGTGCGGCCGTGGTCAGCCTGCCGTCGATCGTCGTGGTGTTCGTGGTCGCCGCGGCCGTCAAGGACGTACGCCTCGAGGCCTGGCAGTGGCTGGCCCTGACCGGCGCGATCTGGGCGGGCAGCCTCTGCTTCGCCGCCCTCGGCGTGGCCATCGGCTATCTCGCGACCGGCGACGCGGTCCGCCCGATCACGATGATCGTGTACTTCGGGCTCTCCGTCCTCGGCGGCCTGTGGATGCCCACGGCGACGTTCCCGGGGTGGCTGAGCGACATCGCGTCCTGGCTGCCGACCCATGCGTACGCTGCCCTCGGACAGGCCATCGAACTGGGCGACGCCCCGCACGCGAAGGACATCGTGCTCCTCCTCGGGTACTTCGTCCTCTTCGCGGGCGGCGCGGCATGGCTGTACCGGAAGGACACATCGAAGGCGTGAGCGACACAGACCACTCCGAGCGGGCCGACCCGTCCGACTGCGGTGAGCGGGCCCACCCGCTGGACGGCTTCGGCCACCCGGTGGCGGGCCGCCGCCAGCTGCTGACCAAAGGGCTCTGGGTCGGCATCTGGCTGGTCTTCCTGGCCAGCCCCGTGGAGGACCTGGTGGGCGCGGAGCACGGTGGCGTGGCCATGGCGCTCGGCTGGCTCGGCCTCGCCGCCTTCGTGTCCTGCTATCTGACCCTGGTCTTCCGTTACACCTCCAGGGTGCTCGACTGGCGTGTGGTGCATGTGTCGTTCGGGACGCTGCTCACGCTCGCGATCGTCCTCTCGTTCGCCTTCGGCACGGCCTGGCTCGGACTCTTCGTGTATGTGGCCGTGTCCGCCGGGGCCGTGCTGCCGATGCGGTACGCGATGTGGGTCATCCCGGCGGTCACCGGCGTGATGATCGCCGTCGGCCTGCGCACCGACAGCATCGAGGACCTGCTCGGCAGTCTCGCCGTGCTCACGCTCCTGGTCGGCTTCGCGATGACGGGGGTGCGCGAGCTGGTGCGTACGACGATCCAGCTGCGCCAGGCACGGGCCACCGTCGCCCAGCTGGCCGCGAACGAGGAACGGCTGCGGCTCGCCCGTGATCTGCACGACCTCCTCGGCCACTCGCTCTCCCTCATCACGCTGAAGAGCGAGCTCGCCGGGCGGATGCTGCCGGCCCACCCCGACAAGGCCGCCCAGCAGGTGGCGGACATCGAGCAGGTCAGCCGCCAGGCCCTGGTGGACGTGCGCGAGGCGGTCTCCGGCTACCGCAGGCGCACCCTCGACGGTGAGCTCGCGGGCGCGCGCACGGCGCTCACGGCCGCGGGTGTCGAGGCCGACGTACCGCTTCAGGCGCCCGCCTCGCTGCCCGGCGAAGAGGGGGAGACGGCGCTGGCCTGGGCGCTGCGCGAGGCGGTGACGAACGTCGTGCGGCACAGCGGTGCGCGCCGCTGCACGGTGGCGTTGACGTCGCGTCACACCCTCGACGGGCCGGTGGTCGAGCTGTCCGTGGAGGACGACGGCAGGGGCGGTTCCTCCACGGTCCGGGGCAACGGCCTGACGGGCCTGGCCGAGCGTGTGGAGGCGGTCGGCGGTGTCCTCGACGCGGGGCCCGGCGCCCGAAGGGGCTTCAGGCTCACGGCCAGGGTGCCGCTGGACCGGGGCGCGGAGCCGGCGCCCGGCGCCTCCGCCCTAGGATCTTCCGCATGAGTACGAACAGTGCGAAGGGCACCGTCAGGGTGCTCCTCGCCGAGGACCAGTCGATGGTCCGCGAGGCCCTCGCCGCGCTGCTCGGCCTGGAGCCGGACATCGAGGTCGTCGCCCAAGTGGCCCGCGGCGACGAGGTGCTCGCGGCGGCACGCGAACACGCGGTGGACGTGGCGCTCCTCGACATCGAGATGCCCGGCCGCACGGGCATCGAGGCCGCGGCCGAACTCCACGCGGAGCTCCCCGAGTTGAAGATCGTGGTGCTCACCACCTTCGGCCGCCCCGGCTACCTCCGCAGCGCCATGGAGGCGGGCGCCGACGCCTTCCTGGTCAAGGACGCACCCGCGGCCCAGCTCGCCGAGGCCGTACGCAAGGTCCTCGCGGGGGAGCGGGTCATCGACCCCACGCTGGCGGCGGCCGCGCTCGCCGGTGGCGCCAACCCGCTGACCGACCGCGAGCGCGAGGTCCTGCGCGCGGCGGCCGAAGGCGCCACCAACGCCGAGCTGGCCACGGCCCTGCACCTCTCCCCAGGCACGGTCCGCAATTACCTCTCGACGGCGATCCAGAAGCTGGCCGTGCGCAACCGCGCCGAGGCGGTCAACGTCGCCCGGGACAAGGGCTGGCTCTGAACTAATCTGTCCTTAGGCGTCAGTTCAGCATCGCCCGCGCCCCGTGCGCCTCCTGGCGCAGCCGCACCGCCGCCTCCTCGTCGGTGATGGCCAGGGCATCGGCGTACGTCTCCAGTTCGGCGGCGCCCGTCATGAAGTCGCCGCGCTGGACCAGGAGTTGGGCGCGGTCGTAGTGCAGCCGGTCGGAGTGCGCCGGAAGCAGCAGGGAGAGTTCGACCGCCCAGAGCGCGACGTCCGAGCGCTCGGGGCGGGCCGCAGCCCACGCGCGGATGTTGTTGAGGACGCGCAGGACGATGTCGAGCGGCCCCGCGGGGCTGAGCATCGACGGCACGAGCGGCGCGCCCGTGGCCCCCGCCACGAGCAACTCCGCGTCCATGGGCGACAGTACGTGCCCGCCCGCGAACGGATTGGCCAGAACCTGCTCGTCACGCGCGCCGAAGCCGACCACGAAATGGCCGGGCAGGGCCACCCCGTGGACGGGTACGCCCGCGCGGCGTGCGACCTCGATCCACACCACCGAGAGCAGGATCGGCAGGCCTCTGCGCCGTCGAAGCACCTCGTGCAGCAGCGCCGAGCGAAGGTGCTGGTAGTCGCCGGGCCTGCCCTTGAATCCGTAGCGCGTGCCGAGCAGTTCGGCCAGCGCGACGGCCCAGGACCGGGGGCCGCCGGCCTTGTCGGGCAGCCGTTCGGTCAGCTGGTCGGCAAGGCGGTCGAGGATGCGCCGCGTCGTGCGCATGCCCGCGTCGTCGAGATCAGGGTCCGCCTCCGCGCCGATCAGCAGGCACAGCAGCGCGAGATCGGGCCGCGCCGACCGTGCCTGATCGGCGAAGAGGCGTCGCCGCTCCGGGGATTGGGGGTGCATAGGAGCTTCGTGCCCTGCCGGGCCGATCGATAGCGCTCCGATCTCCGCCCGCGCCGCTGCCCCCGTCGGTCAACGGTGCATCCGGGCCCCTTTGAGGACCTTGTCCACCGCGTTGCGCGGGCCGTGGACGAGGATCCCCACCAGGTCGAGCTGATCCGAGGGCACGGCCCGCACCGCGGCCCGGTTGTCCCGGTCGTTGCCGGTGGCGAACAGGTCGGACGTGAACACCGCCCGCGGCAGCGAACGGGACAGCACACGTGCGTGCGCGGTGGTCAGCGTCTCCTTCGACCCCTCGAAGACCAGGACGGGCTGGCGGAACATCGGCAGGTAGGGGGTCGCGTCGGCGTCCTCGTACGGCTCGCCGATCACCTCGGGAGCCACCGTGCCGAGCCCGCTGACGAGGAACGCGGTCACGTTCAGGCGCTGCCAGGGTTCCAGGTCGTCACGGAGCAGGACGGCGATCTTCGTGTCGAAGCGGACGGGTGCCTCGCCCGTGACCCCGGCGGATTCCGTCTCGGCGATGTCTGTCTCAGCGGTGGTTCTCATGCTTCGAGACTGCCGAGTCGGCCGCCGCCGCGTCTTGTACGTTCTTTGCATGGTGGCCCGGCAGGAGATATCCGCATGGCGCCCGCCGGTCGCGGGTGTCGTGGAGGTCTTCCACGCCCACTTCACCGAGCACGCGTACCCGATGCACGTCCACGACGCGTGGACCTTGCTGATCGTGGACGACGGAGCCGTCCGCTACGACCTGGACCGGCACGAACACGGCACACCGGGGGACACCGTCTCCCTGCTCCCGCCCCAGGTCCCGCACAACGGCTCGCCCGCCACCCCCGGCGGCTTCCGCAAGCGCGTCCTCTACCTGGACATGACGCAGCTGGACGCGAGCTTCATCGGCCCCGCGGTGGACGGCCCCGACCTGATCGACCCCGTCCTGCGCAGGCGCGTGGGCCTGCTGCACGCGGCGCTCGCCCGCAGGGGCGACGAACTGGAGGCCGAGAGCCGCCTGGCCCTGATCGGCGAGCGGCTGCGCGGGCACCTGCGCCCCAGGATCACCCCCGGCGCCCCCGGCGACGCAGGGCGGGGCGTCGCCCAGGACCTGCGTGACCTCCTCGACGAGCGGCTGCTCGAAGGCGTGACGCTGGAGGAGGCCGCACGCCTGGTCCACGCCCACCCCACCCATCTCGTACGCGCTTTCAGCGGGGCCTACGGCATCGCACCGCACCAGTACGTGATGTCCCGCCGCGTCGACCGCGCCCGCCGTCTCCTCCTGGCGGGGCAGCCGCCGGGCGAGGTGGCGACCGCCGCCGGTTTCTACGACCAGTCGCACCTCACCCGGCACTTCAAGCGGGTGGTGGGCATCGCACCGGGGCGCTACGCCCGCGCGCGAACCGTCGACCGGGTCAGTTGAGCATGGCCCGCGCGGCCCGCGCCTGGTCCCGCACCCGGTCCGCGGTGGTCGGCTCCACCGCCGTCACCACGTCGGCGTACTCCTCCAGCTCCGCCGCGCCCGCGAGGAAGTCCCCGCGCTGGACGAGGAGTTGGGCCCTTTCGTAGCGCAGCCGTGCCGGGTGGGCGGGCAGCAGCAGGGAGAGCTCGACCGCCCAGAGCGCGACGTCCGAGCGCTCGGGGCGGGCCGCCGCCCACGCGCGGATGTTGTTGAGGATGCGCAGCACGATGTTCAGCGGATCGGCGGGCGTCAGCATCGAGGCGGACACCGTGCCGCCCGACGACTGGGCGACGAGCAGCTCCGCGTCCGCGCCCGTGAGGAGACGCCCGCCGGCGAACGGGTCGACGAGCACCTGCTCCTCGCGGGCGCCGAAGCCGACCACGAAGTGCCCTGGCAGCGCGACGCCGTAGACGGGTGCGCCCGCCCGGCGTGCCACCTCGATCCACACCACCGAGAGCAGGATCGGCAGGCCGCGGCGGCGCTCGAGCACCTCGTGGAGGAGGGAGGACTCCAGACGCTGGTAGTCGGCCGGTGTCCCCATGAACCCGCAGCGCGCGCCCAGGAGTTCGGCGAGCGCCGCCGCCCACTCCCGCGCCCCGCCGGGGCGGTAGGGGAGCTGCCCGGCGAGCCGGTCGAGCTCGATCTGCGCCGCGTCGATGTCGTCGTCGCCGAGCTCCGGATCCGCCTCCGCGCTCACCAGGAGGCACAGCAGGGACAGGTCGGGCCGCTCGGACCTGGCCTCCTCGGCGAACCGCCGACGGGACGCGGCCGTCCTTGACTCCTCGTGCATGCGTGCCTCGTGCCTTACTTACCGAGCCGACCGGTAGAAGCTACCGAGCCGACGGGTATCGATAGTGGTGGTACGTGTGGTGCGCGGCGAAGCCAAGACCGCCGTACAGCGCCCGCGCACCCTCGTTGTCGTCCTCGACCTGCAGCCAGGCCGCCGAAGCGCCTTCGGCGAGCGCCTGCCGGGACAGCGCGGCCATCACCGCTGTCGCCAGTCCTTGCCTGCGGTGCCCCGGATCCACCTCGACCGCCATGAATCCCGCCCAGCGCCCGTCCACGACGCACCGCCCGATCGCCGCGGGCCCCGCGTCGGGAGAGGCCCCGGGCACGGAAGCGAACCACACCGAGGGGCCGCCCGCCAGCACCTTGAGCACATGCGGTCCTGGGACCCCGAATCGCTTGTACCGCCGCAGCCACGCCTCGTCGAAGGACCGCGAGAGCCGCACCTGTTCCGCCCCAGCTCCGGGCACGTCCAGGTCGCCGAGGGGCGCGAGAGCGCCGATGTGGAGCTCGGCGCTCACCT
Organism: Streptomyces sp. NPDC054866; assembly: GCF_053610745.1. Lineage (NCBI taxonomy): Bacteria > Bacillati > Actinomycetota > Actinomycetes > Kitasatosporales > Streptomycetaceae > Streptomyces > Streptomyces sp. NPDC054866. The sequence continues at coordinate 841,251 of NZ_JBSGZA010000003.1, forward strand.
CACGCTCCCAGTCCCGCTCCTCCAGCTCCGCGCAGAGCAGCTCCTGGGTGCCTTCGGCCCCGGTCGCGGTCTGTACGTACGCGGGCAGCTCCCGCTCCTCGTACCACTGGCGTACGTACGCCAGGGCCTCGTCCAGCGGCCGTCCCGGGTCGCCCATCGGGAGCACTGAGTTGGCCCGCCGGGTGAATCCGGCCGCCGCCCGCAGCTGCCACTCGCCGAGCTGTTCGCTCTCGACGGGCTGCCAGGCGCGCGCGGACACGCGTGCCAGCTCCGCGTAGGAGGCCGCGGGGCCGCGCCTGCGGGCCGGGGCCGCGGGGACGACCTTGCCCGCCACCAGGGCACTCTCCGCGATCCGGACACGCTCACCGTCACGGCGTGTGATCAGTACCACACCGTCGTTCCACGATGTGAGAACACCCACCGTGTCAGTGAACTTACCGCCCGTCCTCGACCCGTCGTCGAGGCGCCGGATCGATACCCGTTTACCCACGTCAGCAGGGGTAATTCGGACCTCGAGCCGTCCGCCCGCAGTGAATTCCACAGCTCTGTACGCCCCTCCTGTTCGGATCATGCCCGGGAACGGAGATACTAGAGGTGGGCATCGACGACGCCGCGCTCCCGCGCGCCAGGCGAGCGGAGCCTGAAGACGGCCCGCCAACGCCCGTATCGAGGAGGAACGACAGCGTGACCTACGTCATCGCGCAGCCTTGTGTCGACGTCAAGGACAAGGCGTGCATCGAGGAGTGCCCGGTCGACTGCATTTACGAGGGCTCCCGGTCCTTGTACATCCACCCGGACGAATGCGTCGACTGTGGAGCCTGTGAACCGGTCTGCCCGGTCGAGGCGATCTTCTACGAAGACGACACTCCGGAAGAGTGGAAGGACTACTACAAGGCGAACGTCGAGTTCTTCGACGAGCTCGGATCGCCCGGTGGTGCCAGCAAGCTCGGCCTGATCGAGCGCGACCACGCCTTCATCGCCGCATTGCCGCCGCAGAACCAGTAACGGCAGCTTGAAGCGCCGCCCCGGTCCCGTACGGCACAAGTCGCCGTACGGGACCGAGGCATTTCCCACACACGCAGTCCACACACGCAGTCCATACGCGCAGTACGTACACGCAGTACGGGAGTCAGCACGTGTCCGTAGTCTCCGATCGCCTTCCCACGTTCCCCTGGGACAAGCTCGAGCCGTACAAGGCCACGGCGGCCGCCCACCCCGGCGGCATCGTCGACCTGTCGGTGGGTACCCCGGTCGACCCGGTCCCGGAGCTGATCCAGAAAGCGCTGATCGCGGCGGCGGACTCGCCGGGCTATCCGACGGTGTGGGGCACGCCCGAGCTGCGCGACGCGATCACGGGCTGGTGCGAGCGGCGCCTCGGCGCGCGCGACGTCACGCACCGGAACGTGCTCCCGATCGTGGGCTCCAAGGAACTGGTGGCCTGGCTCCCGACGCAGCTGGGCCTGGGCCCGGGCGACGTCGTCGCCTACCCGCGCCTGGCCTACCCGACGTACGAGGTGGGCGCGCGCCTGGCCCGCGCGGAGTACGTCGCGTACGACGACCCGACGGACCTCGACCCGACGAACCTCAAACTGCTCTGGCTCAACTCACCCTCCAACCCCACCGGCCGGGTCCTGTCCAAGGACGAGCTGACCCGCACCGTGGCCTGGGCGCGCGAGCACGGCGTGCTGCTCGTGAGCGACGAGTGCTACCTGGAACTCGGCTGGGAGGCGGAGCCGGTCTCGGTCCTCCACCCGGACGTGTGCGGTGGTTCGTACGAGGGGATCGTCGCCGTCCACTCGCTCTCCAAGCGATCGAACCTGGCGGGCTACCGCGCGGCGTTCGTCGCCGGTGACGAGAGCGTCCTCGGTGACCTCCTCCAGATCCGCAAGCACGGCGGCATGATGACGTCGGCGCCGACGCAGGCGGCGGTCGTCGCCGCGCTCGGGGACGACCAGCACGTCCACGAACAGCGCGAGCGGTACGCGGCCCGCCGCACCGCCCTGCGCGACGCCCTGCTGAAGCACGGCTTCCGCATCGAACACAGCGAGGCGAGCCTCTACCTCTGGGCAACCCGAGACGAGTCCTGCTGGACCACCGTCGGACACCTCGCGCAACTCGGCATCCTCGTGGCCCCCGGCGACTTCTACGGCCCAGCGGGCGACCGCTTCGTACGCGTGGCGCTCACGGCATCGGACGAGCGGGTGGCCGCGGCGGTCGAACGGCTCGCCTGAGCCGCTCGACAGCAGTCCTGACGCGCGAGGAGGGCCCGGAGCCAGTGGCTTCGGGCCCTCCTCATGTGTGTGCGGCGGTCAGCCGAGCGGCAGGCTCTTGACCGGCAGCTGGTCGGTGGGGAGTCCGCCCTTGGTGACCGCGTCCGTCGGCAGGCCCTCGCCGACGGCGTCGGTCGGCAGGCCGTCCTTGGTGGCCGTGCCCGCGGTCTCGCCGAGCACGTCACCGGCGTTGCCCGCGAGGTCGCCCGCGGCCTTCTGTGCGACGGGGGTCGTGGTCTTGGCGCCCGATCCGACGACCTTGCCCGCGGCCGGGACGCCCTTCTTCACGGCCTTGCTGCCGGTCTCACCCGCGAGACCGGTGGTGTTCTGAGCCGCGCTGTCGACGGTGTTGCCCAGACCGGCACCGTCCACGGCGGTCACACCGCCCAGGTCGGGGGTGGCCGGAAGCTCGGCGGCGCTTGCGGAGCCGGCCGCACCGACCACGGGAGCCGCCCCCGCTGCGATGAGCAGCGCGGCGCGGGCGATCCGGCGGGTCAGGGGGAGGGACATGATGCTCCTTCAGACGGGAGAGAACGTGGGTGTGTCCGGCCGGATGGGGCCCGGCGCTTGGACGCAGTGACTACCGCTCGAAGCCCTCGAAGGTTGCGGTGGCTCAACGTAAAGAATTGGCAATGCATCGCATAATCGGCTGTGGATAAAAACGGGCAAAAGGATCAGTCGGTGGGAGGGTGCTGAATCGTCAATGCCCTGTGTTCGCAAGGGGTCCGGCGGGTGTGGGAGTGGCGCGCGGAAGTCTGGGCGGTGCATCGCCCGTGCGTGATCAGCGTTACTCGATCGGGTGACTCGCCGTACTACTGCCCAATGACGATTCGGACCTCGTCCGCGCCGGTTCCGGCGTCGGTGCGCTGACCGTCCGTGTCCGTTGCGGACGCCTTGCCCGGCTTGCGCCATTCCTTCTCGGACCGCGCGGCGCTCCACTCCCGGCCGCCGTACGAGACGCGCTCGATGCCGAGCGTGGACGCCTGGGCCACCGCCCAGTGCGCGAGCTCCCAGCCCCGCTGCCCGGCCCCGCCCTCCGCGCCTCCCGTCGTGGCGTTCACCGGCACGGTGACCGTGCCGCCGCTGCCGCTCTCCGGTGCCACATCGCGGCCGAAGTCCCGGACCAGGGCGGCCCGCACCTTCGCCGGGTCGCCCGGCTCGTCGGCCGTACGGCCCTCGCAGGTGAGGGTGGCGGGCGCGCGGCCCGTCAGCGCGGCCGCGAGCAGCGCGGCGTCCGGCTCGTGCTTCGCGTACGCCTGGGGATAGCCGCTGCGCTGCACGCGCTGCGCGGCGACGGTCAGGGGCAGCCGTGAGTAGCCCGGGACGTCCTTGAGATGGGCGTAGAAACGCGCCGCCGAGTACGCCGGGTCCATGATCTGTTTCTCGTTGCCCCAGCCCTGCGAGGGCCGCTGTTGGAAGAGGCCGAGCGAGTCCCGGTCGCCATGGCTGATGTTGCGCAGACCCGACTCCTGGAGGGCCGTCGCCAGGGCGATGGTGACCGCGCGCTCCGGCATGCCGCGCGAGGTGCCCACGGCGGCGACCGTGGCCGCGTTCTGCGCCTGCTCCGCGCCGAATTCGTAACTCGCGCCGTCGCCGTTGCCCGAGACGACCCGGCAGCGCGGATCGGCCTTGCCCCCGAAGACGTACTGCACGACCACATAGCCCACGAGCGCGAGCAGGACCGCGACGGCGGCCCCGATACGGAGGAGGCGGCCGCGCCGGACGAGGGTGGGGGGCTCAGGCACGCGACCAAGGTACTGGAGGCCACCGACAAGGCCGCGCGCCGAGGGGCGTTAGGGTCGAAGCCATGGCCCAGACCTCACACGACGCGTCGCTCGACCTCACGCTCGACGCTGCCGCCCTCACCGCCCAGCTGGTCGACTTCCCGTCGCCGAGCGGCGAGGAGAAAGCCCTCGGGGACGCGATCGAGACGGCCCTGCGCCGCCTGCCGCACCTCACGGTCGACCGGCACGGCAACAACGTGGTGGCCCGCACGAACCTGGGCCGGGCCGAGCGCGTGATCCTCGCCGGGCACATCGACACGGTCCCGATCGCGGACAACGTCCCGTCCCGCCTGGACGAGGACGGCGTCCTGTGGGGCTGCGGCACCTGCGACATGAAGTCGGGCGTCGCGATCCAGCTGCGCATCGCGCAGACGGTGACTGAGCCGAACCGCGACCTCACCTTCGTCTTCTACGACAACGAAGAGGTCGCCGCACACCTCAACGGCCTCGGCCACGTCGCCGAGGCCCACCCGGACTGGCTCGCCGGGGACTTCGCGATCCTCCTGGAGCCGACGGACAACCAGGTCGAGGGCGGCTGCCAGGGCACACTGCGCGTCCACCTGAAGACGAAGGGCACGCGCGCGCACTCCGCGCGCGCGTGGATGGGCTCGAACGCCATCCACAAGGCCGCGCCGATCCTGGCGAAGCTCGCCGCGTACGAGCCGCGCACGCCGGTCGTCGACGGCCTGCGGTACCACGAGGGCCTCAATGCCGTAGGCGTCGAGGGCGGCGTCGCCACCAACGTCATCCCCGACGAGTGCACCGTCGTCGTCAACTTCCGCTACGCGCCCGACCGCAGCGAGGACGAGGCACTGGCCTTCGTGCGGGACTACTTCGCCGACTGCGACATCGACGAGTTCATCGTCGACGACCACACGGGCGGGGCGCGCCCCGGCCTCGACCACCCTGCCGCCGCGGCCTTCATGGCGGCGGTCGGCGGCGAGGCGCAGCCCAAGTTCGGCTGGACGGACGTCTCCCGCTTCAGCGCGCTCGGCGTGCCCGCCGTGAACTACAGCCCGGGGAACCCGCTGCTCGCCCACAAGATCGACGAGCGCGTGAAGGCCTCGCTGATCCCGGAGGCCGAGAAGCGGCTGAGCGCCTGGCTGACATCCTGATTTCCCATAAGGATCCGTCGCCCGTAACGCCCGTAGACCTACGCTGAAGCAGCACGTCGAGCAAGACCGTCAGCGGAAGGGGACGTTCATGGGTAGTCCAGAAGGACAGGACCCGCCGGAGGAGCAGCACCTGGGACCCGTGGTGCGGCGGCGTGAGCAGATCACCCCCGGCACGACGGACCAGCGGCTCCTCGACACCGGCGCCGAGGGCGAATCGGAGTGGGTGCACACCGACCCCTGGCGGGTCATGCGCATCCAGTCGGAGTTCGTGGAAGGCTTCGGCGCGCTCGCCGAACTCCCCAGCGCCATCAGCGTCTTCGGCTCGGCCCGCACACCGCCGGGCACGCCCGAGTACGAGGCGGGCGTCCGGATCGGCAAGGCCCTGGTCGACGCGGGCTTCGCCGTGATCACCGGGGGCGGCCCCGGTGCCATGGAGGCGGCCAACAGGGGCGCGCGCGAGGCCAAGGGAGTCTCCGTGGGCCTCGGCATCGAGCTGCCCTTCGAGCAGGGCCTGAACGAGCACGTCGACATCGGCGTGAACTTCCGCTACTTCTTCGTACGGAAGACCATGTTCGTGAAGTACGCGCAGGGCTTCGTGGTCCTGCCCGGCGGCCTCGGCACCCTGGACGAGCTCTTCGAGGCCCTCACCCTCGTCCAGACCCGCAAGGTGACCCGCTTCCCGATCGTCCTCTTCGGCTCGGCGTACTGGGGCGGACTCGTCGACTGGCTGCGCGACACGGTGGTGGCGGGCGGCAAGGCGTCGGAGCACGATCTGCACCTCTTCCACATCACGGACGACGTGGACGAGGCGGTCACGCTGGTAACCAAGGAAGTCGGCCGCTAGGCCCTGTCAGGACCTCGCCGGGCGGGCTTCCGGGTCCGCCCGGCCGGTGGTCGTTCCCACCGCTACGCCAGCCCCCGCCGAGCCACGGCCGGCTCCCGGTGCCCCGCGATGGTGGTGACCATGTCGAGGACCTGCCGGGTCTCCGCGACCTCGTGCACCCGGTACACCTGCGCCCCCAGCCACGCCGACACCGCGGTCGTGGCCAGCGTTCCCACCACGCGCTCCTTGACCGGCTTGTCGAGCGTCTCGCCGACGAAGTCCTTGTTGGACAGGGACACGAGCACGGGCCAGCCGGTCTCCACCATTTCCCCGAGCCGCCGCGTCGCCTCCAGCGAATGCCGCGTGTTCTTCCCGAAGTCGTGCCCGGGATCGATCATCACCGACTCGCGCGGCACCCCGAGGGCGACCGCGCGCTCGGCCAGGCCGAGGGTGACCGAGAGGATGTCGGCCATGACGTCCTCGTACGTCAGCCGGTGGGGGCGGGTCCGCGGCTCGGCGCCACCCGCGTGCGTGCACACCAGCCCCACGCCGTACCGCGCCGCCACCTCCGCGAGCCGGGGATCGACCCCGCCCCACGCGTCGTTCAGGAGATCGGCGCCGGCCTCGCAGACCGCCTCGCCGACCTCGTGCCTCCACGTGTCAACGCTGATGACGACATCGGGGAACCGCTTGCGCACATCGGCGACGAAGCCGACCGTCCGCCGCGCCTCCTCCTCGGCCGTCACCTCATCGCCCGGACCGGCCTTGACCCCACCGATGTCGATGATGGCGGCGCCTTCCGACACCGCCTGTTCCACGCGTGCGAGCGCGGGCTCGTCGCGGAACGTGGCGCCCTGGTCGTAGAAGGAGTCAGGGGTCCGGTTCACGATCGCCATGATCACCGGCTCGTGCGCGTCGAATTCACGCCTGCCAAGCCTGAGCATCCCCTGTGAGCCTCCTTCGTCGGTGCCGTGGTCCGGCCGCCTGCGACCTTAACTGTCACAGGCGCATGGCACGATCGGACTCTGACAGTTTCAGCACGGCAGTCGAGCGTGGGGGCCCGAAGAGATGGTCTTGTTCTTGTTCCTGGTCATCGCCCTCGTCGTGGTGGTCGGCGCGGTGACCTTGGCCGTGGTGGGCGGCGGGGAGCGTGCCGCGCTGCCCGACGTGGCGGCCGAGCGGTTCGTCGACCCGTTGCCGCAGGACCGCGCCCTGCGCCGCGCGGACGTGGAGGCGCTGCGCTTCCCGCTGACCTTGCGGGGCTACCGCATGTGGGACGTGGACGAGGCGCTCGGCCGCCTCGCCGCCGAACTGGCCGAGCGCGACGCCCACATCGCGGAGCTGGAGGCGGCACTCGCCGGCGCCCAGGCCACCGCGGTCGGCGGCCCCGGCCTCCTCAAGACGCATGCCCCGGCCACGCTCCAGGACGAGCCGGCTCCGAAGGACGCCGCGGAAGAGGAGGACGGCCGATGAGCGGCGACGCGGTGGCGGGCCCTGACGGCAGACTGCGCTGCCCCTGGGGCCTGTCGACCGAGGACTACGTGGCGTACCACGACGAGGAGTGGGGCCGCCCGGTCCACGGGGACGACGCCCTGTACGAACGGCTCTGCCTGGAGGCCTTCCAGTCGGGCCTCTCCTGGATCACCATCCTGCGCCGCCGCGAGGGCTTCCGCGCCGCCTTCGCCGGTTTCAAGATCGCCGAGGTCGCGCGCTTCACGGACGCCGACCGTGAGCGCCTCCTGGCCGACCCCGGCATCATCCGCAACCGCGCCAAGGTGGATGCGACCCTCGCCAACGCGCGCGTGCTCGCCGACTGGTCCGAGGGAGAGCTCGACGAGCTCATCTGGTCGCACGCGCCGGACCCGGCCTCCCGCAAGGCGCCGAGCGCACTGGCCGACGTACCGGCGATCACGCCCGAGTCCACGGCCCTGTCCAAGGCCCTGAAGAAGCGCGGCATCCGATTCGTCGGCCCCACCACGGCGTACGCCCTGATGCAGGCCTGCGGCCTGGTGAACGACCACCTGGAGGACTGCGTGATCCGCGTCCCCCGGGGCGGCCGGTCCCGTTAGTCCCGCCGGGCCCTAACGGCCGAGGTACTTGGGCTTCGCCTTGTCCAGGAACGCCTGGACGGCGATCGCGTGGTCCTCGGACGCGCCCGCCTTGGCCTGGAGCTCCTCCTCCTTGGCCAGGGACTCCTCCAGGGTGTGGCCCGCCGCGTAGGCGAGCGACTCCTTGAGGGCCCCGTAGGCGAGGGTCGGGCCCTCGGCCAGGGTGCGGGCCAGCTTCTGGGCCTCGGCCGCCAACTCGGCCTCGGGGACGACCCTGTTGGCGATGCCCAGGTCGTACGCCTCCTGCGCGCTGATGTTGCGCGGGAACAGCAGCAGGTCGCTCGCGCGGCCGGGCCCGACCACGCGCTGCAGCGTCCAGGAGACGCCCGAGTCGGCGGTCAGCGCGACCCCGGCGAAGGAGGTGTTGAAGCGCGCGGTGTCCGCGACGATCCGGTAGTCGGCGGCGAGCGCGAAGCCGAGGCCCGCCCCGGCGGCGACGCCGTTGACCCCCGCGACGACCGGCTTGGCCATGCCGGTCAGCGCGCTCAGGATGGGGTTGTAGTGCTCGCGCACCGTGCTCATCGTCTGTCCGGTGCCCGCCGCGCGGTCCGCCATGAGGGAACCGACGTGTTCCTTCAGGTCCTGCCCCACACAGAAGGCGCGCCCGGTCGCGGTGAGCAGTACGGCACGGACCGCGGGGTCCGACCCGGCCGACTGCACCGCCTCTCGCAGAGCGACCTTGGCCTCGACGTTCATCGCGTTCATCGCCTCGGGGCGGTTGAGCGTGATGGTCGCGAGCCCGTCGCTCACCTCGTAGAGCACGGTGTCGGCCATGGTGAATCCCCTCCAGTGGTCCTGCGCCGGTCATCTTTGTCCGAGCCCAGCATGACGGAGATCATCCGGCTCCGACATGAGGGGAGATATGTGACCTGCGTCAAAGAATTCCCGGCCGTGGGGGCGTAAGAGGCGGCGAAGTATCGCAGCCACATCGCCGAATTGAGTGGTTTTGCGGGCGCGCGTTGCGCAAGCGATGCAGACCGATGTTGGTCATCGGGTCCTGCCATGCGGGATAATGGCCTGGAAGCAATGTGTTCGATGCCGGTGACACCTGGGTTGTCGGCTGCGATGAGCTGGTTTCAGGAAGGGGAACGAGCATGGCGGCCATGAAGCCGCGGACGGGCGACGGCCCGCTCGAGGTGACCAAGGAGGGGCGGGGCATCGTCATGCGCGTTCCGCTCGAAGGCGGCGGACGACTTGTCGTCGAACTGACTCCGGACGAGGCCGATGCACTCGGCGACGCCCTGAAGAAGGTCGTCGGCTGACGCGGAAGCGCCCACACTTTTTCACTGCCCCGGCATCGTACAAACGAGCCGGGGCAGTGCTATGTCCGGGGTTCGAGGGTGCCCCGTGAGGGGCGCGGGGAACTGCGCGACCAGCGTTCAGCGTTTGACCGCGCACAGCAGGCCGTCGCCCACCGGGAGCAGCGCCGGCATCAGGTCCTGGCTCTCGCGCACGGTCCGCAGGAGCTCGCGGATGCGCAGCACCTCGGCGGGCTGCGGACCGGAGTCCACCGTCCGGCCGTCGGAGAAGGCGCCCTCGAAGCAGACGAGCCCGCCCGGGCGAAGGAGGCGCAACGATTCAGCGAGGTAGTCCAGGTACTCCGTGCGGTCGCCGTCGCAGAACACGAGGTCGTATCCGCCGTCGGCGAGGCGGGGCAGTACGTCGAGTGCGCGGCCGGGGATGAACCGTGCGCGGTTGCCGGCGAATCCGGCGGCGCGGAAGGCCTCGCGGGCGAACTGCTGGCGGTCGGGCTCGGGGTCGACGGTGGTCAGGACGCCGTCGGGGCGTATCCCGTGCAGCAGGTGGAGCCCGGACACGCCCGTGCCCGTCCCGATCTCGGCGACGGCCTTGGCGTCCGCCGTGGCGGCCAGCATGCGCAGCGCGGCGCCGGTACCGGGAGACACCGAGGGCAGCCCTGCCTCCTGGGCCCGGTCACGGGCCCAGCGCGTGGCCTCGTCCTCGGCGACAAAGGCGTCGGCGAACGCCCAGCTCGTCTGCCGGTTGCCGGTAATGGCCCTCTCCTGTCCCCGTGGATGCCTGGCCGTGACTGTATCCGTTGGGGGTGGGAACCCGCAGATGGGACCGGGCGTTTAGTAGGGGTAGGCGGACGCCGGGGGTAACGAATGGATCAAGACTGGCCGCGGGCCCTTCGACCAGGCAGGACACCTGGCAGGAAGCCCGTACCAAATTCCAGTAAAAACGCTTATCCGGAGCTAACGGGCGAGGTGGTTATGGTAGGGGCTCCACTGGACACCACCAGAGCCGACAGGGGAGGTGCGGCTGCGTCCGCGAATCGGAGGGGAGCGCTGAAGCGCTTCCTCAGGTTGGTGGGTGAGCCGAAATCCGTGACCGACACCGCTGACCGATTCCACGCTGCCAGCTCCGCTCAGACCGCGACCTTTGCCGCTGACGCGGATTCGCAGGCGTGGACTCCGCCCACCTGGGAGGAGATCGTCAGCACGCACAGCGGACGGGTCTATCGCCTGGCGTATCGCCTGACCGGCAATCAGCACGACGCAGAGGACCTCACGCAAGAGGTCTTCGTCCGTGTCTTCCGGTCCCTGTCGACCTACACCCCCGGCACGTTCGAGGGCTGGCTGCACCGCATCACGACGAACCTGTTCCTGGACATGGTGCGCCGTAAGCAGCGCATCCGTTTCGACGCCCTCGGTGACGACGCTGCCGAGCGCCTCCCGAGCCGTGAGCCGTCGCCGCAGCAGGTCTTCAACGACACGCACTTCGACGCGGACGTGCAGCAGGCGCTCGACACCCTCGCCCCCGAGTTCCGCGCGGCAGTGGTCCTGTGCGACATCGAAGGTCTCTCGTACGAGGAGATCGCCGCGACCCTGGGCGTCAAGCTGGGCACGGTCCGCAGCCGTATCCACCGTGGCCGCTCGCAGCTGCGCAAGGCCCTTCAGCACCGGTCGCCCGAAGCCCGCGCCGAGCGTCGCTCGCTCGCAGGAGCCGTGGCGCTGGGAGGAGGGGGCGCGACCGCGTGAGTGGATCACGGTCGAATCCTGTTGAGCGGCATCTGGCCGAGCAGCATCTGGGGGACCGACTCGCTGCCCTGGTGGACGGCGAGTTGGGCCATGACGCGCGTGAGCGGGTTCTCGCTCATCTCGCGACCTGTCCGAAGTGCAAGACCGAGGCCGATGCGCAGCGGCGGCTGAAGAGTGTCTTCGCCGAGGTGGCGCCGCCGCCTCCCTCCGAGAGTTTCCTCGCCCGGCTCCAAGGCCTTCCCGGCGGTGGCAGCGAGCCTCCTTCCGGCCCAAGACCCCCTGGTAGCGGCGGCTTCGCCACCTCGGACAGCGAGTCGGGGTTGCCCCCGAGCGGAGTCTTCGGTGTGCGGCCCGAGACCTTCGGCTATGCCCCTGCGGGTGCGCATGCCGCGGTGCTGCCGAGTTCGGGGCGCGGTTTCCGCATCCATGACGTCGACCGCCGGGACGTGGGCCGTCACGAGGCCGAGCGGTCGCTGTGGCGCGGGCGGCGGTTCGCCTTCGCCGCAGCGGGTGCGGTGTCGCTGGCCGCGATAGCGCTGGGCGGTGTCACGACTGGCATCCCCGCCGACCCCGGTGACCCGCGCGCGGGGTCGGGCACCAGCAACAGCTCCGGCAGTACGAACAATTCGGGCAGCGGCAACAGCAACGCGTCGCCGATGCGTTCGCCGGGCGCGGGGGCCATCACTGCTCCCGATTCCGTCCGGCGCCGTGGCAGCGGGCCGCTGACGGTGCAGGGACAGCGTCCGGGAGTCCTGGCGGCGCCGGTCGCGCCGACGCAGGCGACCGGGCCTCTGCTGCCCGGAGTGCCCGCGCGCGCTCCCCATGTCCAGCAGCCCGATCCGGGGTCGGTCCGCCATCAGCTCGCGGCGCCGATGCTGACTGGTGCGGCGATCATGTCCCCGCTGATCCGGCCGATCCCTCCCGCAGTGCCGGGCGGCGCGTCTCCCGTCGGCACCGTGCCGACGCTGGGCGGGGTGGCTTCGGAGGGCGCGGCTTCGGGCGACGGGGTGGACCCGGCGCGCACCTCGGCGTCCTCGCCCATCGAGGGCACACTGCAGGGCACTTCGCAGATCCGCTGACGTGCTCTGCGCTTCGGCGCGGGAACCTGGTTGAATCCTCGGTGGGCCGTGCCTGCCCGAGGCTTGTGGCGGGCGCGGAGTTGAGCACGTGATCGGCGTCCGCCGTAGGCCAGGTGTGGGGAGAGCATGGACGAGGGCAAGCCCACGAAGGCGAAATGGTGGAGCCGCCCCAGGTCGGCGTCCGCGCCTGACGGAACGGGGCCGGAGCGGGGCGGCCCCGACGAGGCGATAAGCACCACCGGGGACGAGTCGACAGGCGCCAGCGGCCGAGCGGAGGACACGTCCGGCGACTTCACCCTGGCCGCGGCGGTTCCGCCTGGCGCGGGGCCTGACCCGACTCCGCTCGGCGCGACCCCCGAGCCCACTCCGCCCGGAGCGACGCCCGACGCCGCGGCCTCGGCTGCGGCAGCTCCTGCGCCGGGCGCCCCGGCCTCGGGCGTTCCCACGCAGGCAGGCGCGGGCCCCGTCGCGCCCGTGGACGCCGCTCCGGGTGGCCCGGCTCCGGACGCCTCGGCTTCGGACGGCGTGACTTCCGTTGCGGCCACCGAGCCTGGCGCCCCCGACTTGGGCGTTCCCGCCCAGGTGGGCCCCGCTGCCGTTGCGCCCGCCGACGCCACTCCTGGCGGCCCGGCTCCGGACGCCCCCGCTCCGGGCGCCGCCGACCGCCCCCGCCCGCTGCACGACCCCGATCCGTACAGCACCCCGCCCTACGGTGAGCCCGGCCCCTGGGCCCCCGCCCCTCCCGTACAGCACCCGGCGGCAACCCCGGCCCACGGCACACAACTCCCGGCGGCGAACCACAGCGGAACCCCGGCCCACGGCACCCCCGCCCCCGCCCCCAGCGCCACCCCGCCCCCCGCCACTCCCCAGCCCCAACCGCACCCCCACCACCCCCAACCCGCAGCCGCAGCCGTAGCCCCTCCCCGGCAGCCCTACGACCCCTGGAACGCGCCCCTTCAGCAGAGTGGTGCCGTTCCTGTCGATGAGGCCAAGCAGAAGAAGAGGGCCCGGCGGGTCATCCTGGTCGGGATCGCCGTCATCACGCTCGTGGCCGGTGGCATCGGCGGAGCCATCGGCGCCTACCTGGAGCGGAACGCCGGTGTCTCGGACATCGAGCTGCCGCAGGCGGACTCCCAGGACAAGGTGCGGGCCAAGGACAGCGTCGCCGGGATCGCGGCGAGCTCGCTGCCCGGCGTCGTGACCCTGCACGTCAGCGGCGACGAGGCGCAGGGCACCGGCACCGGCTTCGTGCTGGACGGCAAGGGCCACATCCTCACCAACAACCACGTGGTCGAGCCCGCGGGCACGGGCGGCGAGATATCGGTGACGTTCAGCGGCGGCGAGACCGCCAAGGCGGAGGTCATCGGCCGCGACGCCGGGTACGACCTCGCCGTGGTCAAGGTCTCCGGCGTACGCGGACTGAAGCCGCTGCCCCTCGGCAACTCCGAGAACGTCCAGGTGGGCGACCCGGTCGTCGCCATCGGCGCCCCCTTCGACCTCGCCAACACCGTCACCTCCGGCATCATCAGCGCCAAGGAGCGCCCCATCACGGCCGGCGGGGAGAAGGGCGACGGCAGCGACGTCAGCTACGTCGACGCGCTCCAGACCGACGCACCCATCAACCCCGGCAACTCCGGCGGCCCCCTGGTCGACTCCGACGCCCGCGTCATCGGCATCAACAGCGCCATCCGCTCCGCCGACGACAGCTCGGCGCCCGGTGGCGGCCAGGCCGGTTCCATAGGGCTCGGCTTCGCCATCCCCATCAACCAGGGCAAGCGCGTCGCCGAAGAGCTGATCAACACCGGCAAGGCCACGCACCCTGTGATCGGTGTCACGCTCGACATGGAGTACTCGGGCGACGGCGCCCGCGTCGGCGAGAAGGGCAAGGACGGCGGCCCCGCCGTGAACGCGGGCGGCCCCGGCGACCGCGCCGGAATCGAGCCGGGCGACGTCATCACCGAAGTGGACGGCCAGCGCATCCACTCCGGCGACGAGCTGATCGTCAAGATCCGTGCCCACCGGCCCAAGGACACCCTCGAATTGACCGTCCAGCGAGCGGGAAAGGACCGGAAAGTGACGCTCGTGCTCGGAGCGTCGGACGGCAGCTGATCCACGTCTGTCGCCCAGCGGCTACCGGACGGACAGGAACGCCGGGTACCGTGGACCCGGTCCGGATGGCAAGGAGCTCAAGGTGTTCTCAGACATTGGCCCGCTCGAGGTAGTGGCGCTGATCATCCTCGCCGTGCTCGTTTTCGGCCCGGACAAGCTGCCCAAGCTCATTCAGGACGCCTCGCGGACCATCCGTAAGATCCGTGAATTCTCGGACAGCGCCAAGGCGGATATACGCAGTGAACTCGGCCCGGAATTCAAGGACTTCGAGTTCGAGGACCTGAATCCGAAGACCTTCATCCGCAAGCAGCTCGACAACGACGAGCTCGGCCTGAAGGAAATCCGGAACGGCTTCGACCTGAAGAAGGAGATGGCCGAGGTCACGGACGCCGTGAACGGGCGGGAGAGTGAATCCTCCGACGGCGCGACCGGCACGGGCAGCGCGTCCGACGCGAGCGGCAGCCGTATCGACATGGCCAAGAAGGACGGCAGCGTCGACATGGACAAGAAGCCCGAGAAGGCCGCGCCCGCAGCCCCTCCGCCCTTCGACGCGGACGCCACCTGACCTCCTGCGCGTCACCCGCGGTACGCCCCTGAGCACGCACCCCGGCACGCCCGGCGAGACACCCGTCCGCCTACCGGCGTCCCAGGTTCCGGAACGGGTGTGGCTATCCTGCCTTGTTGTCCGGCTGAGGACGCCCGAGGGGGGCGGGCCCTGCGGACCGATGAGAACGAGGAGGCGGCCGGGTACATGGAGACGACAAGTCGCGTAGGCGCACAGGCGCCGGCCGCGGACGGCACCGCACAAGCGATGCCTGCCGCTGCCCGGCGCACGGTCGACAGCTATCTGCTGGCGCCCTTCCCCTGGTACGGCCTCGACGAGGCCTTCACGGGTGAGCGCTGGCTGATGCAGGTCGGCACCGCCGCGGACGGCGCGGTGGAGCACGGCTCCATCGGGCACGGCGATGAGCCGTCGGTACGGAGTGACGGACCCTTCGGGAACAGCGACAAGGAGCGCTTCGCGGTCGTGGTGACCGTCGCGGCCAACCCGGTGCGCCGCAGCCCGGACGGCACGGGCCTGTTGGAAGCGACCTCGGTGTCGTCCGCGGCCTGGCTCGCCGGAGTGGGGCTGCTGTCCTTCACCTGGCCCAGCCAGATGGACCACACCCTGCGCGACGACTGGCTGGACCAGCAGACCGAGACGGCCTGGGTTCTCGCGGACGATCTCCAGGGCGAGGACTGGTCGACGCTGTCGCTCCCGGTGGACGGGGTGCCGACCTCGTTCCACTACCGCGAGTCCGAGTTCGGCTGGGTGCTCGCCGGGTCCACCAAGGAGGGCGTCCACCTGGGCGCCTACGGGCGCGGCATGAGCGCGTACGGCCTGGGCTTCTCGGCGGTCAAGGACATCCACGAGTACGCGGCTGACTAGCCGGGCCACCGTGTACATACGCCGATGGGGGCGCCGCTCATGACGAGCGGCGCCCCCATCGGCGTACGGAAGGAGCCTTGAAGGCCTCAGAACTTGTTGCGCGGGGTGATCCCCAGGGTCATGCCCGCGAGGCCGCGCTGGCGGCCGCCCAGCTTGCCCGCGATCGTGCGCAGCGCGGAGCCCGCGGGGGAGTCCGGGTCGGTCAGGACCACCGGCTTGCCCTCGTCGCCGCCCTCGCGCAGGCGGACGTCGATCGGGATGGAGCCGAGGACCGGGACGTTCGTGCCCGTCGTCTTCGTGAGGCCCTCGGCGACCCGCTGGCCGCCGCCCGTGCCGAAGACGTCGACCATCTCGCCGCAGTGCGGGCAGGGCAGCCCCGACATGTTCTCGACGACGCCGACGATCTTCTGGTGGGTCTGCACCGCGATGGAGCCCGCGCGCTCGGCGACCTCGGCCGCCGCCTGCTGGGGCGTCGTCACGACCAGGATCTCGGCGTTCGGGACCAGCTGGGCCACGGAGATCGCGATGTCGCCCGTGCCCGGGGGCAGGTCGAGGAGCAGGACGTCCAGGTCGCCCCAGAAGACGTCCGCGAGGAACTGCTGGAGGGCGCGGTGGAGCATCGGGCCGCGCCACACGACCGGGGCGTTGCCCGGCGTGAACATGCCGATCGAGATGACCTTCACGCCGTGCGCCGACGGCGGCATGATCATGTCCTCGACCTGGGTCGGCTTGCCGTCCGCGCCCAGCATCCGGGGCACGGAGTGGCCGTAGATGTCCGCGTCCACGACGCCGACCTTCAGACCGTCCGCCGCCATCGCGGCCGCGAGGTTCACCGTCACCGATGACTTGCCGACGCCGCCCTTGCCGGACGCGACGGCGTAGACACGGGTCAGCGAGCCGGGCTTGGCGAAGGGGACCTCGCGCTCGGCGGTGCCGCCGCGCAGCGCGCTCGCGAGCTCCTTGCGCTGCTCGTCGCTCATCACGTCGAGGGTGACGTCGACGTGCGTGACGCCCTCGACGGCGGCGACCGCGTCCGTCACGTTCTTCGTGATGGTCTCGCGCATCGGGCACCCGGAGACCGTGAGGTACACGGTGACCGCTACCACCCCATCAGGGGAGATATCTACCGATTTGACCATCCCCAACTCGGTGATGGGTCGATGGATCTCGGGGTCGTTCACCGTCGCCAGTGCTTCACGCACCGCGTCTTCCGTAGCCATACGTCCGATAGTACGGCGCGGTAACCGTCCCCCGGAAAGAGCCGTCAACGGTCGCCTACATCACGCCCGCCGCTCTCCTCGGCCGGGAATACGACGCGGTTCCCCCTGCGCTGCTCCTCCAGCTCCCTGACCAGGTCCTGGAGTTCGGAACGGATCCAGTCGCGGGTGGCCACCTCGCCGAGGCCCATGCGCAGCGAGGCGATCTCGCGGCTCAGATACTCGGTGTCCGCGATGGAGCGCTCGTTCTGTTTGCGGTCCTGTTCGAGGTTGACCCGGTCCCGGTCGTCCTGCCGGTTCTGCGCGAGCAGGATCAGCGGAGCCGCGTAGGACGCCTGGAGGGAGAGCGCGAGGGTCAGGAACAGGAAGGGGAAGGGGTCGAAGCGCAGGATCTCGGGCGCCCAGACGTTCCAGCAGACCCACACGATGATGGTGACCGTCATCCAGACGATGAAGCGCCCCGTGCCCAGGAACCGCGCGATCCGCTCGGACAGCCGCCCGAAGGCCTCGGGGTCGTACTCCGGCAGGAACTTGCGGCGCGGCGGCCGCGGCTGGTCGAGCCGGAAGCGCGGGGCGGTCCGCGGCTCGACGCGGGTGTCCCGCTCCCGGTCAGCCGGCGGCATGGCGCGCTTCCTCCTCCTGGTGGAACTCGGTCTCGCGCCAATCGTCCGGCAGCATGTGGTCGAGTACGTCGTCGACGGTGACCGCGCCGAGCAGCGAGCCGCTCTCGTCGACGACGGGGGCCGCCACCATGTCGTACGTGGCGAAGAACCCGGCGACCTGCGGCAGCACGGTCTGCGGCAGGAGCGTCTGCAGATCGTCGTCGAGGATCGAGCTGACCAGCGTGTACGGCGGATCACGCAGGAGCCGCTGGAAGTGCACGGTGCCCAGGTACTTGCCCGTCGGCGTCTCGTCCGGCGGGCGGCACACGTAGACCTGTGCGGCGAGCGCGGGGGACAGGTCCTGCTGGCGCACCCGCGCGAGGGCGTCCGCGACCGTCGCGTCCGGCCTGAGCACGATCGGCTCGGTCGTCATCAGACCGCCGGCGGTGCGCTCCTCGTACGCCATCAGGCGCCGCACGTCGGCCGCGTCGTCCGGCTGCATCAGCGTCAGCAGCCGCTCCTTGTCGTCCTCGGGCAGCTCGGCGAGCAGGTCGGCGGCGTCGTCCGGGTCCATCGCCTCCAGGACGTCGGCGGCGCGCTCCTCCTTGAGCTTGCCGAGGATCTCGATCTGGTCGTCCTCGGGGAGCTCTTCGAGGACGTCGGCGAGCCGGTCGTCGTCGAGGGCGGTGGCGACTTCCGCCCGCCGTTTCGGCGTCAGGTGGTGCAGGACGTTGGCGAGGTCGGCTGGGCGCAGCTGTTCGAAGGTGGCGAGCAGGCTCTCGGCGCCCTGGCCGTGCTCCTCCAGGGAGAAGCCGTCCACGGCCGACCACTCGACGGTGAGCGTCTCCCCCTTGCGCCGGAAGGTGCCGCCCTTGCCCTTGCGTACGAAGACCCGGTCGATCTCCCAGTCGCGGCGGGCCGGCAGCTGCTGCACCGACACGTCGAGGACGGTCACCTCCTCGTCCGACTCGACGAGCCTGACCCGCCGGTCGAGCATCTCGCCGAGCACGAGGCGCTCGGTGGGCCGCTGCTCGAATCGCCGCACGTTCAGTACGCCGGTCGTGATGACCTGGCCCGTCTCGATGCCCGTCACGCGGGTCATCGGCAGGAAGATGCGGCGCCGCGTGGACAGCTCCACGACGAGGCCGAGGAGTCGGGGCGGTCTGCGCTGCACGCGGAGCATCGCCACCAGGTCGCGCACCCGGCCCACCTGGTCGCCGTTCGGGTCGAAGACGGCGGTACCGGCCAGATGGGAGACGAAGACCCGGGAGGCGCTTGCCGCCATTGCACGCGCCTCCTCCGCTCGCGGTCCTTTTTCTGGCGTTCTGTCGAGCAATGCGGGCTTCAGGCTAGCCCGTCCCGGTCGGATACGCCCCGGCGGAGCGTCCGGCAGGACTGACGACGATCCAACTG
Organism: Streptomyces sp. NPDC054866; assembly: GCF_053610745.1. Lineage (NCBI taxonomy): Bacteria > Bacillati > Actinomycetota > Actinomycetes > Kitasatosporales > Streptomycetaceae > Streptomyces > Streptomyces sp. NPDC054866. Next base: position 860,199 of record NZ_JBSGZA010000003.1, read on the forward strand.
GTCAGCACGGGTACGCTGCCGTACTGCCGTAGCCGTAGCCGTCGTCCCCACGAGAGGCAGCGCCCCCTGTGTCAGCGATTCCCCCGGTCCGCCGTACCCGCAAGACGGCACTCGTGAGCGTGATGTGCGCGGGTCTCGTCCTGGGGGTCACAGGTCTGACCGGGTGCAGCAGCGAGGCGGACCCTGACGCGGGCACGAACGGCATCGGCAAACTCTCCGCCGCGAAGATCCAGAGCAAGTCCCGCGCGGCCGCCGACGCGGCGCCCGCGGTGCGGCTCTCGGGCACGGTGGTCAGCAAGGGCCATACGTACAAGCTCGACATGCGGCTCAAGGACGAGGGCGGCACCGGCTCGGTCACATCGAAGGGTGAGACCTTCCAGCTGCTGCGCGTGGGCAAGCAGCTCTTCCTGATGGCCGACTCGGCCTTCTGGACCCACGAGGACGCCAAGGGCGGCCAGAAGCCCGGCAAGGCGGACGACGACGCCGCCGCGGCCAAGCTCGACGGCAAGTACGTGAAGGTCCCCGAAGAAGACGCGTCCTACCAGCAGCTGAGCGGCTTCACCGACAAGGATGTCCTCCTGGAGGGCATGCTCACCCTGCACGGCAAGCTGGCCACCGGCGAGCGCGGCACGACGTCCGGCAACCCCAGCATCAAGATCACCGGCGACAAGGGCGCGGGCGGCACCCTGGACGTCTCCCTCAAGGGCAAGCCCTACCCGCTGCGCCTGGTGCGCGCGGGCGACGCGGGCACCCTGCGGCTCAGCGACTGGGGCAGGGACTTCCCCCTCAGCGAGCCGGAGAAGGACGAGATGGTGGACTACGGCGAGCAGCTGCCCGACTCCTGAGGGCGCGCGGACGCGCTAGCCGCGCCGCCTCTTCCGCTTGAACAGCAGCCGGGGCAGCGCCTCCGGCACCGGCTGCCGGGTGGTCGCCGGGGTCGGCAGGGGCGGGGCCGCGAGGGAGCCGTCGGGCAGGTCGGTGATCGTGTCCCGCGGGGTGAGCCTGACGACCCGGCACTCGTCCGCCCAGCGCTGCGGCATCCGCTCCCCGTCGGGTGCGTTCAGGCGCTTGCCCTTGAGCTCGGCGACGGCCGCCTCCCACGCCTCGGAGCGCGGCGCGAGCTCGGTCACGAGCGCCGTCCAGGCGAGGAGACGACCGCCCTTGTCCTTGCTGCGTACGGTCACTTCGGCGGTGCCGCCGTCGACGAGACCCGGCAGCGGCTGCTCGCCGGGGCCGTCGCCGATGACGTGCGCCGCACCCTCGTGCCACACGTGCCACAGGGCACGGGCAGGTTCTTCGCCGCGCACCCAGATGAGGCCCGACTTCTTGGTGGCCTCTTCCAGGAGGGCCTGGGCGAGCAGCGTTTCTGTCATGCGCGCAGCCTACCGAGTGGGGTGCTGCGGGGTTCCGGGCACCGACAGGGCCTAGAGCCAGCCGTTGCGCTTCAGGGTGCGGTGGATGGCGTAGCAGACGCCGCCGATGAGGCCGAGCACCATCGGGTAGCCGAACCGCCAGTGCAGCTCGGGCATGTAGTCGAAGTTCATGCCGTAGACCCCGCAGACCGCCGTCGGCACGGCGATGATCGCCGCCCAGGAGGTGATCTTGCGCATGTCCTCGTTCTGCGCGACAGCGGCCTGCGCGAGGTTGGCCTGGAGGATCGAGTTGAGCAGTTCGTCGAAGCCGACGACCTGCTCCTGGACGCGGGCCAGGTGGTCGGCGACGTCACGGAAGTACTTCTGGATGTCCGGGTCGACGAGCCGCATCGGCCGCTCGCTCAGGAGCAGCATGGGCCGAAGCAGCGGCGAGACGGCCCGCTTGAACTCCAGGACCTCGCGCTTGAGCTGGTAGATGCGCCCGGCGTCGACACCGCGCGCGGAACCCTTGCCCTTGCTCGGGGCGGAGAAGACCTCGGTCTCCACCTCGTCGATGTCGTCCTGCATCGCGTCGGCGACCGCGAGATAGCCGTCGACGACGTGGTCGGCGATGGTGTGCAGGACCGCGGAGGGTCCCTTGGCGAGGAGCTCGGGCTCCTCCTGGAGCCGGCGCCGCAGGGCGCGCAGCGAGCCGTGGCCGCCGTGCCGCACGGTGATGAAGAAGTCCCGGCCGGTGAAGCACATCACCTCGCCGGTCTCCACGATCTCGCTGGTGGCGGTGAGTTCGGCGTGCTCGACGTAGTGGATGGTCTTGAAGACGGTGAAGAGCGTGTCGTCGTAGCGCTCCAGCTTGGGCCGCTGGTGTGCGTGCACCGCGTCCTCGACGGCGAGGGGGTGCAGCCCGAACTCGGCGGCGATACCGGAGAATTCCTCCTCGGTCGGCTCGTGCAGACCGATCCAGGCGAAGCCGCCGTCGCGCCGCACCTGGAGCATCGCCTCGTGCGGCGTGAGCGTGTCGTCGCAGGCCGCGCGGCGGCCGTCGCGGTAGACGGCGCAGTCGACGACGGCGGAGGCGGCGGTGGGGTCGCGCGTGGTGTCGTACGAGCTGTAGGCGCTGCCGTCCTTGCGGAGCGAGGGACGGACGGCGGCGCGAAGGTCACGGATCATCGACATGGGCAGGCTCCTTTGACGGAGGCCGCCGGCGACGGTTGGAACTACCCGGAATGGGGACGTCCTGCTGTGGGTGTTTGGCACGTCCACAAAGCGGGGAGCACCGCACCATCGCGGTGGCAGCTTCGCTACTGACTCAGATCAGAGAACTCAGAGAGATCAGGTGGAAACGAAGTGCTCTTCCGTCGCACGCGAGTACGGGGAGTACAGGCGCACAGTGGCAGCTACAGGGCTGCGTGAGGTGTCAGACGGAAGAACGGGTGGTACTGCACGGTCGACTTCGATCCATGGCAGCCCCACCTCCTCCGGCCGGTCCCCCGTAGGGGAAGTCCCAAGCGCGTAGCGCGCGAAGTCATCTGCCCGGGCTTGAAAGCGCGCTCTGCGTGCTGCCCGGAACCAGCGGCCAACACTATCAGCCGACTGAAGAGTCAAGCCCCGCCTTTACCCACCCCTGACGAGTTCTATGCTCGCGTCATGGCTGATGTTCTTGCTCTGGTCGAAGCCCGTCTCCGCACTGGCCTCGGTGAACCGGACGCCCGCGCCGCGGTGACCTTCCTCGGCACCGACCGCGTCGAAGTGCTGCGTTTCACGGACGGGGACGTGGTCAGATACGCCACTCTCGGCATGTCGGCTCAGCCGATGGCTGACCCCACCGCTCCGCTGGCCGACTCGGTCAAGGGCCCGCGCGCGGAGCTGATCCTCTCGGTGCGGGGCGGCGTCGCCGACACGGACAAGGTGCTGCGCCCCCTCGCCGTACTGGCCGCTTCGCCGCAGGTCGAGGGCCTGATCGTGGCCCCCGGTGCCTCGCTCGACGTGGGTGAACCGCTGTGGCCCGGCGCGCAGTTCACGTCGGTCCTCGTCGCGGAGCCGGGCGGGCTGGTGGAGGACCTGGAGCTCGACGAGCCGATGGAGCCCGTACGGTTCCTTCCGCTGCTGCCCATGACGCCGAACGAGGGCGCGTGGAAGCGGGTGCACGGCGCGCAGGCCCTCCAGGAGCGCTGGCTGAACAGCGGGACGGACCTGCGCGATCCGCTGCGCAAGTCCGTGTCCCTGTCCATGGACTGAAGTCCCGTTCGGGGCGGCTCAGTTGGCGAAGACGGTGACGCTGTCCTCCGTGGCGTGCTTCGGTTCGAGCTCCTCGGCTTCGTGGGTGAGGGAGTCCTTGCGGGCCCAGACCACGACCGCGCCGAGCACCGCCGTGACGGCCGCCACCACGAAGGGGATGTGGATGTCGCTCCACTCCTCGATCTTCGGCGCGAAGAACGGGGCGGCGGCCGCCGCGAACCACCGGACGAAGTTGTAACCGGCGCTGGCCACCGGGCGCGGCGCGTCGGATACGCCGAGCGCGAGCTCGGTGTAGACGGTGTTGTTCACGCCGATGAAGGCGCCGGACAGGATCGTGCAGACGATGGCCGTGGCGTGGTTCCCGTACCCGAGCACCAGCACGTCGGCCGCGAGCAGCACGAGCGAACCGCCGAGCACCTTCAGCGAGCCGAGCCTGGCTTGCAGTCGCGGGGCCACGAGCACCGAGAAGACCGCGAGCAGCAGACCCCAGGCGAAGAAGATGGCGCCCGACTTGTACGGGGTCATGTTCAGGACGAACGGCGTGAAGGCCAGGACCGTGAAGAACGTGTAGTTGTAGAAGAAGGCGGAGGCGGCGGCCGAGGCGAGCCCGCCGTGACCGAGGGCCTTGATCGGCGCGAGCAGGGACGTCTTCTGGGCGGGCTTCGGCTGTTCCTTGAGGAACGCCGTGATGCACAGGAAGCCGACCGCCATCAGGACAGCCGTGCCGAAGAACGGGTAGCGCCAGCTCGCGTTGCCGAGCACCGCGCCGAGCAGCGGCCCGCACGCCATGCCGAGGCCGAGCGCCGACTCGTAGAGCAGGATCGCGGCGGCGCTGCCGCCGGCCGCAGCGCCGACGATGACCGCGAGGGCGGTCGACACGAAGAGCGCGTTGCCGAGCCCCCATCCCGCGCGGAACCCGACGAGCTCGCCGACCGAACCCGAGGTGCCCGCGAGCCCCGCGAAGACCACGACGAGCGCGAGGCCGAGCAACAGGGTCTTCTTGCCGCCGATCCGGCTCGAGACGAAGCCGGTCACCAGCATCGCGACGGCGGTGATCAGGAAGTACGAGGTGAAGAGCAGGGAGACCTGGCTGGCGGAGGCGTCCAGGCCCTTGGCGATGGAGGGGAGGATCGGGTCGACGAGCCCGATGCCCATGAAGGCGACGACGGAGGCGCCGGCGGTGGCCCAGACGGCCTTCGGCTGGCGCAGGAGACTGGTCGCTCCCTCGTCGAACGGGTCCGCTCCGGCGGGACCTCTTGTACTGCTGTTCATGCCTGCTCCTTCAGCGGCTTCCTTCGAGATCGTTGACGTATACACATATTAGTTAGCCAAGCTAAAAGGTGCAAGCTACATCTAGTTTCCCCTGGTGACAGGGCCACCGGACGGGTGATCGTCCTTGACGGGGCGACGACCGGGGAGGACCGTTGGTCGCTATGAGGGGCGAACCCAGTTGCCCGAAGTGTGGTGGCCGGGTCAGGGCTCCCGGTCTCTTTGCCGACTCCTGGCAGTGCGATGTGCACGGGACGGTGCATCCGCTGCAACCTGTGATCCCGCCCAGCGTCGAGGCCCTCCAGGTCGTGGTGCATCGCGCTCAGGTGCCGGTGTGGATGCCGTGGCCGCTGCCGGTCGGCTGGCTGTTCACGGGCGTGGCCTGCGCGGGCGACGACCGCAGCGGCGGCCGTGCGACCGCCGTGGCCTGCTCGGGTCCCGCGCCGCTCGGCGGCATGGGCGAGCTGGTCCTGGTCGCCGAGGAGCTCGGCGTCGGCCTCGGCGCGCGGTATGCGGGCATCGACGGCCCGGACCCCGGTCCGTATCTGAACGTCGAGAAGCCGCCGCAGGCCAAGCTCCTCGCCGCGGGCAGGCCGACCCCGATGTGGCATGTGGCGGGCACGCCGGACGACCGCGCGGTCTTCGCGGGCGAGGCACGCGGCCTGTGGCTGTGGGCGATCGCCTGGCCGGAGCAGTCGGGACTTCTGATGTACGACGAGCTGGTGCTCACCGACCTGCGGGACGCGGGTGCAGAGGTGGACCTGCTGCCGTGCGGGGCGCTATCGCCGCGGATTCTCATGCCGTGAGGGAGCTGCCGCCGCCGAGGGGCCCGCTGCCGGTGCCGTGAGGGGTGTCTCCTCTGTGGCGGGCGGTGGAACGTTCGAGTCCCGTTATCCTTGAGCGTCCCCTCGTCCGCCCCGTTCAGAGCCTGGAGTCCGCGTCGTGCGCATCGACCTGCACACCCACTCCACCGCTTCCGACGGCACGGACACCCCGGCGCAGTTGGTGCGCAACGCTGCCGCCGCCGGCCTCGACGTCGTCGCGCTCACGGACCACGACACCACCCGCGGGTACGCGGAAGCCGTCGCGGCGCTCCCCGCAGGCCTCACCCTCGTCACCGGCGCCGAACTCTCCTGCCGCCTCGACGGCGTCGGCCTGCACATGCTGGCCTACCTCTTCGACCCCGACGAGCCCGAACTCGCCCGTGAGCGCGAGCTCGTGCGCGACGACCGGGTGCCCCGCGCGAAGACGATGGTCGGCAAGCTCCAGGAGCTCGGCGTCCCGGTCACCTGGGAGCAGGTCGCGCGCATCGCGGGCGACGGCTCGGTCGGCCGCCCGCACATCGCCGAGGCCCTGGTGGAACTGGGCGTCGTGCCCACCGTCTCGGACGCGTTCACGCCGGACTGGCTCGCCGACGGCGGCCGCGCGTACGCCGCGAAGCACGAACTGGACCCCTTCGACGCGATCCGCCTGGTCAAGGCCGCGGGCGGCGTCACCGTCTTCGCGCACCCCGCGGCCGTCAAGCGCGGCCAGGTGGTGCCCGAGGCCGCGATAGCGGCGCTGGCAGCCGCCGGTCTCGACGGCATCGAGGCCGACCACATGGACCACGACCCGGCCACCCGCACCCGGCTGCACGGCCTCGCCGCGGACCTCGGTCTGCTGGCCACGGGGTCGAGCGACTACCACGGCAGCCGCAAGACCTGTGTGCTCGGGGAGTTCACCACCGACCCCGAGATCTACGGGGAGATCACGCGCAGGGCGACCGGAGCGTTCCCGGTGCCGGGCGCGGGCGGACGCCCGGGCGCGTAGCGCTCGCTTCCCCACCCTTCCCGCCGCCCTCGCGCGGCATTTTCGTACGACTCACTTCACTGCAAGGCCATCACTGTGTTCGACGTCGCCGTCTTCGGATCCCTCTTTCTCACCCTTTTTGTGATCATGGATCCCCCTGGGATCACCCCGATCTTCCTCGGACTCACCTCCGGGCGCCCCGCCAAGGTGCAGCGGAAGATGGCCTTCCAGGCCGTGTGCGTCGCCTTCGGCGTGATCGCGGTCTTCGGGGTCCTCGGTCATCAGATCCTCGACTACCTGCATGTCTCCGTCCCCGCGCTGATGATCGCGGGCGGTCTGCTGCTCCTGCTGATCGCGCTCGACCTGCTCACCGGCAAGACGGACGAGCCGAAGCAGACCAAGGACGTCAACGTTGCCCTCGTGCCGCTCGGCATGCCGCTGCTCGCGGGTCCCGGCGCGATCGTCTCCGTCATCCTGGCCGTCCAGGACGCCGACAGCCTCGGCACGCAGCTCTCCGTATGGGCGGCGATCGTGGCGATGCACGTCGTGCTGTGGCTGGTGATGCGCTACTCGCTGCTGATCATCCGGGTCATCAAGGACGGCGGCGTCGTCCTGGTGACGCGGCTCGCGGGCATGATGCTCTCCGCGATCGCGGTGCAGCAGATCATCAACGGCGTGACGCAGGTGATCAACGGCGGTTAGGGCGGGCTGAGCTGGGCGCGGGCCGCCCCGCGTGAGCCCCCCGGGCATGCCAAGGGCCCCCGTACCAAAGGTGTACGGGGGCCCTTCAACCTGTCAGTGCAACGTGTGCGTTACGAGGCCGGGGATTCGGCCGGGCGGATATAGATGCGCTGGCCGATCGCTGCGGCCTGCTGCACGATCCGATTGACGGAGGCGGCGTCTACGACGGTCCGGTCCACGGCGGCGCCGTCGACGTCGTCGAGTCGCATGATTTCGAAGCGCATAGGGCTTCTCCCTTCGTCTGGTCATCCTCCTGAAGGAGAACTACTGGAGTTGCGGCCGCCGGGACAGCAGTGTCCGGCGTTCCATATGGGTAGAACGAGTTGCCCCCAGCAAACATTCCCTACGCTAAGGAAATTTTTCGACAGACTAATTACTCACGAGTAGCGAGACCAGTTGTGTTCGCTGCGTGACCAGCAGGACAATGAGCCCCAATGAACGACGAGATCGAGATCAGCGCCCAGATCAGTGCCCAGCTGGAGCGCGCCAACGGACTCCTCGAGCGCATGCTCGCCGAGGTGGCGAAGACACCGTCCACGCACGCGATCTTCGTCGACGCCGGATATGTGTACGCGGCGGCGGGGCGGCTCGCGGTCGGCACGGAGGACCGGCGCGCCTTCGACCTGGACGCGGAGGGGCTGATCGATGCGTTCATCGACAAGGCGCGCACGATCTTCGCGGACAGCCGTCTGCTGCGCGTCTACTGGTACGACGGTGCGCGGCGCCGCATCCACACGGTGGAGCAGCAGTCGATCGCGGAGCTCCCCGACGTCAAGGTCCGCCTGGGCAACCTCAACGCGAACAACCAGCAGAAGGGCGTGGATTCCCTCATCCGGACGGATCTGGAGTCACTCGCCCGGCACCGCGCGATCAGCGACGCGGCTCTGATCGGGGGCGACGAGGACCTCGTATCGGCGGTGGAGGCGGCGCAGGGGTACGGCGCGCGGGTGCATCTGTGGGGCATCGAGGCGAGCGAGGGCCGCAATCAGGCGGAGCCGCTGCTGTGGGAGGTCGACAGCCAGCGCACGTTCGACCTCGATTTCTTCAAGCCGTACGTGTCCCGGCGCAGCGCCGCGGCGACGTACGAGACGGCGGGCACGCCGCGGCCCTCCCGCGAGGACGTGCGGTTCGTGGGCGCGCAGATCGCCGCGAAGTGGCTGGCCGCGCGGGGGAGCGGGGCGCTGGTGGACCTGCTGCCGGGGCATCCGTACCTGCCGGGGGCCGTGGACCAGGAGCTCCTGGTGGAGGCCGAGAAGCTCCTCGCGTACTCCCTGCGGGGGCAGTCGGACCTGAGACGGGCGCTGCGGGACGGCTTCTGGGGGCACTTGCAGACGCAGTACTAGATGTACGAGCAGTGCTAGCGGCCTAGGCCTGCTGGTCCCAGAAGGCGATGAGGGCGGCGGCGGTCTCCGCGGGGCGGTCGGTGTTGGGGGAGTGCTCCGCGCCCGCGATGACCGTGCGGTGGGCCCGCAGCCGCTCGGCCATCTCGTCGAGCCAGGGGATGGGCCAGGTGTCGTCGCGCTCGCCGGAGATGACGTGCTTGGGCAGGGGCGTGGCGGCGAGCTCCGTGACGCGGTCGGGCTCGACGCAGAGCTGCTTGCCGGTGGCGACGAGCTGGGCGGGACTGTGCCGCAGCCAGCGCCGGCGCAGGGCCTCGCCGTCGAGGTCGGCCTCCTCCGGCGGGTCCATGGCCTGGATGGCCGCCCAGGCCTCGGCCATGGACAGGACGCCGAGCGCGTCCGTCAGCATCTTGGCGCGGGCCTGCTGTGAGGGTGCGATCTGGGCCGGGCCTGACGCCATCAGGGTGAGCGAGGCGAAGGTGTCCGCGGGGGCGCGGAGGGTGGCGGCGCGGAGAGTGGCGGCGCGAGCGATGAGCCCTCCGAGGGAGTGGCCGAGGAGGTGCGGCGTGCCGCCGACGGCGTCGGCCTGGGCGAGGACGTCCTGGGCCAACTCGTCCTGGCTGTAAGGGAATTCGTCGTCGGCCGGGCCTGGGGTCTCGTACTGCCCCCGGCCGTCTACGGAGACGGCTCGGTACCCGGCATCGGCGATGGGCCTGAGCAGGGCGATGAAGTCCTCCTTGCTCCCGGTGAACCCGGGGAGCAGCAGGACGGTGCCCTTGGCCTCGCCGGCCGGGCGGGCGTCCAGGGTGGCGAAGCTGCCGCGCACGGTCTGGAGGAGCCGCGCGTCGACGCCGGGGGGCGGGGTGAAGGTCGGGGGCCTGCTCATGCCTTGAGGCTAGCTGCCGGCTTGGCGGGTGGGTGGGCGGGGCTGTCTCGACGCCTACAGGGCGATGGGGTAGCTGGCGTCGGTTGTTGGCCACCTGTACCGGCGCTTCGCGCCGGATCTCTCCCACCCGCCCACCCGATACCCCGCAGCGGTGAAACAACCGATCGAGCGGGCCGGGAGGTCCCCGATCACTCCGCTACTGCCGAGTAAACGGGTGGGTGGGCGGGAAAGATCCGGCGCGAAGCGCCGGTACAGGGAGCGGGGCCGCGGACCGCAACTCGCGGACGCTGGCGCGGAGTTGAGAGGGGGAGCGGCACGGCGAAGGCCCGGCACCCCCGCAGGGGACCGGGCCTCAGACGTTGAAACTCAGCGGAGCGCCTCAGCTCTCCTCGGCCGGCGCCGCCACCGCCTTGCGCGTACGGCGGCGCGGCTTCGCAACCGCTGCCTCCTCCGTGGCAGCCGGAGCTTCCGCAGCCTTGCGCGTACGGCGGCGCGGCTTCGTCTCCTCCGTCGACTGAGCGGGGATCTCCGCCTCGACGGCGTCCACGACAGCTTCCGCGGCCTTGCGCGTGCGCTTGCGCGGCGGCTTCGCTTCGGCCTGCGTCTCCGCCGCCGCCTCGGCGGCGACCGGCTCCGCGGTCTTCCGCGTACGGCGGCGCGGCTTGGCCTCGGCGGTCTCCGCGGCCTCGACCGTGTCGACGACCGCCTCCGCGGCCTTGCGGGTCCGCTTGCGCGGCGGCTTCGCTTCGGCCTGCGTCTCCGCCGCCACCTCGGCGACAACCGGCTCCGCGGCGGCCTTGCGCGTACGACGGCGCGGCTTCGTCTCAGCAGTCTCCACGGCCTCCGCAGTCTCCACGGCCTCGACCGCCTCGGCGGCAACCGGCTCCGCGGCCTTCCGCGTACGGCGGCGCGGCTTGGCCTCGGTGGTCTCCGCGGCCTCGGCCGTATCGACGACCGCTTCCGCGGCCTTGCGGGTCCGCTTGCGCGGCGGCTTCGCCTCGGCCTGCGTCTCCGCTGCCACCTCGGCGGCAACCGGCTCCGCGGCGGCCTTGCGCGTACGGCGGCGCGGCTTCGTCTCAGGAGTCTCTACGGCCTCGGCAGTCTCCACGGCCTCGACCGTCTCGACCGACTCGGCCGTCTTGACCACGGCCTCCGCAGCCTCAGAACCGCTCCGCGTCCGACGGCGGCGACGCGGCGTGCGCGGCTCCGTCAGTTCGGCCTCAGGGGCGGAAACCACCTCAGCCGCGGCCACCGCCGGAGTCTCCAGCGGCGTACCCGACCGGGTGCGGCGGCGCCGACGCGGCGTACGCGCCTCACGCGGCTCGCGCTCCGGGGCGGGCTCGGAAGCGCGCCCACGGTCACGGTCCCGCCCGTCACGGCCTCGGCCGCCACGATCGCGCGAGCCACCCTTGCCGCCGGTCTCGCCGAGGTCTTCGATCTCCTCGGCGCGCAGCCCGGCACGGGTCCGCTCGGTGCGCGGCAGCACACCCTTCGTGCCCGCCGGGATGCTCAGCTCCTCGTACAGGTGAGGAGAGCTGGAGTACGTCTCGACCGGGTCGTTGAAGCCGAGGTTCAGCGCCTTGTTGATCAGCTGCCAGCGCGGGATGTCGTCCCAGTCGACCAGCGTGATCGCGATGCCCTTGGCGCCCGCGCGGCCGGTGCGGCCGATGCGGTGCAGGTACGTCTTCTCGTCCTCGGGGGACTGGTAGTTGATGACGTGCGTGACGCCACCGACGTCGATGCCGCGCGCGGCGACGTCCGTGCAGACGAGCACGTCCACCTTGCCGTTGCGGAAGGCGCGCAGCGCCTGCTCACGGGCGCCCTGGCCGAGGTCGCCGTGCACGGCGCCCGAGGCGAAGCCGCGCTTCTCGAGCTGCTCGGCGATGTCGGCGGCGGTCCGCTTCGTACGGCAGAAGATCATCGCGAGTCCGCGGCCCTCGGCCTGGAGGATGCGCGAGACCATCTCGGGCTTGTCCATGTTGTGCGCGCGGAAGACGTGCTGCTTCGTGTTCGCGACGGTCTGGCCCTCGTCGTCCGGCGCGGTGGCGCGGATGTGCGTGGGCTGCGACATGTAGCGACGGGCAAGGCCGATGACCGCGCCCGGCATGGTCGCCGAGAAGAGCATCGTCTGGCGCTTGGCCGGAAGCATGTTGATGATGCGCTCGACGTCGGGCAGGAAGCCCAGGTCGAGCATCTCGTCGGCCTCGTCGAGGACCAGGCACTTGATGTGCTTGAGGTTGAGCTTCTTCTGGCCCGCGAGGTCGAGCAGACGCCCCGGCGTGCCGACGACGATGTCGATGCCCTTCTTGAGGGCCTCGACCTGCGGCTCGTAGGCACGGCCGCCGTATATGGCGAGGACGCGGACATTACGCGCCTTGCCGGCGGTCAGGAGGTCGTTCGTGACCTGCTGGCAGAGCTCACGCGTGGGGACGACGATGAGCGCCTGCGGTGCGTCGGTCAGCTGCTCGGGCTTGGCCCGGCCCGCCTCGACGTCCGCGGGGACGGTGACGCGCTCCAGGAGCGGGAGTCCGAAGCCGAGCGTCTTGCCGGTGCCGGTCTTGGCCTGGCCGATGACGTCGCTGCCCGAGAGCGCGACGGGGAGCGTCATCTCTTGGATGGGGAAAGGGCTGATGATGCCGACGGCCTCAAGGGCCTCGGCCGTCTCGGGGAGAATTCCGAGATCGCGGAAAGTCGTAGTCAGGGCATTGCCTCTTCTGTGAGACGCGGCGCGAGGCGAACGCTGGGGGTCGTGACCGTGCCACTACCGCCGGCTGCTTGGGGGGCGGGGCCGGGGGCGCGGGACCACTGCCTGCGCTCGAGCGCTCGTACCGCTGAGGTTCCCTCCTCGTGCCGTCCGCACTGTGCGGGCCGCCTGGAGGGCTGTCGGGTCGGAGCCGATCGGGCCTCCGACCGGGCATCCTCATTCGTACGGCCCGTCGAATATTCGGCGGGCGCATTACCACTGTACCCCGGAATCTCGCAGCCGTGTCTGGCGAAAAGGTCACGTAGTCGTCGTCACAGTCACTGACCAGGCCCTTACGCGTTGCTGCGAGCGGGCTATTGTGCGGTTTATGGAGACGCCTGACACCGCCGCTGACACACCTGCCGAACCCACGGGAATCGCCGCCCAGGACTGGAAGACCGCTTCCGCCGACCCGAACTACCGCGCCGCGGTCGTGGACCTGCTCGGAGCGCTCGCGTACGGAGAGCTCGCGGCGTTCGAGCGGCTCGCCGAGGACGCGAAGCTGGCGCCGACGCTCGGCGACAAGGCGGAGCTGGCGAAGATGGCGTCGGCGGAGTTCCACCACTTCGAGCAGTTGCGGGACCGGCTCTCGGCGATCGGCGCGGACGCGACCGAGGCGATGGAGCCCTTCGTGGCCGCGCTCGACGGCTTCCACCGCCAGACGGCGCCGTCCGACTGGCTTGAGGGCCTGGTCAAGGCGTACGTGGGCGACTCGATCGCCAGTGACTTCTACCGCGAGGTCGCGGCGCGGCTCGACGGCGACACCCGTGGTCTCGTCCTCGGTGTGCTCGACGACACGGGGCACGCGAGCTTCGCGGTGGAGAAGGTGCGGGCCGCGATCGACGCGGATCCGCGTGTGGGTGGGCGGCTCGCGCTGTGGGCGCGGCGGCTCATGGGCGAGGCCCTGTCGCAGTCGCAGCGGGTCGTTGCCGACCGGGACGCCTTGTCGACCATGCTGGTCGGGGGCGTTGCCGATGGGTTCGACCTTGCCGAGGTCGGGCGGATGTTCTCTCGGATCACCGAGGCGCATACGAAGCGGATGGCTGCGCTTGGCCTGGCGGCTTAGTCGCTCGGGCTGAGTTTCGCCTGCGGGTGTTTTGTGGTTGCTCGCGCAGTTCCTCGCGCCCCTTTGGGCGCCCCCTTACGCCGTCGCCGAGCGACGGCGTAGTTGGCCCCGGCTGGGGCGGATCAGGAGTGAGAGCAGGGCTGCTGCCACGGCTACCGCGCCGACGATGGTGCCGGTCGCGTGGCCCGCGCCCAGCGCCATGTGCGTGACGAAGGCGCCGATCACGGCGCCCGCGGCCCCCGTCGACAGGACCAGGCTGCGTGCGGGGAGCCGGTGGGACAGTCGGTGGGCCGTGGCCCATGCCAGGGCGAAACCGAGCAGTGCGGATCCGAGTGCTTCCAGAATCACAGGGTGTTCCCTCCCTCGCGGCCAGGTGCAAAACGGTCGTAGCCGGTCTTACCCGTGGCGGCCGGAATGCAACCCTCCAGGGACAGAGCCGGAGCCGGAGCCTCCCTGCGCGGAGCGCGCGTCAACGCACGAGAACGGCCCGGTGGTTGTCACCACCGGGCCGTTCTCGTACTTCGTCCTGCGTGCCGCGCCCCTGAACTACAGGGCGCTGAAACCCACCTTGCGCGCGGTCGGCTCGCCGAGCTCGACGTACGCGAGGCGGTCGGCCGGAACCAGGACCTTGCGGCCGTGGTCGTCCACGAGGCTCAGCAGCGGCGACTTGCCGGTCAGCGCCTCGGACACCGCGTGCTCGACTTCCTCGGCACTCTGGCCGCTCTCCAGCACGATCTCGCGGGGCGCGTACTGCACGCCGATCTTGACCTCCACGGCTTTGTCCCTCCGACGGTCAGTGATGTGCGCGGCCTGCCGCGCCGTACTCAGCACACATTAGCCCGGTGAGGCGACCCGCATGCTTCCGCCGCTGCACGCCAGTAGCGAACAGAGATCGGGAACAGAACGCGGGAAGGCGAAACCGGGCTCCCGGCCGGCGTCAGTGGCCGTCCACGCCGTGCAGCGGGAAGCCGGCGATGCCGCGCCACGCCAGCGAGGTGAGCAGCTCCACCGCCTTGTCGCGCGGGACCGTGCTGCCACTGGCGAGCCAGTACCTGGCGACCACCTGGGAGTAGCCGCCCAGGCCCACGGCGAGCAGCATCGCCTCGTCACGGGGCAGGCCCGTGTCCTCGGCGATGACCTCGCAGATCGCTTCCGCGCACTGGAGGGTGACCCGGTCCACGCGCTCGCGGACCGCGGCCTCGTTCGTCAGGTCGGACTCGAAGACGAGGCGGAAGGCGCCGCCCTCGTCCTCCACGTACGCGAAGTACGCGTCCATCGTGGCCGCGACGCGCAGTTTGTTGTCCGAGGTGGAGGCAAGCGCCGTGCGGACGGACTGCAGCAGTGATTCGCAGTGCTGGTCGAGCAGGGCGAGATACAGGTCGAGCTTGCCGGGGAAGTGCTGGTAGAGCACCGGCTTGCTGACTCCGGCCCGCTCGGCGATGTCGTCCATCGCCGCCGCGTGGTAACCCTGCGCGACGAAGACCTCCTGCGCCGCGCCCAGCAACTGATTGCGTCGGGCACGACGCGGCAGGCGTGTGCCCCGAGGGCGCGCTGCCTCTGTCTGCTCGATGGCTGTCACGCCGCCTCCCATGATCGTGAATGTGCGGTGTGCGCCGCGCGGCCATCGTACTTTTCGGTAACCGTGATGTGCGCGGTACGAGCGGAGAATTTCACGGACTGGATGCCCGGGAAAGCCGTGCGTAGCAGGGCAAACACGGGCAGCTCAGCGATAGTCGTCTTCGTCGATGCTGACGACGCGGGCCTGTTCGGCCAGGTCTGCCTCGTTGGCCGCGTCCGTGTCCGCGTCCCGCAAGGAGTCGTCCTCGCGCGGCGCGAGATCGGTCTGCTGCTCCGCGGCGTCGGCCTCGGGCGCTTCGGTGCTGTGGTCGGCGGTTTCTTCGGCCTCGAAGGTCTCGGGGTCGGACGGGTCGACGGTCATCGTGGCTCTCTTCCCTGGAGGACTAATGGTGCGAGTGCCCTGTTCGCCCTCTTCTATGAGCGTAGGAGACTGCCGAACCGGGCGCTACGCGATCTCTGGGCGATCTGCGGGCGATCTACAGGCGATCTGCGGGTGGCCTACGGGCGATCTCTGCGCGGTCTCCGGGCGGTCGCCGGGCGATCTCTGCGTGATCCCCCCGGCGACATCGGCCGGATCTGTGACGGCGAACACATGAACCACCGTGTGATCGTCTCGTAACATTGCCGCATGTCTTCGACCGAGCTGCCGAACGTGATCGCCGCCTCCGTCGCGCCCAAGCCGGGTGCCGTCGGGGTCGCGGCGGGCGAGCGGCTCGACTCGGTCAACCTTCCTGGGCTCACGCTTTCGGTGCGTTCCAGGCCGTCGGTCCGTGAGGGCCTTCCGGCCGCGTTGTACGTGCACGGGCTCGGCGGGTCCTCGCAGAACTGGTCGGCCCTGATGCCGCTGCTGGAGGATGTCGTCGACTGCGCGGCCCTCGATCTTCCGGGCTTCGGCGACTCGCCGCCGCCGGACGACGGCGACTATTCGGTCACAGGGCACGCGCGCGCGGTGATCCGATATCTGGACACGCGCGAGCATGGGCCCGTGCATCTGATCGCGAACTCGCTGGGCGGCGCGATCACCACCCGCGTCGCCGCCGTCCGCCCCGACCTGGTCCGCACCCTCACGCTGATCTCGCCCGCGCTCCCGGAGCTGCGGGTGCAGCGCACGGCGGTGCCGACCGGGCTCCTCGCGGTGCCCGGCGTCGCGGCGCTGTTCACCAGGCTCACCAAGGACTGGACGGCCGAGCAGCGGGTCAGCGGCGTCATGGCGCTCTGCTACGGGGACCCGGGCCGGGTCTCGCCGGAGGGTTACAGCGCGGCGGTGCGGGAGATGGAGCGCAGGCTCGCCCTCCCGTACATGTGGGACGCGATGGCCCGCTCGGCGCGCGGCATCGTGAACGCGTACACACTGGGCGGGCAGCACGGTCTGTGGCGGCAGGCGGAGCGGGTGCTCGCGCCGACGCTGCTCATCTACGGCGGCAAGGATCTGCTCGTGTCGTACCGCATGGCCCGCAGGGCCGCCGCCGCGTTCCGTGACTCACGGCTGCTCAC
The DNA here is from genome assembly GCF_053610745.1 of Streptomyces sp. NPDC054866. Taxonomy (NCBI): domain Bacteria; kingdom Bacillati; phylum Actinomycetota; class Actinomycetes; order Kitasatosporales; family Streptomycetaceae; genus Streptomyces; species Streptomyces sp. NPDC054866. The sequence goes on from NZ_JBSGZA010000003.1 coordinate 876,712, forward strand.
GCTGCCGGACGCGGGGCATGTGGCGATGATGGAGTATCCGGATACGGTGGCCACGGCGATCCGCGAACTCCTCGCGGACACGGGCGAGTTGCATGCATCCGGTCATCCGGGCGCGGGGAGCTGAGGCGGCGAGTGGGACGTCATAGCCGCCGGGGTTCGGCCGACCTCGCAGACAACACGGGCAGCACGGGCAACACGGGCAATACGAACACCAACGACATACCGCCACAGCAGGGCGCGCGCCCGCCTGGCCCCGGCACGGGACGCCGCAGGCGTGCCCCGGGCGACGCCGGCACGCCCGCGCACGGCGTCCCCCAGGCAACTCCGCCGCATGGTGTCCCGCAGGCCACTCCGTCGCACGGCACGCCCCAGGCCACCCCGCCGCACGGCACGCCGCATGTCCGTGGCGGGCACCCCGAGCAGCGTGAGCCGGGCGGGGCGTGGGGATCCGGGCCGCGGATGGGCGCTGCCTACGGGGCGCCGGGAGCGCGGCCCGCGCCGCCCCACACGCCGGGGCCACGCCGCGAGTACGTGGACGCGTTCAGCGGCGAATTCGCCGACGATGACCTCTTCGGGGGCGGCGCGAGCCGTCCCTCGCCCATGTCGGCCGGGGGCCCGCCCCGGGACCCGTACGCCTCCGTCACCGACTGGGACCGCTCGGTCGACGAGGACGAGAAGGCGCGGGGAGGGCTCTGGTCCGACGGAGCCGACGGAGCTGCCGGGACTGACGGGGTCGACGGAGCCGATGGGTTCGACGGCCCCGGCGGCATCACGGTCGGCGACGCCGAAGATGCCGAAGGCGCCGATGGCGGCAAGGGAGGCGGCAAGGGCCGTACCTTCACCGGGATCGCCGCCGCCGCTGTCACCACCGTCCTCGCGGTCGTCGTGGCCGGCCAAGTGACCGACGGGCCAAAGGATTCTGCTCCCCGAACGCAGGCCGCGAAGGGCCAGGAGGGCAGGGAAGCGGCCGAGGACGCGTCCCGGTCGGACGAGCGCCCCACGCCTCCCGAGTCCGCCCCGGCGACGTACGAGACGAAGATGGCGAAGAAGTACCCGCTCGACGCCAAGCTCACGGCGTCCGGCGACTTCGACGCGATGGCCGGGTTCGACAAGGCGCCGGGCAAGGGGCAGTTGTTCCGCTACCGCGTCGACGTCGAGAAGGGGATGGGCCTGGACGGCGAGCTGTTCGCGTCGGCCGTGCAGAAGACCCTGAACGACGACCGGAGCTGGGCGCACGGCGGAGGCCGGACGTTCGAGCGGATCTCTTCGGGGCATCCCGACTTCGTCATCACGCTCGCCAGCCCCGGGACGACCGCGAAATGGTGCGCGAAATCCGGGCTCGACACCATGCAGCAGAACGTCTCCTGCGACTCCGCCGCCACGGACCGCGTGATGATCAACGCCTATCGATGGGCGCAGGGCGCCAAGACTTACGGCGACCGCATCCATCCGTACCGGCAGATGCTGATCAATCACGAGGTCGGTCACCGGCTCGGCTTCAACCACACGGACTGCACGAAGGACGGCCAGCTCGCGCCGGTCATGCAGCAGCAGACGAAGTTCCTCGACCACGACGGAATCAAGTGCAAGGCCAACCCCTGGGCGTTCCCCAAGAGTTGAGCCCGCGCCCCGACGGGAGCTGGCCGCAGCTTGACTCTGCGTAGCTAAAGAGCGCTCTCCGAGCGCCATAGCGCGACAGAACGCTACCGGTGCGGGAAAGTTACTGCCGTTCACCCCTTTTGGTGGCGTGATGGACAACCGTCCATCACGCCACCGGCATGTCCGCATACGTTCGTCCCGCTGCGAGCCACCGGGTCCAACGGCGGCTCTCCACATGGGAGATCGGGGGTGTACGCGTGCGCATCGGACTGCTTACGGAGGGTGGCTATCCGTATGTGAGCGGTGAGGCCAGGCTCTGGTGCGACCGGCTCGTGCGCGGGCTCGGGCAGCACGAATTCGACATCTACGCCCTCAGCCGCAGCGAGCGGCAGGAGGCGCAGGGCTGGATCGAGCTGCCGCACCAGGTGAACCGGGTGCGGACGGCGCCCCTGTGGACCGTCGACGGGAGCGTCGACGAGGGGATCGCCCTCGGAGCCGGGTACGGACGGCGCGCGCGGCGGCGCTTCGCGGAGTGCTTCGGCGAACTGGCCGCGGCGGTGTGCGACTCGGGGGCGGCGGGATCCTCTGCTCCTCCTGACGCGTTGGCGGACCGTTTCGGCAGTGCGCTCTACGGCCTCGCCGAACTCGCGAGGGACCACGGCGGCCTCGTCGCCGCACTGCGCTCCGAAGCCGCCGTGCGCGCCCTGGAGGGTGCGTGCCGCGCGCCGGGCGCACTCCGCGCCGCCCGCGCCGCACGAGTACCCGACCTGCTCACCGTGGCGGGCCTCCTGGAGCGCGCCCTGCGCCCGCTCTCCCTCGACTGGTACGGGGACGACGCCCTCGGCGCGGCGGACCTGTGCCACGCCACGTCCGGCGGCCCGGCGGCGCTCCCCGGTCTCCTCGCCCAGCACTTCTCCGGAGTGCCGCTCCTGGTCACCGAGTACGGCGTGCAATTGCGGGCGCACTACCTCGCGACCGGAGACGAGGCGCTGAGTGCGCCGGCGCGGGCCCTGCTCACCTCCTTCCACGGCAGGCTCGCCGCCGAGGTGTACCGCCAGGCCAAGATCATCACCCCCGGCAACACGCACGCCCGCCGCTGGCAGGAGCGGTGCGGAGCCGAGCGGGCGAAGCTGCGCACGGTGTATCCGGGCATGGAGGCTTCCCGCTTCGCGGAGGTCGGCGAGCGGGAGGACCCGGGTGACCCCGACACCCTCCTCTGGATCGGGCGCATCGAGCCGGCCAAGGACCTGATCTCCCTGCTCCACGCCTTCGCGGAGGTCCGCAAGGAGGAGCCGAAGGCGCGGCTGCGCATCGTCGGGGCCCCCGGGGATGACCCGGAAGCGGGCGCGTACCTCGCGCACTGCAGGACGCTCGCCGCGCAGCTCTTCCCGGATGAGGCGACGGGCGCGCACGCCGTCGGCGACAACCCCGTGTCCTTCGAGGAGATCGGCGCGCCCGAGACGCCCGAGCTCGCGGACGCGTACGCCGCGGGGAGTGTCGTCGTCCTTTCGAGCGTCGTCGAGGGGTTCCCGATCAGCCTGGTCGAGGCGATGTTCTGCGGGCGCGCGACGGTCTCCACGGATGTCGGCGCGGTCGTCGAGGTCATCGGCGGCACCGGGCTCGTGGTGCCGCCGCGCAATCCGCGGGCGCTCGCGGAGGCGTGCGTGGCGCTGCTGCGCGACGCCGGGCGGCGCGAGCGGCTCGGGGCGGCGGCGCGTGCGCGGGCGCTCGAACTGTTCACCGTGGAGCAGAACACCGAAGCCTTTCGCGGCATCTACCTGGAGATCGTCTCGCACTGTCCGGTGCGCAGGGAGGCGGTCGACGACGCGGGCGAGCCGGTGCCCTTCGGTCATCCGGCGGAGGCGTACATGCCGGGGCGCTGGGCTGTCGCCGCGGGCGGCGGCGGGGACGCGGGCTCGGGTGGCGCGCCCAGCTGGGCGCAAGAGGCTGACGGAGCTGACGGACCGGAGCGGTTGAAGGGGGCGGGCGTATGAGCAAGGAGCAGCAGGTGGACGCGCCACGGGCTCCGGAGAGCCCGGGCGGGTGGGACGCGCGGTCGGAGGAACTGGTCGCAGACGCGGCCCTGGTGCGGGAGCCCGCGGCCTGGCGGGGTCCTGGCGGTGGTGCCGGAGCGGGTGCCAAGCCCGCGCGGCGCGGTGCGGCGGACCCCGTGAAGGCGCTGATGCACCGGCACCGGGAGCTGTGCGAGCGCGCCGTCGACCCGCTGGAGATCGCGGCGGGGCTGGAGGCGCACGGAGTGACCGATCGGACCGCCGCACGCTTCAGGCACCGGGACGTGTTCGCACTCGCCGAGGAGATGTACGCGCGCGTGCCGCGCGACGAGGAGGACCGCGGCGCCTCCGTGGCCCTCCCCTCGCGCGGAGCCCCCGAAGTGCCCGCCGGATGGGCGCTGTTCGCCCTGCTGCCGGGTGTGGCCTGCGGCCTCGCCGCCGTGGGGATCGAGCTGAGCGAGGGGCGCGCGCGGTACGCGGTGGGGCTCGGCGGAGCACTCGCCGTGGCCGTCGCGCTCCAGGTGGCCCTTCGGTACGGTCCGCTGCGTTCCGCGCACCCTGTCGCGCCGGCCACGCGCGCGTGGCTGTGCTTTCTCGTCGCGTACGCCCTCTTCGGCGACGGGCTGATGCGGGCCGCCGTCTCGGGCGGGCCCGAAGGACCCTGGGCGCCGTCGACCGCCGCGGCACTGGGGCTCTCGCTCGCCGTGGCGCCCGCGGTGTGGTGCGCGCGGCTGTTCGCCGTGGGGGCACGGCGACGGCTTTCGCTCAGCCGGGGCCTCGCCGAATTCACCTCCGCCGTGCGGCCGTTGCTGCTGGGCGTCGTCGCGCTGTACGTGTGCGCCCTGGGGGCCCTGCTCGTGGGGGCCGGGGCCGTCCATGGCGTGTCTGCCTCCGCCGGGGCCGGGTCGCTCGGCGCGCTGCTGCTGCTTTCCCGGCTGCTCTCCTCGTACGGGTTCACGCGCGCGCCCCTGCTGATGCTGGGGGCCGCGGGTGCGGTGGAGGCGGTCTCGCTCGCCTCCGTGTTCGCGGGGCGCCTGCCCGGGTGCGCGTGGTCGGCGGCGCCGGTGGAGGCGGCGGTCCGGGCCTGGGGGCCCGGTGTCGTACCGGTCGTCGCGTGCGGCGCCGCCGCGGGCGTGCTGTTGCTCCACTCCCTGCGCGTGCTCAGCCGGGCCTCCGCGCACGGCGACGGGGCGCCCTGAGGATGCGCCCCGCCAGAAGTCCCTGGCCCCATGCGAAATCTTCCGGGCCCCATTCGCAAACTCTCTCTCCCGCGGGGCCGACACCGCGGGCCTTACCCCGTGAATTACGGCAACCCCCTGAAGGAGAACGCCAGATGAGCACCCCCAGCATCCGAGAATCCAAGTCGGGAGCCGCCCGATGAGGGTGCTGCTGATCGGAGCCAACGGATACCTCGGCCGGTTCGTCGCCGACCGGCTGCTCGCCGACCCGGCGGTGCAGCTCACCGCGCTCGGCCGCGGCGACGACTCGGACGTACGGTTCGACCTCGCGAGCGGCAGCCCCGGCGCGCTCACCCGCTTCCTGGACGCCGTGCACCCGGGCGTCATCATCAACTGCGCGGGAGCCACCCGCGGCGGCGCCCGCGAGCTGACCCGGCACAACACCGTCGCCGTCGCCACCATCTGCGAGGCCCTGCGCCGCAGCGGATGCGGGGCGCGGCTCGTGCAGCTGGGGTGCGGTGCCGAGTACGGGCCGAGCCAGCCGGGGTCCTCCACCGCAGAGGACGCCGTGCCCAGGCCCGGTGGACCGTACGGCGTCAGCAAGCTCGCGGCCACCGAGCTGGTCCTCGGGGCCGGCCTCGACGCGGTCGTCCTGCGGGTGTTCTCGCCCGCCGGGCCCGGCACCCCGGCAGGATCGCCGCTCGGGCGGCTCGCCGAGGCCATGCGGCGGGCCATGCAAGCCGGTGACGGCGAGCTCAAGCTCGGGGGCCTCGGTGTGCAGCGGGACTTCATCGACGTACGCGACGTGGCGCGCGCCGTGCACGCCGCCTCGCTCTCCGCCGCCCAGGGGATCGTGAACATCGGCGCGGGCCGAGCCGTGCGGCTGCGTGACGCGGCGGCTGTCCTGGCGCGCGTCGCCGGGTACGGCGGAGCCCTGCACGAGCTCGACCAAGGGGCCCTGAGGCAATCCATCGGGCACCCCCGCGCCGAATCCGACCACGGGAGCCCGGCCGCCTACCCCTACCCCGACGGGTGCGGCAGCTGGCAGCAGGCCGACGTGCGCACCGCGCGCGACCGGCTCGGCTGGCGCCCCCGGATCAACCTCGAAGAATCACTCGCCGACATCTGGATGGAGGCGGCATGCCGCATCTGACCAGCACAGCCACAGGCACCGCACACACCGACGTACGACTCGGCTTCGGTATCCCGGGCTTCGCGCACCCCCTCGTCGCGCCCGCCGAATGGTCCGAACTCACCCGGCCGGCCACACCCTTGCACTGGGTCGTCCTGAACGTGAGCAGAGGGCCGGGGGACAGGCCCGACCCGCACTGCCTGGAGGCGGCGGGGCGGCTGCGGAATGCGGGCGTGCGTGTTCTCGGTCACCTCGACGTGATGTACGGCGCCCGCTCCTTCGGAGAGCTGATCTCGGACGCGCACCGCTACCTCGACTGGTATCAGGTCGACGGCTTCTCCCTGGACCGCTGTCCCACGGAGCGGGCGGCGCTGCCGGAGGTGCGCAGGACGGTGATGACGCTGCGCGCGCTCTGCGACGACGCGCACATCGTCCTGGGGCACGGCACCCATCCGTATCCCGGATACGCCGAATCCGCCGACCAGTTGGTGACGTTCTCCGGCCCCTGGAGCGATTACCGCTGGTCACAGGTGGCCGAGTGGACCGCCGACTACCCTCCCGAGCGCTTCTGCCACTTCGTGCACGGCATGCCGCGCGGCCATCTCGACGAGGCGCTGCGCATCGCACGCTGGCAGGGCGCCTCGACGATCTACTTCACCGACCGGGTGGACGGCGGGGGAGCGGACGACCCGTGGGAATCGATGCCCGGGTACTGGGACGAAATCGTCTCGCGTATCGGAACGGGTGTCTCGGAATGAAGAAGGGCGTGGCAGTGTTACACGCAGAACAACTGTTCCGAAATACCGACCAACGGAGTCCCCGTGTCGCTGCCACCCCTGGTCGAGCCAGCATCTGAGCTCACCGTCGACGAGGTTCGCAGGTACTCCCGCCACCTGATCATCCCCGATGTCGGGATGGACGGGCAGAAGCGGCTGAAGAACGCCAAGGTGCTGTGTGTCGGCGCCGGCGGCCTCGGGTCACCGGCGCTGATGTACCTCGCCGCGGCGGGCGTCGGCACGCTCGGCATCGTGGAGTTCGACGAGGTCGACGAGTCGAACCTGCAGCGCCAGATCATCCACAGCCAGGCCGACATCGGCCGCTCCAAGGCGGCGTCGGCGAAGGACTCGGTCCTCGGCATCAACCCGTACGTGAACGTGATCCTCCACGAAGAGCGGCTCGAGGCCGAGAACGTGATGGACATCTTCAGCCAGTACGACCTGATCGTCGACGGCACGGACAACTTCGCCACGCGTTACCTGGTCAACGACGCCTGCGTACTGCTCAACAAGCCGTACGTCTGGGGTTCGATCTACCGCTTCGACGGCCAGGCGTCCGTCTTCTGGAGCGAGCACGGCCCGTGCTACCGCTGCCTCTACCCGGAGCCCCCGCCCCCCGGCATGGTCCCGTCCTGCGCCGAGGGCGGCGTGCTCGGCGTGCTCTGCGCGTCGATCGGCTCCATCCAGGTCACCGAGGCGATCAAGGTCCTGGCCGGCGTGGGCGACCCGCTGGTCGGCCGCCTGATGATCTACGACGCCCTGGAGATGCAGTACCGCCAGGTCAAGGTCCGCAAGGATCCGGACTGCGCGGTCTGCGGCCCGAACGCCACCGTCACGGAGCTCATCGACTACGAGGCCTTCTGCGGCGTCGTGTCGGACGAGGCCCAGGAGGCGGCGCTCGGCGCGACGATCACTCCCAAGCAGCTCAAGGAGATGATCGACGCGGACGAGAAGATCGAGATCATCGACGTGCGCGAGCAGAACGAGTACGAGATCGTCTCGATCCCCGGCGCCAAGCTGATCCCCAAGAACGAGTTCCTCATGGGCACCGCCCTGGAGAGCCTTCCGCAGGACAAGAAGATCGTCTTGCACTGCAAGACGGGTGTCCGGTCCGCGGAGGTCCTCGCCGTGCTGAAGTCCGCGGGCTTCAGCGACGCGGTGCACGTGGGCGGCGGCGTGATCGGCTGGGTCAACCAGATCGAGCCCGAGAAGCCGGTCTACTAGGCGTAGCGCCTGAAGCGCCTGAACGGAGATGGGGCCCGCACCTTCAAGGTGCGGGCCCCATCGCCGTTGGTGGAATGTTAGTTCTCGCAGACCTTGCCGTCCTTCGGGGCCTTCCCGTTCAGGAGGTAGGCGTCGACCGTGTCGTCCACGCAGTCGCTGCCCATGCCGTACGCGCCGTGGCCCTCGCCCTTCCAGGTCAGCATCACGCCGACGCCCTTGCCGAGCTCGTCGGCCATCTTCTGCGCACCCTCGTAGGGCGTCGCCGGGTCTCCGGTGTTGCCGACCACCAGGATCGGGTCCGCGTCGGGGGCGGAGACATCGGGGGAGTCGTGCAGCCCGGCCACCGGCCAGGAATGGCACCAGCCCGCCGTGTCCCAGCCCATGAACTCGCCGAAGACCGGCGACATCTCGCGGAAGTCGGCCAGCTGCGCCTTCGCCTCCGCGGGCGTCGTCCGTGCCTTGCCGTCGCGGCAGGAGATCGAGCGCTGCGAGTGGCTCTGCGTGCTGTAACGCCCGGATTCGTCCCGCTCGTTGTAGGCGTCGGCCATCTGCAGCAGTGCCGAGCCGTCGCCCTTTTCGGCCTGCTCGAGGCCGCGGGTCAGGGCGGGCCAGCTCTGCTTGCTGTAGAGGGTGACCGTGATGCCCGTGAGCGCCAGGGACTGGGTGAGCTTCCGTTCGCCCGCCCCGGGCAGCGGCTCGGCGTCGAGCCGCTTCAGGAGGCGCACTATCTTCTGCGAGCCCGCCTTCGGGTCCTGGCCCGAGGACTTCAGGTAGTTCTCCAGGGCGCGCTGGAAGCCCCGCGCCTGGTTCTTGGCGTGGCCCACCGAGTCAGCGCTCGGGTCGACGACCGCGTCCAGGGTGAGGCGTCCCACTTTCTTGGGGAACAAGTGGGCGTACGTGCCGCCCAGTTCGGTGCCGTACGAGATGCCCATGTAGTGCAGCTTCTCGTCGCCGAGCACCTGGCGCAGCACGTCCATGTCCTTGGCCGCCTCGACCGTCGAGACGTGGTCGAGCAGCTTGCCCGCGTTCCGCTCGCAGCCCGCGCCGAAGTCGGCCGCGTCCTTGAAGTACGCCGCTTCCTCGGCCGGAGTGTCCGGGGTGAGGTCGACGGACTCCGCGGCCTGCGTCTCCTTGTCGCTGCGGCAGCGCACGCCCTCGCTGCCGGCCACGCCGCGCGGGTCGAAGCTCACCAGGTCGTACCGCTCGCGCAGCGTGTCGTACATGTCCGCGAACGACGGCAGCATGGAGACGCCGGAGCCGCCGGGTCCGCCGAAGTTGAACAGGAGCGAGCCGATGCGCTTGCCCTCGCCGGTGGACCTGGCGCGTATCAGCGCGACGTCGATCGTCTCGCCGTCCGGCTTCGCGTAGTCCAAGGGGACCTTGAGGGTCGAGCACTGCCACTCGGAGCCGGGCGCGGGGTCGCTTCCGGTCGCCTTGCAGCCGCCCCAGTCGAGCTTCTGGGTGGTGAGCGAGGCGGGCAGGGTGGAGGAGGGGTCGGGCTTCGGCGACTGCTCGGGTCCGGTCGGCGCGGGCTTCGCGTCGTCCTTGCCCCCGTCGCCTTCGGAACCACCGCAGCCGACGGCGAGCCCGGCCACCAGAACCCCTGCGGCGGCCAGAGCTGCTGACCGTACGAAACGCGGCATGGAACGCTTCCCCCCTCGGAAGACAGTCAAGCCATAGTAGGCGGGCCCACCGACAGTGATCCGGGGCGCCCCGGGTGGCCCTCACCACGTCACGAGCAGACCGTGCCCTCCTTCGGCACCGTGCCGTCCAGCAGATAGCCGTTCACCGCGTTCCGCACGCACTTGTTCTTGCTGTCGTAGGCCCCGTGCCCCTGGCCCTTGTACGTCAGCTCGACGCCGACGCCCTTGCCCAGCGCGTCCGCCATCTTCTTCGCACCCTCGTACGGCGTGGCAGGGTCGCCCGTGTTGCCGATGACGACGATGGGTGGCGCGGCAGGCGCGCTGACGTCCGGGTGCTCGGCGGCGCCGTCCACCGCCCAGTCGGTGCAGCCGACCATGCCCCACGCCAGATAGTCGCCGAACAGCGGCGACGCCTCACGGAACCCGGGGAGCTTCTCCTCGACGTACTCCGGCGTGTAGCGCGCCTTGTCGTCCGCGCAGTTGATGGAGATGTTGGCGGCCTGGATGTTGCTGTACGTACCGTCCTGGTTGCGGCCGTTCATGGAGTCGGAGAGCGCCATCAGGATCTTGCCGTCGCCGTCGTACGCCTCGTCGAGGCCCTCGGTGAGATACGGCCAGAAGTCCTCGGAGTACAGCGCCTGCGCGATGCCGTTCGTGGCGGCGGTCTGTGTCAGTTCCCGCGGGGCGATGGCGGGCAGCGGCTTGGCGTCCAGGTTCTTGAGGAGCTTTGCGATCTTGTCCTTGACGTCCTGCTCCGTGTCTCCGACGGGGCAGTCGGCGACCTTCGACGTGCAGTCCTTGGCGTAGTTGTCGAGCGCGAGCTGGAAGCCCTCGGCCTGGCCGAGCGAGCCCTCCTCCGCCGTCTCGGTGGGGTCGACGACCGCGTCGAAGACGGCACGGCCCACCTTCTTGGGGAACAAGTGCGCGTAGACGCCGCCGAGTTCGGTGCCGTACGAGATGCCGAAGTAGTGCAGCTTCTCGTCGCCGAGCACCTGGCGCATCAGGTCCATGTCGCGGGCCGCGTCGGTGGTGCGTACGTGGGGGAGCACCTCGCCGGAGTTCTTCTCGCAGGCTCCGTTGAAGCCCTTCACGTTGTCGACGAGCTTTTTGCGCTCGGCGTCGTCGTCGGGCGTGGAGTCCTGCTGGAAGTACGTGTCGAGCTGTTCGTCGTCCTCGCACTTCACGCCCGCGCTGCGGCCGACGCCGCGCGGGTCGAAGCTCACCAGGTCGTAGCGGGTGCGCAGCTTGGCGTAGTCCTCTCCGAAGGCGGGCAGCGTGGTGATGCCCGAGCCGCCGGGGCCACCGAAGTTGAAGACGAGCGAGCCGATCCGCTGGCCCTTCTCGCCGCTCGCCGCGGCGCGGATCAGGGCGATGTCGAGCGTGTCCCCCTTGAGCTTGTCCCAGTCGAGGGGAGCCTTCATGGTGGCGCACTGCCATGCGGTGCCGCCTGGCAGCGGGGACGGGGCCTCACCTCCGCCTTCGGACGCGGCGGGTGCGCGGCAGTCCTTCCAGCTGAGCTCCTGGGCCGCCAGGTCTGTGTCCTTGGAGGCCTCGGAGTCCTTGGAGTCGTCACCGCCGCAGGCCGCGAGGGACGCAGACAGCAGGACGACGGTGGCGGCGGCACGCGCCTTGAGGTTGGGCATGTTCCCCATCCTGCGGGGGGCGCAGACGGGGCGCACGGCTGGCTCGGCCTTCCGTGAACAGGCGTCCTTCTGTTGAAGAAGGCCCTTCCTTTTTAAAGAAGGCCCTTCCTTGTCAGGTGGTTGAAGAACAGCCACCCCGGAAGCACCGGCAGCCACAGCGTCAGGAGCCGGTACAGAAGCACGGCCGGCGCCGCGACGTCCTTGGGCACGCCCACCGCGATGAGACCGAAGGTGAGCGTCGCCTCGACCGCTCCGACACCGCCGGGCGTGGGCGCCGCGGAGCCGAGCGCGTTGCCGGCGAGGAAGACCACGGCGACGCTGGCCAGGGTCAGCGGCTTCATCTCCGTAGTGCTGAAGGCACGTACCGAAGCGTCGAGACAGAGCACGAACAGGAGCGTCAGGAGCAGCATGCCGCCGATGCCGGTGAGCAGCTTCTGCGGGCGCTGCAGCACGTCGAGCATGCGCGGCACGACGCCCGCGAACAGCGACCGCACGCGCGTGACCACGAACTTCCGCAGGAAGGGGATCGCGGTCACCACGAGCACGAGCACCGCGACCGAGAGGAGACCGGCGATGACGGTCCGGGACGGCGACAGGGACGGCGTCTTCTCCGTACCGGTCACATAGCCGAAGATCATCAGCAGCATGATGTGCGAGCCGAGCCCGAACAGCTGCGAGGCCCCGACGCTCGCCACCGCGAGGCCGGAGCGCACCCCGGAGCGCTGAAGGAAGCGCGTGTTGAGCGCGACGCCGCCCACCGCGGCGGGCGCCACGATCTTCACGAACGACCCGGCGACCTGCGCCTGCACGGCCCGCAGGAACGGCACACGCTCCGGCACGAAGCCGAGCAGGCTCATCGCCGCCGCGAAGTAGCTCAGCGCCGAGCACGCCACGGCCACGGCGACCCAGCCCCACTCGGCCTCGCCGATGATCGTGTTGAAGTCCACGTGAGTGAGCTGGGACAGCAGGAAGTACGCGCCGATGGCACCGGCGATGAAGCTGATGAGCGTGCGCGGCCTGATCCGCTCCAGCTGAGCGGGCTCGACGGGCGCCTGCGGCCGGATGAGCAGCACTTGGTGGCGGATCTGGGTGAGCAGATCCTCCTCGCGGGCCTGTTCGAGCGCGACGTCTATCGCCTGCTTCTCCGCCTGCTTCTCCGCGCGCACGGTCTTGCGGTCGGGAGCCTTGGCACCGTCGACGGTCTCCGCCACTTCCGCAGCGGCGCTGTCGTCCGCCTCCGCCGCGCGGGCCAGCTTGTCCTTGCGGGACGCCTCCAGGACCGCCTCGCGCTCGCGCTGCGACCGCTCCCTGGCCAGCTTGCGCAGGGTCCCGCGGGTGGAGCGGGTCAGGGCGATGGGCTGGAGCAGCGGAAGACAGTCGGCGACCGTGTCGGGGCCGAGCACGTCGACCGCGGTCGCGACCGCGCGCTCGGCGCCCACGCGAAGACCGAAGGCGGTCAGGAGCTGGGCGATGTCCATCCGCAGGACCAGGTCGCCCGCGGCGATCTCACCGCCCCGCAGGTCGGTCAGGATCACCGTGCCGGAACGATCCACCAAAATCGCGTCGCCCGCGAGCCTGCGGTGCGCGATCCGCCGCGACTGGAGCGCCTGCACCTGCCGCCAGGTGTCGCACAGCAGCTCATCGGTGATGACATCGTCCGGCAGGGAGTCCAGGGTGCGGCCACCCGTGTGCTCGTAGACGAGGATCACCGCGTCGGGGCCGAGCTCGGAGGTGGCGATCAGCTTGGGTGCGTTGGCCCCGGCCGCGATCGCCGCGTACGCCAGGAGGGCCTCCTGCTCCAGGGCCTGGCGCAGCGACTGAAGGCTGCGGCGCTGGGTGATGCCGCGCAGCGTGAGCCTGCGCCACACGCGGTAGAAGAAGCCCTGCGCCTGCTGTTCGCGGTCGATGACCGTGACGTCGAGGGGCGGGCCGTCCTCAAGAGTGACGAAGTAGCGGCGGCCCCGGTCGCCGTGCTCGCTGTCCGGGGAGTCCTCGCGGGCCGCGCTCACCGGGCGGAAGCCGACGTGCCGCAGGCCGGCGAGCAGCGTCTGGCCGGTGGGTCTGACGTTCGGGGAGCCGACCGCGTACAGCGTGCCGTAGGCCACGCTCCAGCCGAGCAGGACCGTCAGGATGATCGAGAACGGCGTCGTGTAGCCGGTGACCAGCATGGTGAAGGCGTCGAGCAGGAGCACTACCCACAGGACCACCCGCCAACGTGGTCGTCGCGACATCCCCACCGCTGTCATGTACGCGATGACGGGCGCGAGATAGCCGTGCACCGGGTCGGTGAGCGCGTGCAGCTCGCCGGGGGACGGCCGGGTCAGAGCCTCCTGGATGGAGTCCGGTGCGGCCTTGGCGACCCAGAGGTCGGTGGCGAGCGTCACGCCGTGCGCGAGGACGGCCGCGAGGACGCCGTCGGCGATGCGCAGCCCGTCCCGTTTGACCAGGCGCTCGATCGCGAACGCGACGGGCACGAGCAGCACGCCGATGCTCGCGGTGAGGCCCGCGAACTTGATCAGGAGGTCGGGCGCCTGGTCCGTGCCCTTGTCGATGTCCTGGGCGAGCCCCGACGTCGTGCCGTGCGCGAACGCGGCGATGGCGAGGACGACGGCGATCCCGAGGATGCCGACGAGCAGCCGCATCAGGTCCGAAGGACGGTGCACGCGCGCGGCGAGCAGCGGTTCGTCACCGGCGACGCGGTCGGTGTGAGCTCCCTCGCCGTCGGCGCAGTCGTCGGCACACTCGTCGGCACGGTCTTCGGGCACGAAGGCGGCGTGGGCGTCCTGCTCGGCCGCGGGGCGCCCGTCCTCGTCCCAGGCGGACTTCTCGCGCTTCTCGGACTTCTCGTGCTTCTCGTGCTTCTTCAGGGAGTGCCCACCGGTGTCCGGGTGCGCCTCGGCCGCAGGGGTGCCCGCCGTCTCATCGGGGTGCACATCCTGCTGCTCCGTCGCCTCTTCTTGATCTCGTATCACCAGTCACCGCCCGCACGATGGTGGCATGCCCCACCGACAGAGGGGGGCATCAGGGTGCAATGCGGGGGCGCAAAGTGTTCACCGAGCTCCAGTTTGTCTCGTACCGCACACTCTGTCGCGGGCCGCTCACGGTGTCGGTGGGGTACGGCAGGATGGACCGGATGAGCGAGGAGAGCGGACCGGAGCAGGGGCTTCCGGAGTACCCGGAGTACGCGGAGCGGGTCCTGGAAGTCGCGGAGCTGATCCCTCCGGGGCGGGTGATGACGTACGGGGACGTCGCCGAGTGGCTGGAGGAGGGCGGCCCTCGGCAGGTCGGCCGGGTGATGGCCCTCTACGGGGGCGCGGTTCCGTGGTGGCGTGTGGTGCGCGCGGACGGCAGGCTGCTGCCGGGCCACGAGCTGCGGGCGCTCGGCCACTACCGCGCGGAGGCCACGCCGCTGCGGGAGGCGGGCCGCGCGTCCGAGGGACATGTGCCGCGCCTCGACATGCGGCGGGCGCGCTGGGACGGCACGGCAGCTGTCCACGACGCGGCGGGCGGCGGCGCGGCGGGCGGCGACGCGGGCAGCGGCGCGGCGGGCGGTGACGCGGCAGACAGTGGCGCGGCCGCTCACCCGCGTGCTCCGGAGGCTCACATCTGACAGCTTCGGCCATCCCGCGGAGTCGTGGAGGACCGGTGGCCCGTACGGGGGAAGCCACGCGTCCCGCACGCCCGCTGGCGTAGCGTCGACAGCACGCATTTCTCTCACCCCGCAGCCATCGCGCAGCTGATTTTCACCACGTACACCCACCAGGACCGGCGACCCACGTGAGCTCCACTTCTTCCGCCCGGCACACCCGGCACCCGTCGCACCAGCAGGTGCGACAGGGGTCCCAGGGCGCCTATCGACTGGTGCGTACACCGCCGGTCCGTGTGGATCCCCCTCGTCTTGACGCACGGCAGCGCGCGGTGGTTGACCACGCCGGGGGGCCGCTGCTCGTCCTGGCGGGGCCCGGCACGGGCAAGACGACGACGCTCGTGGAATCCGTCGCCGCGCGGATCGCGAAGGGCACGGAGCCGGAGCGGGTCCTGGTCCTCACCTTCAGCCGCAAGGCCGCGGTGGAACTGCGTGACCGCATGGCGCTGCGCATAGGAGCGGCCAACGCCCCGCAGGCGACGACCTTCCACTCCTTCTGTTACGCCCTCATCCGCGCCCACCAGGACGCGGACCTGTTCGTCGAGCCCCTCCGCCTCCTCTCCGGTCCCGAGCAGGACGTGGCCGTACGGGAGCTCCTCGCGGGCCAGATCGACCTGGCGGGCGAGGGACGCTCCCACGTCCGCTGGCCGGACGAGCTGCGCGCCTGCCTGACGACACGGGGCTTCGCCGACGAGGTGCGCGCGGTGCTCGCCCGGAGCCGTGAGCTGGGCCTCGGACCCGACGCCCTGGACGCCTTCGCCCGCCGCGCGGGGCGCCCGGACTGGGGCGCGGCGGCGGCGTTCCTCGCGGAGTACCTGGACGTACTCGACATGCAAGGAGTGCTCGACTACGCGGAACTGGTGCACCGCGCGGTGCTGCTCGCGCGGCGTCCCGAGGTCGCACGGGCGCTCGGCGCGCAGTACGACGCCGTGTTCGTGGACGAGTACCAGGACACGGATCCGGCGCAGGTACGGCTGCTGCACGCGCTGGCCGGGGGCGGGCGCTCCCTCGTCGCTTTCGGCGACCCGGACCAGTCGATCTACACCTTCCGGGGCGCCGACGTGAACGGCATCCTGGAGTTCCCCCACCGCTTCCCGCGCGCGGACGGCACCCCGGCGCCGGTCGAGGTCCTGACGACGTCCCGCAGGTCGGGAGCCGGTCTGCTGGCCGCCACGCGCCTGCTCACCCGCCGCATGCCGCTGACCAGGCTGCCCGCGGAGAAGGTACGGGCCCACCGGGAGCTGGCGGCGGTCAGGGACGGCGGCCGTGTGGAGACCTACACGTACCCCACTTCCGGCGCCGAGCTCGACAACATCGCGGACATCCTGCGCCGCGCGCACCTGGAGGACGGCGTCCCCTGGGGCGAGATGGCGGTCCTGGTCCGCGCGGGCGCCCACACGATCCCCGCGGTCCGCCGCAGCCTCACCGCGGCCGGCGTCCCCCTGGACATCGACGGCGACGACATCGCCCTCCGCCACGAGCCGGCGGTCACACCTTTGCTGACGGCGCTGCGGGCGGTGGCGACGGCGGTGGTGTCCGAGCTGTCGGCTGGTGGGGTGGAGTCCGAGGTTGGGGTGGAGGTCGAGTCCGAGGCTGGGGGCGTGGCCGAGTCCGAGGGCGGGGTCGTGGACGGCCCCGAGGCTGGGCGGCTCGCGGCTGGTGCCGGTGCTGGTGCCGAGTCCGGGGCCGATGCCGAGTCCGAATCCGAACTCGCGGCTCATCAGGTGCCCGAGTCTGAAGCTGGGCGTGATCCCGTGTCTGAGGCCGGGCAGGTCGCGGCCGGTGCCGGTGCCGGTGCCGGTGCCGGTGCCGGTGCCGATGGCGGTGCCCATGCCGAGTCCGAGTCCGAGTCCGAACCCGCGGCTCATCAGGTGCCCGAGCCTGAAGCCGGGCGTGATCCCGTGTTCGAGGCCGGGGGCGTGGTCAAGTCCGAGGCCGGGCGGCTCGCGGTCGATGTCGATGCCGAGCCCGAACCCGCGGCTCATCAGGTGCCCGAGCCTGAAGCTGGGCGTGACCCCGTCTCCGAGCCCGTGTCCGAGTCCGCGTCCGGCCTCGGCCCGGCGCCGGAGCCCGACGCGGGAGTTGTGGCCGGCCCCCTATCCGACTCCGACCCCGTACCCGAGCCCGAAGCCGTCGCCCCCACCGCCTGGCTCGACACCGAGACCGCGCTCACCCTCCTCACGTCCCCCCTCGCCGGCATGGACGCCGCCGATCTCCGGCGGCTCGGGCGGGCCCTTCGTGCGGAGGAGCGTGCCGCGGGGAACCATCTGCCGCCGCCCTCCGATGAGCTCCTTGCCCGTGCGCTGGCCGAGCCGGAGCGGCTCGTCGCGCATGATCCCGCGTACGCGCGAGGTGCCCAGCGGCTCGGTGCGCTGCTGCGCAAGGCCCGTGAGCGGCTCGCGGGCGGCGGCACCGCCGAGGAGGTGCTCTGGGAGCTGTGGGACGGCACACCGTGGCCACGCCGCCTGGAGCGGACCGCGCGCCGCGGAGGCGCCGCCGGGCGTAACGCGGACCGCGATCTCGACGCGGTCTGCGCCCTGTTCGCGTACGCCTCCCGCGCCGAGGAGCGCACCGGAGGGCGCGGCGCCCTCAACTTCCTGGAGGAGACCGAGGCGCAGGACATCGCCGCGGACACCCTCACGCGCAGGGCGGTGCGCCCGGACGCCGTACGCCTGATGACGGCGCACCGTTCCAAGGGCCTCGAGTGGCGGCTCGTGGTGATCGCGGGTGTCCAGGAGGGCCTCTGGCCCGACCTGCGCCGCCGCGGCTCCCTCCTGGAGGCCGACCGCATCGGAAGCGACGGCCTCGCTGAGCCCCTCACCCCCGGAGCGCTCCTCTCCGAAGAACGCCGGTTGTTCTACGTGGCCGCCACGCGCGCGCGTGAACGCCTCGTCGTCACCGCCGTCAAGGCGCCCGCGGACGACGGCGACCAGCCCTCCCGCTTCCTCACCGAACTCGGCGTCGAACCCAAGGACATAACGGGCCGCCCACGCCGCCCCCTCTCCGTCTCCGCGCTCGTCGCCGAACTGCGCTCCACCACCGTCGACCCCCGGGTGTCGGAGCCGCTGCGCGAGGCCGCCGCCCACCGCCTGGCCCGGCTCGCCGCGCTGAGCGACGCAGACGGGCGCCCGCTCGTGCCGTCCGCGCACCCGTACCGCTGGTGGGGCATGTACGAGCCGACGGCGAGCGAGGTCCCTCTGAGGGACCGCGACAAGCCCGTCGTCCTCTCCGGAAGCGCCCTGGACCAGCTCGCCAACACCTGTTCCCTGCAGTGGTTCCTGGGCCGCGAGGTGAAGGCGGACGCCCCGGCGACCGCCGCCCAGGGTTTCGGCAATGTGGTGCACGTCCTGGCCGACGAGGTCGCGTCCGGCAGGACACCTGCCGACCTCGCCGTCCTCATGGAGCGCCTCGACTCGGTCTGGGACGCGCTGGCCTTCGACGCCCCCTGGAAGTCGACGCAGGAGAAGGAGCACGCGCGCGTGGCGCTCGAACGCTTCCTCCAGTGGCATGTGATGGACCGCGCGACCCGCACCCCCGTCAGCAGCGAGCACGACTTCGACGTGACCCTCGAAGCGGGGCCCTACGAAGTACGCGTGCGCGGCTCCATGGACCGTGTCGAGCAGGACGCGCAAGGGCGCGCCTACGTAGTCGACTTCAAGACGGGCAAGCAGACGCCCACCGCCGCCGAAGTGGCGCGCCACCCGCAGCTCGCCGTCTACCAACTCGCCCTCCGCGAGGGCGCGGTCGACGACGCCTTCGAAGGCGTACGTCCGGAGGCGGGCGGCGCGGAGCTGGTGCAGCTGCGTCAGGGTGCCGCCAAGAAGGACGGCGGCGAGGCCCTCCCCAAGGTGCAGGCCCAGGAGCCGCTCGCCGGGGAGTGGGTGGGCGACCTGCTCGCCACTGCGGCGGGCAAGGTCCTCGACGAGCGCTTCTCGCCCACGACGGGCCAGCACTGCACGCACTGCGCCTTCCGCGCCTCATGCAGCGCCAAGCCGGAGGGCCGGCAGGTCGTGGAGTGACACCCGGGGCGGCGCCAGTGGCCAACGTCACCTCTCGCCGCTCGCGTTCATAGCAGCCGCACAGGCCATCTAAAGTCGCCGCAAAGCTCAACGTCTTTTGAGGAGAAACACACATGGCAGCCAACCGGAAGCTCCTGGCCGCGGCAGTCGTCTGCGCCGCCGCAGTCGTCGGCGTCACGGGCTGCAGCAAGGACGACGGCAACGACCCGTTCAAGGGGATGAGTGCCGACAAGATCGCCAAGAAGGCCATCGACGCCTCCAAGGGCGCGGGTTCCTTCAAGGTCTCCGGCAAGGGCGAGCAGCAGGGCAAGCCGATGCAGGTGGACTTCGCCGTCGCCAAGTCCGGCGACTGCCAGGGAAAGACCGGCTCCCCGACCACCGGCACGGGCGAGATCCTCGTCTCGGGTAAGTCCTCGTACTTCAAGGGCGACGACAAGTTCTGGAAGAGCACGGGCAGCTCCGCCCTCGGCGACAAGCTCAAGGGCCGCTGGATGAAGTCGCCGGACGGCCAGACGAACAAGACCTGCGACCGGGACCAGATGTTCGAGTCCAAGGAGCTCAAGGGCCTGAAGCGCGAGAAGGACGCCGAGGTCGACGGCAAGAAGACGGCCGTCCTCACCAAGAAGGACGGCGGCCAGACCCTCACGTACCACGTCGCTCTGGAGGGCAAGCCGTACTTCCTGCAGATCGACAAAAAGGGCGGCAAAGACCCCGTCGAGCTGACCTTCACTGACTACGGCAAGCCCGTCGTCGTCAAGGCTCCGCCGGCCGACCAGGTCGTCGAGCAGGACGACCTGAAGGACCTCATGGGCTCCTGACGGCCCGACCGTCGCTCGCGGCGGTGGCCACTGGCAGCCGGAGACGCCCCGATTGTCAGTGGCCGCCGCTAGCCTCTCTCACGTGCCACCTCGTATCACCGACCCCGAGCAGCTCAAAGAGCTCCTCGGCATCCCGTTCACCCCGGAGCAGACGGCCTGCATCACCGCGCCGCCCGCCCCGCAGGTGATCGTGGCCGGAGCCGGGTCGGGCAAGACGACGGTGATGGCGGCCCGCGTGGTGTGGCTGGTCGGCACCGGGCAGGTGGCTCCCGAGCAGGTCCTCGGCCTGACGTTCACGAACAAGGCGGCGGGTGAACTCGCCGAGCGGGTCCGCCAGGCGCTCATCAAGGCCGGGGTCACGGACCCCGAAGCGCTCGACCCGGACCACGCTCCGGGCGAGCCGGTCATCTCCACGTACCACGCCTTCGCGGGCCGCCTCCTGACCGACCACGGCCTGCGGATAGGGCTCGAACCCACCGCCAGGCTGCTCGCCGACGCCACCCGCTTCCAGCTCGCCGCACGCGTGCTGCGCGAGGCGCCGGGCCCGTATCCCGCGCTGACCCGTTCCTTCCCCGACCTCGTCAGCGACCTCCTCGCGCTCGACAGCGAGCTCGCGGAACACCTCGTACGGCCCGACAGGCTCCGCGCGTACGACACCGAGCTGCTGCACACCCTGGAGGGCGCGAAGCTCTCCAACGCCGACCTGCGCAAGGTGCCGGAGACGGCGGCGGCCCGGCTCGAACTGGCCGAGCTCGTCGGCCGCTACAGGGAAGCGAAGCGCTCCCGCGACCTCCTCGACTTCGGCGACCAGATCGCCCTCTCAGCGACGCTCGCCCGCACCCGCGCGGAGGTCGGCGAGATCCTGCGCGAGGAGTTCCGCGTCGTCCTGCTCGACGAGTATCAGGACACCTCGGTGGCCCAGCGCATCCTCCTGGCGGGCCTCTTCGGAGGCGGCACGGGCCACCCCGTGACGGCGGTCGGTGACCCCTGCCAGGCGATCTACGGCTGGCGCGGCGCCTCCGTGGCGAACCTGGACGACTTCCCCGAGCACTTCGCGCACGCCGACGGACGCCCCGCCGCCCGCCAGTCGCTCAGCGAGAACCGCCGCAGCGGCGGCCGCCTCCTGGACCTCGCGAACGGCCTCGCGGAGCCGCTGCGCGCGATGCACGCGGGCGTGGAGGCCCTGCGGCCCGCGCCCGGCGCCGAGCGCGACGGCATGGTCCGCTGCGCCCTGCTGCGCACGCACGCCGAGGAGATCGACTGGATGGCCGACTCCATCGCGCACCTCGTGCGCACCGGAAAGGCCCCCGGCGAGATCGCGGTCCTGTGCCGCACGGCGACGGACTTCGCGCAGATCCAGGGCGCCCTCGTCGCCCGCGACGTCCCTGTGGAGGTCGTCGGCCTCTCCGGGCTTCTGCACCTCCCGGAAGTCGCCGACCTGGTCGCCGTCTGCGAGGTGCTCCAGGACCCGGGTGCGAACGCCTCCCTGGTGCGCCTGTTGACCGGCCCGCGCTGGCGCATCGGCCCGCGCGACCTCGCCCTCCTGGGCCGCCGCGCACGCCTTCTCGTACGGCATGGGCACGCGGCCCCGGACGACGATCCGGACCGGCGTCTGGCCGAAGCGGTCGAGGGGGTCGACCCCGCCGAGGTGATATCGCTCGCGGACGCGCTCGACACGTTCCTGGAGACGCCGCTGGAGGAGGACACGGAGGACGACGGGCTGCCCTTCTCGCCGGAGGCAAGGGTGCGGTTCGCGCGCCTCGCGGCCGAACTGCGCGATCTGCGCCGCTCGCTCGCCGACCCGCTGATGGACGTGCTGCACCGGGTGCTCGCCGTCACGGGCCTTGAAGTCGAACTTTCCGCGTCACCGCACGCCCTCGCGGCCCGTCGCCGCGAGACGCTGTCGAACTTCCTGGACGTCGCCGCGTCCTTCGCCGCGAACGACAGCGGGGCGAGCCTGCTGGCCTTCCTCGCCTTCCTGAGGACGGCCGCGCAGTACGAGAAGGGCCTGGACAACGCCCTGCCCGGCGGCGAGAACACGGTCAAGGTGCTCACCGCCCACAAGTCGAAGGGCCTGGAGTGGGACGTCGTCGCCGTCCCCGGCCTGGTCACCGGGACGTTCCCCAGCACCCAGGGCCGCGAGAAGTGGACGGCCCAGGGCAAGGTCGTCCCGCACGCCCTGCGCGGCGACGCGGCGACCCTGCCCGACATCGAGGCGTGGGACTCCCGGTCCATGAAGGCGTTCCACGAGGACATGAAGGAGCACCAGCGCACGGAGGAGCTCCGCCTCGGCTATGTGACGTTCACCCGCCCCCGCTCGCTGCTCCTGGGCTCCGGCCACTGGTGGGGCCCTTCACAGAAGAAGCCGCGCGGCCCCTCGGACTTCCTCCGGGCGCTGTACGACCACTGCGCGGTGGGTCACGGGGAGATCGAGGCCTGGGCGGACGAACCGGAGGAGGGCGAGGAGAACCCCGCCCTGGCGGAGGCCGCCGCCGAGCACGCGTGGCCGCTCCCGCTGGACGACACGGCCCTGGCCCGCCGCCGGGCCGCCGCGCGGACGGTCCTCACTCAGCTGGACCGCCTGACGGGGGAGGGGCCACCGGACACACCGGACGACGCCCGCTCGCACGAAGAGCCCCACCCGTCGGCGTACGACGACGTGCCCCCGGCCGAGGACCCAGACTGGCCGCCCCCTCCGGAGGACGAAGAACCGCCCTACGGAGAAGCCGGGTTGCCCGAGGCCGCCCCCGAGGACTGGGACTCCTGGACATCGGCCCGCCCGACGATCCCGCACCAGGCGACCCCCCACCCGGAGGAGACCCACCCCACCCCGGAGGAGACCCGTCTCACCCCGGAGGAAGCCCGCACGCTCGCCTCCTGGGACCGTGACCTGGACGCCCTCACCGGCGAACTCCTGCGCGCCCGCGAGGCGATCAGGGACATCCCCGTCCCCGCCTCCCTCACCGCATCCGAAGTACTGCGCCTTGCAGCCGACCCGGAGGGCTTCGCGCAGGAGCTCGCGCGCCCCATGCCCCGCCCGCCGCAGCCCGCGGCCCGGCGCGGCACCCGCTTCCACGCCTGGGTGGAGACCCGCTTCGAGGAACTGCGCCTCCCGCTGCTCGCCCCCGACGACCTGCCGGGCGGCGCCCCCGGAGAGGCCGAGATCGCCGACGAACGCGACCTGGACGCACTGAAGGAAGCCTTCGAGCGCACCGAGTACGCCCACCGCACTCCGCACCGCGTCGAGGTGCCCTTCCAGCTGACGCTCGCGGGCCGAGTCGTCCGCGGCCGGATCGACGCCGTCTACAAGGAGGTCGACGGCGACGACGTGACGTACGAGATCGTCGACTGGAAGACCAGCCGCACCCGCACCGCCGACCCCCTCCAGCTCGCCGTCTACCGCCTGGCCTGGGCCGAGCTGCACGACGTGCCACCGGAGTCCGTGAAAGCGGCGTTCCTGTACGTCCGCAGCGGCGAGACCTCCCGCCCCGCGCACCTGCCGGGCCGGGCCGAACTGGAGCGGATCCTGCTCGAGGAACCGGGCGGGCAGTCGGGTGACGAACCACCGGACGGATCGGCTCCCGGGGGCGGCTAGGCTCGTGACCATGAGCCAGTCCGTTGACAGTGACGTCAGTGGCGTCAGCGCCGTCCGTACGTACATCCAGACCCACCGTGCCGCCTTCCTCGACGATCTCGCCGAGTGGCTGCGCATCCCGTCAGTGTCGGCACAGCCCGACCACGCACCGGACGTGCGGCGCAGCGCGGACTGGCTCGCGGCCCAGCTCAAGGAGACCGGCTTCCCGACCGTCGAGGTCTGGGAGACGGCGGGCGCTCCCGCCGTCTTCGCCGAGTGGCACTCCGGGGACCCCGAGGCCCCCACGGTCCTCGTCTACGGCCATCACGACGTGCAGCCCGCGGCCCGCGAGGACGGCTGGCACACGGACCCCTTCGAGCCCGTCGTCCAGGGCAACCGCCTCTACGCGCGCGGTGCCGCCGACGACAAGGGCCAGGTGTTCTTCCACACACTCGGCGTCCGCGCCCACCTCGCCGCCACCGGCCGCACCGCCCCCGCGGTGAACCTGAAGCTCCTGATCGAGGGCGAGGAGGAGTCGGGGTCCCCGCACTTCCGCGCGCTGATCGAGGAGCACAGCGAGCGCATAGCGGCCGACGCGGTGATCGTCTCGGACACCGGGATGTGGGCGGAGGACACCCCCACGGTCTGCACCGGCATGCGCGGCCTCGCCGACTGCGAGATCGAGCTGCGCGGTCCCGACCAGGACATCCACTCGGGCTCCTTCGGCGGCGCCGTCCCGAACCCGGCGACCGCTGCCGCCCGTCTCGTCGCCGCGCTGCACGACGAGCACGCGCGCGTGGCCGTACCGGGCTTCTACGAAGGCATCACCGAACTCACCGACCGCGAGCGCGACCTCTTCGCCGAGCTGCCCTTCGACGAGGAGCGCTGGCTGCGTACGGCCAAGTCGCACGCGACGTACGGAGAAGCGGGCCACACCACCCTGGAGCGCATCTGGGCCCGCCCCACCGCCGAGGTCAACGGCATCGGAGGCGGCTATCAAGGACCGGGCGGCAAGACGATCGTCCCCTCGTCAGCCTTCCTGAAGCTCTCCTTCCGGCTCGTCGCGGGCCAGGACCCGGACCGCGTAGAGGAGGCCGTACGCACCTGGGTCGCCGACCAGCTGCCGGCCGGGATCAGCCACACGATCACCTTCGGCGCCGCCACGCGCCCGTGCCTGACGCCGCTCGACCACCCCGCCCTGCAGTCCGTCGTACGGGCGATGGGTCAGGCCTTCGAGCAGCCGATCCGCTTCACCCGAGAGGGCGGTTCGGGACCGGCGGCCGACCTCCAGGACGTGCTCGCCGCCCCCGTGCTCTTCCTGGGCATCTCCGTGCCGTCAGACGGCTGGCACGCGCCGAACGAGAAGGTCGAACTCGATCTGCTCCTCAAGGGAGTCGAGACGACGGCCTACCTGTGGGGCGATCTCGCCGAGCACTGGCGCGATGCACACTGAGACCCGCCTTGTCGACCTTGCTGAACCACCCATTCCATCGGGGGAGTTGGAAGCACCTGTGACCACCTGGACCGACCGCACCGCTGACCGTCCCGTCTCGCTCACCGCGCCGAGCGGCATCGATCGCGCGGCCCACCACCGCCTCGACGAGGCCTGGCTCGCCGCCGCCTGGAGCCACCCCACGACACGGGTCTTCGTGGTCTCCGGCGGACAGGTGCTCATCGACGAGACACCGGACGGCAGCACCGAACTGGTGATGACCCCGTCCTTCGAGGCGCCCCTCACCGAGGCCCACCGCTACTTCCTGGGCACGGACGACGACGGCGTCAGCTACTTCGCGCTGCAGAAGGACTCCCTGCCCGGCCGCATGGACCAGCAGGCGCGCCCCGCGGGCCTGCGCGAGGCGGGCCTCCTCCTGTCGCCCCGCGACGCGGGCCTGATGGTCCACGCCGTCGCCCTGGAGAACTGGCAGCGCCTGCACCGCTTCTGCTCGCGCTGCGGCGAGCGCACGGTCATCGCGGCGGCCGGCCACATCCGCCGCTGCCAGGCGTGCGGCGCCGAGCACTACCCGCGTACGGATCCGGCCGTGATCATGCTCGTGACGGACGACCAGGACCGCGCGCTCCTCGGCCGCCAGGTGCACTGGCCCGAGGGCCGCTTCTCGACGCTCGCGGGCTTCGTGGAGCCGGGCGAGTCCATCGAGACGTCGGTGCGGCGCGAGGTGTGGGAGGAGGCCGGTGTCATGATCGGCGACGTCGAATACGTCGCGAGCCAGCCCTGGCCGTTCCCCTCCAGCCTGATGCTGGGCTTCATGGCCGCGGCCACGTCGTCGGAGATCAACGTGGACGGCGAGGAGATCTCCGAGGCCCGATGGTTCTCCCGGGAAGACCTGCGGGCCGCATTCGAGTCCGGGGAGGTCCTGCCTCCCTACGGGATCTCGATTGCGGCCCGACTGATCGAGCTCTGGTACGGCAAGCCCCTGCCGAAGCCGGGCACCGTCGGCTAGGGGCCTGACGTCAGGTCAGGCCCGGCCGCTCAGGCGGCCAGCTTCTGCTTCACCTGGGCCAGCGACGGGTTCGTCAGCGTCGAGCCGTCAGGGAAGAGAACGGTGGGAACCGTCTGGTTTCCGCCGTTCGCCTTCTCGACGAAGGCCGCGGAGTCCGGGTCGTGCTCAATGTTGATCTCGTTGTACGTGATGCCCTCGCGGTCCATCTGGCCCTTGAGCCGGCGGCAGTAGCCGCACCACGTGGTGCTGTACATCGTCACAGTGCCCGGCATGTGTCTCGCGCTCCTTTGTAGCTCGGGGTGCGTCATCGCAATGACCTGAACGTACGTGACCCGGCCACCATTCCCGCATTAGTACGACCGCACCGGCCTCCCTGTGGACAACCGGCTCACGCGCCTCCGGCGACCTGGCAGCATGGCGGGGTGACAGCAGCAACGCACTCCACCCTCTTCCCGCAGGTCCCGGACTCTGCCGACGCGGTGCTCGCCGGGCTCGACCCCGAGCAGCGCGAGGTGGCCACCGCCCTGCACGGGCCGGTGTGCGTCCTGGCAGGCGCGGGCACGGGCAAGACACGGGCGATCACGCACCGGATCGCCTATGGCGTGCGCGCAGGGATCCTCCAGCCCGCCAGCGTGCTCGCCGTCACGTTCACCAACCGCGCGGCGGGCGAGATGCGCGGCCGTCTGCGCCAGCTCGGCGCCTCCGGGGTCCAGGCGCGCACGTTCCACTCCGCGGCCCTGCGCCAGCTCCAGTTCTTCTGGCCGAAAGCGGTCGGCGGCCAGCTGCCCCGGATCGTCGACCGCAAGATCAAGCTCGTCGCCGACGCGGCGGCCGCATCGCGCATCCGCCTCGACCGCAATGAACTGCGCGACGTGACGAGCGAGATCGAGTGGTCCAAGGTCACCCAGACCGTCCCCGCCGACTATGCGGCCGCCGCCGCGAAGTCGGGCCGCCTCATCCCCCGGGACGCGGCGGAGATCGCCCAGATCTACGGTGCGTATGAAGACCTCAAGCGCGACCGCTCCGTCATCGACTTCGAAGACGTCCTGCTCCTGGCCGTCGGCATCCTCCAGGATCGCCACGACATCGCCGACCAGGTCCGCGCCCAGTACCAGCACTTCGTGGTCGACGAATATCAGGACGTCAGCCCGCTCCAGCAGCGCCTCCTGGAGCTGTGGCTCGGCGACCGCGACAGCCTCTGCGTCGTCGGCGACGCCAGCCAGACGATCTACTCCTTCACCGGCGCGACCCCCGACCACCTGCTGAACTTCCGCACCCGCCACCCCGGGGCGACGGTCGTCAAGCTCGTCAGGGACTACCGCTCCACACCCCAGGTCGTCCACCTCGCCAACGGCCTGCTCTCCCAGGCCCGCGGCCGCGCCGCGGACCACCGCCTCGAACTGATCTCCCAGCGCGACGCCGGGGCCGAACCGGTCTATACGGAGTACGCGGACGAGCCCGCCGAGGCCGAAGGCGCCGCCCGCCGCATCCGTGCCCTCATCGCCGACGGCGTACCGGCGAGCGAGATCGCGGTCCTGTTCCGCACGAACTCCCAGTCCGAGATCTACGAACAGGCCCTCGCCGACGCCGGAGTGCCCTATCAGCTGCGGGGCGCCGAGCGGTTCTTCGAGCGCACCGAGGTCAGGGAGGCGGGCGCCGCGCTGCGCGGCGCGGCACGCTTCGGGGGTAACGACTCCCTGCTCGACGACGTCGTCGACCTCCCCTCGCAGGTGCGGGCCGTCCTTTCTACGAAGGGCTGGACGACACAGCCCCCGGCCGGCTCCGGCGCGGCCCGCGACCGCTGGGAGTCCCTGGCGGCCCTGGTGCGCCTCGCGGAGGACTTCGAGCGGGCCAAGCCGGACGCGACGCTCTCCGACCTCGTGGGGGAGCTCGACGAGCGCGCGAGCGCCCAGCACGCGCCGACCGTCGAGGGCGTCACCCTCGCCTCGCTGCACGCAGCCAAGGGCCTGGAGTGGGACGCCGTCTTCCTGGTCGGCCTCGCCGAGGGCATGATGCCGATCACGTACGCCAAGACCGACGAGCAGGTGGAGGAAGAGCGCCGCCTCTTGTACGTGGGCGTCACCCGGGCCCGTGTGCACCTCTCCCTCTCCTGGGCACTGTCGCGTTCGCCGGGCGGTCGCGCGGGACGCCGGCCCAGCCGCTTCCTGGACGGGCTGCGGCCGGGCTCGGGGGCGGGCACCGGAGCGCGCGCCGCGGGCGGCGGACCCGGCGGCGTCGAGCGCGGCAGCGGCGGCGAGGAGAGCGGCGGCGCCAGGAGCCGCCGGAGGACGAGCAGGTCCCCGGCCCGGTGCCGGGTCTGCGGGCGGACCCTGACCGACGCGGGCGAGATGAAGCTCATGCGGTGCGAGGACTGCCCGTCCGACATGGACGAAGGGCTCTACGAACGACTGCGGGAGTGGCGCTCGGGCCAGGCGGAGCTCCTTGGACAGCCCGCGTACTGCGTGTTCACGGACAAGACCTTGATCGCCATCGCGGAGGCCGCACCCGACGAAGAGGGCGAGCTGGCCCGGATCCCGGGCGTCGGCGTGCGCAAGCTCAACCGCTTCGGATCTGATGTCCTCGCTATTTGTGCAGGTGAGGAGCGTGTAAGGGGCGCCGATGGCAACTGATTCAAACTCGTCGAAAAAATAGTTTGCGCATGCGCAAGGAAGACCCATAGGTTCTTAAGCACGGGAACGGCGGCTTCTCCGAAGCCCTGGCCTCGTGCTGTACTTAATAGTCCGCCCGCAGGATCGGTTCCGGCCGATCCCATAGACGCCGAGAGGAGGCGATTCCAGTGATCAGCATCAACGAGAGCTTCATCAGCACCGCGAAAATGACCGATCGCTCGGTCGTCGCTTCCTGCCTGCTCGGCTTCTCGAACCTGGGCACCGGTCTGTCCGGTGGCATCGCTGCCGCCGCCATCCGTCCGGAGTCCTCTGTCCTGCCTCTGTTCCCGCGCGCCGCCAGCACCGCTCTCAACGTGCTTCCGATGCGTGAGGTCAATGAAGGCAGCGAGCGAGCGACCAAGGCACCGGAAGCAGTAGCGACGGCACAGGCGCAGGCCTATGCCTTTGCCGCAGCCGGTGCCGGATCCAAGAAGCAGACGACGCAGCACCAGACGCAGCAGCACCACACGATGTGGGCCTTCCGTGGGCTCGAACCCTGGAGTGATCCAGTCTGATCCTCGATCAGACCGGCGCCTTCAGGGCCGCGGAACCCCACCCGGGATCCGCGGCCCTTCTGTTTTCCCCAAAACGGGATGACGGAGCGAAGGGGCCGAGCAAGACCCGGTACCAGCCGCCAACCGGCCGACCCAGGCCGGCACGACCAGACGAGGAAAACACCACCGTGCAACTCGAAGCGCACGCCCCGTCCGTACCGCCTTCAGAGACTCTCCCCCCGCCCGCTCCCACGGAGGACCCGACCTTGACTCCCCTGACCGCGCTCACCGCGCTCGACGACGCCATCGAGAACCTCGGCGTACCCGTTCCCTGCCGTGCCTACGACCCTGAGGTCTTCTTCGCCGAGTCGCCCGCCGACGTCGAGTACGCCAAGTCCCTCTGCCGTACCTGCCCGCTGATGGAGGCCTGCCTCGCCGGCGCCAAGGAGCGGCGTGAGCCGTGGGGCGTCTGGGGCGGCGAGCTCTTCGTCCAGGGTGTCGTCGTTGCCCGCAAGCGGCCGCGTGGCCGTCCGCGCAAGAACCCGGTTGCGGCATGAGCATCACCGGAACGATCGATCGCCCCCTGACGCACGACCCCAAGAAGCAGGCCCCGATGAAGGCAGCCACCGCCGAGCCCGCGCGCTCCGCAACCCCAGACTTCACCACCACCGGCGCGAACGACTCGCGCCAGAACAGGACCCGCGAGATGCAACTCATCCCAGAAGCCTTGGCTCGTGCGCATATGCACGAACGCATGCGTGAGGCCGAGGCCCAGCGCCCGGCCGCCCGCCTGATAGCGGCCCGCCGGATGCAGCGCCGCGCCGAGCGCGCGTCGCTGCGCGCCAGGCGCGCGCTCGCCATCGCCGTCATGCAGTGACGAGCCGGCCGACACGCTGACTGAGCTTCACCACGATGCCCGCGGGGGCCGGTCCGAACGGACCGGCCCCCGCGGTGCGTTGTGCCGGGCGAACCTCCGGGAGCGGCGATATGGTCGCCGGGTGGACCAGCAGACTCCTCAGCCCGCGGGCATCGAGAATGCCGAGAACCTCGTGTGTCACTGCTGCGGCAAGATCGCCGAAGGCGCGCCACCCACCTGGACCTGCTCCGTGGAGAACGGCGTCCGTCGCTACTTCTGCGACTCCTGCGCCCGCGAGAACCTCAGGGCCATCGAGGGACGCCTCGACTCCACCTGGTGGTGAGGCCTACCCCGTGGTGAGGCCTACCGCCTACCCGGTGGTGAGGTCCGCCTCATCCTCCGGCTCCTCCTCCAGGAAGCCCGGCAGCCACTCCTCGAGCTCTTCCCGCATCCGCACCGTAGCCCCGAGCTGACAGAGCACCCCGATCGTGCTCAACGTCACACGGTGGATCAGCAGATACGACGGCGGGAGGTTCAGCCGCTTGCCCAACTGATAGGCGGGGGACCGGGGATCGGCCACCCGCGCCGCCTGGCCGCGCATCCAGCCGCGGGTGAAGGTGAACTCCTCCACCAGCATCGGTTCGATGATCGGCAGCAGATAGTCGAGCACCGCGTCCGGTTCGAGCTCCACGGAATCCTGGACGAAGTCCTCCTCGCGCAACATCGCGTAGACCGCGTCGGCCTCGCCGTCGAGCGTCATCCGCAGGGAGCGGCCGATGGTCGGGGGGAGCCCCCCGGGCAGCCGGTCCACCGTGCCGAAGTCGAGGACCCCGAGCCGCCAGCCGTCCTTCTCGTCGGGCAGCAGACGGAAGTTGCCCGGATGCGGATCGGCGTGCAGCAGGCCGGTGCGCGCCGGACCCGAGAAGAGGAAACGGGCGAGGAGCTGTCCCGCCCGGTCCCGCTGCTCCTGCGTGCCGTCCGCGATCACGTCCGAGAGCGGAATCCCGTCGATCCACTCGGTCACCAGGACCTGCTCGCACTGATGCACCACATCGGGCACCACGACATCCGGATCGTCCGCGAACTCCTCGGCGTGCGCCCGCTGAGCCTGGGCCTCCAGGCTGTAGTCGAGCTCCTCGGAGACCCGGTCGCGCAGCTCCGCGATGAGGGGCTTGATGTCCATGCCCGGGATCAGCGGCCCCAGGAGCCGGGCGAACCTGCTGAGTTGGTTCAGGTCGGAGAGCAGCGCCTCGCCCGCCCCCGGATACTGCACCTTGACCGCGACCTCGCGCCCGTCCTTCCACACCGCCCGGTGGACCTGGCCTATCGAGGCGGCGGCGGCCGGCTTGTCCTCGAACTCCAGGAACAGCTCGCGCCAGTCCTCACCCAGCCGCTCAGCGAGCACGGCGTGCACGGTGCGCGTCGGCATCGGCGGCGCCGCTTCCTGCAGCTTCGTCAGCGCGGCGCGATACGGCCCCGCGACCTCCTCAGGCAGCGCCGACTCGAAGACCGACAGAGCCTGGCCGAACTTCATGGCCCCGCCCTTGAGCTCGCCGAGCACCTTGAACAGCTGCTCCGCCGTGCGCTGTTGCAGCTCACGGCCGACGATCTCCGCCGACTTGCCCCCGATCCGCTTGCCGAGCCCCCAGGTCGCCCGCCCGGCGAAGCCGAGTGGCAGCGCGGCCAGTTTGGCGGTACGGGTTACCGCCTTCCGGGGAAGATCAGACATGCGCCCCTCCAAGTCCCAGACAGCCACGCCCTCGCAGGCGGTTACCCGGCCATTGTGTCGTGCGGCTCTGTGTCCCTGGCGAGGTGTTCCCCCTTATCCACCACACCCGCCCCGCACGGGCACGTGAGATGCGGTGGCACCGGCCGTGCGTGCCAGTCGAATCCGGGCACGGACGCCTCCCAGCGAACCCCGGCGCTCGCCGGTGCCGCCCCGTCCAGAAAGGCCAGGGCATGCGCCGCGGCAAGGCCTGCGACCGTGGTCGACAGTGCCAGGTCGCATGCGTGCACATGGCGCGCGCGTCCCGAACGCCACTGCGCCAGCATGCGCGGCCAGGTCGGATCACGGTCCGCGCGATCCAGCGCCAGACACCCCGCGCAGGCTGTCGTCCCCGGCAGGACGAGCGGCCCGACCACTCCCGTTCCCTCGATCACACCCGCATAGAGATGAGGCGTCCCCGACGAGACGAGCGGCTCAGCGGTGAGCGGATCGGGTGCGTGGACGTCGAGCCCGTCCCGCGGGGCGATGATCACGAGGGAGAGACCCGGCTCCCCTTCGCCCGGCGCCTGAGTCTCCTTCCGGCCCCGGCGGTCCGGCCGGTCCGGAGCCGACCGCCGCACGACCTTCCGCGCCGCCGTGTCCCTGCGATGCCCCACCGCGTCGGCGGGCAGGCCACCCGGCGCCACATCCCAGGGTTCGACGACGCCCCCCTCCATCACGTCGACCTGCCCCACGCCCGCCCCGGACAGGACCGAGGCCACCACCGCCCCCACCCGGCCCGCTCCGCGGACCTGCACCCGCATCGCGCGACGCGCCGCCAGCTTTCTCATCCCGTCGCCCGGTTCGGGAGTCACGACCGACAGGGAGGCCAGATCCGGGCGCAGCCGGTCCATGGCCGACGTCCGTTTGCGCAAGGCGTCGGCTGCCGCGCCCCCTCCCGTCGCGTCGTCGATGAGCCCGGCTCTGGACAGTCGCCGCACGAGCTTGTCCACGTGATCGTCGGGCAGGCCCATCCGCTTGCCCTCGTCGCGCAGGAGCGGCAGCCCGCGTGTCCCGTCCAGGAGCTGGAGAAAGCTGCCCGTCGCCGTGTCGACAGGGCCGAGCACCAGGGCATGCGCGGGCGCCACGCCGAACTGGATGGTGTTCAGATCGCGCCAGCCGCGCCGCAGCGCCGGTTTCAAGATCGGATGCATGGTCTTCGTCCCCCGTGGTTCCCCGTGTTTTCGCCGGCGCTGTCCCCGTCCGCATCACCGGTCGACAGCCAGAATGCCCGCCCCGCCGGACAGTCGCCGAGCGTTGTCCACAGGCAGGGGGTATTCGTCGTACTAATCGATCGCACGGGGAGCGATACCCCGCCGAACCGTCCCGGAGGCGGGACTTCCCCCACGTCCAGCGGGTAACGTCGGGGCGTGCCCGCCGACCCACTGCACCGCGCCGGAAACCCACAGCGCAGCACGACCAGCCCGCCGTCACCCGGCCCGCGGACGAGCGCGGTCGAGGTCAGACGGAGCGCCCGCCGCCGCAGAACGGTCTCCGCGTACCGAGAGGGCGATCGCACCGTCGTGCTCATCCCCGCCCGCATGTCCGAGGCCGAGGAACAGCGCTGGGTCAACGTCATGCTCGACAAGCTCGCGGCCCAGGAGAGCAAGCGGGTCCTGGGCGACGCGGAACTCGCCGAGCGCGCCGAGCGTCTCTCCGAGCAGTACTTCGGCGGTCGCGCCAGACCCACGTCCGTTCGCTGGGTCACGAACCAGAACACCCGGTGGGGTTCGTGCACCCCGTCGGAAGGCAGCATCCGCCTTTCGCACCGGTTGCAGGGCATGCCCGAGTACGTCGTCGACTACGTCCTCGTCCACGAGCTCGCGCATCTCCTCGTCCCCGGTCACGGGCCCAATTTCTGGCAGCTCCTCGAGGCGTATCCCCGTACGGAGCGGGCTCGTGGGTACCTCGAAGGTGTGGTCGCGGCCGACCGGCTGCCCCATCTGCCGGCCGCCCGCGACGAGTGAACTTCCGCCGGGTGCGCGGGTTGTGTACCGGGTCTGTACCGGCTTGGTCCGCTGTCCGAGTTTGCGGTTAGCCTGGCGCGACGCATTTACATTCGGGATGGGGGACGGTCGTTACGTATGGCCAGGGAATTCCAACGCGGCCACAAGGCCAAGATCAGTGACCTCACCGCGGGGACCGATCTGTACGTAGGCGTGCAGATCTCCGCCCCCGGACTGAGCTTCGACATCAGCTGCTTCGGCCTGGACGCGGACGAGCGCCTGTCGGACGACAGTTACTTCATCTTCTTCAACCAGCCGAAGTCTCCCGAGGAGTCCATCCAGCTCCTCGGCGCGCAGGCCGGCGACACGGAGTCCTTCCGGGTCACGCTCGACCGCATCCCGGCGAAGATCCAGAAGCTGTCCTTCACGGCGACCATCGACGGCGCGGGACAGATGTCGCAGGTCGCCCCCGGGTACATCCGGATCGTCGCGGGCGGCGAGGAAGTGGCCCGCTACTCCTTCAACGGCGCGGAGTTCTCCACGGAGCGTGCCGTGATGCTGGGCGACTTCTACATGAAGGACGTCTGGCGGTTCGCCGCGATCGGCCAGGGCTTCGACGGAGGCCTCGACGCGCTCCTGAAGAACTTCGGTGGCGAGGTCGCCGAGGAGGAGCCCGCGCCGCAGGCACCGCAGGCCACCGGCGCCCCGGCCTTCGCACCGCCCGGCCAGGCCGCCGCACCGCCCGCCTTCGGCGCCCCCGCTGCACCCGCCCAAACCCCGGCACCGGCGCCCGCTCCGGCCCCCGCGCCCGCCCCTGCTCCGGCCCAGAATTTCGCGCCGCCGCAGGGTGTCACTCCGCCGCCCGCCCCGGCCCCGGTGGACCCCTCGGTGCACGCCGCGCAGACCATCGTGGCGCCGATGAACCAGCCGCAGGGCGGCACGGTCCCGCCCCCGCCGGCCCCCACGCCGTACGGCCAGCCGGGACAGCCAGGCCAGCAGCCGCCGCAGCAGCCGCAGTTCGGCCAGGTCCCCGGCCAGTCGGCGCCCCCGCCGCCCGGTTACGGCCAGCAGCCGAGCGCCCCGATGCCGCCCGGCTACGGCCAGCAGCCCCCCGGCCAGTTCCCCGGCCAGCCCGCCGCCCCGTCCCCGTACGGAGCCGGAGCTCCCCAGGGCGCTCCGCAGCCCGGCGGCGTGGCAGCGGCTCTCGCCGCGTACCGCGAGGCCCCCACCGGGCAGCGCTGGACGCAGCAGAACGAGAAGCTGATCCGCGTCGACCTCGGCATCAGCGAGCAGGCCGTGCTCGCCCGGCAGGGCAGCATGGTGCTCTACCAGGGCAAGGTCGAATTCAGCTACAAGGGCGCGGGCTTCGCGGGCCGCGTCGTGGGCAACTCCACCGGCCAGGAGATGCAGTTGATGCGCTGCTCCGGCCGGGGCCAGGTCTTCCTCGCCGAGGCAGCCACCTACCTGCACCCCATCGAGCTCCAGGGGGACGCGATCTGCGTCTCCGCGGAGAACGTCCTCGCGTTCGACGAGTCCCTCCAGCACGAGGTGCGCAGGATCGAGGGCCACGGCATCCCCGGCGGCGCGCTGTTCGTGATGCAGTTCCAGGGCACTGGCACGGTCATCGTCAAGACACACGGTGTGCCCGTCGTCCTGCCCGTCACGCCGACGACGTTCGCCGACTGCCACGCCGTCGTCGCCTGGTCGGCGGCGTCCCAGGCGATCGTCTCCAGCCAGGTGCGGCTGCGCAGCAACGCGTACGCGGGCTCCACGGGGGAGAGCGTGAACCTCCAGTTCCGGGGCGCTCCCGGCAACTTCATCATCGTCCAGCCGTACGAGGTCTGAGGGAGCCCGTCATGAATCAGCAACTCGCGGGCTTTGCCCCGGCGCCTGTCGCCGCCCGTATGGAGAACCACGGCCACCACATGGTCAAGGTGGCGATGCAGACCGGAAACGACCTCCTCGCGCGCGTGGGTTCGATGGTCGCCTACGAAGGGTTCGTGCAGTACGAGCCCAATCCGCCCGCGGTCCGCCAGATCGCCAAGGAGTGGATGACCGGCGAAGGCGCACCTCTGATGAAGTGCTCCGGAGACGGCCTGCTCTATCTCGCCGACTACGGAGCCGACGTCGTCGTCATCAATCTGGCGGGCGACTCGCTCTCGGTGAACGGCACGAACCTCCTGGCCTTCGACGCGAACCTCCAGTGGGGTGTCGAGCGGGTCAAGGGCCTTGCCAAGTTCGCCGGTCAGGGCCTGTGGAACATCAAGATCTCCGGCCAGGGCTGGGTGGCGCTGACCTCCCGAGGCACCCCGATCGTCGTTGACTGCGGCCGCGGCGATGACGAGACGTACGTCGACCCGGACGCCCTGATCGCCTGGTCCCCGAACCTCAAGGTGAAGGGCAAGCGCAGCTTCAAGGCCGGTTCGCTCATCGGGCGCGGCAGTGGCGAGGCCTACCAGATGGGCTTCTCCGGAGAGGGCATCGTCGTCGTACAGCCCAGCGAGGACAGCACCGACCGTCTCCGAGCCCGGGGCTGAGGGGGAGCAACACACCATGCAGAGCCCACTTTTCGCGCACACCGAGCAGCAGACTCAGGAGCGCTACACCGTCCAGAACCCGCAGCTGCTGCGGGTCGCCCTCGCGGGCCACGACGACATCCTGGCCCGCAAGGGCGCCATGGTCGCCTATCAGGGTCTGGTCGAGTTCGACGCCGAGTACCAGAGCCAGGGCAACCAGCGGGCCCGCGCCCACACCGGCGAGGGCCTCGACCTGATGCGCTGCCACGGCCAGGGCACGGTCTATCTCGCCAACCTCGCCCAGTACATCCACGTGGTGGATGTGGACCAGGACGGCCTGACCGTGGACAGCAGCTATGTCCTCGCGCTCGACTCGTCGCTGACCCATCAGGTCATCGCCGTGGACAGCCAGTACGGCATCTCCGGCTCCGGCAAGTACCAGCTCAACATCACGGGCCGCGGCAAGGTCGCCCTGATGACCTCGGGGCAGCCGCTGATGCTCCAGGTCACGCCGGACCAGTACGTGAACGCCGACGCCGACGCGATCGTCGCCTGGTCCAACGGTCTGCGAGTGCAGATGCAGGCCCAGACGCACTCCTCGGGAGTGTGGCGGCGCCGCGGCAACACCGGTGAGGGCTGGGAGCTCAGCTTCATGGGCCAGGGCTACGCACTCGTCCAGCCGAGCGAGATGCTGCCGCCCCAGAACGCCGTGATCGGGCAGGGCGCCAGGGCTCAGTACGGCATGGGCCAGCAGGGCGCTCGGGGGCAGAATCAGGGCAACGTCTGGAGCTGAGCCTTCTCCGGGCGGGACGGAACCAAAAGGGGCGCGGAAAATCTGCGGGCCGGTTGTGGCTGGTCGCGCGGTTCCCCGCGCCCCTTACGGGGCACGGCTACAGCCGTGCCCTCGTTGCTTCCATCAGGCGTACCACCGACTCGTCCGCCACCCCCGCCACCTCGTCGTACGCGAACCAGCGCAGGTCCAGTGACTCGTCGCTGATCGCCTCGACGGCGTCGGCGGGAGCCAGGGCGGCGTACTGCACGTCCAGGTGCTGTGTGCAGGGCCTCGGGATCGGGTGGCGGTCCAGTCGGACGGGGCCTCCCGGCAGGAGCGTCAGGCCCGGCACACCCGACTCCTCCGTGGCCTCGCGCAGCGCCGCCGCGGCCAGGGTCGGGTCGCCCGGCTCGCAGTGGCCGCCCATCTGAAGCCACATCCGCAGCTTCTTGTGCAAGGTCAGCAGCACGCGCCCGCGCGCCGGGTCGATCACCAGGGCGCTGGCCGTCACATGCCCGTCCGTGCAGGCCTTCCACATGCCGTCCTCGGGGTGGGCGGCGAGATGGTCCAGGTAGTACTGGCGCAGCTCTTCCTGGTCCTCGTCCTCGTACCCCTTCAGGACGAGGACCGTGTCGTCGTACAGGCTCACTTGTCGCTGTCGCCCTTGTCCTCGCCCTTGTTTTCGTCCTTGGTGTCGCCGTCGTCCTCGGTGTCCT
The DNA here is from genome assembly GCF_053610745.1 of Streptomyces sp. NPDC054866. Classification (NCBI taxonomy): domain Bacteria; kingdom Bacillati; phylum Actinomycetota; class Actinomycetes; order Kitasatosporales; family Streptomycetaceae; genus Streptomyces; species Streptomyces sp. NPDC054866. The sequence continues at coordinate 914,169 of NZ_JBSGZA010000003.1, forward strand.
TCTTGAGGTCCGGCTTGGCGGAGCCGCCCGCTGCCTCGCCGAGCATCTTGTCCAGCTCGGAGAAGTCCAGCTGCTCGTGGTGCACGAAGCCGTCCGGGTCGTCCAGGTCCGAGGCCGTCGGCAGCATGTCCGGGTGGGCCCACAGGCCGTCGCGGCCGTCCACGCCGCGCGCGTCCGTGAGCGAGGCCCACAGGCGCGAGGCGTCACGCAGCCGGCGCGGGCGCAGCTCAAGGCCGATGAGCGTGGCGAACGTCTGCTCCGCGGGGCCGCCCGTCGCGCGGCGGCGGCGCAGCGTCTCACGGAGGGCGTCGGCGGACGACAGGCGGGGCTTGGCCGCAGCGTGCACGACCGCGTCCACCCAGCCCTCGACGAGCGCGAGAGCCGTCTCCAGGCGGGCCAGGGCGGCCTTCTGGGCGGGAGTGTCCTCGGGCTGGAACATGCCCTGCTGGAGCGCTTCCTGAAGCTGCTCGGGGTTCTGCGGGTCGAGCTGGCCGACCACGTCCTCCAGCTTGGCGGTGTCGACCTTGATGCCCCGGGCGTACCCCTCGACCGCGCCGAACAGATGCGAGCGCAGCCACGGCACGTGGGCGAAGAGCCGCTGGTGGGCGGCTTCGCGCAGCGCCAGGTAGAGCCGGACCTCCTCCTGGGCGATGCCCAGGTCCTTGCCGAAGGCCTCGACGTTCACCGGAAGCAGGGCGGCCTTGCCGGCCGGGCCGAGCGGCAGGCCGATGTCGGTGGAGCCGACGACCTCGCCCGCGAGCACGCCCACGGCCTGGCCGATCTGCTGGCCGAACATGGCGCCGCCCATGGAGCGCATCATCCCGATCAGCGGGCCCGCCATGGCCTGCATCTCCTCGGGGAGCACGTCACCCATGGCGAGGCCGACGCGCTCGGCGACCGGGTCGACCAGTTCCTTCCACACCGGGAGGGTCGCCTCGACCCACTCGGCGCGGCTCCAGGCCACGGCCACGCCGGAGCCGGACGGCAGGGACGTCGCGTCGTCGAGCCACAGGTCGGCGAGGCGGATGGCCTCCTCGACCGCGCCGCGCTCCGTGGGACCGACGCTCGCGTCCTTGGTGCCGTCGGGCGTCCCCTGGGAGACGGTCTGGCGGGCGATGTCCTTGGCCATGTCCCAGTTCACCGGGCCGCCCTCGTACGAGAGCATCTGGCCGAGCTGCTGGAACGCGGCGCCCAGGTCGTTCGGGTTCATCGAGCCGAACATGGCTGCGAACGGATTGTCACCGCCCGGGCCGCCCGCGCCGGGCAGGCCTCCGAAGCCGAACGGGTTCCCAGGGCCGCCTGCACCCTGTCCCCCTCCGGGGCTGTCCTTCTTCTTGCCCTCGTCGCCGTTCTCCGGCTCCTCCGGCGGAAGGCCGAATCCGAATGGGGTGTCACTCACGGGATTCCTCGGCTCGTCAGGCCGCCGGTACGGTTCCGGCGGCGGCTGCCTTACAACACCACCCAGCGTAGACACCGTGACGGGATCGGGCCTCAGTGCTCCGCCGACTCATGGCCTGCGGCAGGATGGATGCCACCTGGTACGTACGCGTCATTCGCGTACGTACTGAAGACAACCGCTGGAGACGCCTGGTGAGTTCCCCAGATCCACAGGTTCGCGCAGCGCGAAACCTTTCAACCCCGGCCCCCGTCCGAGGGCCCGTGGTCGCCGTCACCGGCGCCGCCTCCGGCGTGGGCGCGCTCCTGACCGAGCGCCTGGCCGCGTCCGAGGAGATCAAGCAGGTCGTTGCCATCGACGAGCGGCGGGGCGAGTGCGCCCAGGCCCAGTGGCACATCCTGGACGTCAGGGACCCGGCCATCGCCGAGAAGCTGCGGGGCGCGGACGTCGTGGTCCACCTCGCGCTCGATCTCGACCTGGAGACCGACGCCGCGGCCCGTACGGCGTACAACGTGCGCGGCACGCAGACCGTGCTGACGGCCGCCGCCGCGGCCGGTGTCCACCGCGTCGTGCTCTGCACGTCGGCGATGGTCTACGGAGCGCTGTCCGACAACGAACTTCCCCTCTCCGAAGACGCCGAACTGCGCGCCACCGCGGAGGCGACCGGTGTCGGTGACCTCCTGGAGGTCGAGCGCCTCGCCCGGCGCGCGCCCCGGGCCCACCCCGGTCTGAACGTCACCGTGGTGCGGCCCGCGATCCTGGTGGGCGGCACGGACACCGCGCTCACGCGGTACTTCGAGTCGCCCCGGCTGCTGGTGGTGGCCGGTTCGCGCCCCGCCTGGCAGTTCTGCCACGTCGAGGACCTGTGCAGCGCTCTTGAGTACGCCGTTCTGGAGAAGGTCGACGGGGAGCTGGCTGTGGGCTGCGACGGCTGGCTGGAGCAGGAAGAGGTCGAGGAGCTCAGCGAGATCCGGCGGATGGAGCTGCCCTCCACGGTGGCCCTGGGCGCGGCAGCGCGGCTGCACCGGATCGGTCTCACTCCGTCTCCGGCCGGTGACCTCGCGTACACGATGTACCCGTGGGTGGTCAGCGTCAGCAGGCTGCACGACGCGGGATGGCGGCCGCAGTGGACCAACGAGGAGGTCCTCGCGGAGCTGCTCGAGGAGGTCGCGGGGCGCCGGACCGTGGCGGGACGCAGGCTGGGCCGCAAGGACGCGACGGCCGCGGGCGCCGCGGGTGCGACGGTCGCGCTGCTGGGCGCCGCCGCGGTTGTGCGGCGTGCGCGGAAGGCGCGGCGCCGGATCTGAGACGTGGCCGGGCCCGGCCGCGGTCCTGTAGAGAGCTCCAACGCGGCACGCGCGCGTGCCGGGCGAAAGCGCTATTCCGTGATGTCCGTGCCGTGCGGCACCATGGCCGCATGGCACGCACCACGAACGACCACCCCGGCGAGCAGGCCGCGCAGGACCCCATCAGGCTCCTCGCGATCCGTGACGCACCGCTCTCCCTGGACGAGGTCTTCCGGGCCGTCGGCGACGACGCCGCGGGTGGCACGGCGCTCTTCGTGGGGACCGTGCGCAATCACGACGGCGGTGCGGACGTCGACGAGCTCGGCTATTCGACCCACCCGACGGCCGAGGCCGAGATGCGCCGGGTGGCCGAGAAGGTCGTCGCCGAATATCCGGTGCGCGCGCTGGCCGCCGTCCACCGCGTCGGCGACCTGGCGGTGGGGGACCTCGCGGTCGTCGTGGCGGTTTCCTGCCCGCACCGCGCGGAGGCCTTCGCCGCCTGCCGCAAGTTGATCGACGACCTCAAGCACGAAGTGCCGATCTGGAAGCACCAGCGCTTCTCCGACGGCCAGGAGGAGTGGGTCGGGGCCTGCTGAGGTCCTGCCGCCACCAACCGGCCAGTTGGCCCCAAGTGCTTCCGGTTGCGTAACCCGACCCCTGGCGTGAGCGTTGACGCAGCGGATGGTTAATCTGCTGATCAGTCAGTTGCGGTCGCTCAAGGGGTCGGGAGGTCGACATGGCATCACTTGCCTGGTTGCTGATTCCGTTTGCGGCAGCGGTCGGTGCGGGGCTGTGGGCTGCCTTGGCGGCGCGCAACCGGAAGTCCGGAAAGACCGGGGACCACACCGAGCTGAACGGCTACGCGGCCTTCCGCGAGGCGATGGAGAAGTCCCACTCCGGAACGTGAGGCCCCGGGCCCCGTACGGACTGGCCCCAGGGGTGCACTGACAGACAGGTCCCGTACTGTCGTTCCATGCCACGCCGCACCGCGACGATGCTCGCCTCCACCCTGATGCTGATCGCGCTGCTCTGCGCCGGAGTCCTCATCAAAGTGCCGTACTCGGAGATGTCCCCGGGTCCGACGGTGAACACCCTCGGCGACCACGGCGGCGAGCCGGTGCTGCAGATCTCCGGCCACAAGACCTATCCGACGACCGGTCACCTGAACATGACGACGGTCCGGGTCACGAGCGCCGACTACAACATGAACATCGCGGAGGCCGTGTACGGCTGGCTGGCCCACGACAACATCGTGGTGCCGCACGACACCCTCTACCCGAACGGCAAGACCGAGCAGCAGTCGACCCAGGAGAACGCCGAGGAGTTCAGCCAGTCCCAGGAGAGCGCCAAGGTCGCGGCGCTCAAGGAACTGGACCTCCCGGTGAAGTCCCAGGTCGTCGTCTCCACCGTCTTCAAGAACAGCCCCGCCGAGGGCAAGCTCCACGCCGGTGACGTCATCAGGAAGGTCGACGGCACGCCCGTGAAGGAGATGACGGACGTCGCCAAGCTGGTCACCAAGCACAAGCCCGGCCAGGACGTCGTCTTCAGTGTCGTCCCCGTCAAGGAGGCGGCCGCCGCCGAGAAGGCGGGCAAGGAGCCGACCCGGACGGACGAGGTCAAGATCACCACGGAGAAGGCGCAGGACGGCCGCGCGATCGTCGGCATCGAAGCCGGCACCGATCACACGTTCCCGTTCACGATCGACATCAAGCTCGCCGACGTCGGCGGCCCCAGCGCCGGACTGATGTTCGCGCTCGGCATCGTCGACAAGCTGACCCCGGAAGACCTCACCGGCGGCAAATTCGTGGCCGGCACCGGCACGATCGACGCTAAGGGCAAGGTCGGCCCGATCGGCGGCATCGGTATGAAGACGGTCGGCGCGCGCGCCAAGGGCGCCGAGTACTTCCTGACGCCGAAGGACAACTGCGCCACGGCCGCCAAGGACGTCCCCGACGGGCTCACGCTGGTCAAGGTGGACACCATCGACGACGCGGTCGACGCACTCGACGACATCCGCAAGGGCGACACCGCGGACCTGCCGCAGTGCACGGCGAAGAAGTAGCGGCACGGACCACGAAGACAGAAGTACGCGGGTGGGGCCGCCCCCACCCGCGTACGAGAACGTCGTGGTGTCAGTCGGCGAACGTGGCCGCCAGCGCGTCCGCGAGCCCCGGAACCAGGTCGGACCCCGTGAGGACCTCGGTGGGCGAGTCCTTCTCGCGCAGCCGCAGAGCCGACTCACGCGCACCGTCACGCAGCACCGCCACCGTCATGCGGACCTCCTGGCGGTCGGGGTGCTCGGCCACCCACTTCGCGAGCTGACCCTCGCTGAGGCCCTCCGGCACGGAGGTCTCCGCCGACGGCGGCAGCATCAGGCGCTCCACCGTGAGGGCGCAGCCCGCCACGGCGTCCGGCCAGGCGATGGTGCCGAGGAACTCGTCCAGCGGCTTGCCCTCCGGGATCTCCTCCTGCTCGATGGGGGTGAGGCCGGTTTCCTCGGGGGAGTTGTCGAGGCCGAGCTGGTTGGCGAGGCCGGGTTCTTGGGAGCGCAGTCGCGCCGTGTCGACGAGCGCGAAGAGGCGTGCGGGCCGGTCCCAGCCGATGCCGGACGCGTACTCATCGATCTCGAGTACGGCACGGGTGAGGGGGCTCGCTGCCATGGGAGTGTTGGACATGGTCACAATCCTGCCTCGTTAGTCCCGAGAAACGGGAACCGAGTAAAGCGTAGGTAAGTTGCATAGGTGTGGGTCCACGATCACAGGGCCCTGACGGACCAACAGAATCAACATCGAACTTCGAGGTGCGCACCTTGGCTTTCCAGATGCCGGACCGCGGCGGAGGCCCGACGGGGCCACGGATCAGAGTGGGCCGACCGTCCCGTCGCGTCCGGACCCTGCTCATGACACTGGGCATCCTGGCGGTACTCGCCATGGTGTTCGTCATGTTCGCGGGGTTCTGGACGGACTGGCTGTGGTACCGCTCGGTCAACTATTCGTCGGTCTTCACGACGACCTTGTGGACCAAGATCGGCCTGTTCTTCGTCTTCGGCCTCCTGATGGCGGCCGCGGTCGGACTGAACATCTGGCTGGCGCACCGGCTGCGCCCGCCGCTGAGCGCCATGTCGATGGAGCAGCAGAGCCTCGACCGGTACCGCATGAGCATCGCGCCGTACAAGAAGTGGCTGCTGCTCGGCATCGCCACGCTCGTCGGCCTGATCGCGGGCGCGTCCGCCGCGGGCCAGTGGCGCACGTGGCTCCTGTGGGTGAACGGCGTCTCCTTCGGTCAGAAGGACCCGCAGTTCCACCTGGACGTGTCGTTCTTCGCGTTCGACCTGCCCTGGTACCGCTTCCTGCTGGGCTTCGGCTTCGCGGCGACGGTGCTCTCCCTGATCGCCGCGGCCCTCACGCACTACCTGTACGGCGGGCTGCGGATCACCAGCCCCGGCGCGCGCGCCACGGCGGCGTCCACCGGGCACCTGTCGGTGCTGCTCGGCGTCTTCGTGACGCTCAAGGCAGTGGCGTACTGGCTCGACCGGTACGGCCTCGCGGTGAAGTCCAGCGACTTCAAGGCGACGGGCAACTGGACAGGCCTTCGCTACGTGGACGCGAACGCGTACCTGCCGGCGAAGACCATCCTGTTCTGCATCGCCGTCATCTGCGCCCTGCTCTTCTTCGGGACGCTGTGGCGGCGCACCTGGCAGCTTCCGGTCATCGGCTTCGGCCTGATGGTCCTCTCGGCCATCCTCATCGGCGGTCTGTACCCGGCCATCGTGCAGAAGTTCCAGGTCTCGCCGAACGAGCAGGCCAAGGAAGCGCCCTACATCCAGAAGAACATCAAGGCGACGCGCGACGCGTACGGCATCAGTGGCGTGAAGCCCGAGGACTACAAGGGCGCGGGCAAGGCCGACGAGGATCCCAAGAAGAAGCGCGACGACGCGGACTCGGCCGCCAACTACCGGCTGAACGACCCGAACATCGTCTCGCCGACGTTCCAGCAGCTGGAGCAGGAGCGCGAGTACTACCGCTTCCCGACGACCCTGGACGTGGACCGCTACAACGGCCAGGACACCGTCGTCGGTCTGCGTGAGCTGAGCCTCGACAAGCTCGACAAGCGCAACTGGATCAACGACCACTTCGCCTACACCCACGGCTACGGCATGGTCACGGCCAAGGGCACGGAGACGAAGAAGGGCTCCAAGGGCGCGCCGGACTTCACGAACTACGGCCTGCCGACCGCCGGCAACCTCGGCCAGTACGAGCAGCGGATCTACTACGGCGAGAAGACCACCCAGTACTCGATCGTGGGCGGGCCCCAGAAGGAGCTCGACTACGAAGAGGACGGCGGAGGCCAGAAGACCTACAGCTACAAGGGCAACAGCGGGGTCAACCTCTCCAACCCGATCAACCGAGCCGCGTACGCCGTGTCCTTCGGCGAACCGCAGATGCTGTACTCGGGCGCGATCGGCGAGGGGTCGCGGATTCTCTACAACCGCACACCCAAGGAGCGCGTCGAGTCGGTGGCTCCCTGGCTGACCATCGACGGCGACACGTATCCGACGGTCGTCGACGGCAAGATCCAGTGGGTCGTCGACGCCTATACGACGAGCAACGGCTATCCGTACGCCTCGCGGACCACGCTCGGCGACACCACGGCCGACTCGCTCTCCGAGTCCGACGACGCGCGCGCGGTGGTGGCCCAGCAGAACCGGGTCAACTACATCCGCAACTCGGTGAAGGCGACCGTCGACGCGTACACCGGAGAGGTCAAGCTCTACACCTGGGACGACAAGGACCCGGTCCTGAAGACCTGGAAGAAGGCGTTCCCGGACACCGTCAAGGACAAGGGTGAGATCCCCAAGGCCCTGATGGACCACCTGCGCTATCCCCAGGACATGTTCAAGGTGCAGCGCGAGCTCCTGACGCTCTACCACGTCACGGACCCCGGCCAGTTCTACAACGCGAGTGACGCCTGGCAGGTGCCGAACGACCCGACGAAGAAGGACAACAGCGCGGTCCCGCCGTACTACCTGTCCATGAAGACGCCGGGCCAGACGCAGCAGCAGTTCGCACTGACGACGACGTTCACCCCAAGCGGGCGCCCCAATCTGCGCGCCTTCATGACGGTCGACGCCGACGCCAGAAGCAAGGACTTCGGCAAGATGAAACTGCTGAGAGTCACGGGCGACGTGGACGGCCCGGAACAGGTCCAGAACAAGCTGAACTCGATGACCGAGGTCGGTAACTTCGTCCGGGACATGAAGGGCGCCGACTCCGACGTCCTCTACGGAAATCTGCTGACCGTGCCACTGGACGACGGGTTCCTCTACGTCGAGCCCGTGTACGTACAGGGACGTAAATCGGCGTATCCGCTCCTGAAGAAGGTGGCGGTGTCCTACGGTACGGAGACCGCGTTCGCGGACTCCCTGAGCGACGGCCTCAACCAGGTCTTCGGTGCCGAAGGGTCCACCAAGCCACCGGCCGACGAGGGCGACACGGACGAGCCGACCGAGCCGCCCAAGACGAACGACCCGACGGTGCAGGCCGCCCTCGACGACGCCCAGAAGGCGTTCGAGGACGGGCAGACGGCCCTGAAGGACGGCGACTGGAAGGCCTACGGCGAAGCGCAGGAGAAGCTCGAGGACGCCCTGCAGCGAGCCGAGGACGCCCAGGCAGCGGCGGACAAGAAGGACGACAAGAACGCGGACAAGAACGGCGACAAGGACGGCGACAAGAACGGCGGCTGACCAGCTGCGAAACACCCCCTCCGCGCCGTGGTACGGTTTGAACACAACGGCGCGGGGTGGAGCAGCTCGGTAGCTCGCTGGGCTCATAACCCAGAGGTCGCAGGTTCAAATCCTGTCCCCGCTACTAGAAGACGAAGGCCCGGATCCTTATCGGATCCGGGCCTTCGTCGTGTGTGACCGGGGTCCGTGGTGTCGTGCGCTGGTCTGTGCGAACCGTGCTCCGCCCGGGGGGAGTTGGGAAAACTGTGTTTCACTTATCTCTCTGTGGGCATGTCGACAAAACGCTGAAGTGACCTCACTGGCTGCGGTATACCAGGTGTACCCAGGTTGCAGGTGGTGCGACGATGGACGTTATGGGGGACAAGGCAACTCTGTTGGAGACAGGGCGGTTTATGCAGCCGGCCGACCGGGAGGATCCCGGGGCGGCCGCCGAGGAGATGCGCCATCGGCTGGCCGCCGAGGCCGGAGACGTCGACGCGATGAGCGTCCTCGGAAGCCTTCTGCTGCGCCGCGGTGATCTCGACGGGGCCGAATCTCTCCTGCGTGCTGCGACCGCCGAGGGCGACCGCGCCGCCGCCAACAACCTCGGAGTCCTCCTCCACCAGCGCGGATACGCCGACGAGGCGGCCGGCTGGTGGCGGGTCGCCGCCGTCGCCGGTTCCGCCGCGGCCGCGCACGCGCTCGGACGGCACCACCGCGAGCGCGGCGACGAGCCCGCCGCGGAGTACTGGCTGCGGCAGTCCGCCGAGCAGGGCCACGCCCTGGGCGCGTACGCCCTCGCCGATCTTCTGGAGCACCGCGGGGACGTCGGCGCCGAGCGCTGGATGCGGGCATCGGCCGAGCGCGGTCACCGCGAGGCCGCGTACCGCATCGCCCGCGCCCTCGACCGGCGCGCCACAGCCGAGCGCACCGAAGACGGAGGCGTACGTTCCGCTGCCGCCGAGGCCGAGCAGTGGTACCGCCAGGCCGCCGCGCGCGGTCACCGGCGGGCCGCGCTGCACCTCGGCGCGATCCTGGAGCAGCGCGGCGAGCTGAAGGAGGCGGGGCGCTGGTACCTGAACTCCGCGAAGGACGGGGAGGCGCGCGCCGCCTGCGCCCTCGGCTTCCTGCTGCGTGACGCGGGCGACGAGGAGAGCGCCGCCGTCTGGTGGCTGAAAGCAGCCCAGGACGGCGACGGGAACGCCGCGAACGCCCTGGGCGCGCTGCACGCCGAGCGGGGCGAGACCCAGACCGCCGAGCGGTGGTACAGGGCGGCCATGGACGCGGGCGACGTGAACGGCGCGTACAACCTCGGTCTGCTCTGCGCCGAGCAGGGGCGGACCGCGCAGGCCGACCAGTGGTACAGGCGCGCCGCGTACGCCGGTCACCGCGAGGCCGCCAACGCGCTCGCCGTGCTGCTGCTCCAGGGCGGCGACGCGGCCGGCGCCGAGCCGTGGTTCTCCAAGGCCGCGGAGGCTGGCAGCGTGGACGCGGCCTTCAACCTCGGGATTCTGTACGCGTCCCGTGACGACGAGGGCTCCGCCCTGCCCTGGTACGAGCGTGCGGCGGCCGCCGGGCACACCGAGGCCGCGCTTCAGGTCGGCACCGCGCGGCTGCGGGAGGGCGACGAGCAGGACGCCGAGCGGCATCTGCGGTGCGCTGCCGGTGGCGGCAGCGCGGAGGCGGCGTACCGGCTCGGCACCGTGCTCGACGCGCGGCGGTCCGCCGCGGGCCCGCCCGCCCTCGGGGAGCCCGCCGCGGAGAAGACCGAGTGCGAGGAGTGGTACGAGCGGGCGGCACAGCAGGGGCACCGGCGTGCGCAGGTCCGGGTCGGGATGCTGGCCGCGGGGCGCGGTGACGTCGTCGAGGCGGCGCGGTGGTACCGCCTCGCGGCGGACGCGGGCAGCCGGAACGGCGCGTTCAATCTGGGGCTGCTGCTTGCGCGTGAGGGCAGTGAGCCCGAGGCCGCGCTGTGGTGGACGCGGGCCGCTGACGCGGGGCACGGGCGGGCTGCGCTGCGGCTTGCGCTGCTTTACGCTCGGCGCGGGCAGCTGGTCGAGGGGCAGCGGTGGGCTTCCCGGGCCGTGGAGCTTGGGCCCGCTGAGGTTTCCGAGCGGGCGGCTCGCTTGCGCGAGGCGCTTCAGCAGGAGCTGACTGCCTGACCGCTGTGGGTGGGCACAGCCCACCCACAGCCAGCGCGCGGAACGGATTTGCGCTGGTCGTCGCGCTTGACGTACGGTTACAACACAACGGCGCGGGGTGGAGCAGCTCGGTAGCTCGCTGGGCTCATAACCCAGAGGTCGCAGGTTCAAATCCTGTCCCCGCTACTAAAGGCCAAGGGCCGGAAAGCTTTTCGAAGCTTTCCGGCCCTTGGTGCGTTACCGGCCCGTTTGTCCTGTGTGGTGCGTAACCGGTCCGCTACCGCTTGTGACCCACCGCCTCCTCGTACAGCTTGCGGTCCACCGCCTTCTCCTCCGGGACCTTGTCGCCCTCGGCGACGCCCGCGGCCTCGTACGCCGCCTGGAGCCGGTCCGTCGTGCCGGCCCGGATCTCCCAGTCCATGCGCAGTGACGGAGTCGACCTCAGGACCGCCTCGTCGGTCTTCAGGAGCTTCGCGAGCTCGGCCACGAAGGCCTTGTCCGCCTTGTAGTCACCGGCGAAGTACGTGTTCACGGTCCTGATGTACGCGCGCAGCAGCGCGACGCCCGCGTCCGGGTCCTTGGTCAGGAGGTTGGGGCCGAACAGGAGGCCGCCGAGCGGCTCGCCCCGAGGTTGCCCGCCGAGGAAGGCGTACTGCTTGTCGCCGTCGACCTTGCGCCAGACCGGGTCGAGGAGCCAGGCGGAGTCGGTGCCGCCGTTCTGGAGTGCCGTCAGGACGTCCGCCGAACCCAGCTGCTGGAACTGGATCTTGTCGAGGCCGCCGCCGTGCTTCTTCAGGGCCTTGCTCATGGGGTACGAGATGACCGAGCCCTTGCCGATCATGGTGCCGAGCTTGCGGCCCGCCATCGGGACGTGGTCCGCGCTCTCGCCCTTCTTCAGCTTCACCCACAGGCCGCTCTTGGACTTCGGGTCGGGGGAGAAGTTCCCGGCCGCCCACTTGATGGTGAAGCCGCCCGTGATGCCGTTCATGACGGCGGCCTCGGGGGCGGCCCACTGGGCGTCGATGTCTCCCTTGGCGAGGAGCGGGAGGGCATCGGGGGTGGGGAGCACCTTGAGGTGGACGTTCAAGCCCTCCTTCTTGAACTCGCCCTTCTGCACGGCCATTTGAAGGGGCGCGACGTACTCGGCGCTGAGTGTGCCGGTCGCGATGGTGAGGCTGCGCTCCTTGGGCAGGGGGCGCGGGGCCGGGGCGCCCTTGTCGCAGCGGGCGGGCGCGCGGTCCTTGGCGAGGTCGGACGGGTCCGTCCAACTGCCCTTGCCGCAGCCGGGGACCGCCTTGATGGTGCGGGGCTTCGCGGGCGCTGCCGAGTCCGTGGTGTCGTCCTCCTTCGCGCAGCCCGCGGAGGCGAGCAGCGCGCCCGCCACGAGCAGCGTGAGGGCAGCGACGCCAGGGGTGCGGATGCGGGTGTGCATGGAGCCTCCGTACGCGTACGAATGGTTCATGACAGCTGGTACATGACTGCTGGTTCATGGCTGCTGCTTCAGGACTGGCTTCTGCCGCGGTCGCGCGGGGCCCACGGGGTGAGCAACCGGCCCGCGATCCGCACCAGTTCGGAGAAGACGACGCCGAGCACGGCCACGCACACGATGCCGACGAACATCACGTCGTTCTGGAAGAGCGCCCGGGAGTCGAAGATCAGGTGGCCGAGGCCGTTCGACGCCGCGATCTGCTCCGACGCCACGATCACCAGGACCGCGACGCCCGCCGCGATCCGCGCGCCCACGAGCACGGCGGGCAGCGAGGCGGGCAGCAGGACGTGGCGGAACATCTGCCACGGCGACGCGCCGAAGACCTGGCCCGCGTCGCGGTGTCCGGACGGTACGGCGAGCACGGCCGCCATCGTCGAGATCCACACGAAGAAGAAGACGGTGGCCGCCACGAGCGCGATCTGCGGGCCTTCCCCGAGGCCGAACATGTTCAGGAAGACGGGCAGCAGGGCCAGCTTCGGTACGACGTACAGCGCGTCCAGGAGCGGTTCGAGCGCCGCGCGTACGAGGGAGAGCGAGCCCATGAGGAGGCCGAGCGCGTAGCCGGTGACCGTGCCGATCGCGTAGCCGGCGAGCACGCGCTTGAGCGTGGCCCAGACGTCGGGCCACAGGTCGCCGTCCGCCGCGCGCTCCCAGCCGTCCTCGAGGATGGTCTGGGGAGCGGGGTAGACGCGGTCGTCGATCCAGGCCTGGGTGGCGGCCAGCTGCCAGAGGAGGATCAGGGCGAGGGGGACGGCTACGGCGAGGCCGATCTCCAGGGTGCGGCGCCTGCGGTGGGTGCGGGCGGGGTGCAGCTCCTGGGGGCCGGGCTTGCGGACGAGCACGCCGTCCTGGGGTTCTCCGGGCGCTTTGGGTGAGGTGGTCGTCGTCATGCCACGGCCGCCTCGTCCTGCGAGCCCTCGCGGACCACCTCGCCACGCAGCAGGTCCCACAACTCGCCCTTGAGGGCGGTGAATTCAGGGGTCGCGCGTACGTCTCCGGTGCGGGGCCTCGGGAACGGAGGGCGGTGTTCGGCGATGATGCGGCCCGGCCGGGCGGACATGACCAGGACGCGGTCGCCGAGGACGATCGCCTCTTCGAGGCTGTGGGTGATGAAGAGGGTGGTGGTGCGGGTGGTCTGGGTGAGGTCGAGGAGCTCGTCCTGGAGGATCGTGCGGAGCTGGGCGTCCAGGGCCGCGAACGGCTCGTCCATCAGGAGGATCTCGGGCTCCACGGCCAGGGCGCGGGCGATGGCCACGCGTTGGCGCATGCCGCCGGAGAGGGTGGCGGGGTAGGCGTCGGCGAAGTCGGCGAGGCCTAAGCGGGTCAGCAGGGCCGTGGCGCGGGCGTTTGCTTCTTTTCGCGGTACGCGCTGGATGTCCAGGCCGAAGCGGACGTTGGCCTGGACGGTCTTCCAGTCGTAGATGCCGTAGTCCTGGAAGATCATCGCGGCGGGTCGCTGCGCGGCTGTGCGGATGGTCAGCTCGCCCCTGCTGGGGCGCAGTAAGCCTGCGGCTATGCGGAGCAGCGTTGATTTTCCGCAGCCTGAGGGGCCGACTATGCAGGCGAATTCACCTGGGGCGATGGTGAGGTCCAGCGGGCCCAGGGCGTCCACGGCCTTGGCGCCGCGGCCGAACGTTCTCGTTACTGCGTGGGCTTCTAGTTTGGGGTGCGGATCTCCCACGGTGTCTCCTTGCGGAGGGCAGGCGGATGTTGGGCGCCGCCGACCATATGACGCACCGTCAGATTCCGGAAGAGGTCTGCTCTGGCTGAGATTCGCTGCCGTGTGCGGATCGTGGGTGGTTTGTGCCCACCCGTTCCGCCCTGCGGAACGCCTGCCCACAAACCAGGCGAAAGCCTTACGCCCCCGCGCAGTTCGGGCACGTGCCCCTGTAGGTGACGTCCGCGCCCTCGATCGTGAAGCCGAAGCGTTCCGAGTCAGGGAGGCTGCTCAGGGGGTTGCCCGTGGGGTGGACGTCGCGGATCGTGCCGCACTTCGCGCACACCAGGTGCTGGTGGGGGCGGTGGGCGTTCGGGTCGTACCGCTTGGCCCTGCGGTCCGTCGAGACCTCGAGGACCTCGCCGATGGTCACCAGCTCGCCCAGGGTGTTGTAGACGGTCGCCCGGGAGATCTCGGGCAGCTTGTCCACGGCGCGGGCGTGCACCTCGTCCGCGGTCAGGTGTACGTGGTCCCCGTCGAGGACCTCGGCCACGACGCGCCGCTGCGCGGTCATGCGCCAGCCGCGGCCGCGCAGTCGTTCCAACAGGTCGCTCATGAGAACCAGCCTAGCAGGCGAGGAGCCTAACTCCCGACGAGGTGTGACTTTGGATGTTCACTTGACTTAGACAAAGTCCATCGTAGGATCGGGTTCAGCGAAACCCAAGGACAGGACTTGCAGGAAATGACGCAGGAGGCGCACGTGACGCAGGGACCGCTCACCACGGAGGCCGGCGCGCCGGTCGCTGACAACCAGAACAGCGAGACCGCTGGTGTCGGCGGTCCGGTTCTCGTCCAGGACCAGGCGCTGCTCGAGAAGCTCGCGCACTTCAACCGCGAGCGCATCCCGGAGCGCATCGTCCACGCGCGCGGCGCCGGTGCGTACGGCACCTTCACGCTGACCCGCGACGTCTCGCAGTGGACGCGTGCGAAGTTCCTCTCCGAGGTCGGCAAGCAGACGGAGACCTTCCTCCGCTTCTCCACCGTCGCCGGCAACCTCGGCTCGGCCGACGCCGTGCGCGACCCCCGTGGCTTCGCGCTGAAGTTCTACACGGAGGAGGGGAACTACGACCTGGTCGGGAACAACACCCCCGTCTTCTTCATCAAGGACGCCATCAAGTTCCCCGACTTCATCCACACGCAGAAGCGCGACCCGTACACGGGCTCGCAGGAAGCCGACAACGTCTGGGACTTCTGGGGCCTGAGCCCCGAGTCGACCCACCAGGTCACCTGGCTCTTCGGCGACCGCGGCATCCCGGCGACGCTGCGCCACATGAACGGGTACGGCTCGCACACGTACCAGTGGAACAACGAGGCCGGCGAGGTCTTCTGGGTCAAGTACCACTTCAAGACCGACCAGGGCATCAAGAACCTGACGGCGGCCGACGCGGCGAAGCTCGCGGGTGAGGACCCCGACTCCCACCAGCGCGACCTGCGCGAGGCCATCGAGCGCGGCGACTTCCCGTCCTGGACCGTGCAGGTGCAGATCATGCCGGCGGCCGAAGCGGCGACGTACCGCTTCAATCCGTTCGACCTCACCAAGGTGTGGCCGCACGAGGACTACCCGCCGATCGAGATCGGCAAGCTGGAGCTCAACCGCAACCCGGAGAACATCTTCGCCGAGGTCGAGCAGAGCATTTTCAGTCCCGCGCACTTCGTGCCGGGCATCGGTCCCTCGCCCGACAAGATGCTCCAGGGCCGCCTCTTCGCGTACGGCGACGCCCACCGCTACCGCGTCGGCATCAACGCCGACCACCTGCCGGTGAACCGCCCGCACGCCACCGAGGCGCGCACCAACTCGCGTGACGGCGCGCTGTACGACGGCCGCCACAAGGGCGCGAAGAACTACGAGCCGAACTCCTTCGGCGGCCCGTTCCAGACGGACCGGCCGCTCTGGGTGACCACCCCGGTCAGTGGTGGCACGGGCAACCACGAGGCGCCCTCGCACGCCGAGGACAACGACTTCGTGCAGGCGGGCAACCTCTACCGCAAGATGTCCGAGGACGAGAAGGCACGGCTGATCGAGAACCTCGCGGGCAACATCGCGGGTGTCTCGCGCGACGACATCGCCGAGCGCGCGATCAACAACTTCCGTCAGGCGGACGGCGACTTCGGCAAGCGTCTTGAGGCCGCGGTCCAGGCCCTGCGCGGCTGAGACCGTTTGTCGTAGGGAGAACAGGCGGGCCGGATCCCTTCGGGGGTCCGGCCCGCCTGCCGTTCACGGGTCGCGGGGAGTGCTCAGGCCGTGAGCGTGGGCGCGGGGCGCCTGCTCGGGGCCCAGCAGCGGATGATGTCGCGGACCGAGACGATGCCGGTCGGTTCGTTCCCGTCCATCACGATCAGGTGCCGGAAGCCGCCGTGCGCCATGGCGTCGGCCGCCTCCTCCAGGGTCCATGACGGGGCGGCGAAGACGACATCGGTCGTGGTGTGGGTGCCGGCGGTCTCGGTGTCGGGGTTCTGGCCGAGTCCCAGCGAGATGAGGACGTCGCGCTCGGTCAGGATTCCCAGACCGGAGTTGTCGGAGTCGAGGACGACGGCCGCGCCGACGCGGCGCGTCGACATCAGACGCGCGGCCTGGCGCAGTGTGTGGGCGGGACCGATGGTGAGGACCACCGTGCTCATGGCGTCGCGGACGAGCATGGGCTTGAGCCACCTCCTGAGTGGACCGCAAGAGAAGCGATTCACAAGTTCACAAGTGGGGGGACTCTCAGAGTCGCAGCCATGCGGGTCGTCAACAAGGGGGCGCGTGCTGCCAGTTCAGGGCGTGCGCCAAAGGGACGTACGCCTCAGTAGCGCTGGTTGAGGTAGCCGAGCAGCTCGTCGTGGAGCAGGCCGTTCGACGCCGCGGCGTTGCCGCTGTGCGGGCCGGGAGCGCCGTCGAGGCCGGTGAAGGTGCCGCCCGCCTCGGTCACGATGATCGCGGTCGCCGCCATGTCCCAGAGCGAGAGCTCGGGCTCCGCGCAGATGTCGACCGAACCCTCGGCGACCATCATGTACGGCCAGAAGTCGCCGTAGCCACGCGTGCGCCAGACCGCGCGCGTGAGGTCCATGAACCCGTCCAGGCGGCCCTGCTCCTCCCAGCCCGTGAGCGAGGAGTACGCGAACGAGGCGTCCTGGAGCCGCGAGACCTTGGAGGCGTGGAGCCTGGTCGCGGAGGTCAGGCTGCGCCCGGTGTAGGCGCCCGCGCCCTTCGCGGCCCACCAGCGTCGGCCGAGCGCGGGCGCCGACACGACACCCACCACCGGCTGGAAGCCGCCCTCGCCCGCCTCCATCAGGGAGATCAGCGTGGCCCAGACCGGCACCCCGCGTACGTAGTTCTTGGTGCCGTCGATCGGGTCGATCACCCAGCGGCGGGGGCCCGTGCCCTCGACTCCGAACTCCTCACCGAGGATCGCGTCGCGCGGCCGGCCCCGCTTCAGGTTCGAGCGGATCAGCTCCTCGGCCGTTTTGTCCGCCTCGCTCACCGGCGTCATGTCCGGCTTGGTCTCGACCTTGAGGTCGAGAGCCTTGAACCGGTCCATCGTCGCGGCGTCGGCGGCGTCCGCGAGGACGTGGGCAAGACGCAGATCATCGTGGTAGTCGGGCATGAGTGAACAGTATCGATCTCGTTGTGCCTGAGCCACAGCGCCGTATGTCCGGGCCATTCCGGGACATGACGCATACCGTGCCAGGTCGCGCCGGGCCTATTGACACCGCTCCAGAGCACGTCAACTCTGGCCGCAGAGCCGCTTCGGCCCCCGGGAGGCGACGATGCCTGCGGCACGGGAATCCTTATTGGACGCGGCCAAGACGGCGCTCGCCCGCCGACCGTGGCCAGGCGTCCGCATGGTCGATGTCGCGGCCACCGCCGGGGTGTCACGGCAGACCCTCTACAACGAGTTCGGCAGCAAGGACGGCCTCGCCCGCGCCCTGCTCCGGCGCGAGACCGACGCCTATCTGCACGGCGTGGAGCGCGCGTTGGCCACGGAGGGCGGCCCGGTGGACCGGCTCGCCGCCGTGGGCGCCTGGACGATCGCCGCCGCCCGCGCGAACGAACTCACGCGGGCCATGCTCACCGGCTGCTGGAGCGAACGCCTGCCCGCGCCGAGCAGGCCCGGGGTCTCCGCCTCACCCGTACCGGCACAGCGGCGCGCGGACGCGGGCGTTCCCTCGCCCACCGAACTGCTCGCCCTCGTCCGGGACAAGGCGGTGAACGCGCTGAACGGCAGGGCACGGCCGAAGGACACGGAAGAGCTGGCCATGGCCTGCGAGAGCGCCGTGCGGATGGCCTTGTCGTACGTCGTCGCGCCCTCGCCCACAGGTGAGGATCCCGTGGAACTGGTACGCGGGGTCCTGGGGCACTGGACCGGCGCCTGAGGACCCGCGGCCAGGTCAGACAGGTCAGGTCAGGTCAGTGGGCGGAGCCCGAGAGCTGGAGGCCGATGACACCGGCGATCACCAGCGAGATGGAGACGATCTTGAGCGTGGAGACCACGTCACCGAGGAAGATCATTCCGTAGATCGCGGTGCCCGCGGCGCCGATGCCCGTCCAGACCGCGTACGCGGGCCCCACGTCGAGCTTCCGCAGCGCGAGCGTGAGCAGACCGAAGCTGCCCAGGGCGAAGGCCGCGAAGGTGATCGTCGGCCAGAGCCGGGTGAAGCCGTGCGAGAGCTTGAGGCAGACCGCGAAACCGGTCTCCAGGAACCCCGCGACAATGACCAGCAGCCACGCCATGTATCTGCCTCCCGCAACCGTACGTTCGGTGACCGCTTCGCCTGGCTTGGATCAGGCATGGTGCGATTATGCCTTTGCCACTGTGCCCCGGGCGCAAACAACGGCGAGGTCAGTCGTCCTCGCGTCGCTCACGGGTCGCCAGGAGCCTGCGCAGCGAGTAGAGACGCGCCGGATCCGCGTGCCCCTCCTCCACCCACGCGTCGAGCGCGCAGTCCGGCTCGTCGTGGCTGCACGCACGCGGACAGTCCTCCGTCCCCGGCACCAGGTCGGGGAACGCGAGGATCACGCGGGACGGGTCGACGTGGTGCAGGCCGAAGGACCGCACGCCGGGCGTGTCGATCACCCACCCGCCGTGCGAGCCCGCGAGCGGGAGCGCGAGCGCCGACGTGGTGGTGTGGCGGCCGCGGCCCGTCACGGCGTTCACGTGGCCGGTGGAGCGCCGGCGATCCTCGGGGACCAGGGCGTTCACCAGCGTCGTCTTGCCCACTCCGGAGTGGCCGACGAACGCGGTGACCTTGCCGTCGAGCACCTCACGCACCCGGGCGAGGTCCGTCTCGTCGGTGAACTCCTCGCGGCTGGTGACCACGTAGGGCATGTCGAGCGTGGAGTACGTCTCCAGGATCTTGTCGGCGGAGGCCAGATCGGACTTGGTCAGGACGAGGAGCGGCGTGAGGCCGCCGTCGTACGCCGCCACGATGCACCGGTCGATCAGCCGCGTGCGCGGCTCCGGGTCGGCGAGGGCGGTGACGATGGCCAGTTGGTCGGCGTTGGCGACGACCACACGCTCGTACGGGTCGTCGTCGTCGGCCGTGCGCCGCAGGACCGACGTACGCGGCGAGATGCGCACGATGCGCGCGAGGGTGTCCTTCTTGCCGGAGAGATCACCGACGAGCGAGACGCGGTCGCCCACCACGGCGGCCTTGCGGCCCAGTTCGCGGGCCTTCATGGCCAGTACGATCCGGTCGTCGACCAGGACGGTGAGGCGGCCCCGGTCGACGGTGAGGACCATGCCGTCGGACGCGTCCTCGTGCTTGGGCCTGATGTGCGTGCGCGGGCGGTTGCCCTTGCGGTTGGGGCGGACGCGGATGTCGTCCTCGTCGGGGTTCTTTCCGTAGCGGCGCATGTTCTGGATCCGCCCGTCAGTTCCCGAGCATTCCGGTCCAGAGGTCGGGGAAGTCGGGCAGCGTCTTCGCCGTCGTCGCGACATTCTCGATCTGTACGCCCTCCACCGCGAGGCCGATGATGGCGCCCGCGGTGGCCATGCGGTGGTCGTCGTACGTGTGGAAGATCCCGCCGTGCAGGCGGCGCGGACGGATGTGCAGGCCGTCGGCGGTCTCGGTGACGTCGCCGCCGAGTTCGTTGATCTCCTTGGTGAGGGCCGCCAGGCGGTCCGTCTCGTGCAGGCGCAGGTGGGCGACGCCGCGCAGGGTCGAGGGGGAGTCGGCGAGGGCCGCGACGGCCGCGATGCCGGGGGTGAGCTCGCCGACCTCGCTCAGGTCCACGTCGATGCCGTGGATCGAGCCGGATCCGGTGAACACGAGCCCCTGCTCGGTCAGTTCGCAGGAACCACCCATCTCGGTGAAGATCTCCCGCAGCTTGTCGCCGGGCTGGGTGGTGTGCGCGGGCCAGTCGGGGATGGTCACGCGGCCGCCGGTGACCAGCGCGGCGGCCAGGAACGGCTGGGCGTTGGAGAGGTCCGGCTCGACGGTCAGGTCACGGCCGAGCAGGGCGCCGGGGGTGACCCGCCACACGTTCGGCTCGCCGCCCGACTCCGGGGTGTCCACCTGGGCGCCGACCGCGCGGAGCATGTCGACGGTCATCCGGATGTGCGGCATGGAGGGCAGGGCGGAGCCGGTGTGCCGTACCTCGACACCCTGGTTGAAACGCGGGCCCGAGAGCAGCAGGGCGCTCACGAACTGGGAGGACGAGGAGGCGTCGATCTCGACAGGGCCGCCGTCCAGGGCGCCCGCGCCGTGCACGGTCAGCGGCAGCGCGCCGCGGCTGTCGTCGTCGATGCGGGCGCCGAGCGCGCGCAGGGCGTCGATCACGCCGTTCAGCGGCCGCTCGTACGAACGGGGGTCGCCGTCGAAGCGGATCGCGCCGTCGGCGAGAGCGGCGACCGGGGGCAGGAAGCGCATGACCGTACCGGCGTTGCCGACGTCGACCGTGGCGGGGCCGTGCAGACCGGAGGGGATGATCCGCCAGGCCTCACCGGAACCGTCCGGGCCCACGCCTTCCTCGATACCGACGCCGAGCGCGCGCAGGGCGCCCGCCATCAGGAGGGTGTCGCGGGAGCGCAGCGGCCGGCGGAGCCAGCCGGGCTCGGCGGCGAGAGCGGCGAGGACGAGGCCGCGGTTGGTGACCGATTTGGACCCGGGCACATGGACCGTCGCGGCGACGGCTCCGCTCGCGTGCGGGGCTGGCCAGAGGGTGCTGTGCGCTGGGTTTGCGGTCATGCCCCCACTTTAGTGGCAGAGAGCTGAGGGGTCGTCGCTGCTCAGAGGCCGAGCAACCAGCGTCCGCCGCCTATCAGCGAGCACAGTGAGACGGCGTGGAAGAGGAAGAGCCACATCCCCGCGGGCACGTGCGTGAGCCGGGACAGCTGGTCCGCGTCCGAGTCGCCCGCGCCCCCGCGCCTGCGCTTGGACTGCAGCTCGAAGGCGGGACGTACGCCTCCCAGGAGCAGGAACCACACCACCGCGTACGCGAAGGCCGCCTGCACCTGCGAGCTGGTCAGCCAGGAGACGAGCAGGAAGGTGCCGCCGGTGATGATCACGGTGAGGGCGCCGTACGCGTTCCGGATCATGACCAGCATCACGATGAGCAGCGCCGTCGCGATCCACAGGAACGCCGTGATGTGGTCGGCGGCGAGGAGCGCGGCGCCCGCGAGGCCCAGCAGCGGCGGCGCGGTGTAGCCCGACGCCGCGGTCAGAATCATGCCGAGGCCGGTGGGCTTGCCGCGGGAGACGGTGAGGCCGCTGGTGTCGGAGTGCAGCCGGATGCCGTCGAGGCGGCGGCCGGTCAGGAGGGCGACCAGGCCGTGGCCGCCCTCGTGCGCGATGGTGATGGCGTTGCGGGCTATGCGCCAGATCCCGTGCGGGAGGATGACGGCCAGCGCGAGGACGCCGGTGGCGATGACCAGCCACTCGTCGGGTGCGGCCTGCGTGCCGAAGACGCGGTCCCAGAGGTCGGTCAGGCTGGCGTTCGCGGTGCTTTCCATTGCTCGTGCCATCTTCGGGACCGGCTCCTCTGGTCGTACGGGGTCTGGCAGTCTGGCACGTATGTGCGGACGGTATGCATCGAGTCGTAGGCCCGAGGATCTCGCAGGAATTTTTGAGATCGAGAAGTGGGAGCCGGAGGAGGGCCTCGCCCCCGATTTCAACGTGGCCCCCACCAAGGAGGTCTACGCGGTCCTGGACCGTCCTCTGAAAGACGCCGAGGACCCTGCTCCGGTTCGCCAGCTGCGCACGCTCAAGTGGGGACTCGTCCCGTCCTGGTCCAAGACGCCCGAGGGCGCAGCCCGGATGATCAACGCCCGCGCGGAGACCGTGCACGAGAAGCCGTCCTACCGCCGGGCCTTCACCTCACGCCGCTGCGTCATCCCGGCCGACGGCTACTACGAGTGGGTCACCGGCTCCGGCGAGCGCGATCTTGAGGTCGAGGGCAAGAAGAAGCGCCCCCGCAAGCAGCCGTACTTCGTGACGCCCGCCGACGGCTCGGTCTTCGCGATGGCGGGGCTCTATGAGTTCTGGCGCGACAAGACGCTCCCCGACGAGCACCCCCTCGCCTGGTGGGTGACGTGCACGGTGATCACCACCGAGGCGGAGACCGCGCCCCTGGCGGTCGCCCCGGAGGAAGGCCCGCGCTCGCTGCACGACATCCACCCGCGGATGCCGCTGATGCTGACGCCCGACCGCTGGGACGCCTGGCTCGACCCCTCGCGCACGGACGTCGAGGACCTGCGGCCGCTCCTGGAGCCGCCGCCGCACGGCCTGATGCGGGCCTACCCGGTGTCGACGGCGGTCAGCAACGTACGCAACAACGGCCCGGAGCTCCTGAAGGAGCTGGAAGGGCCCGAAGAAGGCACACTCTTCTGACGTGACCAAGAGTGCTGTGACCAAGAGCGAGATCGTCCAGACCGATGCCGGTGAGGCCCGCATCACCTGGCACCCCGCGCCGAAGTCCAAAGCCCGCCACGTCCTGGCTCTCAGCCACGGAGCCGGCGGCGGCATCGAGGCGCGCGACCTGCGGGCCATCGCCGCCGCCCTGCCCGCGCACGGCGTCACCGTCGCCCTGGTGGAGCAGCCCTGGCGCGTCGCGGGGAAGAAGCTGGCGCCCGCGCCGAAGACGCTGGACGTGGGATGGCGCGGCCTGTGGCCCGCGCTCGCCAAGCCCGGCCTCCCGGTGATCGCGGGCGGCCGCAGCGCAGGGGCCCGCGTCGCGTGCCGTACCGCCACGGAGCTGGGCGCCGCCGCCGTGCTCGCCCTCAGCTTCCCGCTGCACCCGCCGGGCAAGCCGGAGAAGTCACGCGCGGAGGAACTGCTCGGGGCAGGGGTGCCGACCCTCGTTGTGCAGGGCGGGAACGACCCCTTCGGGAAGCCCGCTGAGTTCCCGGAGGGGACGTACGAACTGGTAGAGGTCCCCTACGGCGATCACGGCTTCGCGATCCCCAAGCGCGCGGACATCACCGAGGCCGAGGCCATGACGCGCATCACGGATGGCGTCATCCGGTGGGCGGGAATGTTGGGTGCGTGACCTCTGTTGTGCCGAACAGACGTTAAACGCTGTTCGTACGAGAGGAAGTCCGCCGCATGGGTTCGACCATCTGCCCGGCCCGCTCCAGCGCCTCTGACCTGGAATGGACGGTGCTGAGCGCGCCCAAGACCGCTCCTATTCGGGCGGCGGCGGGACCGGATCGTCGTCTATCCTCCGATTCGAGTGGGACTGCTTTTGGTCTCACCACGTCTTTGGAGGAGGTGGGTCCGGTCACTGGGACCGACGCAGGGGCCGAGAACGGCCAGGCGGAGCGACCCGACGGAAGCGCTGAGACGTCGGCGGAGCGCACCGCCCGCTTCGAGCGGGACGCCCTGGGCTTCCTCGACCAGATGTACTCGGCGGCGCTGCGCATGACGCGCAACCCGGCGGACGCGGAGGACCTGGTGCAGGAGACCTACGCCAAGGCGTACGCGTCGTTCCACCAGTTCCGTGAGGGCACCAACCTCAAGGCGTGGCTGTACCGCATCCTCACCAACACGTTCATCAACTCGTACCGCAAGAAGCAGCGCGAGCCCCAGCGCAGCGCCGCCGAGGAGATCGAGGACTGGCAGCTCGCGCGTGCCGAGTCGCACATGTCCACCGGTCTGCGCTCGGCCGAGTCGCAGGCGCTCGATCACCTGCCCGACTCGGACGTGAAGTCCGCACTTCAGGCGATCCCCGAGGAATTCCGCATCGCCGTCTATCTGGCCGACGTAGAGGGCTTTGCGTACAAGGAGATCGCGGACATTATGGGGACACCCATCGGTACGGTGATGTCCCGGTTGCACCGCGGCCGTCGCCAACTGCGCGGCATGCTCGAGGACTACGCCCGCGACCGCGGCCTCGTCCCCGCCGGCGCCGCGTCAGAGTCGTCGAACGAAGCGAAAGGCTCAGGCTCATGAGCTGCGGAGAGCCGCACGAGACGGATTGCAGTGAAGTCCTGGACCATCTGTACGAGTTCCTGGACCACGAGATGCCGGACAGCGACTGCACCAAGTTCGAGACGCACTTCGAGGAGTGCTCTCCGTGCCTGGAGAAGTACGGCCTCGAGCAGGCGGTCAAGAAGCTGGTGAAGCGCTGCTGCGGCCAGGACGACGTGCCGGTCGACCTGCGCGCCAAGGTCATGGGTCGCATCGATCTGATCCGCTCGGGCGAGGCGGTCCCCGAGCACGATGTGACGGTGGAGACGACGGCCGCCGACGCCGGTGTCTCTGCGAAGAGTCTGAGGGCCAAGGAAGCCTGAGCTTCCGGTAGTTGAGTGTGAGCAGGCCGTGACGGGAGTCCGTCACGGCCTGCTTTTTTTCTGCGCCCCGTCGTTCACTGTCACTCGTACGTGCCAATTTCCGCGAGGGGGGCTCGGAGCGGAGGGCAGTCGTTCTAGTCTCCGGACCTTGGAACGTGGTCCCTGGGGGCGGTCACGGGGGAGGAGACGGTGCCATGCGGTCCATCGCCCCATGGGCGCGCGCCTACATCCTGTGCGCCGCCCTGGCCGGTGCCGCCTGCGCCGCGCCCGCGCTGACCTCGTCGCGCACGCCGTGGGGCGCGCTCGCCCTGCTCGCCGCGCTGTACGCCGGGTGCGAGCAGATCACGCGGTGCCGGGTGATCGGCCGCCGCGCCGGGCCCGGACTCAACGGCCTCGGCACCTTCTTCCCCGTGCTGCTCGCCGCCGTCTTCCTGCTGCCGCCCGCGTCCGCCGCCCTCGTCGCGGTGCCGGGGGCGCTGCTCGCCCGCGTCGAGCGACGCCCCCGGTGGGTGCGCAGGGTCTGGCGCGCGGCCCAACTCGCCCTGGCCGCATGGGC
This sequence comes from Streptomyces sp. NPDC054866, assembly GCF_053610745.1. Lineage (NCBI taxonomy): Bacteria > Bacillati > Actinomycetota > Actinomycetes > Kitasatosporales > Streptomycetaceae > Streptomyces > Streptomyces sp. NPDC054866. Next base: position 939,185 of record NZ_JBSGZA010000003.1, read on the forward strand.
TTCGGCGTGGACGTACGGAGCGCTCGGCGGTCGCGAGGCCGTGGCCGCGCCCGACTTTCCGTACGCGCTCGCTCCCGCGGGGGCGGCCGTCCTCGCCTTCTCCGGCGTACTGACGGTCCTGGACGGCGGCATCCTCGCCACGGCGGAACGGGTGCCGGTGCGGACCGCGTGGCGAGGGCTCTTCCTGCGGTCGTTCGCGCCGGTCGCGGTGCACGGACTCGCCGGTCTGATGATGGCGGTGCTGTGGCGCAGTCCGTACGGGCCGCTCGCCGCGCTCCTCGTGCTGCTTCCGATGGGGGTCTCCTGCTGGGTCTTCGCGCAGTACCACCGCGAGCGCGCCGCGCATCAGGCCACCATCCGGGCGCTCGTGCAGGCCGTCGACATCAAGGACCGGTACACCCGCGGGCACAGCGAGCGCGTGGGGCGGGCCTCCGTGATGATCGCGCGGGAGCTGGGGATGGCGGACGAGCGGGTGGAGAGCCTGCGGTTCGCCGGGATCCTGCACGACGTCGGCAAACTCGGCGTACCGACCCGGCTCCTTCGCAAGGACGGGCCGCTGACCCCCGAGGAGCGGCGGGTCATCGAGCTGCATCCCGAGTACGGGCACGAGATGGTGCGCGGGATCGGCTTCCTCGGGGAGGCACGGGCGGCGATCCTCCACCACCACGAGCGGATGGACGGCAGCGGGTATCCCTACGGGCTCGTGGGGCGGCAGATTCCGGAGTTCGCCCGGGTGGTGGCCGTCGCGGACGCGTTTGACGCCATGACGTCCACCAGGTCCTACCGGCGGGGGAGGCCTGTCACCGCTGCTGTGGCCGAGCTGTCCCGGTGCGCGGGGGCGCAGTTCGATCCTGTGATGGTGGCGGCGTTGCAGCGGGCGCTCGACCGGTACGGATGGCACCCCGCTGTCACGGCGGACACCGGTGACGTGCCCGCGCCCCGCCGAGGAGCGCCCAGCGTTCCCGCGGCCCCCGGGACGGCGTCACGGTGAGGGCCGTCACGGGGCTCATTTACGGCGCCGCCGGGCTGCTCACTCTCCTCGGTCTCGGGTGGACCCTCTGGCACGGGGTGGCCGAAGGGGGGATCGCGCTCGCCTTCGGGGGACTCGTCGCCGTGGGGGAGCTGGCCCGGTGGGGCGCCCGCGGGAGCGACCGGGAGCCCGCGCCGCTCGGGGCCGCGGGGGCGCTCTCGTACGCGCTGCTCGGGGAGGTCGGGGGGCGGTCCACGCACCACGGAGTCCTCCAGGTGATCGCCGTGGTCGTCGCGGCCGCGCTCGTCGGAGCCGTGCCGCACGTCGCGCTCGGCAAGGGGCCCGCCCTCGACCACGTGGCCCGGCGCGTGCTCACCGTCGGATTCGCCGCCGCGTGCTTCCAACCGCTCTACAACGCGGGCAAGTTGGGGGAGTGGGTGGGGCAGGGCCCGGCCTTCGCCGTCGTCATCGTCGCGCTGCTCGTCCTGACCGCCCTGTGCGACGCCGTGCTCGCCGCCGCCATGGCGCACGCCCGTACCCGTTGGCCCTTCGGACCGCTCCTGCGCGACGAACTGCGGGCCATGCTCGGCATCGGGTCCGCCGTGTGCGCGACGGGGGCCGTCATGGCGCTCGCGGTCGCCGTGGCGGGGCTCTGGGCGCTGCCGGTGTTCAGCCTGCCGCTGCTCCTGACCCAGCTGTCGTTCGGGCGGTACGCCGCGGTGCGGACCACCTACCGGCAGACCATCACCTCCCTCGCGAGGTCCACCGAGATCGCCGGGTACACCCCGCAGGGCCACGCACGCCGCGTGGCCGCGCTCAGCCGGGCCGTCGGGCGTGAGCTGGGGCTCTCCGCGCCGGACCTCGCCGTTCTGGAGCACGCGGCGCTGATGCACGACATCGGGCAGCTCTCCCTCGTCGACCCCGTGCCCGCGGGCGCCACCGCCGCCCTGCCGGACGCGGAACAGCGGCGCATCGCCCTGCTCGGGGGCGCCGTCGTGCGTCAGACGGGAGTGGACGGCGACGTCGCCGTGGTCGTGGAGCGGCAGGCGGACCCGTACCGCGACCAGCCGCTCACCGCCCGTATTGTGCGAGCCGCCAACGCGTACGACGAGATGGCCAGGGGAGAAGGTCCCACAGGCCCGCTCCACGCCCTGGAGCGGCTGCGGCTCGGCACCGGCCGTGACTATCAGCCCGAGGTGGTGGAAGCCCTGGCCCGGGTGCTTTCGCGGGGCGGTCATAGCTTGCCGCCGGTTGGGTAACCCATGGGTAATGAGCGGCCGTCCGACCGTACGTGGTTGGATGCGAAGAGGGCCCTCGGGCACAGCGGAACACAGGAACTCAAGTACCGGCAGGCGGGAATCGTGAGGATCTTCGGCAAGGGACGGCACCGGCCCTCCGCCTCATGGCGGCAGGCCACCGACCGCGCCTTCACGCTGATCGGCGACGGGCGGTACGAGGACGCGGGCGCGCTCCTTACCCGCGCGGCGGATCTGGAGCCGTGGCTCTCGGAGTCCTGGTTCAACCTCGCGCTGCTCCACAAGTTCCGGCACGACTGGGAGCAGGCACGGGCCGCGGGCCTGCGGGCCGTCGCGCTGCTCGACCGGTCGCAGGGCGCCCCCGACTGGTGGAACGTGGGGATCGCCGCCACCGCCCTCCAGGACTGGCCCCTTGCCCGGCGCGCCTGGCAGGCGTACGGCCTGCGGGTGCCGGGCGGTGTGGCCGCCTCCGGGGAGCCCACCGGCATGGACCTGGGCAGCGCCGCCGTGCGGCTCTCGCCCGAGGGTGAGGCCGAGGTCGTGTGGGGGCGCAGGCTCGACCCCGCACGCATCGAGGTGCTCTCCATCCCGCTGCCGTCCTCCGGGCGCCGCTGGGGCGAGGTCGTGCTGCACGACGGCGTTCCGCACGGCGAGCGGACGACGGGCGCGGGGGACTCGTATCCCGTGTTCGACGAGATCGAGCTGTGGGCTCCCTCACCCGTTCCCACCTGGGTGGTTCTCCTGGAGGCCGCCACCGAGGACGACAGGGACGCCCTGGAGAAGCTCGCCGCGGACGCGGGCTTCGCCGCCGAGGACTGGTCCTCGTCCGTACGGCTGCTGTGCCGCATGTGCTCCGAGAGCCGCATGCCGAGCGACGAGGGCGATGGCGAGCACCTGGACCCGCACGACCACAGCGAGCCGGGTCACCCCGGGCCGCTCGGCCACCGCAGCCCCGGCGCCCTGTGGGTGCCCGAGCGCGAGTGCGGCATCGCGGCGCCCGCCGCCCTGGTGCGCGGCCTGCTCGACGGCTGGGTCGCGGACAGCCCGGACTCCCGCGACTGGCGGGATCTGGAAGAGGTCTGCTGACTCCTGGCCGTAGGCTGTACCGGCACTATCTCTTGTGGGTTCCCAGGAAGGCGTACGTCGGACAATGGCGCAGGACACTGAGCAGCAGGCCTCGGGCGGGGTCCTCCCCGTCGACGACGAGGGCTTCGTCATCGACACGGAGGACTGCGAGGAGCGGGAGACGGCCTACCGCGAGCGCGGCACGTCCCGGCCCATCACGGTCGTCGGCAATCCTGTGCTGCACAAGGAGTGCAAGGACGTCACCGCCTTCGACGCCGAGCTCGAACAGCTCGTCGCCGACATGTTCGCCAGCCAGCGGACCGCCGAGGGCGTGGGCCTTGCCGCCAACCAGATCGGCGTCGACCTGAAGGTCTTCGTCTACGACTGCATGGACGACGAGGGCAGGCGGCACGTCGGCGTGGTCTGCAACCCCGTCGTGCGCGAGCTCCCCGCGGACCGGCGCCGCCTGGACGACTCGAACGAGGGCTGCCTCTCGGTGCCCACGGCCTACGCCGAGCTGGCCCGCCCGGACTTCGCGGAAGTGACCGGGCAGGACGAGAAGGGCAACCCCATCAAGGTGCGGGGCACCGGCTACTTCTCCCGCTGCCTCCAGCACGAGACGGACCACCTGTACGGCTACCTCTACATCGACCGCCTGTCCAAGCGTGACCGCAAGGACGCGCTGCGGCAGATGGAAGAGGGCACCCCGCGCTACCCCGTGGTGCCGAACGCCTGAGCCGACTCCAGACACGGGCGCACCACGCGCCACCTGCGGCCCCTGGCCGGGAACTCCTTCCCGGCCAGGGGCCGTTCGCGTGAACCGACACCAACCGGTCAGCTGTGCGATCGAATCTGGCTCATGGTGATCCATAATCAGTCACGTACGGGGATTTTCTCGGCACTGGGGGGTAGTGAATGGCGCAAATCTGTTCCCTGAACGGTCAGTTGTGGTGCTGAATGGAAAGCGCGGGGATACACAACGGCGCGCGCCCGGTACGGCGGGAGGGGCGTGCGTTTTCACGCGGCTGAGAGGGGTTTGTCCGTGCCTGCATATGCACACAGCACTTCACCGACACAGACGCAGGCGCCGGCGGTATCCGTGCCACCGGCGTTGGCACTTCCAGTGATCGAGTCGGGGTTTCCTCGCCAACTGCACCCGTATTGGCCGCAGCTCCAGGAGAAGTCCAGGACGTGGCTGCGCGAAATGCGCCTCATGCCCGCGGACAAGGTCGAGCGGTACGCGGACAGCCTGTGCTACACGGACCTGGTGGCCGGCTACTACATTGGCGCACCCGATGAGTTGCTCAGTGCGATAGCCGACCTCAGCAGTTGGTTCTTCGCGTGGGACGACCGGCACGACCGCGACTCGGTGCACGGCAGGGCGGCACAGTGGCGCCGTCTGTGCCGCGGGCTCCACGAGACGCTCCGGACTCCCCGGCAGCAACTGCGCCACCGTGACCCTCTGGTAGCGGGGTTCGCGGACTGCGTCCTCCGGTTGTACTCCCACCTCGGCCCCAGCTGGAACGCCCGGTTCGCCCGGCATTTCCACAGCGTGATCGAGGCGTACGACCTGGAGTTCAGGAACCGCAGAACGGGCACGGTCCCGACGGTCGAGGCCTACATCGAGCTCCGCAGACTCACGTTCGCACACTGGACGTGGATCGACCTGCTCGAGCCCACGGCGCGCCACGAGCTGCCTCCGGCGGTGCGGAAGCATCCCGCGTACCGGCGGGCGGCGCTCGCCACGCAGGATTTCTCCGCCTGGTACAACGACCTGTGCTCGCTCCCCAAAGAACTCGCGGGAGATGAATTGCACAATCTCGGGATCAGTCTGATCCAGCACGAGGGACTTTCCCTGGAAGAAGCCGTGGCGGAAGTGCACGCGCGGGTCACCCGATGCATATCGGATTTCCTCGTGGCGGAAAAGGAAGTACTGCGCCTCGCCGGGCAATTGGCCGACGGAAGCGTACAGGGAAGGAAACTCTCGGACGCGGTGGAATCGTGTGTCGCCAATATGCGGAACTGGTTCTCTTCCGTGTACTGGTTCCATCACGAATCCGGCCGCTATCGGGTGGACAGCTGGGACGACAGGTCCATTCCTCCGTATGTGAGCGACGCCGCAATGAGCGAACTGGCCGAAACTGAATTGGTAGGTGAGGAATGAGCGTCGAATCCGCGATACCCGCGACCATGACTCCACCGCTCGTCAGCGGTGGCGCCCCGCTCATCGGTCACGCCTGGAACCTGGTGCGCGACCCCCTCGGCTTCCTCGCCGCGCTGCGGGATCATGGTGATCTCGTACGCATAAGGCTGGGACCCAAGACCGCGTACGCGGTCTGCGACCCCGAGTTGGTCGGGCAGCTCCTGAGGAGCCCCGACTACATCGTCGGAGGGCCGCTCTGGGACACCCTGGAGGTGCTCCTCGGTAAGGGCGTGGCGACCAGCAACGGCAAGCTGCACCGGCGTCAACGGCGCATGATGCAGCCCGCGTTCAGGCGCGAGCGGGTCGCCGGCTACGCCAAGGTGATGGAGGAGGAGGCCCGCATGGCGGCCGCGCGCTGGCGGCCGGGCGAGATGGTCGACATCAACGCGGAGATGTTCCGCACCGCCGTGCGCGTCGTGTCCCGTTCGCTCCTGGAGGTCGACGCGATCAGCGAGAAGGCGGACCGCATCGCCGAATCGCTGCACACCGTCTTCGAGGGTCTCTACCGCAGGATGGTTCTCTCGGTCGGGCCGTTGTACCGCGTGCCGACCCAGGGAAACCGCCGCTTCCAGAACGCGCTCGCCGAGCTGCACGCACTGGTCGACGAGATCGTCGCCGAAGGCAGGGCGGCGGGCGACGACCAGGACGACCTGTTGGCCGAAATGCTGCGGGCGCGCGATGAATCAGGGCAGCTGCTCAGCGACCAGGAGGTCCACGACCACGTGATCTCCCTTGTCGTGGCGGGCGCCGAGAATATCGCGTCGACCCTGGCGTGGACGTTCCATCTGCTGGCCCAACACCCCGAGCAGGAAAGGCGATTGGTTGAAGAAGTAAATTCCGTGGCACCGGACCGGGAGATCACATTCGCCGACCTCGGTGACCTGCCGCACACCCGGAATGTCGTCACCGAGGCCATGCGTATACAACCGGCCGCCTGGATATTCACCCGCAGGTCGGTGGGAGAAACCAACCTGGGTGGCTACCGCATTCCGGCCGGTGCCGACATCGTCTACAGCGTGTACGCGATGCAGCGCGATCCGCGTTCCTTCGAGCAGCACCTCGAGTTCGACCCGGACCGCTGGAGGCCGGAACGTGCGGGCGACGTACCGGAGTTCGCGATGATGCCGTTCGGCACCGGTAACCGCAAGTGCCCGGGCGACCATTTCAGCCTGGTCGAACTGGCCATCATCCTGGCGACGGTGGCCCCGAAGTGGCACCTGGCGCCGGTCGCGGAGACCGACGCCGACACGAAGATCGGGATCACGCTACAGCCGAAGAAGCTGGTTCTCCGGGCCGAGCGGCGCTGACGGCCGGGCCGCGGAAGGTGCGGCGGTAGGCGTTCGGCGTGGTGCCGAGCGCCCGCAGGAACTGGTGGCGCATCGCCGCGGCGTTGCCGAAACCGGCACGCCCGGCGATGGCGTCCACCGTCTCGTCCGAGCCTTCGAGCAACTCCTGCGCCAGCAGCACGCGTTGGCGCAGGAGCCAGCGGTAGGGCGTGGTGCCGGTCTCCTGCTGGAAGCGGCGCGCGAAGGTGCGCGGCGACATGTGCGCACGCTCGGCGAGCCGCTCGACGGTGATCTCCTCGTCCAGATGGCGCTCCATCCAGGCCAGTACCCCGCCCACGGTGTCGCACGCCGATCGCGGCAGCGGGCGCGCCACGAACTGGGCCTGCCCGCCGTCGCGGTGGGGCGGTACGACCATGCGCCGGGCGATGGCGTTGGCGACCTCGGTGCCGTGCTCCTGGCGCACGATGTGCAGGCAGGCGTCGATCCCGGCTGCGGTGCCCGCCGACGTCACGACCGGGCCCTCGTCCACGTACAGGACGTCGGGTTCGACCCGGGCGCGCGGATAGCGCACCGCGAGCTCCGTGGAGTGCTGCCAGTGCACGGCGCAGCGGCGCCCGTCGAGCAGCCCCGCGGCGCCGAGCACGAAGACGCCGGAGCAGACGGAGAGGATGCGGGCCCCGCGGTCCACCCCGCGGCGCAGGGCGGCGAGCAGCTCCTCGGGGTAGTCGCGGGCCACGAACGACTGGCCCGCGGGGACGGCGATGAGGTCGGCCTCTTCGAGCCGGTCGAGGCCGTACGGAGTGGTGATCGAGAACCCGGCGTGATTGCTCAGGGGCCCGCTCTCCGCGGCGACCACAGCGAAGTCGTACACGGGAAGGCCCTCGTCGCTCCGGTCGAGGCCGAACACCTCGCAGACGACGCCGAGTTCGAAGGGATGCACGCCGTCGAGCAGCACGACGGCCACGTTCTTCAGCATGCTGCCAGTGTGCCGCGGTCTTGGCAGTAAGTCGATGGTGTGTGGCAGTCCTGCCACTGACGTTACGGTCCGGCACGCACGACAGTGAGGACATGAACACATTCCTCGGATACGTGACCGTTGTGACCGTCTTCCTCCTCCTGGCCGCACCCTCGCTCGTCGGGTACGTCCACGACCGCAGGATCGACCGTGAGCTGCGTGAGGCCCCCCGCGCCCCACGCAGCTCACGGAAGCCGGAGGTTCTAGAACTCGTCGTCGAAGGAGACCGAACCCTCGACGGCGACCTGGTAGGCGGAAGGCCGCCGCTCGAAGAAGTTGGTCAGCTCCTGGACACCCTGGAGCTCCATGAACGAGAACGGGTTTGACGAGCCGTAGACCGGCGCGAAGCCGAGCCGCTGGAGCCGCTGGTCGGCGACGCACTGCAGGTACTCGCGCATGGAGTCGGTGTTCATGCCGGGCAGGCCCTCACCGCACAGGTCGCGCGCGAACTGCAGCTCGGCCTCGACGGCCTCTTTGAGCATGTCCGTGACCTGCGTCTGGAGCGCGTCGTCGAAGAGCTCGGGCTCCTCCTTGCGGACGGTGTCGACGACGTCGAAGGCGAAGCTCATGTGCATCGTCTCGTCGCGGAACACCCAGTTCGTGCCGGTGGCCAGGCCGTGCAGCAGACCGCGCGAGCGGAACCAGTAGACGTAGGCGAAGGCACCGTAGAAGAAGAGCCCCTCGATGCACGCGGCGAAGCAGATCAGGTTCAGCAGGAAGCGGCGCCGGTCGGCCTTGGTCTCCAGACGGTCCATCTTCTCGACCGAGTCCATCCACTTGAAGCAGAACTCGGCCTTCTCGCGGATGGAGGGGATCTCCTCGACCGCGTCGAAGGCGGCGGCGCGGTCCTCCGGGTCGGGCAGATAGGTGTCGAGCAGCGTCAGATAGAACTGGACGTGCACGGCCTCCTCGAAGAGCTGGCGGCTCAAGTAGAGCCGTGCCTCGGGGGAGTTGATGTGCTTGTAGAGCGTGAGCACGAGGTTGTTGGAGACGATCGAGTCGCCGGTCGCGAAGAACGCGACCAGGCGGCCGATCATGTGCTGCTCGCCGGGCGAGAGCTTGGCGAGGTCGGCGACGTCCGAGTGGAGGTCGACCTCCTCCACCGTCCAGGTGTTCTTGATCGCGTCCCGGTAGCGCTCGTAGAAGTCGGGGTAGCGCATGGGGCGCAGGGTCAGTTCGAAGCCCGGGTCGAGCAGGTTCTTCTCGGCGTTCGTGGTGGAGCTCATTACTGGCAGGCCTCGCAGGACTCGGGGTTTTCCAGGGAGCAGGCGACGGCTTCTTCGGCCGTGACCTGGGCGGGGACGGGGGCGGGGGCGGCTGCCTCGGTCTGGCCGGCCGCCGCGCGGGCGATGCGGGTCGCCGGGCGCGAGCGCAGGTAGTACGTGGTCTTCAGACCCTGCTGCCAGGCGTAGGCGTACATCGAGGAGAGCTTGCCGATGGTCGGCGTCTCCAGGAACAGGTTCAGGGACTGCGCCTGGTCGAGGAACGGCGTGCGCGCGGCGGCCATGTCGATCAGGCCGCGCTGCGGGATCTCCCACGCGGTGCGGTAGAGCTCGCGCACCTCGGCCGGGATCCAACTGAAGCCCTGCACCGAGCCGTTGGCCTCGCGCAGCGCCTCGCGAGTCTGCGCGTCCCAGACGCCGAGCCGTTTGAGCTCCTGCACCAAGTAGGCGTTGACCTGGAGGAATTCACCACTCAGCGTCTCGCGCTTGAAGAGGTTGGAGACCTGCGGCTCGATGCACTCGTACACGCCCGCGATGGACGCGATCGTGGCGGTCGGCGCGATGGCGAGAAGCAGCGAGTTGCGCATGCCGGTCGCGGCGATACGTTCGCGCAGCGCGGCCCAGCGCTCCGGCCAGGTCAGCTCGACGCCGTAGTGGTCGGGGTGCAGGACGCCGCGCGCGGTGCGGGTCTTCTCCCAGGCGGGCAGCGGGCCGTTGCGCTCGGCGAGGTCGGCGGACGCCTCGTACGCGGCGAGCATGATCCGCTCGGCGATGCGCGTCGAGAGGGCGCGCGCGGCGGGCGAGTCGAAGGGCAGCTTCAGCTGGAAGAAGACGTCCTGGAGGCCCATGGCGCCCAGGCCGACCGGACGCCACCTGGCGTTGGAGCGGCCTGCCTGCTCGGTCGGGTAGAAGTTGATGTCGACGACGCGGTCGAGGAAGGTGACGGCGGTGCGGACGGTCTCGTCGAGCCGCTCCCAGTCGATGTCACCGGCGGCCGTGTCCACGAAGGCGCCGAGGTTCACCGAGCCCAGGTTGCAGACGGCCGTCTCGCCGTCGTCCGTCACCTCCAGGATCTCCGTGCAGAGGTTGGAGGAGTGGACGGTGTGGCCGGGCTCCGCCGTCTGGTTGGCGGTGCGGTTGGCGGCGTCCTTGAACGTCATCCAGCCGTTGCCGGTCTGCGCCAGGGTGCGCATCATGCGGCCGTACAGATCGCGCGCGGGGATGGTCTTGCGGGCGAGCCCGGCGGCCTCGGCCTTGCGGTAGGCGGCGTCGAACTCGTCGCCCCACAGGTCGACGAGCTCCGGCACGTCGGCCGGAGAGAACAGCGACCAGTCCTGGTCGGCGGCGACCCGGCGCATGAACTCGTCCGGGATCCAGTGCGCGAGGTTGAGGTTGTGCGTGCGGCGCGCGTCCTCACCCGTGTTGTCGCGCAGCTCCAGGAACTCCTCGATGTCGGAGTGCCACGTCTCCAGATAGACCGCGGCGGCGCCCTTGCGGCGCCCGCCCTGGTTCACGGCGGCGACGGAGGCGTCCAGCGTCTTCAGGAACGGCACGATGCCGTTGGAGTGACCGTTCGTGCCGCGGATCAGCGAACCGCGGGCGCGGATGCGGGAGTACGAGAGGCCGATGCCGCCCGCGTGCTTGGAGAGGCGCGCGACCTGGTGGTAGCGGTCGTAGATGGAGTCCAGCTCGTCCAGCGGGGAGTCGAGGAGGTAGCAGGACGACATCTGCGGGTGGCGGGTGCCGGAGTTGAAGAGCGTCGGCGAGGACGGCAGGTAGTCCAGGCGGCTCATCAGGCGGTACAGGGAGGCGACTTCGGCCATCGCGCGGGCACTGCCGTCCTCGGCGAGGCCGCTCGCGACGCGCAGCATGAAGTGCTGCGGGGTCTCGATGACGTGCCGGGTGATCGGGTGGCGAAGCAGATAGCGGCTGTGCAGGGTGCGCAGGCCGAAGTAGCCGAAGCGGAAGTCGGCGCCGTCCTCCAGAGCCGCCTCCACGAGCCCGTCCAGGCGCTCCGCGTGGTCGGTGACGAACGCGGCGGTACGGTCCGCGATCAGCCCCTCGCGGTGGCCGACGGCAACCGAGTCGGAGAAGCTGCGCACGCCCTGCGACGCGGCCTCGTCACGGATGCTGAGGCTGAGGAGCCTGGCCGCGAGCTGCGAGTAGGTCGGATCCTCGGAGATGAGCCCGGCGGCCGCCTCGGTCGCGAGGTCCCGCAGCTCCGCCACGTCGGCCTTGGCCGAACGGCCGCGCAGCGCCGCGGCGGCGACCCGGCCGGGGTCGGCGTCGGGGAGGTCGGCGGTGAGGTCGGTCAGGGTACGCAGCAGCGCGGTTCCTGGGCCGTCGGCGATCCGCTGATCGTCGGTGGTCTGCGCTGACGCAGGTTCGGCTGGCGCGATGGTCACGGAGCACTCCCTCGCTCGGCTCGGAGCCTTGAGGAGGGCAGGAGTGACACACGGGGGCCGCCCCTGGACAGGGCTGCGCTCCGCGTCCACCAGCCCATTCCACGAGGCCCGGACGTCGTTGGCACCCGGACCGGTCGGAACGGGCGCACTGTCGACAGGTCTTCGGACTTGCGAGCACGACAAATGCGTACTCATACACCGTTGCGGGACAGTTCCGGACTTGCACCGGATTCCCCTGCGGCGACAGCGAGCACGAGCATACATCTTGTGCTGGCTCTGCGAGGCAGCCCCATATCTTGTGTCGGCGCGCGTATCCCCTAGGGTGGCGCCGAACTGATCGTCGAACAGGGGGAGACGGCGTGCGAGGGCGGGGCGCGGGCTGTACGGCGGTGTTGCTGATGCTGCTCACGGGGTGCGGGGGCGAGGGGAGCACCGCTGAGACGAAGCCCACGCGCACCCCGAAGTCGACCACGGCCGCCGGTGTCGACGGAGACGTGGACCCCGGCAAGATCTTCACGGACGCCGAGCTGAAGTCGGCGCTGCTCCCGGCGAAGGCGATCGGGGCGAGGGCCAGGGCGTACGACGTGACGTCCGGCCCCTCCAATCCGTACCAGGGTGGCGGTGATTGGGGCGCCTGTGCTGCCGGCGAGGAGGTGCACGAGCAACTGCTGCGCTTGCGGGGACCCAGCGCGAGCCACACCGTGCGTCCGTTCCCCGAGGCGGTCGAGGACGAGAATCCCTACGTCCACGCGTCCCTGCTCTCCATGACCGCCGAGCGGGCCGGGCGCCACATCGAACTGCGCCGGCAGCTCAACAAGGCGTGCCCTCGCGTCACCGTCGACACCGACGCGGCCCCCGTCGAGGAGCACCACGTGGCCGAGAGGCTGCCGGATCTCGGCGACGAGGCGCTCCTGGAGACCTCGCGGATCGTGGGCGGCGACGAGTACGACGGCGGCCGTCCGCGCTACGACGTCGAGGTGCGGGTCGGTGGCGTGCTCGTCAGGGTGACCGCGGGCACCGACAAGAAGCTGACGCTCACCTCCGCCGCCCAGGCGGCGGCCAGGGTTCGCACGGAGCTCCACCGGGCCGGGTGAGTCCGCACGCACGAGAGCGGGCCGCCGGATTCCTCCGGCGGCCCGCGTCACGTACGTACAAGAAGGGGGTCAGTGGCCGCCCGGTGCTCCCACCGTGGCCGGCGGCAGTTCCTCCTTGACGCCCGGGTCGCCCGCGTCCGCGGTGTAGTCGCCGGGAGACGTCTCGTCGATGCCGTCAGGGGCCTTCATGGCGCGCAGGACGAAGGTCATGACCACGGTGACCACCACGTTCAGGACGAACGCCGTGAGGCCGATGTAGCCGATCTCGCCGATGCCCGGGATCTCGTCGGACGAGCCGCCGAAGTGCTTCTGCGTCGGCGAGGCGACGCCGTACGCGGCGACCGTGCCGTAGATCATGCCGACCGCCCAGCCCGCGAGCAGCGCCCAGCGGTGGAACCACCGCGTGAACAGCCCGCCGACCAGCGCGGGCATGGTCTGCAGGATCCAGATGCCGCCCAGGAGCTGGAAGTTGATCGCGACCGTCTTGTCCATGGTGAGGACGAAGGCGAGCGCGCCCACCTTCACCATGAGCGAGACCAGCTTGGAGACCTTCGTCTCCTGCGCGGGTGTCGCGTCCGGCTTGATGAAGTCCTTGTAGATGTTCCTGGTGAAGAGGTTCGCTGCCGCGATCGACATGATCGCCGCCGGGACGAGCGCGCCGATGCCGATCGCCGCGAACGCGACGCCCGTGAACCAGTCGGGGAACATGTTCTCGAACAGCTGCGGGATCGCCAGCTGCCCGTTCTCCACCTTGACCCCGGCCGCGATCGCCATGAAGCCGAGCAGCGCGAGCAGGCCGAGCATCAGCGAGTAGAGCGGCAGAATCGTGGTGTTGCGGCGGATCACGTCGCGGCTCTTGGAGGAGAGCGTCGCCGTGATCGAGTGCGGGTACATGAACAGCGCGAGCGCGGAGCCGAGGGCCAGGGTCGCGTACGTCCACTGTCCGGGCTCGCCCGGTGCCAGGCCCGCGACGGGCTTGCCCGCCGCCTCGTTCGCCGAAGAGAACTTGTCGCCCGCCGCCTGGAAGATCTCGTCGAAGCCGCCGAGCTTGATCGGGATGTAGATGATCGCGACGGCGATGACGAGGTAGATCAGACCGTCCTTCACGAACGCGATCAGCGCCGGTGCGCGCAGACCCGACGAGTACGTGTACGCGGCGAGCACCGCGAACGCGATCAGGAGCGGCAGGTCCTTGATGAACCAGTTCGTGTCGGGTCCGCCGCCGACGCCCATGACGTCGAGAACGGCCTGGATGCCGACCAGTTGGAGCGCGATGTACGGCATCGTGGCGAGGATGCCGGTGACCGCGACGGCCAGCGAGAGCCCCTTGGAGCCGAAGCGCCCGCGCACGAAGTCGGACGTGGTCACGTATCCGTGCTTGTGCGAGACCGACCAGAGGCGCGGCAGGAAGGTGAAGATCAGCGGGTAGACGAGGATCGTGTACGGCACCGCGAAGAAGCCGGCCGCGCCCGCCGCGTAGACCGCCGCCGGGACGGCCACGAAGGTGTACGCCGTGTAGAGGTCGCCGCCGAGCAGGAACCACGTGACCCAGGTGCCGAACGACCGGCCGCCCAGGCCCCATTCGTCCAGGCTCTCGGTCTCGGCCTTGCGCCAGCGCGCGGCCAGGAAGCCCATCACCGTGACGGCGATGAAGAAGAAGATGAAGACGGCGAGGGCGATGCCGTTGACGCCGCCCGTGTCCGCTGCGAGCACGTTCATCGGGTCGCACCCCCCTGGGCCTGCTCGGCCTTGCGGGCGCGCTGGTCACGCTGCCACAGCTTGTACGCGATCATGGTGAGAAGCGTGGATATGAGCACCCACAGCATCTGGTACCAGTAGAAGAACGGGATGCCGATGAAGGTCGGTTCGACCTTCGCGTAGGAGCTCACCCAGAGCATCGCCACGAACGGCGCGACGAGACAGAGGGCAACGACCACGCGGACCGGCCTGATCACCGGTCTGCTCACTTCAGGCGCATCTGACACTTCGCGGCTCCGCTCCCTCGCTTATCCCACCTTTAACGTGCGGGAAATCTAAGCGAGAGGATTGATCTATGGAACCCCCGTCCGGATACCGGACGGGTGTCAGGTGGGGCAACGCGCCTGCTCAGCAGCAGCGGAACCCCTGCCGGGGGTCTGACTCCTGCTGGTCCGTCCGCATTCGCTCGAACTCCCTCCGGGAGGGCACGGATGCCCCGGGATGCGTCTTCCGCGTGTGCGCGACATAGCGGTCGTACGCGGACTCGTCGGTCAACTCCCGTGCGTACCAACGCACCCAGCGCAGCCCGCGCAGCACCCACGTCATGACGGGACCTGCGCGTCGTCGGAAGTCCTCGCCTTCGCCGCCGCCAGTTCCGCCTTCTCCTCCCGGGTCGCGATGAGCCCGGCCGGCGCGGTCAGCTTCGACTCCACGTACTCGGCCTCGCTCAGCTTCGACGACTGGGGGTTGCGGATGTGCTTCACGCAGATCCGGGTCGCGTCCGCGATCACTATGACGATGAGCAGGGCGAGCACGGCCGAAAGGACGCCGTCCACCGTGGAGTTGGTGACGACGGTGTGCATGTCGTCCCTGGACTTGGCGGGCGGCAGGATCTTTCCGTCGTCGATGGCGTCCTGGTAGATCGAGCGCTGCTTGAAGAAGCCGACGCGCGGATCGCTGGAGAACACCTTCTGCCAGCTCGCGGTGAGCGTCACCGTCGCGTCCCAGGCGAGCGGAACGCCGGTGATCCAGGCCCACTTGAGGCGCCCCGACTTCACCAGGAGCGTCGTGCAGACGGCGAGCGCGACCGCGGCGAGGAGCTGGTTGGAGATGCCGAAGATCGGGAAGAGCTGGTTGATCCCGCCGAGCGGCTCGTGCACGCCCACCCACAGGAAGTAGCCCCACAGACCGGTGACGACCGCGCTCGTGATGATGAGTCCGGGCTTCCAACTGACCTTCTTGAAGGGCTTGTAGACGTTCCCGAGCATGTCCTGAAGCATGAAACGGCCCACGCGCGTGCCCGCGTCGAGCGCGGTCAGGATGAACAGCGCCTCAAACATGATCGCGAAGTGGTACCAGAACGCCTTCATGGAGCCGCCGGTGACCTTCGAGAAGATCTCGGAGACACCGACCGCGAGCGTGGGCGCGCCGCCGGTGCGCGAGAGCAGTGAGGACTCCTCGACGTTCTTGGCGGCCTGCGCGAGGTCTTCGGGGGAGATGGAGTACCCGAAGTTCGCGACCGCCTGGCTCGCGGCCTGGACGTTGTCGCCGATGACGCCCGCGGGCGCGTTCATCGCGAAGTAGAGACCCGGGTCGATGATGCTCGCCGCGACGAGCGCCATGACCGCGACGGACGACTCCATCAGCATGGAGCCGTAGCCGATCATCCGGATCTGCGTCTCCTTCTGCACCATCTTCGGCGTCGTGCCCGAGGAGATCAGCGCGTGGAAGCCGGACAGGGCCCCGCAGGCGATGGTGATGAAGACGAACGGGAAGAGCGACCCCGCGAAGACGGGCCCGTCGCCGCGCGATGCGAAGTCGGTCACCGGGTCCATCTTCAGCGTCGGCAGCGTGATGACGACGCCGAGCGCGAGCAGCAGGATCGTGCCGATCTTCATGAACGTGGAGAGGTAGTCGCGCGGCGCGAGCAGCATCCACACCGGCAGGATCGAGGCGATGAACCCGTACGCCACCAGCCAGATGACCAGCGTCGAGGGCGCGAGCGTGAACGTCTCCGCGAGGGGCGACTCGGCGACCCAGCGCCCCGCGACGAGCGCGACGAGCAGCAGCGTGATCCCGATCAGGGAGACCTCGCTGACCCGCCCCGGCCGCAGGATCCGCAGGTAGAAGCCCATGAACAGCGCGATCGGAATGGTCATCGCGATGGAGAAGGTGCCCCACGGCGAGTCCGCGAGCGCGTTGACGATGACGAGCGCGAGCACCCCGAGCAGGATGATCATGATGGCGAACGCGGCGAGCAGCGCGGCGGCCCCGCCGAAGGGGCCGATCTCCTCGCGCGCCATCTGGCCGAGCGACTTGCCGTCGCGCCGGGTGGAGAAGAAGAGGACGACCATGTCCTGCACGGCGCCCGCGAAGATCACGCCGACGATGATCCAGATCGTGCCCGGCAAGTACCCCATCTGCGCGGCGAGTACGGGCCCCACCAGCGGGCCCGCGCCCGCGATGGCCGCGAAGTGGTGGCCGAGCAGGACGCGGCGGTCGGTCGGGTGGAAGTCGATGCCGTTGTCCAGGCGCTCCGCCGGGGTGGCCCGCTTCTTGTCGACCTTCAGGACGCGGTTGACGATGAACTTGGAGTAGAAGCGATAGGCGATGGCGTACGAGCCGAGGGCCGCGGCCACCATCCAGGCGGCCGACACCTCTTCGTCGCGCGAGAGCGCCAGTACGGTCCAGCCCGCGGCGCCCACCAGCGCGACGAGGGACCAGATGACGATGGATCGGGGATTCGCTGTGCGCACCGGCTCGTCCTCCCGTTCATCATGCGATGACGGGAGGAACCTAGAGCAGCGCGGTGATCCGCGCCAGACCCCCGGAAGAGGGTCGGTGCGCGGGGAGGCGGGTTACTCCGTGGGGCGTTTGAGGCGGGCCACGAATTTGTAGCGGTCACCTCGGTACACCGAACGGACCCATTCCACCGGCTGGCCGCCGCCGTCCAGGGAGTGCCGCGACAGGAGCAGCATCGGCAGGCCCACGTCCGTGCCGAGCAGGCCGGCTTCGCGTGGGGTCGCGAGGGAGGTCTCGATGGTCTCCTCGGCCTCCGCGAGGTGGACGTCGTACACCTCGGCGAGTGCGGTGTAGAGCGAGGTGTACTTCACCAGGGAGCGGCGCAGGGCCGGGAAGCGCTTGGCCGAGAGGTGCGTCGTCTCGATGGCCATGGCCTCGCCGTTTGCGAGCCGCAGCCGCTCGATCCTGAGCACCCGGCCGCCCGTGCTGATGTCGAGCAGTCCGGCGAGGGTGTCGTCCGCTGTGATGTACCCGATGTCGAGGAGCTGTGAGGTCGGTTCGAGGCCCTGGGCCCTCATGTCCTCGGTGTACGACGTGAGTTGGAGGGCCTGGGAGACCTTCGGCTTGGCCACGAAGGTGCCCTTGCCCTGGATCCGCTCCAGGCGGCCCTCGACGACCAGCTCCTGGAGGGCCTGGCGCACCGTCGTGCGCGAGGTGTCGAACTCGGCGGCCAGCGTGCGCTCGGGCGGGACGGGGGTGCCGGGCGGCAGCGTCTCGGTCATGTCCAGCAAGTGCCGCTTCAGGCGGTAGTACTTGGGCACGCGCGCGGTGCGGCCGACTGCCGCGGCCGGGCCGGTGTCCGTGGCCTCCATGGGCGCTGACGCACCCGCCTCGGTTTCCGCACTCCCCGCCTCGGTGCCCATGGCCCGCCTTCCTGCTGCCGTCACCGGCTCCTCCGTCTGTCGCGGCTCACATCGTGGCACGTACCGGGCCGGGCATACCGTGCCCGCTCAGGTGTCGGTCCGATAACGGACCTGACAGCCCTTCTTATACACCCTTGACACCCCTAAAGGTCTAGGCCAAGCTCCCCGTACTGGTCTACACCATTAAAGACCAGGTTCCAGTCCCACGGGCAGATCTCGGTCCATTTGGTCGCTGCGGGTGGGGGGTTGACTGGCATCCCTTGAGGAGGGTGACGTGAAGCGCAAGCTCATAGCGGCCATCGGTGTCGCGGGCATGTTGGTCTCGATCGCGGCCTGTGGCAGCGACGACAGCGACGACAAGAAGGCCGGAGCGGACGGCTTCAAGGGGGAGACCCTGACGCTCTGGGCGATGGACGGCTCCACGCCCGACGGCTGGAGCAAGGACGTCAAGGCCGCCTTCGAGAAGAAGACCGGCGCCAAGCTGAACGTCGAGGTCCAGCAGTGGAACGGCATTCAGCAGAAGCTGACCACGGCCCTCTCCGAGGAGAACCCGCCGGACGTCTTCGAGATCGGCAACACCCAGACCGCCGCGTACGCCAAGACCGGTGGCCTCGCCGACCTCAGTGACCTCAAGGAAGGTGTCGGCGCCGACTGGACCGAGTCGATCAACAAGTCCTCGGTCGTGGACGGCAAGCAGTACGCCGCCCCGTGGTTCGTCCTGAACCGCGTCGTCATCTACAACAAGAAGGTCTGGGCGGACGCGGGCATCAAGGAGACGCCCAAGACCCGCGCGGAGTTCCTCAAGAACCTCAAGGCGATCGAGTCCAAGACGGACGCCGAGCCGATCTACCTGCCGGGCCAGAACTGGTACCACTTCGTCGGCCTGACCATCGGTGAGGGCGCCGAACTGGTCAAGAAGGACGGCGACAAGTACGTCTCCAACCTGAGTGACCCCAAGGTCGCCAAGGCCATGAAGACGTACAAGCAGTTCGCGGACCTCTCCAAGGCCCCCAAGAACAAGGACGAGGCCACCCCGCAGCAGGCCGAGGTCTTCGCCAAGGGCAAGACCGGCGCCTTCATCGGCATGAGCTGGGAGGCCGCGACCGCGATCAAGGCCAGCAAGGACAAGAAGTTCGAGGAGAACATCGGCTACTTCACCATCCCCGGTGCCACGGCCGACAAGCCCGAGGGCGTCTTCCTCGGCGGCTCGAACCTCGCCGTCGCCGCGACCAGCAAGAAGCAGGAGCTCGCCAAGGAGTTCCTGAAGATCGCGCTGTCGGACAAGTTCGAGGGTGCGCTCGCCAAGGAAGGCGGCGTCATCCCGAACAAGCAGGCCCTGGAGGCCCAGCTCAAGGGCAACCCGGCCGCCGAGGCCATGGCCCCCGCCACCGCCGGCGGTGGCACGACCCCGCTGATCCCGGAGTGGGCCGCCGTGGAGAACCCGCCGAACCCGATCAAGAACTACATGACCGCGGTCCTGAACGGTAAGTCCAACGACGAGGCCGCCAAGTCGGTCGAGGGCGAGCTCAACAAGCGCCTGGCGCAGAAGCAGTAAGGGCGTACTCCTGCCGGGGATTCCGGGCCCGGGGTGTCATCACCCCCGGGCCCGGTGCCCCGGCGCAGCGCTGCGTTCCGCGATGCCCACGAAAGAGATGGCGAGCATGACCGTGCAGACCGAACGGCCGCCCACCGGCCCGACGGACGTCGTGAAAACGGACCGACGGCCGGGGGATTCCGGCAAGCCCCGCGAGCGTGCCCGGTCGCTCGCGCCCTATCTGCTCCTGCTTCCCGCGGTCGCGGCCACCCTGGTGTTCCTCGGCTGGCCGCTGGTCAACAACGGGATCCTGTCGTTCCAGAACCTCAACATGAGGCAGTTCATCCTGCACCTCACGGAGTGGAACGGGATCGACAACTTCAAGGAGGTCCTCAGCGGCGAGGACTTCTGGCGGGTCACCGGGCGCTCGATCGCGTTCACCGCGGTCAACGTCGTACTGATCATGCTGCTCGGCACGCTGGTCGGCCTGCTGCTCGCGCGGCTCGGCAAGCGGATGCGGACGCTGCTCCTGGTCGGACTCGTGCTCGCCTGGGCCATGCCGATCATCGCGTCGACCACCGTCTACCAGTGGCTGTTCGCGACCCGCTTCGGCGTCGTCAACTGGGTCCTCGACAAGGCCGGCTGGCACTCGATGGCCGAGTACGACTGGATGGGCAGCCAGTACTCCACGTTCTTCGTGGTCATCGTCCTGATCGTCTGGCAGTCGATCCCGTTCGTGGCGATCAACCTGTACGCCGCGACGACGACGATCCCCAAGGAGCTCTACGAAGCCGCGGCGCTGGACGGCGCGGGCGCGTGGAAGCGGTTCACGAACGTCACGCTGCCGTACATGAGGCCCTTCCTCTACGCGACGACGTTCCTGGAGATCATCTGGGTCTTCAAGGCGTTCGCGCAGGTCTTCGCGCTCAACGAGGGCGGGCCCGACCGGCTCACCGAGATCCTGCCCGTCTACGCCTACATCGAGGGCATGGGCAACCAGCACTTCGGCATGGGCGCGGCGATCGCGCTGCTCACCATCATCATCCTGCTGGCCCTGACCTCCTTCTACCTGCGGATCGTGCTCAAGCAAGAGGAGGAGGAGCTGTGACGCGCACTGCTTCGTCGTTTTCGTCGAAGGTTCGCCGCATCTGGCCCAACGCGGTGGCCGTCGTACTCTTCATCGGCTTCGTCTTCCCGGTCTACTGGATGTTCGCCACGGCCTTCAAGCCGACCGGCGACATCATCAGCGAGGACCCGGTGTGGTTCCCGACCGACGCGACGTTCGAGCACTTCAAGACAGCCGTCGAGGCCGAGCACTTCTGGACGATGGTCGGCAACTCCCTCACCGTCACCGTGCTCGCCGTGGTCTTCTCGCTGATCATCGGCCTCGCGTCGGCGTTCGCGCTCGCCCGGATGCGGTTCAAGGGCCGTAGGGGCTTCATCATCGGCTTCATGCTGGCCCAGATGGCGCCCTGGGAGGTCATGGTCATCGCGATCTACATCATCGTGCGTGACGCCGACATGCTGAACAGCCTGGTCCCGCTGACGCTGTTCTACATGGTGATGATCCTGCCCTTCACGCTCCTGACGCTGCGCGGCTTCGTCGCCGCGGTGCCGCGTGAGCTGGAGGAGTCGGCGATGGTCGACGGCTGTTCACGGATGCAGGCGTTCCGCCGGGTGATCCTTCCGCTCCTCGCGCCGGGCCTGATGTCGACCTCGCTCTTCGGCTTCATCACCGCCTGGAACGAATTCCCGCTCGTCCTTGTCCTCAACAAGGAGGCGGAGGCCAAGACGCTGCCGGTGTGGCTCTCCGGTTTCCAGACCGCCTTCGGCGACGACTGGGGCGCCACCATGGCCGCCGCCTCGCTCTTCGCCATCCCGATCCTCGTCCTCTTCGTCTTCCTGCAGCGCAGGGCCGTCAGCGGTCTGACCGACGGTGCCGTGAAGGGATAACCCGCCATATGACGACACTCATCCGCCCCACCACTGCATCTAATCCAAACGATGGTCTGACCCGCGACGCCCTGACCGTCCTGCAGCCCGGCTTCGTCGGGACCAGCGCGCCGGACTGGCTGCTCCGCAGGATCGGCGAGGGCCTCGCATCGGTCGGTCTCTTCGGCCGCAACATCGCCTCGCCCGAACAACTGGCCGCCCTGACGGCCCAGTTGCGTGCTGAGCGCGACGACGTCCTGGTCGCCATCGACGAGGAGGGCGGTGACGTGACCCGCCTCGAGGTCCGCTCCGGCTCCTCCTTCCCCGGCAACCACGCCCTCGGCGCGGTCGACGACACGGCGCTGACCCGTGACGTGGCCGCCGAGCTCGGCCGCCGGCTCGCCGCGTGCGGCGTCAACCTCAACTGGGCGCCGTCCGCCGACGTCAACTCCAACCCGGACAACCCCGTCATCGGCGTACGCTCCTTCGGCTCCGACCCGCTCCTGGTGGCCCGGCACACCGCCGCCTACGTCGAGGGGCTGCAGTCCGCGGGCGTCGCCGCCTGCACCAAGCACTTCCCGGGGCACGGCGACACCGCGGTCGACTCGCACCACGACGTGCCGCGCATCGGCGTCGACCCCGAGGTCCTGCGCGCCCGCGACCTCGCGCCGTTCAGGGCCGCGATCGCCGCGGGCTCGCGCGCGGTGATGAGCGCGCACATCCTGGTCCCGTCCCTGGACGCGGAATACCCGGCAACGCTCTCGCGCCGCATCCTGACAGGCATCCTGCGCGAGGAACTGAACTACGACGGCCTGATCGTCACGGACGGCATGGAGATGCGGGCCATCTCCGCCACGTACGGCATCGAGCGCGGCAGCGTCCTCGCCATCGCCGCGGGCGCCGACGCGATCTGCGTGGGCGGCGGCCTCGCGGACGACGACACGGTGCTTCGCCTGCGTGACGCCCTGGTCGGGGCGGTGCGCGCGGGCGAGCTCTCCGAGGAACGCCTCGCCGACGCGGCAGCCCGCGTCCGTGCGCTGGCCCACTGGACTTCGGTGCCGGGCGCGGCCGAGCGTTCGGGGGGCGCGCCCGGCACCGAGATCGGCCTGGTCGCGGCCCGCCGCGCCCTGACGGTCACCCGGGGCGAGTCCTACGCGGCCCCGCTCACCGAAGCTCCGTACGTCGCCGCCTTCACGCCGATGGCCAACATCGCGGTGGGCGACGAGACCCCGTGGGGCGTGGCCGCGGAGCTGGAACGCCTGCTCCCGGGCACGGAGACGGGCAGCTTCACGGGCGAGGACGCGGGCGCGCTCGCGCTGGGCGAGGCGGGGGAGCGGCGGATCGTGGCCGTGGTCCGCGACGCCCACCGCCACGCGTGGATGGCACAGGCGCTGGACGTGCTGCTCGCGGCCCGCCCCGACACGATCGTGATCGAAATGGGCGTCCCCCAATCCGCCCCGAAGGGCGCCCTCCACATCGCCACACACGGAGCAGCAAGGGTCTGCGGCCTGGCGGCGGCAGAGGTCATCACGGGGGGTTGAGCAGAGCCGCGCCCCGAAAGGGGCGCGGGGAACTGCGCGCCCAGCCCCAACGCACCAGCAGGTGGCTGCAAACGGAAGGTGCCGGGCGCCCCCAGCAGGGGGCACCCGGCACCTCCGAGTAACACCAGGTCTGCTTAAAGCCCTTGCCAGGAAGGCTTCGCGGCATACGTGGCCCGGAAGTACTCCCCAAGCTTCAGCTTGGAGGCGGCGGCCTCGTCCACGACGACCGTCGCATGCCGGTGCAACTGCAGAGCCGAAGCCGGAACAACCGCGGCGACAGGCCCCTCCACCGTCGCGGCCACCGCGTCCGCCTTGCCCTCACCCGTGGCGAGCAGCACCAGATGCCGCGCCTCCAGGATCGTCCCGATCCCCTGAGTGATCACGTGGTGCGGCACCTGCTCGATGTCCCCGTCGAAGAACCGCGCGTTGTCCACCCGCGTCTGCTCCGTCAGCGTCTTGATCCGCGTACGCGAGGCGAGCGAGGAGCACGGTTCGTTGAACCCGATGTGCCCGTCCGTGCCGATCCCGAGCAGCTGGAGGTCCACACCCCCGGCGTCCGCGAGCGCCTGGTCGTACGCCTCGCACGCCGCCTGCACATCCTCCGCGCTGCCGTCAGGCCCCATGAAGGACTTCTCGCCGAGCCCCAGCGGCTCGACGACCTCACGCAGCACCACGGAGCGGTAGGACTCGGGATGCCCGGCGGGCAGCCCCACGTACTCGTCGAGCTGGCAGATCCGCGCCCGCGACGCATCCACTTCGCCGGAACCGACCTTGGCGGTCAGGGCTTCGTAGATGGGCAGCGGGGTGGATCCGGTGGCGACACCGAGCAGGGCGTCAGGCTTACGGCGCACCAAGGAGGCCATGGCCTCCGCGATGAGCTCGCCGCCTGCCTTGGCGTCCGGGACGATGACAACTTCCACGCTGGGCCTGCCGATCTGGAGAGGGCTCACGGGTCTGGAGAGAGGACCCACGGGGACTACTGGCTATGTGGTATAGACCAATCTAGCAGAGCTGACCCGCCCGGACCCAAGGTTCCAGGGCTTCGCTTCCCGCGTCCCATGCTCGGCTCTCCGCCCCGCTCCCGCCCGTCGGGCAAGCCACGCCCCGAACGGGGAAAGTGGAAGGCATGACCGCCACGCCGACCACCCCGCAGAGCGAGCAGCCGGGCCGGATCATGGCCCGCGAGATGTCCGAACAGCCCGACGTCCTGCGCCGACTCCTCGACACCGGCGCCCCGGACATCCGCGAGACCGCCCGACTGGTCGCCGCCAAGAAGCCCCGCTTCGTCCTCCTCACCGCACGCGGCACCTCGGACCACGCCGCCCTTTACGCCAAGTACCTCCTGGAAGTCCGTCTGGGTGTGCCCTGCGGCCTCACCTCGATGTCCACCTTCACGGCCTACGGAGCCAAGCCCGACCTGAGGGACGTCCTGGCCGTCACCGTCAGCCAGTCCGGGGGCTCGCCCGACCTGGTGGCCTCGACCCGCGCGGCCCGCGAGGCCGGCGCGCTCACCCTCTCGGTGACCAACAACCCCGACTCGGCCCTGGCCGCCGTCTCCGAACACCACATCGACATTCAGGCCGGCCCGGAGAAGGCGCTCCCCGCCACGAAGACCTACACGGCATCTCTCCTCGCCCTCTATCTCTTCGTCGAGGGACTGCGGGGTGAAGACGGCGCCGCCGCCACCGCACTGCCCGGACTCGCCGCCCAACTCCTCGACCGCCAGGCCGAGATCAAGACCCTCGCCGCCCGCTACCGCTTCGCGGAACGCATGGTGATCACCTCGCGTGGCTACGGCTACCCGACCGCGAAGGAGGCGGCCCTCAAGCTGATGGAGACGAGCTACATCCCCGCCCTCGCCTACTCCGGAGCCGACCTGCTGCACGGCCCGCTCGCCATGGTCGACAACATCTCGCCCGTCATCGCGGTCGTCACCGACGGCAGAGGAGGGCAGGCCCTGCAACCGGTCCTCGACCGTTTGCGCGGACGCGGCGCCGACCTCGTGGTCGTCGGCCCGAAGGCCCAGGTCGAGCAGGCGTCGGCCGGTTTCGTCCTGCCGACCGACGGCGTACCGGAAGAGCTCCAGCCGATCCTGGAGATCATCCCCCTCCAACTGCTCGCCCACGAGGTCACCATCGCCCGCGGCCAGGACCCGGACGCGCCGCGCGCCCTGGCGAAGGTGACGGAGACCCGCTGACGCGGGGCCTCACAGACCGAGCGCCGAGCCTCCTGTCGCGTCGATGTACTGGCCGGTGATCCACCGGGCGTCGTCCGATGCGACGAAGGTGACGATGTCCGCCACGTCCGCCGGCTGGCCTATGCGGTCGAAGGTGGAGTAACCGGCCATCTCGGCGCGCTGCTTCTCGGGGATGCCGTCCATCATCTCCGTCTCGATGATCCCCGGCGCCACGGCATTGACCGTGATCCCGCGCGGGCCCAGGTCCTGGGCCAGGGTGTGCGTCAGGACATTCAGGGCTCCCTTCGTCATCGAGTACCCGATCGTGATCGGGAAGGCGATGCGGGTGACGCCCGAGGAGATGTTGATGATCCGGCCGCCGTCGCGCAGCCGGGACAGGCCCTTCTGGATGATGAAGAACGGCGCCTTCACATTGACCGCGAACACCCGGTCGTAGTCCGCCTCCTGGACCTCTCCCACCTGGCTGTAGAGCCCGATCCCCGCGTTGTTCACCAGGATGTCCAGGCCGTCCGCGTGCCGGTCGAACTCGGCCCAGAGGGCTTCGGCGTCTCCCGGGACACCCAACTCCGTACCGAAGGCGAAGGCGGATCCGCCCGCGGCCTCGATGGTCGCGACCGTCTCCTTCGCCGCTGTCTCGTTGCTGCCGTAGTGCACGGCGACCCGCGCGCCGTCCCGCCCGAGCCGCTCGGCGATGCCCCGCCCGATGCCGCGGCTGCCGCCCGTGACCAGTGCCGTCTTCCCCGCAAGCGTGCCCATGAGAGCCGCCCCCTATTTCTCTAGTGGTCGCTACAGAAAGAACCGTAGCGGACGCCGGGCCGTTTTTCTAGCGGCCGCTATACAATTCACTCCATGGCGACGAAACAGCGCGGACGCCCCCGCTCCTTCGACCGCGAGACCGCGCTGGAGCAGGCCCTGCGCACCTTCTGGGAACAGGGGTACGAGGCGACATCGGTCACGGATCTCACCCGGGCCATGGGCATCGGCGCCCCCAGCATGTACGCGGCCTTCGGTGACAAGCAGTCACTGTTCGAGGAGGTCGTGCTGCTGTACGGGCAGACGCACGGTTCCTTCGGCGAGCGCGCCTTCGCCGAGGAGCCGACCGTCCGCGGCGGAGTGGCGCGGATGCTGCACGAGGCCGCCGGCAAGTACACGGAAGCCGGACACCCCCGCGGCTGCCTGGTCATCTGCGCCGCGACGAACTGCGCGACGCCGGAGGTCGAGTCCGCTCTGCGCGACCGGCGCAACGCCAACGTCAGCTCCATCGAGTCCCGCATAAGAGCCGCCGTCGCCACGGGCGAGCTCCCCCCGGGGACGGACGCCCCCGCCCTGGCCCGCTACACCGGAGCCGTACTCCAGGGCATGTCCCAGCAGTCCCGCGACGGCGCGAGCCGGCAGGAGCTGGAAGCGGTCGCCGAGCTGGCCATGCGGGCCTGGCCCGATGTATAAGTCCGCTGGGCCACAAGTGAGAGAAAGAGACAACAACAAACATCTGCCGACGCATAGACACAAGTGAATGGTCTAGTCCACAATGCGTTGGTAAAGCATCCGCCCTTCCCGCACAGGAGGGCGGACCGAGGAACCGGCACTCTCTGCCCTGACCGTGTCGGATCCTCCGATCGGCCGTCCGGTACCGCACATTCCGGTGGTCGTGT
This sequence comes from Streptomyces sp. NPDC054866, assembly GCF_053610745.1. Lineage (NCBI taxonomy): Bacteria > Bacillati > Actinomycetota > Actinomycetes > Kitasatosporales > Streptomycetaceae > Streptomyces > Streptomyces sp. NPDC054866. The sequence continues at coordinate 965,921 of NZ_JBSGZA010000003.1, forward strand.
TCCTGAAGGGCTGCGGTGCCGTGGGTGGGTTGAGGGTCCCGCCCTGGCGCCGCGGCTCGTCGGGAATCTCCCGGAGCGGGCCCGCCGGACGTGCCAGGTACGCTCGCACACGTGCCCTCCATGAACGACCTCGTACGCCAGCACACCGCTCTCGGTGACTCCGATCTCGAGTGGCTGCATCTGCTGGTCTCGGAGTGGCAGCTGCTCTCCGACCTCTCCTTCGCCGACCTCGTGCTCTGGGTTCCCACCCGCGACGGCACCCGCTATGTCTCCGTTGCGCAGATGCGGCCCAACACCGGGCCCACCTCCTACCAGGACGACATGGTCGGCCACCTCGTCCCGCGCGGCCGCCGCCCGCTGCTCGACGCCGCCCTCGACGAGGGCCGCATCGTGCGCGAGGGCGACCCCGAGTGGCGAGAAGAGGTCCCGGTGCGGGTCGAGTCCATCCCCGTACGCAGGGAAGGGCGCGTCCTCGGGGTCATCGCCCGCAACACGAACCTGCTCACGGTGCGCACCCCCTCGCGCCTTGAGCTGACCTATCTCCAGTCGGCGTCCGACCTGGCCCAGATGATCGCCGCCGGTTCCTTCCCGTTCCCCGGCCAGCAGGTCGACATGGACGCGTCCCCGCGCGTGGGCGACGGTCTGCTCAGGCTCGACGCCGACGGCATCGTCCAGTACGCGTCGCCGAACGCGCTCTCCGCGTACCACCGCCTCGGCCTCGCCGCCGACCTGGTCGGCCACCACCTCGGCACGGCGACCGCCGAACTCGCCCCGTCCCGCGGCCCGGTGGACGAGGCGCTCGCCAAGGTCGCAAGCGGCTGGGCGCCCCGCGAGTTCGAGATCGAGGGCGGCGACGGCGTGATCCAGCTCCGCGCGATCCCGCTCAAGCCCAAGGGCCCGCGCATCGGCTCGCTCGTCCTGCTCCGCGACGTCACCGAACTGCGCCGCCGGGAGCGGGAGTTGATCACTAAGGACGCGACCATCCGGGAGATCCACCACCGGGTGAAGAACAATCTCCAGACGGTCGCCGCGCTCCTTCGCCTCCAGGCGCGCCGCATCGACTCCGCCACCGGCCGCGAAGCCCTCGAAGAGGCCGTACGCCGCGTGGGCTCCATCGCCATCGTGCACGAGACGCTGTCCCAGAACCTGGACGAGCGCGTGGAGTTCGACGAGATCGCCGACCGCGTCCTCGCGATGGTGGCCGAGATCTCACCCGGCAAGGTCACCGGCCGGCGCACCGGCCGCTTCGGCATCCTGGACGCCGAGGTCGCCACCCCGCTGTCGATGGTCCTCACGGAGGTTCTGCAGAACGCCCTGGAGCACGGCTTCCAGGAGGGCGACACCGGAACGGTCGAGGTCTCCGCCGTGCGCGGCGGCACCAGCAAAGATGCTCGACTCCTCATCACCGTGCAGGACGACGGCGTCGGCCTGCCCGACGGCTTCGATCCGCACCGCTCGGGCAACCTCGGCCTGCAGATCGTCCGCACCCTGGTGGAGGGCGAGATGGGCGGCACGTTCGACATGGTGCGGGCCCCGGAGCGCGGCACGCAGGTCGTGCTCGACATTCCGGTGCGCGCCGACAAGTAGCGCAGGGGGAAGGGGAGATCACGGCAGATCGCCCCCGCCCGGCACCGCAGACGCAAAGCAGTGAGCCCCGGACCGAAGTGGTCCGGGGCTCACTGCTCACGTTGCGTTGCGCATCGGGGGTACTGCGCGGCTGCGGCTCGGGGGCGGGAGATGCGTACTCGCTGTACGCGCCGCCGGGCTCAGGCTCGTAGGGGGCGTGAGCGTCAGGCGCTGGCCTGGCGTGCACGGTTGCGAGCGGCGCGGCGCTTCATTGCGCGGCGCTCGTCCTCGCTGAGGCCACCCCAGACGCCGGAGTCCTGGCCGGACTCGAGCGCCCACTGCAGGCACTGCTCCATGACGGGGCAGCGGCGGCAGACGGCCTTGGCTTCCTCGATCTGCAGCAGCGCAGGACCGGTGTTGCCGATGGGGAAGAAGAGCTCGGGGTCTTCCTCGCGGCAAACGGCGTTGTGACGCCAGTCCATGGCTGCTACCTCTCCTTGGTATTACATGCAGGTTGCTTGTGAATGTGAACGCTTTCACGAATCCCTCGACGACGGAAGGGACTTTCGTCACATACGCGACGATGTCCTATGCGTTGAGGAGGGGGTTCTGGCTCTCTGTGGGGCCGATGTTGCGGGCCGTCCCGATCGCCATGTAGAGATTCGCAAACCTCGGCGGCGGATACAACCCCTTCCGGCAAGTTTTTTTTGATTCCTCAGTGTCGGCTGGGTCACAGCCGTACTTCCATGGGGTGGACCCTGGCCTAAACGTTCGAGTGAAAGGACTTTCGCCCCTTCTACTCACACAATCACACGCAGTGCACGGCGTACGCCTGTGAACGTCACGCTCGTGCGCAGCCCCAGGTGGTCGCCGTCCATCTGAAGCGGGAGCGGCACCTTCGAATGCAAGGTGAAGTCGGTGAGGTCATGGAGCGTAACCGCGTGCTTGCCGTGCGGTCCGCGATCGGGCGTCGACGTCAGGAGTTGCGTCCCGTACCGGGCCACCGCGGTGGTGGACAGCTTCTTCAGTCCGAGCACGTCGAGGCCCGTGTCGAAGGAGGCCTGCGGGGACGCGTACATCGGGCGATTGCCCAGGTAGGTGTAGGGGGAGGTGTTGCAGACTATGGAGAGCACGAGGTCGGTCACCGGGTCCTCGCCGGCCCGTTCCAGCGTGATCATTCCGTGCCTGCGGTGCGGCTCGTCGAGGAACTGACGGAACACCTGGCGCAAATACAGCGCATGGGTGGACCGCTTCCCGCGCTCCCTCTGCTGTTCGACCCGTCCCACCACTCCGGCGTCGAAACCGAATCCGGCGGCGAAAGTGAACCAGTGCCCGGGAACGGCTTCGTCCTCCGTGCCGGGAGTCCCCGACAGATGGCCGAGGCTCACTGTCCGTTCGCTTCCCTCACGCAGGGCGTCGAGCAGTGCGCCGGTCGCCTCCACGGCGTCGTTGGGCAGACCGAGGGCGCGCGCGAAGACGTTGGTGGAGCCGCCGGGGACGACGGCCAGGCGCGGCAGATGGGCCGGAGCGGGGCCGTTGTGCAGCAGGCCGTTGACGACCTCGTTGACCGTGCCGTCCCCGCCGAGGGCGACGACGAGCTCGATGTCCTTGCTCTCCGCGGCCTGTCTTCCGAGGTCCCGGGCGTGGCCGCGGTACTCCGTGGTGACCGCCTCGAGTTTCATCTCGCTCGCCAGCGCGTGGATCAGTACGTCACGCGTGCGCGCGCTGGTGGTGGTTGCCGCTGGGTTGACCACAAGGAGTGCACGCATGCGAAGCAGAGTACCTAGGGGTCGTTATCCGGCCTAGACCGAGGGGGCGGACCGGGGCCCGGAGCACGGACACGCACAGCTACCCTGCAAGGGTGAGTACTGAGCGGAACCCCACCCCCGAAGCCCCGCAGTCAGGCCCGCGTCCCGGACGCCTGACGGCCGCGGCGGCCCTCGCCGCGCTGGAGGGCGTCGCACTCATCGCCGCCGGTGTCTACATGCTCGTGATGGGCCTCGCGGGTGACCCCGACAATCCGGAACAGGCCACGACGGGCGGCATCACGCTGATCGTCCTCGCGCTCCTGCCCCTGCTCGCCGCCCGCGGTCTCCTGCTCCGCCGCAGCTGGAGCCGGGGGCCCGCCATCATCACGCAGATCATGGCGCTTCCGGTGGCCTGGCAGCTGCTGCAGGCCGACAGCATGGCCATCCCGGGCGGCATCGCGCTCGCCGCGGTCGCGGTGGCCGCGCTCGTGCTGCTGGTCAACCCCGCCACGACCGAGGCCCTCGGCATCCGGGGACCGGGGAACGTACAGGACGACGTGAAGTAGCCGTCCCGCACGCGACAGACCTGCTGAACGAGAGAGACCTTCCGAAGGAGCAGGCCAGGAGGGGCGGCCTGCTCCTTCGTCACTCCTCTACGAGGAGCTTCTCGCGCAGCTGCGCGAGCGTGCGGGCGAGGAGCCGGGAGACGTGCATCTGGGAGATGCCGACTTCCTGGGCGATCTGCGACTGCGTCATGTTGCCGAAGAACCGCAGCAGCAGGATGCGCTTCTCGCGCGGTGGAAGGTCTTCAAGGAGCGGTTTGAGGGACTCCCTGTACTCGACGCCCTCCAGGGCCTCGTCCTCCGCACCCAGGGTGTCCGCGACCGCGGGGGACTCGTCGTCCGTGTCCGGGACGTCCAGGGACAGCGTGGAGTACGCGTTGGCCGACTCCAGGCCCTCCAGGACCTCCTCTTCGGAGATGCCCAGTTTCTCGGCGAGCTCGTGCACCGTGGGCGAGCGGCCGTGCAGCTGGGACAGCTCGGCGGTCGCCGTGGTGAGGGCGAGCCTGAGCTCCTGGAGGCGCCGCGGGACCCGGACCGCCCACCCCTTGTCGCGGAAGTGACGCTTGATCTCGCCGACGACCGTGGGTGTCGCGTACGTGGAGAACTCCACGCCGCGCTCCGGGTCGAAGCGGTCCACGGACTTGATCAGGCCGATGGTGGCGACCTGCGTCAGGTCGTCGAGGGGCTCGCCGCGGTTACGGAAGCGGCGGGCCAGGTGCTCGACGAGCGGCAGATGCATGCGGACCAGCTTGTTGCGCAAATCCGCGTACTCAGGGCTGCCGTCCTTCAGCTCGCGCAGCTCGATGAACATCGCGCGTGCACCGCTGCGGTCCTGCGGCTCGTGCCGGGTGTGCTGCTGCTCGCTCATGTATCCCGCCCGTTGCGCGCCGCCCCGGACGGAGGGCTTCGCGCGCTCCTCCTGGGCGGTCGGCTCTGCCTGCTCCGACGCGTCAGCCACAGTCGACGGACCCGGCTGCTCCGGGTCCTCCGGGTGCGGCCTGGCCTGCTGCTCGGGGATGCCCGTGAGCGCCGGCTCCACCGGAGCCTCGCGCCCCCTTGTCGGCTTTATCGGCGCACCTCCCCGGCCACCGGGCAGACCCCGTGTGCCGCGCTCTTCGTCCCGCACCGGCCCCTCCCTGCCCCTCACGCCGGCCCGGGTCCCGCGCCGCGCTTCTTGTAGAGACTGATCGAGACGGTGTTGTCCTCGGCCACGGAGGAGTCGACCTGACCCGCGAGGGCGGACAGCACAGTCCAGGCGAAGGTGTCCCGTTCCGGGGCCCGGCCGTCGGTGGTCGGCGCCGAGACGGTCACCTCCAGGGAGTCGTCGACGAGCCGGAAGACGCAGCTGAGCACCGAACCGGGCACGGCCTGCTGGAGCAGGATCGCGCAGGCCTCGTCGACCGCGATGCGGAGGTCCTCGATCTCGTCGAGAGTGAAGTCCAAACGCGCCGCGAGACCGGCCGTAGCCGTACGCAGCACCGACAGGTAGGCACCCGCAGCCGGAAGGCGGACCTCGACGAAGTCCTGATTCCCGGGCTCGCCTGCGATCTGGGACACCCTCACCTCCAAGGTGGTACAAGCACTTTCGGGGCTCCAGGTCCGCCGTCCAGCGGCGGTCCGGACTGCGTCACACGGGTAACGCACCACGTAGTTCTGCGGTGACGCTACCGCGCTCCCCAGTTCCGTGTCCCGGGGACCCCGCTCCGTTGCTGTCACTCATAGTAAGCCTAAGGGTACGGAGAGTGGCTAGGGGTCTCGCGGTCTCAATTGGAGAGTACGGGCGTCGGGTTGACGTACCCAGGCCTCAGACGATCGAACCGTCCACGAAGCACCAACGCCAGCTCTCGCCAGGCTCGAAGGTCCTCATCACCGCGTGTCCGGTGTCCTTGAAGTGTGCCGTCGCGTGCTGGAAGGGCGAGGAGTCGCAGCAGCCCACATGGCCGCAGTCCAGACAGAGCCGCAGTTGCACCGGGTGACTGCCGACCGCGAGGCACTCAGGACAGGTCTCGCTCAGCGGGGCGGGCTCAGGGTGCGGCAGCGCAGCGACATGCGGGCACTCGTTCATGATTGCCAGGTTACGACGGGAACGCGTATCGCGGAGGGCCTGACCGATGGACGTACTGCCCCTGGTGGCACTGATCGCGGCGAGTGCCGCGGTGGCCGGAGCCGCGCGCTGGACCCCGGTGCCGGCGCCGCTGCTGCTCGTCGCGGTGGGTCTGGTCGCCGCGTACGTGCCCGGGGTTCCGGACTACCACCTGGACCCGCACATCGTGCTGCCGCTGATCCTGCCGCCCCTGCTGCACACCGCGGCCCTGGAGAGTTCGTACCTCGATCTGCGCGCCAACATCAGGCCCGTGGCGCTGCTCTCGGTCGGGTACACGCTGTTCGCGACCCTCGTCGTCGGCTATCTCGCGTATCTGCTGATCCCCGATCTGCCGCTGACCGCCGCGCTGGTCCTCGGCGCGGTGATCGCGCCGCCGGACGCGGTGGCGGCCACGGCCATCGCGCGGAAGGTGGGGCTGCCGTCCCGGATCACCACGATCCTCCAGGGCGAGTCGCTGGTGAACGACGCGACCGCGATCACCGCCTTCAAGGTCGCGCTCGCGGCTGCGGTCGGCGAGGGCGCGAGCTGGGCGGGCGGGATCCAGGAGTTCCTGGTGGCCGCGGTCGGCGGGGTCGGTGTCGGGCTGATCCTCATGGTGCCGATCCACTGGCTGCGCAGGCACATGAAGGAGGCGATGCTGCAGAACACCCTCTCCTTGCTGATCCCTTTCGTCGCGTACGCGGCCGCCGAGCAGGTCGGCGCCTCCGGAGTGCTCGCCGTGGTCGTCGTCGCCCTGTTCCTCGGACACCGCTCCTGGGAGGTCGACTTCGAGACGCGGCTCCAGGAAGCCGCCGTGTGGAAGGTGGTCGCGTTCATCCTGGAGTCGGCGGTCTTCGCGCTCATCGGTCTGCAACTGCCGCTCGTGCTCAAGGGGCTCGGCGAGTACGGCGGCGTACAGGCGGCCTGGTACGCGCTGGGGGTCTTCTTCTTCGTCGTCCTCGTGCGCTTCGTGTGGTCGTATCCGGCGACCTATCTGCCGCGGATCCTGTCGACGCGCATCAGGGAGCGGGAGTCCGACATGGACTGGCGGCGGCCGCTGATCGTCAGCTGGGCCGGGATGCGCGGTGTGGTGTCGCTGGCGATCGCCTTCTCGATCCCGCTCGTCATGGACGACGGGGAGCCGTTCCCCGCGCGCAACCTCGTCCTGTTCCTGACCTTCACCACGGTGATCGGCACGCTGGTCGTGCAGGGGCTCTCGCTGCCGTGGCTGATCCGGGTCTTGAAACTGCCGGGGCGTGACGCGCAGGCGGAGACGCTCGCGGAGGCGCAGGCGCAGAACGCCGCCTCGCAGGCCGCGGAGCGCAGGGTGGACGAACTCATGCGGGACGAGCGCAATCGCCTCCCAGAGCCCCTCCAGGACCGTCTGCGCACCGTCCTCGAGCGGCGCCGCAACTCCGTGTGGGAGCGGCTCGGTCAGTCCAACCCCGTGACGGGGGAGTCCGCCGACGACACCTACCGCAGGCTCGCTCGGGAGGCGATCGCCGCGGAGCGGGAGGTGTTCGTGAAGATGCGGGACGAGCGGCGCATCGACGACGAGATGATGCGGACCCTGCTGCGGAAGCTGGACCTGGAGGAGGCGGCGGCCTATCGGGAGGTCGAGGACTGAGCCGCGGGGGGCGCCGGCTCCGTCGCGGTGATGACCGCCGTGACGTTGCTGCCGGGGGGAAACGCGCCCTCTTCGGAGAGGGCTGTCAGCGCGTAGAGGAGCTTGGCCACGTAGACGCGCTCCACGGGGAGGCCGTGCCGGTCCTCGAAGTCGTTTGCGAACGCGGTGAGTTCAGAAGGCGTGCGGGCGTAGCCGCCGAAGTGGAAGCGCTCGTCCAGGTGCCAGTTGGCGGTGGGGGCGCCGAAGGCCCGCTGTTGCAGTGCCTGTATCTCGGGGCCGAGGAAGCCGCCCTTGAGTACGGGTATGCCGAGCGCGCGCTGGTCGGGGGCGAGGCCCGCGGCCATGCCGGCCAGGGTGCCGCCGGTGCCGCAGGCCACGGCCGCCGTGTGGGTGCGGCCGCGCAGCTCCTCGCCCAGGGCCGTACAGCCCTGAACGGCAAGGGAGTTGCTGCCCCCTTCGGGGATGACGTAGGGGTCTTCGGCGCCTGTCGCGCGCAGGAGGGCGGCCAGGACCTCCGGCTCGGTCTTCCTGCGGTACGTCGCCCGGTCGATGAAGTGCAGGCGCATTCCGTCGGCCTCGCATTGCGTGAGCGACGGGTTCAGGGGGCGGCCCGCGAGTTCGTCGCCGCGGACCACGCCGATGGTGGTCATGCCGAGGAGGCGGCCCGCCGCGGCGGTCGCCCTGAGGTGGTTGGAGTAGGCGCCGCCGAAGGTGAACAGGGCTTCGTGCCCCGCGGCGACGGCGGCGTCCAGGTTCAGGAAGAGCTTGCGGTACTTGTTGCCCGGGAGGTCCGGGTGGATCAGGTCGTCCCGCTTGAGTGTGAGAGTGACGCCTTGCCGCGTGAACCGGTCGTCCTGGAGCTCTTGGAGCGGGGACGGGAGCCGGGGGCGCGGGGTGGTCGGCGGGGTGGTGCTCACCCCGCCATTCTGCCCGCCGCCGTGCCGCCGGGCACGGCCACGGTCCGCCCGCTCGGGGCGCGCTCCTCGTTCGAGGTGTTCCTCGGCCTACTTGAGGCGTTCCTCGACGCGCTCCCGCATGGCGTTCATGGTGAAGCCCTTGGGATCGATCTTGCCCGGTTGCCATTCGAGGTGGCCGATCACCGAGCGGTGGGTCCAGCCGTGGTGGCGGCAGATGGCCGCCGAGACCCTCTCGATGGCGTCCAGCTGCGCGTCGGGCCAGGGATCCTCGCCGTCGCCGAGGTTCTCGCACTCGAAGCCGTAGAAGTGGCGGTTTCCGTCGGTGTTCGCTTCGTTGTCCGGGGGGAGCGCCTTCTCGGCGATGACCGCGCGCAGGACGTCGTCGTCACCGAGCCCCGCGTGGTTGGCGCGGCCGTACCCGACGAGGTGGACGCGGCCGTCCTTCGTGATGACGCCGTGGCAGAGCGGGCCGGGCAGCGAGGCATACCCGTCCCGGCAGATCTCCACCGTCCGCTCGCTGCCCGATGTCACCGTGTGGTGGATCATCACGCCGTGCACGGGCCCCCACGGCCCCTTGTGGTTGCGGTTGTGGTGAGGCCAGTCGCCGACTTCGACGACGGTCACTCCTTCGTCCTTGAGCACGTCGAGGAACCTGCCCGCGGACATGGGTGGGGCCATGGCCGACTCCTTTGCGGAGCACGACGGCCGCCTGTCGCGGACCGTCTTGTATGTCCGCTTTTACCGGAACCACGGTGCCCGGACCAGCCGTTCGGAGGGAATCCGTCGCTGTTCGGGCACCGTGCGAGCCGATTTGGTCAGCCGCGGTGTTCGCCGCTGTGCAGGAACGCGTCGCCGTTCGTCGCGATGTGGGCCTCGAGTGCCCGCAGGGCCTGCTGCGTGGCCTCGGGGGTTCCCGTGCCGTGCTGCTGCGCGTAATACGCCGCGCCCAGCTTCTTCAGGAGGTCGCCGCCCGTGCGCTGCGCCTGGACCTCGTCGATCTTCTGCTTTCCCTGAGTGAGTCCGCGCTGCGCCTGTTCCTTGGCGCGATCCAGGAAGCCTGCCATTGCCGTCTCCTACGGATTGGTGCGGGATGCTGCGAGATGGTGCATATCGGTACGAAGAGTATCGGCCGTTGTGTCCTGTTCAACGGATGCACGGATCTTGGAGTTCCCCGCCCCCGAGAACCCAGTTCCTGGTACGCGGGTGAGTGCCCCGTTCTCGCCCGATCCATTCCCGCTCGTTTGTGTAATGGCGCCGACACTCCCCGTGCTGGAAGGGTTGACGGCGCAGATCAGCGCTTGATCGGGAGGGCATAGCCAATGTCGGTAGGCGAAGAGGTCCGAGCGGAACAGTCCGAGCCGCAGCAGAGCTTGGGCACATCGGCCGCGCGGAATCTGGCCACCACCACCAAGTCCGCGCCGCAGATGCAGGAGATCAGCTCACGCTGGCTCCTGCGGACGCTGCCGTGGGTGCAGGTGCAGGGCGGTACGTATCGAGTGAACCGGAGGTTGAGTTACTCGGTCGGCGACGGCCGGGTGACGTTCGTGAAGACCGGGGACCGGGTCCAGGTCATCCCCGCGGAGCTCGGCGAGCTGCCGACCCTGCGGGATTACGAGGACGTGGAGGTCTTGGGGGAGCTGGCCCAGCGGTGCCAGCAGCGGGAGTTCGCCGCGGGGTCGGTCATCACTTCCTTCGGCAGCCAGGCCGACGAGGTGTTCCTGCTCGCGCACGGCAGGGTCGAGAAGATCGGCACCGGGCCCTATGGGGACGACACGGTTCTCGGGACGCTCGCCGACGGCGCCTACTTCGGCGAGCAGGCACTGCTCGACCCGGAGGCCATCTGGGAGTACACGACGCGCGCGGTCACCGCGTGCACCGTGCTCACCCTGCCGCGCCAGGACCTGGAGCAGGTCGCCGAGCGCACGGATTCGCTGCGCGAGCACCTGAGGCGGCTGCGGTCCATTCCGGCCCAGCGGACCAACAAGTTCGGCGAGTCGCCCATCGACCTCTCCGCGGGACACATCGGCGAGGCGGTGCTGCCGGGCACGTTCGTCGACTACGAATCAGCGCCGCGTGAGTACGAACTGAGCGTCGCCCAGACCGTTCTGCGCGTCCACACGCGCGTGGCCGACCTCTACAACCAGCCGATGAACCAGACCGAGCAGCAGTTGCGGCTCACGGTCGAGGCGCTCAAGGAGCGCCAGGAGCACGAGCTGATCAACAACCGCGAGTTCGGACTGCTCAACAACTGCGAGTACGAGCAGCGGCTGCAACCCCACGACGGCGTGCCGAGCCCGGACGACATGGACGAACTGCTCAGCCGCAGGCGGGGGTCGAAGCTCTTCCTGGCCCACCCGCGCGCGATCTCCGCGTTCGGCCGCGAGCTCAACAAGCGCGGCCTCGTGCCGGAGACCATCGACATGGGCGGCAACCGCATCCCCACCTGGCGCGGGGTGCCGATCTTCCCGTGCAACAAGATCCCGGTCACCGAGGCCCGCACCACCTCGATCATCTGCATGCGTACGGGCGAGGAGGAGCAGGGCGTCGTCGGCCTGCACCAGACCGGCATCCCGGACGAGATCGAGCCGAGCCTGTCCGTGCGCTTCATGGGGATCAGCGAGCAGGCGATCATCTCGTACCTCGTGTCGACCTACTACTCCGCGGCGGTCCTCGTGCCAGACGCGCTGGGCGTGCTGGAGAACGTCGAGATCGGCCGCTGGCGATGAGGCCGTGTCTGTGGGCGCGCCGCCGGGTACACCCCATCCGTACGCGCCCGCAGGCCCAGGAACAGCCACCGTCCGCATCCTCTCCGGGGTGAGTCCATGACGGACACGACGACGGACGTGACGGAGTTCAATGAGCACGCGGGGCACGAATCGCCGGAAGCGGCGGAGCTCCTGGCGTCGGCGCGGGCGTGCGTCGACCCGGAGCTGCGCCGGGCGATCGACTCGCTGCCCGGAGCGATGCGCCGCATCGCGCTCTACCACTTCGGATGGGAACACGCGGACGGCACACCGGCGGCCGGGCACGCGGGCAAGGCGATCAGGCCCGCGCTCGTGCTCGCCGCGGTGCGGGCGCTCGGCGGGGACCAGGCCATGGCCGTCCGCGCGGCGGCAGCGGTGGAGCTGACCCACAACTTCACCCTGCTGCACGACGACGTCATCGACCGCGACACCACCCGCAGGCACCGGCCCACCGCATGGACCGTGTTCGGCGAACCCGACGCGATCCTGGCCGGTGACGCGCTCCAGGCCCTTGCGCAGCGGCTCATCGCCGAGGACCCGCACCCCGGGGCCCCGGCGGCGGCCGCCCGGCTCGCCTCCTGCGTGGTGGAGCTCTGCGAGGGCCAGCAGGCGGACGGCGCGTTCGAGCGGCGCGGCCCCGACGAGGTCACGCTCGACGAGTGCCTCGCCATGGCCGAGGCCAAGACCGGGGCGCTGCTCGGCTGTGCCTGTGCGCTGGGGGCGCTGTACGCGGGGGCGGGGCACAGCGAGGTGGAGGCGCTCGACGGGTTCGGCCGCGAGGCAGGGCTCGCCTTCCAGCTCATCGACGACGTGATCGGCATCTGGGGCGACCCGGACCACACGGGCAAGCCGGCCCGTGCCGACCTCGCGGCCCGCAAGAAATCCCTGCCGGTGGTCGCGGCGCTGGCCTCCGGCACCCCGGCCGCCGCCGAGCTGGCCGAGCTGTACGGACGCCCGTCCAGCGACGGCGACCTGGACCGCATGGCGCACGCCGTCGAGGCGGCGGGCGGCAGGGACTGGGCGCTGCTGCACGCGGGCGACCGGATGTCCCGCGCGATCAACCAACTGGCCGGCGCGGTGCCGGCCCCGGAGGCGGCCGGCAGCCTGCTGGCGCTCGCGGAGTTCGTTACGCGGCGCACGCACTGAACGTACGAAGACGTGCGGCGACGTACGGAGAGGAGCCGACCCGCATAAGACGGGCTGAAACAGGACGGCCGAGCGCGGCCGAGCGCGGCCGATGAGCCCCGCACCCTGCCGAGATCCGGTCAGGCTGCGGGGCTCTCCCGTGTTCCGGGGCCCGATCACTTAGGCTGCAACCGAAGCAACCGGTGGGGCGGGGCACGCAGTTGAGCGTGGGCGAGGGGCAAAGGGGCGGGCTGTGGGCGTAGTCATCCGGAGGGCCGGGGAGAGCGACAGAGCGGACGTGGTCCGGCTGCTCGACGAGGCGTTCCGAGACGATCCGGTGAGCAGCTGGGTCTTCCCTGGCGAGGAGCACCGCCGCCGCAGACACGGCGCTCTGATGGAGGCCTTCTACGACCTGGCGGTGGGCCAGGGCTACGTGGACATCACGGAGGACGGCTCGGCCGTCGCGCTGTGGTGGTCCGTCCCCGCGGGTGGGGACGAAGGTGGGGACGAGGACGCGGAAGAAGGGCCTGCGCAGCTGCGCGAGGCCGTCGACCCGGGCAACGAACGGATCGAGATGATCGGCCGGCTGACCGGCGACGCGCACCCGACCGACCGGCCCCACCAGTATCTGCACATGATCGGCGTGAGCCCGGAGCGGCAGGGCGAGGGGCTCGGCACCGCGCTGATCGGCGCCGTGCTCGAACGCTGCGACAAGGAAGGGCTGCACGCCTATCTGGAGGCGAGCAGCAGTCGCAGCCGCGCGCTCTACACACGGCTCGGATTCCGTTTCACCGGAAACGCCATCGACCTGCCGGACGGCCCGCACCTGTGGCCGATGTGGCGGGAACCCCAGCCTTTCGGCACGGACGGTATGGGGGGACGAGCCCCATGTGCCGCGAAATGACCCGCGAGGTGTCCGGCGACACGTCCCGCGAGCGACTTCTGGCGGAGGCATTCGTGGAGATGGCCGACTCCTTGACCGACACTTTCGACGTCGCCGAATTCCTGCAGAACCTGACCGTGCGCTGCGTGGAACTGCTCGGCGTCTCGGCCGCGGGCGTCCTGTTGGCGGACGCCCAGGGCGAGTTGAGGCTTCTCGCGGCGTCCGGCGAGCACGCCTGGGTGCTCGATCTGTTCGCCCTGCAGCAGGAACAGGGGCCGTGCCTGGACTGCTACCGCTCCGGCACGGCGCACACGAACATCGCACTCAACGGACTGGAAGCGAACACCTCTTGGCCGCGGTTCGCCACGCGCGCCAGGGCGGCCGGCTACGCGATGACGCAGGTGCTGCCCCTGCGCCAGGGCGATCAGGTTCTCGGGACGCTCAATCTGTTCCAGGCGAAGCCGCAGGTGCTCGGCCCCGACGAGATCGCGCTCGCGCAGGCCCTCGCGGATGTCGCCACGATCGCGATACTCCAGCGGCGTTCCCTGGAGCGGAGCGAGTTGCGGCGCGACCAGTTGCAGGAGGCTCTCACCAGCCGGATCGCCGTCGAGCAGGCGAAAGGTGTGCTCGCCGAGCGCTGGAAGTGCACGGTCGACGAGGCGTTCGGGGCGCTGCGGCGGCATGCGCGCGCGAACCGGATGCGGCTCGCCGAGTGCGCGCGGCAGGTGGTGGCGGGGGAGCTCGACACGGAGGGGATTCACCGGGGGTGACGGGGTGGCACCGCCCGGCATGAAGGGCCCCCGTCGCAGGAAGCGCTGACAGTCGGCTTTCCGGCCGGGGCGGGCCGCCCTACCCTGAACGCATGGGCAGCGATGGGAGCCGGTCCGGCCCGCGCCCGCAGAGCGAGCCGGTGTGCGCGAGCTGCGGACGGCCTGTCGGTACGGCCATCAAGCGGCGCAAGGTGCTCGGGGTGTACGTCCCTATGTGGGTCCCCCGCCCCTGCCGCAACCCGCAGTGCGACGCGCGCGTCGACGAACCCCAAGAGCGCGAGAAGCGCGAGAAGCGCGAGGCCGAGGCCGACGCGGAGCCCGCGCGCTCCGACGACGACTGAGGCACGAGTCCGGCGCGCGCGGACCAACCAGGACCGGGTGCGGGCCGATGTGAAGCGGGTGCTCGGCGAGAAGCAGCGGGTCTGCATCATGGGCTCATGGACATGACCGAGCTGGATCAACTTCCGTCGGCCGTCGACGGCGAGCGGCTGCTCGCACTCGCCGACGGCCACCACGCCCGCACCGCACGGCCCTTGGGCGTCCACGAGGCCGGCGGACACCTCGTGAAGGCGTACGCCGTCGAGGCGCCCGGGCGGAAGGTGACCGGGCAGGACGAGGAAGCCGCGCTCGCGATCGCGGGAGCGCATCTGGGGCTCGGTCGTGCGCGTGGGTCGGCGGGGCTCGCCGTGCTGATCGTGCACGCGGGCGGTGACGGGGACTACGTCCTGGTGCAGAGCTGGATCGAGGGGTACATGTCGGACCTCGCGGTCTTCGTCGGCCCCGCCGGGGACCCCGGAGCGCTGCGGCCGGGCCGCACCGGGCTCGCGCCGTGCGTGTGGGAGGCCGCCGTGCTCACGCATGAGCGGGACGCGTACGTGCGGTGCGTGCTCGACGGGAGCGGCACCCTCGCGGAGCGGCTCACCGCGTGGGGCCGGGACGTCATAGAGGGGGACCTGCGATGACGTACGAAGGTCCATTGGCGTACGAAGGTCCGATGACGTACGAAGGTCCGACCGCGCACGACGGCTCACGCGCGCAGAACGGCGAAGCCCCCCGCGTCCGCCACGCCCGCCCCGCCGACCTCCCCCGCGTCGTGGAACTCGTCGCCGAGCATGCCGCGTACGAGAAGGGAGCCCCGCCCGCCCCCGGTCTGGAACAGCGCCTGGACGCGCTCCTCTTCGGGGTGCCGGACCCGCGGCTGCGCTGTCTGGTGGCCGAGCTGCCCGGCGGCGAGGTCGTCGGCTACGCGACGTGTGCGCCGGAGATCTCCACCTGGGACGGCGCCGAGTACCTCCACATGGACTGTCTCTTCCTGCGCGACGGCCACCGGGGTCTCGGCCTCGGCGAGCGGCTGACGGACGCGGTGGCGGCAGAGGCCCGTGCGCTCGGCCTCACCGAGGTCCAGTGGCAGACACCCGCGTGGAACGAGGGCGCGATCCGCTTCTACGGCCGCATAGGCGCCGACGCCAAGGAGAAGCTGCGGTTCACCTGGCAGGTGCCGCCGCTGCCGTTCGACGCCGTGCTCTGCGACCTCGACGGCGTGATCCGCTTCTACGACATGTCGGCGATGGAGGAGATGGAGCGCGCCGCCGGTCTTCCCCACGGCAGCACCGCCGAGATCGCCTTCGCGCCCGAGACCGACCTGCCGCTGATGCTCGGGCGCACCGGCAAGGAGGAGTGGGTGGAGGCCATCGCGCGGGGCCTCGCCGACCGGGTGCCCCACGAGCGCGGGCACGCCCTGGGCACCGCGCTCGCCGAGGCCGGGTTCTCCGCCGACGCCACCGTGGTGGACCTGCTCAGGCGGGCCCGCGCGCACCTGCACGTGGCGCTCGTGACGAACGCGACCCCGTGGCTCGACGACGACCTGACCGAGCTCGGCATCGCCGGCCTCGCGCACACCGTGGTCAGCAGCGCCGACGTCGGCATCGTCAAGCCCGACCGACGGATCTACGAGATCGCCGTGGAGCGGACCGGGGTCCCCGCCGAGCGCTGCCTGTTCGTGGACGACCGCAAGGAGAACGTGGACGCGGCCGTCGCGCTCGGCATGGTGGGCCTGCACTACACCGGGCCCGACGACCTCAGGGAGGCGCTCGCCCCGGTGCTCGGCAGGGACTGACCCCAGGGCCGCACCGTCCACCGCGCCGCCTACGACACCGTCCACCGCCCGCCCCGCATCAGCTCCCTGCCCTCCAGCTCGTCGGCCTCGCGCCAGGCCTGGAGCCGCTGCGGGGTGATGCGGAAGTAGGTGTAGGCGGTGTCGAGTTTGCTCGGGTCGAAGCCCGTCTTCTCGGCGAAGGCGTCACGGTCCTCGGGGGTCAACTCGCCCTCGCCCAGGGCGCGTACGGCCCCCTCCATGAGGATGACGTCGCGGGTCGGTCCGATGCCGACCCGTGCCCTGCCGGTCGCCCGGAGGTTGCGGCCGGTGACACTGGCGTCCGGAGTGGCCACCAGCAGGCTCTCGCCGTCCCAGAGGAAGGACAGCGGGATCAGATACGGGGTTCCGCTGTCCGCGTCGGCCGTCGCCACCCACGCGTCGATGTCGTGGGTGAGGCGGTGCAGGGCGTCCCGCTTGCGCTGCTCGGGTGCGCGCGGTCCTGTCGTCTCGGTGTTCATTACTGTTCTCCTCCAAGTGCGCCGGCACGGTGCGTCATTGATGTGACGTACCGCGAGGGGGGAATGTGACAGATGGATCAGAACGAAGCAGCAGTAGATCAGGACGAAGCGCTGGCGGCCCGCTTCGAGGAGCACCGGCCGCATCTGAAGGCCGTCGCCTATCGCATGCTCGGTTCGCTCAGCGAGTCCGAGGACGCGGTCCAGGAGTCCTGGATCCGGCTCAGCCGCTCCGACACCAGTGAGGTGGCGAACCTGGGGGGCTGGCTGACGACGGTCGTCGGCCGTATCTGCCTCGACATGCTGCGTACGCGGCAGTCGCGGCGCGAGGACTCCCTGTCGCTCGCCCTCGACACCCATGTGCCGGACCCGGTGGTGAGCTGGGGAGACGTGGTCGACCCCGAGCAGGAGGTGCTGCTCGCCGACTCGGTGGGCCTCGCGCTGCTCGTCGTACTGGAGACGCTTGCGCCCGCCGAACGCCTCGCGTTCGTGCTGCACGACATGTTCGCCGTGCCCTTCGACGAGGTCGCCCCGATCGTGGAGCGCACCCCGGCCGCGACCCGGCAGCTGGCGAGCCGGGCCCGCCGCAGGGTGCAGGCCTCGGCGCCCACCCCCGACAACGACCCCGTACGCCAGCGCGAGGTCGTCGGTGCCTTCCTCGCGGCCGCGCGGGGCGGGGACTTCGACGCGCTGCTCGAACTGCTCGACCCGGACGTGGTGTTGCGGGCCGACACCGGCGAACTGGCCTCGGGGCTCTCGAAGTTGGTGCGGGGAGCGTCGGTGGTGGCCGGGCAGGCGGCGATGTTCTCGCAGGGGGCACCGACCACCGAGCTCGCGCTCGTCAACGGCCGCGTCGGCGTGGTCGGAGTGCCCGGCGACGAGGTCGTCTCGGTCATGGAGTTCACGATCTCGAACGGCAGGATCGTCGAGCTCAACATCCTCGTCGACCCCGCCCGCGTAGGCGCCCTCGGCCTGCCTGCCTTCCGACGCTGACCCCGCTGACCTAGCCGGCCAGGGCTTAGCGCCGGACACCCGCCACCTCCCGCAGATACTCCTTGCGGCAGAGCGGATTGCGGTCGGTCCGCGGCCGGTCCGGGGCCCCGCCCCGGACCGGCTGGTAGCGCTCGAAGGCGGACTCCAGCTCGCCCTCGCCGCGCGTCAGCGAGGGCAGCAGCTGTTCGAGCTCGTGGACACGGGCCGCGGGGATCTCGCCCTCGACCACGTACGAGGCTCCGCGCGCCGTCTGGGTGTGCGGGACCGCCCGCAGCCGTGACAGCGCGGGCAGGAGCTGCCCGAACACGTCGTCCGGGACGCTGAGCCGGAAGCTGTGCAGCGGCTCGTGCACCTCGGTGCCCGCCCGTCGCAGCGCGCTCAGGAGGACCAGCGGAGTCAGCTGCCTGAAGTCACCGGCCGTGCTCGACATGCTCTTGTCGAAGGTGCCGTGCGCGTGGCTCTGGCGGGGCCAGTACCCGGAGTGCGTCATGGTGACCACACAGTCGTCGACCTCCCACCCGTGGACCCCCTGGTGGAGGGTCTCCCGCACGGTCTCCTCGACGGCGCGGAAGAACGCGTACGGCATCGAACCGAGCTCGATCTCCAGGCGGAACTCCACGCCGGAACCCGGCTGACCGGGATCGACGCGCAGACCGACGGTGGCCAGGAAGGGGTTGTCGTCCTTGTCGATGATCTCGTAGGCGGCCCCGCTGCCGGTCACGCGCTCCACGCAGATGGTCGTGGTCTCGCGGAACGTGACGTCGATGCCGTACTCATCGAGGAGCGTCGCCTGGATGACCTCCTTCTGGACCTCGCCGTACAGCGACACGTAGACCTCCTGGCGGAGATCGTCCTGCCGCAGGTTGATCAGCGGGTCCTGCTCGGCGAGTTGGGCGAGCGCGAGGTGCAGCGCGCCCCGGTCGCCGGGGCGGGCGGGGACGACGACGGTCTCCAGGGTGGGCGGCGAGAAGTGGTGCCGCCCGTCTCCGCCCCTCTGGGAGTGCCCTGCGCCGATGACATCACCGATCCGGATGTCCCCGAGCCCCCACAACTTCCCGATCTGCCCCGCGGAAACACCCTCACGCGGGGTGGCGGACCCGCGGTCGAAGACGCTCACCGCGGTGACCTTGCCCTCGCGCCCGCTGCCGAACGGCAGCCGGTCACGCGTGCGGATCGTCCCCGCGAACATCCGTACGTACGCGATCTTCTCCCCGGCGTCCCCGCGCTCGACCTTGAAGACGGTGCCGGAGGCCGGGACGTCGGCGCGCGGGGAGCCGTCCTCGGAGGGCAGCAACTCCCGGATTCCCGCGATGAGTTCGTCGACACCCGCGCCGGTGGCGGCCGAACCGAAGAACACCGGGTGCACCAGGGCCCGCTCGGTCTGCTTGCCGAGTTCGGTGCGCAGCCGCCGGTAGGGGAGGCCCGCCTCGTCGTCGACGTACGCGGAGAGCAGGGCGTCGTCGTGCGCGGCGAGTACGTCGACGAGGCGGGCGGTGAAGGCGGGATCGCCGCCGTCGAAGGGCACGAAGGACGCGTCGCGACCGCCGAGGCCGTGGGCCGCCCCCATGGGCACGATGTCCGGGACGAGCCGCTCCGCGATGTCCCGCAGCAGGTCCTCGTGGCGCGCGCCGCGTCGGTCGATCTTGTTCACGAAGACGAGCGTGGGAATGCGGAGCCGCCGCAGGGTCCGCATGAGTACGCGGGTCTGCGCCTGGACGCCTTCGACCGCGGAAATGACGAGAACGGCGCCGTCGAGCACGCTCAGGACCCGCTCCACCTCGGCGATGAAATCCGGGTGACCGGGGGTGTCGATGAGATTGACGGTGACGTCGTCGACGGCGAAGGAGACGACGGCGGACTTGATCGTGATGCCGCGCTGCCGCTCCAGGGCCAGTGAATCGGTCTGGGTGTTGCCCGCATCGACGCGACCGATCTCGTCGATGACACCGGCGGCGTGCAGCAGCCGCTCGGTCAGGCTGGTCTTCCCGGCGTCAACATGCGCAAGGATCCCCAGATTCAGGGAGTTGGACGTGCTCGACGTATGCACTGAGTGTCATGTCCTCTGGGTTGATGGCGATTCCCTTCTGGCTGGACATGAACGAACGGCGCATTGCGTCTCCTTGACGGGTCTAGGCGTACGGAGAGTGCAACAGGGGCGGGCCGCGGCGGCAACTGATTTATCCGGCGGCGCGACGCGGGGGCCGCCGACTAGCCTCCCGTCATGCTCACCGCCGCACTCGCGTTCGCGGGCGTCGCCGCGATCATCAACATCACGCCGGGCCTGGACACACTCCTGGTCCTGCGCACCTCCGTGGCCCACGGCCGTGACGGCGGTCTCGCCGCCGCCCTCGGCATCCTCACCGGCTGTCTGGCCTGGGGCGTGGCGACGGCGATCGGCCTGACGGCACTGCTCACGGCGTCCCGTTTCGCGTACGACGCCCTGCGCATCGGGGGCGCCGTCTACCTGGCATGGCTGGGAGGCACGGCGCTGTGGCGCTCCCGCCGCGCTGAGCGGACGCCGGAGCGGGAGCAGGCGGCGGAGGCCGAGCAGACGGCGGAGGCCGAGCCGCCCTCTCCCCGGGACCGCTGGGCGGCCTTCCGCGCCGGCCTCGGCACGAACCTGCTCAATCCCAAGGCCGGGCTCTTCTACATGAGCCTGATCCCGCAGTTCATCCCGGAGGGCGCCCCCGTTTTCAGCGCGACGCTGCTGCTCACAGCGATCGACCTGGTGGAGCTCGCGCTCTGGTACTGGATCGTCACTTACGCGGCGTCCGCGCTGGGCGAGCGCATCCGGCGGCCGTCGTTCCGGCGCCGCCTCGAGCAGTTCAGCGGGGTGGCGTTCCTGGGCTTCGCCGTGAACCTGGCACTGCACGACCGGGCCTGATGCGGGACCCTGGAAGGGAGGAAGTGAGTGCCATGAGAGTCATGCTGCGAGCACGTCTGGACACCCAGATCTCGAACGAGGCGATCAAGAACGGCACGCTGCCGAAGCTGATGCAGTCGGTGGCGGAACAGATCAAGCCCGAGGCGGCGTACTTCGGCCCCAGTGCGGGCGGCCGCGCGGCCACCTTCGTCTTCGACATGCAGGACAGCTCGGAGATGCCGTCCATCGCCGAGCCGTTCTTCCTGGAGCTCGGCGCGGAGATCGAGATCTACCCCATCATGAACGCGGAGGACCTACAGAAGGGGCTCGCCTCGCTGCGGGGCTGACAGACGGCGAAAGCACCCGGCTCCGCGCGGATGCCGGGTGCTTTCACCTGTGGTGATGCGAAGGCTAGGCCTTCTTCGTCTCCCAGAAGATCTTGTCGATCTGGGCGATGTAGTCCAGCGCCTTCTGGCCCGTGGCCGGGTCGGACGAGCCCTTGGCGGCCGAGAGGGCCTTGAGGGTGTCGTTGACCAGCTGGTGCAGCTCCGGGTACTTCTCGAAGTGCGGGGGCTTGAAGTAGTCGCTCCAGAGCACCGAAACGTGGTGCTTGGCGAGCTCGGCGCGCTGCTCCTTGATGCCGATGGCGCGCGTCTGGAACTGCGCGTCGTCGTTGGCGGCCATCTTCTCCTGCACGGCCTTGACCGACTCCGCCTCGATGCGGGCCTGGGCCGGGTCGTACACGCCGCAGGGGAGGTCGCAGTGGGCGCTGACCTTTACCTTGGGGGCAAACAGGCGGGAAAGCATGCAGCGGTCCTTCCTCGTGATCGTCTTCTCAGGTGGGACATTACTCCGTGAGAGACGGGTTTTCGCGAGTGCCCCCATGGGCTTAGGACAAAAGTCCAGGGTCAGACTGGGACTCGTGGAGGATAGGACCGGGGAGGTGCGGTGATGCCGGAGCTGTCGCAGGAGAGCGAACGGAGAAGGGGCATCTTGCCGTTGGGCGCGGCCGAGGTGACCGGCCCTTCGATGGTGCCCACGCTGTACCACGGGGACCGCTTGGTGGTGCAGTGGGGCGCACGGGTCCGAGCGGGTGACGTCGTGGTGCTCCGCCATCCGTTCCAGCAGGACCTGTTGGTCGTCAAGCGCGCCGCCGAGCGGCGCGAGGGCGGCTGGTGGGTGCTCGGGGACAACACGTACGCGGGAGGGGACAGTACGGACTACGGCACGGTGCCCGAGGAACTCGTCCTGGGGAAGGTGTGGTTCCGCTACCGCCCGCCCCAGTGGAAGTCCGGTCAGCGCTCGCCGTTCACCCTGCTGCGCTGGGCCGTTTCGGCCGCGCGGCCCGTGCTGGCCGACCGCTCCGTCTCCAGGCGTTTGCGGGCGCGGTAGGCGGCGACATTGGCGCGGGTCGCGCAGCGGTCCGAGCAGTAGCGTCGGGAGCGGTTCGTCGACGTGTCGAGATAGGCGTTGCGGCAGGGCGCTGCCTCGCACAGGCCGAGGCGGTCGACTCCGTGCTCGGTGAGGTGGAAGGCGAGGCCCATCGCCGCGATCGCCGCGTACCCGGACGTCGCGTTCGACGGGTGGTCCGCCAGGTGCATGTGCCACAGCGGGTTGCCCTCGTCGTCGCGGTCGTCGTGGCCCGAGATCTGCGGGCTGACCGGGAACTCCATGAGCAGTGAGTTCAGGAGGTCGACCGCGAGCGTCTCGTCGCCGCCGTCGGCCGCCTCGAAGACCGCCCTGAGCCTGGCCCGTACCGAACGGAAGCGGGTGACATCGGAGTCCGTGGCGCGACGAGCCGCCTGCGAACTGCCTCCGAACAGCTCACGGACCGCGTCGACCGACGTCAGCGTGTCCTTGTTGCGACCCGGCTCCTCGCTGTTGACCAGACGTACGGCGTAGTCCGAGTAATAGGCCAGTTCCACTTGTAGTCCTTACCGGGGCGGGCTATCTTCGTCAGGTGCGTGAGTAACAGTTGCGCGTGCTTCTAGGGTATTACGAGAGCGTATTACGTACGGGAGGGCTTCTCATGACGGAAACGGTGGCCGGGACCGACTGGCGTGCCTGGCAGGACAGCTGGGACCGGCAGCAGGAGTGGTACCTGCCCGACCGCGAGGAGCGGTTCCGGGTCATGCTGGACATGGTCGAGGCCGTCGTCGGCACCCAGCCGCGCGTCCTCGACCTCGCGTGCGGTACGGGGAGTATTACGGACCGGCTGCTCAAGAGGTTCCCGAACGCGGTCAGCACGGGCGTCGACCTCGACCCCGCCCTCCTCGCCATCGCCGAGGGCACCTTCGCCGGGGACGACCGCGTCACGTTCGTGACCGCCGACCTCAAGGACCCCGACTGGACGGCCCAGCTCCCGTACGACTCGTACGACGCCGTCCTCACCGCCACCGCCCTGCACTGGCTGCACAGCGAACCCCTCACCACGCTCTACGGGCAGATCGCGGGCGTCGTACGCGACGGCGGCGTCTTCATGAACGCCGACCACATGCCCGACCCGGCCACGCCCCGCCTGAACGACGCCGACCGGGCCCAGCGGCACGCCCGTATGGAAGCGGCCAAGGCCGAGGGCGCCGTGGACTGGCGGGAATGGTGGGAGCTCGCCGCCAAGGACCCGGTGCTCGCCGGGCCCACCGCCAAGCGCTTCGAGATCTACGGCGAGCACGCGGACGGCGACACCCCCTCGCCCGAGTGGCACGCGCGGACGCTGCGAGACGCGGGCTTCGGCGAGGCGCGGACGGTGTGGTCGTCGCCCTCGGACGCGATGGTGCTGGGGCTCAAGTAACTGGCCGCAGGCAGCGGAACACGAAGGGGCGGTACGGATCCCGGATCCGTACCGCCCCTTTCGCATCTGTACGCGTTACAGCACCTTCGGCTTACAGAACCTTCGACAGGAACGACTGCGTCCGCTCGTGCTGCGGATTCGTCAGGACGTCGCGCGGGTGGCCGGACTCGACCACCACGCCCTCGTCCATGAAGACGAGGCTGTCGCCGACCTCGCGCGCGAAGCCCATCTCGTGCGTGACGACGATCATCGTCATGCCGGACTCCGCGAGATCGCGCATGACGTCGAGCACGTCACCGACCAGCTCCGGGTCGAGCGCCGACGTCGGCTCGTCGAAGAGCATCAGCTTCGGGTCCATCGCGAGCGCGCGGGCGATGGCCACGCGCTGCTGCTGGCCGCCCGAGAGCTGCGACGGGTAGTTCTTCGCCTTGTCGGCGAGGCCGACGCGCTCCAGGAGCTGACCGGCCCGCTCCCGCGCCGCCGCCTTGGACTGGCCCTTGACCTGGACCGGCGCCTCCATGACGTTCTCGAGGGACGTCATGTGCGGGAAGAGGTTGAAGCGCTGGAAGACCATGCCGATGTCCCGGCGCTTGAGGGCGACTTCGCTGTCCTTGAGCTCGTACAGCTTGTCTCCCTTCTGCCGGTAGCCGACCAGTTCGCCGTCGACGTAGAGCCGCCCGGCGTTGATCTTCTCCAGGTGGTTGATGCAGCGCAGGAACGTCGACTTGCCGGAGCCGGACGGGCCGATGAGGCAGAACACCTCACCCGACTTGACCTCCAGGTCGATGCCCTTGAGGACCTCGACGTTGCCGAAGGACTTGTGGACGCCCTCGGACTTCACCATGGCGGTGGTCATCAGCGCACCCCCGAACGGTTGCCGAGCGACAGCATGTTGGCCTTGATCTTCTGGAAGGGAGTGGCCGGCAGGGAGCGCGACGAACCGCGTGCGTAGTAACGCTCCAGATAGAACTGACCGACGCTGAGGATCGACGTCATGATCAGGTACCAGGTCGCGGCGAGCAGCAGCGTCTCGACCGTGGCGCCGGACGAGGTGCCGATGTCCTGGGCGTACCGCAGCAGTTCGAAGTACTGGACCGCCGCCACCAGGGACGTCGTCTTGAGCATGTTGATGACTTCGTTGCCCGTCGGCGGCACGATCACGCGCATCGCCTGCGGAAGCACGACCCGGCGCAGCGTCTTGCCGTGGCTCATGCCGAGCGCGTGGGACGCCTCGGTCTGGCCCTCGTCGACCGAGAGCAGACCGGCGCGGCAGATCTCCGCCATGTACGCGGCTTCGTTGAGACCCAGGCCGAGCAGCGCCGTCAGGAACGGCGTCATGAAGTCCGACCACTCGTCCTTGTAGACGGGGCCGAGGTTCACGTACTCGAAGACGAAGCCGAGGTTGAACCAGATGAAGAGCTGGACCAGGACCGGCGTACCGCGGAAGAACCAGATGTAGAACCAGGCGATCGACGAGGTCACCGGGTTCTTCGACAGGCGCATCACCGAGAGGAGGATGCCGCCGACCACGCCGATGAGCATCGAGAGGACGGTCAGGAGCAGGGTCTCCCGGACGCCCTTGAGGATGCGGTCGTCGAAGAAGTTGTCGGGAATCGCGTCCCAGTTGATGTCACCCTGCGCGAACGCGTAGACGATCGCGGCGAGGGCGCCGATGGCGAGGAGCGCGGAGACGTACCGGCCGTAGTGCCGGACGGGGATGGCCTTGATGGCCTCGGGGTGGGAGGAGGACGGCGGTGAGTCCTCCGGCCCCTTCTTGGAGATGTCGGTAGTCACGGGAGTGGCCTTTCAGCGGCGAGACGGTTGCGCGGTCACTTGCCGCCGTTGATCTTGGCTTCCTTCACCGCGCCGTCCTCGACGCCCCACTTCGAGATGATCTTGTCGTACTCGCCGTTCTTGATGATCGCGTCGAGCGCGGCCTTGATCGCGTCACGCAGCTCGGGGTTCTTCTTGGAGATCGCGATGCCGTACGGAGCGGCCTCGACCTGCTCGCCGACCAGCTCGAAGTCCTTGCCGCCGCCCGAGGTCTTCACCGCGTACGCGGCGACCGGGAAGTCCGAGGAACCGGCGTCCGCACCGCCGGAGCGCAGGCGGGTCTGGGCCTGCTGGTCGTTGTCGAAGGACTCGATGGCGATCTTCTTGCCGCTCTTGCACTTCTTCGACTCGGCCTTGGCGAGGTCGTGCGAGACGGTGCCGCGCTGGACGACGATCTTCTTGCCGCAGAGGTCGGCCCAGGTCTTGATGCCCTGGTCGTCGCCCTTCTTGGTGTAGATCGAGACGCCCGCGGTGAAGTAGTCGACGAAGTCGACGCCGTCGCCGATCTTCTTGCCGGTCTCCTCGTCGACGCCTTCCTGGCGGTTCTTGGTGTCGGTCATGGCCGACATCGCGAGGTCGTAACGCTTGGAGCGCAGGCCGCCGAGCAGGGTGTCGAAGGTGCCGTTGTCGAACTGGAACTTCACGCCGAGCTGCTTGCCGAGGGCGTCGCCCAGGTCGGGGTCGATACCGACGGTCTTGCCGGACTTGTCCTTGAACTCGACGGGCGGGTACGCGATGTCCGAACCGACCTTGATGACTCCCGCGTCCCGGATGTCCTCGGGGAGCTTGTCGGCGAGCGGCGCGTTGCTCACCTTCTCGCCGCCCTCGTCCTTGCTCTTGGTCTGGTCACCGCATCCGGTCAGCAGCAGCGCGCCGGCGACCGCGATCGCGCCGACCGTGGCCATCCGGGACTTCGCGGACTTACCGGCGGTGGTACGACAGATGGAGCGTGCGGTCATGAGGGTCCTCCGGCGGATGAGGGAGTTGCCGAGCGGTCGTGCACACACCTTCGGGTGTCGCGACCTCGTGTGATGACGGCATCTTGCCATTCGGACCGTCCGATTCTGGGTGCCAGAGATGTCAAAATCGGATAACGGGTGACCACGGGACCCCGACAGGCCCGGACAACCGTGCCGTACCGGCCTGGAACGAAGTACCGCCATTTGAGATCTTCGGTGAATCTCGGGTGAATCTCGCGATGTGGACCGGCGGCGTGCGCTCCTCGGAAAATTCGGGCATGGGCCCGTCATCCGTTCTTGACGTTCTTGTGGGACCACCACAACGGCCACGGGCGCCTCACGTAACCAATCCCACTCGCCCAGGGCAAGGACCGTCAGGTAGAAAGGTGCGTTACACCCCTCATCCGGGGCCCAGAGCGCGTGTGCGGCGCGCTCGCGTGTCTGTACCTCCCTCCGCCGACAGGCGGGGAACAGACGCGGTGCCCGCCCACTTCTCAACCAGGAGTGGACACCCTCAACTGATGATTTAAGACTTAAGGGGTCAGACAAGTGGCAGCGGAGATCGTCAATCCTCGCAGCGACAGCAGTACGGGTCACGAAGGCGCTGAAGAGCCCTTCGATCCGGCGTTCGCGCTGCACCGTGGCGGCAAGATGGCCGTGCAGGCCACCGTGCCGGTGCGGGACAAGGACGACCTGTCCCTGGCGTACACGCCCGGCGTCGCGAAAGTGTGCACCGCGATCGCCGAGCAGCCGGAGCTGGTGAACGACTACACATGGAAGTCGAACGTCGTGGCCGTGGTCACCGACGGCACGGCCGTGCTCGGCCTCGGTGACATCGGTCCCGAGGCCTCCCTCCCCGTGATGGAGGGCAAGGCCATTCTGTTCAAGCAGTTCGGCGGCGTGGACGCCGTTCCGATCGCGCTCGGGACGACGGACGCGGACGAGATCGTCGAGACCGTGGTGCGGATGGCGCCGTCCTTCGGTGGTGTGAACCTCGAGGACATCTCGGCGCCTCGCTGCTTCGAGATCGAGCGCAAGCTCCAGGAGCGGCTCGACATTCCGGTCTTCCACGACGACCAGCACGGCACGGCGGTCGTCACGCTCGCCGCGCTGCGGAACGCGGCGCGGCTGACCGGGCGCACGCTCGGTGAGCTGCGTGCCGTGATCTCCGGCGCCGGTGCGGCCGGTGTCGCCATCGCCAAGTTCCTGCTCGAAGCGGGCCTGGGCGATGTGGCGGTCGCGGACCGCAAGGGCGTCGTGAGCCGGGACCGGGACGACCTCACCCCGGTCAAGCGTGAGCTCGCGGAGATCACCAACAAGGCCGGGCTCAGCGGTTCGCTGGAGAGCGCCCTCGCGGGTGCGGACGTGTTCATCGGCGTCTCGGGCGGCACCGTCCCCGAGCCCGCGGTCGCCTCCATGGCGCCGAACTCGTTCGTGTTCGCCATGGCCAACCCGAACCCCGAGGTGCACCCGGACATCGCCCACAAGTACGCGGCTGTCGTCGCGACGGGGCGCTCGGACTACCCGAACCAGATCAACAACGTGCTCGCCTTCCCCGGCATCTTCGCGGGCGCGCTCCAGGTCCGGGCCTCGCGGATCACCGAGACGATGAAGATCGCCGCTGCGGAGGCGCTGGCCGGCGTGGTGGGCGATGAGCTCTCCGCCGATTACGTGATCCCCTCGCCGTTCGACGAGAGGGTCGCCCCGGCCGTCACTGCCGCCGTGGCCGCGGCCGCGCGTGCCGAGGGCGTTGCCCGCCGCTGATCGGTGACTTCATGGCGTGACCGCGCCCCCGTTTCGTACGCCCCGACGCGTACGAGACGGGGGCGCGGCGCGTGTGGGGTGGGGCGGGGGTGTACGAGACGGGGGCGCGGCGCGCGTCACAGTCGTGCGTGGTTACGTACGGGTAGGCCCCCGGCCTATCGTCACCTCATGTTCGCTGCCTACGCCGCCCGCATCGACCGTGACCAGCCGCTCAGTGGCCTTGAGTTGGGGGAGCGTCCCGCCCCCGAGGCCAGGGACGGTTGGTCGACCGTGAATGTCCGGGCCGCCTCCCTCAACCATCACGACCTGTGGTCCCTGCGCGGGGTCGGACTCCCCGAGGGGAGGCTGCCGATGATCCTCGGCTGTGACGCCGCGGGGATCGACGAGCACGGCAACGAGGTCGTCCTGCACTCCGTCATCGGCCAGACCGGGTACGGGGTCGGTCCCGACGAGGGGCGCTCGATCCTGACCGAGAAGTACCAGGGGACGTTCGCCGAGCAGGTGTCCGTCCCCACGTGGAATCTGCTGCCGAAGCCGAAGGAGCTGTCGTTCGCCGAGGCGGCCTGCCTGCCGACCGCGTGGCTCACCGCGTACCGCATGCTCTTCACCAACGCCGGTGTGCGCCCCGGGGATTCGGTCCTCGTCCAGGGCGCCGGTGGCGGCGTCGCGACGGCCGCGATCGTGCTCGGCAAGGCGGCGGGGCTCCGGGTCTTCGCCACGAGCCGCGACGAGGCCAAGCGGAAGCGGGCCCTGGAGCTGGGTGCGGTGGAGGCTGTCGAGTCCGGCGCGCGGCTGCCGCAGCGGGTGGACGCCGTCATCGAGACGGTGGGGGCGGCGACGTGGTCGCACTCCGTCAAGTCCCTCAAGCCAGGCGGCACTCTGGTGATCTCGGGTGCGACGAGCGGGGACCGCCCCTCGCACGCGGAGCTGACCCGGGTCTTCTTCCTGGAGCTGAAGATCGTCGGTTCGACGATGGGGTCCAAGGACGAGCTGGAGGACCTGCTGTCCTTCTGCGCGGCCACGGGCGTACGTCCCGTCATCGACGAGGTGCTGCCGCTTGACCGGGCGCGTGAGGGCTTCGAGCGCCTGGAGTCCGGCGATCTGTTCGGGAAGATCGTGCTCGAAGTCGGGTGACCCATCCCGCGTGTCAACTGTGGTTGACATGCGCCTCCCGTCAACGTAAGTTGACACGCATGACCGAAGCTACGGATCTCGCCGAGCGTGCGGGTGACCGTGACCCACGAGTCGGACTGCGGGCCGTCTCCGCGCTGCGGAGGCTGGTGGAGCAGTTGGAGGCCGTGCAGGTGCGCAGTGCGCGTCAGCAGGGCTGGTCGTGGCAGGGGATCGCCGCGGAGCTCGGAGTGAGCAGGCAGGCCGTGCACAAGAAGTACGGGAGGCAGTGATGTTCGAGCGGTTCACGAAGGACGCCCGCGCCGTGGTCAAAGGCGCGGTCGAGCATGCCGCGGGCGAGGGCGCGGCCTCCGTCGACGACGGGCACATGCTCCTCGCGCTGCTCGACCGCGAGGCGAGCCGGGCGTCCTTCGCCCTGGCCTCGCTCGGGGCCACGCGCCGCCGGGACTCGATCGAGGGCGCGCTGGGTGAGGCGCGGCGCCGCGCTGGCCTCTCGCAGGCCGACACGGAGGCGCTGGCCGGACTCGGCATCGATGTGTCCGAGATCGTCTCCCGGGTCGAAGAGGCTCATGGCGTGGGCGCGTTGGCGGGTGGCCGCAGGGCCGGGCGCCGCTCCGGCCGGGCCTTGAGCGGGCACCGGCCGTTCACCCGCGAGGCCAAGGACACCCTGGTGAGGTCCCTGCGCATGGCCACAGCGCGCAAGGACCGGTGCATCGGCGACGAGCACATCCTGTTCGCCCTGACCGTCCGCCCCGGGCTCGTCAGCGAGGTCCTCGCGGACCATGGCGTGACCCATGAGTCGGTGGAGAGGGTGCTGTACGGCGAGGGCGCCGCGTAAGCCGATGGGCCTGGGTGGCCACCGGGGCTGCCGAGGTCCGGGGCCACCGAGGCCCGGGGCCACCGAGGCCGCCCCGGTGGCCCGGTTGCCCGGTGGCCACCCAGGTCAGCCCTTCGGTGTGCGCAGGCTCGCGGCGATGTGGGCCGCCGCCGACGACAAGTGACGGCGGGCGTCGCGGAGTTGGTCCTCCGTCACGCCGTGGTCCCGGGCCGCGTCCCTGATGTCGTCACGGAAGCGGTCCAGGAGGCGGTCCAGGTCACGTGACGGATTGCCGGTGGTGTCCTCCTGCGCCCACTCCGGGACGTACTCCGTGGGGACCCCGTCCTCAGGGGCGGACGTGAACTTGGGCTCCTCGGTGGCGGACCGCGGGCCCTTGCGGCCGAAGTCGCCGAAGTCCTTGCCCAGGTCCTTGCCGAACTCCCCGAACTCCTTGGCCAGTTCCGTCAGGCCCTCGCGGACCCCCGTCGGCCAGTCGCCCCGCGTGAAGTGGTCCTGCACCTGGGCCTGGACGCGCCGTGCGATGCGCTGCACCTCCTCCTGCGCCTGGGCGCGCGCGGTCTCCTGCGCGTCCTGGGCCTGGCGGCGGGCGCGCTGGGCGTCCTCGCGTGCCCTGCGGGTCTCGTCCTTCGCCCGCCGGGCCTGCTCCTTCCACTCCTGCTTGGCGCGCTTGAACTCCTCCTTGGCTTGGCGCCAGCCGTCGTTGTCGGCCCAAGAACCGTCGAAGAAGTCCGAGGGGTCCGGGAAGGGCTTGCCGGAGCCCGCGCTGGAGCCGGAGCCGGCGCCCGCGCCGCTCTTGCCCTCGGGCCTGCCGCCGGACGCGCGCGCTTCCTTGGCCGCCTCCCGCATCTCACGGCGGAGCTCACCGGCCGCGCCCCGCACACCGTCCCGGATCTCGGCGGCGAGCTCGGCGACGGAATCGCGGATCTCCAGCTCCAGATCGGCCAGCTCACCGCTGCGGTCGGCCAGTTCGGCGCGGCCCGCGTCCGTGATGGCGTATACCTTGCGGCCGCCCTCGGTGGTGTGCGTGACCAGGCCCTCGGCCTCCAGCTTCGCCAGGCGGGGGTAGACTGTCCCGGCCGAAGGCGCGTAAAGACCCTGGAAGCGCTCCTCCAGGAGGCGGATCACCTCATAGCCGTGGCGCGGCGCCTCGTCGAGGAGCTTGAGCAGGTACAGGCGCAGTCGGCCGTGGGCGAACACAGGGGCCATCTCAGAGCACCTTCTTGTCGGTCGGGGCGGCGTCGTCGTCAGCCGGGGGAGCGTCTTTCGGGTCCGTCGGGGACGCGGTCGGCGGGAACTCGTCGGACGGATCTTCCTCCGTGGGTGGCCTGCGCAGCAGCGCGATGGACCCCGTCACCGTCGTCGCCTTCAGCTTTCCGCTGCCCGAACCCAGGCGGCCGGTGATCTTCTTCGCCCCCCACTGGCCGCTGACCCGCAGATCCTCGAACGCGTTGGACACCGCTCCGCTCGCGGTGTTCGCCTCGACGTCCGCGTCCGTCGGGTGGGGCAGCCTTATCGCGATCTCCCCGGACACGCTCGTCAGGCCGATGTCGGTCAGAGTGCTCGCCGGGTCGAGATCCACGATCATCGAGCCGCTCACCGAATCGGCCCGAACGGAGGAGCCCGCGCCCTCGAAGACGGTCAGATCGCCAGAGACGGAGTTGAACCGCAGGTCGCCGGTGATGCCCTGCGCCTCCAGGCTGCCCGAGACCGTGTCGGCGCGGACCCGGCCCGAGAGGCCGACGAGGGTCGTGTCGCCGGTGACGCCCTTGACCTCCGTGGTCCCCTCGATCCCCGAGACCACGGCGCCCGCCCCGACCACGCCCACCTCGACACGGGTGCCCGCGGGGACGGCAAGTGAGATCACGGCACTGCGGCGCCAACCCTTGCGGTCGAGCCACTTGAGGAAGCCCTTCCAGGGCAGGTCGTCATACGCGACGGTCAGGATGCCGTCGGCCTGCGTGACGGTCAGGGGCGGCCCCTCGATCTCGGAGACCTCGAGCCGGGCGGAAACTTCGTCGGTGCCCACGACGTTCACTGTTCCGTTGACGACGCGCACATGGAGGGTCTTCACGGGGGCGTCGAACGTGAGTTTCTGGGGCTCGGCGACGGACCACTCTGACATCGGGCTGACCTCCTCGGCGGGCTGGGCTGCTGTGGGCGGGAGGGCTCGGAAGCCCGGACGGCAACGCGCCATATCGCGTCTCTGAGATACACGATATATCGCGGTCACGGAAAGTCAAGACGCCCTCGCTCCTCTGCGCTAAATATGGCGATTTGACCTAGCGTGGGGCCATGTCGTCCGAAGCTTTCGAGCACACCGCCGCCGGTGCGCTGCTGCTCTGCCGGGCCGAACCCGACGCGGTCGAGCCCTCCGCCCGCCTGTTGCGCGAACAGCTGCTGCTCGCCCCTGCGGGCCGCGAGTGGAGCGTCCTCGTACCCGAAGGCAAGCCCTGGGCGCACGGTGACGAGCCGGTGGACCGGGTGCTCACCGGCTGGGCCACCGCGCTCGCCGTCGGGTCGACCTGGCCGGTGCTCGCGTTGTGGTGGGACTCCGACCGCTCCGGCTGCACCCTCGCCGCGGGCTTCCGGCGCACCGTCGAGTACGTGTGGCTGGCGAACGGGACGCCCGTCGGCGAGGACGAGGCCCTGCGTACCTTCGGCGCACGCCTCGGCCTCGACCCCGTCCTGGACATGCAAGCCCTGGAGGCCCTGGGGCGCCCCGACACGGAGTCCGACGCACGCGCACGACTGCTGGGCCTGCTCGCCGTCCTCGCGCGGGCAGGAGTGGCGCTCCCGTCCGGCCTCGGCCCCGGCGAACCCGCGGACCGGCTGCGCGCGGTGGCACGCGTGGTGCCGGGGGTCCGGGAGGTGGAGTGGTCCGGGTGGCGGGACGCGGTGCGGGCGGAGCTCGACGTGGTCGAGCGGGGACCCTTCGGGCCCTGGCTGCGCGGACCCCGGGCCCGCGCGCTGGCCGTGGCGCAGATGGCCGCGGGGCTGCCGCTCACGGCGTGGGCCGTGCGGCGGCGCAGCGGGGGCTGGGCCGTGGCGGGAGCGCTCCTGCTGGTGCATGGCGCCCTGGGTCTTGCGTACGACAGGGTGCGGGCGGCCGACACCGGATCCGGGTGGGGCTGAGAAGGCCCCCCGAGGCGCCCTGGGTCTTGCCTACGACAGGGTGCGGGCGCCGACCACGTCTCGCTGCCTACTCGTCCTCGTCCTCGTCGTCCAGACGGGCCAGCCAGGTCGCCAGGCGCTCGACCGGGACCTCGAAGTCCGGGTTGAGGTCCACGAAGGTGCGGAGCTGCTCGGCGAGCCACTCGAAGGTGACTTCCTCCTCGCCGCGCCGCTTCTCCAGCTCCTCGATGCCACGGTCGGTGAAGTACAAGACAGGCTCCGCGATTCAGGAACGACGACTGACGAGCGATGTGCTCAGGACATTCAGGATAAGCCGATACGCCGGTGGGCCCGGCCCCGGGTGACAAGCACTCGGGACCGGACCCACCTGCGTACAGAACCTTCGTAAAGACCGCTCAGGCCTACGCCTCGAAGACCTCGCGGAGCAGCTGTTCCTGCTCCTGCTCGTGGCGCTTCTTCGAGCCGACCGCCGGGGACGAGCCGTGCGGCCGCGAGATGCGGCGCAGGCGCTCGCCGTGCGGGATGTCCGCGCCGACCGCCAGGTCCAGGTGGTCGATGAGGTTCAGGGCGATGAAGGGCCACGCCCCCTGGTTCGCCGGCTCCTCCTGCGCCCACAGGTACTTCTCGGCGTTCGGGTACTTGGCGATCTCCGCCTGGAGCTCGGCACCCGGCAGCGGGTACAGACGCTCGATACGGATGATCGCGGTGCCCGTGTCGCCGCGCTTCTTCCGCTCGGCTTCGAGGTCGTAGTACAGCTTGCCGGCGCAGAAGACGACCTTGCGGACCGCCGACGCCTCGACCGTCTCGTCGCCGATGACCGGGCGGAAGCCACCCGTCGTGAACTCCTCCGTCTTCGAGGCCGCCGCCTTGAGGCGCAGCATCGACTTCGGGGTGAAGACCACCAGCGGCTTGTGGTGCGGGTTGTGCACCTGCCACCGCAGGAGGTGGAAGTAGTTCGACGGCAGGGTCGGCATCGCGACCGTCATGTTGTTCTGCGCGCACAGCTGGAGGAAGCGCTCGATGCGGGCGGACGAGTGGTCCGGGCCCTGGCCCTCGTAGCCGTGCGGCAGCAGCAGCGTGACGCCGGAGTGCTGGTTCCACTTCTGCTCGGCGGCCGAGATGTACTCGTCCACCACCGTCTGCGCGCCGTTGACGAAGTCACCGAACTGCGCTTCCCACATGACGAGGGACTCGGGGCGGGCCAGCGAGTAGCCGTACTCGAAGCCCATCACCGCGTACTCGGAGAGCAGCGAGTCGTAGACGTTGTAGCGGGCCTGGTCCTCGGAGAGGTACAGGAGCGGCGTGAAGTCCTCGCCCGTCTCGCGGTCGATGAGGACCGCGTGGCGCTGACCGAACGTGCCACGGCGCGAGTCCTGGCCCGAAAGACGGACCGGCGTGCCCTCCAGGAGCAGCGAGCCGATGGCGAGGGTCTCGCCCATGCCCCAGTCGATGGTGTCTTCCTCGACCATCGACGCGCGGCGCTGCAACTGCGGCAGCAGACGCGGGTGGACGGTGACCCGGTCGGGGATGTTGACCTGGGACTCGGCGATCCGCTTGACGACTTCCTGGGTGATCGACGTGTCGACGTTCACCGGGAACTCGGCCTCGGGGGCCGGGACTTCGGCCTCGGCGGGCTGCGAGATGGCCTCGCGGACCTCCGTGAAGACCTTCTCCAGCTGGCCCTGGAAGTCCTGGAGGGCCTGCTCGGCCTCTTCCAGGGTGATGTCGCCGCGACCGATGAGGGACTCGGTGTAGAGCTTGCGCACCGAGCGCTTCTTGTCGATCAGGTCGTACATCAGCGGCTGCGTGAACGCCGGGTTGTCCGACTCGTTGTGACCGCGGCGGCGGTAGCAGATGAGGTCGATCACGACGTCCTTGTTGAACGCCTGACGGAACTCGAACGCGAGCCGCGCGATGCGGACGACGGCCTCGGGGTCGTCGCCGTTCACGTGGAAGATCGGCGCCTCGATCATGCGGGCCACGTCCGTGGCGTACATGGAGGAGCGCGACGACTCCGGGGCGGCGGTGAAGCCGACCTGGTTGTTGATGACGATGTGGACCGTGCCGCCCGTGCGGTAACCGCGCAGCTGCGACATGTTCAGCGTCTCGGCGACCACACCCTGGCCCGCGAAGGCCGCGTCGCCGTGCAGGGCGACCGGCAGGACCGTGAAGTCCGTGCCGCCCTTGTTGATGATGTCCTGCTTGGCGCGGGTGATGCCCTCGATGACCGGGTCGACCGTCTCCAGGTGGGAGGGGTTCGCCGCGAGCGAGACCTTGATCTGCTCGCCGTCCAGGCCGGTGAAGGTGCCCTCGGCGCCCAGGTGGTACTTCACGTCGCCGGAGCCGTGCATGGACTTGGGGTCCATGTTGCCCTCGAACTCGCGGAAGATCTGGGCGTACGACTTGCCCACGATGTTCGCGAGGACGTTCAGGCGGCCGCGGTGGGCCATGCCGATGACGACCTCGTCCAGGCGCGACTCGGCGGCGCTGTCGATGACGGCGTCGAGCAGCGGGATGACGGACTCGCCGCCCTCCAGGGAGAAGCGCTTCTGGCCGACGTACTTCGTCTGAAGGAACGTCTCGAAGGCCTCGGCGGCGTTCAGCCTGCGCAGGATGCGCAGCTGCTCCTCGCGCTCGGGCTTCGTGGCGTGGGTGCGTTCGATGCGGTCCTGGAGCCACTTGCGCTGCTTCGGGTCCTGGATGTGCATGAACTCGATGCCGGTGGTGCGGCAGTACGAGTCGCGCAGCACGCCGAGGACGTCGCGCAGCTTCATCATCGACTTGCCGGCGAAGCCGCCGACCGCGAACTCACGCTCAAGGTCCCACAGGGTGAGGCCGTGCTCGGTGATGTCCAGGTCGGGGTGCTTGCGCTGCTTGTACTCCAGCGGGTCCGTGTCGGCCATGACGTGGCCGCGGACGCGGTAGGAGTGGATCAGCTCGAAGACGCGGGCGGCCTTCGTGACGTCGTCGTCGTGCGAGGCGTCGATGTCCTTGAGCCAGCGGACCGGCTCGTACGGGATCCGCAGCGCCTTGAAGATCTCGTCGTAGAAGTCGTTCTCGCCGAGCAGCAGGTTCGCGACGATGCGCAGGAACTCGCCGGAGGCGGCGCCCTGGATCACCCGGTGGTCGTAGGTCGACGTGAGCGTCATGACCTTCGAGATGCCGAGCTTGTTCAGGGTGTCCTGGGAGGTGCCCTGGAACTCCGCGGGGTAGTCCATCGAGCCGACGCCCATGATGACCGACTGTCCGGGCATCAGGCGGGGGACCGAGTGGACGGTGCCGAGGCCGCCGGGGTTGGTCAGCGAGACCGTGACGCCGGTGAAGTCGTCCATGCCGAGCTTGCCGTCGCGTGCGCGGCGGACGATGTCCTCGTAGGCCTGCCAGAACTCGAAGAAGTTCAGCGTCTCGGCCTTCTTGATGCCCGCGACGACCAGCTGGCGGTCGCCGTTCGGCTTCACGAGGTCGATGGCGAGGCCGAAGTTCACGTGCTCCGGCTTGACCAGCGTCGGCTTGCCGTCCTTCTGCACGAAGGAGTAGTTCATCGACGGCATGGCCTTGATGGCCTGCACCATCGCGTACCCGATGAGGTGCGTGAAGGAGATCTTCCCGCCGCGGGCGCGCTTGAGGTGGTTGTTGATGACGATGCGGTTGTCGAAGAGCAGCTTCACCGGGACCGCGCGGACCGACGTCGCCGTCGGGACCTCCACGGAGGCGTTCATGTTCTTCGCAACTGCGGCGGCGGGGCCGCGCAGCGTCACGTACTCGGGTCCTGCCGGGGCCGATTCAGCAGGGGCCGCGGGCTCCGCCTTGGCGGCGGGCTTCGCGGCTGCGGGCTTCGCGGCGGGGGCCGGAGCGGCGGCCGCGGGCTTCGCAGCCGGAGCTGCGGGCGCGGCGGACGCGGCGGGCTTCGCGGGTGCGGCCGGAGTGGCTGCGGGTGCGGCGGGAGCTGCGGGGGACGTGGTGTCCGCAGCCCCCGCGGCTGCGTCACCCGCCGGCTTGGCCGGGGCAGCGGCAGGTGAGGCGCCCGCTCCCGGCTTGTAGTCGGCGAAGAAGTCCCACCAGGCTCGGTCGACCGAGTTCGGGTCCTGGAGGTACTGCTGATAGATCTCGTCGACGAGCCACTCATTGGGACCGAAGGCAGCAGCAGGGTCCTTGCCCTGACCGTCTTGGTCGGTCGAGATGCTCGAGCTACTGGGGGACTGTGACGACACGGCGGTAACCGCCCTCTTCCGCTTCACAAGGTGATGGACAGCGGGAATTAAGGCTACGCCTCCATCGCCGTCAGGTGCAGACCGGCCCCGTCATCCGTCGCGTAAGTCACATTGGATGGGGGGTTTCGGTGACGTAAATGGCGGGAAACAAGCGAGGTTCCGGATCGCCGGATGGCCGCGCGGGCCGTGCCCAACGCGGTGGCGTCACCCGGGCGCGCTTCCGATGCGCCCGCGAATCGCTTCCGTTTCGAACCCTACGTCAACTTCTCAGTTCGGGCAGGCCCGGAAGAGTGACCTGGATCCGGCAGCCACGAGGGGATTCGGCCACACCGATGTGACCGCCGTGCAGATCGACCGCCCAGCGCGCGATGGCGAGCCCGAGCCCGGTGCCGCCGTCGCTGCCGGGGCCCGACGGAGGCGTGTTGGCGTGGCTGCCGCGGTTGAAGCGCTCGAAGACCCGGTGCCACTCCGACTTGGGGATGCCGGGGCCCTCGTCGAGGACCTCCAGGTCCAGGGACTCGGGGTAGAGGCCGCGCCGGGCGCGCACGGTGACGCGGCCGTGCGGCGGGCTGTGCTTGACCGCGTTGTCGATGAGGTTGGCCACGACCTGGTGCAGGCGCTCGGCGTCCGCGTGCGCGGTCAGCTCGGGCGGCGTGACGTCCAGATGCAGATGCACGTCCGTGCGCGTGTGGCTGCCGGAGCCCGACGCGATGCCCGCACGCGCGGAGGCCACCATGTTGGCCTCCTTGAGGACGCCCGACAGGTAGGGCCACACCTCGAAGCGGCGGGCCTTCAGCGGTACGACGCCGTTGTCCAGGCGGGACAGGTCGAGCAGGGTCTCCACGAGCCGCCCGAGCCGCTCCGTCTGCTTCAGGGCCGTACGCATGGTCTCCGGGTCGGCGGCGGAGACTCCGTCGACGACGTTCTCCAGGACCGCGCGCAGGCCCGCGATGGGGGTGCGCAGTTCGTGCGAGACGTTGGCGACCAGCTCCTTGCGCTGCTGGTCCTGGGCTTCCAGGTCGTCCGCCATGCGGTTGATCGTGGTGGCCACGTCGCCCAGCTCGTCACGGCGGTCGGCGCCGCGCACCCGGCGCGTGTAGTCGCCGTGCGAGACGGCGCGCGCCACGGAGTTCATCTCGTCCAGGGGAGCGGTGAGGCTGTGCGCCACGAACTGCGTGATCAGCAGCGTGGCGATCACGGAGAAGACGGTGATGAAGCGCAGCTCCGTCTCCGTCTTCATCGCCACCATCAGCAGACCCGTGGTGATGAAGACCGAGACGACCACCAGCGTGCCGAGCTTGGTCTTGATGGAGAACGGCCGCAGCCCGCCGAAGGGACCTGTCATCGGACGGCTCACCTCAGGGGGTCGGGGTCTCCAGGGCGTACCCGACGCCGTGCACCGTACGGATCCGCTCGGCGCCGATCTTCCGGCGCAGGGCCTTGATGTGGCTGTCGACGGTCCGGGTGCCCGACGCGTCCGCCCAGTCCCACACCTCGGCGAGCAGCTGCTCGCGCGAGAGCACCGCGCGCGGCGTGTTGGCCAGGCAGACGAGCAGGTCGAACTCCGTCGGCGTCAGATGGACGTCCTCGCTGCGGACCCTGACCCGCCGCTGGGCGTGGTCGATCTCCAGCTCGCCGAGCCGCAGGATCCCGCTGCGCGGGGTGGTCGCGGCAAGGGCGGCCCGCTCGACCCTGCGCAGCAGGACGTGCACGCGGGCCGCGAGCTCCCGCATGGAGAACGGCTTGGTCATGTAGTCGTCGGCGCCGACGCCGAGCCCGACCAGCATGTCCGTCTCGTCGTCGCGCGCCGTCAGCATGAGGACCGGCACCGGCCGCTGGGCCTGCACCCGACGGCACACTTCAAGCCCGTCGAAGCCCGGCAGCATGATGTCCAGGATCAGCAGATCGGGCTGCCAAGCCTGCGCGGTGTCGACCGCGGACGGGCCGTCGCCCGCCGTTTGCACTACGAAACCCTCGGCGCGTAGCCGGGCGGCGATGGCGTCGACGATCGTCGGGTCGTCCTCGACCACCAGAACCCGGCGCTGGGCGCCTGGCATCGCCGCCGTCGCACCGTTGTGGGAGGTG
Organism: Streptomyces sp. NPDC054866; assembly: GCF_053610745.1. Classification (NCBI taxonomy): domain Bacteria; kingdom Bacillati; phylum Actinomycetota; class Actinomycetes; order Kitasatosporales; family Streptomycetaceae; genus Streptomyces; species Streptomyces sp. NPDC054866. The sequence goes on from NZ_JBSGZA010000003.1 coordinate 1,005,157, forward strand.
TGTGTCTGCTCCATCGCCCGCCCCTGACACTGATCGCTTGTGTTCGGTCAGCAGGGTACGGGTCGCGAAGGCACCTCGGCTACGCAGCCCTGACGCCGAGATGAACCACGTCGGGTACGCCTCGGGCAACGGGGATCTCTTCCGTCCGTACCGACTGGAACCCGGCATTCCGTAGAGCGAAGTCGAAAGCGGACGAGGGCTGGGCGGACCACACGGCGAGCACTCCGCCGGGGTTGAGGCGAGCCTGACAGGCCGCCAGACCGGCCGGAGAATAGAGGGAGTTGTTGTCCTCCGTCACCGTCCAGTCCGGGCCGTTGTCGATGTCCAGACAGAGCGCGTCGTACGTTTTCGGGGTGCCGTCAGGGGCGTCGGCGCCGGAAAGGTGCGCCACGAGGTCTGTGTGCAGGATCTCCGTGCGCGGATCGGCGAGCGCGGTGCCGGAGAGCCCGGCCAGCGGGGCGTCCGCACCTGAGCGGTGCCAGTCGATGATGGCCTGCTCGCGCTCCACGACCGTGATGCGGCCCCAGCGCGGGTCGGCCGCCGCGTGGGCGAGGGAGAAGCCGACGCCCAGGCCGCCGATGAGCAGCGCGGGCTCCCGGGGATCGTCGAGGGCGTCGTACGCCGCGTCGACGAGCAGCCGCTCCGAGCGGCCGTCCGAAGTGTCCATGAGGAAACAGCCGTTGGCGATGATCTGCAGAAGCGCACCATGGCGCCGCAGTACGACTTCGCCGTACGGCCCCTCACGCCGGTCGATGACGACGGGGGCGGTGGTGTGGGTGTGCATGGCCGCCAGCGTATGACCGGCGCCCGTGCGGCTCGGGGCGGACGCGAACACGAGCGGGCAGGTTGCTGTGATTCGTGTCTCACGTGGCGCGGGTCATAGACAGTGCCGGAAAGATCGGCAAAGGGTGGACATGACGGAAGGAGCGTCCCACCTTGAACCTGAGCGTGTCGGCTGCCCCCACGGCACCCGAGGAGACAGCCCCGCCCGGCCTGGACGGCATCCCCCGGCAACGGTCCCGAGCCCCTGAGGTGACCGCCCCCGAGGCGACGGCCGCACCCGGACGGCGCCCGCGCCTCTGGCGCCTGCTCCCGACCCCCACGGGCACGCCCTTCACGTTCGGCTACGCGGCCGTGCTGACCGCGACATCGCTCCTGACGCAGTACGCGGACCCGTCCCTCATCTCGACGCTGCACCAGCACTCCAGCACGGACGTCGCGCACCTCACCCAGGAGCCGCTCCTCGTCCTGGTGGCCAGCGCGCTGTGGATCGCGGGCGGCATCGCGTCGCCGTACGCGATCGGCTTCCTGCTGGTCCTCACGGCCCTGGAGCGCCGCATCGGGGCGCTGCGCACCGCGGGCGTCTTCCTGCTCGGCCACGTCGTGGCCACCCTCGCGACCGAGGTCCCGGTCGGCCTCTCGGTCCTCGCGGGCCATCTGCCGGACAGCTCCTTGCACCGCCTCGACTACGGCATCAGCTTCGGTGTCGCGGCGAGCGTCGGCGCGCTGGCGGGCCTCTTCAGGCCGTGGCTCCGGTGGCTGGTGCTCGCCGGGTTCGGCGGCATGCTGATCGAGGATCTGATCGCGTTCGAGGACCCGATGACGAACTGGGGCCATCTGCTGGCCCTGTCGATCGGCGTCGCCACGTGGCCGCTGGTGCGACGGTGGCGCCGGCTCGCCTGATCGCCTCGTATCGAAGTGATCGCTGACAGCGAACACCCTTTGGGGAACATTCAAGGACTCACGAGCATTGAGTCCACATAGCTCAACTTGAATGCCGAAGGGGAGATCATGTCTGCTGAGTCTGCTCAGTCAAACGCGTCCACGCCGCTGACCCTGCCCGTGCTGCCGCTCGACGACGAGGTCGTCCTGCCCGGCATGGTGGTTCCGTTCGACCTGTCCGACGCCGACGTACGAGCCGCGGTGGAGGCCGCCCAAGCGGCCGCCCGCTCCAACGGGAGCAGCAAGCCGCAGGTCCTTCTTGTTCCGCGCATCGACGGCACGTACGCCGCGACCGGCGTCCTCGGCACCGTCGAGCAGGTCGGCCGCCTCTCCGACGGTGACCCCGGCGCCCTCATCCGTGGCCGTGGCCGCGTGCGGATCGGCGCCGGGACGACCGGGCCCGGTGCCGCGCTCTGGGTGGAGGGCGTCAAGGTCGAGGAGACCGTGCCCGACCCCCTGCCGGGAGCGGTCGCCGAGCTGGTCAAGGAGTACAAGGCGCTCGCCACCAGCTGGCTGAAGAAGCGCGGCGCCTGGCAGGTCGTCGACCGCGTCACGCAGATCGACGACGTCTCCGCCCTTGCCGACAACTCCGGATACTCCCCCTTCCTCTCCACCCAGCAGAAGATCGAGCTCCTGGAGACCGACGACCCGGCCGCCCGCCTGAAGCTCGCCACCGAGCAGCTGCGCGAGCACCTCGCCGAGCAGGACGTCGCCGAGGCCATCGCCAAGGACGTCCAGGAAGGCGTCGACAAGCAGCAGCGCGAGTTCCTGCTGCGCCGCCAGCTCGACGCCGTGCGCAAGGAACTGCGCGAGATCAACGGCGACAGCAAGGACGCAGCCGAGGAGTCCGACGACTACCGCACCCGCGTCGAGGCCGCGGACCTCCCCGAGAAGGTACGGGAGGCCGCCCTCAAGGAGGTCGACAAGCTGGAACGTTCCAGCGACCAGTCGCCCGAGGGCTCCTGGATCAGGACCTGGCTCGACACCGTCCTCGAACTCCCGTGGAACGAACGGACCGAAGACGAGTACGACATCAAGGGCGCCCAGAGCATCCTCGACGCCGAGCACGCGGGCCTCGAGGACGTGAAGGAGCGCATCACCGAGTACCTCGCCGTGCGCAAGCGACGCGCCGACCGCGGCCTCGGGGTCGTCGGCGGCCGTCGTGGCGGCGCGGTCCTCGCCCTGGTCGGTCCTCCGGGCGTCGGCAAGACGAGCCTCGGCGAGTCCGTCGCGCACGCCATGGGCCGCAAGTTCGTGCGGGTCGCGCTCGGCGGCGTACGCGACGAGGCGGAGATCCGCGGGCACCGCCGTACGTACGTCGGGGCGCTGCCGGGGCGGATCGTGCGGGCCATCAAGGAGGCCGGGTCCATGAACCCCGTCGTGCTCCTCGACGAGATCGACAAGGTGGGCTCCGACTTCCGGGGCGACCCGGCGGCCGCCCTCCTCGAAGTCCTCGACCCGGCGCAGAACCACACCTTCCGCGACCACTACCTGGAGGTCGAGCTCGACCTGAGCGACGTGGTGTTCCTGGCGACGGCGAACGTCCTCGAATCCATCCCCGAGGCGCTGCTCGACCGCATGGAGCTGGTCAGGCTCGACGGCTACACCGAGGACGAGAAGGTCGTCATCGCCCGCGACCACCTGCTCCCGCGCCAGCTGGAGCGGGCCGGTCTGGAGACGGACGAGGTCACCCTGGACGAGAGCGCGCTGCGCAAGCTCGCGGGGGAGTACACCCGGGAAGCGGGCGTACGGAACCTGGAGCGGTCCGTGGCGCGGCTGCTCCGCAAGGTCGCGGCCCAGCACGAACTGGGAGAGCGGGAGCTGCCGTTCACGGTGACGGACGAGGACCTGCGCGGGCTCATCGGGCGCCCGCACCACGTGCCCGAGTCGGCGCAGGACCCGGCCGAGCGGCGCACGGCGGTGCCGGGCGTGGCGACCGGGCTCGCGGTCACCGGCGCGGGAGGCGACGTGCTGTTCGTCGAGGCGTCGCTGGCCGATCCGGAGACCGGCGCCGCGGGCCTGACCCTGACCGGTCAGCTCGGCGACGTGATGAAGGAGTCCGCGCAGATCGCGCTCTCCTTCCTGCGCTCGCGCGGCGCCGAACTGGAGCTGCCCGTCGCCGACCTGAAGGAACGCGGCGTGCACATCCACTTCCCGGCGGGCGCGGTGCCCAAGGACGGGCCGAGCGCGGGCGTCACCATGACGACCGCCCTCGCGTCGCTGCTCAGCGGCCGTCTCGTCCGTACGGACGTGGCCATGACCGGCGAGGTCTCGCTGACCGGACGGGTGCTGCCGATCGGCGGCGTCAAGCAGAAGCTGCTCGCCGCGCACCGCGCAGGGATCACCACGGTGATCATCCCGAAGCGGAACGAGGCCGATCTGGACGACGTCCCGGCGGAGATCCTGCAGAAGCTGGACGTGCACCCGGTGACGGACGTCCGTCAGGTGCTCGAACTGGCCCTGACGGAGGCCGAGGTGAGGATCCCGGCCGCCGCGTGACGGAGGCGGCCGGTCAGTGAGGGCCCGGGACCCCGCAAAGGGTGCCGGGCCCTCGCGCGCCGGGCGTGCTCAGCCGTTGGCGAGTGCCTGCACCCTGTCCAGGGCGCCGTTGAACTTGTTGTGGTCCCCGACCGTCGGGCCCGTCGAGGTGTACTGCCACATGGTGTGGAAGCCCCATCCGGCGGGCAGCTCGCCCGGCGAGGTGTTGTAACGCGCGATCCACAGCGGGTTGTTGACCGCGAAGCCGCCGTAGTTGCCGGTGCACTGCTTCCACCAGCTGGTGGCCGTGTAGATCACCGCGTGCCGCCCGGTGCGCGCCTTGTACTGGTTCAGGAAGTCACGGATCCAGGTGACCATCGCCGACTGGGACTTGCCGAAGCAGGCCGCCCCGTACGGATTCCACTCGATGTCAAGCGCGCCCGGCAGCGTCCTGCCGTCGCGCGACCAGCCGCCGCCGTTGTCCACGAAGTAGTTGGCCTGGGTGGCGCCGCTCGTGGTGTCGGGCGTCGCGAAGTGGTAGGCGCCGCGGATCATGCCTACGTTGTACGAACCGTTGTACTGCTGGGCGAAGTACGGGTTCTTGTAGTACGTGCCCTCGGTCGCCTTGACGTAGGACCACTTCACGCCGCTGTTCCAGAGCGTCGACCAGGCGACGTTGCCCTGATGGCTGCTGACGTCGACGCCCTCGGTCTGTACGGCGTCGCCACCGGGCGGCAGACTGCCCTGCCCGTCGTGCTTGATGACGCCCTGGCCCATGCGGGCGGAGCCGCGGGCCGGTGTGTCATCGCCGCCGGCGGCCTGTGCGGCGCCCGGCAGCGTGAGGAGGAGGGAGAGGGCGGAGAGGACTGAGAGCAGGATTCCGGCCGCTGACCAGCGGGAGCGGCGGGGCGTTCCGGGTCTGTGCACGGGCATGTGCGTGCCTCCGTAGGCCTCGGTTGAGCTCGATGGAGCTCGTGGGGGGACCTGTCGACAGTTCCTGGTGTGAACATGTCACGCATGACGCTACGCACGTAGACCCGAGGCTGGGAAGAGGGTCCGGTCTCTGCCGTTGGTCTACTCCAGCGGCGGTGGCCTCGGGGTGATGCCCCGGGGCGTTACGAAATACTGGGCGAGCTGCGGCGATGGGCCGACGCGGATGTCTTCCGCCGTGCGGGGCGGAAAATTTTCATGATCCGGAAAGAAAGCGTGCCATGGGTGCTGAAGTGCACAAGGGCGGGAACGACGGTGGAGTCGACGTGGACAGGGAGGGCGGAGTCGACGTGAACAGGGGGGTCGACCGTGAGTTCCTCTCCCTGGAGCGTGAGTTGTCGCTGCTCCTGCGCCGGGCACGGGCCTCCTCCGGCGAGATGGCGCGTCAGGTCCACCCCGACCTGGAGCCCGCCGCGTACGGACTCCTGGTCTGCCTCGACGACTCGGGCCCGCAGCGGGCCACGGACCTCGCCGCGTACATCGGCGTCGGCAAGGCGACGATGAGCCGTCAGCTGCGCGCCCTGGAGGAACTGGGGCTCGTCGCCCGCGAGCCCGACCCCGCCGACGGGCGGGCCTGGCTGGTCCACCTCACGAAGGAGGGCGCGACACGGTTCCGCACGGTGCGGGCCGCCCGTCGGGAGCGGTACGTGCGGAAGCTGGCCGGGTGGGATCGCGCGGAGGTGGCGGAGCTTGCCCGCTTGCTGCGGCAGCTGAACGAGTCCCCGGAGTCTTGACGGGGCCGGCCCACCGCTCGGGCCGGGGCGCGGCATGTCTCCGTCCGCGGCCGCGTCGTGGCTGGTCGCGCAGTTCCCCGCGCCCCTTGAGGGGCGCACCCCCGGCCACGTCAGAACTCCGCGTACACCACCGCCGCGTCGTCATGCCGCTTACCCCGCGGGAACTCCGCGCCCTCCGGGTCCGCGCGCTCCAACTCCCTTACCCGGTCCACCAGGCGCTGCGGACCGTCCTTCCGCAGCAGCGCGAAGCACTCGGCCCAGTCGCCCTGCCGGAACGTCTCGACCCAGCGGCCGACCCCGTCCGTCAGGGCCGCCACCGCCGTCACCTCGGCGCGCGGCCAGGTGCCTGTGACGGCCCGAGCCGCCGCCGACGGGTCCGCGGCCGCGGTGAAGAAGCCGTCCTCCGCGTTCCGCAGGGCCTCGACGGCGGCGCCGTACGCGCGGCCCGCCTCCTCGCGCTCGGCGGAGCCGCGCGGCAGCGCGCGGACCGCGTCACGCATCGCGCGGATCCTCGGCGGCAGTTCCGCGAGGCGCTCGTCGAGCACCGGAGTGACCAGGCCGTCGGGGCCCGCCATCAGGAGCGCGGAGTCGGACAGGACGAGGTGCTCGACCTGGTCCTCGTCCCAACGCACCAGAATCACGGTCGCCTGAGGCGTACGCGGGTGAGAAAGGTCACAGGTTTGACAATGGGCCTCCGCGGTGCGCACGATCGCCGCCGCGAGGATCTCAGAGAGCGTCATATCCCGTCGTGAAACGGACAGTTCCCCCAGTGCGCCCCCGAGGCGCGCCGTGAACCAAGGGACGGAATGCAGACAGCCGTCATCTCCGGCAGGTGGAGTCACCCCATCCAGAAGGACGAGCGATCCGCCCTGTCCGGCCGCGGGAAGAATCACCGCCGCATAGTCCTCGTTGGGGCGTGCGGGGTCTCCGGGCTCGGTGGCGAGTTCGATACGCATTCGGCCAGTCTGCACGAGGCCTTCACAAGGTCATCCGGAGGTCGCAGAAAGCCGAGGATTGGCCCGGACCAGCAGGTCAGACGCCGGATTTCAGTCGGAATGATCGCTTCCAGCGGCGTGTGGCGGCGCATCCTGCCAAAGCCTGCGGTCGACGTCCAACCGGCGCACCGTGGCCGAGACTTTCGGTCCGGGGCGGGACTTGCTCCCCAACTCCCCGCCGATGTTCACTCCTTCGGGTGGCCAGGCATGTGATGCACGACTGCCACCCACCGGCACTGGAAGGGTCTGGAGCCGTACCGGGGGGCGCGTGTGTTGACGGATCGTCACCCGGGCCCATGGGCAGACGAAAAACAAGAATGCGAGCACCGGTGCAGAAGATGCGGCCTGGGCGCAAGGGCAAGCAGACGGCTCCCGAAGGGGCCACGCCGGGCGCGGACTCCCCTACAGAGCGATCGCCCGAGCCCACAGCGGGAGAGAACCCCGAGCCCACAGCGGGAGAGCACGCCGCCCCCGCCGTGACGGCTCCTGACGGCTCGAAGCCCGCCGACGGACCCTCGAAGCCCGGTGACGGACTCTCGAAGCCCGTGAAGTCCGTCAACTCCAAGCCCACCGCGCGCGTACGCAATCGGCTGATCGTCGCCGTCGCCGTCGTGGCCGCCGCGATCGCCGGGGCCGGAGCGCCCGCCATCGTCGCCGCGTCCGGGCAACTGAGCGACGCGCAGCAACTGGTGACCCTCGCCGAGCGAACCCAGGACGCCGTGTCCCTCGGCCACTCGCTCGCCGACGAGCGCGACGAGGTCACCTCGTTCATCGCGGCGGGCCGCCCGCAGGGCAAGGGGCTCTCCGAGAGCCGCAGCGCCCGCGTGGACCGCCAGATCGAGGAGCTGCGCACGGCTGACGCCCCGGCCGGACTGCGGGGCGACCTCGCCGACATCGCGGCCGTACGCAGAGCGGCGCTCACCGGCAAGAGCACTGCTCTGGAAGCCCACACGGCGTACTCGAACGTCATCACCGAGCTGCACGGCCTGACCCGCGAACTCGCCGAGAAGACTCCGCCACGCGCGGGCTCCGGCGCCTACGCCCTAGCCGACCTGGACCACGCCGTCGAGCAGGCGGCCAGCGCCCGCGGCCTCCTCCTCGCCACCCTCGCCGTCCCGCGCTCCACGGAGACGAGCACCACCGTCGACCCCGTCACCGGCCTTCCCACCACGGTGGTCGACGAGTCTCCCGCGCAGAGCAAGAGCCGTGACGCCCTCAGCGCCGCGGGCCAGCAGGCCCACACCCGCGCGGAGGCGGCACTCGCCGACTTCCGGGACGCGGCCACGGACGGCGCCCGCACCACGTACGACTCGGCGGTCACGGGCCACGAGGTGACGACGGCCGAGAAGTACCTCACCCGCCTCACCGACCAGCCCACGCTCTCCACCGCCGAGCGCGGCTACGACCGCAAGAAGCTCGACACCGCGCTCTCCGCCCGCATCGAGATGATGCGCGGCGCCGAGTCCGCGCTCACGGTGCAGCGCACCAAGGACCTCGCCGCGCTGCGCGACGACGACGTGACGGCCCTTGAGATCCGCGTCGCGCTCATCGGCGTCACGCTGCTCGTCGCGGTCGGCGTCTCCATGGCGATGGCCCGCAGCCTGACCCGCCCGCTGGCCGTCCTGCGCATCGGCTCGGCCCGCCTCGCCACCGAGCCCGCGCCCCAGGAGCCGATCCGCTTCACGGGCCGCGACGACGAGTTCGCCCAGGTCGTACGGTCCGTCAACGCGCTGCACGAACACGCGGCCGGTCTCACCGAGCGCCTCACCACGCTCGAAGCCGACCGCAAGCACCTCATCGGCCAGCGCCAGTCCATGGCCGACGAGCGCGAGACGCTGCGCGCCGAACTGGCGGAGGCCTCCGCCCACTTGGAGCGGGTGCGCCAGTCCATCCACGGCACGTTCGTCAACCTGGCCCTGCGCACCCTCGGCCTGGTCGAGCGGCAGCTCGCCGTCATCGAGAACCTCGAGGACCGTGAGCAGGACCCCGACCGCCTCGCCACACTCTTCAAGCTCGACCACTTCGCCACGGTCATGCGCCGCCACAGCGAGAACCTCCTGGTCCTCGCGGGTGCCGAGCACGGCCACCAGCACCCCGGACCGGTCCCGCTCGTCGACGTCGTACGCGCCGCGGTCAGTGAGATCGAGCGGTACGAGCGGGTGCGCATCGCCACGCTGCCGCCGCACGCGCACGTCGCGGGCTTCGCCGCGGACGACATCAGCCACCTGGTCGCCGAGCTCCTGGAGAACGCGACCTCGTTCTCGCCGCCGGACGCCTCCGTGGAGGTCTCGGGCTGGCTCCTGGAGAGCGGCGAGGTCATGCTCTCCGTGCAGGACGAGGGCATAGGGGTCACCGAGGACCGCATGGAGGAACTCAACTCCCGCCTCGCGGACTTCCGTCCGGACGACGCGTACGACCAGGAGAGCGGGGACGGGCTCGGGCTCGGCCTCTACGTCGTGGCCCGGCTCGCCGCGCGGCACGGGGCACGGGTGCGGCTGCGCGAGCAGAAGCAGGGCGGCGTCGCGGCGGTCGTGGTGCTGCCGAAGTCGATCCTCGCCGCTGCGCCCGCGGTGACGGCTCCGCCGGTCGGCGAGCCTGTGCCCGGCGGGGCCCCCGCCCTGCACCTTCCGGGATCGGAAGCCGAGGCCAACTCCAATGTGCTGCCGGGGCGCTCGGCGCTGACCGCTGCCCCGGAGGGCGATGAGGATCCGCTGATCGCGGCTGCGGAGCATGCGGTGCGGGAAGCGGAGGCCGAGCCCGAGGCCGAGCCTGAGCCTGAGCCCGAAGCATCGCCTGAGGCGACCATGGAGCTGACCCCTCCGGCAGTTCCCGAGGCCCCGGCAGCTGCCCCACAGCAGGACGCCCCCGCCCCCAAGTGGGAGCGCGTCACCGACAAGGGGCTTCCCAAGCGCACGCCCAAGATCACCGCGCCCGAGCCCACCGTGCCCAAGGCACGCAGCGGCTCCGTGGACGCCGAAGCGCTGCGCAAGCGTCTCGGGGGCTTCCACCAGGGAGCCATCAGCGGCCGTCGCGACGTAGAGGCCGAGCTGACCGGACGTAACGAAGACACGGACGAGACCGCAGAGAACAAAGAGACCGAAAACATGGGGGACACAGTCGAGGAGGCAAGTAGTTGACTGCGCCCATGCGCTCGCCCAGTTCTTCCACCGGCAGTAAATCCACCGGCAGCTCCACCGCCGGCAACAGCTCCGCCGGGTTCGGACTGAGCAGCGAAGCACGCAACCTGCACTGGCTGCTGACGAATCTCGTCGAGGAGGTGCCAGGCCTGCTGTCGGTCGCGGTGGTCTCCTCCGACGGCCTGCTCCTGCTCTCCTCCGACCCCGCACGCAACAACGAGCAGAAGGTCGACAACAGTTCGGGCCCCAAGGGGTCCAGCGCCGACCTCGCCACCATCGTGTCCGGCCTCGGTTCCCTCTGCATCGGCGCCGGCAAGCTGATGGACGCGGGATCCGTGAAGCAGACCGTCGTCGCGATGGAGGAGGGCAGCCTCTTCGTCATGTCGATCAGTGACGGCTCGCTGCTCGGCGTGCACGCCACCCCGGACTGCGACATGAGCGTCGTCGCGTACCACATGGCGCTCTTCGTCGGCCGCGCCGGGCATGTCCTCACCCCCGAACTCCGCAGTGAGCTGCGCCAGTCGATGGAGAGCGTCCGATGAGCAGTAAGCCCGGCAAGCTGCCCCAGCGGGGCGGCGACCGCAAACCCTCGCGCGTACGCCCGTACTCGCTCACCGGGGGCCGCACCCGCTTCGGTCACGTCCTGCTCGTCGAGACGTTCGTGGCCGCTCTCGAAGCCCCCGAGGAGCGCCTCGAACTGCCGCAGGGCAACGCCACCGCCCGCGTCATGCCGGAGATGCGGGCCATCGTCGAGATCTGCCGCCGGATGCGTACGGTCGCGGAGATCGCCGCGCTTTTGAAGATGCCGCTCGGCGTGGTCCGCGTACTGCTGAGCGACCTCGCAGACCAGGGAAAGATCCGCGTGTACGGAACGGGCCACGGCCCGGGACAGCCGGACCGCGCACTGCTGGAAAGGGTGCTCAGTGGGCTCCGCCGTCTCTGACCTGCGTATCCCGGGCCCCGACCCGGACGAGAACCTCCAAGCCTGGCAGACGGACCGCACCCGGGCCCCGATCGCGACGAAGATCGTGGTGGCGGGCGGCTTCGGCGTCGGCAAGACGACCCTGGTCACCGCGGTCTCCGAGATCACGCCCCTCCAGACGGAGGCGCTGATGACGCAGGCGAGCGAGGACACGGACGACCTCACGTCGACCCCGGACAAGACCACGACCACGGTCGCCATGGACTTCGGCCGGATCACGCTCGACGACGACCTCGTGCTCTACCTCTTCGGTACGCCGGGGCAGCAGCGCTTCTGGTTCATGTGGGACGACCTGGTGCGCGGCGCGATCGGCGCCGTCGTGCTCGCCGACACCCGCCGCCTGCCCGACTGCTTCCCCGCGCTCGACTACTTCGAGAGCTGCGGTCTGCCGTACATCGTGGCCGTCAACCACTTCGACGGCACCGAGGAGTTCGAGCCCGCGGACGTCCGTGAGGCGCTGACGATCCCGCGGCACATACCGGTCCTGATCATGGACGCGAGGCAGCGGATCTCGGTGATCGAGTCGCTGCTCTCGCTGGTCGGCCACGCCCTTGAAGCAACCCCCGAATAGTTCTTGCTTTAACCCGTAGGAGAAGCAGCCGCATGCGGAAGATACTCGTCGTCGGAGCCGGTCAGGCCGGGCTCCAGATCGCCCTCGGACTCCAGTCGCAGGGGTACGAGGTCACCCTGATGTCCAACCGCACGGCCGACGAGGTCCGGTCCGGCCGTGTGATGTCCACGCAGTGCATGTTCCACACGGCGCTGCAGCACGAGCGCGACCTCCAGCTGAACTTCTGGGAGTCGCAGGCCCCGAAGATCGAGGGCCTCGGCGTCTCGGTCGCCGGGCCCGACTCGTCCCGCGTCATCGACTGGGTCGGCAAGCTGGACGGGATCGCGCAGTCCGTCGATCAGCGCGTGAAGATGGCGGGCTGGATGGAGACGTTCGCGCAGCGCGGCGGCCAGCTGGTCATCCACGGCGCCGCGGTCGGCGACCTCGACTACTTCTCGCGCACCTACGACCTGGTGCTCGTCTCCGCGGGCAAGGGCGAGCTGGTCTCGATGTTCGAGCGTGACGCCTCGCGCTCCCCGTACGACACCCCGCAGCGCGCGCTGGCGGTCGCCTACGTCCACGGGATGGGGCCGCGCCCCGAGCACCCCGAGTTCGACGCGGTGCGGTGCAACCTCGTGCCGGGCGTCGGCGAACTCTTCGTCATGCCGACCCTCACCACGTCCGGGCGTGCGGACATCCTGTTCTGGGAGGGCGTGCCGGGCGGCCCGCTGGACGTCTTCCAGGGGGTCAAGGACCCCTCGGAGCACCTGGCGCTGACCCTCGAACTCCTCGAGAAGTTCACGCCGTGGGAGTACGCGCGGGCCACGAAGGTCGAACTCACGGACGCGGGCGGCACGTTGAGCGGCCGTTACGCGCCGACGGTCCGCAAGCCGATCGGCCGGCTGCCGGGCGGCGGCCTGGTCCTGGGCGTCGCGGACGTGGTGGTCGCCAACGACCCGATCACGGGCCAGGGCTCCAACTCGGCGTCGAAGTGCGCGGCTTCGTACCTCTCCTCGATCGTCGCGCACGGCGACAAGCCGTTCGACGAGGCGTGGATGCAGTCCACGTTCGACCGGTACTGGGAGACGGCTCAGCACGTCACCAAGTGGACGAACGCGATGCTGTCGCCGCCGCCGGAGCACGTCCTGAACCTGATCGGCGCGGCAGGCCAACTCCAGCCGGCCGCGGACCGCTTCGCCAACGGCTTCAACGACCCGTCGGACTTCGAGAACTTCTTCTACGACCCGGAAAAGACGGGCGCGTACCTGGGCTCGCTCACGGGCGCCTGACGGTCGTTCCCAGCTCCTGACCGTCCCTGTCGGCCTCTGTCAGCCGCCCTCGGTCAGGAGCTCATCGAACCGGGCCCAGCCCTCCCAGGTCCAGACGTCGGTGTCGGGGTCCGCGCGCAGGGGGACGAACCGGCCGAGCTCGAAGTCGTCGGAGCCGGTCCAGGGCGTGGGGGTCGGCTGCTCGGGCCACATCAGCCCGGCAGGCTACGTCGCGGGCACCCCGTACATCGACCGGTCGGCGCGGGCCACGCTCGTGGTGGCCTGGCTCGACTCCACCCAGCTGAAGGCTGTCGACGACACCGAGTTCCCCGACTACCGGCGGGCGATACTGCCGGGGGACGAGTTCGACATGACCATGCCTTCCGGGGAGCGGCTCGGCGGCGCGTACATCTACTTCAGCGCGCACGGCGTCCTCGCGGGCCCTGACGGGCTGCCGAGGCCGGGCGGCGGCGACCAGTCCGCGCTGCTCACCGCGCTGCTCGCCGAATCGGCGGAGCTGCGGGAGCTTCTCGGGCCCGATCCCGGCACCTGGGTGGCGAAGGCGGGGGCCGACGAGGCGGTGCGGGAGCGGGGGACGGCGATCTTCGGCGAGGCCGGTTGGGTACTCCCGCAGAGCGAATTCCTGCCCTACCTGGACGACTCCGGCGATCTGCGGCTCTACGACGACCTGCCCCCGCTGGCCGGCTCTCTTCCGTCGATGACGTAGCCCGGGGGCGCCCGAACCGGCCCTACGCCCGCGGCGCCCCCGCCGCCCCGTACCCCGCGTCGCTGCCCTTCAGCGCCCCCCGCGGCAGCTTCGGCGGGTCGTAGTCCTTCATGGGCTTTGCCGAGGGGTCGGGTCGTACCGCGCCCCGCACGGGGTTCGCGGCGATGGGGGAGACCTTGACCTTGGCTCCGGGGCGCGGGGCCTGGATCACCATGCCGTCGCCCAAGTAGAGCGCTACGTGCGTGGCCTTGGGGAAGTAGACGATCAAGTCACCCGGGCGCAGCTTCCGCAGCGAGACCCGCCGCAGCTGCGCCCACTGCTCCTGCGACGTGCGGGGGATGTCCTCTCCCGCCGCTGCCCACGCCCGCGAGGTGAGGCCCGAGCAGTCGAAGGCCTTGGGGCCTTCCGCGCCCCACTTGTACGGCTTCCCGATCTGCCGCACGGCGTAGGAGAGCGCCTTGTCCCCTCGCCGTGACGGTGGCCGGGTCGGCGCGGCGGAGCCCGGGGAACCGCTCAGGGAGCCCGACTTCAGGAACTTCCGCTGGGACTCGGCCATCCCCTCCTCCTCCGCCCGCGCGAGGTCCTCCAGCTGCTCCGTGCTCAGCGAGGCGAGCAGTTCCTCGACCTCCTTCAGCTGCCCGCGAACCGTGTCCCGTGCCTCCTTCTGCTGGGCGGCGAGGGTCAGTTGGGTCTCCAGGGCGGCCTTGGCGCTGGCCGCGAGCTCGGATGCTCTCTTCTCGCCGCCGACGAGCCGTTCCACCGTCGCGGCCCGCTCCGCCGACGCCCGCCCGATCACATGCCCCTGGTCCAGGGCCTGCTGCGGGTTGCGGGCGAGGAGGAGGCGTACGTAGGGGGAGATGTTCGTCCTGCCCTGGTACTGCTGGCGCGCGAAGCGGCCCGCCGCGCCACGGCTGTCGCGCACCGAGGTCCGGGCGCGGGCCAGCTTGCCGTTCAGGCGCCTGACCTCGGCGCGCTGGTCCTTCAGCTTCTCCGCGGTCGCGTTGTACGTCTCCGTCGACTCCTCGGCCTTCCGGTACAGCTCCTGAAGGTCCGTCAGGAGCTCGGAGACCGGGCGCTCCCCGGTGCCGTCGGGCCCCGGGACGGCGTACGCGGGGGAGGCGGGCGCCAGCAACGCGCCGACCACCGCACCCGTACCGACCCATCGCAGCAACGTGCCTGACATGCCATCACCTCCGGCGCGCGGCGGCGGCTCCGCCCCGCACCGCGAGCATCAGCCGCCCCGGCGCGGCCCGCCTCCGGAAGGTGCGCGGGTTGGCGCAATGCGGTCACTCGTCCAGGGCCCCACGGCGCGCCGCCCTTGCGGAGGCGACCCTCAGCCCGCCCCGCCCGGCTTCGACCAGGGCCACTTCAGGCCGGACCCGGCCTTGTCGCCCTCGGGGTCGTACTCGTACGTCCAGCCCTGGTGAAGGCCGAGCCGCTTCCCGCCCGCCTTGGCCACCCGGCGGTACACGAGCACGGTCGGCGGGCCGCCCGCCTCGTCCGGCACCGGAACCCGGTACACCTTCGGGGGGTGGCCGGTCGGGCCGAGCAGGATGGGCAGTACGCGGCCGTCCAGGGGGCCACCCACAAAGGGGGTGTCTTCGCTCTTCACCCGGCCAGTGTCACAGCTGGCGCCCGCCGCACGTCACAGCAGGCGGCTCCCGCACGTCACAGCAGGTGCGCCGCGTCGCTCACCACGGGAAGGACACGCCGGGCGAGCGAGCCCGCGGGGCCGTCGGACGTCTCCATGGCGAGGGCGACCCGTACCGCCTCCGCGGTCTGCGGGTCGCGGCCCGCCGAGGCCACGAGGACCGCCATGAACTGCTCGACCAGCCAGTCCCGCAGCTCGTCCAGCGGCGGCTGCTTCTCCTCGTCCAGCCAGATCAGCGACGCCGCCTCGACGGAGGTGATCCACATCCGCACCGTCATCCGGAGCCGCGGGCCCGTCGCGCCGACGACCTCGAGGTGGGCCAGGATGTGCTCGGCGGCCGTCCTGCGCACCTCGTCCACGATGGCGGTCGTCCGCGAGGTCTCCACGACGCTGCCGCCCTGGAGCAGTGCGCTGAACCCCGCGTCGTGCTGGTCGACGAAGGCGAGGTAGCGGTCGAGCGCGTTCGCCAGGCGCCGGGTGAGCGGGCCCTCCGGTGGTTCGGCGAAGCACTGCTCGAGCTCGTCGGCCGCGGAGCGCAGCGCGGCCTCGTACAACTGCTGCTTGCCGCCCGGGAAGTAGCGGTAGACGAGCGGCCGCGACACTCCGGCCGCCTCGGCGACGTCGTCGAGGGAGACCTCGTCGGGTGCGCGCACCGCGAAGAGGGACAGGGCGGCCTCCTTGAGCTGCCGCTGCCGCTCTTCGACACTGAGGCGCCGGTACGCGCGGGTGGGAGCAGGCGAGGTCATGCCTCGCAGCGTAACCGCCCTTTCGAACAAGCGCCCAGGAACCCTGCGTACCCTCTTCGCTACGCCAGGAGTCCCGAGCTCTTCCACAGCCGCCGCCCGGCGCCCCGCAGCACCCCGATGTCGTCCAGGAAGTCCGTCAGGCGCTTGGCCCCGGTCTGCATGATCTCGCGGCGGTGGGCGCTCGCCTTGACCTGGGCCATGGCCTCGCGCTTGTCCAGGCCTACGTTCGTGTAGACCTCGGGGTTGATGAAGGCGATGGAGAAGACGCGGGCGAACTCACCCGAGGTGAGGCGGGTGAACTCCTGGGACCAGCGCGGCGCCGTCACCATCTGGCGGCGCAGCTCCTCACGGGCGTACCGCACATGGCGCGCCTCCTCCACGACGTGGATCCGCGTGACGCCGCGCACGAGGGTCTGGACGCGCTCGTCCGGGAACGTCAGGCGCTGCATCCAGTCGAGGATCTCCTCGCCGAGCAGCGTCGCCGTGAACGAACCGGGCGTCGTCGAGATGGTCTTGAAGAGGCGGCCGAGGTTCCGGTGCACGGCGCTGACCGGGTAGTACGGGGTGTCCCCGCGCGAGATGAGGCGCGCGAACATCTTCGAGTGCCGGCACTCGTCCTCGATCTCCGTCAGGGCGTACCGCACGTGCGCGCTCGTCGCCGGCTTGTCGTAGATGTGCCGTACGAGCAGCTGCATCAGGATCAGCTCGAACCAGATGCCGAGCGACGCGAGCGCGGCGGCCTCGTGCTGGGAGAGCGCGATGCGCTGCTCCTCGCTCATCCGCCGCCACATCGGCGTACCGTACAGGGAGACCAGCTCCGGGGGCCAGAACCACTTGCCCTCCTCGAAGGGCGCCTCCCAGTCCAGCTCCTTGTCGGGGTCGAAGGAGTGCTTGGCGGAGGAGTCGAGCAGCCTCTCGGCCACCTGCTCCCGGTCCTTGAGCAGTCCGAGCGCGTCCCGCAGCCCTTCGATCGCCGCGTCCTCCGTGATGGTCGTCATGACTCTGCCCCTGCCTCGTCGTCACAGTTACCGGCGGTCACGAATTATGAGACTGCTTGTCAGCAAGGGCGTCAATCCCTTGCGCACGACTTGTTGACCCGACGTCTACGAACGTGTGAGCCTTCCAACTACCAACTAGTACAAGGCAGTCGAAGACAGCCGAAGGCAGTCGAAAGCAGCACGGGGGGACTACGGACAGACCGAGGCCACTTTCCTAAGGAGCCGTCAGTGTCCACGCACGAGCTGTACACACACGCCCCGGACGAGACCACCTGGCAGATACCGGCGAACGGCGCGGCCCGCTTCAGCTGGGAGTACGACGAGGGCCGCGCCCGGCTCCTCGCCCTCTACCAGAAGGGCAAGGACAAGCAGTGGGACGGCGCCAAGCGCATCGCCTGGGATCTGGAGGTCGACCCGTACGACCCCCTGGGCACCCCCGACGAGTCCCTCTCGCTCTACGGCACCCGCCACTGGGACAAGATGACGGAGCGGGACAAGGGCGAGCTGCGCAAGCACTACGCCTCCTGGCAGTTCAGCCAGTTCCTGCACGGCGAGCAGGGCGCGATGGTGTGCGCGGCGCGCATCGTGGAGTCCGTCCCCGACCTGGACGCGAAGTTCTACTCCGCGACCCAGACCATGGACGAGGCGCGGCACGCCGAGGTCTACGGCCGTTTCCTGCACGACAAGATCGGCATGCTCTACCCGATCAACGACAACCTCCAGTCCCTGCTCGGCGACACCCTGCGCGACTCCCGCTGGGACATGCCCTACTTGGGCATGCAGGTCCTCATCGAGGGGTTGGCCCTGGCCGCCTTCGGCATGATCCGCGACACGACGGACAAGCCGCTGCCGAAGCAGATCCTCGCGTACGTCATGCAGGACGAGGCCCGGCACGTGGCCTTCGGCCGCATGGCCCTGCGGGACTACTACAAACAGCTCTCGGACGCGGAACTGCGCGAGCGCGAGGAATTCGTCATCGAAGGCTGCTACTTGATGCGGGACCGGCTGCGCGGCGTCGAGGTCCTGGAGAACTTCGGTATCCCGAAGGCCGAGGCCGACGAGTGCAGCGAGAACTCCGAATTCCTCGCCCTGTTCCGGCAGTTGCTCTTCAGCCGCATCGTGCCGTGCGTCAAGGACATCGGCCTGTGGGGCAAGCGGCTCCAGGAGGCGTACGTCGACATGGGCGTCTTCGAAATGGGCAACGCCAACCTCGACCAGCTGATGGCCCAGGACGAGGAGATCGCGGAGAAGCTGGACGCGGAGAGGTTCGCCGCGGAGGAGGGGCAGCGGGTGGCGGAGGTCGAGGAGATGATCACCTCCGGCGGCGCCCCGAACCCCTGAGAACCCCGCATCCCCGGCCGCGTGGGGGCGGCTGCCCCGCTCTAGGGCCCGTCGAGCACCGCCTCCATCACCGCCTTCGCCACCGGCGCCGCGCTACCGCCGCCGCTGATGTCTCCCCGGTCCGCCGCCGCGTCCTCCACGACCACCGCCACCGCCACCGATGGCTGTGCCTCGCCGGATTTCTGGGCCCAGGAGATGAACCACGCGTACGGCGTCCCGGAGTTGTCGATGCCGTGCTGGGCCGTGCCCGTCTTGCCGCCGACCGTCGCGCCGGGGATCGCCGCGTTGCCGCCCGTGCCCTCCTTGACCACGTCGGTCATCATCTCCCGCAGCTGCATCGCCGTGGCCGGGTTCATGGCCTGGTGGAGGGAGCTGGTGCCGGTGTTCCGCACCACGTCGCCGTCGTCCGTCGTGGTCTCGTCCACCAGGTGCGGTGACTCGACATGGCCGCCGTTGGCCACCGCCGCCGAGACCATCGCCATCTGCAACGGCGTCGCCCGCGTGTCGAACTGACCGATCGCGGAGAGCGCCAGCTGCGCCTTGTCCATCGACGTGTCGAAGTTGCTCGCCGCCACCGACGACGGGATCTTCAGGCCGCTGTCGTTGAAGCCGAAGTTCCGTGCCGTGTCCAGCATGTCGTCCAGACCGGTGTCCGCGCCCAGCTTGGCGAAGACCGTGTTGCAGGACCACTCGAAGGCGTAGCGCAGGGTCGCGTTCTTGCAGCCGTCGACCTCGTTCGTCAGCTGCGTGCTGGTGCCGGGCAGCGTGTACGGGACGGGGGACTTGGTGGCGGCGTCCAGGTCCGTGACCGTTCCCGCGTCCAGGGCAGCCGCCGCCGTCACCACCTTGAACGTCGAACCGGGCGGGTACGTCTGGCGGATCGCCCGGTTCAGCATCGGTTTGTCGGCGCTGCCGTTCAGCGACGCCCACGACCTCGCCACCGACTCACTCGTGCCGGAGAGCCGCTCCGGGTCGTACGAAGGCGTGCTGACCAGGGCGAGGATCTTCCCGGTCGACGGCTCGATCGCGGCGACCGCGCCCTTCTTGCCGCCGAGCCCGGCGTACGCGGCCTGCTGCGCCGCCGCCTTGATGGTGGTCCGCACCATGCCGCCGGGGTTCTGCGCGCGGCTGATGTCGTTCCACAGGGGGAGCGGGGCGAGCATCGGGTCGGTCCCGGAGAGGATGTCGTCCTCGGCGTTCTCCAGGAGGGTCGTGCCGTAGACCTGCGAGGCGTACCCGGTCACCGGGGCGTACAACGGGCCGTTCCTGTACGTCCGTTCATAGCGGAGCTGCTCCCCGGTGTCCTTGGAACCGGTGACCGCGTGGCCCTCGACCATGATGTCGCCGCGCGGCTGGCCGAAGCGGACGATGGCCTGGCGTCGGTTGGCGGAGTTCTTGTCGAAGTGCTCGGCCTGGACGACCTGGACGCGGGTCGCGTTCACGAGCAGGGCGATCAGGAGCAGTGCGCAGAACGCGGCGGCATGCCGGATGTACCTGGTCACGCGTCCTCCCGCACGGGCCCCACCGGCTGGCTCCGGGCCGAGTCGCTGAGCCGGATGAGCAGCGCCACGATGATCCAGTTGGTGACGACCGACGAGCCGCCCTGCGCCAGGAAGGGCATCGCCATGCCCGTCAGCGGGATCAGCCCGGTCACGCCGCCCGCGATCACGAACACCTGGAGCGCGACGATCGAGGCGAGCCCGACCGCGAGGAGCCGCCCGAAGGCGTCCCGCAGGGCGAGCCCGGCCCGGTAGCCGCGCTCCACCAGGAGCGCGTAGAGCAGGAAGATCGCGGCGAGGCCCGCGAGGCCGAGCTCCTCGCCCGCCGTCGCCAGGATGAAGTCGGACTTGGCGGCGAAGCCGATGAGGATGGAGTGCCCGAGTCCGAGACCGGTCCCGAGCATCCCGCCGGCCGCGAACGCGAAGAGGGACTGGGCGAGTTGGTTCGGGCCCTCGCCCGCGTCGATGGAGGCGAAGGGGTGCAGCCAGTCCTCGACCCGGCTGTGCACGTGGGGTTCGAGCGAGCCGACCGTGTACGCCCCGACCCCGGCGAGCACCAGGCCGACCGCGATCCAGCCGGTGCGCCCGGTGGCGACGTACAGCAGGATCACGAAGAGGCCGAAGAAGAGCAGCGAGGTGCCGAGGTCCCGTTCGAGGACGAGGACCCCGACGCTCAGGAGCCAAATCGCCACGATCGGGCCGAGCACACGGCCGGTCGGCAGCTGGAGCTTCGTCAGCTTCCAGACCGTACGGCCGGTGTAGGCGAGGGCGTTGCGGTTGGCGGACAGATAGCTGGCGAAGAAGATCGCGAGCAGGATCTTGGCGAACTCGCCGGGCTGGATGGAGAATCCGCCGATCCTGATCCAGATCCGGGCGCCGTTCACGGCCGGGAAGAAGATCGGCACGATCATCAGGACCAGCGCGGCGACGACGCAGATGTACGCGTACCGCTGGAGCACCCTGTGGTCGCGCAGGAAGAGCACGAAGGCGATGAAGAGCGTCACGCCGACGGTGGACCAGACGAGTTGCGTGGGCGCGGCCTCGTCGCCGGGGGTCTCCAGGTCGAGCCGGTAGATCAGGACGAGGCCGAGGCCGTTGAGGAGCACGGCGATCGGCAGGAGCAGCGGGTCGGCGTAGGGCGCCCGGAAGCGGACCGCGAGATGGGCCAGGAGCGCGAGCACGCCGAGCCCGGCGCCGTAACCGGCGGCGCCGGGCGGGACGGTGCCGTTCTTGGCGAGGCCGACGTCGCAGTAGCCGTAGACCGAGAGCAGGACGGCCACGACGATCAGGGCGACTTCGGTGCCACGGCGCCGGGGCACGCGAACAGCGGGTACGGAGGGGGGCGCCGCTGCTGTTCGGGTCATGCCCGGAACGTAGCAAGCGATAGGCCCCAATGTCCGTTTATGTCACCGTGTGCTGCTGGTGCGTCAGCACCAGCGCGGGGCGGGCCCGATGTTGGCGATGTAGTGCGCGGCGCCCCATGCCCAGGTGCCGTTGGTGAGCAGGTACCAGCGGTTGTTGCCCTGCACGTGGTCGCCGGTCGTCTTGCAGTAGATGCGGACGATCTTGCCGTACGGAACGCTGCGGATCACCTTGGCGCCCCGGTGGGGGGAGGTGCGCAGCAGCAGTCCGGACTTGGCGGTGACACGGCCCTTGTAGACGCGCGGGTTGCTGTTGGCGTCGGTGTCGTCGGCGGCGAAGGCCGGGCCGGTGAGAGTGAGGGCGGCGAGCGCGCCGCCGGCGGCCAGTATGCCGAGCCGGGTGGTGGCGGAGGTGGGCCGAAGGGACATGGGGTCTCCTCTGGGGACGAGGCGGATGTGATGCGGCCTCAGGCCCGTGGGACGGGGGCATAGGCCGCAATTCACACTAAAATCGGCACGCTGGGCGCGCAAAAGGTCACGCGGCGTCAAACCGCCCGTCAGGCCGTCCCGTCGGCGCCCCTGGCACCGTTCCCCGCGCACTCCTCGTACGGCAGCGTCAGCGTCGCGACGGCGCCTCCGTCGGCCGCGTTCGTGAACGTGAGCTGCGCTCCGAGGACCGCCGTCTGGCCCAACGCGATCGTCAGACCGAGCCCGTGGCCCCTGGTCGTCCCCTCGGTGCGGAACCGCTGCGGCCCGTGTTCCACCAGGTAGCCGGGGTATCCGTCGCCGTGATCGCGCACCGAGACCACGGGCCCGTCGACGGTCACCACGACGGGCGCACGCCCGTGCTTGTCCGCGTTGGCGATGAGATTCCCCAGCACCCGCTCCAGGCGCCGCCGGTCGGTCTCCACGCAGACGTCGCGTACGACGACCAGCTCGGCGTCGACTCCCGAACCCCGCACGGCGCGCTCGGCCAGTGGGGCGAGATGGTGGTCGTCCAGATCGACCCGCTCGCTCTTCGCGTCGAGGCGGGAGATCTCCAGGAGGTCCTCGGTGAGGGTCCGCAGCGCGGCGACCCGGTCTCGCACCAGCTCCGTGGGGCGGCCCGGCGGCAGAAGCTCGGCCGCCGCGTGCAGACCGGTCAGCGGAGTGCGCAGCTCGTGCGCCACGTCCGCGGTGAACCGCTGCTCGCTCTGGAGCTTGCCCTGCATCGAGGACGCCATCGTGTCGAGCGCCCCGGAGACCGCCGCCACCTCGTCCTGGAGGCGCGAGGGCTCGCGGGTGCGCGGGTCGTTCACGCGGGCGTCGAGGTCACCCGCGCTGATCCGGCGGGCCACCGTCGCCGTCTGGTGCAGACGCCGCGTCACGCGCGTCACGGAGAACGCCCCGACCAGGAGCGTCGCCCCGATCGCGAGCACCGAGGAGCCGAGGATCGCCCGGTCGAGGCCGTCGATCGTGCGGGCGCCCTGGGCGTAGTCGACCTGGACGGCGATGGCGCGCCGGTCCGTCGCGGGCCCCGCCGCCCACATCGTCGGCCGGGAGTTCTGCGTGCCGACCATCGTCCCGCGCTCCCCGCCCACCGCGAGCTCCCGCAGCCGAGCGGGAAGGCCCGGCGGATCGACCCCCGCGCCGGGGCCGAGCTCGTCGCCCGCCTCGAACGCCGCGGTGGCGTCGTCGAGACGGGTGAGGGCGTGGTCGCGGGCCTGGCCCACGGTCTGGTTGGTCACCGAGACGTGCACGAGCGCGCCGAGCAGCGCGGCGAGCGCGCAGCACATGACGGTGATGAAGACCGCGGCCTTCCAGGTCAGCGTCGCCGTCCAGGCGGGAAGCCGCGGTCCGCGCGGCAGCCGGTGGCTCATCGGCTGTCGCTCGGGGAGTCACTCGGTGAGCCGCTCGGGGAGTCGCTCGGTGAGGGCACGGGCCGGGCGCTCGCCGCGGGCTCGGGCTTGCGGGACGGCTTCCTCGTCGGCGCGTTCGGCGAGCGCACGATCTCGTCGGTCGTCGGCAGCATGGTCTTCTGGTGGGAGTCCCAGGACCAGACGGTGCGGTACTCGTAGCCCTGCATGCCGGAGACGGCGCGGACGATCACCTCGTGACCGGCCAGCTCGACACCGAGCACGGCGTCCCCCATTTCCATGATCTGCGTCAACTTCCGCTTCTCCACGGCGTAGGCGCGTATGTCGAGATTCTCGGCGTGCCCCCGGGCAAGGCGGATGCCGACGATGAGGTCGTCCTTGCCGTCGCCGGTGAGGTCGCGGTAGTAGGCGTTCAGGACGGGGCACGCGCCGTCGCCGTCCTCGCCGCCACCGTCCTCGTCGCGACCGTCGGCGTGGCCGGTCTCGCACGTGTCCAGCTGCTCGGCCGTCTGCTTGTAGACCGCGTCCGAACGGCTGTACATCCCGGGGTTCTCGTCGAAATCGGCCTTGGCGACCGCCACCGGATTCACCTTGCGCAGGTCCCCGCCCGGTACGTCGACGCCCTTGACCGGCAGGCTCTCGATCGTGCCGTAGTCCTCGGCGGGCGCCGACGGAGGCGGCAGCTTCGGCCACAGGCGCGTGGGCGCCTCGGCGGTGGGCGTGGATCCCGCGCCGCGCAGGTCACCGGGGTCGCCACAGCCGCCGGCCAGCAGGACGGCGGGCAGCACGAGTCCTGCGGCGAGCGCGAGACGGCTCCGGTGCACTGCACTCCTGCCTGCCGGAGGAGCGGCCCGGGGGCTGCTCGGCTGCGGCGCGAGGTTCGGTTGCGGCGCCGCGGGGTCCGGGTCCCGTCACCCGGGTCCGGCTACGGCGCGAGGTCGGCGTAGAGAATGATGTTGTCGGTGCGGTGACCTTCCTTGATCGGTCCGCCACAGGTCAGCAGGCGCAGCTCGGGCCGGTCGGTCGCCCCGTACACCTTATTGGTGGGGAAGTTCTTTTTGTCCACCTGTTCAATCTCGCGCACCTTGAACGTCGCGGTACTCCCGTCCGCTCGCGGCACCTCGATCTCGTCCCCCATTCTCACCTTCGCCACGTTCTTCATCAGCGCGGGCCCTTCCGCGGTGTCGTAGTGCGCGACCAGGACGGCCGCCCCCTTCTCGCCGGGGGTGACGCCCCCGGTCCACCAGCCCGGCTCTTCCGCCTTGTCCACGGGCGGCACTTCGAGGGCGTCGTCCGCGCCCACGCCGAGGTCCAGCATCGACTTCGCGTCGACACCGGCCGCCGGGATGCGCAGGCCCGTGGGGCGGGACTTCTCGAGCGGGGCGTGCGGATCGGCCGCCGGTGAGGCGGTGGCGTTGTCGACCTTGACGTCGGGCGCGGGGTCGCCGCCGGAGCCCTGGCCGCAGGCGATGAGGCCGATGCCGAGGGCGGCGGTGAGGGCGGCGGCGGCAGCTATGCGGGTGGTGTGGCGGCGCTTTACGGGGGTGGGGCTGGGCTCGGGCGCGGGGGTGGGGGCTTGTTCGGTGGAGGTGCTCACAGCGGCTCCTGCGGGGTGCGTGGGGGAGGGGGCTCAGGCGTCGGTGCGGCCGCGGCGCAGCATCGCGTACCCGAGACCGGCCGCCCCGGCCGCCGCCATGGCGCCACCGGCGGCGATGAACACCGGGTCCCCGCTGTGGAACCCCTCGGTGCCGGCCTTGACCCCGCCTTCGGGGGCGCCAGGGGCGACCGGCGCCACGGTCCGGGTGCCGTCTGCCTGGGCCGCCTCGGCGTGTGCCGCCGCAGCGTGTGCCGGCGAGTCCGCGACGGCGGCCACAGCGGGCATGAGGAGCGCGCCGCCGACGACGGTGGTCACGGCGGCGGAACGGAGGAGGGTGCGGCGGCGGTGGCTGCTCATGAGCGGACGGTCCTTAGGGCTGACGGCTGGGAGGGGCTGGGGGCGGGCGGCCTGATCGCTGCGAGGGGAAGCGAAAGAGGCACCTATGAAGCTAGATGTCCGTCATTGCGGCAATTCGTCAGCTATGTAACAGCAAGCCATCACCGCGGAGGCGGCGGGGAGGCGGCACGAAGGCGATACGAAGACGGCACGGAAGCGGTGCCGTTACGAGTGGCTCAACGAGTGGCTCAACTTCCTTCCGCCTCGCCCAGGTTCTTGCCCAAGGCATGTCCTTGCTGCTCCCATGGTCCGTGGGGTGATGGTGCATGAGCGGACTGCGCGTCATACCGGCCTGGCGGCACGGACAGGAGCGGCTCTACGTCTGCCTCACGGACGGCAGAAGCGTGGCGTGGTACGAGCGGGAGTCGTCCCGCGTGAACCTGCTCGGCGAGGAGCACAGGGAAGCCGTCCTGCGCGCCCTCGCCCCCTTCCTGACCGGCGGCTTCTCGATAGGCCCGCCGCCCGTCCCCACCCCCGCGGAGCTGGCCCGCCTCGCCCTCCACCCGGACGACGACCTCGCCCCGAACCGCCCCGGCGAGGCACTCCTGATCGCCCTCGACCGCGACCCGGCCCCCGCCCGCAGGCTGCGCGCCGACCCTCGGCAGCGGGCGCTCACCGCCGAGCAGTCCATCGGCGAGGTGCTCGACGGCCTCGAAGGCGGCGGCTGGCACACCCTGCACTCGGTGCCGCTGCCGGGCGGCGCCCGCATCCACCACCTACTGATCGGCCCCGGCGGCCTGTTCAGCATCCACACGCTCCCCGCCCGCAAGCAGCGGGTGCGCGTCGCCGACCCGATGGTCACGGTCGGCCGCGCGGACCCGCGTCCACTCCTGAGGGAGATCCGCGCCGACGCCGACCGGGCGTCCTTCGCGCTGACCGCCGAGATCCGCCCGGTCCTGGCACTCTCCGGGGCGACGGATCTCGACGTCACGGCCCCGCCGCGCGAGGTGCGGATCGTGCGCGACGGGGAGGTGGCGGCCGTGGCGGGCACCGGCGGCGTACTGAAACCGGCCGATGTGGAGGCGCTGCACGCGATGGCCCGCGACCGGCGTACGTGGCTGCGCGTGTAACTGCCCGGCGGACCCCTTCTCAGGGGATTGCCAGGGGATTGCCAGGGGATTCTCAGAGGTTGTCGCCCCAGCCTCCCTGGATCATGGTCTGGAACGCCCAGGCCCCGCCCCGCTTCAGCAGGATGTCGGCGTACCGCAGCTGCTGCGTCTCGCCGTTCGCGGTCATCACCGAGTCGGTGAAGACGACGGCCATGGCGGGGGAGAGGTAGACGGGCGTGCGCGTGGACTCGAAGGTGATGTCCTCGCTCCCGTCCCCCATCACGTGCGTCATGGTCGCGACGAACTGTTCCCGGTCCCACTGCGCGGAGCGACCGTCGCCCGCGGAGTCGTCGCTGACCAGGTTGAGCGGGAAGACGGCCAGGTCGGCCATGCGCTCCACATCGCGCTTGGCGCTGTGTGCGTCGTACTCGGCGAACCATGCGGCCAGGCTCGCGCGGTCCTCGTCGGTCGCGACGTATCCGGTCTCGGGCAGTACGGTCATGTGGGCTCCTAATCAAGTTTGACTACGTGGAGAAAGATATGCTCGATAATCAGGCTAGTCAAACTTGATTAGATGTGACGCTGGTCACGCACCAGCCGCTAGCCGCTAGCCGCTAGCTGCTAGCAGTGGGGAGAGGGCGAGCCCGCCCCGGATCGGTGAGCGGGCCCAGCAGATCCCCGTACCGCTGGAGGCGAGGAGCGATGTCGGCGGCCAGGAAGACGAGCTGTGCCGGGTCGCCGGTCTCCTCGGCTTCCTCGACTTCTTCCCAGGTGACGGGGGTGGAGACCGTCGGCTCCCGGCGGGCGCGCAGGGTGTAGGGGGTGGCGGTGGTCTTCGCGGCGGCGTTCTGGCTGAAGTCGACGAAGACCTTGCCGGGCCGCAGGCTGCGGGTCATCCGGTGGACGACGAGGTCGGGCAGCTCGGCCTCGGCTTCCTGGGCGAGCTTCTTCGCGTACGCGGTGACGTCCTCGGAGGGTGTCGGCTCCAGGGCGCAGAGCAGGTGCAGGCCCTTGGATCCCGAGGTCTTCGCGTACGCGTGCAGGCCGTCCGCCCGGAGCCGCTCGCGCAGCCAGAGGCCTGCCCGGCAGCACTCGACGATGGTGGCGGGCTCGCCGGGATCCAGGTCGAGCACGAGCCGGTCGGCGACGGCGGGGGCGTCCGCCTGCCACTGGGGGGTGTGGAACTCGGTGACGAGGTTGCCCGCCCACATCAGCGAGGCGAGGTCGTTCACGACGATCTGCCGGATGTCCCCGTCCGAGCGCGGCACGTCGGCGGTATGCACCCAGTCGGGGGTGCCCGGGGGCACGTTCTTGGCGAAGAAGCGCTGGCCGTCCGGCCCGTCCGGAAAGCGCAGGAAGGAGAGGGGGCGGTTGCGGAGGTGGGGGAGGAGGGCCTCGGCGGTGCTGGCGTAGTAGTGCAGCATCTCGCCTTTGGTGAAGCCGGTCGCGGAGTAGAGGACCTTGTCGAGATTGCTGAGGGCGAGCCGCCGCCCCTCCACCTCGGTGATCGGCGTCATACGATGAGAATCCCACGAATAGGGATGAACCACCCTGAAACGGTGCTCGGCTGCTGAGAGGTGCCTGACGTGCGATCCATATGGAACGGTGCGATCTCCTTCGGCTTGGTCAGCATCCCGATCAAGCTCGTGAACGCCACCGAGAACCACTCGATCTCCTTCCGGCAGATCCATACGGAGGACGGGGGTCGGGTCCGCTATCGCAAGGTGTGCGAGCTGGAGGAGCGGGAGGTGACGTCCGCCGAGATCGGCAAGGGGTACGAGGACGCGGACGGCTCGATCATCCCGATCACGGACGAGGACCTGGCGGCGCTGCCCATCCCGACGGCCAAGACGATCGAGATCGTCGCGTTCGTGCCGGCGGACGGAGTCGATCCGATGCAGATGGACACGGCGTACTACTTGTCGGCCAATGGAGTGCCCGCGGCGAAGCCGTACACGCTGCTGCGGGAGGCGCTGAAGCGGAGCCAGAAGGTGGCGATCGCCAGGTACGCGCTGCGGGGGCGGGAACGGCTGGGGATGCTGCGGGTGGTGGACGACGTGATCGCGATGCACGCACTGCTGTGGCCGGACGAGATCCGGGACCCGGAGGGCGTGGCTCCGGACGCCCAGGTCAAGGTGCGGGACGCGGAACTGGACCTGGCAGACGCACTGATGGACACGCTGGGCGAGGTCGACGTGTCCACCCTCCACGACGACTACCGCGCGGCGGTGGAGGAACTGGTCACCGCCAAGGCCGAGGGCACGACTCCCACGGAGCCGGCGGCTGAGGGGGATTCGGGCGGGGGCAAGGTGATCGACTTGATGGCCGCACTGGAGAAGAGCGTGCGCGCGGCGAAGAGGGGAGGGGGGAGCGGGAGCGGGGCGGGGGCGAAGGTGACCCCGCTGGAGCGGGCTTCGGCGTCGAAGACGACGCCGAAGGAGGTAGGGGGCAAGAAGTCGACGGCGAAGAAGACGACTACGAAAAAGTCGGCGGCGAAGAAGCCCGCAGCAAAAAAAACGACGAAGAAGCGGACTTCGGCATAGGGCGGGGCGCGTACGGGGGTACGGCAGCGGGTCCGTCTGTGGGTGCGGGGCCGCGCCGGTATGTCCGTCCTCGCTATCGTCCGGTAACCGCCGGGCCACTTCGGCACCGGAGCCTCCGGGAACCGTGCTCCGGGCAGACATACCGACACGCCCCCCTCGCGAGCGTCGCCGACTACCGGTGAGCGGAAGCCGGGCCCTCGTGACGGAGACCGCAATGCACGAATCCACCGCCGGGCGGTAGGCCGCCCACCCACCTCCGGCGGTACGTCGCCGCCACCCCCGGGCTGTACGTCACCGACCCACCCCCGGGCTGCACGCTGCACGTCGCCCACCCCCCTCCTGTTCCGCATGCCCTGCCACCCCGGGGCAATCGGGCGGGTGGGTGGGAAAGGTCTGTTCGGTCAGGGGTGGCTGCGGGGTGAACGGGTGGGTGGGTGGGAGAGCCCGTTCGGTCAGGCGCAGGACGCGGGCCCGCCGACGGACACGGGGGGTGACGGTTCAAGCGACGGCCGCAACCCACGTGGCGCCCCCAGGCTCGCCCCACCGCCCGTACGCGGGGAACCTGGGGACATGACCCACGACAAGGACAGCAACTACCGGCCCGTCGTCTTCCGCGACCGCTCGGCGGGCTACGCCTTCCTCACCCGTTCCACCGCGGAGAGCGACCAGACCATCGAGTGGGACGACGGCGAGACGTACCCCCTGGTGGAGGTGGAGATCTCCTCCGAGAGCCACCCCTTCTACACGGGCCGCGCCCGCGTCGTGGACTCCGAGGGCCAGGTCGCCAAATTCGAGCGCCGCTACGGCGATCAGGCACCCCCGGCCACACCGGAGGGCTGAGGGCGCACGCCACGCCGCGTGCGGCGCAGGAGTGGCAGGAGGGGCACGGCACCCCGACGATGTCCGTAGGAAGTTGATCACCAACGAAGACGAAGACAAGCTTGATCACGAGAAGGCGGCGGGCATGACCGACAGCACGACCGATCTCACGACGGATCTCCAGGCGCTGGCGGCCGAGGCGTACATCTACGGCTACCCGATGGTGCTCAATCTCGACGAAGTCGACCGCTTCTCCCGCAAGGGCATGGGCTCGCTGGCCCCCGCACCGTTCAACGAGTTCAGCCACGCGACCCGTCTCGCGGGCCCGGACGACCCCTTCGTGAGCGTCAACAACGACACCATCTACTCGCTGGCCCAGCTCGATCTGTCCGGCGGCGCCCTGCTCCTGACGGTCCCGGACACGGACGGCCGCTACTACGTCCTGCAGTTCGTGGACGCCTGGACCAACAACTTCGCGTACGTGGGCCGCCGCGCCACCGGCACCGGCGCGGCCAGTTTCCTGCTCACGCCGCCAGGCTGGGACGAGGAGGTCCCGCCGGGCGCCACCCGGATCGCCGTGCCGACGCAGGTGGCGTCGATCGTCGGCCGGTGGGCCTGCTCGGGCCCGGACGACGTGGCGGCGGTACGGGCACTCCAGGAGGACACCCACCTGGAGCCTTACTGGACGGCATCCGGAGAGTCCCACGGGCTGCCGACCCACACGTACATCCCCGACGGCGAACCGGAGCTCCTCTTCTACGAGAAGCTGCGGGCCAGGATGGCCGCCTTCCCGCCCGCGCCCGCCGACCTGACGTACCAACAACAGTTCGCCCCGCTGGGCCTGTTGGACGCGCAGAGCCCCTACGCGACCCCCGAGCCCGACCTCGCCAATGCTCTGCGCGCGGGATTCGCCGAGGGCAAGGAGAAGGTCGAGTACGCCTCGACCCGCGGGGACAGCGCAGAGCAGAACGGCTGGAAGCTGACGTACCACGCCTTTGATTACAACGCAGACCACTTCGAGATCGGCACGCTCAAGGATCCTCAATGGATCTACACGGACCGGGAGTTGGGCCGCATGGTGCGCGCCACCTCGGCCCGCACCGCGCTCTGGGGCAACCACGCCTACGAAGCGGCGTACGCGATGACGTGGCACGACGGCGACGGACAGCCCCTGGAAGGCGGGCAGTCATACACCCTGCGCTTCGAGAAGCCGCCGCCCGTGGACGCGTTCTGGTCGATCACGATGTACGACCTGCCGGACTACTACCTGGTCGACAACCCCATCGCCCGCTACTCCATCGGCGACCGAACCCCGGGCCTGAGCTACGACGACGACGGCTCCCTGACCCTCCGTCTCCAGCTGCAGCGCCCGGCCGACGACAAATCGGCCGCCAACTGGCTGCCCACCCCCAACGGAAACTTCCGCCCAATTCTGCGGATGTACACGCCACACGCCGCGATCTTCGACGGGACGTACGAGGTGCCGCCGATCCGCCGTAGTCAGGTGGAGTGAAGGATGGGCCTGTAGATCATCTCCTGAATGTGGCCGTCGAGCGTCGTGCGGTCGATCAGCTCGAGATCGAAGTCGGCAGCACCTCGGAAGATCGGATCAAGCCCGGTCCGACCGGTGATGACAGGGAAGAGCGTCACCTGCACACGGTCGACCAGACCGGCGGCCATCAGCGCCCGGTTCATCGACAGGCTGCCGTGTGAACGCAACGGCACCCCGGATTCCTCTTTGAGCCGAGCGACAACATCGACGGCATCACCGCTGGCGAGGCTCGCATCAGGCCAGTCGAGAGGCCCTTCCAGCGTGCTCGACACCACGGTGGCAGGCAGGTTCCGCATCCGAGTGACCCACGGGTCACGCACGTCTGTCTCCGCGGTACTCGAAGCAAGCATCTCCGCAAAGGCCCGATAGGTATTACCCCCAAAGACCATCCGCTGCTCCTGGCCGTACAGGGCAAGCCGATGATCAAGCAGCTCAGGCCCTTGCTTACCCCAGTAGCCGGTCCAGTCACCACTGGCGGCACCAAAGCCGTCAAGACTGGAGAAGACATCGAAGGTATAGGTGACGGTCATGGCACTCTCCTCGCCTGCGGCTGATCACGTATCGCCAACGTCGCCAGTACAGACCCCAGCCGCCGACGAGACTCATCGGTGCCGAGGCCGCAAGAGAACACTCTGCGGGCCACTACGATGATCAACTGGGCGCGACACCCCTGACCGCAGTTAGGGGTGGGGGAACGGTGCCCAGATCGCTCGTAGCGGACCGCTGCTCGAAGTGAGGTGAAGGCAATGACGATCGAGCAGGTCGCAGTGATCGCCCTGGTGGTCGAGGTGGTGGTCATGGTGCTGGCGAGGTTCGGTACCGAGCGGCGCCATTGGAACCACTACAAGAACCGAGGGCCCGCTCCGCAGAAGAGGGACGACATCACGCACGTGTCGGGGGCCCTGTACGCGGTCGCCGCTGTAGCCATGGCGGTCGCCGCTCTGACGACACACGCGGAACTGACCCTGCCCGCTGTCGGCACGTTCGCGCTCTTCGGCATCCTTCTCCCGGCGTTCGCCGCCAACTCCGTCATGGTGCTGGCGACATCGGGCCGCCCGGAAGCGGTGACTCGATGCCAACGGGGGATCGCCTACGCGGTCGCCGCCGGGGGCGGCCTGGTCTCCATCGGCCTAGTCAGCTGACACTCTGACGCGACGGCCCGCCGGCTCCGGCGAGCCGTTCGCGCCCGAGAACGGGACAGCGGTCGGTCCGGGATTCGATACTCGCCGACACCAGACTCCCGTCACCGTAGATACGCGAAGACCCCGGCCTCAGCGTTTCCGCTGGTGACGGGGTCTTGGGCACCCAATGAAAGGTGCCCCCGGCAGGATTCGAACCTGCGCACACGGCTCCGGAGGCCGTTGCTCTATCCCCTGAGCTACGGGGGCGTGTCGGGGCGGGTTGCGCCGCGACGTGTAGAACCCTACCAGCTCCGAACGGCTCCCCATGAACAGGTATTTCCGCACTCCGTGGCCATGGGGGCGAGCGCATCCGCACCCTGCGTCCCAGAGGTCACCCTTGCCGCCCCGCACGCTCCCTCGCACGGGGCGGAAGTGGGGAAAACCCGGACGCGGCGGCTGGCGCGGACCTACTCTCGAGTTGTGTCAGGCGTGTCAGGCCGCGTGCTTGTTGTGGACGACAACAAGGTCATCCGGCAGCTGATCAGGGTCAACCTCGAGCTGGAGGGCTTCGAGGTCGTGACCGCGGCTGATGGTGCCGAATGCCTGGATGTGGTGAACCAGGTCAGACCCGATGTCGTCACGCTCGACGTGGTGATGCCCCGCCTCGACGGGCTGCGTACCGCCGCTCGACTGCGTTCCGATCCGCGGACCCGGGATCTGCCCATCGTCATTGTCAGTGCCTGCACCCAGTACGAGGTGGCCAGCGGGCTCGAGGTCGGGGTGGACGCCTTCCTGGCCAAGCCCTTTGAGCCTGCCGAACTACTCGGCATCGTACGGCAGTTGATGGAACACGGCAGTGGTGGTGGCGCCGGTGTCGGTGGTGATGGCGGTGACGGCGGGCACAGTGCGCTCAGCAGTGAGCGCGGGGCCGCCGGAGAAGCCGAGCGCGCCGGCCGCCCCAGCGGCTGACCCCGCCCCCGCCACGGCAGCTGACCTCGTCCCCGCCCGAGCGGATGAACCCGCCCCTGCCGCAGCAGCTGACCTCGCCCCCGCCCCGCCCGAGCGCATGACCCCGCCCCGCCCGAGCGGATGCCCCCGCCCCGCACCGGAGCCCGGCCCAGCCCCCGCCGGAGCCGCCCAACCCGCCCAAGCCGCCAGCACCGCCCCTCCTCGCCCGCACCCCCCACCCCCCTCCCCGCCCGCACCCCCCGTCCACATCCCGGACCATCAGCGAAACCAGGTCGCGTCCCCACCCCCCTCCTCCCATACGCTTGTCCCGTGACCCCCGTCGAGCTCTCCCGCACCGTGCTGCGCGCCATGCGTCGTGCCGTCGATGACGGGGAGCTCAGTGGCCTCGGGGACGTGGGGGCCACGGCGCGCGTCGTCGTCGAGCGGCCCCGGCCCGGCGGGTGCGGGGACTACGCCACCAACGTCGCCCTCCAGGTCGCCCGCGCCGCGGGGCGATCGCCCCGGCAGGTCGCCGAAGTGCTCTCCCCGCGGCTTGCGGACGAGCCCGGCATCGCCGCCATCGACATCACCGGGCCCGGTTTTCTGAACATCACCCTCGAGCGGGGTGGCGACAAGAACAGCGGCAGCGGCAGCGGCTCCGCCGACCTCGTACGTGACGTCCTCACCCGCGGCGCCTCCTACGGGCACATCCATCCCGCCTCCGGCGAAGCGGAAGTCCACCAGCTCCACTTCCCCCGCGAAGTCCGCGCCGCCGTCCTCGCCGATTCCCTCCGCCGCATCCTCCTCTCCCAGGGCGCCCGCGTACGGAACACCTGCGAGGAGGCCCCCGACCCCGGCTGGGCCCCCCTCGGCGTACACGTCGACGCGTACGGGACCCGCCCCGCCCCCCTCAAGGCCCTACGGCCCGTCCCCGCCCCGGCCGACCCCGCCCCCCTCGGCCCCGACGCCGCCCGCTGGGCCCTTCTCCACCCCGCCGCCCACGACCGGCCCCGCATCAGCGACGAGCACCTCGTCCAGCGAGCGGCCAACCCCCTCTTCCGTGTGCGGTACGCCCACTCCCGCACCCGCGCCCTCACCCGCAACGCCGCCGCCCTCGGTTTCCACAGCGCCCCGGGGGACGTCACCGCGGACGAGCTGCTCGATGCCCTCGCCGACCACCCCCGCATCCTGGCCGCCGCCGCCCGGCACCGTGCGCCCGATCGGCTTGCCCGGCATCTTGTCGTCACCGCCGATGCCTTCCTCGCCTTCGAGCCCGCCGTCCTGCCGCTTGGTGACGAGAAACCCTTGGCCGCCCACCGCGCCCGGCTCGCGCTCGCCGAAGCCGCCGGGACGGTGCTCGCAGGCGGCCTGTCCCTGCTCGGCATCAGTGCCCCCGAGTACTTGTGACACGTGAAGACAGACGTGAATGAAGTGAGAGAGACGAACGCGACATGAGCCGTTCCGCACACCCCGCCGGGCCCCGCCACGCCGACGTAGTGCCCGAAGGGCACTACACCGCCCCGGCCGCCGACCTGAACTCCCTCGACCCGAAGGTCTGGGCGCAGACCGTCGGGCGTAACTCCGATGGTGTCGTCACCGTCGGCGGGATCGAGGTGACCCGGCTCGCCGAGGAGTTCGGCACCCCCGCCTACTTCCTCGACGAGGCCGACTTCCGCGCCCGCTGCCACGCCTGGCGCGGTGCCTTCGGGGCGGACGCCGACGTCTTCTACGCGGGGAAGGCCTTCCTCTCGCGGGCGGTCGTGAGGTGGTTGCACGAGGAGGGGCTCAATCTCGATGTGTGCAGTGGTGGTGAGCTCGCTACCGCTCTCGCCGCCGGCATGCCCGCCGACCGCATCGCCTTCCACGGCAACAACAAGACCGAGGACGAGATCGAGCGGGCCATCGAAGCCGGCGTGGGACGCATCGTGCTCGACTCCTTCCAGGAGATCGTGCGCGTCGCTCACATCGCCGACCGGCTCGGCACCCGTCAGCGCGTGCAGATCCGCGTGACCGTCGGCGTCGAGGCCCACACCCACGAGTTCATCGCCACCGCCCACGAGGACCAGAAGTTCGGCATCGCCCTCGCCGGGGGACAGGCCGCCGAAGCCGTGCGCAGGGCCCTTCAGCTCGATGGGCTCGAGCTCATCGGGGTGCACAGCCACATCGGGTCGCAGATCTTCGACATGGCCGGGTTCGAGGTCTCCGCCCGACGTGTCGTACAGCTGCTCGCCGAGATTCGGGATGAGCATGGCGTCGAGCTTCCCGAGATCGACCTCGGCGGCGGGCTCGGCATCGCCTACACCTCCGAGGACGACCCCCGCGAGCCGCACGAGATCGCCAAGGCGCTCGGCGAGATCGTCACGCGTGAGTGCGAGGCCGCCAATCTGCGGACTCCCCGTATCTCCGTCGAGCCCGGGCGCGCCATCGTGGGACCCACCGCCTTCACCCTCTACGAAGTCGGTACGGTCAAGCCGCTCGAAGGACTGCGTACGTACGTCTCCGTCGACGGCGGCATGTCCGACAACATCCGTACGGCCCTCTACGACGCCGAGTACAGCGTCGCGCTCGTCTCGCGTGAGTCCGACGCGGAGCCCATGCTCGTCCGCGTCGTCGGCAAGCACTGCGAGAGCGGGGACATCGTGGTGAAGGACGCGTTCCTGCCCGCCGACGTCGCTCCCGGCGATCTGATCGCCGTGCCCGCGACCGGCGCGTACTGCCGCTCCATGGCGAGCAACTACAACCACGCCCTGCGTCCGCCGGTCGTCGCCGTGCGGGAAGGTGAGGCGCGGGTCATCGTCCGGCGCGAGACGGAGGAAGATCTCCTGCGACTTGATGTCGGCTGAGGAAATATCGGCCCGGAAACAGCGATCGATGAAGTATCGGTCTGTGAAATAGATGTCTCACCATCCGGACAGTGGATAGAAACTGCGATCGGGTGGGTGAGACTGGTCCCACCGTAGATGTATGAGAAGTGAGGTCGGATGATGCGTACGCGTCCGCTGAAGGTGGCGCTGCTGGGCTGTGGGGTTGTCGGCTCAGAGGTGGCGCGCATCATGACGACGCACGCCGACGACCTCACGGCCCGGATCGGCGCCCCGGTGGAGCTCGCCGGGGTGGCCGTCCGCCGACCGTCGAAGGTGCGCGAGGGAATCGATCCTTCCCTCATCACCACCGACGCGACCGCACTGGTCAAACGCGGGGACATCGACGTCATCGTCGAGGTCATCGGCGGCATCGAGCCCGCCAAGACCCTCATCACCACCGCTTTCGAGCACGGCGCGTCCGTCGTCTCCGCGAACAAGGCGCTCATCGCCCAGGACGGCGCCGCGCTGCACGCCGCCGCCGAGGAGCACGGCCGCGACCTGTACTACGAGGCTGCCGTCGCCGGTGCCATTCCGCTGATCCGGCCGCTGCGCGAGTCCCTCGTCGGCGACAAGGTCAACCGCGTTCTCGGAATTGTGAACGGCACGACCAACTTCATCCTCGACGCCATGGACACCACCGGCGCCGGCTACCAGGAAGCCCTCGACGAGGCCACCGCCCTCGGGTACGCCGAAGCCGACCCGACCGCCGACGTCGAGGGGTTCGACGCCGCCGCCAAGGCCGCGATCCTCGCCGGTATCGCCTTCCACACGCGCGTGCGTCTCGACGACGTCTACCGCGAGGGCATGACCGAGGTGACCGCCGCCGACTTCGCGTCCGCGAAGCGCATGGGCTGCACCATCAAGCTGCTCGCCATCTGTGAGCGGGCCGCTCACGGCGGATCCGTCACCGCGCGCGTGCACCCCGCGATGATTCCGCTCAGCCACCCGCTGGCGTCGGTCCGCGAGGCGTACAACGCCGTCTTCGTGGAAGCGGAGGCCGCGGGCCAGCTCATGTTCTACGGTCCCGGAGCGGGCGGCGCTCCCACCGCGTCGGCCGTACTCGGCGACCTCGTCGCCGTCTGCCGGAACAAGCTCGGCGAAACCACCGGGCCCGGCGAATCCGCGTACACCCAGCTGCCCGTGAGCTCCATGGGCGAGGTCGTCACGCGCTACCACATCAGCCTCGACGTAGCCGACAAGCCGGGTGTTCTCGCCCAGGTCGCGACGGTCTTCGCCGAGCACGGCGTATCGATCGATACGGTCCGTCAGACGGGCAAGGACGGCGAGGCCTCCCTCGTCGTCGTCACCCACCGCGCGCCCGACGCCGCCCTCACCGGCACCGTCGAGGCGCTGCGGAATCTCGACACCGTGCGTGGTGTCGCCAGCATCATGCGGGTTGAAGGGGAGTAAGCAGCAATGACCCACCAATGGCGCGGAATCATCGAGGAGTACCGGGACCGTCTTCCCGTCTCCGACACGACGCCGGTCGTGACGCTCCGCGAGGGCGGCACGCCGCTCGTGCCCGCGCAGGTGCTCTCCGAGCGCACGGGCTGCGAGGTGCATCTCAAGGTCGAGGGCGCCAACCCGACCGGGTCCTTCAAGGACCGCGGCATGACGATGGCGATCACGAAGGCCAAGGAGGAGGGCGCCAAGGCCGTCATCTGCGCCTCCACCGGCAACACGTCGGCCTCGGCCGCCGCCTATGCCGTACGCGCGGGAATGGTTTGCGCGGTCCTCGTGCCGCAGGGCAAGATCGCGCTCGGCAAGATGGGCCAGGCGCTCGTCTACGGCTCGAAGATCCTCCAGGTCGACGGCAACTTCGACGACTGCCTGAACCTCGCACGCGCCCTCTCCGAGAACTACCCGGTGGCGCTGGTCAATTCGGTCAACCCGTTCCGCATCGAGGGCCAGAAGACCGCCTCGTTCGAGATCGTCGACGCGCTCGGTGACGCCCCCGACATCCACGTGCTTCCGGTGGGCAACGCGGGCAACATCACGGCCTACTGGAAGGGCTACAAGGAGTACGCCGCCGACTCGATCTCGACGCGCACTCCCCGCATGTGGGGCTTCCAGGCTTCCGGTTCCGCGCCCATCGTGCGCGGCGAGATCGTCAAGGACCCGTCGACGATCGCCACCGCGATTCGCATCGGCAACCCCGCTTCGTGGCAGCACGCCCTCGACGCGCGCGACGAGTCGCACGGCTTCATCGACGAGGTGACGGACCGTGAGATCCTGCGCGCCTACAAGCTGTTGGCGTCCCAGGAGGGTGTCTTCGTCGAGCCGGCGTCGGCCGCTTCCGTCGCCGGTCTGCTGAAGGCGGCCGAGCAGGGCAAGGTCGACAAGGGGCAGCGGATCGTCTGCACCGTCACCGGAAACGGCCTCAAGGACCCGGACTGGGCCGTCGCGGGCGCACCGCAGCCGGTCACGGTTCCGGTCGACTCGGCCGCCGCGGCCGAGCGTCTGGGTCTTGCGTAGCCAAGCGTCTGGGCCCGGCGTAGCCGAATCCGGTCTGGCGCGACCGGCCCGGATCTGGCATAACCGTCCCGGTCGGGGATAACCGCAGCCGGACGGCGGGCATACCCGCCTGGAAAACCCGCAACTCCGCATAGGGGGTGCACAGGGGGCTTACGACACGCATCGTGCGCCTCCTGTGCGCCCTATGTCGCCACAGAACCTTCCTTCGATAGGCTGTACCGAACCCGCCCCGCCGCATATGCCGCGGTGCTGCCGCAGAGCGGCCTTCGGGTAGTGCCTCATCACGTGGCAAGTCCTCAAAAGATCGCAGCTCAAGGAGAGTCATCGAGCGATGGCCGGTCCCGCGTTCCGCGCCGCCGCCGTCCGGGTGCGCGTCCCCGCCACCAGCGCCAACCTCGGCCCGGGCTTCGACGCCCTCGGCCTGTCGCTGGGTCTGTACGACGACGTCGTCGTGCGGGTGGCCGACACCGGACTGAACATCGACATCGCAGGTGAGGGCAGCGAGACGCTCCCGCGCGACGAGTCGCATCTGCTTGTACGTTCCCTGCGTACCGCCTTCGACCTGCTCGGCGGACAGCCGCGCGGGCTCGAAATCGTCTGCGCCAACCGCATTCCGCACGGCCGGGGCCTCGGCTCCTCGTCCGCCGCCATCTGCGCGGGCATCGTCGCGGCGCGCGCCGTGACCATAGGCGGTGACGCCCGGCTCGACGACAACGCCCTGCTGGAACTCGCCACCGAGATCGAGGGCCACCCGGACAACGTCGCCGCCTGTCTGCTCGGCGGCTTCACGCTCTCCTGGATGGACGGGGGAGCCGCGCGGGCGATCAGGATGGAGCCCGCCGCTTCCATCGTTCCGGTGGTTTTCGTACCGGGAAAGCCCGTCCTCACCGAGACGGCGCGCGGACTGCTCCCGCGCACCGTCCCGCACGTCGACGCGGCTACCAACGCGGGCCGTGCCGCACTGCTCGTCGAGGCCCTGACCAGGCGCCCCGAGCTGCTGCTTCCCGCGACCGAGGACCGGCTCCACCAGGAGTACCGCGCACCCGCCATGCCCGAGAGCGCCGCACTGGTCGAGCGCCTGCGTGCGGACGGAGTACCGGCGATGATCTCCGGCGCGGGACCCACGGTCCTCGCGCTGGCCGATGAGAGTGCGGCGGACAAGGTCGCACGCCTTGCGGGAGAGGGCTGGGCGGCCAATCGTCTGGCGCTCGACGCGACCGGTGCGAGCGTGCTGCCGCTCGCTCCTTGACACCTGGTAGCCGGATTAGAGAGGGGGAATGTTTGTTGGATCCGGTAGTGTTAACCTCAAGTCTGCACCCGACCCCACCATGGCGAGGTGCTTCGTGTCCCCGTCCGGGACATCCATCCTTCCGGGAGCCTCCCAAACTGCTCTGTGCCCCGCACTGAGCGGTGCCGAGCACGCTCCGGAACCGGCGTGACCGAGCCGAGTGACACCGCACATCAGTGGCACCTCACCGGGACTCGCCATCACCAGTGAATTCTTCCGCCGCGCGTTGGCGGACCACCGCCCCGGCACGGTCCACACACCAGAGGACCTCCGGACAGCACAACCGGTCGCCGAGCCAGACAGGCCGACGTCCGCTCCAGGGAAGGACCCTTCGTGAGCGACACCACCGATCTGATGGGCGTGACTGCCGACACGCCCGCCACGGACGCCTCTGCGGCGCCTGCCACCGGTGCTTCGGCCGGGTCCCGGCGGCGCCGCGGCACCGGCCTCGATGGCATGGTGCTGGCGGAACTGCAGCAGGTCGCATCCGGCCTCGGTATCAAGGGCACCGCGCGGATGCGCAAGAGCCAGCTGATCGAGGTCATCAAGGAGGCGCAGGCCGGCGGGGGAGCCCCCGCGAAGAGTGCCGCGCCGTCCGCGTCCGCCACGGACGCCGAGACCAAGCCCAAGCGACGCGCAACCTCGAAGGCCCGGACGGGCGAGGACACCGCAGCGAGCACGGACAAGGCAGCCAAGGCGAGCAAGGCCGACAAGGCCGAGCAGCCCGCCGCCAAGGCCGAAGAGGCCGCCCAGCAGCAGATCGACATCCCGGGCCAGCCCGCGGGTGCCGACAAGGGCGAGCGCCGCCGTCGCCGTGCCACCGCCGACGCGGGCAGCCCCGAGACGGTCACCGCCGAGGCCAAGAGCGAGCCGAAGAACGAGCAGAAGACCGAGGCCAAGACGGACGCACAGTCCGAGGCCAAGGGCGACGGCTCCGGTGACAACAACGCCGACGGCCGCCGTGAGCGCCGTGACCGCCAGGGCCGTGGCCGCGACCGCGACCGCCGTGGCAACAAGGGCGACGAGCAGCAGGGCGGCAACCGCCAGCAGGGCGGCGGCCGTCAGGACCGCCAGGACCGCGGCGACCGCCAGGACCGTCAGCAGCGGGACCAGCGGGACAACGGCCCGCAGGACGACTTCGACGACGAGGCGGGTGGCCGTCGCGGCCGCCGTGGCCGCTACCGCGACCGCCGTGGCCGCCGTGGGCGCGACGAGTTCGGCGGTGCCAACGAGCCGCAGGTCGCCGACGACGACGTACTGATCCCTGTCGCGGGCATCCTGGACATCCTCGACAACTACGCGTTCATCCGTACGTCGGGCTACCTCCCGGGTCCGAACGACGTGTACGTCTCGCTCGCCCAGGTCCGCAAGAACGGTCTGCGCAAGGGTGACCACATCACCGGCGCCGTCCGTCAGCCCAAGGACGGCGAGCGCCGCGAGAAGTTCAACGCGCTCGTCCGCCTCGACTCGGCGAACGGCATGGCGGCCGAATCCGGGCGCGGGCGACCGGAGTTCAACAAGCTGACGCCCCTTTACCCGCAGGACCGGCTCCGTCTGGAGACCGACCCGGGCGTGCTCACCACCCGCATCATCGACCTCGTGTCGCCGATCGGTAAGGGCCAGCGCGGTCTGATCGTGGCCCCGCCGAAGACCGGCAAGACCATGATCATGCAGGCGGTCGCGAACGCGATCACCACGAACAGCCCCGAGTGCCACCTGATGGTCGTCCTGGTCGACGAGCGTCCGGAAGAGGTCACCGACATGCAGCGGTCGGTGAAGGGCGAGGTCATCTCCTCGACCTTCGACCGTCCCGCCGAGGACCACACCACGGTCGCCGAGCTGGCCATCGAGCGCGCCAAGCGTCTCGTCGAGCTGGGTCACGACGTGGTCGTCCTGCTCGACTCGATCACCCGTCTGGGCCGTGCGTACAACCTGGCGGCCCCGGCCTCCGGCCGCATCCTGTCCGGTGGTGTCGACTCGACCGCGCTCTACCCGCCGAAGCGCTTCTTCGGTGCGGCGCGCAACATCGAGGACGGCGGCTCGCTGACCATCCTCGCCACCGCGCTCGTCGACACCGGCTCGCGCATGGACGAGGTGATCTTCGAGGAGTTCAAGGGCACCGGCAACATGGAGCTCAAGCTCGACCGGAAGCTCTCCGACAAGCGCATCTTCCCGGCGGTGGACGTCGACGCGTCCTCCACCCGCAAGGAAGAGATCCTGCTCAACAGCGAAGAGCTCGCGATCGTCTGGAAGCTGCGCCGGGTGCTGCACGCGCTCGACTCGCAGCAGGCCATCGAGCTGCTTCTCGACAAGATGAAGCAGACGAAGTCGAACGCCGAGTTCCTCATGCAGATCGCGAAGACGACCCCGACGCCGGGCAACGGCAACGACTAGTCCTCGCGCGACGCGCACACGCGAAGGGCCGCCCCCGTCATCCGACGGGGGCGGCCCTTCGCGCTGAATGACCTTGGCCACACACCTAAGAGATTCTTACGGTCACGGGCAGTAGCCCCGTGACAGAAAAAACCGCAGGTGAGACGTGGGAAGCGGGCGAGAGGAGTGCACGATGCGTCACGAGCGAGCGCCGGGGTGCTCACAAAGCGCTGTGCAACCCTTCTTTCGGTTTCCACGTCTGACAAGCGACGACAAACCGCGCCTGACCCTGAAAGCAGGGGGTAACCGACCCGACGAGGACTGAGGAGCACATGACCGACGAGAGCGCACCCGCGGATGCGAAGCCGAAGCGCCCCAAAGGCGGTGGCGGTCGGCGTCGTAAGCCGCGCGACAAGCGCCGCAAGGTCCTCGTCGTCACCGCGTGGACCGCGGCATCGGTGATCGTCCTCGGTGGTACGGGCCTCGGCTTCGTGTACTTCAAGCTCAACGGCAACATCAAGGGCGTCGACATCAACGCGGCGCTCGGCACGGACCGCCCCGAGAACGTCGACAACGGCTCGCAGGACATCCTCGTCCTCGGCTCCGACTCCCGCTCCGGCGACAACGCCAAGTACGGCAAGGACGAGGGCGCCGCCCGCTCGGACACGGCGATGGTCGTGCACGTGAACAAGGGCCACAAGACGGCCAGCGTCGTCTCCATACCCCGCGACACCCTCATATCCCGCCCCGAGTGCAAGACGGACGACGGCGGGACGGACCCGGGCGGCCAGCGGCAGATGTTCAACACGGCGTACGAGGTCGGCGGCCCCGCCTGTGCCGTCAAGACCGTGGAGAAGATGTCCGGCATCCGGATGGACCACTACGTGGAAGTGGACTTCTCCGGCTTCAAGAAGCTCATCAACACCCTCGGCGGCGTCGAGATCACCACCAAGAAGGCGATCAAGGACAAGGACAGCCACCTCGACCTCGAGGCCGGCAAGCACCAGCTCACAGGCGAGCAGGCCCTCGGCCTCGTCCGCACCCGGCACGGCGTCGGCGACGGCAGCGACCTCGGCCGCATCCAGCTGCAGCAGGCCTTCATCAAGGCCCTGATCAACCAGGTCAAGGACGTCGGCGTCTTCAGCAACCCGAAGAAGCTCTACGACCTCGCGAACGACGCGACGAGCGCCATCACCACCGACTCGGACCTGAACGACGTCAAGAGCCTGGCGGGCTTCGCGGGCGGCCTCAAGGGCATCGGCGCGGGCGACATGAAGATGGTCACGATGCCCATCCAGTACGACCCGGCGGACCCCAATCGCGTCCTGCCCCTGGAGAAGGCCGACCGGCAGGTCTGGGACGCGCTCAAGGCCGACAAGCCCATCCCCAAGTCAGCCACCGAGAAGTCCGCGGGCGACAAGGGCGACGCGAGCGACGTCGTGACCAGTAACTAGCCACGTCGGTGGCCCCCAGGGAATAGAACAGAACCCACCCCGGTTTGGGCAGATGCGACCCGTCCTGGCAGACTGGTACGTCGGCCCCGGTTCACGTACGAGCAATCCGCGCGTACGACCCGGCGCCCTCCCGAAACTAGGAGACACCTTGAAGCGCGACATCCACCCCGAGTACTTCGAGACCCAGGTCAGCTGCACCTGCGGCGCGGAGTTCACCACCCGCAGCACGATCGCCAGCGGCACCGTCCGTGCCGAGGTCTGCTCCGAGTGCCACCCGTTCTACACGGGCAAGCAGAAGATCCTCGACACCGGTGGCCGTGTGGCCCGCTTCGAGGCCCGCTTCGGCAAGGCTGCCGCCAACAAGTAGCGAGCCACTGCGCCGGTCTTCGGCCGCCCTCGGGAGGGGGCGGTTGGGACCGGCGCTTTGCCGTCTGATCGCAGCAGCCACCTTCGCGTAGAACCCTTGCGCAGTACCTTCGCGTAGAAAACTCAGGAGACCCCGATGTTCGAGGCGGTCGAGGAACTGATCGGCGAGCACGCCGATCTGGAGACGAAGCTCGCGGACCCCTCGGTCCACGCCGACCAGGCCAACGCGCGCAAGCTCAACAAGCGCTACGCCGAGCTGACCCCGATCGTCTCGACGTACCGCGCCTGGAAGCAGACCGGCGAGGACATCGCGACGGCCCGTGAACTGGCCGCGGAGGACCCGGAGTTCGCCGCCGAGGTCAAGGACATGGAGAAGCAGCGCGAGGAGATCACCGAGAAGCTGCGGCTCCTCCTGGTGCCCCGCGACCCCAGCGACGACAAGGACGTCATCCTCGAGGTCAAGGCCGGCGCGGGCGGCGACGAGTCGGCGCTCTTCGCCGGCGACCTCCTGCGCATGTACCTGCGGTACGCGGAGCGCGTGGGCTGGAAGACCGAGATCATC
The DNA here is from genome assembly GCF_053610745.1 of Streptomyces sp. NPDC054866. Lineage (NCBI taxonomy): Bacteria > Bacillati > Actinomycetota > Actinomycetes > Kitasatosporales > Streptomycetaceae > Streptomyces > Streptomyces sp. NPDC054866. Next base: position 1,049,599 of record NZ_JBSGZA010000003.1, read on the forward strand.
GACGCCACCGAGTCCGAGCTCGGTGGCTACAAGGACGTCCAGGTCGCCGTGAAGACCAAGGGCGGAAACGGCGCGACCGAGCCCGGCCAGGGCGTCTGGGCGCGGATGAAGTACGAGGGCGGCGTGCACCGCGTGCAGCGCGTGCCCTCCACCGAGTCGCAGGGCCGCATCCACACCTCCGCGGCCGGTGTCCTGGTGACGCCCGAGGCCGAGGAGGTCGACGTCGAGATCCACGCGAACGACCTGCGCATCGACGTCTACCGCTCGTCGGGCCCCGGCGGCCAGTCGGTCAACACCACCGACTCCGCGGTGCGCATCACGCACCTGCCCACCGGCGTCGTGGCCTCCTGCCAGAACGAGAAGAGCCAGCTGCAGAACAAGGAGCAGGCGATGCGTATTCTGCGCTCCAGGCTCCTTGCCGCGGCGCAGGAGGAAGCGGAGAGCAAGGCCGCGGACGCCCGCCGCAGCCAGGTCCGCACCGTCGACCGCTCCGAGAAGATCCGGACGTACAACTTCCCGGAAAACCGGATCTCGGACCACCGTGTCGGCTTCAAGGCGTACAACTTGGACCAGGTGCTCGACGGAGACCTCGACGCGGTCATCCAGGCCTGCGTCGACGCGGACTCCGCGGCCAAGCTCGCGGCAGCTTAAGCACCCGACAACCGCACTGCCCCCCGGAGGACCAGCGTGAACCTGCTGCTCGCGGAAGTGGCCCAGGCCACCCAGCGGCTGGCCGACGCCGGCGTGCCCTCGCCGCGCAACGACGCGGAGGAGCTTGCCGCCTTCGTGCACGGCGTGAAGCGGGGCGAGCTGCACTCCGTCAAGGACTCCGACTTCGACGCCCGCTACTGGGAGACGATCGCGCGCCGTGAGGCCCGCGAGCCCCTCCAGCACATCACCGGACGCGCCTTCTTCCGCTACCTCGAACTTCAGGTCGGGCCCGGTGTCTTCGTGCCGCGGCCGGAGACCGAGTCGGTCGTCGGCTGGGCCATAGACGCGGTGCGGGCGATGGATGTCGTCGAGCCGCTCATCGTCGATCTCTGCACGGGCTCAGGGGCCATCGCCCTGGCCATGGCGCAGGAGGTCCCGCGCTCGCGCGTGCACGCCGTGGAGCTCTCCGAGGACGCACTGAAGTGGACGCGGAAGAACGTCGAGGGGTCCAGGGTCAAGCTCTCCCAAGGCGACGCGCGTGACGCGCTGCCGGAGCTCGACGGCCAGGTCGACCTCCTCATCTCGAACCCGCCGTACATCCCGCTCACCGAGTGGGAGTACGTCGCTCCGGAAGCCCGCGACTACGACCCCGAGCTGTCGCTCTTCTCCGGCGAGGACGGCCTCGACCTGATCCGCGGCATCGAGCGCACCGCCCACCGGCTGCTTCGGCCCGGCGGCGTCGTCGTCATCGAGCACGCCGACACCCAGGGCGGCCAGGTCCCGTGGATCTTCACCGAGGAGCGGGGCTGGGCGGACGCGGCCGACCACCCCGACCTCAACAACCGGCCGAGGTTCGCGACCGCCCGCAAGGCGATGCCGTGAGCACCAGCACTTCAAGTCAGCAGTACGTGTACGAGGAGGCCCGTTAGATGGCACGGCGATACGACACCAATGACGCGACCGACCGTACGACCGGTCTGCGCGAGGCCGCGTCGGCCGTCCGCCGTGGCGAGCTGGTCGTGCTGCCCACCGACACCGTCTACGGGATCGGTGCCGACGCCTTCACGCCGGAGGCGTGCGCCGACCTGCTCGACGCCAAGGGCCGTGGCCGCAACATGCCCACGCCTGTCCTCATCGGCTCCCCGAACACGCTGCACGGCCTGGTCACCGACTTCTCCGAGTCGGCCTGGGAGCTCGTCGACGCGTTCTGGCCCGGTGCGCTGACCCTGGTCGCCAAGCAGCAGCCTTCGCTCCAGTGGGACCTCGGGGACACCCGTGGCACCGTCGCGATCCGGATGCCGCTGCACCCCGTCGCCATCGAACTGCTCACCGAGGTCGGCCCCATGGCGGTCTCCTCGGCGAACCTCACCGGGCACCCCGCACCGGAGGACTGTGACGCCGCGCAGGAGATGCTCGGCGACTCCGTCTCCGTGTACCTGGACGGCGGTCCGACGCCGGGCATCGTCCCGTCGTCGATCGTGGACGTCACCGGGAAGGTGCCGGTACTGCTGCGCGCGGGTGCCCTGTCTGCGGAGGAGCTCCGCAAGGTGGTACCCGACCTCGAGGTGGCGAATTGACAGCCCCTGAGACGGGGCGTGGCATAGCGGCATATCCCGGTTCGTTCCGCATCCTCCACGTCAGCACCGGCAATGTGTGCCGCTCACCGATCACCGAGCGGCTGACCAGGCATGCCCTGGCCGACCGCCTGGGTGATCCCTTCACCGGCGGCCTGATCGTGGAGAGCGCGGGCACGTGGGGGCACGAAGGCGCCCCCATGGAGACCAACGCCGAGGCGGTGCTCGCGGACTTCGGCGCGGACGCCTCCGGCTTCAAAGGGCGCGAGCTTCTCGACGAGCACGTCATCCGCGCGGACCTCGTCCTGACGGCGACCCGGGACCACCGGGCGCAGGTCATCTCGATGGGCCACTCGGCGGGGCTTCGCACATTCACGCTCAAGGAGTTCACGCGGCTCGTGCGGGCCATAGACCCGGCGACCCTGCCCGACCCCGACGGGGGAGTGGTCGAGCGGGCCAGGGCCCTCGTGCGGGCCGCCGCGGCGCTGCGGGGATGGCTCCTGGCACCCACGGCCGAGGCGGACGAGGTGTACGACCCCTATGGGGCGCCGCTGCCCTTCTTCCGCTCGGTCGGCGACGAGATCAACGAGGCGCTCGATCCGGTGGTGACGGCGCTGACGGGCGTGCGGGCCAAGGCTTAAACCTTTCTCTTCGAAAGGCGGGCTGACACCGCGCGTGCACCGTGTGGCAGGCCTACATTGGAGGGACCCTCAACCCTCGCGAGGCCCGGAGCCCAAGATGCCGGTCAGCACCGCACCCACCGCCGCCCCGACGGCGCCCGCTGACTTCGCCGCGCTCCGCCGCGCGGACCCCCAGATGGCGGAGATCCTCCTCGCGGAGCAGGACCGGCAGGCCTCCTGCCTCCAGCTCATCGCGGCGGAGAACTTCACCTCACCGGCGGTGCTCGCCGCCCTGGGCTCGCCGCTGGCCAACAAGTACGCCGAGGGCTACCCCGGCGCCCGCCACCACGGCGGCTGCGAGCTGGTGGACGTCGCCGAGCGCATCGCCGTCGACCGCGCCAAGGCCCTCTTCGGCGCCGAGCACGCCAATGTGCAGCCGCACTCCGGCTCCTCCGCGGTCCTCGCCGCGTACGCCGCCCTGCTACGCCCCGGCGACACCGTCCTCGCCATGGGTCTTCCGTACGGCGGACACCTCACGCACGGATCGCCGTCGAACTTCTCCGGGCGCTGGTTCGACTTCGTGGGCTACGGCGTCGACGCGGAGAGCGGCCTCATCGACTACGACCAGGTCCACGCCCTGGCCCGCTCGCACAAGCCGAAGGCCATCGTCTGCGGCTCCATCGCCTACCCACGGCACATCGACTACGCGGCCTTCCGCGACATCGCCGACGACGTCGGCGCGTACCTCATCGCCGACGCCGCCCACCCGATCGGCCTGATCGCCGGGGGAGCGGCCCCGAGCCCCGTGCCGTACGCCGACGTCGTCTGCGCCACGACCCACAAGGTCCTCCGCGGCCCGCGCGGCGGCCTGATCCTGTGCGGGACGGAGCTCGCGTCCCGCATCGACCGTGCCGTGTTCCCCTTCACGCAGGGCGGCGCGCAGATGCACACGATCGCCGCCAAGGCCGTCGCGTTCGGCGAGGCGGAGACCCCCGCCTTCACCGCGTACGCCCATCAGGTCGTCACCAACGCCCGCATCCTCGCCCAGGCCCTCGCCGCCGCGGGCTGCGCGATCACCACCGGCGGCACCGACACGCACCTGATCCTGGCCGACCCCGCGCCCCTGGGCATCGACGCGCAGACCGCCCGCGGCAGACTCGCCGCCTGCGGCCTCGTCCTGGACACCTGCGCCCTGCCGTACGCCGACGGCCGCGGCCTGCGCCTCGGCACCGCGGCCGTCACCACGCAGGGCATGGGGGACGCGGAGATGGTGCGGATCGCCGGGCTCTTCGCCGACGCGGTGCGCGCGGGATCCAAGGAGGCGAACGACTCGAAAGTACGAGAGGAAGTGCGTGAACTGGTGGGCAGATTTCCGCCGTATACCGCCTAGGTCGGGGTAGACGCGTCGGGGGAAGGCGCGTACTCGTGCAACCATCGTCGCTACCCGGAAGTCCCTCATCACATGCACGCAGAGCTAGGGTGTGGGGCTGAGATGGCCAGCGATACCTGTGGGGAAGCCCGTGCGTGAATACCTGCTGACGCTCTGCATCACGGCCGCGGTGACTTACCTGCTGACCGGCCCGGTGCGGAAGTTCGCGATCGTGGCCGGCGCCATGCCGGAGATCCGCGCCCGCGACGTGCACCGGGAGCCCACGCCCCGGCTCGGCGGTATCGCGATGTTCTTCGGGTTGTGCGCCGGTCTCCTCGTCGCCGACCACCTGCCGAATCTGAACGACGTCTTCGAGCGGTCCAACGAACCGCGCGCGCTGCTCTCCGGTGCCGCGCTGATCTGGCTGATCGGCGTCCTTGACGACAAGTTCGAGATCGACGCCCTGATCAAGCTGGGCGGCCAGATGATCGCCGCCGGCGTCATGGTCCTCCAGGGCCTGACGATCCTGTGGATCCCGGTGCCCGGCTACGGCATGGTCCTCCTGGACCAGGGCCAGGGCACGCTCCTGACGGTCGCGCTCGTCGTGATCACCATCAACGCGGTGAACTTCGTGGACGGCCTCGACGGCCTCGCGGCGGGCATGGTGTGCATCGCGGCGACGGCGTTCTTCCTCTACGCCTACCGCCTCTGGTACGGGTACGGCATCGAGGCCGCGGCCCCCGCGACGCTCTTCGCCGCGATCCTCATCGGCATGTGCGTGGGCTTCCTGCCGCACAACCTCCATCCCGCCAGGATCTTCATGGGGGACTCGGGGTCGATGCTGATCGGCCTCGTCCTCGCCGCGGGTGCGATCTCCGCCACAGGCCAGATCGACGGCGACGCCCTGAAGCTGAACTTCGGAGGCACCCGCGATGCCACGCACGCGATGCTTCCGGTCTTCATCCCGCTCCTGATGCCGCTGACGATCATCGCGATCCCGTTCGCCGACCTGGTCCTCGCGATCGTCCGGCGTACGTGGAACGGAAAGTCGCCGTTCGCCGCCGACCGCGGCCACCTCCACCACCGCCTCCTGGAGATCGGCCACTCCCACAGCCGCGCGGTGCTGATCATGTACTTCTGGTCGGCGCTGATCGGCTTCGGCACGGTGGCCTACTCGGTCCACTCGGCCAGCATGTGGATCCTGCTGCTGATCGTCGCCCTGAGCGCGGTCGGCCTCGTGCTGCTCCTGCTGCCGCGGTTCACCCCGCACATCCCGGGCTGGGCCGAGTCCTTCGTGCCGCCGCGTTACCGGCGGCGCGGGAGGGCCGCCGCGGACGTGTCCGCGACGGAGGCGTCGGACGAGGGGGATGTGGCGGATGTGGAGGCGGACGACCGCCCTCCGGTCGAGTCGGACGTCAACGGGGCGACGGCCGTTGGCACCCGCTCGCGCTTCGAGGATCGGCACAAGGCGGAGTCGTCGAGCTGAGGGTGCCAGTCAAACTCGCCCAATACCAGACAAGTTGCCGCGCTGCGTGCACATACGCGCGGGTTAACTCTCATGTGTGACGGCGAGCACACCTGGCAGGTAAAGACCTCATCAAATAGTTTGTGATACCGTTCACGAAACCAGGGGATAGAGCCGAAGGACCGTAGTGCGACGGTCCATTGGCCCGAGGGACACTCTCGACCCCGGACTACGCTCGTCCATGACGACACCCTGCCCCCATCAGTAAGCGGAGCGCCGCCATGCCGTCTCAAGACACCCGAACACTCCTTCAGTCCGCCGTACCCACAGCTGCCGCCGGTGCGATCACCGCCGCGGTCAGCGCCGTGGTCGCGGGCGGCAAGGGAGCGCTCGGTGCGGTCGTCGGCACGCTGGTCGTCATCGCCTTCATGGGGCTCGGGATGTTCGTACTCCAACGCACGGCGAAATCGCTTCCGCAGTTGTTCCAGGCGATGGGGCTGATGCTCTACGTCGCCCAACTCCTGCTGCTTCTTGTCTTCGTGGCTCTCTTCAAGGACACCACGTTGTTCAACCCCAAGGCTTTCGCCGTGGGTCTTGTGGTCGCGACCGTCGTGTGGATGGCGTCGCAGGCCCGCGCGTTCATGAAAGCCAAGATCCTTTACGTCGAACCCGACTCCGAGCAGAAGGACAAGCCGGAGAAGTCGGGGTCCTCGACGTGAAGGGTAGGGCCGGGATAAATGCGCGTTCGAGATGCTGCTATCGTCCGGTGCCAACTGCGGCACTGCTGGCGCGGGCATCTGAGCTGACGCCTGCACGTTCGCGAGGCTCGATGCCTGAACGCCGCGCCCACATCCGAAACACCAGTCTGGTGCCGAATCGCGGCTGCGCGCCGCGCCGACACGACAACGAGGTTGCCGTACCTATGCGTCACGCCGAAGGAGCCCGCGGTGAGTGCTGACCAAACTGAGCTCGCCTTTGACTGGAGCTGTCGGATCATGTCCGACAACGGCTGTGGCTTCCCGGCTCCGGGCCTGCACTCGTTCCTCTTCAAGCCGATCTTCGAGGTCGGCGGGTTCGAGTTCAACAAGGTCATGCTGCTCGCCCTGCTGACGACTCTCGTCGTGGTCAGCTTCTTCTTCATGGCGTTCGGCAAGGCCAAGGTCGTCCCGGGCAAGCTGCAGATGATCGGTGAGGCCGGCTACGACTTCGTACGCCGCGGCATCGTCTACGAGACGATGGGCAAGAAGGAGGGCGAGAAGTACGTCCCCCTGATGGTCTCGATCTTCTTCTTTGTCTGGATCATGAACATCTGGTCCGTGATTCCGCTGGCCCAGTTCCCGGTCTCGTCGATCATCGCGTACCCCGTCGTACTGGCGCTCCTGGTCTACGTGATCTGGGTATCGCTGACCTTCAAGCGCCACGGCTTCGTGGGCGGCTGGAAGAACATCACGGGCTATGACGAATCGCTCGGGCCGATCAAGTGGCTCGTGTCGTTCATCGAGTTCTTCTCGAACCTGCTCGTGCGCCCGTTCACGCACGCCGTGCGACTCTTCGCCAACATGTTCGCCGGTCACCTGATGCTGGTGATGTTCACCGTCGCCTCCTGGTACCTGCTGAACAGCTACATGATCCCGGCCGCCGGTGTCTCCTTCGTGATGACCATGGTCATGATCCTCTTCGAGCTCTTCGTGCAGGCCGTCCAGGCGTACGTCTTCGTACTCCTCGCCTGCACGTACATTCAGGGCGCTCTCGCCGAGCACCACTGACCAACGGCCCCCAAGCCCCCAGATCGCCCGGTGGCCAACCCCCACCGGTCCATGAAAGAGAAGGAAGTAACGGCATGTCCGCGACCCTCGAACTCGCCGCAGGCGTCTCCGGCTCCCTCGGCTCCATCGGCTACGGCCTCGCCGCGATCGGCCCCGGCATCGGCGTCGGCATCGTGTTCGGTAACGGCACCCAGGCCCTGGCCCGTCAGCCCGAGGCTGCCGGTCTGATCCGCGCCAACCAGATCCTCGGCTTCGCCTTCTGTGAGGCGCTCGCCCTCATCGGCATCGTTATGCCGTTCGTGTTCGGTAAGTAGTCACTGCTTACTGACACTTTTCGACGAAAGGCATTGATGTGATCGCCAACCTGGTTCAGCTGGCGGCCGAGGAAGAGCAGAACCCGCTCGTCCCGCCGGGTCCTGAGCTGCTCGTCGGCGCCATCGCCTTCGCCATCGTCTTCTTCTTCTTCTGGAAGAAGCTCCTCCCGAACATCAACAAGGTTCTGGAAGAGCGCCGGGAGGCGATCGAAGGCGGTATCGAGAAGGCCGAGGCCGCTCAGACCGAGGCCCAGAGCGTGCTCGAGCAGTACAAGGCTCAGCTCGCCGAGGCTCGGCACGAGGCCGCGCGTCTGCGCCAGGAGGCGCAGGAGCAGGGCGCCCAGCTCATCGCTGAGATGCGTGCCGAAGGCCAGCGGCAGCGCGAGGAGATCGTCGCCGCCGGTCACGCGCAGCTCGCCGCCGACCGCAAGGCCGCCGCACAGTCGCTGCGTCAGGACGTGGGCCAGCTGGCCACCGACCTGGCCGGCAAGCTCGTCGGTGAGTCCCTCGAGGACTCCGCTCGGCAGAGCCGCACCATCGACCGTTTCCTCGACGAGCTCGAGGAGAAGGCCGAGGCGGCTCGATGACAGCGCACGGAGCCAGCCGCGAGGCCCTCGCGGCCGCGCGTGAGCGTCTCGACGCGCTGACCGACAACACCTCGGTGAACGTGCGGCAGCTGGCGGACGAGCTGGCCTCGGTCACCGCGCTGCTGCACCGCGAGGTGTCGCTGCGCCGGGTCCTGACCGACCCGTCGCAGTCCGGTGAGGCCAAGGCCGAGCTCGCCGGGCGGCTGCTCGGCGGGCAGGTGGGCGGCGAGACTGCCGACCTGGTGGCCGGCCTGGTCCGCTCGCGCTGGTCGCAGTCGCGTGACCTGGTGGACGCCCTCGAGGAGCTCACCAACCTCGCCGAGCTGACCGGTGCGCAGAAGTCCGGCGCGCTGGACGACGTCGAGGACGAGCTGTTCCGGTTCGGCCGGATCGTCTCCTCGAACACCGGGCTCCGGTCCGCGCTGACCGACCGCGCCGCCTCGGGTGCGGCCAAGAGCGAGCTGCTGCGCAGCCTGCTCGGTGGCCGGGCCAATGAGGTCACGGAGCGGCTCGTCGAGCGCCTCGTGACCGCGCCCCGTGGACGTAGCCTGGAAGCGGGACTCGAGTCCCTCTCCAAGCTGGCCGCGGACCGCCGCAGCCGGATGGTCGCCGTCGTCACTTCTGCTGTTCCGCTCTCGGACCAGCAGAAGCAGCGCCTCGGTGCCGCCCTCGCGAAGGTCTACGGCCGCCAGATGCACCTGAACCTCGACGTGGACCCCGAGGTCCTCGGCGGGATCACGGTGCAGGTCGGCGACGAGATCATCAACGGCAGCATCGCGGACCGCCTCGAGGACGCACACCGCCGCATGGCGAGCTAGCAGTAACGCAAGACGTTGTAATTACGGCCCTAGTTGGGCCGTGCAGAGGATTCACCTCTTACTTGGGGGGAGTCCCCAGACCCCCAAAGTGAAACTTCGGGCCCAACAAGGAGAGCAGGGAACCCAGATGGCGGAGCTCACGATCCGGCCGGAGGAGATCCGGGACGCACTGGAGAACTTTGTCCAGGCGTACAAGCCGGACGCGGCCTCGCGCGAGGAGGTCGGTTCGGTCACCGTTGCCGGTGACGGCATCGCGAAGGTCGAGGGCCTGCCCTCGGCCATGGCCAACGAGCTGCTGAAGTTCGAGGACGGCACCCTCGGTCTCGCCCTCAACCTTGAGGAGCGCGAGATCGGCGCCGTCGTCCTCGGCGAGTTCAGCGGCATCGAAGAGGGCCAGCCGGTCACCCGTACCGGCGAGGTCCTGTCCGTCGCGGTGGGCGAGGGCTACCTCGGCCGCGTCGTCGACCCGCTCGGCACCCCGATCGACGGCCTCGGCGAGATCGAGACGTCCGGACGCCGCGCCCTCGAGCTGCAGGCCCCCACGGTCATGGACCGCAAGTCGGTGCACGAGCCGATGGAGACCGGCTACAAGGCCGTCGACGCCATGACCCCGATCGGCCGTGGCCAGCGTCAGCTGATCATCGGCGACCGCCAGACGGGCAAGACCGCCCTGGCCGTCGACACGATCATCAACCAGCGTGACAACTGGCGCTCGGGCGACGTGAACAAGCAGGTGCGCTGCATCTACGTCGCCGTCGGTCAGAAGGGCTCCACCATCGCCTCCGTGCGCGGTGCCCTCGAAGAGGCCGGCGCGCTCGAGTACACGACCATCGTCGCCGCCCCGGCGTCCGACCCGGCGGGCTTCAAGTACCTGGCGCCCTACACCGGTTCGGCCATCGGCCAGCAGTGGATGTACGAGGGCAAGCACGTCCTCATCGTCTTCGACGACCTCTCGAAGCAGGCCGACGCCTACCGCGCCGTGTCCCTGCTGCTCCGCCGCCCGCCGGGGCGCGAGGCCTACCCGGGTGACGTCTTCTACCTGCACTCGCGTCTGCTCGAGCGCTGCGCGAAGCTGTCGGACGAGATGGGCAAGGGCTCGATGACGGGTCTCCCGATCGTCGAGACCAAGGCGAACGACGTGTCGGCGTTCATTCCGACCAACGTCATCTCCATCACCGACGGCCAGTGCTTCCTGGAGTCCGACCTGTTCAACGCCGGCCAGCGTCCGGCCCTGAACGTCGGTATCTCGGTCTCCCGTGTCGGTGGCTCCGCCCAGCACAAGGCGATCCGCCAGGTGTCCGGACGCCTCCGCGTGGACCTCGCCCAGTTCCGTGAGCTCGAGGCGTTCGCCGCCTTCGGTTCCGACCTGGACGCCGCGTCGAAGGCCTCCCTCGAGCGCGGTCAGCGGATGGTCGAGCTGCTCAAGCAGCCGCAGTACCAGCCGATGGCCACCGAGGACCAGGTCATCTCCATCTGGGCCGGCACCACGGGCCGCATGGACGAGGTACCGGTCAACGACATCCGGCGCTTCGAGCGCGAGCTGCTCGACTACCTGCACCGCAAGGAGCAGGGCCTGATGACCTCCATCAAGGAGGGCGGCAAGATGAACGACGACACGATCACGGCCATCGCCGACGCCGTCGCCGAGTTCAAGAAGCAGTTCGAGACCTCGGACGGCAAGCTGCTCGGCGAGGACGCTCCGGCCGCCGTCGACGCGTCCAAGTGACGACGGAAGGGACCTGACTCATGGGAGCCCAGCTCCGGGTCTACAAGCGTCGCATCAAATCCGTCACCGCGACCAAGAAGATCACCAAGGCGATGGAGATGATCGCCGCCTCGCGTGTCGTCAAGGCACAGCGCAAGGTGACCGCCTCCACTCCGTACGCGACCGAGCTCACGCGCGCGGTCACCGCGGTGGCCACGGGTGCCAACGACAAGCACCCGCTGACCACCGAGGCCGAGGCTCCGACCCGGGCCGCTGTCCTGCTCCTCTCGAGCGACCGCGGCCTGGCCGGCGCCTTCAACTCCAACGCCATCAAGGGTGCGGAGAAGCTCACGGAGAAGTTGCAGGGCGAGGGCAAGGAGGTCGACACGTACATCGTCGGCCGCCGTGGCATCGCGCACTACAACTTCCGTGAGCGGAAGATCGCCGGGCAGTGGACGGGCTTCACCGATGCCCCTTCCTACGCGGACGCCAAGGAGATCGCCGCACCCCTGATCGAGGCCATCGAGACGGACACGGCTGAGGGCGGCGTGGATGAACTCCACATCGTCTACACCGAGTTCATCTCGATGATGACGCAGGAGGCGACCGGTTCCCGGCTGCTCCCGCTCAGCCTAGACAAGGTCGCGGAGGAGGCGGGCACGACGGACGAGGCCCGCCCGCTGTACGACTTCGAGCCGTCGGCGGAGGACGTCCTCGACGCCCTGCTGCCGCGCTACGTCGAGAGCCGTATCTACAACGCGCTGCTCCAGTCGGCTGCTTCCAAGCACGCCGCCACGCGCCGCGCGATGAAGTCGGCGACCGACAACGCGGGTGACCTGATCAACGCCCTCACCCGTTCTGCCAACGCGGCCCGCCAGGCCGAAATCACCCAGGAAATCAGCGAGATCGTCGGTGGTGCCAGCGCCCTGGCCGACGCGAACGCGGGGAGTGACAAGTAATGACGACCACTGTTGATACGGCCGTTGCCACGGGCCGCGTCGCCCGGGTGATCGGCCCGGTCGTCGACGTGGAGTTCCCCGTCGACGCGATGCCGGAGATCTACAACGCGCTTCACGTCGAGGTGGCCGACCCGGCCAAGGACGGCGAGAAGAAGACGCTGACGCTCGAGGTCGCCCAGCACCTCGGCGACGGCATCGTCCGCGCCATCTCCATGCAGCCCACCGACGGTCTGGTCCGCCAGGCCGCTGTGACCGACACGGGCGCGGGCATCACCGTCCCGGTCGGTGACATCACCAAGGGCAAGGTGTTCAACACCCTCGGTGCGATCCTGAACCACCCCGAGGCCGAGGCCGACGTCACCGAGCGCTGGCCGATCCACCGCAAGGCCCCCGACTTCGACCAGCTCGAGTCGAAGACCGAGATGTTCGAGACCGGCCTGAAGGTCGTCGACCTTCTCACCCCGTACGTCAAGGGTGGAAAGATCGGTCTGTTCGGTGGAGCGGGCGTCGGCAAGACCGTCCTCATCCAGGAAATGATCATGCGTGTGGCCAAGCTGCACGAGGGCGTTTCCGTGTTCGCCGGTGTCGGCGAGCGCACCCGTGAGGGCAACGACCTCATCGACGAGATGGAAGAGTCGGGCGTTCTGGACAAGACCGCCCTGGTCTTCGGCCAGATGGACGAGCCGCCGGGCACGCGTCTGCGCGTCGCCCTCGCCGGTCTGACCATGGCGGAGTACTTCCGCGATGTGCAGAAGCAGGACGTGCTGTTCTTCATCGACAACATCTTCCGCTTCACGCAGGCCGGTTCCGAGGTCTCGACCCTGCTCGGCCGCATGCCCTCCGCGGTGGGCTACCAGCCGAACCTGGCCGACGAGATGGGCCTCCTCCAGGAGCGCATCACCTCGACGCGTGGTCACTCGATCACCTCGATGCAGGCGATCTACGTCCCCGCGGACGACCTCACCGACCCGGCCCCGGCCACGACCTTCGCGCACCTCGACGCGACGACCGTGCTGTCGCGTCCGATCTCGGAGAAGGGCATCTACCCGGCGGTGGACCCGCTGGACTCGACGTCCCGCATCCTGGACCCGCGCTACATCGCGCAGGACCACTACGACGCCGCCATGCGCGTCAAGGGAATCCTGCAGAAGTACAAGGACCTCCAGGACATCATCGCGATCCTCGGCATCGACGAGCTCAGCGAAGAGGACAAGCTGGTCGTTCAGCGCGCCCGTCGCGTCGAGCGCTTCCTGTCGCAGAACACCCACGCCGCCAAGCAGTTCACCGGCCTGGACGGTTCGGACGTGCCGCTCGACGAGTCGATCGCCGCGTTCAACTCGATCATCGACGGTGAGTACGACCACTTCCCCGAGCAGGCGTTCTTCATGTGCGGTGGCATCGAGGACCTCAAGGCGAAGGCCAAGGAGCTCGGCGTCTCCTGAGTCCGTGACTCACGGGAGGGGTGGGCCGGTCCCGCCCCTCCCGGTACGCCCACTAGAATTTGACCCAACACCCGGCGAAGCCGCCGGGTGGTGACCCGAGGAGCCACCCTTGGCTGCTGAGCTGCATGTCGAGCTGGTCGCCGCGGACCGCAGTGTCTGGTCCGGCGAGGCCACCCTGGTCGTCGCGCGCACCACGTCCGGCGACATCGGCGTCATGCCCGGTCACCAGCCGCTTCTGGGTGTGCTGGAGTCGGGCCCGGTGACCATTCGTACGAGCGACGGCAACACCGTCGTCGCCGCCGTCCACGGAGGATTCATCTCCTTCGCGGACAACAAGCTGTCACTGCTTGCTGAGATCGTCGAGCTGTCGGACGAGATCGATGTCCAGCGTGCGGAGCGGGCGCTCGAGCGCGCGAAGTCGGAGGCCGACGCCTCCGCCGAGCGTCGCGCGGACGTCCGACTGCGGGCGGTGTCGTCGCGCTGAAACCGGCGCGACGGCGTTTGACGTGACTCAGCCGCGGCCAGGTCCGGAGCAATCCGGACCGGGTCGCGGCTGAGGCAATGCGGGTGCAATTCTGTTGGTCCGTTACGAAGAGGCGAGGAGGTCGGTGCCGATGATCCTCACTCTGCTCGTGTGCGGACTCGTATTGGTCGCGCTGGTGTTGGTGGGGCTCTTCGTCTTCGGACTGCGGCGCCGGCTCATCCAGCGGTCCGGCGGCACCTTCGACTGCAGCCTGCGCTGGAACGCCCCGGAGAAGGGCGACACCTCCGGCAAAGGCTGGGGCTATGGCGTCGCCCGCTACAACGGCGACCGGATCGAGTGGTATCGAGTCTTCTCGTACGCTCCCCGGCCGCGCCGTGTCCTTGAGCGCTCGGCCATCGAGGTCGTCGACCGGCGCGCCCCGGACGGCGAGGAGGAGCTCGCGCTGCTCTCCGACGCGATCGTCCTCGGCTGCCTGCATCGGGGCGTCCGCCTTGAACTGGCGATGGGCGAGGACGCGCTGACGGGTTTCCTGGCTTGGCTGGAGGCGGCGCCTCCGGGGCAACGGGTCAACGTGGCGTGACCAGCACGACGGCATGAAGAAGCCGGGGAGACAGGGGGCGTTCCTGTCTCCCCGGCTTCGTTCGTGGGCGGCTACTTCAGGCCGTCATTGATGGCGCTCACCAACTCGCCGTTGGTGGTGTCACCACTGAACTCCCAGAAGAACGCGCCGCCGAGGCCCTGCTGCTTCGACCAGGCCATCTTGCTCTTGACCGTGGCCGGGGTGTCGTACGACCACCAGTTGGTGCCGCAGTGGGCGTAGGCCGTACCGGCGATCGTGCCGTTCGCGGGGCAGGAGTTCTTGAGGACCTTGTAGTCCTCGATGCCCGCTTCGTACGTGCCCTGCGCAGCGCCCGTAGCCGTGCCGCCCGGCTCCTTCTGCGTCACGCCCGTCCAGCCGCGGCCGTAGAAGCCGATGCCGAGCAGGAGCTTCGCGGCGGGGACGCCCTTCGCCTTCAGCTTCGTGATCGCGTCGGCGGAGTTGAAGCCGGCCTGCGGGATGCCGGGGTACGAGGTGAGCGGGGAGTGCGGAGCCGTCGGGCCCTTGGCCGCCCACGCGCCGAAGAAGTCGTACGTCATGACGTTGAACCAGTCGGCGTACTGCGACGCGCCGCCGTAGTCGGCCGCGTCGATCTTGCCGCCGCTCGAAGCGTCGGCGGTGATGGCCGCCGTGACCAGGCTGTCCTTGCCGAATTCGGTGCGGAAGGCCTGCATCATGTTCTTCATCGAGGCCGGGCCGCTGGTGTCGCAGGTCAGGCCGCAGGCGTTGGGGTACTCCCAGTCCAGGTCGATGCCGTCGAAGACGTCGGCCCAGCGCGGGTCCTCCACCAGGTCGTGGCAGGACTTGGCGAAGGCGGCCGGGTTCTTCATCGCCTCGGTGAAGCCGCCGGACCAGGTCCAGCCGCCGAAGGACCAGAGGACCTTGATGTTCGGGTGCTTGGCCTTGAGCTTGCGCAGCTGGTTGAAGTTGCCGCGCAGGGGCTGGTCCCAGGTGTCGGCCTTGCCGTCGACGGACTGGTCGGCGGTGTACGCCTTGTCGTAGTCGGCGTAGGCGTCGCCGATGGTGCACTTGCCGCCCTGGACGTTGCCGAAGGCGTAGTTGATGTGGGTGATCTTGGAGGCGGAGGCCGAGGTGTCGATGTTCTTCACGTGGTAGTTGCGTCCGTAGACGCCCCACTGCGCGAAGTAGCCGAGCTTGACCTTGTCACCGGGGCCGGGGCCCGGGTCGGTGCCGCCCGTGGTGTGCACCTTGACGGCGCCGGATGCCGGTCCCGTCTGGTCCGCGGTGTCGCGGGCCTGGACCGTGTACGAGTAGTCGGTGCCCGCGGTGAGGCCGCTGTCGGCGTACGAAGTCCCGGTCACCGTGGCGACCTTGGAGCCGTCGCGCAGGACGTCGTAGTTCTTGACGCCCTTGTCGTCGGTGGCCGCGCTCCAGGCAAGCTTCACCGAGGTGTTGGTTATGTCGGACGCCGTGGGGGTGCCGGGCGCCGAGGGAGGGTTGTCGCCGGGGACGCTGCCGCCGTCACAACTACCGCCGTTGAGCGTGCAGTTGGAGGGGGCACCGGGGCCCGAGCCGTTGAACCCGAAGGAGACCGAGGCGCCGGGGGCGAGCGTCCCGTTCCAGCCGAGGTTCTTGGCGGTCCAGCGGTTGCCGGAGTTGGTGACGGTGGCGTCCCAGGCGGAGGTCACCTTCGTGCCGGTGGGGAAGTCCCACTGGACGTTCCAGGAACTGATGGTGGTGGTGCCGGTGTTCTTGACGGTCCACTTGCCTTCGAAGCCGCTGCCCCAGTCCTGGGTCTTGGCGTACGTGGCGGTGGCCGCGGGGGCGGCTTCCGGCGCGGCTTCGGCGGGGCTGCCGAGCGCGACCAGGGTGGCGAGCGGGAGCAGCAGGGTTGTGAGGCCTGCCACGGCTCTGTGTTTGAAGCGCAAGGTGCGCAAGGTGTGCTCCTCGGGTGAGATCCGGGGGGTCAGAGGGGTGGATCCCTGCGCCGCCCGTGAGCACGTGGAACACGTGGGGGTGTGCTCACCGCAGTGCGGTGAGAATAGAAAGGTCTGGACCAGCGGTCAAGAGGTCTGAACCATTGGCCGGATAGCGCCGGTCGGCCGCACCGGGTCCGGGCCTATACACCCAACTCCTGCGCGAGAACCGCCGCCTGGACCCTGCTGCGCAGCTCCAGCTTGCCGAGCAGTCGGCTGACGTGGGTCTTCACCGTCGCCTCCGCCATGTCCAGACGGCCCGCGATCTCCGCGTTCGAGAGGCCTTCACCGAGGCAGGCGAGCACCTCGCGCTCGCGGCGGGTGAGGGTGTCGAGGATGGCGGGATCGGGTCCGTTCTCGCGGCGTACGGGCCTCGTGGTCCGCGGGGCCGCGAACTCGGCGATCAGCCGCCGGGTGACGGCCGGGGCGATCAGGCCCTCGCCGCGGCCGACCGTACGGACCGCCTCCAGGAGGTCCCTGGCCTCGGTGTTCTTCAGGAGGAAGCCGGAGGCGCCCGCGCGCAGCGCCCCGAAGACGTACTCGTCGAGGTCGAAGGTGGTCAGGACGAGCACGTCCGAGAGTCCTTCGGTGACGACCTGACGGGTCGCGGAGACCCCGTCGAGGCGCGGCATCTGGATGTCCATGAGCACCAGATCGGGCCTCAGTTCACGGGCGAGCGCCACCGCCTCCTCGCCGTCCGACGCCTCGCCGACCACCTCTATGTCCGGCGCGCTGCGCAGGATCAGGACGAGCCCGGCCCGTACGGCGGACTGGTCCTCGGCGACGAGCACTCGGATCATGCGGAAGCTCCTTGGTCTGCGGGGTCGACGGGCAAGGTGGCACGGACGTCCCAGACCTTGCCTTCCGTGGTGCTCTCGGGGCCCGACTCGAAGGTGCCGCCGAGCAGTTCGGTGCGCTCCCGCATGCCGACGAGGCCGGCTCCCGAGCCGGGGGCGCGGGGTCCGGTGGGGGATCCGTACGGGCTGGTCACGTGGACATCGAGGGAGCGGGGGCGCTGGGTGAGCGCCACCGTGACCTGACCGGGCGACGCGTGCTTGAGGGCGTTGGTCAGGGACTCCTGGACGATGCGGTACGCCGCGAGCTCGACGGGCGCGGGGAGCCGCGGGCCCTCCGGGTCGCGACCGTCGTCGAGCGTGACGTCCAGACCATTGGTACGGGCGCCCGCGATCAGGGCGCCGAGGCCGTCGAGGGTGGGTGCCGCCGTCGGTTCCCGGTCGTCACTGGAGTCCCGCAGGATGCCGATGAGGCGGCGCATCTCGGCCAGACCCTCGACGCTGTTCTCGCGGATGACGGCCAGGGCGTCGCGGGTGGTCTTCGGGTCGTCCAGGGAGAGCGCCGCCGTCGAGTGGATGGCGATCGCCGAGAGGTGGTTGGCGACCATGTCGTGCAGCTCGCGGGCCATGCGGGCGCGCTCGGCCGTGATGGCCTGTACGCGGTCCATCTCGGCGAGCAGCGCGGTCTGTTCGGCGCGCAGCCGGGCGGCGACGGCGGCCTCGCGGTGGTTGCGCACGAGAACGCCGGTGGTGGCGGGGCCGAAGGACACGAGGCCGGTGACGACGCCGATCAGGATCGCCTCCGGCTCACGGAACCAGGCGAGGAACCCGATCGTCACGGCCACCGTGATCGCCCCGGTGGTGACGGGGATGCGGCGGGCGGAGGCAGGTGTCCCGTACACCACGGCCGCGTACACGATGTCGGTGAACATCATGACCGACGCGAGATTGCCCGACGTGAACTGGTCGGCGACCAGCGCGAGCGTCCCGAGGGTGAGGGCGGTCTGCGGCATGCTGCTGCGCAGCAGCTGGAGCCCTCCGAGGACGAAGAGCGGGATCAGCGCCCAGGTGTCGCCGAGCGGCCGGTCGGTCTGCATGCGGAGCCCGAGCACCCACCACGCGAGTCCGGCGAGCACACAGACCACAGAGATCTGTACGTCGACGCGTTTCGGGCGGGGGAGGGACATGGCCATGCGACCATCCAACACGGCGCGCCGGGGCAGCGCCTGATCCTGGGGGAGGAACCGCGCGCTACATCGAAGGATGCAGTCCCACTTCGTCACTGGCGACGATGATCCGCGGCCGGTCCGCAGGGAGCCTGGAAAGGTGACCGAGAGGAGCGAACCGTGATCGTCACGCTGATCATCATGTGCGAGGTGGGCTTCTGGGTGCTGCTTGCCGGCGGCCTGGCCCTGCGCTACTGGGCGAAGATGCCGCGCGCGAGCGTCGCCGTACTGCTCTGTGAGCCGATCCTGGAGGTCGTCCTTTTCGTCGTCACCGCGATCGACCTGAAGAACGGCGCGGAGCCGGACTGGAAGCACGGCCTCGCCGCCGTCTACATCGGCTACTCCATCGCGCTCGGCCACTACACGATCAAGTGGGTGGACGTCCGCGTCGCCCACCGCTTCGCGGGCGGCCCGCCCCCGTCGACCCCCAAGTACGGCATGGCCCGCGCCCTCCACGAGTGGAAGCTCGCCGCCCGCTGGATCCTGGCAGGCCTGATCGCCATGGCGCTGCTGCAGGGAGCGGTCTGGTACGTCGGGGGCGACGGGGACGTCGGCTCCCTGCGGATGTGGCAGCAGAAGATGCTGTGGCTGATCGGCATCAACGTGATCATCGCGGGGGGCTACACGGTGTTCCCGAAGAAGGCGCCGGCCGGCGAGACCGAGCAGCGCCCCACCTTCCTGAGCAAGCTCTAACGCTCGCCGCCCGGCACCCACAACACGTCCCCGACCTCCTTGTTCGCCGTCCGGGCCAGGATGAACAGGAGGTCGGAAAGCCGGTTCAGATAGGTCGCCGTCAGGGCATTCATGGCCGCGCCGTGAACCTCAAGGGCCGCCCAGGTCGACCGCTCCGCCCGGCGGGCCACCGTGCACGCCTGGTGCAGCAGCGCCGCCCCAGCTGTGCCCCCCGGCAAGATGAAGCTGCGCAGCTTCTCCAGCTGCTCGTTGAAGCGGTCGCAGTCCGCCTCCAGCTTGTCGATGTAGAACTGCTCGACGCGCAGCGGCGGGTACTCCGGGTTCTCGGCGACCGGCGTCGACAGGTCGGCGCCCACGTCGAAGAGGTCGTTCTGGACCCGGACGAGGACCTTCACGACCTCTTCGTCGAGCCCGCCGAGCGCGATCGCCGTGCCGATCGCGGCGTTGGCCTCGTTGGCGTCGGCGTACGCAGAGATCCGCAGATCGGTCTTGGCGGTCCTGCTCATGTCGCCGAGGGCCGTCGTGCCCTTGTCGCCGGTCCTGGTGTAGATGCGCGTCAGATTGACCATGAGGTCAGCCTAGTTACGCGCCCGCCTTCCGGAAGACACGTGTGCCCACCGTCACGGACCCGACCGCGAGCGCGCCTGCCATCAGGACGCCGTACAGCATCGCCGTACTCGCGTAGTCGCCGACATAGGCGGCCCGCACCGCGTCCACGAGATAGCGGAACGGCATGAAGTGCGAGAGCACGTCCAGCCAGCCCGGCGCGAGCGCCATCGGCAGCATCAGGCCTGAGAGCAGCATCGAGGGCATGCTGACCGCGTTGACGACGGGTCCGAACTCGTGCGCCTTGGAGACGAGCAGCGCGAGTGCGTACGAGAGGGACGCGAGGACGACCGTCAGGACGCCCACGAACGCGAAGCCGATGAGGATGCCCGCGAGCGGCGCCCGCAGCCCCATCACCACGGCCGCGAGGACCAGCAGCACCGCCTGGAAGACGAACAGCGCGGCATCGCGGAGCACCCGCCCGAGAAGGAGGGCGAGCCGGCTGACCGGCGTGACCCGCATCCGCTCCACCACACCGAACTGCTTCTCGATGATGATCGCGAATCCGCTGTACGAGGCGCCGAACAGGCCGAGTTGGAGCAGCAGCCCCGGCACGAGCACCTGCCAGGAGTCACCGCGCGAGCCGAGCGGCAGGTCGGTCAGGAGCGGGCCGAAGAAGAGCAGGTAGAGCAGCGGCATCAGGACGCCGAAGAGGATCTGGAACTTGGAGCGCAGGGTCTGACGGGCGTACCGCCCGAAGATCAGCGCGGTGTCGGAGAGAAACGCAGACATGTGAGGTCCTTGAGTTTTTTGCGGCCCTGGGGAATCAGACGGCGACCGGCGCCGTGTCCTTGGGGGTGAGGTCGCGCCCGGTGACGGCCAGGAACGTGTCCTGGAGCGAGGCGTCGATGGAGCCGCCGTACCGGAGCTTGAGCGCGCTCGGTGTGCCTTCGGCGACCACGACGCCCTTGTCGATGACGACGAGGCGGTCGCAGAGCGCGTCGGCCTCGTCGAGGTAGTGCGTGGTCAGCACGACGGTGGTGCCGTGGTCGTCGCGCAGCCGCCGCACCAGCGCCCACAGGTCGGCCCTGCTGCCCGGGTCGAGCCCCGTGGTCGGCTCGTCGAGGAAGAGCACCTCGGGCCGGTGCATGAGCCCCATGGCGATGTCGAGGCGCCGCCGCTGGCCGCCGGAGAGGGTCGCGCACTGGCGGTCGAGGAAGTCGGTGAGGTCCAGGTCGGCGGCCAACTCCTGGGCGCGGACGGCTGCTTGAGTCTTCGTCAGGCGGTAGAGCCGCCCCTGGGTGACCAGTTCCTCGCGTACGGAGATGTTCAGGTCGACGCCGCCGGACTGGGCCACGTACCCGATCTTGCGCCGTACGGCGGCCGGGTCGCGGGCCAGGTCGCAGCCCGCGACGGTGGCGGCGCCGCCCGTGGGGGCCAGGAGCGTGGTGAGCATGCGCAGCGTCGTCGTCTTGCCCGCGCCGTTCGGTCCGAGGAAGCCGAGGATCTCGCCGGGGACGACGGTCAGGTCGATGCCACGCACGGCTTCGACGGTGCCGCGTTTGGTCCGGAAGGTCTGGGTGAGTCCGGCCGTGCTGATGATTGCCATGGCGACCACAAAAACAGAGTCTCTTAAATTTTGCAATCGCCCCAACTTTTGGTGGTGATCCAAGTTTTCAGTTGCCCTAGCCAGTGGCCGTAAGGTGGGGTCATGGCTGAAGGACTCAGGGAGCGCAAGAAGCGGCAGACCAAGCAGCGGATCTCGGACATCGCGACGGGGCTCTTCCTGGAGCACGGCTTCGTCACGGTGACCGTCGCGGACGTCGCGGAGGCCGCCGACGTCTCGGTGAACACCGTCTACAACTACTTCCCGGTCAAGGAGGACCTCTTCCTCGACCGCGGCGAGGCCGTCGTCGAGCGACTCTCCGGCTACGTGCGAGGCCGGCGCGCGGGGGAGTCCGCCGCAGCCGCCGTGCTTCGCGAACTGCGCTCGGACGTGGAGGGCGTGTCGCCCCACGTCGGCCTCTTTCCGGGCTGGGCCGACTTCATGAGGGTCATCACCGACGCCCACGGTCTGCGCTCCCGGCTCTGGGAGATCCAGCAGGAGGCGCTCGGACACCTCGCGCGGACCCTCGCCGAGGAGACGAACGCCGCCGATGAGGACCCCATGCCCGGCCTGATCGCGGGTCAGCTCTCCTGGGTCCACAGCACGCTCATGGCCTGGATCGGCGACGAGATGACCAAGTGCCGCGAGCCCGCCGAAGTGTCACGCGACGCCCTCGTACTGCTCGACGAGATGGAGGACCTGCTCGGCGAGAAGGTCCTCAACTACGCGGTGCGCGACGCCGGATGACCCGCACGGCCCGTACCAGTGTGATGTCCGTCATCTGAGACGTGACGCGCGTCTCTTCACCGCCACTCGATCGCTCACGACCGCTAATGTCCGCCGGAAGGGCTTGCGTAAACAGCGTGTAAGCCAGGCGTGATAAGCGGTAGGGGAGTCGGAACAGTGGCACGGAAGCTCGCCGTCATCGGAGCCGGACTCATGGGGTCCGGCATCGCACAGGTCTCCGCCCAGGCGGGCTGGGACGTCGTCCTGCGCGACGTCACCGATGAGGCCCTGACCCGTGGCACCGACGGGATCAAGGCGTCGTACGACAAGTTCGTGAGCAAGGGCAAGCTCGCCGCCGAGGACGCCGAAGCGGCGCTCGGGCGCATCACGACGAGCACCGACATGGACGCCGTCGCCGACGCGGACATCGTCGTCGAGGCCGTCTTCGAGAAGCTCGAGGTCAAGCACGAGATCTTCCGTACGCTCGACAAGATCGTGCGCGACGACGCCGTGCTCGCGTCGAACACCTCCGCCATCCCGATCACCAAGATCGCGGCCGTGACGGAGCGTCCGGAGCGGGTCGTGGGCGCGCACTTCTTCTCGCCGGTGCCGATGATGCAGCTGTGCGAGCTGGTGCGCGGCTACAAGACCAGCGACGAAACCCTCGCCCGCACACGGGAGTTCGCCGAGTCCGTCGGCAAGACCTGCATCGTCGTGAACCGCGACGTCGCCGGCTTTGTGACGACCCGTCTGATCTCGGCGCTCGTCGTCGAGGCCGCCAAGCTCTACGAGTCGGGCGTCGCCACCGCCGAGGACATCGACATCGCCTGCAAGCTCGGCTTCGGACACGCCATGGGACCGCTCGCGACCGCCGACCTGACGGGCGTCGACATCCTGCTGCACGCCACGAGCAACATCTACACGGAGTCCCAGGACGAGAAGTTCGCACCGCCCGAGCTGATGCGCCGGATGGTTGACGCCGGTGACATCGGCCGCAAGAGCGGGCAGGGCTTCTACAAGCACTGACGGCTGCTTCCTCCCCCGCGGGTCACTCCTCGGGGTGAATTCGGTATCGGTTCGCTTACAGACGGCAACTTCCTTGCCCATGCGGCAGTCAGTTGCAGTGACATACGCAGACGCCATACGGAACAGACGTCACAGGAAACTCAGCACTCTCGGGGAGCGCATATGCACATCAGGGGCGACCAGGCCCAGCTGGTCGTCGGGGGACGCCTCGACGTACGCAGCGCGGCGGACGCCCGAACGGTCCTGCACTCGGCCGTCGACGACGGAGCCGGTGACCTGGTGCTCGACCTGTCCGAACTCGACTCGTGGGACGCCACGGGACTCGGCGTCATCATGGGCGCGCACCGGCGCGCGGGTCGGTGCGGACGCCGGCTCGTGCTGCGCAGTGTGCCGCCCCAGATGCAGCGCCTGCTCGTGGCCACCCGGCTGCACAGGATCCTTGCCATCGAGGGCGGCATCGGGGTCGAATCACTGCCCCGTGTGTGAGACACCTCTCGCGCACAATCCTCACGAGACTGTGACGTCTCGGGCGGCGCGGTACCCCGCCCGTTCGGAGATACTGAGCGAAGGTCTAGGGTTCGGTCGCCCACCGTCATGACGAAGACAGACGCCCGAGCGGGGGCACCGGACCAGAAGCGACAGCGCAGTGTGCACAAGGCCGGAGGGGGCTGTGTACACCACGCATCTGGGGGGCTTTGACCATGGACCCGATGAACCGGGGACCGGAAGAGTACGGCCATGACGGCATCAACGACGACGATTCGGCGCGTCCCGTGCGGCCACCGCGCGATCCTCTGACACCAGACTTCGGGCAGCCCGCGCCCGCGCTCGCCCGCACCGTCCAGCTCGTCTCGGGCGACTTCCTGCTCACCGTGAACCCCGTCGACGGCAGCGAGATCGAACCCTGCCCGCCGGGTGAGCGGCCCGCACGGCCCGTCAAGCGCACCGCCGCCGAGCGTGCCGAGCTGCGCCGCGCGTCGGCACCGCCACTGCCGCCGGGGCCCGCACTGCCCCGGCTGCCGCTCCTGGAGCGGCAGGAGGAGCGCGAGCGGCTCGTGCGCCTGCTCGCACGCGGGCGCTCGGTGCGGCTCACCGGTCCCGCGGGCTCGGGGCGCACATCGCTCCTGAACGCCGTCGCCGAAGACTGCGCGGACCTCGCACCGGACGGCGTCGTCCGGCTCTCCGGGTACCACAAGACGCCCGGCGACCTGCTCCAGGACCTCTTCGGCGCGGTCTACAACGCCCCGCTGCACCGCCCCGACCGCGCCCTGCTGCTCGAACTCGTCCACGACATCGGCGCGGTCGTCGTCCTGGACGACCTGGAGTTCGGCGCGGCAGCCCTGGAGGAGCTGCTCGAGGCCACGCCCGAGTGCGCCTTCCTCATCTCCGCGACCCCCGACGTCGCGGCGCCGTCCCCCGACTCGCACCTCGAAGAGGTCTTCCTCGGCGGCCTCGGCCGCAGCGGCGGCCTCGAACTCCTCGAGCGCGCCGTCGGCCGCGTCCTGACGGACGACGAGGCGGGCTGGGCCGGCGACCTCTGGTTCGAGTCGGAGGGGCTGCCCCTGCGCTTCGTCCAGGCGGGCGCCCTGCTGCGCCAGCGCGATCAGCTGCGCGCCGACCCGAACGCCTTCGACGAGTACGGCTACTACGCGGATGCCCCGGTCGACGCGCCCTTCGGCGCCGAGGGCCACGACGTACCGCTGCCCTCGCTCGCCGACGGCGCGGCGCCCGCGGTGCTGCTCGCCTCGCGCCTGAGCCCTTCGGCGCGCACCACGCTGCGTTTCGCCGTCGCGCTCGGCGGCGAGCTGCCGCACCAGGCGCATCTGCCCGCCCTCGTGGGGGACACCCACGCGGACGCGGCCCTCGCCGAACTGGTCTCCACCGCGCTCGTCACGGCGGTCGGCTCGCACTACCGGCTCGCCGCCGGGGTGCGTACGCAGCTGGAGGCGTCCGGGTACGCGGACGACACCGCTGAGCGCGCCCAGAGCGCCGCCCAGCACTACGCCTGGTGGGCGGGGCACCCCTCGGTCGGCCCGGAGAGGGTCGTGGCCGAGGCGGACGCCGTGCTCGCGGCGCTGGGCGTCCTGGTCGCGGGGCAGCCCGCGTCGGGGGCAACGGCCGGCGGCGAGGAGAGCGCCGCTGTGCTGCTCGCCCGCACCGTCGCGCCGGCCTTCGCGGGAGGCCTCGACTGGGGCGCCTGGGAGCGTGCCCTGCGTGCGGGCCAGGAGGCGGCACGGACCGCGGGCGAGGTCGCCGAAGAGGCGTACTTCCACCATGAGCTCGGCATCCTCGCGCTCTGCGGTGGGCAGCTCGACCGGGCCCGCGTCGAACTGGAGGCCTCCATCGGCCTGCGCGGCGCGCTCGCCGACAAGCGGGGCATGATCGCGGGACGCAGGGCCCTCGCCCTGGTCGCCGACCGCTCGGGCAGCGTGCTGCCGGTGCCCGGCATGAGCGCGGCCGCCGGCGAAGAGGTGCCCGACGCGCGCTACGAGGAATCGGCGTCGCCCCCCGGCGGCGTACCGGCGGCGTTCGCGCTGCCCACACCGCCCCCGCAGCCCGAGACCCTGGTCACCCGCAAGGCGCCCGTAGCGGGCGCGGGCGGCCCGGCACCGACCCGCCGCTCCATCATCAACGGCACCCGGCGCAACCTCGTGGCGGCGGGCGCTGGAGCCCTCCTTGCCGCCGTGCTCGGCACGGTGGTGACCCTCGGCGCGACGTCCGACGGCAACGACAACCCGCCCGACAAGGTCAAGACGGAGCAGTCGGCGAGCGAGGACCAGGACGACGACGGCCTGACCGCGGACAAGCCGGCGAAGGACTCGACGAGCCGCCCGGACAGCGACGGCCCGGACAACGTCCCCGGCACGGCGGACGACGGCACGCCGAGCGAGAGCGGCGAACCGTCGGACGAGCCGAGCGACAGCGGCAAGCCGTCCGACGACACCTCGGGCAAGCCGTCCGACAAGCCCACGGACAAGCCGACGACCAAACCGCCCACGACGAAGCCGCCGACGACCAAGCCGCCGACCACGAAGCCGCCCACGACGAAGCCGCCGACAACGCCGCCGCCCACGACCCCGCCGCCGACCACCTCGGCGCCGGACCCGCCGTCGTCCCCGGACACCTCGGATTCGGCGAGCGGCCCGGCGTCGAGCGACAGCGCGTCGGGTTCCAGCTCTGCGTCGACGATCTGACGCACAGCCGGGCCGTACGAGAGAGGGGGCCGGGTCCATGCGGACCCGGCCCCCTCTCTCGTACAAGAACTCCTAGAACAACCGCAGCTTGTCGTCCTCGATGCCGCGCATCGCGTCGTAGTCCAGGACGGCGCAGCCGATGCCGCGGTCCGTGGCGAGCACGCGGGCCTGCGGCTTGATCTCCTGGGCGGCGAAGATGCCCTTGACGGGGGCCAGGTGCGGGTCGCGGTTCAACAGCTCGAGGTAGCGCGTCAGTTGCTCGACGCCGTCGATCTCGCCGCGCCGCTTGATCTCGACGGCGACGGTCTGCCCGTCGGAGTCGCGGCAGAGGATGTCCACGGGGCCGATCGCCGTCATGTACTCGCGCCGGATCAGGGAGTAGCCCTCGCCGAGCGTCTCGATCCGGTCGGCGAGCAGCTCCTGAAGGTGCGCTTCCACGCCGTCCTTGATGAGGCCGGGATCGACGCCCAGTTCGTGCGAGGAGTCGTGCAGGATCTCCTCCATCGTGATGATGAGCTTCTCGCCCCCCTTGTTCACGACGGTCCAGACGCCCGCGTCGTCACCCGCCCCCTCCTTCAAGGTGCAGGGCGGGGACATCCAGTTGAGAGGTTTGTAGGCCCGGTCGTCGGCGTGGATCGAGACACTGCCGTCCGCCTTCACAAGGATCAGGCGGGGGGCCGACGGGAGATGGGCGGTGAGCCTGCCCGCGTAATCCACGGAGCATCGGGCAATGACGAGACGCATGGGGCGCAACGCTACTCGACCCCAGGTGGTCCGCGCGATTCCTCCGGCGATCGCCCTGTTCGATCCTGGCCGGTTATGTTCCCAATCTCCTGGTGCAGCGCGGGTCCGGTGCTTACCGTATAAGCAGGAGGTCGCCATGCGTGCACGCTGCGTGTGCGGATTCCTGCCCCCTGTCCGGAAGCCCCCGCTCCCCGGGGGCGCGAGAGGAGAACCCATGTCGCTCGACGTCTCACCGGCACTGTTGGAACAGGCCGAGCGAGGCGAGGTCGATGAAGCGGAATTCGTCGACTGCGTCCGGACCTCCCTGCCTTACGCATGGGAGATGATCAGCTCCCTGGTGGCCCAGCTGAAGGTTGACGGTGGCGAGTTCGCCGACAATCAGACGCCGCCACCCAACGAGCAGGCTCGCGGCCAGCTCCTGCGGGCGCTCGCGAGCGACGCGATTCGCGGCGCTCTGCAGCGGCACTTCGGAGTACGGCTCGCATTCCAGAACTGCCACCGTGTGGCGGTGTTCCCGCTGGATGCGTCCGTGGACGACAGGCTCGCCCGGTTCACGTCGATCCGGGGCCAGCTGCTCAACCAGTCGCCCGAACTGCGGGACTGCTGAAGCCTTTTGCTGCCGCTCCGTACGCGGGAGGTGTTCTAGTACCGGAGCGGCAGCTCCCCGCCTCAGCGGCTCAGCAGAGCTGGGGCAGCACTTCGGCACCCAGCCTGCGGACGTTCTCCTCCGTCGTCGCCAGGTCGCCCGAGCCCTCGACAAGCAGCGCGAAGCGTGTGATCCCCGTGCGCTCCGAGGTCGCCGCGATCCGGTCGGCGCACAGCTGCGGGGTGCCCACCGGATGCAGTCCGCAGAGCAGTTCCGTGTACGCGAGCGGGTCCCGCATGGCCCGTGCGCGGCCGTCGACCGTGACATGGGCGTCGAGCCCCTGCTTGAGCCAGCCCGGCATCGCCTTCTGCAGCGTCTCCGCCGCGTCCAGGCGCCGGTCCGCGATCTGCGCGACCCCGGCCGAGACGTGCGAGGCCCGCAGGACCTCCTCCGGCGTGCGCCCCGCGGCGCGCGCGTGCCTGCCCCACAACGCCACCATTTCGGCCTTCTCCTCGTCGCCGACGTGCATGCCGAGCAGCATCGGCAGCCCGCGTTCCGCCGCGAGCCGCACGCTGGACGGCGAGGTGCAGGCGACGATCACCTCGGGGCCTTCAGCCGTCCCCCCGGTGCCCTCGCCGGTGCCGGTCAGCGCCTCCTGCGGCCGCGGCACCACGGCGACCTCGCGGAAGGGGAAGCGGTCCGCATCGCTCGCGACCCGGGGCTCGCTCAGCCACCGCAGCAGCAGATCGAGCGACTCCGGGAAGCCCTTCTCGTACGCGTCGAGGCCCGACCCGAAGACCTCCAGGTCCACCCACGGCCCGCCGCGCCCCACGCCCAGCGAGAAGCGCCCGCCGGACGTCAGATGCAGCAGCGCCGCCTGCTCGCCCAGGGCGACGGGATGAACGGTCGGCAGGACGCTCACGGCGGTGCCGACCCGGATGCGCCGCGTACGCCCGAGAAGCAGCGCGGCGAGGGTCACGGCGGACGGACACGTGCCGTACGGCACGAAGTGGTGCTCGCCGAGCCAGACCGAGTCGAGACCCGCCTCCTCGGCCACCTCGGCGGACCGCACCGCACGGTGCAGCGCCTCTCCCTGCCCCTGTCCCGGGAACTGGGCGGCCAGAACAAAACTACCTACACGCATCGCACTCCTGCCTCCTTGGCGCCGACGCAGGCACTCCCCCTACGGGCAACAACGCATGACACGTGCCAAAGGCACGGCTTGGCATGAAGATTGACGGATTTTCTGCGAAATGCAGGGGGGATCTGTGGGGGTTGGTGCAGGACGCCTACCCGTGTCCGCGCCGCGTAGGCTGGACTCACCCCTGGCCCCCGTACATCCCGTGAGGTGTCCCGTGTCCCCGCGTCGCAACCGCCCGAAGGGCGCCGGAGTAGACAGCCCGCGCACGGACGGGGAACCGACGGGCCGCTACGGCGGCTTCCAGTCCACCGAGAGCTGGCAGGGCGAGCAGTGGAGCCTGCGCCACGTCGCGGGCGCGAGCGCGGCCGGCAAGAGCTACCGCTGCCCCGGCTGCGACCAGGAGATCCCCTCCGGGGTCGCGCATGTGGTGGCCTGGCCCGAGCACTCGGGCGTCGACGAGCGCAGACACTGGCACAAGGCCTGCTGGAACGCGAAGGACCGCCGCACCACGCGGGTGCAGCGGTCCCGTAACGCGCCGAGGTACTGAGGAGTACAGAGGATCCCGGCGGCGGTTACACGTCGCGCTTCTCCAGGAGGGCGAAGGCGCCGACGATCGCGGCCGCCGTCACGCCGACGAGCAGCAGCAGCTGCGAGGTGCCGCCGCCCGTCCCGTCCATCTCGAAGATCTTGGCGAGCGAGTTGATGGCGTTGTAGTCCATCATCTTCTCGCCGAGCGGGCGCGTGCCCTCGGAGATCATCAGGAACACGGGCAGGATCGCGGGTACGAGGACCACGCCGAGCATCGCGGTGATCGCGCCCGCGGAGTGGCGCAGCATCGATCCGGCGGCGAGCGCGAGGACGCCAAGGAGCGAGACGTAGAGCCCGCCCTTGAGGACCGTGCCCGCCCAGTCGACGTCGCCCGCCTCGGGGCCGCTGTGCATCCCCGACGTCATCAGGCCCACAAGGAGGACGGAGCCCGCGGCGACGACGAAGGCGATCACGAAGAAGATCAGGATCTTGGCGGCGAGCACGCGATAGCGCTGCGGCGACGCCGTGAACGTCGTACGGATCATGCCCGTGCCGTACTCGGACGACGTCACCAGGACGCCGAGCGTGATCAGGCAGATCTGGCCGAGCACGAGACCGAAGAACGCGGGGATCGTGAACGGCACGTCCGCGTAGTCGCGGTCCTGCGTGTTCACGGCCACGAGCAGGCCGATGCCGACGACCAGGAGGAAGAAGACGCCGAGGGTCCACATCGTCGAACGGACCGACTTGATCTTCGTCCACTCGGAGGCCAGGGCGTTGCCGAGGTGGGTCTTCTTGACCGGGATCGGCGAGGTGTAGGCGTTGTTCATCGCCTGCTGCCAGGCGGAGGGCGGCGCGGGGGCGGCCGGCGGGGGAGCCATCGGAGCGCCCTGCGGCATGGGAGCGCCCTGCGGCATCGGGGCGCCCTGCGGGGGAGCGCCTGCCTGTGCGTACGCCTGCTGGGGCTGCGCCTGCGGCTGCGGAGTCGGAGGCGTGGTCATCGGGCATCCTCGTTGTCGTTGGCGCTCTTGGTCATCTCAGGTGCGGCGGCGGCCGCGTAAGGGTTGGGGGCACCCTGCGCGGGGCCCTGAGGGGCCCCTTGCGGCATCGCGAACGGCTGGCCGCCCTGCTGGGGCGGCGGCGGTGCGTACCACCCGGGCTGGCCCTGTCCCGGCACCGGCATCGGCTGCTGCGGCATCGCGCCCGGCGGCAGCTGCTGCTGAAGGCCCGCGCGCTGGTCGACCGTCGAGCGGTAGTCGACGGCGCCCTGCGTCATCCGCATGTACGCCTCTTCCAGTGAGGCCTGGTGCGGGGAGAGCTCCCACACGCGGACGTCGGCGCCGTGCGCGAGGTCGCTGATGCGGGGGAGCGGGAGCCCGGTCACGCGCAGCGCGCCGTCCTGCTCGGGCATGACCTGGCCGCCCGCCTCGCTGAGCGCGGCCGACAGCTTCTCGCGCTGCTGGACGTCACCCTCCGGCGTACGCACGCGGGCGAAGTCGGCGGAGTTGTGCGAGATGAAGTCCTTGACGCTCATGTCCGCGAGCATCTGCCCGCGGCCGATCACGATCAGGTGCTCGGCGGTGAGCGCCATCTCGCTCATCAGGTGCGAGGAGACGAAGACCGTGCGTCCCTCGGCGGCGAGGGACTTCATCAGGTTCCTGACCCAGAGGATGCCCTCGGGGTCGAGGCCGTTGACCGGCTCGTCGAAGAGCAGCACCTGCGGGTCGCCGAGCAGGGCGGCGGCGATGCCCAGGCGCTGGCCCATGCCGAGCGAGAAGCCCTTGGAGCGCTTCTTCGCCACGTCCTGGAGGCCCACGACGCCGAGCACCTCGTCGACCCGGCGGGCCGGGATGCCGGAGAGCTGCGCGAGGCACAGGAGGTGGTTGCGGGCGTGCCTGCCGCCGTGCACCGCCTTGGCGTCGAGCAGCGCGCCGACCTGGCGGGGGGCGTTGGGGAGCTTGCGGTACGGGTAGCCGCCGATCGTCACCTGGCCCGTGGTGGGTTGGTCGAGCCCGAGGATCATGCGCATGGTCGTCGACTTGCCGGAGCCGTTCGGGCCCAGGAAGCCGGTGACCGTGCCGGGTCGCACCTGAAAGGAAAGGTTGTACACGGCTGTCTTGGCGCCATAGCGCTTTGTCAGGCCGACTGCCTCGATCATTCTCCGCACCCATCGAATGGTTCAGGACGTCGGGGCACACGCCCCCGTAAGGGTTAGGAGGATATCGGGGAGCTGACGGTTCCAGCCAAGAGCGGGTGCTGCATCTTTCCGGGCCAGGCATCCGTCAGAGCCCGATCGCCCCTTCGGCATCCGGCAGCAAGCCTGGTTGCCGCAGGACCCAGCTCTCCTCGGCGAAGATGCGGGTCCCGGACTCGCGCACCGCACGGTCGGTGGCCGCCTTCCGCACCCAGCTCGCCGGATCGGGGCCGAGCAGGTCCCGCAGGCGCGGTGACGCCTCGATCAGCGAGGCGAGCAGCGTGGCTTGGTGGCCGCCCCCGGGCCGGGGCAGTCCGGTGCCGGGGGCGGCGAGGACGCCGCGCGCGCTGACGTAGAGGAACGCGCCGTCGAGCCGTTCTCCGGACGGCATGGTCATCGCGAAGTCGCCCGGAAGGAGCCCCCGCCGGTAGTTGGGCAACTCCGTCCCGTCGACCGCCCGGAGCTGGTCCTGATCGAGCCAGCTCACGACGAGGGAGGTTTCGATCACCGGATCGAAGTAGGGGGCCGCCGCCACATAACCGGCCCGCCCGATGTGCGCCGAGCAGCCCACGGCGATGCCGCGCACCCGCACCGGGACCATCGGCACGGCGGCGGCGATGCCGCGCCGCACGAGCTTGTACGCGACCTGCGCGGGCGAGGCGTTCGACCCGACAGCGATGACGGGCCACCGGCGGCCGACGGGGGCCTGACCGCGCCCGGCCAGCGCCTCGTCGAGAGTCCGTCCCGCCACGTGCCACTGCCCGAGCGGCAGCGGACGTACACCGAGGGGCAGGAGCTCGTCGCCGGTCAGGAGGGAGGGCGAGAGGACCGGCCGCCCCGGATAGGCCAGCGGTTGCAGCGCGGGCACGACGTCGAGGCCGAGCGCGGCCAGGCTCAGGTCCTGCGCCATCACACCCCCTCGTGGGACTAGGCGTCCCGCTTCTTCAGTAGGACGTAGCCGCCGATCAGTGCGACCACGACCCACACCACCATGATCCCGAGCCCGCCCCAGGGCCCGTACGGGGTGTCGTCGTCCAATGGCGTCTTCACCTGCATGATCTTGCTGCCGGCCTGGTCGGGGAGGAAGCGGCCGATCTTCTTCGTCGCCGACACGTTGCCCAGGATGCTGGAGATGAGGAAGAAGAACGGCATCAGGATGCCAAGGGACAGCATCGGACTGCGCAGCATCGTCGCGACGCCCATCGAGAACATCGCGATGAGCGTCATGTAGAGCCCGCCGCCGATCACCGCACGCAGCACGCCGGGATCGCCGATCAGCGCCTTGTGCTCGCCGAGCATCGCCTGACCCACGAAGAACGCGATGAAGCTCGTGACCAGGCCCACCACCAGACAGAGCAGCGTGGCGATCGCGACCTTGCTCGCCATGAAGGTGGCGCGCTGCGGGACAGCGGAGAGCGAGGTGCGGATCATGCCGGTGCTGTACTCGTTCGAGACGACGAGCACACCGAAGACGATCATCGCGAGCTGGCCGAGGCTCATCCCGGCGAAGCTGGTGAAGGTCGGGTCGAAGACCCTGCGGTCCTGGGCGTTGAGGCTGTCGTAGTCGTTCTTCGCCAGGATGCTGATCAGCAGGCCGAGCCCGACCGTGACGACCACGGCGAGACCCAGCGTCCACACGGTCGACGAGACGGAGCGGATCTTGGTCCACTCCGACTTCAGTACCTGCGTCGCGGCCATCGCTCAGGACCCCTTCTTCGGCTGCTGCCAGCTCTCGCCCCAGCCCGCGGCCCGCACGGGGGGCGGCGGGGCGGCGCCGGGGCCCGCGTGGTCGGCGTGCGCGTGGTACTCCACCGACTCCGCGGTGAGCTGCATGAAGGCCTCTTCCAGCGAGGCCCGCTGGGGGCTCAGTTCATGGAGTACGAGCTGATGGCGGGCGGCGAGCTCACCGAGGTCCTCGGAGGGGGTGCCGTCGACTTCGAGGGTGCCGTTGCCCGCCTCGACGGCGGTGACGCCCTCCTGGTGCAGCACATCGAGGAGACGCTCGCGCTGCGGGGAGCGCAGCCGGACGTAACTGCGGGAGTTCTGGTGGATGAAGTCCGCCATGGAGGTGTCGGCGAGGAGCCGGCCCTGCCCGATGACGACGAGGTGGTCGGCGGTCAGCGCCATTTCACTCATCAGGTGGGAGGAGACGAAGACCGTACGCCCCTGTGAGGCCAGGGACTTCATCAGGTTCCGGATCCAGTGGATGCCCTCCGGGTCGAGCCCGTTGACCGGCTCGTCGAACATCAGGATCTCGGGATCACCGAGCAGCGCGCCCGCGATGCCGAGCCGCTGGCCCATGCCGAGCGAGAAGCCCTTGGCCTTCTTCCTGGCGACCTGCGTCAGGCCCACGGTGTCCAGGACCTCGTGGACGCGGGCGCGCGGGATGCCGTTGCTCTGCGCGAGGCACAGGAGATGGTTGAAGGCGCTGCGCCCACCGTGCATGGCCTTGGCGTCGAGCAGGGCGCCGATGTACTTGAGGGGGTCCTTCAGCTGGGCGTAGCGCTTGCCGTCGATACGCGCGGCCCCTGCCGTGGGGTTGTCGAGCCCGAGCATCATCCGCATCGTCGTGGACTTGCCGGCGCCGTTCGGCCCGAGGAAGCCGGTGACGATGCCCGGATGCACGGTGAAGGTGAGGTCGTTGACGGCCAGCTTCTCGCCGTACCGCTTGGTCAGCCCCTCGAGCTCGATCATGCGGCCACGCTAAAACGGGACAGAGCCCCCTGCCACTTGGGCAGAGGGCTCTGAAAGCGTCCCGAGAGGGCTACGCGCTCAACGCGTCTGCTGAGCGGGAACTCCACGAGAGACCGGCTCGTCCTCGGCAGGCGTACCCGCCGCGGCGACGGCCGCACCCGTGAGGGTGGCCAGCATCTCGCGCACGTTGGTGAGCTGGGCGTTGATGCTGTCCCGACGGTTCGTCAGAGCGGCGAGCTCCCGCTCGGACTCGCTCCGGATCCGGTCCGCCTTGGCGTTGGCATCGGCGACGATGTCCTCGGCCTGACGCTGAGCGGTCTCGACGGTCTGGCGAGCGCGACGCTCCGCGTCCGTACGCAGCTTCTCCGCCTCGAGACGAAGCTGCTCCGCACGGTGCTCGATCTCCGCGAGGCGCTTCTCGGCCTTGGCCTGACGCGAGGCCAGGTCACGCTCCGACTGCTCGCGGCGCTTGGCGAGGTTCGTCTCGAAGTCGGCCGCGGCCTGGGCGGCCTTGGCGCGGGTCTCCTCGAAGAGGGCGTCCGCCTCCTCGCGCTTCTGCTGAGCGTCCTTCTGCGCCTCGCTGCGCAGCGTGCCCGCCTCGCCCTTGGCCTTCTCGACGATCCGGACGCCCTCGTCCTCCGCCTTGGCCTTGCGCTCGGCCGCGAACGACTCGGCGTCGTTGCGCACCTGCTGGGCCGCCGACTCGGCGAGCTCGCGGTGCTGCTCGGCTGCGCGACGAGCCTCCTCGCGCAGGTCCTTCGCCTCCTCCTCGGCGAGGCGGAGGATCTTCTCGACACGGGCACCGAGGCCCGCGTACGACGGTTCGGCGTCGGCTACCTGCGCCTGCGCGTTCTGCGTCTCGAGGTGCAGCTCCTCAATGCGCTTTTCCAGAGCAGTGATACGAGCAAGAGCGCTGTCACGGTCGGAGACGAGCTTGGAGATACGTTCGTCCACCTGAGCGCGGTCGTACCCACGCCGCACAAGCTCGAAGCCGTAGGGGGAAGTGTCGCTCATGGGGTTCCTGTCGAATGAGACCGGTGAGGTGATAGGGGGAATCCTAGGGGTCCAAGCGGCGTGTCATCGAGCAGATGCCCGTTTGATCTGGAGAATGACACCCCTTTTGAGTGGCTAACCGCCGGAGTACTTGCCAGCGACAGTGCCGAAGGTCCTTACAAAGCACGCGAGATGTTCTTTGGCTAGCCCTCGGACGGCTTGCCACCCGATCGGGTCGAGCCCGCCGCCGCACCGGCCTTGACGCCACCATCCTTGGGGCCGGGGACCGATGGGGCCTCAAAAGATTCCAACGCCTCCAACACGTCCTGGACACGGGAAATCTCGGCGTTGATGTCCTCGCGGCGCCGGACGAGAACCTCGAGCTCGCGTTTGCCCTCGTCGACCGTCCGCTCGGCCTCGGCCTGCGCCTCCGCCTTGACGCGCTCGGCCTCGCGCACCAGCTCGGCCACCTTCGTCTCGGCCTCCTTGAGCAGCGCCTCGGCCCGCTTCACCGCGGAGATGCGGACCTTGCCGGCCTCGGAACTCGCGTCCGACACCAGCTCCTTGGCCTGCGCCTCGGCCTCGGCACGCTGCTCCTCCGCGGCCTTCACCAGGGCGTCGCAGCGCTCACCGGCCGTCTTCATCGCCTCGGCGGACTCGCGGCGCGCACGCTCGTGCAGCTCCTCGATCTCCGCGGTGAGGCGGTCGCGCTGCTCCTCGGAGCGCTCCCTTATCGCCGTCGCGTCCCGGCGGGCGCCGACGAGCAGTTCGTCCGCGTCCGTACGGGCCTTCTCCACCAGGGAGTTGCCCTCGACGCGCGCCTCGGAGACAAGACGGTCGGCCTCCGTGCGGGCGGCGCCGACCATCGTGTCGGCCTGCGCCTCCGCTTCCGTGGTCGCCTTGAGCGCCTTCTCCTGGGCGTCGCTCGTCAGCTTCTCGGCCTCGGCCGCCGCCTCCGTGATGAGCGTGTCGACCTGCTCGGCCGCCTCGGAGCGGCGCTTGTTGGCCGCCTGGCGCGCCTCGTCCAGGGTGTGTTCGGCCTCGTCCCGGGCCTGCGAGGTGAGCCGCTCGGCCTCGGCCGCCGCCTCCGCCTTGACGCGCTCGGCCTCGGACCGGATGCGCTCGGCGTGCTGCTGGGCGGAGCCGACCGTCTCCGCGGCGTCCGCGCGCAGCCGCTCGGCGTCGCCCGTCGCGTCCGAGATGAGCTTCTCGGCCTTGGCCACCGACTCCGAGCGCACCCGCTCGGCCTCGGCGGTCGTCTCGGCCTTGAGCCGCTCGGCCTCCGCGACCGTCTCGTTCTGCAGCCGCTCGGCCTCGCTGCGCGCCTCTCCGATCAACTGGTCGGCCTGGCTCGCCGCGTCACTGCGGATGCGGTTGGCGTCCTCGCGGGCGTCGGCGCGGGTGCGGGACGCGTCCTGCTCGGCCGAAGCGATCGCGTCCGAGGCTTCCGTACGCGAACGCTGGGCGTACTCGGAGGCGTCCGAACGCAGCCGCTCGGCCTCCGCGATCGCCTCCGAAACGGTGCGCTCGGCAAGGGACTTGGCGGCCTCGGTCTCTTCGTTCGCCTCGCGCCGGGTGCGGGTGGCGTCCTCGGCGGCGCGCTCCCGCTCGGCGTACGCGTCGGCGCGGACGCGGTCCGCCTCTTCCTGCGCCTCGGTCCTCGTGCGCTCCGCCGCGTGCTCGGCGGCGCTGCGCAGGCCCGCGATCTCCTCCTGCGCGGCCTCCTGCAAGCCCGCAACGGAGTCCCGTACGGACTGGGCGGTCTGCTCGGCGCTGGAGACCATCTCGGTCGCCCTGCGGTCGGCTTCCTCGACGAGGCGGACGGCCTCGGCCTGCGCCTCCTCGACGCGCTTGCGTGCGGACGCGAGGAGTTCCTCGCTCTGCCCGCGGGCCCGCTCGCGCTCCTGGTCGGCCTCGCCGCGCGCGGAGCTGAGGGTCTCCTCGGCCTCCCTGCGACGCCTCGCGGCCTCCTCCTGGGCTGCGGACAGCGCCTCGGCGGCCTCCGCGCCCACGCGCTCGGCGGCGGCTGCGGCCTCCGAGCGCAGCCGGTCGGCCGACTCCTGGGCCTCCGTCTTGAGCCGCTCGGCCTCGGCGGCGGCGTCCGAACGCAGCCGCACGGCGACGTTCTCGCCCTCGGCGCGCGCCTGCGACGCGTCGGCGGCGGCCTCGGTGCGCAGCCGCTCGGCCTCGGTCTCGGCCTGCGACTGAAGGGTGCGGATCCGCTCGGCGGACTCCGAACGCAGGCGGTCCGTCTCGTCCGACGCCTCCTTGCGGATGCGCTCGGCCTCCGCACGGGCGTCGGTCAGCGCCTGCTCGGCGGAGGCGAGACGCTCCTCGGCCTCCGTGTGCAGGCGCGTCAGCTCGTCGGCCGCCTCGGCCTGACGTGCCGCTATCGCCCGCTCGGTCTCCTCGTGCAGGGCCCGCGCGGCGTCCTCGGCCTCGGTCTTCGTGGCCTCGGCCTGCTCGGCGGCCTCCTCGCGGTGCCGCTCGGCCTCCGCGCGGGTGCGCTCCAGGGTCTCCTCGGCCTGCTTGCGCAGGCTCGTCGCGCGCTCGATGGCCTCGGTGCGCATCCGCTCGCTGTCGGCGGTGGCCGCCGACCGCAGCTCGTCCGCGTCGGCTTTCGCCTTGGCGAGCAGCTCCTCGGCGGACTTGGCCGCTTCCTCGATCTGCTGGACGGCCTCGCGCCGGGCCTCGCCACGGATCCGCTCACCCTCGGTGACCGCGTCGGCCCGCAGCTGCTCGGCATCGCCGCGCAGCCTGCGCGCCTCCTCCTGCAGCTCGACGGTCTTGGCGCGGTACTCCTTGGTGTCGTCCTTCGCCGTGCCCTTGAGCTGCTCGGCGATGTCGTGCGCCTCGGCGCGCAGCCGGTCCGCCTCGGCCTCGGCCTCGCTGCGGATCCGCTCGGCCTGCTCGGTGGCGGCCTTCGTCGTCTCCTTGGCGTCCTTGGACGCCTTGTCGAGTACGTCCTCCGCGGTGCGCGCGGCCTTGGCGAGCTGGCCCGCGGTCTCCTCGGCGGTGATCGTGCGCGCCTTCTCGGCGGCTTCCTTGATCAGCTGCTCGGCCTCGGCACGGGCGTCGGCGACGAGTTGCTCGGCCTCGGACCTGGTGGCCTCGGCCTCCTTAGTGGCCTCGCCCACCAGACGGGCGACCTGCTCCTTGGCGGTGCGCGTGCGCTGTTCGTTGGCGCCCTCGGCTGCCGAGAGCTGCTTGGCCGCCAGTTCCTTGGCTTCGGTGACGACCTTGTCGGCCTCCGCGCGCGCCTCGCGCAGAGCCGTCTCGGCCTCCGCCATGCGCTGCTCGGCGGCCCGGCTCGCCTCGGTGGCCTGACGGCGCGCCTGCTCGGACTCCGTGGCCGTGGAGGAACGCAGCTGCTCCGCGTGGTCGGTGGCCTCCTGCGCCTGCGTGGACGCGGCGTTCAGGAGGCGCTCGGCGTCCGAGCGGGCCCGGCGCAGGATGGCCTCGGCCTCGGCGCGGGCGGCCTCGGCGTCGCTCGAAAGGCGCTGGCGGGCCTCTTCGGCCACGCGCTCGGCCTCCGCGCGGGCGGCGGCCAGAGCCTGGTCGGCCTCGGCGCGTGACTCGTCGAGCAGGCGGCGCGCCTGCTGTTCGGTGCGCGCCCGCAGCTGCTCGGCCCACGCCACGTTCTCGTTGACGTGCGACTCGACGGTCTGGCGGCGCTCGGACAGCTCCTGGTCGAGTTGCTGACGGCGTGACACCGCCTCGGAGTGCAGCTCGGACTGGAGCCTGGCCTGCTGCTCGGCGTGCTCCTGGAGGATGCGCTGGGTCTGCGCACGGGCGTCGCGCAGCTCCCGCTCGGCGTCCTGGCGCAGCTGGTCGGCCTGGATCTGGGCATTACGGAGCAACTGCTCGGCCTGGTAACCGATGTCCGCGCCGTCATAGGCAGGGCGGGACGCGAGGTTACGGCGCGCCTCGTGCAGCTTGGCGCGCAACACCTCGACCTGATAGCCGAGGTCTTCGGCGTGCTGAACAGCCTTCTCTCGCTCGGTCTTCAGCCGGTCCATCTCGGCCTCGAACCGCGAAAGATGGTCCGTCTCAGCCCGCGAGCTCTCTTGGCGTTCGTAGCCCCGCACTGCGCGGTCCCATCCTTCCCCAAGCTCTCAACTGCGTTCGAGCAGGGGAGACCCCACTCCAAGCTCTGCACTTCGATCGAGCAGGGAGGCCCCCGCTCTGGTCGCAAGTTTCGTACGAGCCCTGTCCATCCGCCGAACGGGGCCCAAGGGGAATGGTGTCAGATCAACAGCAGAGCTTGGGCTGCTGCCCTGACGCTCGTCCCCCGAAACCCGGACCCCGGCAAGCTGCCGCCCAGCGTACGGACGGCCGGCCGCCCAAACTTCGGACGGCCGCCCCCAACCCTACCGGCCCAAGTATGCGGAGGTCAGTGCTCCGGTGACTCCTGGGCTGCCGAGGTGACGAGTTCGGTCAGCACACCGTGACAGTCCTTGGGGTGCAGGAAGGTGATGCGGGATCCCATGGACCCGATGCGGGGCTCCTCGTAAAGGACGCGTACGCCCTTGTCCTTGATGGCCGCGGCGTCGCCGTCCACGTCCGCGGTGCCGAAAGCGATGTGGTGCACGCCCTCGCCGTTCTTCGCCAGCCACTTGCCCACGGCGGAGTCATCGCGAGTGGGTTCGAGGAGCTGCAGGTAGGAAGCGCCGCCGTCACCCGTCTCATTGATCTTGAGCATGGCCTCGCGCACCCCCTGCTCCTCATTGACCTCGGTGTGGAACACCGTGAAGCCATATGTCTCCCGGTAGAACTCGACGGTC
The DNA here is from genome assembly GCF_053610745.1 of Streptomyces sp. NPDC054866. Classification (NCBI taxonomy): domain Bacteria; kingdom Bacillati; phylum Actinomycetota; class Actinomycetes; order Kitasatosporales; family Streptomycetaceae; genus Streptomyces; species Streptomyces sp. NPDC054866. The sequence continues at coordinate 1,089,363 of NZ_JBSGZA010000003.1, forward strand.
TTGTCGAGGTCGAAACAGGCGATCCCGATGTGATCGATTCGCGTCAGCATGTTTTTAAGTGCAGCCCTTCCGGCGGTGATTACGCAACGTGCGCGCGATCACACCTAACGCCCGATGACGGGCGGCGTACCGCTCAGTACATTCAAGTAAACCCTCATTAACTCCTCCTCCCAAGGGGCCGTGGCACATGTCTGGAACGACCGGTACCACCTCAGTGATCGTCGCGGGCGCACGAACGCCCATGGGCCGCCTGCTCGGCTCCCTGAAGTCCTTCTCCGGCGCCGACCTGGGCGGTTTCGCGATCAAGGCCGCCCTCGACCGGGCCGGGATCGGCGGCGACCAGGTGCAGTACGTGATCATGGGCCAGGTGCTCACCGCCGGGGCAGGGCAGATCCCGGCACGCCAGGCCGCCGTCAAGGCGGGCATCCCCATGAACGTCCCCGCGCTCACCGTCAACAAGGTGTGCCTCTCCGGGCTCGACGCGATCGCGCTCGCCGACCAGCTGATCCGCGCGGGCGAGTTCGACGTCATCGTCGCCGGCGGCCAGGAGTCGATGACGAACGCGCCGCACGTCCTTCCCAAGTCGCGCGAGGGCGTCAAGTACGGCGCCATCGAGATGCTCGACTCCATGGCGTACGACGGCCTCACCGACTCCTTCGACAACGTCGCCATGGGCGAGTCCACGGAGAAGCACAACACCCGCCTCGGCATCGCGCGCCCCGAGCAGGACGAGATCGCCGCCGCCTCGCACCAGCGCGCCGCCGCCGCCCAGAAGAACGGCATCTTCGAGGCCGAGATCACCCCGGTCGAGATCCCGCAGCGCAAGGGCGGACCGGTCCTCTTCTCCCAGGACGAGGGCATCCGGGCCGAGACGACCGTGGAGTCGCTCGGAAAGCTGCGCCCGGCCTTCGCCAAGGACGGCACGATCACGGCGGGCACGGCCTCGCAGATCTCCGACGGCGCCGCTGCGGTCGTCGTGATGTCCAAGGTCAAGGCCGAGGAGCTCGGCCTTGACTGGATCGCGGAGATCGGGGCGCACGGCAACGTGGCGGGCCCGGACAGCTCGCTCCAGTCGCAGCCGTCCAACGCCATCCAGCACGCCCTGAAGAAGGAGGGCCTGGACGTCGCGGACCTCGACCTGATCGAGATCAACGAAGCGTTCGCCGCGGTCGCCGTGCAGTCAATGAAGGACCTCGGGGTGTCCTCGGAAAAGGTGAACGTCAACGGCGGAGCCATTGCCCTGGGTCACCCGATCGGGATGTCCGGCGCACGCGTCGTCCTGCACCTCGCCCTTGAGCTGAAGCGGCGCGGCGGTGGCGTGGGCGCGGCCGCGCTGTGCGGTGGCGGCGGGCAGGGGGACGCGCTGATCGTGAAGGTGGCGAAGGCCTGACGCCCGCTTCGCACGTGCAAGCCTTCCCCGTCTCGCAAACGTCTTGGAACGGAGCTGTCTGACATGCAGGACGTCCCCTCCCTGGTGGCACAGGCCCGCGAGGGCAGGCCACGGGCCGTGGCCCGGCTGATCTCACTGGTCGAGGGGGCGTCACCGCAGCTCCGCGAGGTCATGGCGGCGCTGGCTCCGCTGGCGGGCCATGCGTACGTGGTGGGCCTCACGGGATCTCCCGGTGTCGGCAAGTCGACTTCTACGTCGGCGCTGGTGTCCGCCTACCGCAGGGCGGGCAAGCGGGTCGGCGTCCTGGCCGTCGACCCTTCGTCCCCCTTCTCCGGGGGCGCGCTGCTCGGCGACCGGGTCCGCATGTCGGAGCACGCGTCCGACCCCGGGGTCTACATCCGCTCCATGGCGACGCGGGGCCACCTGGGCGGCTTGGCGTGGTCGGCTCCGCAGGCGATCCGCGTACTGGACGCGGCGGGCTGCGACGTGATCCTGGTCGAGACGGTCGGCGTGGGCCAGTCCGAGGTGGAGATCGCCTCGCAGGCGGACACGTCGGTGGTGCTGCTCGCCCCCGGGATGGGCGACGGGATCCAGGCGGCGAAGGCCGGAATCCTGGAGATCGGTGACGTGTACGTCGTCAACAAGGCGGACCGGGACGGCGCGGACGCGACCGCACGCGAGCTGAACCACATGCTGGGGCTCGGGGAGTCCCGCGGGGCGGGGGACTGGCGACCGCCCATCGTGAAGACGGTGGCCGCGCGGGGCGAGGGGATCGACGAGGTCGTCGAAGCTCTGGAGAAGCACCGGGCGTGGATGGAGGAGCGGGGGGTCCTGGCGGACCGCAGGGCGGCGAGGGCTGCCCGCGAGGTGGAGACCATCGCGGTCACGGCCTTGCGGGAGCGAATCGCGGACTTGCACGGGGACGCGAGGTTGTCCGCTCTGGCGGAGCGGATCGTGGCCGGGGAGCTGGACCCTTACGCGGCGGCGGACGAACTGGTCGCGAGCTTGACCTCGGGGTGAGGTGACCTCTGCGGTGGCTGCGGGGTGCTCCGCTGCTCTGGGGCTTGGCTGCCCCGGCGGTCGGGTGCTTCGCTGCTCCGATGCCTGGCTGGGCCCGCGGTCGCACTAGCCGCCGCTTCGCGGCGAGACTTTCCCGCCCACCCACCCATTACTCCGGGGTAATCGGGTGGGTGGGCGGGAAAAAGTCCGCCGCGAAGCGGCGGTTCAGGGCGTAGCCGGAAGACAACCCCCGCCCCCACGACGCGAACCGCCCCGCAGGGAAATCCCTGCGGGGCGGTGGGGCTGACGACGGAGGGGGACCCGTCAGTCGTCGGAGCCGTCGTCGTCCGAGTCGTTGTCGTCCGAGTCCTGGTCGGAGTCATCGTGGCTGTCCGACTTGTCAGCCGTGACCTTGCCCGACTGCAGGTCCACCTTCCAGTCGGACTCCGCACCCTTCGCACCGGAGGTCTCCGCCTCCCAGGCGCCGACGGTGCCATCGTCGTCCAGGTCCACGGACGTGACCGTGCCCTTGGCGGCGGCAGCCTTCGCCGCGTCCTCCGCCGAGGTGGACGCACCCTTCAGGGCGGCGGCCACGCGCTTCGCGTCGCCGTCCTCGTCCTGCTCGGTGTGCGAGCCGAGCACCTTGCCGGTGCCGGGGTCCACCTGGACGCTGTGCCACGTGGCGCCCTTGCCGAGCACGTCGACGTCCCAGACCAGGCCGCCGTCGTCCTCGTCGTCCAGCTCGGCGGAGACCGCCGTACCGGACTGGTTCGCCAGCGCCGCCTTGATCGCGTCGGCCGCGGTCACCTTGGCGGCCTTCACCTCGGCGGTGTTCTCCTCGGCGTCGTCCCGGTCGTCGTCACGGTCGTTGTCCTTCAGCTGAACGCTCGACTTCTTGGCGGCGGCCGACGAGTCGTCGTCGCCGGTGGCAGCGAGCGCTGTCGCCGTACCGCCCCCGGCCAGGGCCAGGGCTGCGACGGTGGCGATGACGATGTTGCGCTTCATAAGGGGGTTCCTCCCGAGACGTTGGCTGTGCGGCCCGTAGGCCGCCGCTGCCGTTCGCTTTCGACAAGGACCAATCTGGCTGAGCGACCCTGAAGCCAGCCTGAAGCCGCCTGAAGAACTCTTCAGGTTCGCTCTGGGACCCTGAACGCATGCGCCTGTTGATCGTGGAGGACGAAAAGCGGCTCGCCCTGTCGCTCGCCAAGGGCCTGACGGCCGAGGGCTACGCCGTGGACGTCGTGCACGACGGCGTCGACGGACTGCACCGGGCGAGCGAGGGGACGTACGACCTGGTCATCCTCGACATCATGCTGCCCGGCATGAACGGCTACCGCGTCTGCTCCACCCTGCGGGCCACCGGTCACGACGTACCGATCCTGATGCTCACGGCCAAGGACGGCGAGTACGACGAGGCCGAAGGGCTCGACACGGGCGCCGACGACTACCTCACCAAGCCGTTCTCGTACGTGGTGCTCGTTGCCCGTGTGAAGGCGCTCCTGCGCCGCCGCGGCAACGCGGGGCCGTCCCCCGTCCACACCCTCGGCGACCTCAAAGTCGACACCGCGGCGCGCCGCGTCTTCCGAGAAGACGACGAAGTCACGCTCACCGCCAAGGAGTTCGCCGTCCTTGAGCAGCTCGTCCTGCGCACGGGCGAGGTCGTCTCCAAGGGCGACATCCTGGAGCACGTCTGGGACTTCGCCTATGAGGGCGACCCGAACATCGTCGAGGTGTACATCAGCGCCCTGCGGCGCAAGCTCGGGGCGCCGCTGATCAAGACGGTGCGCGGCGCCGGATACCGCCTGGAGGCCCCCCGGTGACGAAGCGCTTCTTCAGTTCCGTCCGGGCCCGCGCCACGATCGGCGCCAGCCTCGTCGTCGCCGTCGCGCTGGTCGCCGCCGGCGCCGCCGTCCTGCTCTCGCTGCGCGCGAACCTGACCGACCAGGCGAACGGTCAGGCCCAGTCCGCCGCCCGCGGGGTGGCTTCGCAGCTCGCCGCGAACACGGCGTACGGCGATCTGGATCTGGACAACGACGACCAGCCGGTCCAGGTCGTGGACGGCGACGGACGGCTCGTCGCCGCCAGCGAGGACCTGGAGAGCATCAGCGGCACGGGCGTCGACGCCGTCAAGCCGGTGAAGCCCCAGCCGGCGGCCACGCCTCCCAAGAGCGAGGGAGATGACGACGACGAGAGCGAGAGCGAGAGCGAAGCGCTTGAACCCGGGGAGATCTCCGATGACGCGCCGGACGGTACCTCCGGCTCCGCCACCATCGACGGCGAGACGCAGGACTACCGCTTCGCCGCGGTCGAGGTGAACGTCGATAAGAAGGGCGATCTCACCGTCCACGCGGGCGCACCACTCGCCGCCCAACAGAGCGCGGTGTCCACGGCGTTGACGTCCATGCTCATCGGTTTCCCGCTGCTCCTCGCCGTCATCGCCCTGGTGACCTGGCTGGTGACGCGCCGCGCCCTGCGCCCGGTGGACGCGATCCGCTCCGAGATGGAGGCGATCACCGCGTCGGAGGATCTCGCGCGCCGCGTGCCCGAGCCGGACACGCACGACGAGATCGCCCGCCTGGCCACGACGACGAACGAGACGCTCGCCGCCCTGCAGAGCTCGGTGGAACGCCAGCGCCGCTTCGTGGCCGACGCCTCGCACGAACTGCGCAGCCCCATCGCCTCCTTGCGCACGCAGCTCGAAGTGGGCGCGGCCCACCCGGAGTTGCTGGACGTGGACGGTGCGGTCGAGGACACCGTACGACTTCAGGAGCTGGCCGCCGACCTGCTGCTCCTCGCCCGGCTCGACGCGGGCGAGAAGCCGGGCGGTGGGCACGTGGACCTGGCGGCCCTGGCGCGCGAGGAGCTCTCGCAGCGCACGCGGGACCAGGTCGACGTCCGCATGGATCTGAAGAGCGTCGAAGTCACCGGCTCCCGGAGCCAGTTGGCGCGCGTGCTCGGCAACCTCGTGAACAACGCGCAGCGCCACGCGCGCTCGCACGTCACCGTCACCACCCGCGCCGAGGGGGCGTGGGCGGTTCTTGAGGTCTCCGACGACGGAAACGGCGTACCGGAGGGTGAACGCGACCGGATCTTCGAGCGCTTCGTCCGCCTCGATGACGCCCGCACCAGGGATGACGGCGGGGCGGGTCTGGGCCTCGCCATCGCGCGCGATGTCGCCGCACGCCACGGCGGGACCCTCACGGTCCGGGAGGCTCCCGGTGGGGGAGCGCTCTTCGAGCTCAGGGTCCCTGCCGCCGCGCGGTGAGGGTCAGGGCTTGCCCCGCTGGGCCCGGAGGTGCTCCGCGATCGGGGTCAGGGCCTTGTGGAGTTCGCCGAGCGCCTCGGGAGAGATCAGGTCGACGAAGTGCTGGCGGACCGAGGCCACGTGGTGCGGGGCGACCCGCTGCATGGTCTCCATGCCCTCGTCCGTGAGGACGGTGTAGAGCCCGCGCCGGTCGGACTCGCAGTTCTCCCGGCGGACCAGGCCCGCGTTCTCCATGCGGGTGATCTGATGGGAAAGGCGGCTCTTGGACTGCAGTGTGGCGGCCGCGAGATCGCTCATACGCATCCGCTTCTCCTCCGATTCGGAGAGATGCACGAGGATGTCGTAGTCGTTCATGGTCAGGTTGAACGGCTGGAGGTCCTTCTCGAGCTGATATGTCAGCATCCTGTTGACCTCCACGTGGGTGCGCCAGGCGCACTGTTCCTCGTTGGTCAGCCACTGCGGGGCCGTCTCGGTCTCCATGGAATCGATTCTACCTAAGAAGTTGAAAGGTGAACGAATGTCGGTGTGTGACACGCGCCTCTCACCCCCCGGGTGACGGAGGGGCACAGACGTTCGCCGTCACACTCCGCAGACTACCGCTCACAGGCCGAAGCGACGCTGGAGGTCCCCCAGTTGTCCGGGAAGGCGCGGTTGCCCCGGCTGCTGTCCGTGTTGACCGCGTTGGCCCGGTGCGGCCTGGCCGCCCTGGCCGCCCGGCACGCCCGCCTGCTGCGGCACCGCGCCCGTCGCCTGCTCGGCCATGAGCGCCTCCGAGGACTGCAGGAGCACCGTCCCGGCCCCCACGAACTCGAACTGGTGCTCCTCGCCTGAGGTTCCGCCGATCCCGGTCAGTGCCCGTACGCCGCCGATGACTCCGGTCAGATACCCATGGTCGTAGTGATGGCAGGGCGAGGGGCAGTCGGCCCAGCCCACCAGGGCCTGTGGATCGACCCGGATCGGCGGCTCCATGAACACCACCGGGCCGTTCGACGCGGCCACGAACTTTCCGGTTCCGATCAGGGTCAGAAAGCCCGGAACGATGGATTGCTTCAGCGCGAGAGTTGGCTGAAAAGCGAGGAGGTTGCCCGAGCGAATGGTCAGGTTGCCGTCTTCGAGGTCGTACGAATTCACGTCGAAGGCCCGGTCGGCGAGGAGCATCTTGCCCTGGCCGTCGGCCACCACCCAGTCGCTCGCGTGCAGGGGCGAATGAAAACTCGTGCGCACCAGGCGGTCCAGGCGGCCGTGTCCGATGCCGTTGAACTCGATCGACCCGTAGTAGGCGATCATCTTCCCCTTCTGCAGGAACCACTGGCTCCCCTTGAGTTCCACGCAGAAGGTGTACGCGTTCACGCTGTCGTCGCTCGGCAGTGTCATCGGATCGAGGGGCGCGGGCACCCCCGCGGGCATTGAGGGGTTCACAGCTTCTCCTCCGACGCCTGGACGTACACCGCACCGCTCCCGGACAGCTCCAGCTGGAACGCCTCGCCCGAGCCCCGCCCCACCATGTCGCGCCAGCCGAGCGCCGTGGAGAGTTTGTTGCGTACGTCGCCGTGGTGCGCCACATACGCCTGCGGGTCGACATGGACCGGGCGCTGCGGGGTGATCGGCACCTCGATGACCCCGCCGTGCGCCATGACGGCGACCGCGCCCTGCCCCTTGAGGGTGGTCGTGAAGAGGCCCTGCCCTGTGACCTGTCCGCGGACCATGCCCATGACGCCGCCCTGCGAGCCCATGAACATCGTGCCCTGCTGGAGCGTCCCGTCGAAGGCGAGCAGCCGGTCCGCCTCCACATAGAGGGTGTCTCCGGTGAGGCTGATCACCTGGATGTGATGGCCGCCGTGCCCGAAGAGGACGGTGCCGCTGCCCTCCACCGTCATCAGGGGCGTCGCCTCGTTGGCCACCCGGCGCCCGATCATGGAGGCCAGACCGCCCTGTCCGCCCTGGATGTTGGGGGTGAAGGCGACATCTCCCTTGTAGGCGAGCATGGCGCCGCGCTGGCTGAACAGGCGCTGGCCCGGCAGGACGGTCGCCTCGACCATCTTCGAGTTGATCTCCCGGAAGGGCATGTCAGACGTCCCCCGCGATCGTGTTCCGCTCGCTGGGCTGGACATAGACGAGTCCGTCGCCCTCGAAGCGGATCTGGAAGGCCTCGCCGCCGCCCTCGCCGAGCAACGTACGGAAAGTGACGCCCGACTGGAGGTTCTGGCGGAGGTCTCCCTGATGGGCGACATACGCCCCCGGGTCCACCGTGAGCGGATACTGCCGGCTCACGCGCAGCACCACCGCGGGGCCGTCGGACATGATCGCCGCCTGGCCCGAGCCCTCGACGGTCGTGGTGAACAGGCCGTTGCCCTGCGAGGCTCCGCGGACGCCGGTGAAATGAGTGCCGGTGTGCAGGCCCCCGTCCGTGCACAGGAGGTTGCCCGCCTCGACGAAAAGCTTCTCGCCGCGCAGCTCCACGAGGTTGATCTCGGTGGCTCGGTCGGCGAACCAGCACGTGCCGTGCCCCTTCACCTCCATCACCGTCATCTGCTCGCCGGTGATGCGGCGGGTCACCATGCCCCGTATGCCCTCGCCGCCGCCGGTCATCTTCTTGAAGGCCATCCGGCCGTCGTACGCGACCATCGAGCCGTTCTTCGCCTTGACGGCGTCGCCGGACATGTCCACGGCGAGCACCCTGCTGCCTTGCAGTCGGAACGTTGCCACGTATCGACGGTAGCCGTCGGATATGCGGTCGGAACAGGGCAACGGCCCCTGAGCGAACCCCGAGAACACCCCGATGTCACAATGGGGGTCGCTTGTGCGCGCATTCACAAGATCGCAATCACAAGGTCAATGCCGCCGAGCGGCCCTCGCCCCTCGCTCCCGCCTCACACCGAAGGTGATCCGTGGACATCAAGACCGCTTCCGCACTCCGCCGCCTCCGTCTGGTCTCGGCCCCCGAGGCCGTCTCCTTCCTGCTCCTGATCATCTGCTCGGTGCTCAAGCGGACCACGGACTTCAACGCCGTGCCGGTGATGGGCATGGTCCACGGCGTGCTCTTCATCCTGTACGTGCTGTTCTGGCTCGACGCCTGGAACCGCACCAAGTGGAACGTGAAGACGGCCGCCCTCTACTTCATCCTCTCCGTCCTGCCCGCCGGCGGCTTCTTCGCCGAGCGCAAGCTGAAGCGTGAGGCCGAGGCCGCCGTGATCGCGTCGCGCGCCCGCCGCGAAGGCGTCGTGAGCGCATGATCGTCGCCTTCTCCGTGACCCCGCTCGGCGTCGGTGAGGACGTGGGCGAGTACGTCGCCGACGCGGTCCGCGTCGTCCGCGAGTCCGGCCTGCCCAACCGGACCGACGCGATGTTCACCTCCGTCGAGGGCGAGTGGGACGAGGTGATGGACGTCGTCAAGCGCGCCGTCGCCGCGGTCGAGGCGCGGGCGCCGCGTGTCTCCGTCGTCATGAAGGCGGACATCCGGCCCGGGGTGACGGACGGGATGACGTCGAAGGTCGAGACGGTGGAGCGGCACCTTTCCGCATAGCCGCCGCTGCCCCCCCGTAACTGAGAAGAAGCCCCCGCCGACAGTCGGCGGGGGCTTCTTCTTGACCGCGGACTTGAGCGACCGCTCAAAACTCCCTACGATCGGCTTGAGCAGTCGCTCAAAACTGCACTGACATGGGGGAACGCCGTGAGCCTGTACGTCGAAGCACGCATAGACGCCGACCTCGACGAGCTCTGGGCACGCACCCAGGAGCCGTCCCAGCACCAGCGCTGGGACCTCCGCTTCACCGAGATCGACTACCTGCCGCGCGTGCCGGGCGAGCCCCAGCGCTTCCGGTACGGCACGCGCGTACTGCCCTTCCTCACCATCGCGGGCACCGGCATCTCCGCCGGCGAGAAGCGCCGGGCGGACGGCACCAGGACATCGGCACTGCGCTTCGCCTCACCGCACCCCCTGTCGCTCCTCCAGGAGGGCTCGGGCTACTGGCGCTACGTCCCCACCCCGGACGGCGGCATCCGCTTCCTCACCGGCTACGACTACCGCCCGCGCTGGGGCCGCTTCGGCGCGCTCGCCGACCGGGCCGCCTTCCGCCCCCTGATGGGCTGGGCCACGGCCTGGTCCTTCGACCGGCTGCGGCTCTGGCTCGAGCGGGGGATCACCCCCGAGCGCCAACTGCTGCACGCGCTGGCAGAGGTGGGGGTGCGCGTCGGGTGCGTGGTCGCGGCCGTCGTCGCCGCGCCGATGGTGGCACCGGCCGCCCTGGCGCTCGCCTTCGTTCTGCCGCCCCTGCCGACGACGCCCGCGGCGCGCCGCTGCCTCCGTAATCCACCGCCACGCACGCGTGCCCCGCGCGTCCTGACGACCCTCCAGGAGCGGTGATGCGGGCATCGATCTTCCGTACGGTGATGGGCGCCGACTTCGACCGCCTGCACCCCCAGCTGCAACGCCGCTTCTCCGTGGGCCTCGCGAGCGGCGAGGCGTGCATCGGCCGGGGCGTCATGGACCGCATCTGGCACGGCAGGGGCTTCGTGAAACCGTTCCTGGCCGTGGGCGGCACCCGCAACATCCTCGTTCCGCGCGCTGGACGCCACGTCCCCTTCACCATCGAGAACGTGCCGTACGTCGACACGTTCGGCCGTGAGACGGTGAGCTTCGTGCGCACCTTCGATCTGCCAGGCCGCTCCCGCCGCTTCGACGCCCAGATGGTCCTGGGCCCCAAGGGCGACCGCATCCTCGACTACCTGGGCACCCACCAGCACCTCGCGAGCGACCTCCACCTCCGGGCCGAGCCGGACGGCTCCCTGCTGATCCGCTCCGGGGCGCACCGCTTCCGGGAAGGGCCGGTGGACGTCCGCGTGCCCGGCCTGATCGGCGGCGACGCGGAGGTGCGGGAGTCCTACGACGACTCCACGGGCCGCTTCCGTATCCGCGTCAGGGTGGTGAACCGGCGCTTCGGGCCGCTCTTCGGGTACGAGGGTTCCTTCGCGGCGGAGTACGAGGACGTCCGCACCTGTGGTGTGCGGCCGGGGTTGCGGCCCCTCCGTGAGGAGGCGAGGGCATGAGCGCCGACACGAAGCGGAAACTCCTCGAAGGGGCCCTGCGTACGCTGACGGAGCAGGGCATCGCGAAGACGTCCGCGCGGACGATCGCGGCTGCCGCCGGGGTCAATCAGGCCCTTGTCTTCTACCACTTCGGGTCGGTCGACGAGCTCCTCGCGGCTGCCTGCCGCCACGGCTCCGAGCAGCGGGTCTCGCGTTACCGGGAGCGGCTGGACGCGGTGTCCTCGCTGGCCGAACTCCTCGAATTCGGCCGCGAGATGCATGAGGAGGAGCGGGCCGCGGGGCACGTGGCGGTCCTCGGCCAGCTTCTCGCGGGGGCGCAGACGCAGCCTCGTCTCGCTCCCGCGACGGCTGCGGGGCTCGCCCTCTGGATCGAGGAGATCGAGAAGGTCCTGGTCCGGGTGCTCTCGTCGACGCCGCTGGGGGAGTTCGCGGATCCTGTGGGGCTTGCGCGGGCGGTGGCGGCGTCGTTCGTGGGGATAGAGCTGTACGAGGGGGTGGACGAGGTGGGGGCGTCCAGGGCGTTGGACTCCCTGGAGCAACTTTCCCTTCTGGTGGCGGCGGTTGAGGATCTGGGGCCGCTTGCGCAGCGTGCCATGCGGCATCGCCTACGGCGGGTTGGGCGGCCCTAACCCCCCTCGGGGGGTGGGCGGGCCCTGTTCATCGCCCCCGGCGGCGGTGCTGACGTACAGACCTTTCCCGCCCACCCGCCCGTCACCCCGCATCCGACCCTGGACGAACGAGCTTTCCCGCCCACCCGCCCGATTGCCCCGTAGCCACCGAGGGGTAGACCCGCACCCCGTGGCGCCCCTCGCAACCGCAGCCGAACCGTTCACCCTAAAACCGCTCGCACGGACGTATCCCGTTCGACACGCCAGGGAAACTCCACTTTTGTGAGGGTATCGGCTTGTTCGTACCTGAACCTGCCAGAGCCAGATCACCCACGACCTGGAGGGCGCTGTGCGGCCGGAGGGCTACGACTACGACACCCACAGCACACTCGCCGGACCGCTCACCGAGCCGGACGGCAGCAGCGGCAGTGGCAGCGGCGACGGTGGCCGCTATCGGGTGCGGTACAACAAGCTTCTCTCCCGTGAGCCCCACCGAATACGAGCCGTCATCCTGATGACGCTCGCCCCGGTCCTCACCGGCCTCCTCCTCGTCTACCTCGTGTGGCCGACCCACTGGACGGAACGCGAGGGCGCCGACCGCTGGCTCATCGGACTCGACGTCACGATGCTCGTCGCGATCGGGCTCATCGAGCTCTTCATGCTCGTCAACGTCATATCCATCGCCCACGCGACGATGGTGGCGAGAGACCCGATACCGGTCACCCCCGAACCCGGCACCCGCGTCGCCTTCCTCACGACGTACGTCCCGGGCAAGGAACCCCTCAGCATGGTCCGCGCCACCCTCGAGGGCGCGAAGGCGATACACCACACCGGCCCCCTCGACGTCTGGCTCCTGGACGAGGGCGACGACGAGGACGCCAAGGCGCTCTGCGCCGAACTCGGCGTACGTCACTTCACCCGCAACGGAGTGCCCGAGTGGAACCGCGCGAAGGGTGTCCACAAGGCCCGCACCAAGCACGGCAACTACAACGCCTGGCTCGCGATGCACGGCGGCGACTACGACTTCTTCGCCTCCGTGGACACCGACCACGTCCCGCTCCCCAACTTCCTTGAGCGGATGATGGGTTACTTCCGGGATGAGGACGTGGCGTTCGTCGTCGGGCCCCAGGTGTACGGGAACTACGACTCTCCCGTCACCAAGGCCGCCGAGTCCCAGCAGTTCCTCTTCCACGCCCTGATCCAGCGCGCCGGCAACCGCTACCGCGCACCCATGTTCGTCGGCACCAACAACGTCGTACGCATCCAGGCGCTCCGCCAGGTCGGCGGCCTGTACGACTCCATCACCGAGGACATGGCGACCGGCTTCGAGCTGCACCGCCACAAGAACCCCCTCACCAGGCGCCACTGGCGGTCGGTCTACACCCCGGACGTGCTCGCCGTCGGCGAGGGCCCCGCCTCCTGGACGGACTTCTTCACCCAGCAGATGCGCTGGTCGCGCGGGACGTACGAGACGCTGTTCAAGCAGTACTGGAGGGCGCCGTTCACGATGCCGCCCGGCCGTCTCTTCTCGTACACGATGATGCTCGTCTACTACCCCATGACGGCCGTCAACTGGCTGCTCGGCGTGCTGAGTTGTGTTCTCTTCCTCTGGTTCGGCGCTTCCGGGACGCAGGTCGCCGCCTCCGTCTGGCTGATGCTCTACAGCGACGCCGCGGCGCTCCAGATCGGGCTCTACCTCTGGAACCGCCGGCACAACGTCTCCCCGCACGAACCGGAGGGCTCCGGAGGCCTCGCGGGCATGGCGATGTCCGCGCTCTCCGCACCCATCTACGCCAAGTCGCTCGGCGCCGCCGTCCTGCGCCGCCCGAGCCGCTTCGTGGTCACGCCCAAGGGCGGCGACGCGAGCCCCGACCGGGTGCTCACCTTCCGGATCCACCTCTGCTGGGCGGCGGTCCTCGCCAGTTCACTGGTCGCCTCGTTCGTGCTCGGCCACACCCACGCGGCGATGCGCACCTGGGCCGTCCTCGCGCTGGTCATCGCGCTCGCCCCGGTCGCGATCTGGAGCTTCTCGCTGGTCAAGGAGCGCAGGGCGGGCGCGGTGCGCGACAAGGCCCGCGAGCGGATCCGCCAGCGCGCCAGGAAGGACGCGGAAGGCCTCGGCGCCACGGGCGCGGACGGCGAGCCGGAGCCGGCGTTCGCCACCGGTACGACGACAGGAGGGAACTGACCCATGGCATACCGGCCCTCTCAGCGGACGAAGAAGACACTCCTCGGAGTCGGGGCGGGCGCGCTGCTCGTCGGGCTCAACGCACCGGCGGCACTCTCCTTCGCCGAGGAGCAGTACTACGAGTACAAGATCGCCCAGCCCGGCTACAAGGCCAAGTACGGCTCCTGGAAACAGATCGGCATCCCCGAGGAGTTCCGGACCAACGCCATCCACGCCGCGCTCCTGCACACCGGCAAGGTCCTGATCGTCGCGGGCTCCGGGAACGAGCAGAAGAAGTTCGACGCGGGGTCGTTCGACACGATCCTCTGGGACCCGAAGACGGACACCTTCAAGAAGGTCAGGACCCCGGAGGACTTCTTCTGCGCGGGCCACGCCCAACTCCCCGACGGCCGCCTCCTGGTGGCGGGTGGCACGGCGCGCTACGAACTCCTCGACGGCGAGATCGACCGGGCCGGCGGCGGCATGCGCGTCAAGAACGAGAACCCCGACAAGGCCATCGTCCTCAAGAAGGGCACCCGTTTCCGCTCGCCGTCGGGCATCGAGTACGTGAGCAAGTTCGACGTCAAGGTCCCCAAGGCCAAGCGGGACTACGAGATCACGTACTCCAAGACCGGTGCGATGCAGCCCTGGAAGACCACGGTCAAGGCGAGTGAGGCGCGCGTCTTCGTCGAGGCCGCCCAGGAGGGCAACGAGTTCGTCAACGAGAAGTCCGCGCAGTACGAGATCGAGGGCCTCACCGGCAAGGAAGCCGACAACGCGTACGGGATCGCCGAGAAGCTCACCATGGACAAGCAGGACTTCCAGGGGATCAAGGCGGCCTACGAGTTCGACGCGGTGGCCGAGAAGTACATCCCCGTGGAGCCGATGGAGAAGGCCCGCTGGTACCCCACGCTCGTCGGTCTCGACGACGGCAAGGTGCTCGCGGTCTCCGGTCTCGACGACGTGGGCATGATCGACCCGGGCGACAACGAGATCTACGACCCCAAGACGAAGAAGTGGACCAACGGCCCCAAGCGCTACTTCCCGACCTACCCGGCGCTCTTCCTCACCAAGGGCGGCAAGCTCTTCTACCCGGCGTCGAACGCGGGCTACGGGCCCGCCGACAAGGGCCGTGAGCCCGGCCTGTGGGACCTGAAGACGAACAAGTTCGAGAAGATCCCCGGCCTCGTCGACCTCGACCAGACCGAGACGTCCGCCTCCCTCCTGCTGCCCCCGGCGCAGGACCAGAAGGTGATGATCCTGGGCGGCGGAGGCGTCGGCGAGTCCGACAAGGCGACCCGGCGTACGGCCGTCGTGGACCTCAAGGAGAAGAGCCCCGCCTTCAGGACCGGACCCGAACTCCCACAGGGAACCCGCTACTTGAACAGCGTGATCCTGCCGGACGACTCGGTGTTCACGTCCAACGGCTCCAAGGACTACCGGGGGCGCGGCGGCAGCAACATCCTCAAGGCGCAGTTCTACGACCCCAAGTCGAACAGCTTCCGCGAGGCGGCGTCCCCCAAGGTGGGCCGCAACTACCACTCCGAGGCGCTGCTCCTGCCCGACGGACGGGTCGTCACGTTCGGCTCCGACCCGCTCTTCGACAACCAGCAGAACACCAAGCTCGGCCACTTCGAGCAGCGCATGGAGGTCTACACGCCGCCCGCGCTGCACAAGGCGGGCAAGAACCGCCCGGTCCTCGGCGAGGGCCCGGAGGAGCTCGCGGCGGACGGCCGCGCGACGTTCCGTACTGCAAGCCCCGAGAAGATCGCCTCGGCCCGTCTGATGCGCCCCAGCGCGGTGACGCACACGACGGACGTCGAGCAGCGGTCGATCGCGCTCGGTCTCACCAAGGGCAAGGGTGAGGTGACGGTGCAGGTGCCCAGGGGCGACACCGCGCTTGTGCCGCCGGGCTGGTACATGCTCTTCGTGACGGACCAGGACGGCTCGTCGTCCGAGGCGAAGTGGATCCACGTCGGGCAGAAGTGACTGCCGGTCAGGTGGCCTTCGCGTTGCGCGCGAGACCGAGCGCGTAGTCGGGCCACCACTGGCCCGCCGCCGGGCCACCCCTGCACGGTCCGTCCGAGTCGCCGGGCCGCTTGATCCACAGGACCGCGTCGAGCAGCGCGTCACCGGTCTTGTCCGTGGGCGGGGTGCCGAGGCCGCGGCCCGGCGGATTGCACCAGGCGTCCTCACGGTCACCGGCGAGCGGGCCCTTGCCGTTGCGGCTGGAGTCCATCACGAAGTGCTTGCCGCCGACGATCCCCGAGAGGCCGCGGCCGTACGCCTTGATGGTCTCGTCGCTCTGGAAGTTCGACACGTTCAGCGAGAAGCCGTCCGCCTGCGCGATCCCCGCCTGCTGGAGCGGCGCCGCGAGCTTGCCCGCCTGGTCGATCCAGCCCGGGTTGCCCGCGTCCAGATAGACCTTCACCTGGGGCTGCCGCTTGAACCGCTGGATGGCTTCGGAGAGTAGTTGGTAGCGCTCGGCGTGGTACTCGGCGGGGGTGCAGCCGTCCACGATGTGCGGGATCGCGTCCGGCTCCAGGATGACGACGGCCGGTGTGTCGCCGATGGTGCCGGCGAACTTGTCGATCCACTGCCGGTAGAAGTCCGAGCTGTGCGCGCCGCCGGCGGAGTGGTTGCCGCAGTCGCGGTGCGGGATGTTGTACGCGACGAGCACGGCGGTGCGGTCGTCCCGCGCGGCACCGTCGACGGCCGCCTTGACGTCCGGGACCGGGTCGTCGCCCGCGGGCCACACGGCCATGGGCTGCTCGGAGATCCGCTTGAGCGCGGCGGCGTCCTGGGTGCGGCCCTCCTGCTCCCACTGCCTGACCTGCCGGGCGGCGGCGCTCTGCGGGTCGACCCAGAAGGCGCTCTCCGGGGCCTTCTTGGCGGCCTCGGTGGAGGGACCGGCCTCGACGGGCGTCTTCTCCTTGCCCTTGCTGCCGGATTCGGAGGAGCACCCTGCCGTGAGCCCGAGGGCCGTGAGGGCCGTGAGTGCGGTGAACGTGCGGAGCAGCCGGTACATCCAGCCCCCTTGGGCGACGGTGACCGGGCAATCGTTACATAACGGTCCAATCGCCCTTGGTTGCGACACCGGGCGGGGCCCGTTCCGATACCGGCTCAGAGACCGCCGCCGTTCGCCAGCGCGATGCCGAGCGGAGTGCGCTCGTACAGCACCTGGTGTCCGTACCGCCGCGAGACCAGCAGCCCGGCGTCGCGCAGGGCGCCGAGGTGCGCGGAGACGGACGAAGGGGCGAGCCCCAGGCGATGTGCCAGGGCCGAGGTGGTCGCAGGGTCGTTGAGCGCGGCGAGGACGGTGGCCCTGCCCCGTCCAAGGAGCCGTACGAGCGCCTCGGACGTACGGTCGCTCGGCTCGGCCCAGAGTCCGGCGAGGCCGCGGGCGGGATAGACCAGGGTCGGCTGCCAGGGCGGCTCGTGGCCGCCCACCACGTCCGGCCAGGCGAAGACGCTGGGCATCAGGACGAGGCCCTGGCCCGCCAGATGCCGCACGTGGTCGCCCCGCCGCGCGACGGTCAGCGTGTCCGCGTCCCAGGCGAACCGCGGGTCCAACTCGGCGACGAGCGCGCCGAGGCCGACCTCCGCGAGCCGCCGCGAGTGGAAGGCGACGTCCGCCTCCAGGAGCGCGCGGAGCCGGGGCCAGTCCGGCTCGACGAGGGTGTGCCAGGCGGCCTCCATGGCATCCGCGAGATCCCGCACCGCGCGTGCAGGGTCGGCGAGCAGCGCACGCCCCTGGGGAGATTCGGCTGCCCCCGCGGTGCAGGCGAGCGCCCGCGCGAGCTCCTCCCGCGCGGCACCGGGGTCGGCCGCGCGCACGGCCGCGATCTCCTCGTCGAAGGTGGCGGCGGGGCCGATGGGGGGAGGGCCGATGAAGTCGGGGCTGTACCCGCGCGGCGGCATCAGCAGCCACAGCGCCCCGAGTTCGAGCCCGGCGCCCGCCCCGCGGATCCGCCGCAGCCACTGCGGGTGATAGCCGTGCCGGTCGGGCCGCTTCAGGGTCCGCACGGCCTCCTGGGTCTCCCACAGCGGCGACACGGCGAACCGGCACCGCAGGAGATCGTCCGGGCCGAAGTGCAACCGGTTCGGCACGCGCTCACCCACCCCCCCCCCCGCAAGATTCGCCTGGAACCGAAACTCTAGGGCGACCGGCACGCGCGCGTGCAGGGTGCGGACATGTCCGACGAGCCCGTCCCCGAGGCGCGCACCACCGAACCCTGTCCCCAACCCACCGGCTACCTCCGCCTCTTCACGATCCGCGAGTTCCGCGCCGTCTTCCTCGCCCACGCCCTCTCGCTGCTCGGCGTCGTCGTCAGCGAGGTCGCCCTCACCGTGCTCGTGTACGGGCTCACCGGGTCACCGCTGCTCAGCGCGCTCACCTTCGCGCTCGGGATGCTGCCCTACCTCATCGGCGGGACCCTGCTCTCCGGGATCGCCGACCGGTGTCCGGCGCGACGGGTGCTCGTGATGTGCGACGTGGTGTGTGCCGGATGCGCGGCGCTCATGGCGCTGCCCGCCACACCCGTCTTCGGACTGCTCGCGCTGCGGTGCGTCATCGCCCTCGTGTCGCCCGTCTTCAACGGCACGCGCATGGCGACCCTCACCGACATCCTCGGGGACGGCGACCTGTTCGTCCTCGGCCGCTCCCTGCTCCGGATCGTCTCGCAGAGCTCCGTGCTCGTCGGATTCGGGCTCGGCGGCGTCCTGCTCACCGTCGTCCCGCCGCGCGGGGCGCTCCTCATCACCGTCTGTACGTTCGCCGCTTCGGCGTTGCTCCTGCGGTGCGGCACGAAGCGCAGACCCGCGCGCGGGAGCGGCGGTTCCGCCCTGATGAGGTACTCGCTCAGCGGCGCGCGGCAAGCACTCGGCGACCGGCGGATCAGGGCGCTGCTGCTCCTCCTGTGGGCGCCGCCCATGTTCATGGTCGCCCCGGAAGCGCTCGCCGCTCCGTACGCCGATCAGATCGGCGTCGGTGTCGCGGGCGTCGGACTCCTGATGTGCGCGCTGCCGGTCGGCACGATCGCCGCGGAGCTGTACGCGGGGTCCGCGCTCTCCGCGAGCACCCGGGCCCGCATCGCTCTGCCGCTCGCCTCCTTCACGCTCCTGCCGCTCACGGTGTACGCGCTCACGCCGGGCCTCCTGTGGGCGATGCTCGCCCTCGCGCTCGCCGGCGCCGGATCCGCGTACACGCTGGGCGTCGACCGGTGGTTCGTCGACGCCGTGCCCGAGGAACTGCGCGGGCGGGCCATGACCGTGCACACGGCGGGGCTCATGACGATCCAGGGGGTCGGCATGGCGCTCGCCGGACTCGCGGCGGAGTTCTTCGCGGTGAGCACCGTCGTCACGGCGTCGGGCGTGCTCGGCACGCTCTGCTGCCTCGCGCTGGCCGCGGAGGTCCGCGCCACGCACCGTACGGACGCGTCACACCGTACGACCGCCGGGAAACCAGCCGACGTACGGGAACAAGGGACCGAATCCCGAGACGGGGCTGACCACCATGTGACCGGCGGGTAAGGTCTTTGGCGTGCCGAAGCCGCTCAGCCTTCCCTTCGATCCCATCGCCCGCGCCGACGAGCTCTGGAAGCAGCGCTGGGGATCCGTACCGGCCATGGGCGCGATCACCTCGATCATGCGGGCGCACCAGATCCTGCTCGGTGAGGTCGACGCGGTCGTCAAGCCGTACGGACTCACCTTCGCGCGGTACGAGGCCCTGGTCCTGCTGACGTTCTCGCAGGCCGGTGAGTTGCCGATGTCCAAGATCGGCGAGCGGCTCATGGTCCACCCCACGTCCGTCACCAACACCGTCGACCGTCTCGTCAAGTCCGGTCTCGTCGACAAGCGCCCCAATCCGAACGACGGGCGCGGCACCCTCGCCTCCATCACGGAGAAGGGCCGCGAGGTCGTCGAGTCGGCCACCCGCGAGCTGATGGCCATGGACTTCGGGCTCGGGGTGTACGACGCCGAGGAGTGCGCGGAGATCTTCGCGATGCTGCGGCCGCTGCGGGTCGCCGCCGAGGACTTCGAGGAGCAGTAGAACCTCGGGTTCCGTTCGTGCCGGGGCCGCCGGAAGATCGCGCAAATCGGGCCGATACGCTCGTAGGCATGAAGCGAAGCGTGCTGACCCGTTACCGGGTGATGGCCTATGTCACCGCCGTCATGTTGCTCGTGCTGTGCACCTGCATGGTTTTCAAGTACGGCTTCGACAAGGGCGAGGGCCTGACGCTGGTCGTCTCCCAGGTCCACGGCGTCCTCTACATCATCTACCTGATCTTCGCCTTCGACCTGGGCTCCAAGGCGAAGTGGCCGTTCGGGAAGCTGCTCTGGGTGCTTGTCTCGGGCACCATCCCCACCGCCGCGTTCTTCGTCGAGCGCAAGGTCGCCAAGGACGTCGAGCCGCTGATCACCGACGGCTCCCCGGTCACCGCGAAGGCGTAACGCCACCCCCGGAAAGCCGCCACGGACATACCCGTGGCGGTGAGCCATCGACATTTACTAGGGCGTCCAAGTAAATTCGAGGGTATGGACGCTGACGCCATCGAGGAGGGCCGCCGTCGCTGGCAGGCCCGGTACGACACCGCGAAGAAGCGCGACGCGGATTTCACCACGCTCTCCGGCGACCCGGTCGAGCCCGTCTACGGGCCACGGCCCGGGGACACGTACGAGGGTTTCGAGCGGATCGGATGGCCCGGCGAATACCCCTTCACCCGCGGACTGCACGTCACCGGCTACCGCGGCCGGACCTGGACCATCCGCCAGTTCGCGGGCTTCGGCAACGCCGAGCAGACGAACGAGCGCTACAAGATGATCCTGGCCAACGGCGGCGGCGGACTCTCCGTGGCCTTCGACATGCCGACCCTGATGGGCCGGGACTCCGACGAACCCCAGTCCCTCGGCGAGGTCGGACACTGCGGGGTCGCCATCGACTCGGCCGCCGACATGGAGGTCCTGTTCAAGGACATCCCGCTCGGTGACGTCACGACGTCGATGACGATCTCCGGACCCGCCGTCCCCGTCTTCTGCATGTACCTGGTCGCCGCCGAGCGACAGGGCATCGACCCGGCCGTCCTGAACGGCACGCTCCAGACGGACATCTTCAAGGAGTACATCGCACAGAAGGAGTGGCTCTTCCAGCCCGAGCCGCACCTGCGCCTCATCGGCGACCTGATGGAGCACTGCGCGCGCGACATCCCCGCGTACAAGCCCCTCTCGGTCTCCGGCTACCACATCCGCGAGGCCGGGGCGACGGCCGCGCAGGAGCTCGCGTACACCCTCGCGGACGGCTTCGGGTACGTCGAGCTGGGGCTGAGCCGCGGCATGGACGTGGACGTCTTCGCGCCCGGACTGAGCTTCTTCTTCGACGCTCACCTCGACTTCTTCGAGGAGATCGCCAAGTTCCGCGCCGCCCGCCGCATCTGGGCCCGCTGGATGCGCGACGTGTACGGCGCGAAGACCGACAAGGCCCAGTGGCTGCGCTTCCACACCCAGACCGCGGGCGTATCGCTCACCGCCCAGCAGCCCTACAACAACGTCGTACGCACCGCTGTCGAGGCCCTCTCCGCGGTCCTCGGCGGCACGAACTCCCTGCACACCAACGCCCTCGACGAGACGCTCGCGCTGCCGAGCGAGCAGGCCGCCGAGATCGCGCTGCGCACGCAGCAGGTGCTCATGGAGGAGACGGGCGTCGCCAACGTGGCGGACCCGCTGGGCGGCTCCTGGTACGTCGAGCAGCTCACCGACCGCATCGAGGCCGACGCCGAGAAGATCTTCGAGCAGATCAAGGAGCGGGGGCGCCGCGCCCACCCGGACGGGCAGCACCCGATTGGCCCGATCACGTCCGGGATCCTGCGCGGCATCGAGGACGGCTGGTTCACCGGGGAGATCGCCGAGTCGGCGTTCCAGTACCAGCAGTCCCTGGAGAAGGGCGACAAGCGCGTCGTGGGCGTCAACGTCCACCACGGGTCCGTCACCGGCGATCTGGAGATCCTGCGGGTCTCTCACGAGGTGGAGCGGGAGCAGGTCAAGGTCCTCGGCGGGCGCCGCTCGGCGCGGGACGACGCGCGGGTGCGGGCCTCGCTCGAAGCGATGCTTGCCGCTGCGCGGGGCGGGGCGAACATGATTCCGCCCATGCTGGAGGCGGTTCGCGCGGAGGCGACGCTCGGGGAGATCTGCGGGGCCCTGCGGGACGAGTGGGGCATTTACACGGAGCCCCCGGGGTTCTAGTTCGGGTTCTTCGGGTGTGTGGGGATCTGCGGGTCTGTTCTGGCTGGTCGCGCAGTTCCCCGCGCCCCTGCGGGGCCTCTTCCGAGCCCGGCGGAAATTCGTGGGTGTCAGATGCAAGCAGCTGGGTAGGCGCGCGCTCGCGTCAGTCCCACCTGCCCCTGGAGTCATCCTGTGTCACCCGTGAGCCTGCCCGGCCCCACCCGCACCGCCGTGATCGCCATCGGAGCCGCGACAGTCACTCTCCTCGGTGCGCTGACGGTGTACGGCTCCGGCGAGGTCAGCGCGAGCCCGCCCGCCGAGCCGAAGGTCCAGGACACCTTCGACTCGCTCGGCCCCGACGTGCACGCGGCGAAGCTCTCGAACGGCCGGACGGCTCACTACTCCGACACCGGGAACAAGAAGGGCAAGCCCGTCCTGTTCATAGGCGGCACCGGCACCAGCGCCCGCGCGGCGCACATGACGGACTTCTTCCGCTCGACCCGCGAGGACCTGGGCCTGCGCCTCATCTCCGTCGAGCGCAACGGCTTCGGTGACACGGAGTTCGACAAGAAGCTCGGCAAGGCCGACTTCGCGAACGACACCCTCGAAGTCCTCGACAAGCTCGGCGTGGACGACGTCAGCGTGATCGCGATCTCCGGCGGCGGCCCCTACGCCGCGGAGCTCGCCGGGCGCGCCCCCGAGCGGATCTCGGCCCTGCACCTCGCGGCCGCCCTGCCGCCCTACGGCGCGAAGCCCGCGTACTGCTCGATGTCCGACGACGAGCTCGCCGCCACCGTGAAGGACTCGATCAGGGACCCGCGCAAGTGGTGGGCGTTCCCCGACGACAGCCCCGTCAAGTCGATACCGGGCTTCGCCGACACGGCGTACGAGGAAGGCGCTCGCACCTACAACCAGCGAGGCCAGCAGGCCGACCCCGCGCCGCAGGTGCACGAGCAGAAGCTGTACTGCGGACGGCCGGGCCCGGACCTGAAGAAGCTCGACGCACCCGTCCACCTCTACGGCGGCAAGAAGGACACCACCGTGCCGCCGGCGACGCTCAAGACCTGGCAGGAGGCGCTGCCGGGCAAGGCGAAGGTGCGTACGTACGCGGACTCCGGGCACGACGTGCAGTACCGCCACTGGGACCAGATCCTGGTCGACCTCGCGGGACACAGTGACCGCACGGTCATCTGCAAGGGCAAGCACACGCGCGTGCTGCCCGCCGACGAGGCCGACCGGCTCCTCGCCAAGGACAAGGCCACGCTGGGCAGTTGCGCCTGGAAGAACAACTAGCCCACCGCGAACCACCAGCTGGGCAGCCGACGATCAGCCGGGCAGCGTCAGCCTGAACAGCGCGCCCCCGCCGGGCGCCCTCTCCGCCGAGAGCTCCGCTCCGTGTGCGTGGGCGATCTGGCGGGCCATCGCGAGACCGAGGCCCGAACCCGGCAGGGCGCGGGCCTTCTCGGCGCGGTAGAAGCGGTCGAAGACGTACGGCAGGTCCTCCTCCGCGATGCCGGGCCCGTGATCGCGGACCGTCAGGACGGCGGAGGTCAGGGAGACCTCCACGGGCGTGCCCGGCGGGCTGAACTTGGCCGCGTTGTCCAGGAGGTTGGTGACCAGGCGTGAGAGACGCGCGGGTACGCCGGGGATGCTCAGGTCCGCCGCTTCCGGTGTCACCTGGAGCGTGAAGGGCACCTGCGGCCAGTGGCCGCGCGCCGCGTCCACGACGTGCGTGACCAGAGGCGCGAGCCGCACCTCCTCCAGGAGGGGCTGCGGCTCCTCGTCACGCGCCAGCTCGATCAGGTCGTTGACCATGCCGGTGACCTCGCGCAGCTGGCGGGCAAGGGCGCCGGACGCGCGTTCGCGCTGCGCCTCGCTCAACCGGTCGGCGCGGGCCAAGAGTTCGGCGTTCGTCCGCAGCGCCGTCAGCGGAGTACGCAGCTCGTGCGAGGCATCGGCGACCAGGCGGCGGCGTGCCGTGACCGACTCCTCCAGCTCGGCCAGCATCGCGTTGAACGACGCGGCGAGGCGGGTCACCTCGTCCTCGCGGCCCGGCGGCCCCGGCGGCAGCTCGATGCGGTGGCGGGCGTCACGGGTCGCCGCGATGCGCTCCGCCGTGGCGGTGAGGCGGGCGACCGGGGCGAGGCCCGTGCGCGAGACCCAGTAGCCGCCGAGCCCCGACAGGAGCACTCCGGCGCCGCCCACCGCGGAAAGCAGCCCCGCGGCCTGGCGCACGCCGCGCTCGGCGATGTCGGCGCGCAGGGCGACCTGGACGGCGCTCCCCGTGCCGTAGTTGGTCGTGTACATCCGGGTGGGTTTCCCGTACAGCGTCAGGCTCGTGTAGTACGGGGCCGCCCGGCCGCTCGCGACCTTCCTGGTCAACTCCGTGACCGGCAGCAGATACGGCTTCGACGGGTCCTTCGCGGCGTCCGCGGGGACGATCTGGGAGCAGGCGGGGGCACCGGGGTAGCGGCACTCGCGCGCCACCACCCCCGGCTCGCTGTCGTACTCCCGCTGCTGGGCGATGAGGGTCGCCGACTGGGTGAGGTTCTGGTTGAGCTGCTGGTAGAGCTTGTAGCGGATGACGAGGAACGCGGCCACGCACACTCCGACCGCGACCAGCGCGACGGCCGCCGCCGCGGCGAGCGCGAGCCGCGTGCGCAGCGGACGCCTGCGCCGCCACCGCGCGCCGAGCCTGCGCCGGGCGCTCACGGGCTGCCCAGCCGGTAGCCGACGCCGTGCACCGTGTGCACCAGGCGTGGTTCGCCGCCCGACTCCAGCTTGCGGCGCAGATAACCGACGTACACGGCAAGGGAGTTGGAGTCCGGCCCGAAGTCGCGGCCCCAGACCGACTCCTGGATGAGCTCGCGTGGAAGCACCTGACCGGCGTTCCGCATGAGCAGTTCGAGCAGGGTGGCCTCGGTGCGGCTGAACTCGACCGTGCGGTGGCCGCGGCGGCCGGTGCGGGTCGACGGGTCGAGGACGAGATCGCCGTACGCCAGGTCGTCGCCCTCGGCGGCGGAGAGCTGCTCGGGGGCGGCGCGGCGCAGGAGCGCGCGGACGCGGGCGACGAGCTCGTCCAGGGCGAAGGGCTTCACCAGATAGTCGTCGGCGCCCGCGTCGAGGCCGTCGACGCGCTCACTGACGGAGCCGAGAGCGGTGAGGACGAGGACCGGGGTGCGGTCGCCCGCGGCGCGCAGCTGGCGGCACACGGCGAGGCCGTCGAGGACCGGCATCATCACGTCCAGGACCAGCAGGTCGGGTTCCCAGCGGGCCACCGCCGAGAGCGCACGCTGCCCGTCCGGCGCGCCGCGGACCAAGTGGCCCTCGATCGTGAGGGCGTCCTCCACCGCCGCGCGGACCTCGGGGTCGTCGTCGACGACCAGGATCTTGGCCGCCGTTGGGCCGCCGCCGGTCACGGGTGGGCCCGGCCTGCTCGTGAAGCTCATGGACCCAAGGTGCCAAACGCGGCTCTTAAAACACTCTTAGACCTGCTCGTGATGCTCCATTGCCATGCGAACACCCGATATGCGATCTCCCGATGCGCGATCTTCCGAGGCAGGGGCCAGGGCCGGCGGGCGTGCCCCTCTCTCCGTCGTCATCGGCGCGGGCGGCACCGGGGGACACATCTATCCCGGGCTCGCCCTCGCCGACGCCCTGCGCCGTGCCGTGCCGGGCGCGGTCATCTCCTTCGTCGGTACGGAACGGGGCCTTGAGACCCGGCTGATACCGGAGGCCGGGTACCGCCTCCACACCGTCGACATGATTCCCTTCGACCCCTCGCTCGGCGCCAAGCGGTTTCTGCTGCCCGCCGCCCTGGTGAAGTCCGGCGCCCAGTGCCGGGCGATCCTGCGGGCCCAGGGCGCGCAGGTCGCGGTCGGGATGGGCGGCTACCCCAGCGCCCCCGTCATCGTCGGCGCACGGATGGCGGGCCTGCCCAGCCTGATCCACGAGTCCAACGCGGTGCCGGGCCGCGCCAACCGCTTCGCGGCCCGCCTCACCCCGAACATCGCCGTCGCCTTCGACCGCAGCCGGGAGCATCTGCCGGGCGGCGAGCGCGCGTACACCACCGGGATGCCCATCGCGGCGCCGCTCGCCACGCTCGACCGGGCGGCGCTGCGGGCCGAGGCCCGCCGGGAGTACGGGGTTCCTGACGCGGCCCGGCTGCTGCTCTTCAACGGCGGCAGCCTCGGCGCCGCCAGGCTGACCGAGGCGGCCGTGGGGCTCGCGGCACGCTGGCGGCACCGCGACGACGTACAGCTCCTGATCAAGACGGGACCCGCGGCGCTCGACGAGACGCGGCGGCGCCTGACGGAGGCGGGCGTGGAGGCGACCGCCCGCGCCGTGCCCTACCTCGACCGGATGGACCTCGCGTACGCGGCCGCCGATCTGGTGGTCTGCCGCGCCGGTTCGGCGACCGTCGCCGAACTCGCCGCCACCGGGGTCCCCGCGGTCCTCGTGCCCTACCCGCACGCGCCCGGCGACCACCAGACCCACAACGCGCGGGTCCTCTCCGACGCGGGCGCGGGTCTGCTCCTTCCCGACGGCGAGACGACCGCGGCGCGGCTCGCGGAGCTCGTCGGGCCGCTCCTTGCCGATCCGGCGCGGCTCGCCGCGATGAGCGGGGCGGCCGATCCGGGCCCGCACGCGCGGGCGGCCGACCTGCTCGCCGAGCGGGTCATCCACCTCACCCACCACCACACACCGCACTTGGAGTACGCATGAGCAACAACCGCGCGACGTTCAGCTGGGCCGGCCGCACGGTCCTGGTCACCGGGGCCGAGGGCTTCATCGGCTCGACGCTCGTCGACCTGCTCCTCGAACAGGGCGCGAAGGTCCGCGCCTTCGTGCACTACAAGCCGTACGCGGAGAAGGGCCACCTCGCGCATCTGCTCGGGGACCCGCGGGTCGAGATGCTCGCGGGGGACGTCCGGGACGCGGGGCGCGTGATGGACGCGGTCGCGGGCTGCGACACGGTCTTTCATCTGGCAGCGCTGATCGGTATCCCGTACTCGTACGACTCCCCGGGGGCGTACGTCCAGACGAACGTCGTCGGTACGGAGAACGTGGCGGAGGCGTGCCGGCGGCATGACGTGCGGCGGCTCGTGCACACCTCCACGAGCGAGGTGTACGGGACGGCGCAGACGGCGCCCATCAGCGAGGACCACCCCCTCCAGCCTCAATCCCCGTACTCCGCCTCGAAGATCGGCGCCGACATGATGGCGCTCTCGCACTGGCACGCCTTCGAGCTGCCGGTGACGGTGGTCCGCCCCTTCAACACCTACGGCCCGCGGCAGTCGGCCCGTGCGGTGATCCCCACGATCCTTGCCCAACTGCACTCCGGGGCACGGGAGATCAAGCTGGGCTCGCTCACGCCCACGCGGGACTTCACGTACGTGACGGATACGGCGCGGGGTTTCATGGCTCTGGCGGCGTGCGAGGCGGCTGTCGGCCATGCGGTGAACCTCGGGGTGGGCCAGGAGATTTCGATCGGTGATCTGGCGGAGGCGTTGATCGAGGCGTCCGGGCGCGAGGCGAAGGTGGTCGTCGACCCGTCCCGTCTCCGCCCTTCGGGCAGCGAGGTCCTGCGGCTGCTCTCGGACAACTCCCGGGCGAGGGAGTGGGCGGGGTGGACTCCGTCGGTTTCCTTGACGGAGGGTCTGAAGTGGACGTCGACGTGGGTGGCGGAGAATCTCCACCTCTTCGCGGCGGATCGCTACCAGGTCTGAGGCGCCGCCTGGGGCGGCCTGGGCGTCGCTCCGGCCTGCCGCTCGGCGGCGGGGGTCTCCCGGGGCTGCCAGCTCGTGCGCCGAGTACCGCTTTCCGCCCGCTTCGCGGCGGATGTCTCCCACCCACCCGCCCGATCGCCCCGGGTCGTGTGCTGGGTCTGCCCGTCTGGCTGCCGGCTTCACTGCGGGTTTCAGTGCGCCGCTTCGCGGCGGTCTTTCCCGCCCGCCCGCCCGCCCGATTACCCGGCGGTGAATGGGTGGGTGGGGGATATCCGCCGCGAAGCGGCGGGGGTGGGTCGCAGCCGGTGTTGCCTGCCTACCTGCTGCGCTGGGCTTGTCCATCTGGCTGACAGCTCCGCTGTGGGCTTCAGTTCGCCGCTTCGCAGCGGTTTTCCCCACCCACCCACCCGATTACCCGGCGGTGAACGGGTGGGCTGCAAAGCGGGCGGGGCAGGTTGCGGCTGATGCCTTGGCGGGGCGGTACGACCCAAGCCGCGATCGGCGCGGTTTGCCGCAGGGTGAACGGGTGGGGGGGGAATTCGCCGCGGAGCGGCGGGCGGCGCGTCGTGGTCTTGGGCGACGCCTCGCCCAGCGTCTCCGCACCAGCCCCGCACGCTGACAGCACGCTGCGGGGTAAACGGGTGGGTGGGAGGGGGTATCCGCCGCGAAGCGGCGGCTCTGGGGTCGCCGCAGCCGCAGCCGCAGCGCCAAGCGGGCGGTCAGGGGCTGGTGGAGGCTTCGGGGCCAGTTGCCGCCGCGGCGAGACCGCCCAGCAGCAGCAGCGTAAAGCGGCGGGCCCAGTCCTGGTCCACCGGTTCCGCGCTGACCAGCGCCCGATGCACCACCGCCCCGGCGATCACGTCGAAGATGAGGTCCGCGGTGCGGCCGGCCGCCGCGGGGTCGGGTTCCGCGGGCAGCTCCCCCCGCTCCTGCGCCCGCTTGCGCCCCGCGAGGACCAGCCGCTTCTGGCGGTCCACGATCGACGTACGGATCCGCTCCCGCAGTGGCTCGTCCGACGTCGACTCGGCCACCACCGCCATCAGCGCGGTCTTCGTCTCGGGACGGCCGAGCAGCGCCGCGAACTGGAGCACCACACCTTCGATGTCCGCCGCCAGGCTGCCGCGGTCCGGCAGTTCCAGCTCGTCGAACAGTTCCGCCACCGCGTCCACGACCAGCTCGCTCTTGCCCGCCCAGCGCCGGTAGAGGGTCGTCTTGGCCACGCCCGCACGCGTCGCGACGTCGCCCAGGGTCAGCTTGGACCAGCCCAGTTCGACCAGGGCCTGACGCGTCGACTCCAGGATCGCGGTGTCCGCCGCCGCGTTGCGGGGGCGGCCACCGGTGCGGGCGGGGGAGGGAATGCGGCTCTGCATCCCGTGACCATACCGGCCAGTACGGAATGGGCCGGATCAGTGGCGAGTGAGGCAGATCACTGTAGTTCGCGCAGGCCCGCCGCCCACACGTCGGCGCCCGACAGTTACGCTACGACTCGTAGCGAAAGAGATGTGGGCGGGACGAACGGCAATTCCTCCTCGGCGCCCACACTCGATCGCTGCGAGAGCGACAACAAGCAGCGACAGCAGACAGCGACAACCACAGCGGCAAGCACCGGCACAGGGTGGGGACCCTGCGCCACAACCATCGGTCCTCCTCGGGACCTTGGCGCCACGACCGTCCGCGGCCCCGCAATCCGGCGGGGGGCCTCGGACGGGCGCGGTTCCCGCACGGCTTGGGGGAGGATGTACTCATGCAGCCACGGAACATGTCCATGAGCGGAGTCGTCGACCTCGCCGCCGTGAAGGCGGCCCAGGAGGCCAAGGCGAAGGCGGAGCAGGCGCGCGCCGAAGCGGCCCGGCAGGGCGGGGGCGCCGCGTCGGGCGTCTCGCCGTCCAGCCTCGTCATCGACGTAGACGAGGCCGGTTTTGAGCGCGACGTCCTCCAGCGCTCCACCGAAGTGCCCGTCGTCATCGACTTCTGGGCCGAGTGGTGCGAGCCGTGCAAGCAGCTGAGCCCGCTGCTCGAAGGCCTCGCGCGGGAGTACAACGGCCGTTTCGTCCTCGCCAAGATCGACGTGGACGCCAATCAGATGCTGATGCAGCAGTTCGGGGTCCAGGGGATCCCGGCGGTCTTCGCGGTGGTGGCCGGGCAGGCCCTGCCGCTCTTCCAGGGCGCGGCCCCGGTGGAGCAGATCCGCCAGACCCTGGACCAGCTGATCCAGGTCGGCGAGGAGCGCTTCGGGCTCACCGGTATCACCGTCGACCCGGACGCCGGGGGTGACCAGCAGGAGGCGCCCGTCGCCGAGGTGCCCGCCGGTCCTTACGACGCCCTGCTCGAAGCCGCCGTCCAGGCGCTGGACGCGGGCGACTTGGGCGGCGCGGTCCAGGCATACCGCAACGTACTGAACGACGACCCGGGCAACACGGAGGCCAAGCTCGGCCTGGCCCAGGCCGAACTGCTGCAGCGGGTCCAGGGTCTGGACCCGCAGCAGGTCCGCAAGGACGCCGCCGACCGTCCCGCGGACGTGGCCGCGCAGATCGCCGCCGCCGACCTGGATCTGGTGGGCGGTCATGTGGAGGACGCCTTCGGGCGGCTCATCGACGCGGTCCGGCGTACGGCGGGCGAGGACCGGGACGCCGCGCGCGTGCGGCTGCTCGAACTCCTCGAGGTGGTCGGCTCGGACGACCCGCGGGTGACCGCGGCGCGTACGCAGCTCGCGCGGGTGCTCTTCTGAGCCGTCCCGCGGGCCGTTCGCTGACCAGTCCCTAAACGCTGGGGCTTGTGTTGCCCGAGTGAAAATTCGCCGTCAAGGCGTCACAGTGGCCGCGCTTTACCAAAACTTGGTAAACGCGGCCACTGTTACTGGGAGTAAGCCCAGGCCAGTCTTCTGTCCTGTTGTGCACTTGAACCTCCCGATCTGTTCCTCCCCATGGGTGCACCGTCCGTGGCCGACCGATACCGGGCGGTCGTGGTTCGGTTATCGCGCCGTTACTAGCCAGTAACGAACCCCCTTGTGCGGGGGCCGAGAATGCACCACGATCGGCGACGCTCGGTCCAATAACCCGCAGCCCGAAAGCCAATCGGGAGCGGGCTTTCTGGGTCCCCACCGAGCAGGCCGGAGACACCCCGTCACCGGCCTTGGACAGGGGGGTCTCTGCCATCCGGCAGGGCCTGTCCGGCAGGTTGTGCGTGTCGCGTGCGACCAGTGGTTGTCGCTCGGGGGTGATCTCCCGAGGACGTAGCGCTTCTCCCATCCCTGCCCGGCTGAGCCGCCCGAACGGGACCAGCCAGGGCCGGAGATGTACGTCCGAGAAGGAGGAAAGTCATGGAGTCCGTGGCTCGTGGCGGAACCAGATGGAAGCGGTTCGCCGTAGTCATGGTGCCGAGCGTCGCGGCGACTGCCGCGATAGGCGTGGCCCTCTCGCAGGGTGCACTCGCGGCATCGTTCAGTGTGTCCGGTCAGCAGTTCAAGGTGACTGCCGACCAGCTCGACGGTACGGGTTTCGTCCAGTACGGGGCGCTTGACAGCGGCAAGTCGGGTAACCACCCGGTCGCCGTCGTCGGCCTCGACTCGGCCAAGATCACCAACCTGTGTCAGTCCGTCGTCGTTCCGGTCCCCGTCTTCGGCGATGTGTCGATGACCCTCAAGGCCGGCGCCAAGGGCGGCCCCAGGGTCGAGGCGAAGAAGCTCTACATCGACGCCGACGACCTGAAGGCCGACGCGACGTTCACCAACGTCGACATCGGCGTCTCGGTCGACCAGACCACCAAGGGCCCCGGCCCGGCGAAGGGCGACAAGTACGCCCCGGACTCGTTCGCGCAGCAGGCTGACAAGGTGCGGTTCACCGACGTCAAGCAGCGCGCGTGGGCGACCACCGCCGGCACCTTCAAGCTCTCTGGCCTGGGCATGTCGGTCAAGAAGGGCAAGCACGAGTGCTACTGAGGCAACTGATGCCTCGACAGCGGTACTTGTAGCGAAGAACGGCCGGGCGCGGGGGCGCGACGGATATCGACAGCCGTCCCCGTGCCCGAATCCGCAGGACACAGAACCAACGCCATTCCCCGAGGAGCTGTACGACATGAGCGCCGAAGCGCAAGTGGGGCTGGGCGACAAGCTCGGCCGGATGCGCCGATCGTTCCGAGGGTGGCGCGGTCAGCGCCCGTTCTGGGGTGGTCTGCTGACGTTGCTCGGCGGCATCCCGATCATGTACTTCCCGTACGCGAACCTCACGCTCGGCACGATGACGATCCGGATGGCGACGACCGCCGGCGCCGGCTCGCTGATCATCGGCGTCCTGCTTGTCGTGCTCGGCCTGACCATGTGGTTCCAGCCGCACTCCCGGATCTTCGCGGGCGTCGCGGCGATTCTGCTCGCCCTGGTCTCTCTGGTGGTCTCCAACTTCGGCGGCTTCGTCATCGGCTTCCTGCTCGCCCTGATCGGCGGTGCCCTCGGCATCTCCTGGGCGGCGGCCAAGCCGGCGAAGGAACCCGCCAAGGCGCGGACCGAAGGCTCCGACGACGGGGCGCCGGAGCCCGCGGCCGCGGGGGCCGCGAACGGGGTGAGCGGCACTACGGACGATCTGTCAGGAACGAGCCCGGACAACGGGACGAACGGGAGGCACCGTGCCGGCTGACGAGGTGCACCATGAGGACTCCGCGGGGCAGCCCCGCGCGAGATCCGGGCCGCGCCACGCGGCACCCAGAAAGCCGCTCCTCACCCGCCTGCACGTTCCGGCGGGCAAGGCGATAGCCATCGCGGCCATGCCGACCGCGGTCCTCATGGGCATGGGACTGACCCCCCAGCTCGCGCAGGCCAAGCCACTGCCGAAGAACCCCTTCCAGGACGGCCCGTGCGTCACGGCGCCGGACGATGCGTCCGAGGCCACCAAGGACGCGGAGAAGGAAGCCGACAAGGCTGCCGAGGAGAAGGCGGAGAAGGAGGCAGCGGAGAAGGAGAAGGCCGAGAAGGACGCGGCCAAGAAGGACGAGGCCGCCGAGCCGACGCCTTCGCCCTCCGCCGGTGACGAGGCGGGCTCGGACTCCGACAGCCCGGACGGCTCCGGCAGCTCCGACAAGGCCGAGCCGACCCCGTCCCCTTCGGACGACAAGGCCGACGAGCCCGCTCCGGAACCCTCCGAGACCAAGAACCCGCTGGACCCGCTGGGTGTCGGCCCCGCGCTCAAGGACCTCTTCACGCCCGACGAGAAGGAATCCGCGAGCCCCACGCCGACCCCGTCGGCCTCCGAGGAGAGCAAGTCCTCCGAGGAAGAGGCGAAGGACACGGCGAAGGACACCGTCGACGACGTCACCAAGCCCGTCGAGGACACCCTCGACGGCGTCAAGGACGGCGTCGAGGACGGTGCGGGCAAGGCCGGGGACACGGTCGACAAGGCCAAGGAAGACGCCGAGAAGGCCGCCGAAGAGGCGGCCGACAAGGCGAAGGCCGAGGAGTCCGCGGACCCGATGGCACCGGACGAGAACGGCAAGAAGCCGTTCCCGTGCGTGGTCGAGAAGAAGGTCGACGGAAAGGCCGAGCAGACGCCCGCGCCGATCCCGAACCAGCCGTGGCACCTGGAAGCCAGCTCGCTCACCCTCAAGGGCGCGGACTACCAGGGCGTCGTCAACCTGACGATGCCCAATGGCAAGACGAAGCAGGCCCTCAAGTACGTCGTCCAGAACACGGACATCGGCGACCTGCACCAGATCGTCGAGGGCCCGGCCGGGAAGAAGTACCACGTCCAGGCCGAGAAGGGCTCCACCTCCACCATCCGTGGCGGCGAGACGACCATGTACACCGAGTCGATCTCCGGCAAGCTCTTCGGGCTCATCCCGATCACGTTCGACCCCGAGCACCCGCCGCCCCTGAACATCCCGCTGATCTACTTCACGGACGTGAAGGTGCAGCAGGCAGGCCAGTTCGGCGGCAACCTGCACGTCCCCGGTCTGAGCCAGACGATCACCGACTGATCTTCACCGGGAGCCGCGAAGCGCCGAGGGCGCCCCCTGCGTCAGGGGGCGCCCTCAGCGTCGTATCAGGGTGTGTCAGCCGCCCAGGTGATGCACCCGGACCATGTTGGTGGTGCCGGGAACGCCGGGAGGCGAACCAGCCGTGATGATCACGGTGTCGCCGTCGTTGAAGCGGTTCAGCTTGACCAGCTCGGCATCGACGAGATCGACCATCGCGTCGGTGTTGTCGACGTGCGGCACGACGTACGAGTCCACGCCCCAGCTCAGGGTGAGCTGATTGCGGGTCGCCTGGTCGGTCGTGAAGGCCAGGATCGGCTGCGCCGCGCGATAGCGGGACAGACGACGGGCCGTGTCACCGGACTGCGTGAAGGCGATCAGCGCCTCACCGCCGAGGAAGTCCGCGATCTCGCACGCGGCACGGGCCACCGAACCACCCTGCGTACGCGGCTTCTTGCCCGGCACGAGCGGCTGCAGACCCTTGGCGAGCAGCTCCTCCTCGGCCGCCGTGACGATCTTCGACATCGTCTTGACGGTCTCGATCGGGTACGCGCCCACGGACGACTCGGCGGACAGCATGACCGCGTCCGCGCCGTCCAGGATCGCGTTGGCGACATCGGACGCCTCGGCGCGCGTGGGACGCGAGTTGGTGATCATCGACTCCATCATCTGGGTCGCGACGATCACCGGCTTGGCGTTGCGGCGGCACATCTCCACGAGGCGCTTCTGCACCATCGGGACCTTCTCGAGCGGATACTCGACGGCCAGGTCACCACGGGCGACCATGACGGCGTCGAAGGCCGCGACGACGCCCTCCATGTTGGCGACGGCCTGCGGCTTCTCCACCTTCGCGATGACGGGGACCCGGCGGCCCTCCTCGTCCATCACCTTGTGGACGTCCTTGACGTCGCCCGCGTCGCGCACGAAGGACAGGGCGACCATGTCGCAGCCCATCTTCAGGGCGAAGCGCAGGTCCTCGACGTCCTTCTCGGAGAGCGCGGGAACGTTCACGGCCGCGCCGGGCAGGTTGATGCCCTTGTGGTCGGAGATGACACCGCCCTCGACGACGATCGTCTTGACGCGCGGGCCCTCCACCTCGACGACGCGCAGCTCGACGTTGCCGTCGTTGATCAGGACCTGGTCGCCCTTGGAGACGTCACCGGGCAGACCCTTGTAGGTGGTGCCGCAGATGGACTTGTCGCCGGGGACGTCCTCGGTGGTGATGGTGAACTCGTCACCGCGCACCAGCTCGACGGGGCCCTCGGCGAAGGTCTCCAGACGGATCTTCGGACCTTGCAGGTCGGCGAGGACGCCGATGGCACGGCCGGTCTTGTCGGCAGCCGCACGGACGCGGTCGTACCGCCCCTGGTGCTCGGCGTGCGTGCCGTGGCTGAAGTTGAAGCGGGCCACATTCATGCCGGCCTCGATCAGCGAGACGAGCTGCTCTTCGGAGTCGACGGCGGGGCCCAGCGTGCAGACGATTTTGGAACGGCGCATGGGGGCGATCCTATCGGTTTGTTTCGCTACGGAATATTCCGTCTGGTGGAATCTACAAATGGGCGGAAGTGCGCTCAGGCGTTGCGGTCACGACGGGTCACCGAACCTCGCGACCAGTGCGTAGGTCTGCTGCGCGATCTCCAGCTCCTCGTCGGTCGGGACGACGGCGACCGCGACCCGCGCGTACTCCGGTGAGATCAGCCGGGCCTCGTCGGAACGTACAGCGTTGAGCTCTCCGTCGACCGCGAGCCCCAACTCCTCCAGACCCGCGACGGCAGCCTCCCGCACCGGCGCCGCGTTCTCACCGACCCCCGCCGTGAACGCCACGGCGTCCACCCGGCCGAGCACCGCGTAGTAGGCGCCGATGTACTTCTTCAGACGGTGGATGTAGATGTCGAACGCGAGCGAGGCCGCGTCATCACCCTCATCGACACGACGCCGGATCTCCCGCATGTCGTTGTCGCCGCAGAGACCGACCAGACCGCTCTTCTTGTTGAGCAGGGTGTCGACCTCGTCGATCGACATCCCGCCGACGCGTGCCAGGTGGAAGACGACCGCCGGGTCCACGTCACCGGAACGGGTACCCATCACGAGCCCCTCAAGCGGCGTGAGCCCCATCGAAGTCTCCACGCACCTGCCACCCCGCACGGCACTCGCCGACGCGCCGTTGCCCAGGTGCAGCACGATGACGTTCACGTCCTTCGGCGCCTTGCCGAGCAGCTTGGCGGTCTCGCGGGACACGTACGCGTGCGACGTCCCGTGGAAGCCGTAACGCCGGACGCGGTGCTCGTCGGCGGTCGCTACGTCGATCGCGTAGCGGGCGGCCGACTCCGGCATCGTGGTGTGGAACGCCGTGTCGAAGACGGCGACCTGAGGGAGGTCGGGGCGCAGGGCCTGGGCCGTGCGGATGCCGGTGATGTTGGCAGGATTGTGCAGCGGAGCCACCGGGACGAGCCGCTGGATCTCCGCGAGCACCTCGTCCGTGACGACCGTCGGCGCGGTGAACTTCAGGCCGCCGTGCACCACGCGGTGGCCGATCGCGGCAAGATCGGGAGAATCGAGGCCGAGGCCGTCGGCGGTGAGCTCGGCGGACACTGCTTTCAGGGCGGCCTCGTGGTCGGGGATAGGCTCGTTGAGCTCGCGCTCCTCGCGGCCGCCGGTCAGCGGGGTGTGCTTGAGCCGCGAGGTCTCCTCGCCGATGCGCTCGACTAGGCCGACCGCGAGGCGGGAGCTGTCCCGCATGTCGAGCAGCTGGTACTTCACCGACGAGGAGCCGGAGTTGAGGACGAGGACGCGGGTGGCGGTCACGGGGGAGGTGCTTTCTGTAGACGTTTGACGGAGTTGGCTATCTGTCATCTGTTTTCTGTCGGCGCTCGAACGCCGATCGCTCATACGCCGGCGGAACCCTGGGCCTGGATCGCCGTGATCACAACGGTATTCACGATGTCCTGCACGAGCGCACCCCGCGACAGGTCGTTCACCGGCTTGCGCAGCCCCTGCAGCACCGGCCCCACAGCGATAGCGCCCGCCGAGCGCTGCACCGCCTTGTACGTGTTGTTGCCGGTGTTCAGGTCCGGGAAGATCAGCACGCTCGCCTGGCCCGCGACCTCCGAGTCCGGCAGCTTCGTCGCCGCGACCGAGGGTTCCACGGCGGCGTCGTACTGGATCGGCCCCTCGATCTTCAGATCGCCGCGGCTCTCCCGCACCAGCTCCGTCGCCTCGCGCACCTTGTCGACGTCGGCGCCCGAACCCGACGTGCCCGTCGAGTACGACAGCATCGCGATCCGCGGCTCCACGCCGAACTGCTCGGCGGTGGCCGCCGCCTGGACGGCGATGTCGGCGAGCTGCTCGGCGTTCGGATCCGGGTTCACCGCGCAGTCGCCGTACACGAGAACCTTGTCGGCGAGGCACATGAAGAAGACGGACGACACGATCGAGGCATCCGGCTTCGTCTTGATGATTTCGAACGCGGGCCGGATGGTGGCGGCCGTGGAGTGAACAGAACCCGAAACCATGCCGTCGGCGAACCCTTCCTGCACCATCAGGGTGCCGAAGTAGTTCACGTCGGCGACGACGTCGTACGCGAGCTCGACGGTGACGCCCTTGTGGGCGCGCAGCTCGGCGTACTTGGCGGCGAACGCGTCCCGCAGCTCGGAGGTCTGCGGGTCGATGAGCTGCGACCCCGCGAGGTCGACGCCGAGGTCCGCGGCCTTCTTGCGGATCTGCTCGACCGGGCCGAGCAGCGTCAGATCGCAGACACCCCGCCGCAGAAGCACATCGGCGGCGCGCAGGACGCGCTCCTCGGTGCCCTCGGGCAGCACGACGCGGCGCTTGTCGGAGCGCGCCTGCTCCAGGAGCTTGTGCTCGAACATCATCGGCGTGACGCGGTCGCTGCTGGGGGCCTGTACGCGGGTGAGCAGGCCCGCCGTGTCGACGTACCGCTCGAAGAGGCCGAGGGCCGTCTCCGCCTTGCGGGGTGTCGCGGCGTTCAACTTCCCTTCCAGGGCGAAGAGTTCACCCGCCGTCGGGAAGGAGCCGCCCGATACGGCGATGACCGGGGTGCCGGGCGCGAGGCGGTCGGCGAGCTTCAGGATCGCCTCGCCCGGCTGTTCGTTGAGGGTGAGCAGGACGCCCGCGATGGGCGGCGTACCGGCGCTGTGTGCGGCGAGCGACCCGACCACGAGGTCGGCGCGGTCGCCGGGGGTGACCACGAGGCAGCCCGGGGTCAGGGCGTTCAGGAAGTTCGGCAGCATCGCGCCGCCGAAGACGAAGTCGAGCGCGTCACGGGCCAGGCCCGCGTCGTCGCCGAGTACGACCCGGCCGCCGAGCGCGTGGGTGATCTGGGCGACGGTGGGTGCGGCGAGGGCGGGCTCGTCGGGCAGGACGTAGCTGGGTACGGGGAGGCCGGCCGCGAGGCTGTCGTGGATCTCGTCGCGGTCAGCCGGGGCGACCCGGTTGGTGACCATCGCGAGGACGTCGCAGCCCAGGCTCTCGTACGCACGGTAGGCGTTGCGCGTCTCGGAGCGGACGGATTCGGCGGTCTGGTTCTTGCCGCCGACGACGGCTATCACCGAGGCGCCGAACTCGTTGGCGAGGCGGGCGTTGAGGGACAGCTCGTCCGGGAGCTGGGTGTCGGCGAAGTCCGTGCCGAGCACGAGGACGATCTCGTAGTCCCGCGCCACCCGGTGAAAGCGGTCGACGAGCTGGGAGACCAGCTCGTCGGTGCCCTGCTCGGCCTGGATCGCGGAGGCCTCGTGGTAATCCATGCCGTACCCGGACGCGGCGTCCTGCGCCAGCCGATATCGGGCTCGAAGAAGATCGAAGAGGCGGTCCGGCCCGTCGTGGACCAGCGGGCGGAAGACCCCCACCCGGTCGACCTGACGGGTCAGGAGTTCCATGACTCCCAGCTCGATGACCTGGCGGCCGTCGCCCCGGTCGATCCCGGTCACGTACACGCTGCGCGTCACGCGTGCTCTCCCCTTCTTCGCTGCGGTTTCCCTGCGTGCCCGGTGAGACCGGGCGAGGCCGGGCGAGGTCACTCAGGGCCGGACAAATGACCCGATATGGTTGCCGTGCCCTCTTGACAATACCTCTGTGGCTGGCTAGGTCGCCCGCCGGACGAAAGGCCTCGTGGAGCGGGCCCGAGGGCCTTCTCCCCAGGATCGGGCGGAGCAGCCGTGGGCCGGGCGTGCTTAGTGTGGGAGCAGCGACCCCTGCGCGGTCATGGAACAATCGGACCGGCTCACAAGCATCAACAGCGAGCAGGAGACACAGCACGATGCGCATCGGAATTCTCACCGCAGGCGGCGACTGCCCCGGCCTCAACGCAGTGATCCGGTCGGTCGTGCACCGCGCCGTCACGCACTACGGCGACGAGGTCATCGGCTTCGAGGACGGTTACGCGGGCCTGCTCGACGGCCGCTACCGCTCCCTCGGTCTCAACGAGGTCAGCGGCATCCTGGCCCGTGGCGGAACGATTCTCGGCTCGTCGCGCCTGGAGCGCGACCGCTTCCGCGCGGCGTGCGAGGACGCGCCCGCGCTCGCCAAGGAGATCGGCTTCGACGTCCTGATCCCCATCGGCGGCGAGGGCACGCTCACGGCCGCGAAGATGCTGTCGGACGCGGGCCTGTCGGTGGTCGGGGTCCCGAAGACGATCGACAACGACATCTCCTCGACCGACCGCACCTTCGGCTTCGACACGGCGGTGGGTGTGGCGACGGAGGCGATGGACCGCCTCAAGACGACGGCCGAGTCCCACCAGCGTGTGATGGTCGTCGAGGTCATGGGTCGGCACGCGGGCTGGATCGCCCTGGAGTCCGGCATGGCGGGCGGCGCCCACGGCATCTGCCTCCCCGAGCGGCCCTTCGACCCCGCTGACCTGGTCAAACTGGTCGAGGAGCGGTTCTCCCGCGGCAAGAAGTTCGCGGTGATCTGCGTCGCCGAGGGCGCGCACCCGGCCGACGGCACCATGAACTACGGCGTGGGCGCGATCGACCAGTTCGGCCACGAGCGCTTCCAGGGCATCGGTACGGCGCTCGCGTACGAACTGGAGAGCCGCCTCGGCAAGGAGGCCAAGCCGGTCATCCTGGGCCACGTGCAGCGCGGCGGCACCCCGACGGCGTACGACCGCGTCCTCGCCACCCGCTTCGGCTGGCACGCGGTGGAGGCGGCGCACCGCGAGGACTTCGGCCGCATGACGGCGCTGCGGGGCACGGACATCACGATGGTGCCGCTCGCGGAGGCGGTCACCGAGCTGAAGACGGTGCCGAAGGACCGGATGGACGAGGCGGAGTCGGTGTTCTAGAGGCCGGTCCACTCGCCGGGGGAATCAGCCCCCGGCTCCCGTCCCCCGCACCTGAGCCCAGAAGTGCTCAAGGATCTTGTCCAGGAAGTCCTGCCCGGCGCTCCCCGAGGCATCGGCTCCTGCGCCGCCGCCCCAGCTGAGCGTCCGCACCATGCGCGACTGATAGTCGGCGTGCAACTGCTGAAGCACATCCTCCAGGTGCCGCTTGCGCACGGGCAGCATCTTGCTGACGGGCCGCACGTACCCCTGCCAGCGGGTGGTGACGGCGCGGCGCAGCAGATCGGCGAGGTCGTCGGCGCGCCCGGTGACGTTGATGAAGTCGGGCAGCGGGAGCTGCAGCACCTCGGCGAGGGCGGCGGACTGCCGCTCGTTGCCACGCCAGGTGTTGGTCTCCTCCATGTGCAGATAGGCCTGGATCTCGACGCCGGCCCCCCGCGCCACGTCCTCGGGGGCGAGCCCGCGCGCGAGCCGGTGCTCGCGCAGGGTGGTCGCGGCGCCCATCAGCTCGCCGGGGGAGCACCACAGGGTCCCGGCGAGGGCGGAGAGCTCGGCGGAGGTGGGCGCGGCGAGCCCGCGCTCCCAGGCGGCGATGGTCTCCGGGGTGATGTACGTGAGCCCATAACTCGCCCGCATCCCATAGGCGACATGCCCGTGCGCCATCCCCAGGGCCTCACGGAGGCGCCGGGCGGCGGGGAAGTTGAACGGGGGCGTCGGCTGATTGGGCTGGCTCGGTTGCACGGGCACACGGTATGGGTGTTGGGGGCTGGCGACTACGGTGCGTTCCCACAAGGTTGCGGATTGGTACGAAGCTACGGGGGTGCGAAGCTACGGGGCGCTGGGCTGGGTGCACCCAGCAACTGCTCCAGCGCGTGCCCGTACTCCCGGAAGAGCACCCGGGCGTCGGGCCGCGCAGGCGAACTGGGGAGCAGCAGATCGGCGAGGAAGGTGACGCGCCACATCCGGAAGACGGCACTGGCTCCGCGCGCGGAGTCGGGGTCCTCATCCATCGCCCCACCGGCCAGTCCGACGGCGATCCGCAAGGCTTCGGCGATCAGTGGAGCCCCTCGCGTGACGCCGAGCCCCCGGGCGATCGCGGCGTTGACGAGGGCCTGGAGGAATCGCGTCAGCTGCAGATCCGCGCCCATGCGGCTCATTCGCCGCACCGCGTCGGGCTCTTCGAGCCTGGGAGATACTTCCTCGTAGACGGAGGACCACATCAGCATGGACGGGGCGCCCACAGGGTGCTCGCGCAGGTAGCCGAGACCGTCGAAGATCTCCATGGTCGCTTCCTCGAAGTCACCGACCTCTTGGACCACCGCGAGAAGCCGCGCCACGTCGTTCTGCCGCGCTGACCCGAACGCGCTCACGGACGCGTCCTGCAGCGACCACGCCCCCGTCGCGGCGACCGCGCCGATCTCCACGATCCCGCCGAGCGGTGCGAAGGCTGCCCGACCAAGAACATCTTCCGGGATGTTCCACTCCGGCATGCTCAAATAGTCCATATCTCCTAGAGGTTCCCGGCTGGACAGCCAGTGTTTTCAAGCGGAGTCTCACGGCTGGCA
The DNA here is from genome assembly GCF_053610745.1 of Streptomyces sp. NPDC054866. Lineage (NCBI taxonomy): Bacteria > Bacillati > Actinomycetota > Actinomycetes > Kitasatosporales > Streptomycetaceae > Streptomyces > Streptomyces sp. NPDC054866. The sequence continues at coordinate 1,130,605 of NZ_JBSGZA010000003.1, forward strand.
CTTGGCACTCCCGCGAGTGGAATTGATCTGTGTGATGGCCCAGACGCCCGCTTCGTTCCTCTTCAGCTTGGTGGCATAGAGGACGTAGCTGTTCTTTGTCGCGGGCGTCTTCTTGACCTTGTCCTTCTTGAGGTACTTGTCGTAAGCCTTGCTCTGGTCCTCGCAGTAGACGAGGGACGCGAATCCGCCGTCACCCGATACGACTGGGGCGTAGTAGCGATAGGCGCCGGTGGTGCGCGCCTTCGCGTCGACGTAGGCCTTGATGAACTTCTGCGTCTGAGCGGCGGCTTCCCCTTCGTAGTAGAAGCGGTAGGCCTTGTTCATCGGGTCTTGCTCGGCGATGGCCATGTCGACCGCCTTGATGGACTGCTCACCGTCCGCCAGGATCGCGTCCTCGGCCTTCTCGCCCGTCTTCGGCCAGTCGAAGGTGTACGTGAGGTCGGCGGGCAGATCGATCTTCGGGCGCTCAACGGCCTCCGGGGCCGACGCACTGGGCGAAGCCGGCTTCTTCTGGTCTCCCTCTTCCGCTCCGGCGATCTTGTCGTCGTCCTTCGACTCGTCGCCACTGCCACCGCAGGAAGCGAGGAGAAGAGCCGCGGACACGGCGAGCGCGGATGTCGCGAGACGGAGAGGGCGGTTCACTGACGGCTCCTGGTGAGGGCGAGAGTTGGTGCGAGCTGAGCACGCTAGTGGGAGCCGATCTCCGGCACCAGAGAGAAATCTGCTGAGGAATGGAGCGCCAGGCCATGGACCTTGAGGCCTACACCGAGCGGGCGCGGAACGGGCCCTGTTTTGTCTGTGCGTTCCTCGCGGGGGATCCGGGCTATTCGCATCACACCGTCTACGAGGACGAGGATCACGTCGCCTTCCTCGATCGGTGGCCCACCCTTCCCGGCAAGGTCCTCGTTGCGCCCAAGGCGCACATTGAGCACGTCGTCCGTGAGTTGGACGCGGCGAGTTATACGCGGCTCATGCTCTTCGTGCGGGCCGTTGCCCTTGCCGTTGAGGATGTGTTCCGTTCCGAGCGGACCTATCTCTACTCCCTCGGCAGTCAGGACGGGAACAGTCACCTTCACTGGCATATCGCCGCCCTGCCGCCCGGCGTTCCGTATGAAGAGCAGCAGTTCCATGCGTTGATGACCGAGAACGGCGGTGTGCTGGACATGACGTCGGATGACATGGCCGATATTGCCGTGCGGCTGCGAGCAGCCCTCAAAGTGCCTCCTGTGTAGGTAAGTTCGCGGTCATGGATGAGAAAGCCCTCCTCGCGCGCTCCGGTGGCCCCGTCACCCGGGGGCGGCTCGGCCAGGATCTGGTGGCGCTCGGGCTCCGCGCCGGAGACGTCGTGATGTTTCATACCGAGATGTCCGCGATCGGGTACGTGGCCGGTGGGCCGTCGACGGTCATCGGCGCGCTCCGTGATGTCGTCGGAGAGCGCGGCACCCTCATGGTCACCTGCGGCTGGAACGACGCCCCGCCCTACGACCTCACCGACTGGCCGCAGGCCTGGCAGGACGCCGTACGGCAGGAACATCCCGCGTACGATCCCGTCCTCAGCGAGGCGGACCACAACTACGGGCGGCTTCCCGAAGCGTTGCGGCGGTGGCCCGGAGCCGTGCGGAGTCGGCATCCCGATGCCGGGTTCGCGGCGCTCGGTCCGGCGGCGCATCCGCTGATGGACGACCACCCGTGGGACCATCCGCACGGGCCCGACAGTCCACTGGCCCGGCTGGCCGGCATGGGTGGGCGAGTTCTCCTGCTGGGGGCCCCGCTCGATTCCCTCACCCTGCTTCACCACGCCGAAGCGCTCGCCGAAGCCCCTGGAAAGCGGTTCGTCGAGTACGAGCAGCCCATCGTCCTGGACGGGAAGCGGGTCTGGCGCCGCTTTTGCGACATCGACTCCTCGGACGGCGCCTTCGACTACTCGCCCGTGGTGCCGGACGGACAGTGGCCCTTCGACGCCATCGCTCGCGACATGCTCGCCGCCGGAATCGGCACCGAGGGTGCGGTCGGGGCCGCCAGGAGCTATCTGTTCGAGGCCGGGGATGTCGTGAGCTTCGGGGTCGCGTGGATCGAGGGCAAGTTTTCTTCCTCGCCTTCGTCCTCTTCCTCTTCATCGTCCTCGTCGTAGGCGAACCGCGGCGTGGGCTGCGGCTATTGCCGTGTCTGCTCGTACTTCTTGTTCACCTTGCCGAGCTCCGTCCACCTGCCGTCCTCCCGGCGGTCGAACCACACCGGGCGCTCCCGTGCTGAGCGGCGCTTCTCGAACGACACCTCGGCCAGTACGCCGTTGACCGAGACGTTCTGGATCTCGCGGTCCAGGGTGTGTCGGAGTGACGTGGCCGAGCCCTCGGCGGGGAGTTTCTTGAGCGCGGTGGCCAGAGCCAGGGCGCCGTCGTACAGCTCCTGGTTTCCGCGTGCGGAGAGGTTCTCGTCGGGCTCGCCGGAGTAGTTGCGGGTGCGCAGGACTCCGTCGGGGACGGACTTGTCCACCCGTACGCCGGTGGCCCGCTCCTCGGAGTCCTCGCAGACGCCCTCCGGGCTGCCCTGCGTCAGCACCGGTCCCTTGAAGCCGTCGGCCCTGAGCGCCTTGGCCCATACGCCGGCGAAGGTGCCCATGGGCACCACCACGGCTTCCGCCCGCGCCCGCTCGGCCAACGCGGGGATCTGTGACCTCTTCACCTCGTAAGGCTCGGTGTTCAGCGCCTCGGTGGTGATGCCGCCCTTGCGCAGCGCGGTGCCGATGCCGTCCTCGCGGTTCGCCCAGAGCTTGTCCTCGGCCACCAGGACCCGGCGCGCCCCGGTCTCCGAGCGGAGGTAGCGGGCCATCGCCTCGCCCTGCCGCGCCTCGTCGGCCGGGATCGCGAACGCGCCCTCGGCATGGGCGACTTCGGAGCAGGTGCTGATCTCCGGCAGGAACGCCTCGTCCGTGTCGTGCACCCAGGAGAAGTCGACGGTGTCACCGATGACGGCGAGCATGTCCGGGTGCTCGGCGAGGAGCTTGCGGGAGGTCGTGTCCGGGTCGGCGGCCACGGGGACGAGCCGGAAGCGGCTGCCGCTCTTCGCGCCGAGTGTCTCGGCGAAGGCGGACGCGACGGTGCGCTTCTGCTGCGTCGTGAACTGCTTGTACTCCGACCGCTCGTACGCGTCCCCGGTACCGGAGCGCTCGGCGCCGACGTGGGTGTAGCTGTGGGCGACGCCGATCGTGAAGACGGCCGGAGTGTTCCCGGCGCCGGACGCGGAGGGGGACTCTGACTCGGTGTCGGGCGAGGCGAGGGCACGTATGCCCAGGCCGGTCGGGATGCCGACCGCCAGGATGAGCGCGGCGGGAATCAGCAGGCGCTTGTGGGAGCGAGGGCGGGGACGGGGGCGGGGCTCGGGCGCGTCCGGGACGGCGGCGGGTTCCTTGCGGACGTCCTCGACGGGGGAGGCGGGTTGCGTGCGGGCGTCCGCGAGACGGGCCGCCGCCGGTCGCTCCGGCGGGTCCTCCACGCGGACCGTCGGGGGGTGGGCCGGATCGGCCCCGGCCGGGGTGGCGTCGGCGATGGAGTCCTGTACGTCAGGCCCCGGTGCGTCGTACGCAGCAGGCTCGACCGGCGGCCCGCCCACCCCCTGCGGCTCATCCGACCCCAGGGACTCATCCGCCCCCTGCGGCTCATCCGACTCCGGCGGCAGCGACCGAGCCGCCACCAGAATCCGCTCCAACGTCTCCGCCGCACTGGCGGGCCGGTCCGCAGGGTCCTTGGCGAGGAGGTCGAGGACGAGGCGCTCCACCGGCGCGGTCACCTCGGCCCGCGCCCGTGAGGGCCGCAGCGGCGCGTCGTTGACGTGGTTGTACATGACGCCGACCGCGGAACCGGTGAACGGCGGTCGGCCGACGAGGAGTTCGTACAGCACACAACCCAGCGCGTACAGGTCGGTGCGCCCGTCGCCCGCCTCCTGGCGGAACCGCTCCGGCGCCAGATACGGCACGCTGCCGAACGGCAACTGCCCCGTCTGCGTGAGCCGCGAGTCGCCCGCGGCCTGCTCCATGAACGTGGCGATGCCGAAGTCGACGACCTTCGCGGTGCCGTCCTGCGCGATCATGACGTTGCCGGGCTTGATGTCGCGGTGCACGACGCCCGCCGAGTGCGCGGCGTCCAGGGCGCGGCAGACGTCCGCGGCCCAGCGCAGCGCGTCCGCGACCGGCACCCGGACGCTCTCGCGCAGCACTTGGTCCAAGGAGCGCCCCTGAACCAGCGCCATCACCAGGTACGAGGTGCCGTCGTCCGTGCCGTGATCGTGTACAGCGACGATGTACGGACTGTCCAACGAGGCCGCGGCCCGGGCCTCCTGTCGGAACCGGGCCAGCAGCTGCTCCAGCTCATCCACCCCGGCCGAGCCCCCCGGCACGAAGAGCTTCACCGCCACCTCACGGCCCAGGCTCTCGTCCCGCGCCCGCCACACCTCTCCCATGCCGCCCGCGCCGAGCCGCTCAAGCAGCTCGTACCGATCGTTCAGCAAGCGCCCCCGCATGTGCCCTCCCTCAGACCCGGTGATCCTAGCCAGCGGGTCGGGCGGCCGGAGCGGGGCATGTCATCCCTTCACCGCACCTCCCAGGGCGAAGCCGCCACCGAGCCGCCGCGAGATCAGCACGTAAAGCAGAATCACAGGCGTCGAGTAGATGATCGAGAATGCCGCCAACTGGCCATAGATCACCGTGCCCTTGTTGCCGAAGAAGTCATTGATGCTCACCGACGCGGGCATCTGCTCCGGCGTGAGCAGGAGCATGAACGGGACGAAGAAATTGCCCCACATCATGACGAAGGAGAAGACCGTCACCACCGCCACCCCCGGGCCCATCAGGGGGAGCACGATCCGCAGCAGGGACTGGAAAGGCGAAGCGCCGTCCGTCCATGCCGCCTCCTCCAGTTCCTTCGGGACGCCGTCCATGAAGTTCTTCATCAGCCAGATGGCGAAGGGGAGTTGGGACGCGGCGAAGAAGAAGATCGTGCCCTGCATCGTGTCGATCAGGTCGACCTGGACGAAGAGCGCGTACACCGGGACCATGATCGCCGTGATGGGCAGGCTCGTCGCGAAGAGGATCGTCAGCATGAAGGGGCGGTTCAGACGGGACTTGAAGCGCGACAGGGGGTACGCCGCCAGTGCCGCGCAGACCACCGTCAGGAGCGTGCCGCCGCCGCACAGCAGCAGGCTGTTGAGCAGGGGAGTGAAGGTGATCTCGGGGGTCAGGACCGCGTCGTAGTTGTCCAGGGTGATGCCGTCGGGGACCTTCACCTTCAGGTCGGCCTTGGTGTCGAGCGAGGACAGGATCACCCAGGCCAGCGGCAGGACGAACGCCGCCGCGACCACGAGCAGCCCCGCGTCCGCCGCGAGACGTCGGCTGGTCCGGCGTGAACTGAGGCTCCTGGCAGGCGACTTGACCGTATTGGCGGACGACACTCAGACCTCCGTGCGGAGCAGGCGCATATAGACGAGGGAGAAGAGTGAGCCGACGACCAGGAGCAGAAGCGCCACCGCCGTGCCGTAACCGATCATGCTCTTCTGAAAGGCCTGTTCGTACATGAACAGGGGGAGGGTCTGGCTGCGGTTTCCCGGGCCGCCTCGCGTCATCACCCAGATCAGGCCGAAGACGGAGAGGGTCTGGAGGGTGTTCAGCATGAGGTTCGTGCCGATGGAGCGGCGGATCATCGGGAGCGTGATGTGCCACATGCGGCGCCAGCCGCCCGCGCCGTCCACCTCGGCCGCCTCGGTGATCTCCTTGGGGATCTCGTTCAGGGCCGCCGAGTAGACCAGCATCGAGAACGCCGTCCCGCGCCATACGTTGGCGAACGACACCGCCAGGATCGGCAGCGTGTACATCCAGTTCTGGGACGGCAGGTTGAGGAAGTCCAGGACCGCGTTCAGCGTGCCCTCGCGGCGGAAGAACGCGTACAGGAGGAAGGCCGCCACCACCTCCGGAAGCACCCACGCCGTGATCACGATCGCGCCGGTGACCGTGCGGACCGGCTTGGACGCCCGCTGCATCAGGGACGCGAGCGCCAGGCCGATGGTGTTCTGGCCGATCAGGGACGACAGGACGGTGAAGACGAGCGTCAGCCACACCGCGTTGAGGAACGCCTCGTCGCCGAAGGCCTTACGGAAGTTGTCGAACCCGACGAAGCTCGACTCCGCCTGGCCGGTGAGCTGGAGGTCGGTGAAGGCGATGTAGGCGCAGTAGCCGATGGGTCCTGCCAGGAAGAGGAGCAGCAGGATCACGGCGGGGGAGACGGGCAGGGCGCGGGTCAGGGCCCTGCCGGTCTTCCCGCGGCGGGACGGGGGGCGCGATGCGCCCGGACCCGGCGCCGTCTTGACGATGTCGCCGGGCCCGGCGGGGGGTGCGGTGGTCACCTCGGGGGTCTCACTTCCCTTGCTCGCTTGCCGGATCGCGGACCCGCGGCTACTTCTCGATGACCTCGCCGTCCGTAGCCGCCTTGACCTCGTCGTCGTATCCGCTCGCCGCCTCGTCCACGGAGGCGTCGCCCGTCGTGACCTTCTCCATGGCCTCCTGCACCGCGGTGGAGACCTTCGGGTACGCCGGGTACGCCGGGCGGTAGTGCGTCGAGGGCACCAGGTCGGTGAAGAACTTCAGGCCGGGCTGCGCCTTCAGGTACGCGGGGTCGGCGGCGACGTCCTTGCGGACCGCGATGCCCGAGTTGGCCACGTACCACTTCTGGGCGTTGGCCTTGGTCTGCATCTGCTCGATGAACTTGAACGCCAGGTCGGGGTTGGACGCCTTGGACGGGATCGCCCAGGTCCAGCCGCCGGACATGCTCACCTTGCCGGGCGCCTCGCCGTTCTGGGTCGGCATCTGCGCGAGGCCCAGCTTCTTCGACCACTCCGGCCACTCGTGGCCCGCGCCCTTGCCCCAGTCCTGCGGCAGCCAGGAGCCGTCGAGGTTGATGCCGAGCTTGTCCTCGGGGAGCAGTTCGCCGCGCACACGGGTGGCGAAGTTCGGGTCGAGGGCGTCGGAGACGTCGGGGCCGAGCTTCTCCTTGTAGACGGTCTCGACGAACTCCAGGGAATCCTTGAAGCCCTGGCTGCCCGTCACCCACTTCTTCGACTTCGGGTCGTACATCGGGTCCTTGCCCGTGCCGTACAGGAGCATCTCCATGCCCTGCATGGTGGCCGCCTCGCCCGCGGGCTTGCCCGTGTAGACGTTCAGGGGGGTCACGCCGGGGACCTTCTTCTTGATGGTCCGCGCCGTTTCGAGGATGTCGTCCCATGACTTCGGCTGCCAGTCGGCCGGCAGTCCGGCCTTCTTGAAGATGCTCTTGCTGAACCAGAGGCCGCGGGTGTCGGTGCCGTCCGGTACGCCGTACGTCTTGCCGTCCGCCGCCTTCGCCGCCGACTTGGACGTGTCGATGAACTGATCCCAGTCCTTCCACTTGTCCAGGTAGGTGTCGAGCGGCTTCAAGTACCCGCTGGTGATGTCCGAGTTGATGAGGAAGGTGTCCTCGTAGACCAGGTCGGGGGCGGTCTTCGGGGAGCGCATCATCTGCTGGAGCTTGGTGTAGTACTCGGAGTCCGGCGCCTTGATCGGCACCAGCTTCACCTTCTTGCCGGGGTTCTCCTTCTCGAACTGCTTCTTGATGTCGGCCAGGAAGGTGTCCATGACCTTGACCTGGTTGTCCGTGGACTGTTTGAAGGAGACCTTCACGGTGTCCGGATCGTCGCCGGAGTCCCCGCCGCACGCGGTGAGGGTGCCGGCGGCGACCAGGGCGGTGGCGAGGAGCAGAGGGGTGGTGGGACGCACGGGCACGACCTCCTACTGGCCGACGCGGCCGGGTTACCACGCGGGGCGCAACGCGGGGCTGCCCGGTGAACGTAAGGGCGGGTTCGGAGCAAGGTCAATGCCCGTGCGTCGCCCCTTGTCATCAACGTGACAACGTTGTTATTGGAGGCGGCAACAGCTGTACGGAGGGAGGGACTTGGGGCCTCAGGTGTTCGACGTCAGCCAGCGGTACGCGTACTCCGGGCGGCCCACGTGGCCGTACTGCGGGGTGCGGGCGGCGCGGCCCGTGGTGACCAGGTGCTCCAGGTAACGGCGCGCCGTGATGCGGGAGATGCCCACGGTCTCGGCGGCGGCAGCGGCGGTGACACCCTCGGGGGGCGCGTCCCGCAGCGTGCGGGTCACCCTCTCCAGGGTGGGGCCGCTGAGCCCTTTCGGCAGGGCGGCGGGGCCGGGGGCGCGCAGGGTGGCCAGGGCGCGGTCCACCTCGTCCTGCCCGGTGGCCTCGCCCGCGGCGGTGCGGAACTCGGCGTAGCGGGTGAGGCGGTCGCGGAGGGTGGCGAAGGTGAAGGGCTTCAGTACGTACTGGACCACGCCGAGGGAGACGCCCTCGCGTACGACCGCGAGATCGCGGGCCGACGTGACGGCGATGACGTCCGTGCGGTGGCCCGCGGCGCGCAGGGTGCGGGCCAGCTGGAGGCCGTGGCCGTCCGGGAGGTGCAGGTCGAGGAGGAGGAGGTCCACCTCGGTGCGGTCCAGGGCGCGTTTTGCCTCGGCGGCGCTGTGCGCTTTTCCCGTGGCCTGGAAGCCTGGCACCCGGTTCACGTACAGGACGTGCGCGTCCGCCGCCACGGGGTCGTCCTCGACAACCAGGACCCGGATCGGCTCTGTCACGTTGTGCCTCCGTTTGCTGCGTCCGGTGCAGTGGTCGCCTCGTCATCGGCACCCGGCGTCGTGGGTTGTGCCCACCCGTTCCGCCCTGCGGAACGCCTGCCCACAACGGGAGCGGTAGCCGACTTCAGGCGCACCTCGAACTCCGCCCCGCCCCCAGCCGCCTCCCGCACCGTAAGCGTCCCCTCGTGCTTCGTCACCGTCTGGTGGACCAGGGCCAGGCCTAGGCCGCGCCCCGCCGTGGCCTTCGTCGACCAGCCGCGCTGGAAGACCGCCTCCGTGTGGGCCGGGTCGACGCCGGGGCCCGTGTCGGACACCCGCAGGGTCAGTCCCGCCTCGTCCGCGCGTGCCGTCACCGTGACGCGGGCCGCGGGCGAACCCTGGGCCGCGTCCACCGCGTTGTCGATCAGGTTGCCGAGGACGGTCACCAGGTCGCGCGCGGGCAGGTCGGCGGGCAGCATGCCGTCGTCGATGCTGCTGTCGGGGGAGACGACGAGTTCCACGCCGTGTTCGTTCGCCTGGGCGGCCTTGCCCAGGAGCAGGGCCGCGAGTACCGGCTCGCTCACGGCCGCGACCACCTGGTCCGTCAGCGTCTGGGCCAGCTCCAGCTCGGCCGTGGCGAAGTCGACGGCCTCGTCCGCGCGGCCCAGTTCGATGAGCGAGACCACCGTGTGGAGACGGTTCGCCGCCTCGTGGGCCTGCGAGCGCAGCGCCCGCGTGAAGCCGCGCTCCGAGTCGAGCTCGCCGGTCAGCGCCTGGAGCTCGGTGTGGTCGCGCAGCGTCACCACCGTGCCGCGCCGCTCGCCGCTCGACACGGGCGAGGTGTTCACCACGACCACCCGGTCCGCCGTCAGATGCAGCTCGTCCACCCGCGGCTCGGCCGCGAGCAGCGCGCCCGTCAGCGGCGCGGGCAGGCCGAGCTCGGCGACGTTGTGGCCGACCAGGTCGCCCGATACGCCGAGCAGCTCGCGCCCTCCGTCGTTGATGAGGGCGATGCGGCGCTGCCCGTCCAGCATCAGGAGCCCCTCGCGCACCGCGTGCAGGGCGGCCTCGTGGTAGTCGTGCATGCGGCTCAGCTCGGCGGCGTTCATGCCGTGGGTGTGGCGGCGCAGGCGGGCGTTGATGACGTACGTACCGAGTCCGCCGAGCGCGAGCGCGCCCGCCGCGACGCCGAGCAGGGCGAGCAGCTGGCCGCGCGCCTTCTCGCTGATCTCCTCGATGGTGATGCCCGCGCTGACCAGGCCGGTGATGCGGTCCGTGCCGTCGTCGGCCCGGATCGGTGTGACCACGCGGACCGAGGGGCCGAGCGTGCCCGTGTACGTCTCCGTGAAGGTTTTGCCCCGCAGGGCTTCCGCACGGTGGCCGAGGAAGCGCTCGCCGATCTCCTCCTCGTCGGGGTGCGTCCAGCGGATGCCGTCCGGGTCCATGATCGTGACGAAGTCGACCCCGGTGTGCCGGCGTACGTCGCTCGCGTACGGCTGGAGGGTCTTCGTCGGATTCCGGCCACGCACGGCCTCACGTACCGAAGGGGAGTCCGCGACCGCCCGCGCCGCGGCCGTCGCCTGGCGGCGCGCGCCCTCCTCCGCCTGCTGCCGGTCGCTCAGGAACGTGAAGAGCGCGCATCCGGCCACCACGACGGTGACCAGCACGATCTGCATCGCGAAGAGCTGCCCGGCGAGGCTGCGCGGCCGGGGCGGGCGGGCGAGGGACATGGTGCAAGTCTGCCTCGCCGCGTAAGTGCGAACTAAATGAACGTAAGGGTGACCGCCCTCACAGGGCGAGAGATAGTCACCGGGATCCGCCTGCCCAGGACGTGAGCCGCACGCACGGGCGAACCAGGACGTGAGCCGCACGCACTGGCCGAAAACGCCGACGTAGTCGTTCAAGGAGGGCCCTCGTGGCCGACACCACCGACAGCCAGGTGGCACCGGCGCCCGCTGCCAAACGGGACCGCACCCACTACCTGTACATCGCCGTCATCATCGCCGTGGTTCTCGGTATCGGTGTCGGCCTGCTCGTGCCCGACTTCGCCAAGGAGCTCAAGCCGGTCGGTACCGGCTTCGTGAACCTGATCAAGATGATGATCTCGCCCATCATCTTCTGCACGATCGTCCTCGGCGTCGGCTCCGTCCGTAAGGCTGCCAAGGTCGGCAAGGTCGGCGGCCTCGCGCTCGCCTACTTCGTCGCGATGTCGGTCGTCGCGCTCGCCATCGGCCTGATCGTCGGCAACATCCTGCACCCGGGCTCGGGCATGGACATCTCCGACTCCGAGAAGGGCGCGGGGCACGACGCGGCCGAAGAGGCGAACAAGGGTCTCGTCGACTTCGCGCTCGGCATCATCCCGAAGACGCTCGTCTCCGCCTTCACCGCGGGCGAGGTCCTCCAGACGCTGCTCGTCGCGCTGCTCGTGGGCTTCGCGCTGCAGGCCATGGGCCGCTCCGGGGAGCCGATCCTGCGCGGCATCGGGCACATCCAGCGCCTTGTCTTCCGCGTGCTCGGCATGATCATGTGGGCCGCACCGGTCGGCGCGTTCGGCGCGATGGCGGCGGTGGTCGGCGAGACCGGCACGGACGCCCTGAAGGCTCTCGCCACGATCATGGTCGGCTTCTACGTCACCTGCGCGCTGTTCATCCTGATCGTGCTCGGCACGCTGCTGCGCCTGGTGACCGGCGTGAACCTCTTCAAGCTCCTGAAGTACCTGGGCCGCGAGTTCCTGCTCATCCTGTCCACCTCCTCGTCCGAGTCCGCGCTCCCGCGGCTCATCGCGAAGATGGAGCACCTGGGCGTCAGCCGCCCGGTCGTCGGCATCACCGTCCCGACGGGGTACTCCTTCAACCTCGACGGCACGATGATCTACCTGACCATGTCGTCGCTGTTCATCGCCGAGGCGATGGACCAGCCGCTCGGCATCGGCGAGCAGATCTCCCTGCTGCTGTTCATGATGATCGCGTCCAAGGGCGCCGCGGGTGTCTCGGGCTCCGGCATCGCGGTCCTCGCCAGTGGCCTGCAGTCGCACAAGCCGGGCCTGGTGGACGGCGTCGGCCTGATCATCGGCGTCGACCGCTTCATGAGCGAGGCCCGCGCGCTGACCAACTTCGCCGGCAACGCGGTGGCGACGCTCCTGATCGGCACGTGGACCAAGGAGGTCGACCGCGAGCGGGTCGAGCTCGTGCTCGACGGGAAGCTGCCGTTCGACGAGAAGACGCTGCTCGACGACGGCGCTCCCGAGCCGGAGGACGTGGACCCGGACGCGGTGGACGCCGTCCCGTCGCAGCCGGTCGGCATCGAGAAGAAGTCCCTGACGCCCTAGGCGTCCGTGGTCGCCGCTCTCCTGTCGGCGACCTTCGTCACCAGCTCGGTGGCTTGTGAGGCGGGCAGGCCCGCCGCGGTCAGAAACGTGATCGCGGCGGACCTGCCCGCCTTTTCGGCTGGTACGACACCGTCGTTGACGGCCTCCATCACGGCGAACAGAATCCCTTCGAGTACGTAGCCGAGCGCCCGCGTCGGCAGCGGCGACACGAACGTGCCGTCGTCCAGGCCACGCCGGAACATCTCCATGCCGGACTCGTGTACGCAGCCGAGCCGTTCGCGGATGCCGCTCAGCGTCATGCTCCGCTGGGCGAGGGACAGCAGCAGGCGGTAGCGGTCGGCGACCTCCCATACGGCGAGCAGTGAGCTGGCCACCGCCTCCGCGGGGTCGTCGATGCCTTCGCGGCCCGCCGCGTGCGCGGTCTCCACCGCCTCGACAGCCCGCTCCACGATCGCTTCGATCAGGGCGTCACGGCTGGGGAAGTGCCCGTACACCGTCCGTCGTACGACGCCCGCCGCGCGCGCGATCTGGTCCATGGACGCGTCGGGGTCGCGCAGCAGCTCCGCGACGGCGACGTCAAGGATGCGGCGGCGGTTGGCGTCGGCTCTGACGCTGCTCGCTGGGCGGGGGTTCATGGGCCCCATTCTGCCCACTCGATCCATGGCCCCGTGCTGCCCTGCCTGCTCGGCCGCGCCCGCGCTGCCCCCCTCCCCCCACTTGCACATAGATGTGCAACATCGGGTATCTTGCACAGCAGTGTGTAGTTGCACAGGGTTGTGCAATGTGTGTGTGCAAGAAACGGATGGTGGAATCCAGATGCCTCTGCTGATCAAGGAACCGGTCGAACGGATGGACCGTCCGTACGCCCGCCGCTGGTGGGCCCTGGGTGTCCTCTGTCTGAGTCTGCTGATCGCCGTGATGGCGAACACCGCGCTGACGGTGGCCGCGCCCGACATGACCATGGACCTCGGCCTGTCCAGCTCCGACCTGCAGTGGGTCATCGACGCCTACACCGTTCCGTACGCCGCTCTGATGCTGCTGCTCGGCGCGATCGGCGACAAGTACAGCCGCCGCGGCGCCCTGGTGCTCGGCCTGGTGATCATGTCCGTCGGTGCCGCCGCGGGCTCCGTGGTCGACAGCTCGACGGCGGTCATCGTCGTCCGCGCGGTGATGGGCGTCGGAGCGGCGCTGATCATGCCCGCCACGCTCTCGCTGCTCGCGGCGACCTTCCCGCGCGCGGAACGGGCCAAGGCGATCACCATCTGGGCGGCCACGTCCGGCATCGCGATCGCCGCGGGTCCGCTGATCGCGGGTGCGCTGCTCCGTGACAACGGCTGGCACTCGACGTTCCTGATCAACATCCCGGTGGCGGTGCTCGCGATCATCGGCGCGTTCATTCTGGTGCCCCCGTCGAAGGCGGCGCAGCACGGCCGGATCGACTACGTGGGCGGCCTGCTCTCCGTCGTCTGGGTGGGCTCCCTGATCTTCATGATCATCGACGGGCCGCACTTCGGGTGGGGCGTGCGGGCGATTTCGGCGGCGGTGGTGGCGGGCATCGGCCTGATCGCCTTCATCATCTGGGAGTTGAAGCACCCGCGCCCGGTCCTGGACGTACGCAAGTTCACGCAGCGCGGCTTCGCGGGCTCGAACCTGGCCGTGGCGCTCTTCTTCCTCGCGGTGTTCGGCGCCTTCTACTACCTGACCCAGCACCTCCAGTTCGTCCTGGCCTACGACCCGCTGGAGACCGGCGTCCGCATGCTGCCGCTGGCCGGAGCGGTGTTCGTGGGCTCGGCCGTCACCGGCATCCTCGCGCCGCGCATCGGCGGCAAGATCATGGTGGTGGCGGGCATGGTAGGCGGCACGGTGTCGCTCGCACTCCTGACGCAGATCGAAGCGGGCTCCACGTACGGGGACTTCGTGGCGCCGCTGGTCATCCTCGGCCTGTCCCTCGGCTTCGCGGTCTCGCCCTGCACGGACGTCATCATGGGTGCGTTCCCCGAGTCGGAGCTCGGCGTGGGCGGCGCGGTGAACGACACCTCGCTGGAGCTGGGCGGTTCGCTCGGGATCGCGGTGCTCGGCTCGGTCCTCGCGGGCTCGTACTCGTCGAAGCTGGCCGACGAGACCGCCGGCAGCAAGCTTCCCGCCTCCGCGCTCGACACGGCCCAGGACTCGGTGGGCGCGGGCAACGGCGTCGCGCAGGGCATCGCCGATCAGGCGCGTGCGCTCTCGGAGAAGGCGGCGGGGGCTTCATCGCCCCAGGAGGCGGCGCAGCTCAAGGCGCAGGCGCAGGAACTCGCCGGGGGCGCGCACCAGATGGCGGACGCGGTCGGCTCGGCGTTCTCTGGCGCGGTGGCCCACACCAGTCTGGTCGGTGCGGTGATTCTGGGGGTGGGGACTGTTGTGGTTGCTGTGCTGCTGCCGGGGCGGCGGAAGGGGGATGGGGTGGCTGAGACCCCGGCCGAGGCCGAGGCCGAGGCCCAGGCCCAGGCCCAGGCCGAGGAGGCTGCGGAGCCCGCGGGGCGGCGGTAGGCGAGGCGTGGCGGCACGTTCCTGCGGGTGCCGTAGGGGCGGCGGGGGCTTCGCTGTGCCGGTGGTGGTGTTGGCGCCGGGGCCGCCCGGTTGTCCTGAGGTTGGTGGTTCCGGGCCGGGAGTCAAGGGCGCTCCTGCGTCGCGTCGGCTGCGCCGATTGCGCTGCGCTCCACCCTTGACACCCGTCCCTCCACCACGCGAGGGAAGACGACCGGGCGGCCACGGGGGGGACTCTCGACCACTCCCGTCGGGCCATCCCGCTTTCCTGCCGGGTGCGGACTGGCTCGTCGAGGTGGACCCGGGGGGCGGGTGGGCGCGGCCGGTTCGGGGATGGGTGCCGGTCTCGTCAAGCGGGTGCGCACTGGTTCGTCGAGGTGGACCCGGAGGGGCGGGTGGGCGCGGCCGGTTCGGGGGTGGGGCGCGGTGTCGTCGAGCGTCCGGCGGCCGGTTCTTCCGGGGTGACCGTTACGGGCAGGAGTTTCCGCGCGGTCCGCTGCCGGTTCGGGGGTGGGGCGCGGTGTCGTCGAGCGTCCGGCGGCCGGTTCTTCCGGGGTGACCGTTACGGGCAGGAGTTTCCGCGCGGTCCGCTGC
>NZ_JBSGZA010000003.1:1145793-1158495 GCF_053610745.1 Streptomyces sp. NPDC054866
TGCCGGTTCGGGGGTGGGGCGCGGTCTCGTCAAGCGTCCGGCGACCGGATCGGCTTGGGTGGCCGTCATGGGCGGGGTCGCGAAGGGGTGGGTTGCAGGAAAGTCCCACTCCTTCCCGTGCAGGGGTGAGGTGTGGTGGGACTTTTCTGCAATCCGCGTGGTGGTGCCCTGTTGCTGTGGTGCCCGTGGTGCTGTGGTGCACCTACTTGGCGAAGTTGCGTTCTGGCAGGCCGAGGGTGCACGTGTTGTTCGATGCGCCCTCCCCGAATTGGGTGCTGTGCCCCCGGTAGGCCTCTCGCGGTGAGCCGGTCGGCAGACGCTTACGCGATCCGCACCCGCCCCTCCGGATCGTCTACGCCTCGTCCCCTGCCGGTCACCCCGGAAGATTCGGTGGGCACCCGCTTGACGAGACCGGCACCCATTCCCGAACCGGCCGCGCCCACCCGCCCCTCCGGGTCCACCTCGACGAACCAGTGCGCACCCGCTTGACGAGACCGGCACCCATCCCCGAACCGGCCGCGCCCACCCGCCCCCCGGGTCCACCTCGACGAACCAGTCCGCACCCGGCAGCCAAACGGGATGGCCCGACGGGAGTGGTCGAGAGTCCCCCCCCGTGGCCGCCCGGTCGTCTTCCCTCGCGTGGTGGAGGGACGGGTGTCAAGGGTGGAGCGCAGCGCAATCGGCGCAGCCGACGCCCGAAGGGCGCCCTTGACTCCCGGCCCGGAACCACCAACCTCAGGACAACCGGGCGGCCCCGGCCCCGGCGCCAACACCACCACCGGCACAGCGAAGCCCCCGCCCGTACCCGCGCGCCTCAGGCCCGCCAACCCCCCGCCCCCCCCAGCCCCGATTGACCCGCTCCCATCACCCCCGCCCCGCGTCACCCCCGGCCCCGTACCCGGACCGGCAGAGGCCAGCTGCTGGGGGTTAGCCTCAAGGTCATCGGCGTTGCGTGGTGATCCGTCTCGTCGGTGACCACGGGGAAGGGGAAGTGGATGGCGTCCAAGCCGCGGCGTGCTGCCATTGGTGCGATGTGGATCAACTGTCAGGTCTGCGGGGGAGATCTGTTCCGGGAGCGGGAGGTCAAGCTCAACAGTTCCGGGATGGAGTTCATGAACCTGGCCTGGGCGAATGAGTCCGCCACGGGGCTGATCTGCTGGCAGTGCGGGTACGTCCAGCTCTTTGTGAACCAGGAGCTTCGGCTGTACCGGTCGGACAAGTGACGCCCGGAGAGGGCAGCGCCTGCGTCGCCTGCGCACTCGCCGACGGCACCCGCCCCCTGCCCGGCGGCACCCTCCTGCGCACACCGCACTGGACCGTCGAGCACTGCGTCGGCCCCCTCGGCGTAGGCACCCTCGTCGTCAAACCGCTGCGGCACATCACCGGCGTACACGAGATGAGCGCTGACGAGAGCGCCGAGCTCGGGCCGTTGCTCGCCCGCGTGACCGCCGCCCTGCGCACGGCAGTTGGTGACGCGTGCGAGCAGGTCTACGTCTGCCTCTGGTCGCATGCCGGTCGTGTGCCCGGTCATATCCACTTCGTCGTGCAACCCGCCCGCACGTCCGACATCGACCGCCACGGCGGCGCGTACGGACCCGCCCTCCAGATGGCGATGTTCGCCGAGGGCGCGGAGCTTGATCCGGGCGCCGTGGAGGAGTTCTGCGGGCGTCTGCGGCGTGTGCTGGATGAGGGTTCGGCCATCTAGGTGGGCGCGTGTGCAAACTGTTGACTGTTATTCAAACCTGCCAGTAACTTCAGCGTTGTACCACCGAGACCCGCCAAGAGCCGCTGACGCCTGCCCAAAACCCTTGCACAGCACGGCTGTTGGCGCCTGCGGCTTGCTCGCTCCTCTCCGGGACTGCCCCCCCATCGGATTCAAAGGAGACTCCAGATGGCGATCCGCACCCGCACCAGCACCCGCACCAGCTCTCGCACCCGCACCCTGCGCCTGGCAGCCGCCCTCGCCGCCACCACAACCGCCGCCCTCGGCCTGGCCGCCCCCGCCCAGGCGACCGGCGGCGAACCGCTCGACTACGTAGCCCTCGGCGACAGCTTCAGCGCCGGATCCGGCGTCCTCCCCCTCGACCCGACCGCGCCCCTCCTCTGCGCGCGCTCGACGGCCAACTACCCGCACGTCGTGGCCAAGCGCACCGGCGCCCGGCTCACCGACGTGACGTGCGGCGGAGCCCAGACCAAGGACTTCGCCGGGTCGCAGTACCCCGGCGTGGCCCCGCAGCTCGACGCGGTCGACGCCGACACCGATGTGGTGACACTGACCATCGGCGGCAACGACAACAACACCTTCATCAGCGCGATCCTCGCCTGCGGCTCCGCCGGAGTGCTCTCCGGAGGCAAGGGCAGCCCCTGCAAGGACGCCAACGGAGACAAGTTCACCAAGGCGATCGATGACAGTACGTACCCCGCGCTGAAGACCGCCCTGCGAGCCATCAAGGCCAAGGCGCCGAACGCCCGCGTCGGCATCCTCGGATACCCGTGGATCGTCCCGGCGAAGGCCGACCCCACCTGCTTCGCCAAGATGCCGGTGGCCGAGGGTGACGTCCCCTACCTGCGGGAACTGCAGGCCCACTTGAACAAGACCGTGCAGCGCGCCGCCTCCGAGACGGGTGCCACGTTCGTCGACATGGCCGCCGCCTCGGAGGGGCACGACGCCTGCAAGCCCCTGGGTACCCGGTGGATCGAGCCCGTGCTGTTCGGCACCAACTTCGTTCCGGTGCACCCGAACGCCCTAGGCGAGAAGGGGATGGCCGATCAGGCCATCGGTGTGCTGGGCTTCTAGCAACTTCCCGAGCGCGTACGGTAGTTGGATGGGCGCCCAGCAGAACGTCGACTTCTGGTTCGACCCCGTGTGCCCCTACACCTGGCTCACCTCGCGGTGGATCCGCGAGGTCGAGCGGGTGCGGGACGTCACCGTGCGGTGGCGGGTGATGAGCCTCTCGGTCCTGAACGAAGGCCTCGATGTCGACCCCGAGGACCCCGAGGGCCAGTGGGGCGACTACATGCGGGGTCCGGGCCGGGTCTGCGCCGCCGTGGCCGCGCGGCATGGGAGCGAGGCGCTGGGGACGTACCTCGACGCGCTCGGCGTACGGCTGCACGAGCGGGGCGAATGGGACGGCGCCGAGCGCGCACTCGCCGACGCCGGACTGCCCACGGAACTCGCCGCGGTGGCCTGGACGGACGAGTACGACGACGCCGTACGCGCCTCGCACGAGCAGGGCGTCGCGCTGGTCGGCCCCGACGTCGGGACACCGGTGCTCTCCGTCCAGGGGGTGGGCGCCGTCTTCGGTCCTGTCGTCTCGCCCGCGCCGAAGGGGGAGGCGGCGGGGCGGCTGTGGGACGGGGTGGTGCTGATGGCGGGCGTCCAGAGCTTCTGCGAACTGAAGCGGGCGTACGGAGAACTCGACTTCGGTTGAGCCCTGAGCCCTGAGCCCTGAGCCTGAGCCCTGATGCCGCCCGCCGCCCGCCGCCCGCCGCCGGGCCCAAGTGCCCCCGCATGCTTACCTCTTCGTAAGTACCTGACTAATTAGTCGGTACTTGTGAGGCGGGGAGGGCTCGCCAAGCATGGTCGTCATGACAAATCAGCAGCCCAAGACCCCCGTAACCGTCCTCGGCCTCGGTGCCATGGGCCAGGCCCTCGCCGGTGCCTTCGTCAAGGCCGGTCACCCCACCACCGTCTGGAACCGCACACCCGGCAAGGGTGATGACCTCGTGGCCAGGGGTGCCGCGCGCACCGCCACCGCGGCCGAGGCGGTCGGCGCCTCGGACCTGGTGGTCGTCTGCCTCTACGACTACGAGGTGTCGCAGGCCGTGCTCGGCCCGATCGCCGCGGAGCTGTCGGGGCGCGCCCTGGTCAACCTCACATCGGACACCCCGGAGCGGTCCCGCGAGGCCGCCGCCTGGGCCGCCGGGCACGGCATCGACTACCTGGACGGCGCCATCCTGGTGCCCGTGACAGTGATCGGCACCCCTGACGCCCTGCTCTTCCACAGCGGCCCCAAGTCCGTGTACGAGCGGCACGAGGGCACCCTCAAGGCGCTCGGCGGCAACACCGTGTACCTCGGCGAGGACCACGGCCTCGCGGCCGTCTACGACAACGCCCTGCTCGACTTCTTCTGGACCAGCATGTCCGGCCTCGTGCACGCGTTCGCGCTGGCCGGGGCGGACGGCGTGAAGGGGGTCGAGCTGGCCCCGTACCTGAGTGCCCTGATCGGCATCCTCCCGCCGGCCATCGAGGAGATGGGGGCCGAGGTCGACTCCGGCCACTACCCGGGAGAGCAGGCCCCGCTCGCCACGGAAGCCGTCAACGTCGACCACGTCATCCACGCCTCCGAGCGCCGGGGCCTGGACGTGGGCGCCCTGACCGGCATCAAGGCCGTCCTGGACCGGGCGATCGCCAAGGGGCACGGCGCGGACGGCTGGACGGCCACCATCGAGGCGGTACGCGGCGTACGGTGAAAGTGACCGCCGTCACAGATCAGGAGCCGTGCGATGACTGGTGAACCGAGCTTCTTCGAGATCGGTGTCGAGGACCCGGAGCGGGGGCGGGCCTTCTACGGGGAGCTGCTCGGCTGGTCCTTCGAGCCGGGGCCGTCGGGGCAGGGGTATGTGATCGACACCCCGGGGGTTTCCGGCGGCATGCACGGGGGCGACGCGGGTGCCGCGCCGTACCTCTTCTTCAAGGTCGACGACATGGAGGCCGCGCTGGCCCGCGTCATCAAGCTGGGCGGCACCGTCGAGGCGCCCATCGGTGGCGAGAGCGAGGAGTCCGACGCCGCGTTCGGCCGGTTCCGGCTCTGCAAGGACGACCAGGGGTCCACCTTCGGCCTGCACCAGCCGCCAAAGGGTGCCTGAGCCGCGCTGGCCTTGACGCCCACGTCAAGGATTACCGTCGTACGCATGCGCATCGGCGAACTTGCGGAGCGGGCCGGCACCACCACGCGGACGCTTCGGTACTACGAGTCACGGGGGCTGCTGCCTGCTCGTCGCGGCAGCAACGGCTACCGAACCTACGACGAGGACGACGTGCGTCTCCTTGAGCAGATCAGGACCTTGCAGGACTTCGGGTTCGATCTGGAGGAGACGCGGCCGTTCGTGGAGTGTCTGCGGTCGGGGCATCCGGCGGGCGACTCCTGCCCCGCCTCGCTCGACGTCTACCGCCGCAAGATCGGTGAACTCGACGCGCTGATCAGCGAGTTGAGTGCGGTGCGCGAGCAGGTGGGCGCGCAGTTGCTGCGCGCCGAGGCGGCGGTTCCGGGGGGCCCGGACCCGCAGTGCGAACTGACGGGCAGTGCGAACTGATGACGGGCTGAGGGAGAGGGAGCGCAAGCATGGGGATGGTCAAGGCGGACGGCGTGGCCGAGGTGACGGACGCGGACTTCGAGGGGGAGGTGCTCAAGTCGGAACTGCCCGTGCTCGTGGAGTTCGGGGCGGAGTGGTGCGGCCCGTGCCGGCAGCTCGCCCCGGTGCTCAGCGAGATCGCGCGCGAGGAGGAGGGCAGGCTGAAGATCGTGCAGCTGGACGTGGACCACAATCCGCAGACGGCGATCGCGTACGGGATTCTCTCCGTGCCGTCCCTCCTGGTGTTCCGGGGCGGTGAGCCGGTGAAGTCCATGGTGGGCGCGCGCCCCAAGCGCAAGCTGCTCGCCGACCTCGCCGAGGCCGAGGTGCTCTGACCTACGCGGTACGTGAACAGAAAGAGAAATGCCCCGGACGAATTGACGTCCGGGGCATTTCTCTGCGTATATTGGATCCTTTCGCGACCCCTGGCTCGTTAGCGCACAGGAATAGCGAGAATCTGTATAAGAGCACTGTAACTGGCGAGGGGCTGAATTGTCAACCGAGGAATTGCGGGAAGAGCAGCAATTCGTCTCCGGGCTGTACGCGCGCCTCGACGCGCTGCGCGAGGAGGCGGAAGCCGCCGTGCAGGCGTCGTTGACGCAGGTCGGCAACGGTCTGCAGGCCAGGCTTGAGCGCGACGTCCTGGTGGCCGAGCGGTCGGGACTGCTGGCCGCCTTCAACGCGGGAGAGAACGGCCTCTGCTTCGGGAGGCTCGAATTCCGCGACGGCCGTGATCACCACATCGGGCGCATCGGAATCCGTGCGTCCGACATCGAACGCACCCCACTCGTGATCGATTGGCGTGCGGAAGTCGCGCGCCCCTTCTATCTCGCGACCGGTCATACGCCGATGGGGCTCCGCCGGCGCAGGCACATCACCACGGAGGGCCGCGACGTGACGGCCCTGCACGACGAGATCCTCGATCTCGGCGACACCACCCGCACCGGACACGAGGGCGCGAACGCCGACGAGGTGCTGCTCGCCGCCCTCGACTCGGCCCGCACCGGACGCATGCACGACATCGTGCAGACCATCCAGGCCGAGCAGGACCGCATCATCCGGGCCCCGCACCACGGCGTCCTCGTCGTCGAGGGCGGCCCCGGCACCGGCAAGACGGTCGTGGCGCTGCACCGTGCCGCGTTCCTCCTCTACGCCCACCGCCAGCTGCTCGCCAAGCGCGCGGTCCTGATCGTCGGCCCGAACCCCGCCTTCCTCGGCTACATCAGCGAGGTCCTGCCCGCGCTCGGCGAGACGGGCGTGCTCCTCTCGACGGTCGGCGAGCTGTTCCCCGGCGTGAGTGCCACCGGCACCGAAACCCCCGAGGCCACCGAGGTGAAGGGCCGCGCGGAGATGGAGGACGTGCTCGCCGCCGCCCTGCGCGACCGGCAGCGGACCCCCGAGCCCGGCGCCCCGCTGATCATCGAGCACGACGACGGCGATCTCGTCCTGGACTGGACGATCGCCGAGGAGGCGCGTGCGGCGGCCCGCGAAGCGGACGTCCCGCACAACCTCGGCCGGCCGCACTTCGCCTTCCGCGTCATCGACATGCTCACCGAGCAGCTCGCCGAGCGGCTCGGCGCCGACCCGTACGGCGGCCCGAACTTCCTCGGCCCCGACGACATCGCCCAGCTCGGCAAGGCCATCGCGGCCAGCCCCGAAGTGCACGCGGCCATAGAGGAGTTGTGGCCGCAGCTCACCCCGGAGGGTTTCCTCGCGGACTTCCTGGAGGAGCCGACGCCGCATCTGTCGGACGAGGACGCCGAGATCGTGCGGCGCCCGCGCGGCGCCGCGTGGACGGCCGCCGACGTCCCGCTGCTCGATGAGGCCGCCGAGCTGCTCGGCAGCGACGACAGCGCGGCGCGGGCGATGGCCGAGGCCGAGCGTGCCAAGCAGATCGCTTACGCGCAGGGCGTGTTGGACGTCTCGTACGCATCCCGGACGTACGAATTCGAGGACAAGGACGACGACGAGTCCGAGGTCCTGCTCGCGCACGACATCATCGACGCCGAGCGGATGGCCGAGCGCCAGGAGGAGGCCGACCACCGCAGTGCCGCCGAGCGTGCCGCGGCGGACCGGACGTGGGCCTTCGGGCACATCATCGTGGACGAGGCGCAGGAACTCTCCGCCATGGCCTGGCGGTTGCTCATGCGGCGCTGTCCGACCCGCTCGATGACGCTGGTCGGCGACCCCGCGCAGACGGCGGAGGCCGGCGGCTGCGGCTCCTGGGAGACGATCCTGTCCCCGTACGTCGAGGACCGCTGGGAGTACACACGCCTCGGCGTCAACTACCGCACGCCCGTGGAGATCATGGACGTGGCCGCCGAGGTGCCGCGCGTCGAGTACCCCGACTTCCAGCCGCCGAGTTCGGTGCGGTCCACGGGCGTGCTCCCCTGGGCGCGCCGCACCGACGACCTCGCCGCGGCTGTCGCCGACGCCGTGGCGGACGAGACACGGGACGAGGGCCGCCTGGCGGTGATCGCCCCGCGCGAGCTTCATGCCGAGCTCGCCGGAAAGCTCCCCGGAGTGACGGCCGGGGAGGCCCCGGACCTGACGCGGCCGGTCGTTCTGATCGACCCGCGTCAGGCGAAGGGCCTTGAGTTCGACACGGTCCTGGTGGTGGAGCCGGGCCGCTACGGCACGAGTGACCTGTACGTGGCCCTGACCCGGGCCACGCAGCGGCTCGGCATCCTGCACGCCGAGGAACTGCCGGTGGCGCTCAAGCAGGTCGCAGCCACACCGTAGCCAGCGGTGGCAGGGTGAGGCGCAGGGACGCGGGGCGGCCGTGCGACGCCACCGGCTCGGCCTTGACCGGGTCCGGGTTGGTGACGTCGCCGCCGCCGTAGCGTGCCGTGTCCGTGTTCAGGACCTCGCGCCAGGCGGTGAACTCGCCGGGGACGCCCAGGCGGTACTCGTGCCGCACCACCGGCGAGAAGTGCGAGATGGCCAGGAGAGGCGCGTCGTCCCTCTCCTCGGCCGCGTACCGCAGGAAAGCGAAGACGTTGTCCTCCGCCGCGTCGCCCTCGACCCAGGCGAAGCCGCCGGGGTCCGTGTCGCGCTGCCACAGGGCCGGTTCGCGGCGGTAGACGGTGTTGAGGTCGCGTACGAGATCGCGTACGCCCCTGTGGTCGGCCTCCGCCCCGTACGCCGGGTCGAGCAGCCACCAGTCCGGGCCGTGCCCCTCCGCCCACTCGGCGCCCTGGGCGAACTCCTGGCCCATGAAGAGGAGTTGCTTGCCGGGGTGGGCCCACATGAAGCCCAGGTAGGCGCGGTGGTTGGCGCGCTGCTGCCACCAGTCGCCGGGCATCTTCGACACCAGGGACCGCTTGCCGTGCACGACCTCGTCGTGCGAGATGGGCAGGACGTAGTTCTCGCTGTACGCGTACACCATCGAGAACGTCATCTCGTTGTGGTGGAACTTGCGGTGCACGGGCTCCTTCGATACATAGTCGAGCGAGTCGTGCATCCACCCCATGTTCCACTTCAGGCCGAAGCCGAGCCCGCCGAAGCCGCCCGGGCCCTCGTGGTGCGTCGCGCGGGTCACGCCGTCCCAGGCCGTGGACTCCTCGGCGATCGTGACGACACCGGGGGCGCGGCGGTAGACGGTGGCGTTCATCTCCTGGAGGAAGGCGACGGCGTCGAGGTTCTCGCGGCCCCCGTGGATGTTCGGGGACCATTCGCCGTCCTCGCGCGAGTAGTCGAGGTAGAGCATCGAGGCGACGGCGTCGACGCGCAGCCCGTCGATGTGGAACTCCTCGCACCAGTAAGTGGCGTTCGCGACAAGGAAGTTGCGGACCTCCTTGCGACCGTAGTCGAACTCCAGGGTGCCCCAGTCGGGGTGCGCGGCCCGCTCGGGGTCCTCGTGCTCGTACAGCGTCCTTCCGTCGAACTCCGCGAGTGCCCAGTCGTCGCGCGGGAAGTGCGCGGGCACCCAGTCCATCAGGACGCCGATGCCCGCCCTGTGCAGCGCGTCGATCAGGTGCTTGAAGTCGTCGGGTGTGCCGAGGCGCGCCGTCGGCGCGTAGAAACCGGTGACCTGATAGCCCCACGAGCCGCCGAAGGGGTGCTCGGCCACCGGCATCAGCTCGACGTGCGTGAACCCCAGGTCGGCCACGTACGCGGGCAGCTGCTCGGCCAGTTGACGGTACGTCAGGCCGGGGCGCCAGGACGCCAGATGGACCTCGTAGATGGAGAACGGCGCCTGGTGGACGGGCACTTCCGCGCGGCGCGCCAGCCACTCCGCGTCATGCCACTCGTGGTGCGACTCGTGCACGACGGAGGAGTTGGCGGGCGGGGCCTCCGTGCGGCGGGCGAGCGGGTCGGCGCGCAGTGTCTTCGTGCCGTCGGGCCTGGTGATCTCGTACTTGTAGAGCTCGCCCTCGCCGACCGACGGCACGAACAGCTCCCAGACGCCGCTGCCGCCGAGCGAGCGCATCGGGAATCCCGTGCCGTCCCAGAAGTTGAAGCTCCCCACCACGCGCACGCCCAGGGCGTTGGGTGCCCACACCGTGAAGCGCGTCCCGGTCGCCCCCTCGTGCACCATCGGGCGCGATCCGAGCGCGTGCCACAGCTGCTCGTGCCGGCCCTCGCCGATCAGATGCAGATCGAACTCACCGACCGAGGGCAGGAAGCGGTACGCGTCGTGGATCTCCAGTTCGGCGTCCTCGTACGTGACGTGGAGCCGGTAGTCCTCGGGGATCTCGTGCAGCGGGAGCACCCCGGAGAAGAACCCGTCCCCGTCGTCCCGCAGCTCCGCCCGCAGGTCCTTGGCGACGACGGTGACGGTGCGGGCGTACGGCCGTAGCGCGCGGAAGGCTATGCCCTCGCGCACGACGTGGGCGCCGAGCACCCCGTGCGGGGCGTGATGCGTGCCGCCGAGGAGGCGGGCACGGTCGGCCTGGGGGACGGGCGACGTGGGCCGGGCGGCCTTGCGCTGCTTCTGCCGGGGCGGCTCGGGCGTACGGCTTGAGGGCTCCGGCTTCCGCTTGCCCTTCTTGCTGGCCTCGTCGGACGGTTTGCGCGGCTGCGGGCGGGGGGTCACGGGGGAGCCTCCTCGGCGATGGCGGGTCAGTGGGCTTCGGTGGCGGGGCCGTTCGTGGCGAGGCGTTTGATCGCGGCGAGGGGGACGGGGAGCCAGTCGGGGCGGTGGCGGGCCTCGTAGAAGACCTCGTAGACCGCCTTGTCCGTTTCGTAGGCGCGCAGCAGCACCGGGTCCATCCGCGGATCGCGGCCGGTGACCTCCGCGTACCCGGTGCAGTACGCCGCCCGGCAGTCGCCCGCCCACTCCGGCGCCCAGGGTTCGTGCGAGCGCGCCGCGTAGTCGAAGGACCGGAGCATGCCCGCCACGTCGCGCACCGGCGGCTGCGGCATCCTGCGCTCGGCCAGCGGGCGCGACGGTTCACCCTCGAAGTCGATGAGCGACCACTCACCGGCGGGCGAGCGCAGGCACTGCCCCAGGTGCAGGTCGCCGTGGATGCGCTGGGCCGTCCAGGTCTCCTCGCCCCGCCCCAGGTCGGCGAGCGCCTCGTAGGTGGTGTGCAGGGCGGCGGCGTACGGCTGCAGGGCGGGCACCGCCTTCGCCGCCGTGTCCAGGCGGTCGGCCATGCCATCGGCGACCAGCTCCACCTGGGCGCGGCCCAGCGTGACGGTGGGCAGCGCGCGGGCGAGCGCCAGATGCACCTCCGCGGTCGCCCGGCCGAGCGCCCGCGCCTCGTCGCTGAAGTCCCGTTCCGCGGCGAGCTCCCGCAGGGCCAGCTCCCAGCCGTCCGCCGTGCCCTTCAGGTAGGGCTGGAGCACGCCGAGGACGTTCACCGCGTCCTTGGTGTCCCCGGCGTCCGCCAGGAACCAGGCCGCGGGCGCCGGGACCTGCGGGCAGCCCTCGCGGGCCAGCATCAGGGGCAGCTCCAGGTCGGGATTGACCCCGGGAACGATGCGGCGGAACAGCTTCAGAATGAACGTGTCGCCGTACACGAGCGAGGAGTTGGACTGCTCGGCGCCCAGGACGCGCGGCGCGAGATCGGCGTCTATGTCCTTGCGGGGGTCGCGCTCGAAGCGGAGCTTGCCGACGCGTGCCTGCGTGCGCAGCGCCTCAAGGAGGAATCCGGACATACGGGAGTCGTGCATCGCTTCGTAGACCGTGAACCCGGCGAGGGGCCCCCGCGTCACATGTCCGATCAGCGCGGGGGCGAGCCGCGGCGGCAGCTCGCGCCGTACGCCGACGAGGAGTTGATAGCAGTCGGCGGGCAGTGGGTGCGCGCCGACCGCCTGCCCGGGCACCTGCGGCTGCCGGACCCTTACGAGTAGGTGCAGCAGCCCCAACTCGGCGGTCGGCGGGAGCAGTTCGGTCGCCGTGACCAGGGTGAAGTCCGTGATGGGGCGGCCCTTGCCCGCGAACCAGCGCTGCCGTGGCAGCCACGCGCGCAGCAGCGGATCGAGCGAGGCGAGCAGCGCGTCCGCGGTGATGCCCGGGCGGGTGACGGCTTCCGACATGGCGTCGCGTCCTTTCCGCGGTGCGGACAAGGGAGGAGTGCGGGAGTGCCGGTTGTGCGGGGAGAGTGCCCAGGGCGGGGCGGTGGAAACCGCCCCGCACGGGAGTCGCAGGGGTGGAGCCTACGCCGGGTCCCTGCGCAGCCGGAACCAGTAGAAGCCATGTCCGGCCAGAGTCAGCAGGTAGGGGAGCTCGCCGATGGCCGGGAAGCGCACCCCGCCGATCAGTTCCACCGGGTGCCTGCCGTTGAAGGTCTGGAGATCCAGCTCCGTGGGCTGCGCGAACCGCGAGAAGTTGTGCACGCACAGCACGAGGTCGTCCTTGTACTCCCGCAGGAACGCGATCACCGCCGGGTTCGACGACGGGAGTTCCGTGTAGGAGCCGAGGCCGAAGGCGGGGTTCTGTTTGCGGATCTCGATCATCCGGCGCGTCCAGTGGAGCAGGGAGGACGGGGATGACATGGAGGCTTCGACGTTGGTGACCTGGTAGCCGTAGACCGGATCCATGATCGTCGGGAGGTAGAGGCGCCCCGGATCACACGACGAAAAGCCCGCGTTGCGGTCGGGCGTCCACTGCATCGGCGTACGCACCGCGTCGCGGTCGCCGAGCCAGATGTTGTCGCCCATGCCGATCTCGTCGCCGTAGTAGAGGATCGGCGATCCGGGCAGGGACAGCAGCAGGGCGGTGAAGAGTTCGATCTGGTTGCGGTCGTTGTCCAGGAGGGTGGCCAGGCGCCGGCGGATGCCGATGTTGGCGCGCATGCGCGGGTCTTTGGCGTATTCCGCGTACATGTAGTCGCGTTCTTCGTCGGTGACCATTTCGAGGGTGAGCTCGTCGTGGTTGCGCAGGAAGATGCCCCATTG